>CAVVON010000031.1:0-609736 GCA_963749815.1 uncultured Alphaproteobacteria bacterium | reverse complement strand
CATGCAATATCGCCTGCTTCTGGCGGGCGCCATCCGGTCACAGAGGGCGATTGATGGCTTGTGAAATTCGGCGCTGGCCCAGCCTGATGCCATCGACGCCGGACTGAAAGATTTTAAAGCGCGTCAACGGCGGTAGCAGTCTTGACGCGATGGTCATGGAAGCTGAGGGGCTCTTCGGAGACAGTCAGCAAGATGAGCGTCGCCCAGAGTTCTCACGCTTTTGATAGAAGACGACAATTTCCTGCGCGGTAGTGCGGTTGAGGCGCTCAAATCGCGCGAGGCTGTAAACGCTGTCGCCGTCAGGGATCGGGCCGTCGCGCCCCGCAGTTGCAGAACCGCTCTTGCCGTCTCCCAAGGCAATCCTATCGCCCGAGCCATGATCAGAATGGTTTCTGGGCGCTCCTGTGACATAGCGTGCGTGACGAAGGGAATGGGCAGTTGACACACGAGGGCGAGTGCGGCGGTGACGTCCTCGATCGAGCCGCCCTCCGCCAGTGATCAAATCTTGTCGTGGTTGAGTTGACCCGATCGATGTAGCGCTTCGATCGAAGCCGACGCTTCGACGCCGTCCGCCAATCGGTCGGGGAATCTGGCTTCGATGCCGTCCGTGATTTCGCCAACCGCCCGTTGAACGTCAGGTCTTGCGTGCGGATACTCGGCTTCGAGCTTCGCTCGGACGTGTTGCGACGCCTTTTGAAGCAACTTGATGAACATTGGCGCGGGAATATCGGGGCGAGAACCGACACATGCGGCAAGTTCGTCGTCGCCGTCCGATCGATGAACAAGTGTCGTGAAGCCGGTGTCAGAAAATCGGGCTCCTGGATTTTTAGCAGTGCTCAATACGACCTGCTGATCGCCGCGTTCGACCAGCACGTCAGTGACCGGTTCGTTCAGCAGTTGCCGTTGTGAAATCGCAAGCAGATGTTCCTGGCCTTTGTTCCTTGCAGTCTCGACCAGGGTTGGGTCGTCGAGCTGCGGGGAGTGCATAAGAATTGGCGCGGCGACCTCGATGGCATCGTCGGACGCGAGTGTACTGATGATTTTCGGTGGCGCGTGTGGAATTGCCGAAAGGCGAAGCGCAAGAAGTGCCCGTGCGGATATTTCGATTTCGGTGGCTAGTCGGATAAAGACGTCGTCGAACAACGCGATTTCCTCATCCGAGCAACTCTCCGACCCGATGACAAAGAGATCCGTAACGTGACGCAGCAACATGCTGCGGTGGTCGAGCGAACCGGCGGTAATGGCGGCCTCGACGTCTCTAAGGACCTTAAAGTGGACGGTCATCGGCGGTGGCCCAGACCAAGAGTCCCTTGGTCGAGCTGGACACGGCAGCCAAAAAAAACCGCCGCCCTGCTAGCAGTCGCGCTAACAGCGATCCCGTCGCATATCGCCTGCATCCTGCATCCCACCGCTGGCCATTCTTGGCCACCCCACTCATCAGTATGACGCTTTGCGGTAAAGTTCCGGTTGACGAAAGATTAATGAATTCAAGTTGGGCGTTGACGCCCAGGCCAAGTCCAAAAGCCCGTGCGATCCGCCAGTAACGGGCAAGTAAAGGTGCGGAGGGCACGAGGCCCGGGCTGCGGGTGACTTTGACCAGCCAAGGGTACGGCAAAAAGTTCGGTTAATCTTTATTGTTCGGCTTAGGTGGGCATCAAAGTCCCTCTGTCAAAACGGGATCGCCAGCATCTATTAACCCACGTCAATGCACCCAGGTGAGAACATGCAGAAGTACTTCTTCGACCGCGTCGCCTTTGACCGAGCCGAATACGACTACAGGGGTAGGGATCTTCCCAGCTTGGATGCCGCAAAGCGGCTGGCTGAACTGATTGCAATTGACCTGGAGATTGGCGAGGAGGGGACTTGGTCAGGATGGGCAATCAGTGTGCGCGATGCCGTCGGAAAGCAGTTCCTTTCGATCCCCGTGAGCGCATCGACATCTGGCTTCGCTACGGCCTAATTCTCAAGGGCTCCTACCTGAACCGGTTCACCCCGATTAAGGACGCGCGCCAGCGCACGCACTGGCCATTTTGTGCGCCCGTCTTCGTGGTTTCGAAGTCGCTGCACTAACTCGTAGCAGACCACAGTCGGCACTCGGGCATCCCATATAATGTTCATCCGCCGACCGCGCGGCGAATAACCAGCGCGACTTTCGTGGCGAATAGCTCGATCATGCGGGCAACTTCCGCAAACGACAGGCCACCGATGTCGATTTGCGCCAAAAAACGCTGGTGGCTAAATAACTCGCGCTCATACATGATCTTATCGACAATTTGCTGAGGGCTGCCGACGAAAATCGGGCCGTTCACCCGCGCGTTCTTCATATTCTGCCCGCGTGATCTCCCGCGCGCGATATTGCGAGGGTGTGTGGGTCGAGAAATAGCCGGCGTAATGCGGATAGAACGCGTTCAGGGCGTCTTGGGAGTTTTGATTGATGTGCATGTGGGTGGCGATACTGACCTTGAGTGCTGTAGGGGCGTGCCCGGCTTGCATCCCAGTGCGGCGGTAGACATCGGCGAGCGGCGCGAGCTTTGCTGGTGGCATGCTGATGTTCGCGAACGCCAACGGCAAACCGAGTGTGCCCGCGCGCACGATGCTGCTCTGGGTGCCGCCGGTGCCGACCCAGATGGGAAGGCGGTGTTGCGCCGGCCTTGGCGAGACCGGCGCGTCGGTCAGAGGAGGGCGGAAGCGTCCCTGCCAGGTGACACGCTCAACGGCATTGAGACGCATGAGCAACGTGAGCTTTTCTGCGAACAAATTGTCAGAGTCGGTGAGTTCATAACCGAACAGCGGAAACGATTCAGTGAAAATTCCGCGACCCGCAATGATCTCGGCGCGTCCACCAGAAATCAGATCGACGGTCGCAAAATCCTCGAACACCACAACGGGATCCGCTGTGCTCAGGATGGTAACCGCGCTCGCCAGGCGGATGCGCTTCGTGACCGCTGCGATCGCTGACAGTACGACCGGCGGCGCGGAGATTGCCATATCCAGTCGGTGATGTTCGCCGACGGCAAAGACATCGAGACCCGCGGCATCCGCAAGCCTGGCTGCCGCAAGGATTTCCTCCAGCCGTTGCTGGAAGCCGATTGCCTTGCCCGCCTGTGCATCCGGCTTGACGTCGCCGAACGTATAGAGCCCTAGTTCGAATCCTTCCATCGATTTCTGCTTCCTTGCTGATCGCACAATGTGCGAATTTAACCGACCTGAACGGCGAAACCAGCCGATGGCTAAGGCCTTCTCACTTGCTGGGCGATCTTAGCAAGCGCAATCCTCTTGATGCTTGCCTCGTGTTGCCAATCGATCAGAGTGGGTCATGGCCGGGCGAAAGTGATTCCGCAATATTTGATCACGGCGGGTTCCAGCGGTAATACCGGGAACGAGGTTGCCCCCTCCGTTCGACCTCTCTCGAGGCAATAGATATGTTAGTACCGAGAACGATTATTGTCGCATTTGTCGCGGTCAGTGCCCTCTTTTCAGCGAGCTTTGCTGAACCTCAATCGGCTGAACCGCAATGCGCCACTTCGCCTGATGGCGGGTCTCCCCGCCCGCCTTTGACAGCCTTAAATGCTGGCGAGATCGCGCCTTCGCAAATGGAGACGGCGTGTCGACTGGCGCTTCAAGCCGACCCCGCCAACCCGAACATCATGGTCCAGTTGGCGCGGGCGCTATCGGCCCAGAACAAGTCGCGCGAGGCCATAACACTTTATCTGGAAGCGGCCGATCGCGGCCATGTCGATGCGATGAACGATCTCGGCTCGATGTTCGAGCAGGGCCGCGGAATACCGAAGAATTTTGCTACGGCGCTCGAGTGGTACGAAAGGGCTGCGCAGCTTGGGCATCCGGGCGCAATGATCCATTTGGGGCAGCTGAGCGAAAGGGGGATCGATATCCCTATCGATCTAGCCGCGGCCAGGTCATGGTACGAACGAGCGGCAGGGCTCGGAAGTCCGGTCGCAATGGATAGCCTTGCCAACTTGTTCAGGCTGGGGCTTGGCGTTAAGCGCGATTTTTCCGCTGCGGCCACCTGGTACGGCAGGGCCGCCACGCTCGGCTTGGCAAGTGCGATGAACAGCCTCGGGGAATTGACCGAACAGGGGCAAGGCGTTCGGCGGGATTACGCGAGTGCAGGAGCCTGGTACGAAAAAGCCGCCACTGCTGGCGACGCCAACGCGATGGGGAATCTCGGGAAACTCTTCGAAACTGGGAAAACGGGGCGGAAGAACTATGAACTTGCCAGGGAGTGGTATCTCAAGGGTGCGGCTCTTGACGGCCGCGTTGCTATGCACGGCCTCGGTGGTCTGCTCGAGCACGGCCACGGAATGTTGAAAGACTTAGCCCAAGCAAGACTTTGGTACGAGCGATCGGCGGCGCTCAACTATCCTTCTGCACTGAACGACCTTGGCCGAATAAATCTTGATGGCGCAGGCGGGTCGAAGAACTTCGTGCTGGCCAAAAGTTTATTTGAGCGCGCAGCGGAGCTTGGGACTGCGGCAGCGATGAACAATCTGGGAGTACTTTATTTCAACGGAATTGGTGTGTCGCGGGATATCGGAATTGCCAGAGATTGGTTTGAAAAAGCGGTCGCGCTCAAAAGCGACGATGCGGGGCAAAACCTTAAGGTTCTCGAAGAGGCAGCTCATCTTAACGGAAGTCAAATTGCCGCGCGGCGGGCTGCTTGCGCACAGAGTTGCACGGCAGCGCAGAAGTCATACGTGACCTCGATCTGCGAGCGCTCGCCGGCCACGGCCGATAATCGAGCAGAACGTGCAAAATGCGCGAATGCCAGTTTGCTGTTGGCCAAGCCATGCCGAGAATTCCTGTGCGGCATGGGGCTTAACTTCGCAATTAGAGAACCAATGCGTCGCTTGTTTCCAGGCCTTTGTCTCGTGCGCGACCTCCGGCATTTCGGATGACCGTAGCGGTGAAAAGCAAGATGCGCCGAGTTGTCATGGGGTATTTGAGCATTGTGCTGTTGGCTGTAGCGTTCTTAGAATTTCTTCGTCGGGTACCGGATGAGTAATCCGTTTGTTCGTCGCGTCACAACGAGGCAACAAGTCGAGATCAATTTGGATATCAGCAACATTAATCACATAGGCATGGCGGTAGGCGATCTTGCGGCGACCGCCAGGCGCTACGAGGCAATGGGTTTCCAACTCACGCCGTACTCGCCACACTCTGCCGCCTGGAAGCCGGGCGATCCGGTTCAACCGCTCGGCTCCGGGAATCGCTGCGTGATGTTCGAGAATACCTACCTCGAAATCCTCGCCAGCGAAGATCCGAACAAGCCAGCCGCTCGGATCGCGAACTTCCTCCAACACCATCAAGGCGCGCACATCATCTGCTTTGATTGCGACGATTGCGAACGCGTCGATGGGCGCGTGCGAAGCCAGGGCATCGAGACCTCTGGGGTTATTCCGTTGCAGCGCGAAATCGACACGCCCGATGGTGTGCGCACCGCGAAATTCGAGCGCACGCAATTTGCCCCGAGGAACTCACCAGAGGGTTACATTCAGGCTAGCCGTCACCTCACGCCGGAATACATTTACCAGCCGCGCTACATCAGTCATGCAAACGGTTGCTTCCAATTGAGTGAAGTCATCTTGGTGACCGAAGACCCGTCGTCTTTCAGCACGCGATATCAAGCGTACATCGGGGCGGCGCCATCCTGCGAGGCAGATGCGATACGCTTTCGCCTGCCGCTTGGCACGACCTTGACACTCATTGATGTCGAAGATGCTGCTACGGCGCTGCCGGGCACGCTGCTACCGCCGATTCCGGGGATCGCCGCAATTGCGTTCCGTACCAGGCGCCTAGCAGGCCTTATGGACCATTTGCGTGACCAGGGCTTTACGGTATCTGAGGTCGGCGATCGGCTGCTCATTCCGGCGGAAGAGGCGAGCGGTGTGACGGTGCTGTTCGGGTCGTGATGAGCTTGAACATGAGGGAAATGATGGTGGGACATCGCTGGCTGATTTGTGTGCCGCTGGTGCTGATGACCTTAGGAAGTATCGCCGTCGCGGAGACTTTCCCGTCCCGCACCGTAAAGGTACTCGTGCCCTATCCTCCAGGGGGCGGCGTTGACGGACTGGCTCGACCGTTGGCCGAACGCTTGAGTAAAATATGGGGCCAACCTGTCGTTATTGAAAACAAGCCGGGTGCCAGCACCATGCTGGGCGGCGCGGACGTTGCTCATGCTGCGCCGGATGGACACACCTTGCTGTTTACCAGCGACTCCTCGATCACCAGTAACCCTTACCTGTTTAAGAAGATGCCCTATGACCCGAGCGGGGAACTGGTACCCATCACGCAACTCATCGACCTGCATCAGCTTGTTCTGGTTCATCCGTCCGTAACGGCGAACACGATGAACGAACTTGTCTCGCTTGCTAAGCAGAAGCCAAACGCGTTGAACTATGGATCCTATGGCATTGGTAGTCAGCCGCATCTGCTGTTCGAAATGCTGCGCAAAGAATCCGGTGCGCAGATTCAACAAGTCCCCTATCGCGGCATTGCATTGGCGTTAACCGCGGTTCTCGCCAATGAGGTGCAGATGACGCTTGGCGGAATTTCGGTCGTCGCCGGTCATCTCCAGAACAAGACAATGAAGCCGCTGGCGATCAGCCGCAAGGAGCGCCTAAGCGCTTATCCCGATGTGCCGACGCTGGCCGAGGCGGGGTTCCCTAACCTCGACCCGCGCTCTTGGTACGGCCTGTTCGCGCCGGCCGGCACACCGTCAGCCACCATCGAGAAAATTCAGCAAGACATTGCCGTGGTGTTTGCCGAAAAAGAATTCAAGGCCCGATTTATCGATGGTCTGGCCTACACGGGAGTGGCCAGTAGACCTGGAGCCTTCGTCAAGTTCATCGCCGATGACAGGGAATATAAGCGCAATCTGATTGCGACCACCGGTATCACTGCTGAATAGCGCAATTCGATTGTCGCGGTTGTGCCTTCGTCTCGCAAGGTACAATGAAAGATCGGGCTCGCTAACGACGTTCGCGATAGATGTACTTAAATTCTTGCCAGCCGCCTCGGACCATCGTGCAGTTGAATGCCCGTTGGACCTTTTGGTCATAGCACGTCCAATCGGCGCGCTCGGCACCGGCCGGAAACGAACTGTACGGACTTTGAAGCTCACCGTCGATGTAGCGGTATTCGTAGCGCGCTCGATCTGGATGGTTGGGACCAAAACAGCCACCCAACAGCAAACAAGCGAAACCGGCCAGTCCGATTGAGAAATGCCGGTAAGTCTGGTGCTTGTGTGCTTCCACTGGATTGCCTGATGAAGATTAGGTGGCTTTGTCAGCCGCGCGCTTTGCCTTATGCATGCGGTGACCGCCGGAAGACCGGGGATAAATGGTCTTCATGGCAGACGGCCAATGGCCTGGCTGATATGTTATGTGGGTGCGCCGGGCTTGAGCATTCTATGGGGCGGTCCGCCTTGTGCGAGTATCCGTCTCTACGTCGATGGAAGGACAACGATCAATCGGGACTTACAACAGAAATGCAGCGTCAATTTTTTCCTTGAGCACATCCGCCGTGAACGGCTTGATGATGTAGCTGCTGGCTCCTGCTTTTTTTGCCGCGAGGACCTGCTCTGGCTTTGACTCTGCGGTGGTTAGGATAAATCGCACGCGGGAAAATCTTGGATCAGCACGAACATGCTGGAGGAGTTCGTAGCCGCTCAACGGATCCATGTTCCAGTCAGAGATGATGAGCTCGTATTTCTTTTCCGTCATTCGAATGAGGGCCGACGAACCGTCGACTGAATCATCGACGTTGCCGAACCCAATCTGTTTCAGGAGTGTCCGAATGATCCGGACCATCGTCCGATTGTCCTCGACGACGAGGATAGGCATTGCCGAATAGGCGCCCATTCTATGCCTCCCGACAGTCGGATTTGCGCGTCTCTGTCGTATCGATCATGGTGCTTGGCTCAAACGACACGCCAAGGCGATGTCCTGCCTTCCAGACCACGCGGCAGGTGAAATTCGTTTCGATCGTAATCGATCACCAGTTCAAATGTCTCAGGGATCTTAGTGGGATCCGGCACGAGAATGCAGGCCCCTGCGTCGTGAATGTTCAATATCGCGCACGTCGATTTGAGGCGTTGATCTGCCGACTTGGATCTTGCCAGTCTTCAGTGTCAATAGTCGCGGTTGCCGCCGTAAATTCAGCATGATCCCCTCCCCCGAGGCGTCCCTGCGGTCGTTAGACGCGGATTCGTTGCGTCGGATGTTTCGAACAGGAACCGGACGCCGACGTCAGTCTCCGAACGCCATGCGACCGAACATTTGCGGCGTAGCTGGCCGTCTCTCGACAGGACGAGCGTAAACTCACGTGGCAGAGCTGTTTGCGGGTTTAGCTTGAGGAGTGCACCAGTTGCCGAGACATTCAGCATGACGCAGGAGCACAATACCGAACCGTCGCCATTGATCATCACGGCCGGTTGGCGGACAAAGCGGCGCGCGTTCTTTCGGTTTTCGCTGCCCATATCAGTGCTCACCGAGCATTGGACGTTGCGGTCGAATGCTAGGGCTATCGCGAGGGCATGGTTGCAGCGTTGGTCGAAGCGCTTTTCCGGACATGCCAAAATCGGAGGACCCGCTCTGCAGTCACCTTTGACAGCCGGAGGTAATCCGTCTTGACCCCTTCAAGGTCCTGATCGGAAATTGCGCATCCAGCATTTCGATTTCGCAGAATGGCCCGCACTGTAGGCCAGGTGAAGTTAGCGACCTTGCAGGGGATCAAAAAGACTTCCGGATTTTCGCTTTGGAGCAGGCGTTCGATCATTGCAATCGGCGCCGCACAAAGCAGCGAGAGCGCAGCGATCATTTCCGGGTATTGCTTCGTCTTTGCGAATAGCAAAAGGGCAGCTTCGTTCAGTTCGCCGCTTTTTTGCATCTTTAACGTCAGGCTTTGCGCGCCCGCATA
The DNA here is from genome assembly GCA_963749815.1 of uncultured Alphaproteobacteria bacterium. Classification (GTDB taxonomy): domain Bacteria; phylum Pseudomonadota; class Alphaproteobacteria; order Rhizobiales; family Xanthobacteraceae; genus VAZQ01. Next base: position 600,799 of record CAVVON010000031.1, on the reverse strand, counting down.
GTCGAGTGCGGTGTTTGCTTCCTCATCGGCCTCATCTGAGATGGTCGCCAAGATGCGCTTGATCTCGGCCTGATGCCCTGGATCGGCGGTTGCCAACAGAAGCGACTTCACGGCCTCGGTCGCTTTTGACAGGAGCTGGCGGAATAGTTGCAGCGGAATGTCGAACCGAAGGCCCACTTTTCCCGCGAGGCCATCATCGGCCTCTGAATGCTTGACCAGAGTGGCAAATCCGGAATCGGAAAAGCGAGCGCCGGCATTTCCGGCGAGCCGATGGCGGACGGTCCGATCGCCGCGGTCCAATAGCACATCGGTGACGGATACCGCGAGCTGTGGACGGCCTGAAATCGCATGCAAATGCGCTTGGCTTTTGGTTCTGGCGATTTCGACAAGATCGTTGGCTGAGAGACGCTTAGACTGCTCCAAAATCGGTCCAGCTACGCTAATGTCGTCGTCGCCTGCAAGGCGTCGAGTGACCTCGAGTGGCGCATTGTCCACGGCAGCGAGCCGTTTGCTCAGTTCGACGCGCGCCTGCGTCTCGATTCTTTGGATAAGATGCCCGAGGACATCATCAAACACCGCGATTTGTTGATCGTTGAGGCGATCGCTATCGTGAAGAAATAGATCTGTGACGCGTCTTAACGTGTCGACACGCTTATCTTTCGCGCCGCTTTGGATCGCGTCTTCAAGCTCGCGAATAATCGAATGTTCCGTACCCATTGTATTTCCCCGTCCTGGGTCGGGAGGAATGGGCATGCTCGGCTCGCGGAATTCTGCGGGCGCCCGTCGCTCTTCCTTCACTATACAGACTTTATGCGGCGCAACCTAAAATAGTGTTAAGTTGGTACTTTTATGTGATCAAGTATGTTATTTTACATCAGAATCAGTGAGTTTGATGCTATAAGACACAATGCATTTGTTTGTTAGACGACGCATCAATCAACACAAACTGCGCGTCGAGCCAACATACCTGTACTCCGTACAAAGACAACGCAGGTGAGCGGTGACGCCTGTGAGGACTTGCGATATCGCGAACGGGCCAAGCGGGCGATTGGCGGATCCGATGACGAATAATGGCGGGGCATCAAGGGCCAATCAGCTCTGGCAATTTGCCGAGGAGGCTTTGCTCGAACTCCAGCAAAGCCCAGGCCGAGACTGAGAAGCGGGTTCTGTTGGACTTCGCACGCCGATGTGCGAGCGCTGCGTTGCAGATCGAGGGTTCAGGTGACCTAGCGTCCAAGTCGTCGCTGCCCCTGTTGGAACGCTCGAATTGCGCGCAGAAAATCAATGCGTCGGAACGCCGGCCAGAATACGTCGGTGAAATAGAATTTGCTGTAGGCACTCTGCCAGAGCAGGAAGCCGGATAGACGTACTTCGCCACTCGTTCGGATATTCAAATCTGGATCAGGAAGGTCGGGCGAGTAGTATGTTATGGGACTGCTCACCGGCCGTCCAACCTAGAGGCGGAGCGTTTGCGCGCCGCGCGCGCCGGCCTTGATTGGATGCCGGTCTCGCGCGTGCGGAAGAGCCGACGTGCGTCGCGAGGAAGCATGCTGGCGATGTCTACTACGAGTCATCGTGCGGATGCTGGCGTCCTGTGTACGTTCGTCATCGGCGACGTCTGTATTGTCCTGCCCGAACTCGGTACAGACTCACGATGCAGCCGTCGTATTTCTACGGCCGCGTCAAATCCTCACCGGCAGGTCTATTGGTGAGACACGACTATTGATGAGAGAGGACTATTGGTGGACTGGCCTGATCACGCGGTGCGGACGGCGCGAGCTGTTTGGGAGGGCTTGGTCTGCTAATATAATTGAATATTGCAGTGATTACAATCAGAGATTGCGGTTTTGGCGGAACGAAGCCAAAAAGACTAACAATTTCAATCGGCCCGCGATCGCTCCGCTGAGAAGCACGCGACAATCCAAGTGCCTGAAAGCTGGTGTTCGCACCTGCGCGAGCCGTTATCTGGTCCCGGTTGGTTAGTGCCCTGTTAATCATCGCGTTTCAAAATCCGGCCTGGCGGGCATCCGGGGGCCGCGCGGTTGGCGTCTGCCATTTGCCGAAGTGCCACGGGGGACTCTCGAGACATGCTGGATCAGCGATCGCGGCTCGCACTCGCCGGCGCCTTGGCGGCGGTGGCCGTCACTTTTCTCAGCGCTCCGGCGGGCGCGGCGCAGCCTTATGCAGTCGACAGTTTCGTCCTGGGCGAGCGCGTGCAGCCCGGCCGCGATTTTCAATGCGCGACGATCGAGCAGACGCCCGGCTTCACCTGGTGCCAGCGCCAGCGCGAGGAGCGCGGCAAGCGCAGCTTCAATTCGACGGTCTCGATGCTGCGGAATGCCGATGGCGCCGCGGTCTATCTCAGCCGGAATGTCGAGCCGGCGTTCTTCAGCGGCAACGACATTCCGAACGAAATCGCGCGGCTGTCGAGCGCCTATTTCTCCGGCGAGCGGGCGCGCGAGATCAGGCTGCCGCAGCGCGACGGGCTGCCGACCGCCGTGATCGCGGTGTGGGGCAAGATCAAGCTCGAGCAGCTGGACGACGCCGAACTGGCGAAGCTCGCGGCCGACGAAGCGCCGCGCCAGAACATGCTCGTCGACTATCTCGGCGACCTGCGGCGCTCGGCGCAGCTCAAGCTGCCGGTGTTCCGCCTCGGCGGCGGCGCCGGCTATCTCTGGTCGGCCAGCATGCAGGCCAACGGCCGCGGGCATCTGCGGTTCCTGGCGGCGGATGCCTCGCTCCTGGTGCCGAAGGCCGCGCCGAAGATCGTGTCGGTGCACGAGATCAAGACCAAGCCCGTCGTGTCGCATGAGGTTGCGCCCAAGCAAGTCGTGTCGGCAAACCCGGCCGAGGGCTCGATCGGCGCGCTGACGGCGCCGCTGTCGGCGCCAGCGCAGCAATTCATGCCGGTGCCGGTCGGCGAGATTCCGGCCAATACGACGGTACGCGCCAAATCCGGCGTCGAGCACACCGGTTCCATCCGCGCGAGCCGCGAACCTGCGCCGACGGCACCGGTCAGCGCGGCGGGTCCGGCGCCCGGCGCGAAGGATCAGGCCGCATTCGGCCGGACCGCGGCCGAGCGGCCCGTGCCGGCGCAAAGCGACCGGATGCAGACGCTGATCTTCTCGATCGGGATCATCGCGATCGTCCTGTTCGCGCTCGCGCTCCTGCTGGAGCGCTGGTCGCGCGAGCCGACCGGGCTCGAGCTGATCGAGTGGCAGAAGCACCAGGACAGTGCGCAGGCGCGGCCCGTTCGCGATGCTGCGCGGCGTTCGTGCGCAAGGCCGCGGTGCCGGTGATACGGATGCTCGCTGCGGCTCGTGCACAAGCCGCCGTCATGAGCGAGCGGCTGCACCATGCTGCGGTCAAGCACGGCATGAGCCTCGCGCTGCTTGCCGGCATCGCCAAGGCTGCTCTCTTGCGGCGATTGGCCTCCGCCGGCAGGACCTAGTCCCGCGTCCTGCCGCATTCCCACCTTCCCCTTCCTTCCCCCCGCCCATATCTAATGGCAGAGTGACCCCGCGCGAGCGCTGATTCCGCCCGTGGAATCGAGCCTTCTGCGCCCCGGAGGACCCTGCCGTGCGTCTCCTCGTCGTCGAGGACGATCCCGATCTCAACCGCCAGCTCACCACCGCGCTGACCGACGCCGGTTACGTGGTCGACCGCGCCTTCGACGGCGAGGAAGGCCATTATCTCGGCGAGAGCGAGCCGTACGACGCGGTCATCCTCGACATCGGCCTGCCCAAGATGGACGGCATCTCGGTGCTGGAGTCGTGGCGCCGCGGCGGGCGCGCCATGCCGGTGCTGATCCTGACCGCGCGCGACCGCTGGAGCGACAAGGTGCAGGGCTTCGACGCCGGCGCCGACGACTATGTCGCCAAGCCGTTCCATCTCGAAGAGGTGCTGGCGCGCATCCGCGCGCTGCTGCGCCGCTCGGCCGGCCACGCCAAGAGCGAACTCACTTGCGGTAGCGTGCGGCTCGACACCCGCACCGGCCGCGTCACCGTCGACGGCAACCCGGTGAAGCTGACCAGCCACGAATACCGGCTGCTGTCCTATCTGATGCACCACACCGGCCGCGTGGTGTCGCGCACCGAGCTGGTCGAACATCTCTACGATCAGGATTTCGACCGCGACTCGAACACCATCGAGGTGTTTGTCGGCCGCATCCGCAAGAAACTCGGCGTCGATGTGATCCAGACCGTGCGCGGCTTGGGCTATCTCCTGACCCCGCCGGGCAATGCGCCCTAACTCACTCGCGCTACGGCTTTTCTTCTCGGCGACCACCTGGACCGTCGTGATCCTGGTCATTACCGGCATCGTGCTGTCCTCGCTCTATCGTTCCGCCGTCGAGCGCGCCTTCGACCGCCGGCTCGGCGTGTTTCAGCGCACGCTGGTCGCCGACGTGGCGACGCCGGAGGAGGGCGGCGAACTGTTCCGCCAGTCGCTGGGCGAGCCGCTGTTCGAGTTGCCGCTGTCGGGCTGGTACTGGCAGGTGACGCGGCTCGACGCGCCGGTGCCGGACGTGCGCTCGTCGCGCTCGCTCTGGGACGGCACGCTGCCGCGGCTCGCCGATCTCGGCGTTGCTCCGGGGCCCGGCGAGAGCCGCGCCGGCTATGCCGAGGGGCCGGAGGGGCAGCAACTGCGCATGATCGAGCGCATCATCGACCTCGGCGAGCAGGGCCGTTTCCTGGTCGCGGTCGCGGGCGCGGCGACCGAGATCGACGACGAGACCTACAGCTTCGATTTCGCGCTGCTGATCACCTTCGGCGTGCTGGGCTTCGTGCTGCTGCTGATCACCACCTTCCAGGTCCGGTTCGGCCTTGCGCCGCTCAAGCGCATCTCTGAGGGGCTGTCGGCGATCCGTTCGGGCCGGGCCGAGCGGCTCGAGGGCGGCTTCCCGGAGGAGATCGCGCCGCTCGCGCGCGAGACCAATGCGCTGATCGACGCCAACCGCGAGATCGTGGTGCGCGCGCGCACCCACGTCGGCAATCTGGCGCATGCGCTCAAGACGCCGATCTCGGTGATGATGAACGAGGCGACCGCGGCCGGCGGCGAGCCGCTGGCGCTGAAGGTGCGCGAGCAGACCGAGATCATGCGCGATCAGGTGGCGCGGCACCTCGAGCGTGCGCGGCTCGCGGCGCGCGTCGCCGTCGTCGGCACCATCACCGAGGTGCGGCCGGTGGTGGCGGCGCTGACGCGCACGATGGAGAAGATCCACCACAGCCGCAATGTCGCGATCGATATCGACGCGCCCGAGGATGCGCGCTTCCGCGGCGAGCAGCACGATCTCGAGGAGATGATCGGCAACCTGGTCGACAATGCCTGCAAATGGGCGCAGTCGCGGGTCGCGATCGAGGTGTTCTCCGAGAGGCCGAACGCCGCCGAGGACCGCCGCTTCGTCCACATCGTGGTCGACGACGATGGCCCGGGCCTGTCGCCGTCGCAACGCGAGCAGGTGGCGCGCCGCGGCCGCCGCCTCGACGAGACCAAGCCGGGCTCGGGGCTCGGATTGTCGATCGTGGTGGAACTGGCGGGGCTCTACGGCGGCGGGCTGACGCTCGGCACCGCGCCGATCGGCGGGCTGCGGGCCGAGCTCGTGCTGCCGGCGGCGTAACGATTTTTTAACCCGACGATTTCTGAACGCGCCCCGGGCTTCGGCCTGGGGCGCGTTTTTTGATTCCGGGGCCAAAAAGCCGCGTTCTTACGACTTCTTAAGAGGCGCGACGGTATCAAACGATGAGGCTTCACCGACTGACATGTGAGCGTGACGGGCCATGAGCGGGCTCCCCGTCGAACGTCTACGGGAATATCTCCGGCAGCTTCCGCCGGCGGCACGGTCGATGCTCATCAACGAGCTCGAACGCGCGCTGCTGCGCGGCGAGGAGATTCCCGGCGGCGACTTCGTCCTGCAGGAGGTGCGCAGCGCCGCGCGCGAGTCGGACGATGAAAAGCCGCGGGTCGACAATCCGGCGCGCCTGTTCTTCCGGCCGGTCGAGCCGTTCCTGCTCGATGAAGCCGCAACCAAGACGCAAGGGCGCATCGCGCGGGCGTCGCTCGATCCGATCTGGACCTGGATCGGCCGGGATCTCGTCGCCGCCGAGACCAGGGCGTATTCGGAAGCGGTTTCCGCGGCGAGCGCGGCAGACGACCAGGCGCTGTGCGAACGCCTGACGCGCGAGTTCCAGGATCTGGTGGCCGAACGAAGCAGCCAGGCGCTGGCGGCGGCGGCATCGAACGACAAGGTGCTCCGGCGGCTCGCGGGTCAGCTCGGCGCGGCCAACGTCATCGACGACGCGCGCGACGTCTTCGAGATTCTCAGGATCCGCGACGCGCTCGCGACGCTCGCCGAGCAGTTGCCGGGGCATATCCGCAATCTCGCGGATGCCGCAGCTCGATGGCGTCAAGGCTTCGCTCGATGTGCCGCGCGGCCAAAAGGACAGCTGGCTGCCTTTTGCGCTGATCCTGGTGATGGGCCGTCTCGCCGCGCCCTGGCAGTTGATCCGGCTCGCGATCAAGGCGGCGCAGAGCGACGATGCGGCCAAGATCGCGGCCACGCCCTACGAGATGGCGGTCACCATCGTGCTTTCCGATATCGAGCGCATGGTCGGCGAGCTCAAGGCCGATCTCAAGCGCGGCGGCACCGTCGCGGTCACGTCGCTGCTCAAGTGCATCCACGATGCCGTCCGCGGCGTGCGCACCGAGCTCGACCTGCCGGCCGATTCGGCCTGGGGCCGTCAGCTTGCCGCGATCCGCGCCGACATCTCGGACATGCTCCGCCGCCAGATCGAATCGGCGCCCGGCCGCGTGCGCCGTCTGCTGCGGCCGCGGCCGGTCAGCGAAATCCAGCCGCGCTCCGTGCTCGATGCCAGCGATGTCGACGAGATCGAGTCGCTGATCGAACTGGTGAGCGCCTGCCGCAACTATGCGAGCGAGCTCGCCATCAGCGAGGTGACGACCCGCGCCCACGGCGAATTGCAGCACTATCTCGACACCGGCACCCAGACGCTGGTCGATGCGCTGCGCGCCGCCGGTCCCCAGGACCGCCCGTTCCGCCAGTCGCAGGTCGATGCCGCCGTGCGCTTCTGCGGCAAGGTATTCGGCAAGGACTATGCCGCGCTGCTGGCCAAGGCCGCCGAGGTCGCCGTGCAGGGCGAGCGCAAGGCCACGGCGCGGGCCTGACGCGGGCCGCCGAATCGGCCGTGGTCAATTCACAGGTCAGCCAAGGCCATTGTGTCCGCACGCTTTGCGGGTAACGTACGGCCGCTTCGCGATGTCGCGGCCGGCCCGGCCCCGCCCGTTGCGGGGCCTGCGTTCCGATGCTGTAACCCCGCGGACCCCGCTGGAGCAGCGAACCCCGTGCGCGCGCCGCCACCTGAATGCCGGATTCGCGCGGATGAGTGGAACCTTGATGACCCTGTGGTTCGTGTTCGCGCTGATGACGGCGGCCGCGATGTTTGCCGTGCTGTGGCCGCTTGCGCGCCGGCAGGAGGCCCCGGCGGGGTCGGATGTCGCGGTCTATCGCGACCAGCTCGAGGAAATCGAGCGCGACCGCGCCGGCGGACGCATCGGCGACAACGAGGCGGAGGCCGCCCACGTCGAGGTGTCGCGGCGGCTGTTGGCGGCGGCCGATGCGGAGGCTTCGCCGCCCGATCCTGCCGCCCCGGCGAGGCGACCTGGCGCCGGCGCGCGGTCGCGGTGGCGGCGGTGGTGCTGCTGCCGCTGGCGGCGGTCGGGTTCTACCTCACGCTCGGTTCGCCGATGCTGCCGGACCAGCCGCTGTCGGCGCGCGCGACGCAGCCGCGCGAGGAACAGTCGATCGAGAAGCTGATCGCGCAGGTCGAGTCGCATCTCGAGAAGAATCCCGACGACGGCCGCGGCTGGGAGGTGATCGCGCCGATCTACCTGCGGCTCGGGCGCTTCGAGGACGCGGTCAAGGCGCGGCGCAACGCGCTGCGCCTGAACGGCGAGACGGCCGAGCGCACGACCAATCTCGGCGAGGCGCTGGTCGCGGCCGCGAACGGCATCGTGACCGCCGACGCCAAGGTGGCGTTCGAGCGTGCGGTCGCGCTCGATGCCCGCGACGTCAGGGCGCGCTATTTCCTGGGTCTGGCGGCGGAGCAGGACGGCCAGCGCGACGGCGCCGCCGCGATCTGGGGCGCGATGCTGGCCGAGACGCCCGATGCGTCATGGGCCGAGTTCGTGCGCCAGGCGCTGGCGCGCGTCGGAGGCGCAGTGCCGGCACGCGGTCCGCGCGCGGAGGACATGGCGGCGGCGGCCGAAATGGCGCCGGATCAACGCAACGTCATGATCCGCGGCATGGTCGAGCGGCTGTCCGAGCGGCTGCAGCGCGACGGGTCCGATGTCGAGGGATGGCTGCAGCTCGTTCGCTCCTATATGGTGCTGGGCGACCGCGACAAGGCGACTGCCGCGGCGGCGGCCGGCCGCAGGGCGCTGGCGAGCGAGCCGGAGAAGCTCAGCCAGCTCGACGAGTTCGCCAAGGGGCTGGGCCTCGAAGGCTGAGGCGGCCGAAGCTGAGACGACGGAAGTCGAAATAAGAGATGACGCGCAAGCAACGACGCCTCGTGCTGATCGGCTCCGCGCTCGGCGTGCTCGCGCTCGCGGTGGCGCTGGTGCTGAGCGCGCTCCAGCGATTCGATCGTCTTCTTCAATTCGCCGACCGACGTGGTCGAGAAGCAGATCGCGCCGGGCACCCGCATCCGCCTCGGCGGGCTGGTCAAGGAAGGCAGCGTCGTGCGCGGCGAGAACCTGGCGGTGCGCTTCGACGTGACCGACGGCAGGAACACGATCGCGGTCGCCTATCAGGGCCTGCTGCCGGATCTGTTCCGCGAAGGGCAGGGCGTGGTGACCGAGGGCGCGCTCGAGCCGGCCGGCCTGTTCAAGGCCGACAGCGTGCTCGCCAAGCACGACGAGAACTACATGCCGAAGGAAGTCGCCGACGCGCTCAAGAAGCAGGGCCACTGGAAGGACGGCGACGAACGCGAGGCGGGCTCCGCGCCGCCGGCGAGGACCCAGTGATCGCCGAAGCTCGGCCACTATGCGCTGGTGCTGGCGCTCGCCTTGGCGCTGGTGCAGGCGATCGTGCCGATCTACGGCGCGCGCAGCAACGATCGCGGCGCTGATGGGCGTCGCCGGGCCGACCGCGGTCGCGCAATTCCTGTTCGTGGCGCTGGCGTTCGCGGCGCTGGTCGCCTGCTACGTGCGGTCGGATTTCTCGGTCGTCAACGTGTTCGAGAATTCGCATTCGGCGAAGCCGCTCATCTACAAGATCACCGGCGTGTGGGGGAACCACGAAGGCTCGATGCTGCTGTGGGTCCTGATCCTCAGCGTGTTCGGCGCGCTGGTTGCGCTCTTCGGCCAGCAACCTGCCGGCGCGCGCTCAAGGCCAATGTGCTCGGCGTGCAGTCGTGGATCGCGGTCGGCGTTCTATCTCTTCATTCTGGTGACGTCGAATCCGTTCCTGCGCATTCCGCCAGCCGCCGCTCGAAGGCCGCGACCTCAATCCGATCCTGCAGGACCCCGGCCTCGCCATCCATCCGCCGCTGCTCTATCTCGGCTATGTCGGGCTTCTCGATCTCGTTCTCGTTCGCGATCGCGGCGCTGATCGAAGGCCGCATCGACGCCGCCTGGGCGCGCTGGGTGCGGCCGTGGACGCTGCTCGCCTGGATGTTCCTCACGCTCGGCATCGCGATGGGCTCGTACTGGGCCTACTACACGCTCGGCTGGGGCGGCTGGTGGTTCTGGGACCCGGTCGAGAACGCCTCGTTCATGCCGTGGCTCGCCGGCACCGCGCTGCTGCACTCCGCGCTGGTGATGGAGAAGCGCAACGCGCTCAAGATCTGGACCATCCTGCTCGCGATCCTCGCCTTCTCGCTGTCGCTGATCGGCACCTTCCTGGTGCGCTCGGGCGTGCTGACCTCGGTGCACGCCTTCGCCACCGATCCGACGCGCGGCGTGTTCATCCTGGCGATCCTGGTGCTGTTCATCGGCGGCGGGCTCGCGCTGTTCGCGTGGCGCGCGCCGCTGCTGCAAGCAGGGCGGCCTGTTCGCGCCGATCTCGCGCGAAGGCGCGCTCGTGCTCAACAATCTGTTCCTGGTGACGGCCTGCGCGACCGTGTTCGTCGGCACGCTCTATCCGCTCGCGCTCGAGGCGCTGACCGGCGAGAAGATCTCGGTCGGTGCGCCGTTCTTCAACCTGACCTTCGGGCCGCTGTTCATTCCGCTGCTGATCGCGGTGCCGTTCGGTCCGCTGCTGGCCTGGAAGCGCGGCGACCTTCTGGGCGTGGCGCAGCGGCTGATCGGCGCCGCCGCGATGGCCGCGATCGCGATTGCGGTGATCTTCGCGATGGAAGGCGGCGGTCCGGTGCTGGTGCCGTTCGCGGTCGGACTTGCGGTCTTCGTCATGGCGGGCGCGGTGACCGACCTCGTCGAGCGCACCGGCCTGCTCAAGGTGCCGCTGCGGACCGCGCTTGGCGCGCGCGCGTCGGGCTGCCGCGCTCGGCCTGGGGCACGGCGTTCGCGCATATCGGGCTTGGCGTCACGCTGCTCGGCATCATCGGCGAGACGCAGCTGGGGCCGGAGCGCATTGCCGAACTCAAGCCCGGGCAGACGATCTCGATCCGCCGCTACGATCTCACCTTCGACGGCATGACCACGCGGCAGGGGCCCAACTATCGCGAACTGGCCGCGCACTTCACCGTGCGCCGGCTGGGCGAGGTGGTCGGCGTGATGGAGCCGTCCAAGCGCACCTTCCCCTCGCGCGGCATGGCGACGACCGAATCCGCGCTGATGACGCGCGGCTTTTCGCCAGCTCTATCTCTCGCTCGGCGATCCGAACCCCGACGGCTCGATCGCGGTGCGGCTCTATTACAAGCCGCTGGTGCTGCTGATCTGGCTCGGCGCGGTGGTGATGGTGATCGGCGGCGGCCTGTCGCTTTCCGACCGGCGGCTGCGCGTCGGCGCGCCGCGGCCGGCCAAGAGCAAGTCCGCGATGCAGCCGGCGGAGTGAGCGGCATGGGATGGTTGCGCCTTCTGGTTCTGGCATTGGCGCTCACGGCGCCGGCGCACGCTTGGGCGGTGCAGCCCGACGAGGTGCTGACCGATCCCGCGCTCGAGGCGCGGGCGCGCGCGCTCTCCAAGGAGCTGCGCTGCATGGTCTGCCAGAATCAGTCGATCGACGATTCGGATGCGCCGCTCGCGCGCGACCTGCGCATCCTGGTGCGCGAACGGCTGATGGCCGGCGACAGCGACGCGCAGGTGATCGATTTCCTGGTGGCGCGCTATGGCGAGTTCGTGCTGCTCAAGCCGCGGCTCAACTGCCCACACCGCGCTGCTGTGGCTGATGCCGGTCGGCGCGGTGCTGATCGGCGGGATCGCGTTGGTCGTGGTCTGGCGGCGTAACCGCGGCCGGGCGAAAGCTGCGGCGGCCGGCGAGGCGCTGACTCCGGCCGAAGAGGCGCGCCTGGCGCGTCTCCTGCACCGCAGCGACCTTTGAGTTTGCAGCGCAGCGATCCCCGGCCCGCGGGCCTTTGAATCTACAGCGGAGCGTGCATCCGGGACGGCATCTCGGCTCCGCTCTGTCAAATAAATTACTGATATAATTACAACTTTTTGATCTCCGCGACCTTACGAAACATTAATCTTGCGGACAGCTACCGGTAAGGCGGGGCTCCCCATCTTCGCATTCAAACGGCGCGCACCGCGCCATTGCAATGCGAGACATGGAGTCACAAAAAATGAACGAGAGCGTTTCCGCTCCGCGTAAGCCGGTCCTGACGGCGCGGCGGCTGGTGCTGCTGGCAGGCGTTGCCCGGCTCGGCACGGGCATCATGTTTGCCGCCCCCGGGATCGTCCAGAAGGCGCCGACCACCAGCCTGTCGGCGATCGCCTATGCCCAGGGCGTGCAGCGCCCGGCCGGATTTGCCGATGTGGTCGACAAGGTGAAGTCGGCGGTCATCTCGGTTCGCGTGAAGGTCAATACGGCCAACACCAAGCTGATGGGCATGGACGACAGCACGCCGTCCTTCCCCAAGAACTCCCCGATGGAGCGCTTCTTCCGTCAGTTCGGTGAGAACGGCGGCAATGCGCTGCCCGACATGCCGCGCCAGCAGCCGCGCAATCGCCAGGTGACCGGCCAGGGCTCGGGCTTCTTCATCTCGGCCGACGGCTATGCGGTGACCAACAATCACGTGGTCGACAAGGCCGAGCACCGTCGAAATCATCGACCGACGACGGCAAGACCTATCAGGCCAAGGTGATCGGCACCGATCCGCGCACCGATCTGGCGCTGATCAAGGTCGAAGGCCGCAGCGACTTCCCGTTCGTCCGCTTCGCCTCGAAGACGCCGCGCATCGGCGACTGGGTGCTGGCGGTCGGCAATCCGTTCGGCCTCGGCGGCACCGTCACGGCCGGCATCGTCTCGGCGCGCGGCCGCGACATCGGCGCCGGCCCCTACGACGACTTCATCCAGATCGACGCGCCGGTCAACAAGGGCAATTCCGGCGGCCCGACCTTCGACGTCGACGGCAACGTGATCGGCGTCAACACCGCGATCTTCTCGCCGTCCGGCGGCTCGGTCGGCATCGCCTTCGCGATCCCGGCCGAGACGGTGAAGACGGTCGTCGCCCAGCTCAAGGACAAGGGCACCGTCACGCGCGGTTGGATCGGCGTGCAGATCCAGCCGGTCACGGCCGAGATCGCCGAGAACCTCGGCCTCAAGGCGCCGCAGGGCGCGCTGGTCGCCGAGCCGCAGGCGAACGGTCCGGCCGTCAAGGCCGGCATCCAGGCCGGCGACGTGATCACCGCGGTCAACGGCAATGCCGTGAAGGATGCCCGCGATCTCGCCCAGCAGATCGGCGCGCTTGCGCCGGGCGCGTCGGTGAAGCTCTCGATCTGGCGCAAGGGCGAGGAGAAGACCATCACGCTCACGCTCGGCGAACTGCCGAACCAGCGCGAGGCCCGGGTCACTGAGCCCGAGGCCAATCCGGCCGGCACCGACGTGCCGCGGCTCGGCCTGACGCTCGCTCCCGCCGGTCAGGTGCCGGGCAGCGGTTCCGACGGCGTCGTGGTCACCAATGTCGATCCGAACGGCATCGCTGCCGAGCACGGCATGAAGACCGGCGACGTCATCCTCGAGGTCGGCGGCAAGAAGGTCGCGAGCCCGGGCGATGTGCGTGACGCCATCGGCGAGGCGCAGAAGGACGGCAAGCGCACCGTGTTGATGCGCGTGAAGTCCGGCGAAGGCACGAAGTTCGTTGCGGTTCGGCTCGCGAGGGCCTGACGAAATGGGGCGTTCCGCTGGCATCCGTCGCCCCCGCTGGTGGTACGAACCAGGGGGACGGGCTTAGGCCCGTCCCCAACCGATAACTCCGTCCTGGCAACCGTCGCCCCCGCTGGGGCGGAGTTCTGGAGGGGCGGTGGGGGAAACTCCGCCGCCCCTTTTTTAGTTTTCGCGGGGTTTTGCAGTGCGGCGTACCGCACGCGCCCGACGCGACAGTTCGAAATGCGGCCGCTATGATGCGCACACAGAGTTCCGGGATCTGGGAAAGGCCCTATCGTGGCACGGGCGGGTTCGTCATGCGGCTGTTGATCATCGAAGACGACCGCGACGCCGCCGACTATCTGGCGAAGGCCTTTCGCGAGGTCGGCCACATGGCCGACCTCGCGGCCGACGGCGAGGAGGGGCTCGCGCAGGCGCTCGACGGCCAATACGACGTGCTGATCGTCGACCGCATGCTGCCGAAGCTCGACGGGCTCTCGGTGATCGGCACGCTGCGCAGCAAGGGCATCGAGACGCCGGCGCTGATCCTGTCCGCGCTCGGCCAGGTCGACGACCGGGTCAAGGGGCTGCGGGCCGGCGGCGACGACTACCTGCCCAAGCCCTATTCGTTCTCCGAACTCCTGGCGCGCACCGAAGTGCTGGCCCGCCGCCGCGGCAGCCGCGAGGAGATGGTCTATCGCGTCGCCGACCTCGAGCTCGACCGGCTCTCGCATCAGGTCACCCGCGCCGAGCGAGGAGATCGACCTGCAGCCGCGCGAATTCCGCCTGCTCGAATATCTCATGAAGCACGCCGGCCAGGTGGTCACCCGCACCATGCTGCTCGAGAACGTCTGGGACTATCACTTCGATCCGCAGACCAACGTCATCGACGTGCACATTTCACGGCTGCGTTCGAAGATCGACAAGGGGTTCACTCAGCCGTTGCTGCACACCGTGCGCGGCGCGGGATACGTGATCCGCGACGGCAAATGATCGGTTTGCCGGCTGCGCAAGCCGCCCCGGCTTGGCGCGGGATGACGCCATTGGGTGAGGGATGACGGCGCTCGGCAAGCTTCTGCGCACGACGGCGTTCAAGCTGACGCTCGTCTATCTGACGGTGTTCGCGCTGTTTGCCGTGTTCCTGCTCGCCTATTTCGCCTGGAACACCCGGCGGCTGATCACCGAGCAGATCACCGAGACGGTCGACGCCGAGATCACGGGCTTGGCCGAGCAATACCGGCAGGGCGGCATCCGCCGGCTCGTCCTGGTGGTCGATTCGCGCTCGCGCCGGCCGGGTTCGAGCCTCTATCTCGTCACCACGCCGGCGGGCGAGGGGCTTGCCGGCAATGTCGGCTCGCTCGCCGCCGGCATTCTCGAAACGCCGGGCTGGACCGAGACGGTCTATCGGCGGCTCGACGATCAGGATTCCGCCGAGCACCAGGCCCTGGTGCGCGTGTTTCAGCTGCCGGGCGGCTTCCGGCTGCTGGTCGGGCGCGATCTCGACGAGCGCGAGCGGCTGCAGGACATCGTGCTGGCGGCCGGCCGCTGGTCGGTCGCGATCGTGGTCGTGCTCGGGCTCGCCGGCGGCTTCTTCGTGACGCGGCGCGTGCTCAAGCGCGTCGACGCCATGACCGAGACCACCCGGACCATCATGGGCGGCGATCTCGCCGGGCGGCTGCCGATCGCCGGCACCGGCGACGAACTCGACCGCCTCGCGGAGAACCTCAACGTCATGCTGGAGCGCATCGAGGCGCTCATGCACGGCCTCAAGGAGGTGTCCGACAACATCGCGCACGATCTCAAGACGCCGCTCACGCGGCTGCGCAACCGCTGCGAGGAGGCGCTGCGGCTGGCGGAGGACGAATCGCAGTACCGCGCCGCGCTCGAAACCACGATCGAGGAATCGGACGCGCTGATCCGCACCTTCAACGCGCTGCTCATGATCGCGCGGGCGGAATCGGGGCAGGCGCGCGACAACATGACCGAATTCGATGTCGCCGAGATCGCCCGCGGGGTGGGCGAGCTGTACGAGCCGCTCGCCGACGACAAGGGGCTCTCGCTCAAGGTCGATGCGCCGGACGCGGCGCCGGTGCACGGCAACCGCGAGCTGGTCAGCCAGGCGCTCGCCAACCTGGTCGACAACGCCATCAAGTACGGCACGCCGAACGCCTCGGCGGCGAACGGCGCGCCCTCGGAAATCGTCGTCAAGGCGCAGGGCGAGGGCGACCGGATTCTGCTGACCGTCGCGGACGGCGGTCCCGGCATTCCGGAAGCCGATCGCGGCCGCGCCATCGAGCGCTTCGTGCGGCTCGAGCAGAGCCGCTCGAAGCCGGGCTCGGGCCTGGGGCTCAGCCTCGTGTCCGCGGTCGCGCGGCTGCACGGCGGGGAACTCAAGCTCGAGGACAATCATCCGGGGCTGCGCACCGTCATCACGCTGCCGCGCGCCGGGCCCGGCCAGGTGGCGGCGTAGCCCGTCCTTTCATTGCGGCGGGTGTTGGCCTATCCCTTCCAGCACCATGCCTCGTTCCCTTGCGCAGCGAATTACCGTTGCGCCGCAGCTCTGTGCGGCGCGGGAGGCGCATGCCCGGGTCAAGGGCTGGCTCGAGGAGATTGCAGGGACCGAGGCCGGGCCGGCGATCGAAG
The DNA here is from genome assembly GCA_963749815.1 of uncultured Alphaproteobacteria bacterium. GTDB lineage: Bacteria > Pseudomonadota > Alphaproteobacteria > Rhizobiales > Xanthobacteraceae > VAZQ01. The sequence continues at coordinate 584,877 of CAVVON010000031.1, read as the reverse complement.
ACTCTGCTGGCAGCGCATCCGGTGGCGCAGACGCTGATCGCCGCCATCGCCGAAGGCTCGCCTTATCTCTGGGACCTCGTGCGCGCGGACCCGGAGCGGCTCAAGGCGCTGCTCGAAACCGATCCGGACAACGGCTTCGATGAGGCGCTCAACGCCGCCGCACGGACGGTCGCCGCGACCAAGGACGAAGACGAAGCGATGCGGCTGCTGCGCCGCATGAAGTCGCAGGCGGCGCTGCTGATCGCGCTCGCCGATCTCGGCGGGGTATGGCCGGTGATGGAGGTGATCCGGCGGCAGACCGAGGTGGCCGACGCGGCCGTCAGCGCGGCGGTCGAGTTCCTGCTGGCCGACGCCGCAGCGCCAGCGCCGCATCACGCTCGCCGATCCGCTGCATCCCGTCGACCGGCTCGGGCCTGATCGTGCTGGCGATGGGCAAGATGGGCGCGAACGAGCTCAACTATTCGAGCGACATCGACCTGATCGTGTTCTACGACGCCGACTGCGGCGTGCTTGCGCCGGACACCGAGCCCGCGCACGTTCTACGTGCGGCTGACGCGGCGCCTGCTCAAGCTCCTGCAGGAGCGCACCGCCGACGGCTACGTGTTCCGCACCGATCTGCGGCTGCGGCCGGACCCGGCCTCGACCCAGATCGCGATCTCGACCGCGGCCGCGCTCGACTACTACGAAAGCGTCGGCCAGAACTGGGAGCGCGCGGCGCTGATCAAGGCGCGTCCGTGCGCCGGCGACATCGCGGCCGGCGAGGCCATGCTCAACAATCTCGCGCCCTTCATCTGGCGCAAATATCTCGACTTCGCCGCCGTCGCCGACATCCATGCGATGAAGCAGCAGATCCACGCCTATCGCGGCCATGGCGAGATCGCGGTCGAAGGTCACAACATCAAGCTCGGGCGCGGCGGCATCCGCGAGATCGAGTTCTTCGTGCAGACCCAGCAGCTCATCGCCGGCGGCCGGCATCCCGAGCTGCGCGAGCGCGAGACGCTGGCGACGCTCGAAGACGCTGGCCGATGGCGGCTGGATCGACGCCGCGGCGCGCGACGATCTCGACGCCGCCTACCGGTTCCTGCGCGTGGTCGAGAACCGCCTGCAGATGGTGGCGGACGAGCAGACCCATACGTTGCCGGCCGACCGGGAGACGCTCGAACGGTTCGCGCGCTTTGCCGGATTTGCGGATCGCGACGCGTTCGCGGCGGCGTTGCTCGATCACCTGCGCAACGTGCAGCGGCACTATGCGGCCTTGTTCGAGCATGCGCCCGCGCTCGAAGCCGAGCGCACGGGCCTGGCGTTCCCTGCCGATGCCGACGATCGCGTCACGCTCGACAAGCTCTCCGAGATGGGCTTTGCCCGGCCGCTCGAAGCGTCCGCCCGCGTGCGCGGCTGGCTCACGGGCGGTCCTCGTTCGCTCAGGGGCGAGGCCGCCCGCGGCGAATTCGGGGAGCTGCTGCCGCTGCTGCTGCATCAGTTCGCGCGCACCGGAAATCCCGATGCCGCGCTCGTTTCGTTCGACCGGTTCCTGGGCGGGCTGCATGGCGGCGGACGGTTGTTCTCGCTGCTGCGCCAGAACCCCGACCTGATCGCGCTCATTGCGCTGGTGCTCGGCACCGCGCCGCGGCTCGCCGACGGCCTCGCCCAGTTCCCGCAGGTGATGGATGCGGTGATCGATCCGAGCTTCTTCGGCGCGCTGCCGGAAGAGGCAGACCTTGCGGCCGGCTTCGAGCGCATGCGCTTTCAGGCCGGAACCTACGAGGATTTCCTCGACCGCACCCGCATCTTCGCGCAGGAGCACATGTTCCTGATCGGGACGCGCATCCTGTCCGGCACCGTGTCGGCCGAGCAGGCGGGCGAAGCATTCGCGCGGCTCGCCGACGTGCTGATCCGCTCGCTCGCGGGCTGGGTCCAGGGCAATTTCGCCAAGCTCCACGGCCACATCAAGGATCAGGAAACGGCGATCCTGGCGCTCGGCAAGCTCGGCGGGCGCGAGATGACCGCGACCTCCGACCTCGATCTGATCGTGATCTACGATTTCGACGCCGAGCATGGCCAGTCGAGCGGGCCGAAGCCGCTTCACGGCGCACAGTATTTCGCGCGCCTGACCCAGCGGCTGATCAATGCGCTCACCACGCCGACCAATTACGGACTGCTGTATCAGGTCGACATGCGGCTGCGCCCGTCCGGCCGCTCGGGTCCGCTGGCGACCAGCCTCGACGGCTTCGCAAGCTATCAGGAGACCGAGGCGTGGACCTGGGAGCACATGGCGCTCACGCGCGCCCGCGTGGTGTCGGCCACGCCCGCCTTTGCGGCGCGGGTCGAAAGCGCGATCCGCGAGGTATTGTGCCGGCCGCGGGATGCGCAATCGGTCGCCGCCGACGTCGCCGAGATGCGCCAGGCGATCGCGACCGAGAAGGGCGACGGCGAGAAGTGGGACCTCAAATACGTCGCCGGCGGCCTGGTCGACATCGAGTTCATCGCCCAGTACCTGCAGCTCGTTCATGCCGCCGAGAAGCCGGAGATCCTCGACACGTCGACGTCGCGGGTCCTGGAGAAGGCGTGGCGGCTCGGCGTGCTGACGACCGAGGACGCCGAAGTGCTGCGGCCGGCGGTCCGGCTCTATCACGACCTCACGCAGATCCTGCGGCTGTGCCTGCCCGGCCCGTTCGACCCGAAGGCGGCCGCGCCGGGGCTGATGCGGCTCCTGGCGCGCGCGGCCGACGTGCCGGACTTCGCCACGCTCGACGCCTTCATCGGCGAGATGCAGACCAAGGTGCGCGCAAGCTTCCGGCGGATTCTCGACACGCCGGCGTAGGCGTTCCGCGCTCTCTGGCGTGCAGGGCCTATTTGATTTCGATCTCGACCACGTTGATCCGGGTGGTGCCGATATTGCGCACCGCCCGCGTCGTGCCGGGCTCCTGCCAGTAGAAATCGCCGAGCCGCAGCATCTGGCCGCGGTCGGGTTCGCCCTGGATGACTTCGGCGATCTCGCCGCCATCGACCACAACGCGCAGCCCGGGAGCTTTCTGGGTGATGGCGCCGGCGGTCTGGCCGGGATCCAGCACCAGCCGCCAGGCGCGCGCACGCTCGTTGTCGAAGAGCTGCGTGTAGCCCGCGGCGTCGCGCGCCGCCGGCACGAAACTGCCGGGCTGCGGCTTCAAGAGCCCGATCACGATGTTCTGGAACGGCGTGTTGCCGACGTTCAACGTCTTGTGCGTCATCGGCTTCTTGGAGAAGGCGGTGTAGCCGACGCTGCCGCGCGCATTGCGCCGGCCCGGTGTCGGCGCCTCGCCGAGCAACTGGCCGGCATTCTCCGAGTCTTCGACGATGATGCTGATCTGATCGAGCGAGTGGGTGTGATAGCCCGCCCCCTTGCCCGGCCCGAAGTTGACCCGCAGCACCATCATGTATTCGTTGCTGAAGACCGGCCAATGATACGCGGCCTTCTGCACCGGAACCGGCGGACCCTCGTCCTGCGCGAGGACGGGTTGCGCCAACACGCAGGCGCAGACAATCAGCAATATCCGAAGCGGGTATTTCACGGACGCCTCCCTGACGATATCGCCGCCGTTTGCCGGCGGTCGATCGATCGCCAGAAGAGTGCGCCGGGCTCGCGTAATCCGCAAGCCGCCGGCGGGAGGGTTGGCGTTGCGACGTCAGGCGGCCGCTTCTGCGCTCTCGTCCCGCACCACGGCCGGGCGGCCGTCGATCGGCAGCCGCAGCAGCACGATCGTGCCTTTTCCCTGGGTCGAGCGGATGCGCATGGTGCCGCCGTGCAACTCGGTGAGCGAGCGCGCGATGGCGAGCCCGAGTCCCGAGCCCTGATGGCTCTTGGTGAGCTGGCTCTCGACCTGCTCGAACGGGCGTCCGAGCCGCGCCAGCGCCGGCTTGGGGATGCCGATGCCGGTGTCGGCGATGGCGATGGCGACGCAGCCGCCGGCGGCGCGCGCGCGGATGGTGACGCGGCCGCCCTCGGGCGTGAACTTCACCGCGTTGGACAGCAGGTTCAGCACGATCTGCTTGAGCAGGCGGGAATCCGCGACCAGCTTGATGCCCTCGCCGATGCGGGCGGTGAGGGTCAGCCGCTTGTCGTCGGCGCGGCCCGACACCACGCGCATCGCGTCGTTGAGGAACGGTTCGAGCTCCACCCGTTCGGCGTCGACCCGGATGCGGCCGGCCTCGATCTTCGACATGTCGAGGATGTCGTTGATGACGTCGAGCAGGTATTGGCCGCTCTGGTGGATGTCGGTGCAGTACTCGCTGTACTTTTCCGTTCCGAGCGGGCCGAACATGCCGGCCTGCATGATCTCCGAGAATCCGATGATGGCGTTGAGCGGCGTGCGCAGCTCGTGGCTCATATTGGCGAGGAAGCTCGACTTCGCCTCGTTCGCCTCCTCGGCGCGGGTCTTCTCCTCGGAATATTTCTCGGCGAGATCGGCAAGCTCCTCGGTCTGACGCTGCAGCGTCAGCTGCGAGGCGCGCAGGTCCGCCACCGTGGCCATCAGCCGCTGCTCGCTCTCCATCAGTTTGACTTCGTGCGACTTGATCGTGCTGATGTCGGTGCCGACCGAGACGTAGCCGCCGTCCTTGGTGCGGCGCTCGCTGATGTGCAGCCAGCGGCCGTCGTCGAGTTGCGCCTCGAAGGTGCGAGCGCCGGGGAGGGCGCCCTCGCTCGTCACCTTCGAGCGCACCACCGGCTCGCGTCCGGCCGATACCACCGCTTCGTACGAAGCCCCGGCGACGATCGCCTCGTCGGGCAGATTGTACAGCGACTGGAAATTCGAATTGCAGAGCACCAGCCGGTTCTGCGCGTCCCACAGCACGAACGCTTCCGGGATGGTCTCGATCGCGTCGCGCAGGCGCAGATCGGCCTCGACCGTGCGCTCGACCAGCGTCTTCTGCTCGGTGATGTCGACCGCGATGCCGATCAGATGCGGCCCGCCGTCGCCCGAGCGCACCAGCTCGCAGCGCGCGCGCAGCCAGACCCAGTGGCCGTTGGCGTGGCGCATGCGGAAGGCGTGGTCGATCGAGGTCGCCTTGGCGTCGGCCAGCTGGACGGCGAGGTCGTAGAGCTGGATGTCCTCGGGATGGACGAGCTTGTCGACCTCGCCGAAGCTCATCAGCTCGTCGCGCGTTTTCTGGCCGAGGATCGCGAACATGGAATGCGACCAGAAGATGCGGCCGCGCGCGAGGTCCCAGTCCCACAGGCCGCAGCGGCCGCGGTTGAGTGCGGTGTCGATGCGGGTGCGCACCGTCTCGTAGATGACGTCGGCCTCGCGCGCGCGCGTCGCCTGCCAGTGGAACGCGAAGCCCAGGATCAGCACGACGAAGCCGGTCGTGGCCGAAAGCGTCACGGTCAGCGCGGTATCGGAGAGCCAGGGCGTCAGCGCCTCGCCGCGCGAGTTGATGACCGCGAGCTCGCCGTTCGAGGCCGGCAGGCTGCGGACGGCCGCGTAGGCGGGGGTGCCGTCGGCGAGGGGGATTTCCAGGACGCCGGCCGCGGCGCCGAAGGTGGTCAGCGCCTGGTCCGGCCCCAGCACGTCGATCAGGCGGCGGCCCATCAGCGCCGGCTCGAGCGGCGCGACCGCGATCGCCGGGCTGTCGGCGCCGGTGACCAGCACGTGGCGCACCCCGGCGACGATCACGCCGTCGGCGTTGGCGACCAGCACGCGGCGGCCGGGCGCGCGCGCCCAGACCGGGATCAGGCGTTCGAGCTCGGTCTGGATGCGCCGGTCGGACTTGTCCGCGACGCCGCCCCGGTCGAGCCGGTCGGCCAGGATGTCGGCGATCGCCTCGATCTGCTTGACGAGCTCAGTGAGCGTCTGGCGGCGGTGATCGAGCACCTGCACGATCGCGCCGACACAGATGGTCAGAAGGAATGCGATGATCAGCGCGGGGACTGCCCGCCGCAACGCCGGTTCGGCGGTCAGCAGCCGTCGATACGCGGGCTTCGCGATCGACTGGGCCAGTCCCTTGATCGAATCTGAATTGACAGACGCGCTTGCGGCATCGGCGCGCGCCATGCGTGCCTCCGTTCGGATAGTCCCCACCAACGTCCGATCGAAGGATGTGCCGCATCGCTCCGAATCACTTTTGATTGGAATCGAAAGATGGCAATTTGTCGAGGGCGCAATTAGTAAATTTTTAACTCTTGTGACAGCGCCCTTACGGGTTGATCGGACAGGGCTTTTTCCTGCCGGGCGATTTCCGCCGCGGCGCGCGGTGGCGGCGCCGCGCGTTTACACCTTGGTGCCTTTTGTGACATTTCGCCGAGCGGGCGGCGCGAATAGCCGCAGTCAGGTGCCCTCGGCCAGCGCGCGCTGCACGATGTCGCCGACGTCCGCCGAGCGGGTCGGGGCGTCGGCCACGCGCCGCAGCGCACGTTGCGCCAGCGTGCGGCGGCCGCTTTCCAGCACGCGCCAGCTCTTGAGCGAACCGAGGAGCCGCGCCGCCAGCTGCGGGTTCCTGGGATCGAGCGCCAGCACGGTGTCGACGACGAAGTCGTAGCCCGCCCCGTCGGCGCGGTTGAATTCCTTCTGGTTCGCGAGCGCAAAGGCATGGATCAGCGCGCGCACGCGGTTCGGGTTGGCGAACGAGAATGCCGGGTGTGAGGTGAGCGCCTTCACCCGGCCGAGCGTCGCCGGTTCCGGGATCGTGGCCTGCAGCGTGAACCATTTGTCCACGATCAGCGGGTCGGACTGGTAGCGGGCAAAGAAATCGTCGAGCGCGGCGGTACGCTCGGGCACGTCGCACAGCGAGAGCGTGCTGAGCGCGGCCATGCGGTCGGTCATGTTGGTGGCGGTCTTGTATTGGTTTGCCGCCAGCGCGATCGCCTCGCGCGCGCCGGTCGCCGCCATCAGGTCGAGGCAGGTGTGGCGCAGCGCGCGCCGCCCGACGCTTTCCGCATCGGCCCGGTGAGGCCCGTTATCGGCGAGTCGCCGATAACGCTCGGCCAGTTCGGCATGCAGGTGCGCGCCGATGTCCGCGCGCAACGCGGTCCGCGCCGCGAAGATCGCGTCGGGATCGACATCGTTGCCGATCTCGCGGGCGATGTCGGTGTCGCCCGGCACGGTGAGCGCGAGCGCGAGGAAGGCCGGATCGAGCGCGCCGTCGGCGAGGGTTGCGGCCAGCGCATCGAGCAGGCCCTGGTCTTTGCGCAGCGTGTGGCCCGCGCGAGCCGCCGCCGCGTTGTCGACCAGCAATCGCGTCGCCAAAGTCTGCAGCGCCTGCCAGCGGTTGAACTGATCGCTGTCGTGGCGGGCGAGAAAGCGCAGGTCGTCCGGCGACAGATTGGCGGTGAGCTTGATCGGTGCGGAGAACGAGCGGTTCAGCGACGGGATCGGTGGCGTGTCGATGTCGCGGAACAGGAACGTCTCGGCGGGCTTGTCGAGGACCAGCACGCCGCGCTCGGGGCTCGTTCCGTCCGCCAGCGTCAGCGGCAGGTCCTGGCCGTCGCGGCCCATGAGGCCGAGCGCCAGCGGGATGACCATCGGTTCCTTGACCGGCTGTCCGGGGGTCGGCGGCACGGTCTGGGCGACGTCGAGGCGATAGGTCCTGGCCTGCGCGTCGTAGCGGCCGGAGGCGACCACTTCGGGCGTGCCGGCCTGGGAGTACCAGCGCATGAATTGCTTGAGATCGCGGCCGGAAACATCAGCGAAGCATTGCACGAACTGCTCGACGGTCGCGGCCTCGCCGTCGTGGCGCGCGAAATAGAGATCCATGCCCTTGCGGAAGTTGCCGGCGCCAAGGAGCGTCTGCAGCATGCGCACCACCTCGGCGCCCTTCTCGTAGACGGTCGCCGTGTAGAAGTTGTTGATCTCGTGATAGAGCGCGGGCCGCACCGGGTGCGCGAGCGGACCTGCGTCCTCGACGAACTGGTGCGCGCGCAGGCCGCGGACATCGCCGATGCGCTCGACCGCGCGGGAGCGCGTCTCGGCAGAGAACTGCTGGTCGCGGAAGACCGTCAGTCCTTCCTTGAGGCAGAGCTGGAACCAGTCGCGGCAGGTGATGCGGTTGCCGGTCCAGTTGTGGAAATATTCGTGCGCGATGATCGCTTCGATCTTCTCGTAGTCGCCGTCGGTCGCGGTCTCGGGCGAGGCCAGCACATACTTGTCGTTGAAGACGTTGAGGCCCTTGTTCTCCATCGCCCCCATGTTGAAGTCGCTGACCGCGACGATCATGAAGATGTCGAGATCGTATTCGCGGCCGAACGCGGTCTCGTCCCAGCGCATCGAGCGCTTGAGCGAATCCATGGCGTGGGCGCAGCGGTCTTGCTTGCCGGGCTCGACATAGATCTTCAGCGCCACCTCGCGGCCCGACATGGTGCGGAAGCTGTCCTCGACGCAGGCGAGCTTGCCGCCGACCAGCGCGAACAGGTACGAGGGCTTTGGAAACGGATCGTGCCAGACCGCGAAGTGCCGTTTGCTGCCGGGCACGTCGCCGGATTCGACCAGGTTGCCGTTGGCGAGCAGCACCGGGGTTTCGGCTTTGTCCGCCTCGATGCGGGTGGTGTAGACCGCCATCACGTCGGGCCGGTCAGGGAAATAGGTGATGCGGCGGAAGCCTTCGGCCTCGCACTGGGTGCAGTAGTTGCCGCTCGACCGGTAGAGCCCGGATAGCTGGGTGTTGGCGGAGGGATCGACGATGGTCTCGATCTCGAGCTGGAAGGCGCGCTGCGGCGGCTGCGCGATGGTGAGCCGGTCGCCGGTCGCGACATAATGCTCGGCGGGGAGCGGTGCGCCGTCGAGTTTCAGCGACTTGAGCACCAGCCCGTCGCCGTCGAGGACGAGGGGAGCCGGCGCACCGCCCGTGTTCGGCTTGAGCGCGAGCCGCGCGCGCACCCGGCTGGCGGCCGGATCGAGCGAGACGTCGAGTTCCACCGTCTCGACCAGCCAATCGGGCGGGCGATAGTCGGCGAGGCGGACAGGACGGGCTTCTTCGGTGCGCATATGTGGGCCGGCGGTGTGGGGGGAGGGACGTTTTTACTCATATACCCGGTTTTGGCATCCTGCTTTAATCGGTTTCGGAAACGCCGCAACTCATTTAAGAGTTGCGCCAAACAAATCCGGGAGGAAGTGAATGACCAGGTTCCGCATGCTTCGGCTTGGCTTTGCGGCCATCGCCGCCGCGACAATTGGCGCACTTGCGCCGGCCTCGGCCCAGAATTTCCCGACCCAGCGGGTCACGATCGTGGTGCCGTTCGGCGCCGGCAGCGTGACCGACATCATGGCGCGCCTCGTCGGCGATGAACTCAGCAAGAAATGGGGCCAAACGGTCATCATCGAAAACCGGCCGGGCTTGGCGGGGACGACCGCAGTGGCGAAGGCGGCGCCCGACGGCTACACGCTGATGGTGACCTCCAACGGTCACACGGTGGCGGCGCTGGTGAGCAAGAACATCTCGTTCGATCCGGTCAAGGATTTTGCCGGCATCACGCGGCTGGGATCTTCGCCGCTTGCCGTGATCGTCAACAAGGACGTTCCGGCGAAGACCCTGCAGGAGCTGGTCGCCTACGCCAAGGCCAATCCAGGCAAGCTCAACTTCTCCTCGCCCGGTCTCGCCAGCACAACGTTCATCGCCGGCGCGCTGTTCCGCAAGGCTGCGGGGATCGATCTGCTGCATGTCCCGTTCAAGAGCGTGCCCGAGGCCATCTCCGCGGTGATCCGCGGCGACGCGCACATGTATTTCTCTCCGACCAACATGGCGAGGGAGCAGTCCGAAGGCGGAAAGGTCAACGTGCTTGGCGTGGTCACCGCGGCGCGGGTCCCGGAGCTGCCGAACGTGCCGACGTTCAAGGAGGCGGGCGTCGACTACGTCTACGACGCCTGGTTCGGACTGATGGCTCCCGCAGGCGTTCCGAAGGACATCATCGCCAAGGTCAATCGCGATGTGGTGGCGATCCTGCAGTCGCCGGAAATGAAGGCGAAGCTCGCCGCGCAGGCGCTCGTTGCTTCTCCCGATACGTCCGAGCAGTTCGACAAGATCATCAAGGACGACACGGCGCGCATGACGGAGATCTGGAAGGGGTTCAAAGACTAACGGCTTGCCGGTCTGGCTGCTGGTGGCGCAGGAGGATTGTCGTGCGCCTTCCGCTTCAGGCCGCTAACTGCGCCCCGGCTCGGCGTGCCCGATCACGCGCCGGATCGCCGGAAAACGCTGCCGCAGCGCGCGCTCGACCTCGTCGACCTTTTCGTGCACGTCGGCGACCTTCAGGGCCGGAGCGACGCGGCAATGGAAATTCACCACCTCGCCGCCGTCGATCTTGCGCACCCGCACGTCGTGCACTTCGCCGACCAGGTCGACGTGGGCGGCGATCTCGATGAGCGCGTCGCGCACCTCGGCGATGCGCGCGGGCGACGCGTCGCGGCCGTCCATCCCGCGCACCTGCAGCGGCTCGATATGGGTCTCGACCTCGACCTGCGCGCCGAGTTCGTCGCGGATCGCGTCTTCGAGCCCGCTCGCGATGTCGTGCGCCTGACCGAGCGCAAGCCCGCCGTCGACCTCGAGGTCGAGTGAAATCGCAAGCCGCCCCTCGATGGCATGCACCGTGACGTGGTGCACCGCGAGCGCGCGGTTGCGCGCGATCACCATCACGCGCTCGAGCACGGTCTCGTCGTCGAGCGCGCGCGGCTCGGTGTTGACCGTGACCTCCGCTCCCGGCGCTGTCGGAGCGGATCGCGGCGGCGATCTGCTCCTTGATGGCGGTGACCCGGTCGAGCGGCAGCGTCCGGCTGACGGCGACGGTGATCTCGACGAACCGGACATTGCCCACCTGCCGCACGCGCACGCGGTCGACCGCCACCACCCCGGCAACGCGCCCGGCGAGGGCGGTGATATTGCCGGCCGCGCCCGGCGGCGCCGTGTCGGTCAGCGTATCGATGGTGCGCCGGCCGAGCCGCCAGCCGGCGACGCAGATGAACACCGCCACGATCACCGCCGCGGCCGAATCCGCCCATGGATAGCCGAGCCACACCAGCGCCAGCCCGATCAGCACCGCGCCCGACGACCACATGTCGGAGCCGAAATGCAGCGCGTCCGCCTCCAGCGCCTCGCTCGCGGTCTCGGCTGCGACCCGGTAGAGCACGCGCGCGCGCAGGAAATCGACGACGATCGAACCCGCGATCACCACGAATGCCCAGATCGTCGCTTCGACCGCATGCGGATGGCCGCCGAACAGCCGCTGCGAGGCCTCCCAGATCACGATCCCCGACAACAGAAAGAGCAGGGCGGTCTCGGCCAAAGCCGAGACGCTTTCGACCTTGCCGTGACCGTAGTGGTGCTCCTCGTCGGCGGGCTTGCCGGAAATCCGCACCGCGAAATACGTCATGATGGTCGCTACCAGGTCGAGCAGCGAATGGGCCGCTTCCGACAGGATCGCGAGCGAGCCGGACAGCACGCCCACGGCTGCCTTGGCCAGGGTGAGCCCGGCCGAGGCGGCGATCGAGGTCAGCGCGACCCTTTGCTTGACGTCCTGCATGGCACGCGAGCGGTAGCGAGGCAGGCGGCGGGCGTCAATGCCGGGAGACCCTTCCTTTCCGGTTGTCCCGCCGCGACGTCATGCGTCACGAAAACGTCAACGATCGACACGTGCGTTCGCAACCGGTCTCCCGCCGCCTCTCGATTGCGCCGATCATCAGTAATGCCAAATCAGGTCCATGGCCGCGAGCCACATATAGGACCTGTTGGGCACGACGACCGGCGTGGCGTTGAAGTTGCCGTTGAAGGCGGGCGCGTTGAGGGAGCGGTAATAGGTGATTTCCGGGCGGACCTCGACCTGCGGCGAGAACCAATGCTGCCAGCCGATCCCGGTCTCGAAGTAGCGCGTTGCCACGCCGGTACGCTGACCCTGCTCATCGTGATAGAACTCCCCGCGCCACGAAATGTTATCCAACGGCGTTGCCTTGTAGCTCACGTACATCACGGACGCGAACACGCGTGCCGTGCAAGTCAACGCCTGGGTGTTGCTGCACTGGGCGAAGTTCGGCGCATTGAACCTGACGCCATTGGCAGGAGTGAATGGGTATCCGCCATTGGCGATGATGTTGGCGGGATCGGAGGCGTTGAGCACGTTCTTCTGGCTGAGAGTGTAGTTTTCCCAGGCGAGATGCCAGCGGTCGTTGAACTTGTGGTACCAAGTGATGCCGTACCACTGCAAATTGTTATAGCCCCAGGCGCCGCTGTTGATCGCGTCCGCACAGGCGTAGACGTTGTCCTTGGCATCGTCGGTCTGATAGCGCACGCAACCGGTGATCGACGGCTGGTTTCCGGGATCCTTTGGCATGGTGACGTCGGGGAAAACCGGATTCGGGAACGGGTTCGCGACCGTCTTCCGGTAATTCCAGATCGCCGTATCGGTGCCCATGACCAAGCCCAGTTGTACGAACCAGTTTTTGTTGAGCGCGAGCGTCGCCTGAATTCCGGTGTTGGTGTAGTTGTCGAAGGTGTAGGCCATCGAATGCGAGTACATGTAGTTGTTTGGCGCCAGCTGCGCCTCGATGTCCGGCAATGAGATGAAGCGTCCAAACCGCAGCAGCAGCCCGTCCGCGACAAACGGGATGTAGACTTCCCCGTACATCATCGGCAAGTCGTAGCCGTAGACGTTGTTCTTGCCGAGCAACTGATAGCTCGCGAAGCCATAGGCCGTGGTGTAGCGATAGTTTTCTCCGTACATTGCGGAAATGCGGAATCCCCAGTCGATGTGGTCCTTCTGCACGGTGTCGGGCAAGCGCTCGATGTACATCACCGCCTGATCGAGCTGCACGGTATTCGGCGTGTACATGTAAGCGGCTGGCCAATTGCCGCCAGGCTTGACGGTGTTGCTGCTGAGGTTGCCGCCGCCGTTGATCCAGCCATAGACCTGAATGTGCCCGGCGTTCATCGCCTTGCCGAGTTCCGTATTGGAGAGCGCCACCATCAGCGGACTGTCGACGGAATTTGGCCTGGTCACGCCGATGCTGGTCGAGCCGCCATAGGGCCATTCGGTGAATGGATAAGGCGGCGTGCTCTGGGGTGACGACGATCCCCAGCCAGGTCGGCGCGGTGAGGGAGCGGTCGGGTCGGGCGGAGCTTCCGAGTGTCCCCATTCAAGTGCGTAATAGTTGACGAGACGAGTGAAGAAATCATCGCCCAGGCGCTTGTCCCAATCCTTCGGATAGGGCGGCAGCGCCGTCGCAAGGTCTGGTGACGGTGCCTTCACGACCATCGACGCATCGGCGGCCTGTGCGGCGCCTGTGAACAACATCAGCGCAACGGCCGAGACGCTCGCGAACAAACAATGACGCATTGACTGCCCCCATTGATTTCGTAGACGGGGCGAAAATATCGTCTCGTGAGCGTTGAAACACGCTCTCGCATGGTCCGGATGCGCTCGTCTTTTGAGCAATCGCAGGCGTGCGCTCACCAATATATTGGAGTGTTGTACCGCGAACACACGACAGGGCCTGACGGCTTCGGCGAACCTGAAGTAGATCGATCAGCAGCGGGGTGCGGCGGCACGGTGGGATCGCCTTCCAATTCCAGCACCATCGTCCCTGCAGCGTGAATCAGATGCCCAGTCCGGCTTGCCGGAGCGGGCATGAACGGTCAGGCAAGGTTCGCCCAAAGACCGTTCCGGCGTTTCCAGCTTGTTCTCTTTACGTCTGATTGCGGTGGGGCCTCGCCCGGCCGCTGCAGACCGATCGCCGCCCGGAAGGCGCGCCGCAGCCGGATGTCATCGATGCGGCTCAGATGTCGATGAAGAACCGCGTTATTGTGCCCATCGTTGACGGTGAGGATTGCTTCACAGACGTCTTTGCTCGTTCGCAGGAAGAAGCTCGGTGACGCCGGCCGCCACCCGCCATCCGAAGAATCGAGCTCATCCGCCATGGCGAGGACGGCCGACTGATCTGACCGCTCCCGCGTAACGGCAAAGCGAAGCAGGAGCAGCAGCCACTCCCGAACCTTCCGATCGTGCCAGTCGGGTGAGCCAGGTTCGACCATCGTTGCGCTCGTCAGCCAGGCGGCCCGAAGATGCGACCTCCTGCCGGACAGATGCACCGGCCGGTCATAGGAAAACGAGCGGGATTTGTGAGCCGCGGAATAGGAATTTCATAAATGCCGCGCCGGCAGGGGCGTTGATTGGGGGCTTGGGGAGCGCCCGGTTCAGCCGACAAATGACCCGTAACCACCGCAGTGCCGTGCATAGCGCCTTATCGGACAATTTCCGAATAGAGTTCGGACGCGTCCTTGGCTCGTCGCAGTTGGGCGAGAGTCTCGGTTGACCTGAGCCTTCGTGCGACAAGAGCCAAGGCCCCAAGCTGGTCGCCCACGGCACTGATGGGCAACAGCAGGACGAACACGATATCCACCTGTTGACCGTCGATTGCGTCGAAGTCGATCGGATGCTTCAGCTTTGTCAGCATGCCGAACGGCTTCTGCACGTCCTGCATTCTGGCGTGCGGAATGGCGATGCCGCCTCCCGTGCCGGTCGATCCAAGCTCCTCCCGCTTGAGAAGCGCCGAGGCGACATCGTCCGCTTGCAGATGGAGGGCCGCGGCGGCCTTCTCGGCCAAGTCTTGCAAGAGCTGGCGCTTGTTCAACCTGCGAACATTGACGATGACCTGATCTGGCGACAGGAAGTCGGAAATTTTCATGACGGGTCCAGGTCGGCGCGATGCAGATTCGCTGGAACGATAGCGAAGTGGGACGGTAGATCAACGCCTTCAGTCCGGGGCGCGCAACCGATAGCCGATTCCAGTCTCGGTGAGGATATATTGAGGCCGCTCGGGATCGCTCTCGATTTTTCGCCGGAGTTGCCTGACATAGACCCGGAGATACTGAGCATCGGTCAGAGCGTCCCACAGCTCTGCCAGCAAAAATTTGTGCGTAAGAACCTTGCCGGCGTGCTGCACGAGCACGCGCAGGAGTTCATACTCTTTGGGCGAGAGTTTCACCTCGTTGCTCCCGACTTTCACGATGCGCCGCACGAGATCGACCGACAGGTCTCCGACGCGAAAGATCGGGCGCTCCCCGTGCACTTGAAGCTGATGGCGCAGCGCTGCCCGCATTCGGGCGAGCAGTTCATCCATGCCGAACGGCTTGGTGACGTAGTCGTCCGCGCCGAAGTCGAGGGCCTGGACTTTGCCGGCCTCATCGCCACGACTGGACAGCACCACGATCGGCACACTCTCGTTTCGTGCGCGGATCATTCTCAGCAGCTCGTGCCCCTGCATATCGGGGAGGCCGAGATCGAGAATGACCAGATCCGGCTCTTGGCTCAGGAGCGCAAGCGCGGCCTTGCCGGTTGGCGCCTCGAGAATTTGATAGCCTTGGGTCGCGAGGCCCATTTTCAGGAGCTTGCGGATGGGCGGCTCATCATCGATGACAAGGACCTTGGGAGGGGCGGCGCTCATGCGGCGGTATCCAGACGATTGATGGTTGCCGGGAATCGGAAGCGAAATCGTGAATACCGCGCCCTTCCGGTCCGTCCTGTTCGCCGCCACGATGGTCCCGTGCATGGCTTCGACGAAGCCGCGGGAAATCGCGAGACCCAATCCGGTACCCGCGCGCACGTGATCGGCCTTCCGCGCCCGATAGAACTTGTCGAAGATATGCTCCAGATCGTCGGGCGGAATGCCTTCGCCCTCGTCCAGCACCTGCAGACCGACGGAGTCCCGCTCGCGCCAGCTCTGAATGCGGATGGTGGTGCCGGCCGGAGCATACTTCGCCGCGTTGTCGAGCAGGTTGAAGAGCGCCTGCTCGAACAGGACCGGATCGATCTCCACCATCGGCAAGTCCTTGGCGAGATCCACCTCGACCCGATGCTGCGCCAGGATCTTGCTGGCCCGCATCAGGGCGCTGCCGACGATCTCGCCCAGGTCATGCAAGGCGGCGTTCGGCACGATGGCGCCCGATTCGATTTTGGTCATATCGAGCAGGTTCGCGATAAACCGGTTGAGCCGTTCGCTTTCGTCGATGATCGTTGTCACGAGATCGGCCTTGGCGCGCTCGTCCAATACGTCGGACAAGCTGCGAAGCGTTCCTGCCGAGCCGAGGACCGCGGCGAGCGGCGTCTTGAGATCGTGCGAGATCGACGTCAGCAGCGCAGAACGCAAACGATCGGTCTCGGCCGTTCGTTTTGCGCGGTCCAGGTCCTCGACGAGCCGAACGCGTTCGATGGCGAGTGCGGCCTGGTCCATCAACGCGTCGAGCAGCCGTCGTTGATCCGGAGTCAGGAGCGGCCCGGATCTGTCGCCGTCGATGCCGACGACCCCGATCGCGCCACGGCCGGTATGCATCGGCAGGAAAAGGCGCTTTGCGCCCGGCAGCGTATCCGAACCGCGGCCTGCCGCGCGGTCGTTCTCCCACGCCCACTTCGCGGCGGCCAAATCCGCCGCATCAAGCGTGTCCTCCGGCGGGTAGCCCGTCTTCACGGCAATCGATCCGTTCTCAGGGAGCAGCAAAACAACCCGGACCTTGAGCATCAAGGCAGTCTGATAGGCGGTGGCCCACAGCACGTCGTCGAGCGTGCCCGTGCTCGCGAGCTTTCTGCTGAAAGCATAAAGCGACTCGGTGTTGCGGGCCCTCGCCATCGCGGCGACAGCCTGGGTGCGCACCCGCGCGGCGACATTGGAGACGATCGCCGCCATGACGATGAAGAAGAAGAACGCCGCCACGTTGGTCGGGTCGGTGATCGTGAACGTATAGATCGGCGGCAGAAAGAAGAAATTGTAGCACAGCGACGCCGCGACGCTGGCAAACAGCGACGGCCACAAACCGTAGCGCACCGCAACGCCGACCACGGCAGTGAGGAGGACGAGGTCGACGTTCTCGATGCCGAGCCAAGGCTGGATCACCTCGCTGACACCGAGAGCGACGGCGACTGCGACGAGCGCTATCAAATAAGGACGGGGATCGCGCGATTCCGCCCCTTCGGCGGCATGCACGGTCTTTTTTGGAATCGCCTCGCCCGTAATGGTATCGCCCGCAATGACGTGGACGCTGATATTGCCGGAGCGGCGCACGAGTTCATGCACGACGGAGCCGTGCACGATCTCGAACCATCGTGAACGAGTGGACTTGCCGATGATGATCTGGGTGACGTTGCTGGACTGCGCATAACGGACCACGTCATCGGCAATGCGCTGGTCGGCGCTGGGAATCGTGATCGCCTCGCCTCCGAGCGCCTCCGCCAGCCGAAGCGTGTCGGCGATCCGGTCGCGATCTTCTTCGCTGAGTTGCAGGCTGCGCCGGCCCTCGACGTAGAGCGCGGTCCACGGCCCGTGCAGGCGGTCGGCCAGGCGCTTGGCATATCGCACGAGACCGGCGGCACGCGGGTCCTCGCTGACGCAGACAAGGATGCGCTCGCCGGCCGCCCACGGTCCCGGGATCGCGCCCGCCTGCATCTGAGTGAGCAATTGCTCGTCGACCCGCTCCGCCGTACGGCGCAGCGCAAGCTCGCGAAGCGCCGTCAGGTTGGGCGGCGAGAAAAAGTGCTCCAGCGCCCGCTCGGCCTGCTTCGGGACGTAGACCTTGCCCTCCTTGAGACGCTGGATCAGATCGTCGGGCGTCAGATCGACCAATTCGACGGCATCGGCGCGGTCGAACACCGCGTCCGGTACGGTCTCGCGCACGCGCACACGGGTGATCTGAGCGACAACGTCGTTGAGGCTTTCGATGTGCTGGATATTGACCGTGGTGTAGACGTCGATGCCGCGGTCCATCAGCTCTTCGACATCCAGATAGCGTTTCGGATGCCGGCTGCCGGGCGCATTGGTGTGGGCCAGCTCATCGACCAGCACGATCTGCGGCCGGCGCGCGATGATGGCGTCGAGGTCCATTTCCTCGAGCCATTGGCCCTTGTACTCGATCTTCCGGCGCGGGACGGCCTCGAGACCCTCCAGCAGGGCCTCCGTTTCCTTGCGGCCGTGGGTCTCGACGACGCCGATAACGATGTCGTAGCCGTCTTTCTTCCGGGCGCGGGCCTGTTGCAGCATCTCGTAGGTCTTGCCGACGCCGGGCGCCGCACCCACGAAAATCCTGAGCTTGCCGACGCGCCCTTCTTCCCGCCTCGCCGCCTCGAGCAAGGCCTCGGGTGAGGGCCGCTGGTCAGGGTTGCGGCGCTGATCTGCCATCAGCCATCGGTTTCATCGGTTCGTGTGAACCTGCGGCGCGCCTAAGGTGTCCCGGCGCGATCGAGAGCCAGGTTGAGCGCCAAGACATTCACGCGCGGCTCGCCGAGCAACCCAAGAAAGCGACCTTCGGTCTGCTCCTGGACGAACTGGCGAAGCCGATCTTCGGGCATCTTGCGCGCCTTCGCAACACGGGGCACCTGGAACAAGGCGGCGTCCGGCGAAATGTGCGGGTCGAGGCCGCTGCCGGAAGTCGTCACCAGGTCGATCGGGACGGCCGCCGCCGGGTTCTCTTCCTTGAGCTTGTCGACATCGCCCTTGACGCGCTCGATCAGGGCCTTGTTGGTGGGACCGAGATTCGATCCCATCGAGTTCGCGGCATTGTAGGGCGCGTCCACGGTCTTGGCGGGATCTTTCGGATCGGGTGCATTCGTGGCGGACGGGCGGCCATGGAAATACTTGTCGTCGGTGAAGGCCTGGCCGATCAGGGCCGAGCCGATGACCTTGCCGTCCTTCTCGATCAGGCTGCCTTGCGCCTGATGGGGGAAGATCGCACCGGCGATCCCGGTCATGGCCAGCGGATAGAGCAGCCCGGTGATGAGGGTGAGGGCGACGACGAAAACGATCGCCGGACGGATTTCTCGCAACATGGCATCTCTCCTCAGGCAAGGTGCAAGGCGTTGACCACGAGGTCGATGGCCTTGATGCCGATGAACGGAATGATCACGCCGCCGACGCCGTAGATCAGGAGGTTGCGCCGCAGCAGCGGGGCGGCCCCGATCGGGCGGTAACGGACGCCCTTCAGCGCCAGCGGAATGAGCGCGACGATGATCAGCGCATTGAAGATGATCGCCGACAGGATCGCGCTTTGCGGGCTTGCGAGCTGCATGACGTTGAGCGCGCCCAACTGCGGATAGAAGGCGAGGAACATCGCCGGGATGATGGCGAAATACTTGGCCACGTCGTTGGCGATCGAGAACGTGGTGAGCGCGCCGCGCGTCATCAGCAGCTGCTTGCCGATCTCGACCACCTCGATCAGCTTGGTCGGATTGGAATCGAGATCGACCATGTTGCCGGCCTCGCGCGCGGCCTGCGTGCCGGTGTTCATGGCGACGCCGACGTCGGCCTGCGCGAGCGCGGGCGCATCGTTGGTGCCGTCGCCGCACATGGCGACGAGCTTGCCCTTGGCCTGCTCGTCGCGGATCAGCCGCAACTTTTCCTCCGGCGTCGCCTGCGCGAGGAAGTCGTCGACGCCGGCCTCGGCCGCAATCGCGGCAGCCGTCATGGGATTGTCGCCGGTAATCATGACGGTGCGAATGCCCATGCGGCGGAGCTCGGCGAAGCGCTCGCGGATGCCGCCCTTGACGATGTCCTTGAGCTGAATGACGCCGAGCAATCGGCCATCCTTCGCCACCGCAAGCGGTGTCCCGCCGGCCTTGGCAATGGCGTCCGCGATGGTCCTGATTTCGCGCCCGGCCTCGGCGCTGACGGCCGGCCGTAGGGACTGAACGGCGCCGGACGGACTCGTCGACGTTGCAGGAACGTTCAGGTAATCGAGGATCGCATCGACCGCGCCCTTGCGAACCCACGAGCCGCCGACCTCGACGCCGCTCATGCGGCTCTGCGCGGTGAACGGAATGAATCTCGCCCGGATTTCGACCAGTTCACGGCCGCGAATGCCATACTTCTCCTTGGCAAGCACCACGATCGACCGGCCTTCCGGCGTCTCGTCGGCGAGCGAGGCGAGCTGCGCGGCGTCCGCCAGTTCCTGCTCGCTCACACCGTGCAGCGGCTTGAACTCGGTCGCCTGCCGGTTGCCGAGCGTGATGGTGCCGGTCTTGTCGAGCAGCAGCGTGTCCACGTCACCGGCCGCCTCGACGGCGCGGCCGGACATGGCCAGCACATTGAAGCGAACGAGGCGATCCATGCCGGCAATGCCGATCGCCGACAGCAGCGCGCCGATCGTGGTCGGGATCAGGCTGACGAAGAGCGCGACCAGGATCACCACCGAAACGGTGCCGCCGGCATAGGCCACGTAGCTCGGAATCGTCACCGTCGCGAACACGAAGATGATGGTCAGGCCCACGAGCAGGATATTGAGTGCGATCTCGTTCGGGGTCTTCTGGCGCTCGGCGCCTTCGACCAGGTTGATCATGCGGTCGAGAAACGTCGCGCCCTGAGCGGCGGTGATGCGCACCTTGATCCAGTCGGACAGCACCTGGGTGCCGCCAGTGACCGCCGAACGGTCGCCGCCCGATTCGCGGATGACCGGCGCCGACTCGCCGGTGATTGCCGCCTCGTTGACGGAAGCGATGCCTTCGATGACTTCGCCGTCCGAGGGGATGACGTCGCCCGGCTCGACCAGGACGATGTCGCCGACCTTCAAGCTCGTGCCGGCGACCATCCGGTAGTTGTCCTTGCCGGCTCCGGCCAGCAGCTTGGCTTGCGCCTCGCGGCGCGTCTTGCGCAGCGCGTCGGCCTGGGCCTTGCCGCGGCCTTCCGCAATGGCTTCGGAGAAGTTCGCAAACAGCACCGTGACCCACAGCCACAGGACGATCTGGAATTCGAAGCCGACGTTCCCGCCGCCGGTCACGAGATCGCGGACCAGGATGACCGTGGTCAGCGTAGTGACGACCTCCAGCACGAACATCACCGGATTCTTGACCAGTGTCCGCGGGTCGAGCTTCACGAAAGCCGAGCCGATCGCCGGCACGACGATCTTGGGATCGAACAGCGCCGACGCCGGCGTTCCCTTGCGGATCTGCGAGGTTTCCATGGCTGCAACTCCGGATCAATTCGACGAGAACAGCGTGCCCGCGGTCATCGCGAGATGTTCGGCGATCGGCCCAAGCGCGAGCGCGGGGAAGAACGTCAGACCGCCGATGATCAGGATCACGCCGACGACCAAACCGACGAACAGGCCGCCGGTGGTCGGGAACGTGCCGGTCGACGGCGGAATCGATTTCTTCTCCACCAGCGAGCCGGCGATCGCCATGGCCGGGATGATCATCCAGAACCGGCCGATGAACATCGCGATCGCGCCGGTCACGTTGTAGAACAGGATGTTGCCGGTAAGGCCGGCGAAAGCCGAACCATTGTTGCCGGTCTGCGAGGTGTAGGCGTAGAGGACCTCGGAAAAGCCGTGCGGTCCCGGGTTCGCCATTGAGGCAACGGCTGTCGGGTACACGACCGCCACCGCGGTCCAGCCGAGGATCATCAGCGGCAGGATCAGGATGGCGAGCATCGCCATCTTGACCTCCTTGGCTTCAATCTTCTTGCCGACATATTCGGGCGTGCGGCCCACCATCAGGCCGGCGACGAAGATCGCCAGGATCACGAACAGCAGCATGCCGTACATGCCGGCGCCGACGCCGCCGACGATGATCTCGCCGAGCTGGATGTTGATGAGCGGAATCATGCCGCCGAGCGCGGTGAAGGAGTCGTGCATGGCGTTGACGGCGCCGCACGACGCGGCGGTGGTGATGACCGCAAACAACGCGGAGGCGACGATCCCGAAGCGGACCTCCTTGCCCTCCATGTTGCCGCCGGTGAGGCCCATGGCGGTCATGGCATCGTTGCCGTGGGCTTCCGCCCAGTAGCAGACGGCGACGCCGGCGATGAACAGGATGCCCATGACGGCAAGGACGGCCCAGCCCTGGCGCTGATTGCCGACCATGCGGCCGAACACGTTGGTGAGAGCGGCGCCGATCGCGAAGATCGAGATGATCTGCACGAAGTTCGACAGTGCGGTCGGGTTCTCGAACGGATGCGCGGCATTGGCGTTGAAGAAGCCGCCACCGTTGGTGCCGAGCATCTTGATCGCGATCTGCGAAGCGACCGGACCGACCGCGATGGTCTGCTTGGCGCCTTCGAGCGTGGTCGCGTCGACGTAGGGGCCGAGCGTCTGCGGCATGCCCTGCCAGACCAGGAAGAGCGTGTAGACGATGCAGATCGGCAGCAGGATGTAGAGCGTGCAGCGGGTGATATCGACCCAGAAATTGCCGACCGTCTTCATCGACGCGCGCGCAAAGCCGCGGATCAGCGCCACCGCCAGCACGATGCCGGTGGCGGCCGACAGGAAGTTCTGATGCGTCAGGCCGAGCATCTGCACGAGATAGGACAGCGTGCTTTCGCCGCCGTAGTTCTGCCAGTTGGTATTGGTGATGAAGCTCATCGCCGTATTGAAGGAGAGGTCCGGCGCCACCGCCGACTGCTCGGCCGGGTTGAACGGCAACAGCTGCTGAAAGCGCATCAGCCCGTAAAGGATGAGAAAGCCGCCGACGTGAAAGAACAGCATCGCGACCGTGTAGGCCACCCAGCGCTGTTCGCGCTTCTCGTCGACGCCGCCCGCCCAATAGATCGCCGCTCTCCACCGGCCGCAAGACCGGCGACAGGAATGTGCGCTCGCCGTTGAACACGCGCGTCATGTAGCCGCCGAGGAACGGCACGATCGCGACGACGATTGCGCAATAGAGCAGAATCTGAATCCAGCCGATCACGGTCATGATCGTGAACCTTTTCGCTTACACATGATCTTTTCCGAAAACCGGAATCCACTTTTCGGGATCATGTGTGTCAGAACCGCTCGGGCCGCAGCAGAGCGTAGGTGAGGTAGAACATCAGCCCCACGGTGACGAGGGCGGCGAGCGAATAGTCGAAGATCATGGCCGTTCTCCTCAAAGCCGGTCGCAGGCGATCGTGTAGCCGACCGAGACCGCAAACAGGCCGAGCGTGATGGCCAGCATGATGAGGTCCAACATGGGGATTCTCCTCGCGGCGCGCAGTTCGCCAATTGAAAGTCTATGCTCGCGCGCAGGTCGGCCCGTTGCGCTGGATCAACGATCCGCCCGGGCATCGATGAACTGCCACTTGCGACGTAGGTTTTCGAGGGGAATGGGCGGGCAACCTTATAGGAATCTCATATAGATGCAGCGCAATACGCCTGTCACAAATGACGAACTTGAGTCTGGTGTCGCGATCCGAGAGGGCGCGCGCCCGGCGAATAAGTTCGTTTTGTGTCTGTGAAATCTGGCGGAAGCCTTTCTGCCGCCGACTGCGACGAACTTATGCAATTCCTATTTCGTGGCCTTCCGATCTGTCTCGTTTTCATACGCGTCTCGCGTGCATCTATCTCGCAGCGGCTGCAACGTCAGGCCGTGTCAGCAGGCGAGCGCCACAATGATCGAATTCGGTTCGCCCGGCTGGCGCGGTCGGAAGATTTGGGAATGGCACGCTGCACGGATCGATGATCTTCGCTTTTGCGGCGGCTGTCGATCGTCGGAAAACGTCGGAACGACGGCCGAAAAGGACAGGTCGAGTGCAAAAGAACCAGGGCTTGTGGCGCGGCTTATCGAATCGATGAACCTGCCTGGGTGTCGCTTTGAGAATGCTTCTCGCGCCATTTCGGACCGGGACCACGCATATAGTGGACCTCGGGCCGATACGTTTCCGCTTGATCGAGCCACTGCGGTCCACGCGCTTCCCGTGGCCGCACGCGCTTTCATGGCGGCGGTGGCGAGAGCGTACGTGACCTTCGAGAGCAGTTGGGACATCCGAGCGATCCGATCGCACACCAACGTACCGATCAGGGGATAGGAATTCGAGGTGGTGAGCTCCTGGTGGTTATAAAAGAAGAATTTAGATGATACGCGCGGCGCTGTTTGAGCTCACAGGATGTGGAGCCATATGTCTTGGCGCAGGACGCGCTGACGTCGCTGCCGACGGAATTGATCGCCCGTTAGAGAGTGAAAATGCTGATTCTTGAACTCGTCGTCGTCCTGGCGCTGTTCGTGCTGAACGGCTTCTTCGCCATGGCGGAGCTTGCCATCGTGTCCTCGCGCCGCGCGCAATTGGAGCGCTTGGCGAAGGAGGGGCGGCGGGGTGCGCAGGCGGCCATTGCGCTCGTCGACGATCCGGCGCGCATGCTGGCGGCCGTCCAGATCGGCTTTACCACCAGTGCGACCCTTGCGGGTATTTTCAGCGGCGCCACGCTGGCCGAAAGGCTCGAAGAGGCGATTCTGATCGTTCCTTTGCTGGCGGCCTACAGCAAGCCGCTGTCCATCGCCATCACGACCATCGGTGTAACCTACACGGCGCTCATCGTCGGGGAGCTGGCGCCGAAGTACATCGCCTTGAACGATCCGGAGGCGATTGCGGTTCGCGTATCCCGGCCGCTCGCGTTCGTGGCGAGGGCGGCCGCGCCGGCGATCTGGATGCTGAACGGGTCGACCCGTTTCCTCCTCCGCCTGATGCGGCTTCGTCCGCGTCTCGAACGGACCGTGACCGAGGATGACATCCACTACCTTGTGGCTGAGGGCGCCAGATTGGGCGCCATCCATAGAGCCGAGCACCAGATGATCGAGGGGGTCCTCGATCTCGCGGACCGACCGGTGCGCACGATCATGACGCCGCGGCCCGACGTCGTGTGGATCGACCTCGACGATCCACCGGATACGCTGGTGCAGAAGATCGCGGCCTGCCCGCATGCCCAAATACTGGTGTGCCGTGGTTCGATTGACGAGGCGCTCGGTGTGGTTCGCAAGCAGGATTTGTTCGATCAATGTGCCGCGGGCCGCGCAATCGATGTCGCGCAGGCGCTGCGTTCGCCATTGATCGTTCCGGAGACCACATCGATCTTGCGAACGCTCGACCTGTTCAGGGAAACGCCGGTCCACACGGCGTTGGTGGTCGACGAATATGGCTCCGTCCAGGGGATCGCCACGCGAACCGATCTGCTGGAGGCGCGTCGCGGGCGATCTCCCGGCGATCAACGTGCCGTCCGAGCCCAAGGTGATAAAGCGCGACGACGGCTCACTGCTGGTCGACGGTGCCGTGCCGATTCGAGATGTCGCTACAATGCTCGCGCTGCATGAGCCGCCCCCCGGGGAGTTCGTGACGCTGGCCGGGTTCGTCCTATCGCAACTTCATCACATTCCGAAGGCCGGGGAGCATTTCACCTGGGGCGACTGGCGATTCGAGGTTGTGGACATGGACGGCCGGCGCATCGACAAGGTCCTGATCGCGCGCTGCGGGAAGGATGCTCCGCGCTCCACGCCGCCACAGCGCGGGGATTGAGCGGCTTCCGCGCGATCGAAGCCCCGCAGGATGCAATTTCGCGTCATTTGAGCCGGCCAACCTCCCGGCGGTCTTTATATCTCGCTTATGAGATCGAGCCGGCATCTCCCTCGAATTCATACGGGCCGATGCGCACATTGGCGGCATGGGTTCAATGACACCAGCAGACGGCAGCCACCCGGTTAGACGGGGGAGAGGGCAGGGCGAAGGGGCGCGCGAGCATCGTGACAACCCGGTTGTCGACCGATGAAGGCGCGCGCCCCTCGCTAAACTCGTAATCCCAGATCCACTCGTAAAGGAGACGTGTTATGAACATGAACAAAGGCGAACCTCCCTCGTTGAGCAGTACGAGTTCATCTCTCTTCCTGGTCGGCAAGGACAGCCACGGCCGCTGGGTCGCCCAGGATCAAAGCGGTCTGCACGGCGGCCTGTTCGTCGGCCGCGCTGAAGCTCTGAAGTTTGCAATGTTCGAGAACGGCAACCGCCCGCAGGCGGTGATCATGGTGCCGGACGTTCTCGAGCTGGACATGAGTGCCAAGCCGCGCTCGCTCCAACATCCAGCCGCGACCGCACAGATTCCCCTTCGACGCGTCGCTTAGCCGCCTCCCAGCAAATCACCCTGTTGATGGAGGCCAGTCGTGGACGCGTCCAAAACCACCTCTCATGCGCGGATCATCGAGACGATGGTCGAGCTCGCCCGCTGTTCCAAACAGCATCGCATCATCGTATCGGGATCGCAGGGGGCGCACCGGCTGTTTGAGCTGCATCGTCGCGGCTACAATCGCGCGGTGACAACGGCGACCTGCGGGGTGCCGCGCGGCCAATACGATGTCGCGCTCGTCGACTGTCAGCCGCACTCGATCAAGGCCCTCGAAACGACCTTGGAGTGGCTGGTGCATTTCCTGGCCCCGGCCAGCGTCGTGGTGATATGGGTCGACCCTCGATCCCATCCGGGCCATCGGAAACTTGAATCGATCCTCGCATCGGCTGGGTTTTCGCGTCGAGGCCGGGACACGCTGCGAGGACGGCCTTGCCGTTTCCGCGCGGCGGCGAGACGCGGGCCAACAGGCCATTGCCGCGTGAATGTGTCATGTCGGTCGGAAACGCCACGCTTTCGAGATTGGCAGGCTTCGCGCCTGCGCTGCCGACCCCGTTCGATGAGAATGACACGGTCGACCGTGCCGCTCTCGAGCATCTCTGTGACTGGCAAATCCGCGCGGGAGCCGCCGCATTGGTTGTCTGCGGGACGACCGGCGAAGCCCCGACCCTGAGCCGCGCCGAGCACGATCAGGTCGTTCGCGTCGCCGTGAACGTCGCCCGTGGCCGCGTGCCGGTGATCGCCGGCGCCGGATCGAATTCGACCAGCCAGGCGATCGAGCTGGCGAAAGATGCCGAGGCGGCCGGCGCCGATGCCGTGCTTGTCCGTCGTGCCGTATTACAACAAGCCGACCCAGGCCGGTATGCACGCCCACTTCGGTGCGATTGCCGATTCGGTCGGTCTTCCGATCGTTCTGTACGACGTTCCTTCGCGCACGGTTTGCGGGCTTGCCGACGACACGCTCGTGCGGCTGGCTGAAAATCCGCAATTCATCGGCCTCAAGGATGCGACCGGCGACATCGGGCGGCCGATGCGATTGCGAGCGCGGCTGGGGCCGGACTTTCGATTGCTGTCGGGCGATGATGCGACGGCTTTGGGATTTATCGCTCAAGGCGGCGATGGCTGCATTTCGGTCACGTCGAACGTCGTACCGGGCCTGTGCCGCAAGATGTTTTCCGCGATCGAGCAAGGCGAAATGAATCAGGCTCGCGTTCTTGCGGTCGGCTTTATGGAGCTGACCAGGGCGCTGTCTCGTGAAACCAATCCGGCGCCGGTCAAATACGCACTCAGTCTGCTTGATCTGATTGCGCCGCGTGTCCGCCTGCCTCTCGTTGAACCGGACAGCGACACCAAGGCGGGCGTTGCTGCCGCATTGGCCAATGTGCGTGAGCAGCCTTCGGATTTTAAGCTGGCCCTCACTCAGTGCCGAGGCGATCAGAGCCGTCGATCAGGGGATCGGGTCTGGCCTGGCGCTGCAGCGCTGCGCGATCCGAGATGACGATCTCGCGCCCGGCGCGCGTGACCCCGTGCGCCACAAGGCCAGCCAGGTTGCGGGACAGGTTTTCCGGCGTCATGCCAAGGCGCGACGACAATGTCCGCTTGTCGTGCGCGAGAACAATTCGCCCCTTGCCGCCCTGGAGGCGATCTTCATCAAGGATCCAGTTCGCCAGCCGCTCGATGCCGGTGCGCAGCTTCTGGTCTTTCAGCACGCGCACGACGCTGCGGTAGCGCGCTGCAAGCTCGTTCACGATCGCACGAGCGAATGCCGCGTCCCGTCCGAACACGTCGCGGACTGCTTCCGCCGGGATCAGGAGAATTTGCGCCGGAACAAGCGTACGCGCCGACTTCAGATAGACCTCGTCCCGGATGACAGCCGCGAGGATGAATGTCGTCACCGGATGGATGATGTCGATCGTGGTCTCGCGCCCGTCCCAACTGGCGAACAGTTCCACCGTTCCGTCGACGAGGACGTGGAGGAAATCCGGAAGCTCGCCCTCGCGAATCAGGGTGGTGCGCTCGGGAAATTTCTGCAGCAACGCGGCGTTGAGGAGCGCGTCGAAATGCTCGGCGCCCATCCTGACGAAACAGCGGCAGGTCTCGGATCAGGTCGACGTCTGAGCGGCGCATAATAATCTGCATATCAAATGCAGGCGCCGCCGATCTTGATAAATATCAACTTCAAATAACTAAAAGATCAATCCATAGAAAATCATAAATCAAAACAGATCATCCATAGTAGACCTTGGGATCATCCGCGGGTCTTATTGATATACGTCAAGGTCTGACAAAGCAGCCCAAGTAGCTTCGCTTCCGCGTGACGAATTGCATGCGGGAGCGACGCCATGGCTGATGCGGGACGGGGTGTTACGCCACAGGAACAAAGTCGGGCGCTGTGGATGTCGACCATCGCATTCACGGTCTGCTTCGCCGTCTGGACGATCTTCGCGATCATCGGCATCCGGATCAAGGAGGAACTCGGCCTCAACGAGACGCAGTTCGGCCTGCTGGTCGGCACGCCGATCCTCACCGGCTCGCTGATCCGGCTCGCGCTCGGCATCTGGACCGACCAGTACGGCGGCCGGCTCGTCTACACGGTGACCATGCTGGCGGCGGCGGTCGCGACCTTCCTGCTCTCCTACGCCGCAGACCTATCCGCAGATGCTGCTGGCGGCGCTCGGCGTCGGCATCGCCGGCGGCTCGTTCGCGGTCGGCATCGCCTACGTGTCGCGCTGGTATCCGACCGAGAAGCAGGGCACCGCGCTCGGCATTTTCGGCGCCGGCAATGTCGGCGCGGCGGTCACCAAGTTCCTGGCGCCGTTCGTGCTGGTCGCCTATGGCTGGCAGGTCACCGCGCAGGTCTGGGCGGTCGGCATCGCCGTGATGGGCGATCGTCTTCTGGTTCACCACCAGCGACGATCCGGTGCTGCGCGAGCGCCGCGCGCGCGGCGAGAAGCCGACCAGCGCGTGGCTCGAGCTCGAGCCGCTGAAGAACATCCAGGTCTGGCGCTTCTCGCTCTACTACTTCTTCGTGTTCGGCGCCTTCGTCGCGCTGTCGCTGTGGCTGCCGCGCTATCTGATCAACGTCTACGGCGTCGACATCAAGACCGCCGGCATGATCGGCGGCGATGTTCTCGTTCCCGGCGAGCCTCTTCCGCGCCTATGGCGGGCATCTGTCCGACCGCTACGGCGCGCGGCGCGTGATGTACTGGACCTTCCTGGTCGCGGTCGTCTGCACCTTCGTGCTGTCCTATCCGCCGACCGACTACGTCGTGCGCGGCATCAACGGCCCGATCGCCTTCCACATGGAGATGGGCCTCGTGCCGCTTCACCGTGACGGTGTTCGTGCTCGGCTTCTTCATGGCGCTCGGCAAGGCCGCGGTCTACAAGCACATCCCCGTCTACTACCCGAAGAATGTCGGCTCGGTCGGCGGTCTCGTCGGCATGATCGGCGGGCTCGGCGGCTTCGTGCTGCCGATCGCGTTCGGCGCGCTCAACGATCTCACCGGCATCTGGACCAGCTGCTTCATGCTGCTGTTCGTGCTGGTGTCCGGCGCGCTTGCTGTGGATGCATGTGGCGATCCGGCAGATGGAGCGCGGCGTCGTCGGCGAGGCGCTCGACAAGCTGCCG
Source organism: uncultured Alphaproteobacteria bacterium (assembly GCA_963749815.1). GTDB lineage: Bacteria > Pseudomonadota > Alphaproteobacteria > Rhizobiales > Xanthobacteraceae > VAZQ01. Next base: position 555,464 of record CAVVON010000031.1, on the reverse strand, counting down.
CAACTGCCGGAAATGCAGGAGATCCACGGGCCGGAGCATGTCGGCGCGCTGTCCGGCGCGGTGCTGCAGGACTGGCGGCCGGAGGACAAGGAGTTCTGGGAGACGACCGGGCGCGCCATCGCCCGGCGCAATCTGTGGATCTCGATCCCGGCGCTGCTGCTCGTCCTTCGCGGTCTGGCAGGTGTGGTCGGTGGTCGTCGCGAAGCTGCCGTCGGTCGGCTTCAACTTCACCACCGATCAGCTGTTCTGGCTCGCGGCGCTGCCGGGCATTTCCGGCGCGATGCTGCGCATCTTCTACTCCTTCATGGTGCCGATCTTCGGCGGCCGGCTGTGGACCACGCTCGCGACCTGGTCGCTGATGATCCCGGCCGTCGGCATCGGCTATGCCGTGCAGAATCCCGAGCACGCCCTACATCGTCTTCCTGGTGCTGGCGCTGCTGTGCGGCCTCGGCGGCGGCAACTTCGCCTCCTCGATGGCCAACATCTCCTTCTTCTTCCCGAAGGCGGAGAAGGGCAATGCGCTCGCGCTCAATGCCGGCCTCGGCAATCTCGGCGTCAGCGTCGTGCAGTTCCTGGTGCCGATCGTGATCACCGTCGGCGTGTTCGGCTGGCTCGGCGGCGAGCCGGTCATGGTCGAAGAGCGGCGGCCAGCGAGATCCCGCTCTGGCTGCAGAACGCCGGCTTCATCTGGGTGCCGTTCATCGCGGTCAGCGCGTTCGCCTGCTGGTTCGGCATGAACGACATCGCCTCGGCCAAGGCCTCGTTCGCCGAGCAGGCGGTGATCTTCCAGCGCAAGCACAACTGGATCATGTGCTGGCTCTACACCGGCACCTTCGGTTCGTTCATCGGCTATTCGGCGGGCTTCCCGCTGCTCGCCAAGACGCAGTTCCCGGCGGTCGACGCGCTGCCGTTCGTCTTCCTCGGCCCGCTGGTCGGCGCGCTGTCGCGCTCGGCCACCGGCTGGGTGTCGGACAGGTGGGGCGGCGGCCGCGTCACCTTCTGGGTCTTCGTGCTGATGATGATCGGCGTCGCCGGCGTCCTCTACTTCCTCGGCATCAAGGACCAGCCGGGCGCGTTCTGGGGCTTCTTCGCGATGTTCCTGCGTGCTGTTCTTCGCGACCGGCGTCGGCAATGCCTCGACCTTCCAGATGATCCCCAACATCATGCGCAAGGAGATCGACCGGCTGATGCCGCAGGCGGACGTCGCCACGCGCATCCGCCAGGCGGAGAAGGAATCGGCCGCCATCACCGGCTTCACCTCGGCGATCGCGGCGTTCGGCGCCTTCTTCATCCCGAAGGCCTACGGCACCTCGATCGCGCTCACCGGCGGCGTCGAGGCCGCGCTCTGGGGCTTCCTCGTCTTCTACGTGAGCTGCGTCGCTGATCACCTGGGGCTTCTACACGCGCCGCGGCGGCCTGCTCTACGACGTCGAGCGTCGCCCGCCCGCGCCCCGATGCCGCCCACCGCCGCAGCGCGGCCGGCTAAGGAAGGAAGCAGACGATGAGCCATTTTCTCGATCGACTCACCTTCTTCAAGCGCGTCGTCGGACGACTTCTCCGACGGCCACGGCATCATCACCCACGAGGATCGGCGCTGGGAGGACGGCTACCGCAAGCGCTGGCAGCACGACAAGATCGTGCGCTCGACGCATGGCGTGAACTGCACCGGCTCGTGCTCGTGGAAGATCTACGTCAAGGGCGGCATCGTCACCTGGGAGACGCAGCAGACCGACTATCCGCGCACGCGGCCCGATCTGCCGAACCACGAGCCGCGCGGCTGCTCGCGCGGCGCGAGCTACTCCTGGTATCTCTATTCCGGCAACCGGGTGAAATATCCGCTGGTGCGCTCGCGCCTGCTCAAGCTGTGGCGCGAGGCGCGCGCGACTGCGCACGCCGGTCGCGCGCCTGGGCGTCGATCGTCGAAGATCCGAAGAAGCGCGCCGCCTACACCAGCAAGCGCGGCCTCGGCGGCTTCGTGCGCGCGACCTGGGACGAGGTCGACCGAGATCATCGCCGCCGCCAACGCCTACACGGTCAAGAACCTACGGTCCGGACCGCGTCATCGGCTTCTCGCCGATCCCGGCGATGTCGATGGTGTCGCTACGCCGCCGGCTCGCGCTATCTGTCGCTGCTCGGCGGCGTCTGCATGTCGTTCTACGACTGGTACTGCGACCTGCCGCCGTCCTCGCCGCAGACCTGGGGCGAGCAGACCGACGTGCCGGAAAGCGCCGACTGGTACAATTCCGGCTTCCTCATCCTGTGGGGCTCGAACGTCCCGCAGACGCGCACGCCCGACGCGCATTTCTACACCGAGGCCCGCTACAACGGCGCCAAGAGCGTCGTCATCTGCCCGGACTATTCGGAGGCGTCGAAATTCGCCGATCTCTGGATCTCGGTGAAGCAGGGCACCGACGCGGCGCTCGCCATGGCGATGGGCCACGTCATCCTGCGCGAGTTCCATCTCGACCGGCAGGCGCAATATTTCGACGACTACGTCCGCCAATACACCGACATGCCGATGCTGGTGCGGCTGGTGAAGCAGGACGGCCGGCTCGTGCCCGAGCGGCTCGCTGCGCGCCTCCGACTTCGCCGGCGCGCTCGGCGAGACCAACAATCCGGAATGGAAGACGGTCGCCTTCGACGAGAACGACGGACGAGATCGTCGTGCCGCGCGGCTCGGTCGGCTTCCGCTGGGGCGAGAAGGGCAAGTGGAATCTCGAGGAGAAGGACGCCGACGGCCGCGACGACCAAGTCTGCAGCTCACGCTCGCCGACGCGCAAGGACGACTTCGCCGACGTCGCCTTCCCCTATTTCGGCAACCGCGAGCACGACCACTTCGCGGGCACCGATCATCCGAGCGTGCTGGTCGCGCAAGGTGCCGGCGAAGCGCGTCGCGCTGAAGGACGGCGAGGCGCTGGTCGCGACCGTGTTCGATCTGTTCGTCGCCAACTACGGCGTCGATCGCGGCTTCGGCGGCGAGCACGTCGCCAAGTCGCTACGACGACGAACGTGCCCTACACGCCGGCCTGGGCCGAGAGCGATCACCGGCGTGCCGCGCGACCAGATCATCACGGTGGCGCGCGAGTTCGCGCTCAACGCCGAGAAGACCAAGGGCCGCTCGATGGTGATCATCGGCGCGGCGATGAACCACTGGTACCACTGGACATGAACTACCGCGGCGTCATCAACATGCTGGTGATGTGCGGCTGCGTCGGCCAGTCGGGCGGCGGCTGGTCGCACTATGTCGGGCAGGAGAAGCTGCGCCCGCAGACCGGGCTGGCTGCCGCTCGCCTTCGCGCTCGACTGGAGCCGGCCGCCGCGCCAGCATGAACTCGACCTCGTTCTTCTACGCGCACACCGACCAGTGGCGCTACGAGACGCTCGGACGTCGACGGAGATCCTGTCGCCGACCGCGCCGGCCGGGCCGTGGGACGGCGCGCTGATCGACTACAACGTGCGCGCCGAGCGCATGGGCTGGCTGCCGTCGGCGCCGCAGCTCAAGCAGAACCCGCTCGACGATCGCCGCGCAAGGCCGCGGCCGCCGGGCGTGGAGCCGAAGGACTACGTCGCCAAGGCGCTGAAGTCCGGCGAGCTGCAAGCTGTCCTGCGAGGATCCGGACAATCCGGACAACTGGCCGCGCAACATGTTCGTCTGGCGCTCCAACCTGCTCGGCTCGTCCGGCAAGGGCCACGAATATTTCCTCAAGCATCTGCTCGGCACCACGCACGGCGTGCTGGGCAAGGATCTCGGCGAGACCGGCGAGAAGAAGCCGAAGGAGGTCGCCTGGCACGACGAGGCGCCGGAAGGAAAGCTCGACCTGCTGGTGACGCTCGACTTCCGCATGTCGACCACCTGCGTCTACTCCGACATCGTGCTGCCGACCGCGACCTGGTACGAGAAGAACGATCTCAACACCTCCGACATGCATCCCGTTCATCCATCCGCTGACCGCGGCGGTCGATCCGGTGTGGGAGTGCAAGAGCGACTGGGACATCTACAAGGCGATCGCCAAGAAATTCTCCGAGGTCGCGCCGGAGGTGCTCGGCGTCGAGAAGGACGTCGTGCTGACGCCGATCCTGCACGACACGCCGGGCGAGATCGCGCAGGCGCTCGACGTCAAGGACTGGAAGAAGGGCGAGGTCGAGCCGATCCCCGGCAAGACCATGCCGGCGGTCACCGTGGTCGAGCGCGACTATCCCAATCTCTACAAGCGCTTCACCGCGCTCGGCCCGCTGATGGCGAAGCTCGGCAACGGCGGCAAGGGCATGGCCTGGAACACCGAGCACGAGGTCGATTTCCTCAAGCGGCTCAACGGCGCGGTCACCGAGGAAGGCGCGACCAAGGGGCTGGCCAAGATCGAGACCGACATCGACGCCACCGAGGTGATCCTGACGCTGGCGCCGGAGACCAACGGCGAGGTCGCGGTCAAGGCCTGGGAGTCGCTCGGCGAGATTCACCGGCCGCGAGCACACGCATCTCGCGCTCCCGAAGGAGGACGAGAAGATCCGCTTCCGCGACGTCGTCGCGCAGCCGCGCAAGATCATCTCGTCGCCGATCTGGTCGGGCCTGGAGTCGGAGAAGGTCTGCTACAACGCCGGCTACACCAACGTCCACGAGCTGATCCCGTGGCGCACGCTGACCGGCCGCCAGCAGCTCTACCAGGATCATCTGTGGATGCGGGCGTTCGGCGAGGCGCTCTGCGTCTACCGCCCGCCGGTCGATCTCAAGACCGTCAAGCCGGTGCATCGATCGCAAGCCGAACGGCAAGAAGCAGATCGTGCTCAACTTCATCACGCCGCATCAGAAGTGGGGCATCCACTCGACCTACACCGACAACCTGCTGATGCTGACGCTGTCGCGCGGCGGGCCGATCGTCTGGATCAGCGAGACCGACGCCAAGAAGGCCGGCATCGTCGACAACGACTGGATCGAGGCCTACAACACCAACGGCGCGCTGGTGGCGCGCGCCGTCGTCTCCCAGCGCGTGAAGCAGGGCATGTGCATGATGTATCACGCGCAGGAGAAGATCGTGAACGTGCCGGGCTCCGAGATGACCGGCCAGCGCGGCGGCATCCACAATTCGGTGACGCGCACGGTGCTGAAGCCGACCCACATGATCGGCGGCTACGCCCAGCAGTCCTACGGCTTCAACTACTACGGCACGGTCGGCACCAACCGCGACGAGTTCGTCATCGTCCGCAAGATGTCGAAGGTCGACTGGCTCGACAAGCCCGACCGCCGATCAGCCCGAACCCATGGCCGTTGCGCCCAAGATGGAGGCCGCAGAATGAAAATCCGCGCGCAAATCGCCATGGTGCTGAACCTCGACAAGTGCATCGGGTGTCACACCTGCTCGGTCACCTGCAAGAACGTGTGGACCAACCGCGAAGGCATGGAATACGCCTGGTTCAACAACGTCGAGACCAAGCCCGGCATCGGCTATCCGAAGGACTGGGAGAACCAGAAGCGCTGGAACGGCGGCTGGGCGCGCAAGCGCAACGGCAAGATCGAGCCGAGCATCGGCGCGCAAGTGGCGCGTGCTGGCGAACATCTTCGCCAATCCCGACCTGCCGGAGATCGACGACTACTACGAGCCCTTCACCTTCGACTACGAGCATCTGCAGAAGGCGCCCGAGCTGCCGGCGTTCCCGACCGCGCGGCCGCGCTCGCTGATCACCGGCGAGCGCATGGAGAAGATCGAGTGGGGTCCGAACTGGGAGGAAATCCTCGGCGGCGAATTCGCCAAGCGCTCGAAGGACTACAACTTCGAGGGCGTGCAGAAGGAAATCTACGGCCAGTTCGAAAACACCTTCATGATGTATCTGCCGCGGCTGTGCGAGCACTGCCTCAATCCGACCTGCGTCGCGGCCTGTCCGTCCGGCGCGATCTACAAGCGCGAGGAGGACGGCATCGTCCTGATCGACCAGGACAAGTGCCGCGGCTGGCGCATGTGCGTGTCGGGCTGCCCCTACAAGAAGATCTATTACAACTGGTCGAGCGGCAAATCCGAGAAGTGCATCTTCTGCTATCCGCGCATCGAGGCCGGGCAGCCGACCGTGTGCTCGGAGACCTGCGTCGGGCGCATCCGCTATCTCGGCGTCGTGCTCTACGACGCCGACCGCATCGAGGCAGGCGGCGAGCGCGCCGAACGAGCAGGACCTCTACGAGGCGCAGCTCGGCATCTTCCTCGACCCGAACGATCCCGACCGTGATCGCGCAGGCGCGCGCCGACGGCATCGCCGAAAACTGGCTCGAAGGCGCGCGCCGCTCGCCGGTCTACAAGATGGCGATGGAGTGGAAGGTCGCCTTCCCGCTGCATCCCGAATACCGCACCCTGCCGATGGTCTGGTACGTGCCGCCGCTGTCGCCGATCCAGTCGGCCGCCGCGGCCGGCAAGATCGGCCACGACGGCGAGATGCCGGACGTGCGCTCGCTGCGCATCCCGCTCAAGTATCTCGCCAACCTGCTCACCGCCGGCAAGGAGGAGCCGGTCGCGCTCGGGCTCGAGCGCATGCTGGCGATGCGCGCCTATATGCGCGCCAAGACCGTCGACGGCGTGATCGACGAGAGCATCGCCGAGCGCGTCGGCCTCACCGGCGCACGCACATCGAGGACATGTACCAGATCATGGCGATCGCCAACTACGAGGATCGCTTCGTCATCCCGACCGCGCATCGCGAGATCGACGAGGACGCCTACGACCTGCGCGGCTCCTGCGGCTTCTCGTTCGGCAACGGCTGCTCCGGCGGCGAGACACCGAACCAACCTGTTCGGCACGCCCAAGCGCGCCAAGACCCCGATGGAGGTCATGTGATGACGCGGACATTCAAGGTGCTCTCGGCGCTGCTCACCTATCCGACCGCCGAACTGCAGGCGGCGGTGCCCGAGTTCGCCGAGGCGATCGATCGGGAGGCGCTGCTGCCGGCCGGCGATCCGGCGGCAGCTTGAGCCTGCTGTTCGACGAGCATCGCGACCGGCGATCTCTACGATCTGCAGGAGCGCTACGTGCTGCTGTTCGACCGCACCCGCTCGCTGTCGCTGCACCTGTTCGAGCACGTGCACGGCGAGAGCCGCGACCGCGGCCAGGCCATGATCGACCTCAAGGCCCTGTACGAGAACGGCGGGCTGGAGATCGACGCGGCCGAGCTGCCGGATTTCGTGCCGCTGTTCCTGGAATTCCTGTCGACCCGGCCGCGGCCGAAGCCTGCGACCTGCTCGGCGCAGCCGGCGCACGTCCTTGCGGCGCTCGCCGAGCGGCTGCGCAAACGGCAGTCGGCCTACGAGGCGGTGTTCCGCGCGCTGGTGCAGCTTGCCGCCGCAAAGCCCAAGGCCGACGTCGTGTCGGCCCTGCTGGCCGAGCCCGATCCGGATGCCGAGCGACCTCGCGGCGCTCGACGCCGCCTGGGAGGACGAGCCGGTCAACTTCGGGCCGGGCGCCGGCGACAGCTGCAAGGACACGCTGATCGAGAGGATCCGCGCCGGCCGCCGGCCTGCGCCCGGTGTCGCTCGCAGGCCCGTCCAACAATGCCGCGCCCCTGAGGACGACGATCATGCGCGAGACACTCAATTACATCGTGTTCGGCTGGTATCCCTATCTTTGCCTGACCGTGTTCCTGGTCGGCAGCCTGCTGCGCTTCGACCGCGAGCAATACACCTGGCGGAGCGGATCGAGCCAGCTGCTGCGCCGCCGCCAGCTGATGTGGGGCTCGAACCTGTTCCACGTCGGCATTCTGGTCATCTTCCTCGGCCATTTCGTCGGCCTGCTGACGCCGATCTGGATCTTCGACACGCTCGGCATCTCGCACACCTTCAAGCAATGGATGGCGATCGTCGTCGGCGGCGTCGCCGGCATCATGTGCTTCGTCGGGACCACGCTGCTGGTGCATCGGCGGCTGTTCGATCCGCGCATCCGCAAGACGTCGTCGTTCGGCGACATCGCGATCCTGCTGCTGCTCTATGCGCAGCTGATCCTGGGGCTCGCGACCATCTTCGTTTCGCTCGGCCATCTCGACGGCCATGAGATGGTGAAGTTCATGACCTGGGCGCAAGGCATCCTGACGCTGCAGCCGGGCGTCTCGGCGCTGGTCGCCGACGTGCATCCGATCTTCAAGCTGCACCTGTTCCTCGGCATGACGATCTTCCTGGTCTTTCCGTTCACGCGGCTGGTGCACGTGTGGAGCGCGCCGATCTGGTATCTCGGACGGCGCGGCTATCAGGTCGTGCGAACGCGGCGGAGCGGCAGCATGCCGTGCCCGCCGGCCCAGCGCGGTCCCGGCGGAGTAATCGCCATGACCTGCGCGGTGCACCAGACGGTCCTGCCCAGCGGCAACGGCGTGAAAGTCAACGGCGTCGCCATTCCGCGCGATGCGATCGCCCGCGAGGTCCAGCATCATCCCGCCCGCAGCCCGGCCGAGTCGCTGAAGGCCGCGGCGCGGGCGCTGGTGGTGCGCGAACTGCTGCTGCAGGAAGCGCGCCGGCTCGAGATCGAGGCCGAGCCGCTGGCCGACGCGGAGGGCCGGCGCGAAACCGCCGAGGAGGCCGCGGTCCGCGCGCTGGTCGATCGCGAGGTGCGCACGCCGACGGCCGATGTGGCCACCTGCCGCCGCTACTACGAGCAGAACCGGCAGCGTTCCGCTCACCGGACATCTACGAGGCGGCGCACATCCTGTTTGCCGCCCGGAAGGCAGATACCGAGCGCTACGCGCAGGCGCGCACGGACGCTGAGGCCGTCCTTGCCGTGTTGCGCGAATACCCCGAGCGCTTCGCCGATCTGGCGCAGACGCATTCCGCCTGTCCGTCGGCCTCGCAGGGCGGCAACCTCGGACAGATCACCGAGGGCCAGACCACGCCCGAATTCGAGCGGGCGCTGTTCGGACTGGAGCCGGGCGTCGATCGGGCCGGAGCCGGTCGCGACGCGCTACGGCTTCCACATCATCCGGCTGGACCGCAAGCATGGCGGCCGCCAGCTGCCGTTCGAAGTGGTTGCGGAACGGATCGCCGAATACCTGCAGGAGAGCGTGCAACGGCGGGCGCTGGCGCAATATATCGCGCGGCTGGCGACGGCGGCGCGGATCGAAGGCGTCGAACTCGCAACCGCCGAAGCAATGCGCGTCAACTGAGCGGAGCAGAACTGTGCTGCTTGGGGACATGATCGCCCGCTTCCAGGATGAAGCCTTTGTCACCGAGACGCTGATCGCGCTCGGCGATCTTGCCCTCACGGCCCGCATCGCCACGGCTGCTGCCGCGCACAATGTGTCCGCCGGCGAAATTGCCGCGCAGGCGGTCGGCCGGTTTGTCAATGGCGCGAGCGACGAGGAATGGCTTACCCTGGTCGGGTTGATGTCGCGCGCCGACGACCCCGGTCAGGTATTCTTGAGGCGGGCATTGTCGACGGTATCGACGGCGCGCTCGGCATGATGTCGGCTTCTGATGCTGTGGACGGGTGCGCCGGGAGACCGGCGGAAGGTAGACGGTGGGAGTCCGTCACGGTGAAGGCGTAGCGAGCCACACCGACCCCAGTCATGCGCGTGTGGCCGCGAGGCTGCAAGCGAAGCGTTGATAGGGGAGAGCGTAGGCGAGGTATTGAGCGGCGTAAGACAAGTTCGGGGCGCTGATGTTTTCCGTCCAACAGAAGGCAAAATGGTTCGTGTCGTTATCGCAAGACACGAACCAGCCCCGCGTCGTCGCAGACCCTGGCATGCGCAGAAGCCTTTCGTCCGGGAACCGGGAGATCTCCATCGCTGTCCCTACCAGTCGTGGCCGGGACCGCGTCGGGAAGGCCGGAGGCCGTAGCCGACGATGAGCGCGAGGGAGAAGTCGGACCTGCCCGTAGTAGCAGAGAAGCGAGCGAACAAAGCGGCCTCGGCTGCGGCGGAGCTCGTGGAGCGAAGGGGTAGGGCCAAGGAGAATGCGGAACTGCAAAGCACGGTCCGGACGCAGAGCCGGGAAGCCGTGTCACAGGCGCAGGCCCGCATACGAGAAGCCGTCAACAGGAACAGACGGGACAAGCTAACGGCGCTCCTGCATCATCTCACCATCGATGTTCTGCGGGCGAGCTTCTTCGGTCTGAAGAAGTCCGCTGCGCCAGGTGTCGACGAGATGACGTGGACCGAATACACGGAAGGCCTCGAGGAGAACCTCGCGGACCTCCACACTCGCGTCCAAACGGGAGCGTACCGAGCGCTGCCATCGCGCCGGACCTATATTCCAAAGGCAGATGGCAGACAGCGGCCGCTCGGCATCGCTGCACTGGAAGATAAGATCGTCCAGGCGGCGGTGGTGGCAATCCTGACGCCGATCTACGAGGCGGAGTTCCTGGGGTTCAGCTACGGGTTCCGACCGAAGCGCAATCAGCATCAAGCGCTGGATGCACTCGCGTTCGGGATCGGCAGGCGGCGCATCAACTGGGTGCTCGATTGCGACGTCCAATCCTTTTTCGACAAGGTCAGCCAATCCTGGTTGATCCGTTTCGTCGAACATCGGATAGGCGATCGACGGGTCATCCGGCTGATCGCGAAGTGGCTGACAGCGGGTGTGCTCGAAGGCGGGCACTTGATCGTGACGGAGGAGGGGACGCCACAGGGCGCGGTCATCAGCCCGCTCTTGGCCAACATCTATCTCCACTACGTCTACGATTTATGGGCCCACCAGTGGCGGCAGCGACGCGCCACGGGCGACGTTATTGTCGTGCGCTATGCGGACGACACCATCGTCGGCTTTGAGCATCAGCACGAGGCAGAGCTGTTTCTTGCCGATCTTAAGGCAAGGCTCGCACGCTTCGGCCTTACCCTTCATCCCGATAAAACGCGGCTCATCGAGTTCGGCCGGTCCGCAATTTCGAACCGGCAGGCTCGGGGTCTCGGTAAGCCAGAGTCGTTTGACTTCCTCGGGTTCACGCATTTTTGCGCGACCCGTCGGAGCGGCTCGGGCTTTGTACTCGGGAGGAAACCGGTAGCCAAGCGAATGCGTGCCAAGCTTCGAGAGATCAAAGAGCAGCTCATGGCCATACGCCACGAAGGGGCCGAAAGACAGGGCCGTTGGCTCTGCCAGGTTCTGCGCGGTTGGATGGCCTACTATGCCGTGCCGATGAGCGGTTCGGCGATCTCAGCATTTCGGCATCATATGATCGAACGTTGGCACGGCACTCTGATGCGTCGAAGCCAACGACGTCGATTAACGTGGACGAGAATGAAGAAGATCGCTGACCGGTACCTGCCGTTTCCACGCATCCTGCACCCGTGGCCGGAAAAGCGGTTCCTCGTCACCATCCAAGGTGGGAGCCCGGTGCGTTAGCAGCGCTCGCCGGGATCTGTGCGGGGGGCGGAGAGAAATCTCCGTCCCTACCGCGACCTCCTCCACCGGCGCGTGAGCGCCACGGAAGTGGGTGCTGTTAAGGCCCCCACGATTCGGAGGAGCCAGACATGCAAGCGATCACAACAGTTGGTCTCGATATCGCGAAGTCAGTCTTTCAGGTGCACGGGGTTGATGGTGATGGCCAGGTGGTGGTCCGCCGCCAGCTGAAGCGCCGATACGTGTTGGCGTTCTTCCAGAAGCTACCGCCATGCCTGGTCGGCATCGAGGCTTGCGCCTCAGCGCACCATTGGTCGCGCGAGCTCCAGGCACTGGGCCACACCGTGAAGCTGATGCCGCCGGCCTACGTGAAGCCCTACGTGAAGCGGCATAAGAACGATGCCGCCGATGCCGAGGCGATCTGCGAGGCCGTCACGCGGGCGAACATGCGGTTCGTCGCGACCAAGACGCCCGAGCAGCAAAGCTGCCTGACGCTTCACCGCACCCGTCATTTGCTGATGCGCCAGCAGACCTCAGTGATCAATGCGATCCGGGCTCATCTTGCGGAGTTTGGGATCGTGGCACCGGTCGGCCGCCAGGGTGTCGAGCAACTACTTGGTGTCGTCGCCGATGCAAATGACAAGCGGTTGCCCGAGGTCGCCACGGGCGTGTGTGGCGGCTCTTGGCGCCCAGCTGCGGGTGCTGAAGGCGCAGATTCTAGAGTTCGACCGGATGATCAGGGCTTGGCACCGATCCAGTGAGGCGAGCAAGCGGCTAGACCAGGTTCCTGGTGTCGGTCCGGTGCTGGCCACCGCTCTGGTTGCCAGCGTTGCCGATCCGAGAGCCTTCCGGTCAGGGCGGGACTTCTCGGCCTGGATTGGGCTCGTGCCGAAGCAGAACTCGAGCGGAGGCAAGGAGAGGCTCGGCAACATCAGCAAGCGAGGCGATCGCTACCTGCGCAGCCTGTTCACGACCGGCGCACTCGCTGTCATCCGCTATGCCAAGATCCATGGCACCAAACATCGGCCTTGGCTCACAGCATTGCTGGCACGGCGACCCACCAAGGTCGCGGCCATCGCACTCGCCAACAAGCTCGCCAGGATGGCGTGGGCGATGATGGCCAAGGGTGAACGCTACAAGGAACCTGCCGCGCTCGCGGCGTAAACGAGATCACACCGGGCAACCGGCGTGATGTGAAGGTTGGGAGGGCGAACAGCACGTAATGCAGAGCCGGTCGATCCGGCGATCAGGACAACCCACTTGGGCCAGCAGCATTGTCGAATGCGTGCTTTTGACCGGGACCTGATCCGCGGAGGGCATTATGGCCAGCGGTCATGTGAACCGCACTGAAAGGCCGAACACATGGCTGCACCGACCAATGCTGCATACGTGAAGAAAGCTCTTGCCAACTCGGAGCCGTCCACACATGGCCCTAATCGGAAGTGGCCGAGCGACTGAACAATGTCCGTTTTCAGGTGGCGGATTCAACGGATCAGCGCAACACCTTCTAATCTTACGAGGTGAGGAGGTGTGGCATGGTGACTTCACGGATTTTGTTCACGGCAGCGCAGAAGTCCGAGCTGTGGGAGCGATGGAAGAGCGGGCAAAGTGCTGCGGCCATCTCGCGGGCGCTGGAAAGGAAGAACAAGACCGGCGTTGAGCGGATCGTGGTCCTCCATGGAGGGATCGTGCCGGGGCCGCGCCGGAGAGCCTTGGCAGCACTAAGGCTTGAGGAACGCGAAGAGATTTCCCGTGGCATTGCGGTGGGCCAGTCGATCCGGCAGATCGCCCAGGGCCTCGGACGGGCGCCATCGACAGTAAGCCGGGAGATCAGGCGCAACGGCGGCAGTCAGGCCTATCGTGCAAACTGGGCTGAGCGGCGTGCCTGGGAGCGGGCGTTGCGCCCCAAGCCTTGTCGTTTGGCGCTGCATAGGCAGCTACGATGGCGCGTGGCGCAGAAGCTCGCGCTGCAATGGTCGCCGGAGCAGATCTCCGGCTGGCTGAAGCAGGAGTTCCCAACCCACCAAGACATGCAGATATCTCACGAAGCGATCTATCGCAGCCTCTTCATCCAGACCCGTGGCGTGCTGAAGAAGGAACTGACGGCGCAGTTGCGTACTGCGCGGCGGATGCGCCGCCCCAAGAGCCACAACGCGAAGAGTGGACAGGGGCATATCCTCGATATGGTCTCCATCCGCGAGCGGCCTCCCGAGATTGAGGATCGCGCCGTGCCGGGGCATTGGGAAGGAGACCTTCTTACCGGAGCGAACGACACGCACATCGCCACCCTCGTCGAGCGCAATACCCGCTTCACGATGCTCGTCAGGATCCCCCGCAAAGACACGACGACTGTTGTTGCGGCGCTTGCCAAGCACATCCGCAAGCTGCCTGAGGAGCTGCGACGCTCCCTGACCTGGGATCAAGGCAAAGAGATGCATGCCCACAAGCGCTTCACGGTTGCCACCAAGGTCCAGGTCTACTTCTGTGATCCGCGCAGTCCCTGGCAGCGCGGATCAAACGAGAACACCAACGGCCTGCTGCGTCAGTACTTCCCGAGAGGAACCAACTTCTCGCGCATCTCTCAGGGTTATCTGAATGCGATTGCTCTGCGGCTCAATCAACGTCCGCGAAAGACCTTGGGCTTCGAAACGCCAGCCGATAGACTACAAGCGGTGTTGCACTGACCGGTTGAATGCACAGGTGGACACCGGACTCGTTATGTTCACTGTGAGTTTTGTCGCTCCTAGCCCCTAATCGGACCTCATGTTATTGGCGATTTGGCAGGACGAGTTCGCATTCGTCGCACCGTTTGCGTGCATCAACCCATCACAAACCTGTGAGTGCGGACTATGAAAGTCAGCGACGCTGTCAGGTGCCGAAAGCGGTAGTCGACACCAAGATTCCAGGCGACGCCGCGCTTTCGAAAACTGGCTGCGCTAGATTAACCAGCACGGAGGGCGAATTTCTCGGCACCTGGCGGCATGCGCGTTGGCGATGGGGAGGAGGCGACGCTGGTGGAGATCGCGAGTGCGCTCAAGTTAGCAGCGTGACCATGCTTCATCAGCCTCGGCCATGCCACCGTCGTCGACGAGCTACGGAGTTACCTCAGGCAACCGGCGCGAATCGGTTACAAAGCCTGGGCATATGTGAGGGGACGCAGTTCTGTGGGGTGCGCTCGCATGGGAACACAAACCGCGCGCATTGATCCGTTAGAGCGCGATTTGGCCGCCGCACAACTCGACGATATCGTTCTGGCGAATCGAAACCGACCCTGGACCGATTGGAGGGATGTCGTACTGGCGTGGCATCTCGAGGCCGTGGCCAAAGTACGCGCCGATGCGTGGATCCCGGGCTTGACCCATACGAAGGACCCGGTCGTCGAGAAAGCGCTGAGCCGCTTCTACCGTCATCATATGCGCCTGGCAATTGAGCGCCTCAATTCAGAGAATTTGATGCTTAGGCGCAAACTCAACAATGCGGTTGCCTGTGCGCGCTTCTACGAGGCCGGTGCGACCGATGCCGGTGAGCGCGCGCATTCCATGCTTGAGGAGCTCGAACACAACACTAGTCAAACACATTGATCTAGACGCTTGCTCGCCAGGGTGACAGCGGATCAATCACCGCTATAGTCGGTCATGTACGACGGTTTTCAGCCGCCCTGCGTTGCGGTAGATGACCTGGACTTGCCCCCGAGCAAATCAGTAAGTGCAGGTCTTTGTCAGCTGTTCTCACTGTGGATCGCGTCGATCAGCGCTGCCGTGACCTCCGCCGTTCGCGCCTTGCCGCCCAGATCGGGCGTGTGAAAGCGTTTGTCCGCCGTCACCCTCTCGATTGCTTTCATAAGCCGCCCGGCGGCGTCCTTTTCACCCAAATGGTCGAGCATCATGACGGCAGACCAGAAGGTGCCGATGGGGTTGGCCACGCCTTTCCCCATGATGTCGAACGCCGAACCATGAATTGGCTCAAACATAGACGGAAAGGCCCGCTCGGGGTTGAGGTTCGCGGTCGGCGCAATGCCGAGCGAGCCGGCAAGGGCCGCCGCCAGATCGGATAGGATATCAGCGTGCAAGTTGGTGGCGACGACCGTGTCGATCGACTGCGGTCGCATGACCATGCGCACCGTCATGGCATCGACCAGCATCTTGTCCCAGGTCACATCGTTGAACTCGGCAGCGATCTCCGTCGCGATCTCGTCCCACATGACCATAGCGTGGCGCTGCGCATTCGACTTGGTGACGACGGTCAGCAGTTTCCTCGGCCGTGACTGCGCGAGCCGGAATGCAAACCGCATGATACGTTCGACCCCGGCGCGCGTGAATATGGCGACGTCGGTCGCGGTCTCGAGCGGCGAGCCTTGGTGCGCCCGCCCGCCAACGCCAGCATATTCGCCTTCGGAGTTCTCGCGAACGATAACCCAATCGAGTTCACCGCCGATGACGTTGCGCAAAGGTGAGGTGATCCCCGGCAACACGCGGGTCGGACGCACGTTGGCGTACTGATCGAACGGTTGGCAGATGGCGAGGCGCAGCCCCCAGAGTGTGATGTGGTCAGGGATATCCGGATGTCCGGCCGAACCGAATAGGATCGCGTCATGCTTGCGGATTAAATCCCGGCCGTTCTCCGGCATCATGCGGCCATGCTTCTTGTAGTACTCACCGCCCCAATCGAAATGATCGAACCGTAACCCAAAGCGGCTGTCGCGCTTGGCGATTGCGGTAAGCGCTTCCACGCCCGCGGCAATTACTTCAGTGCCGATACCGTCGCCGGGGATGGCCGCGATTGCGTAGGTTTTCATGTCTGATGACCCGCTGTTGTCAGCAAGCGGAAACGGATCGGCCAACTCGCGGCTTCAGGACCGCGCGTGCAGTCGATGAAAAGCTGTGGATCGCACATCTTTGACATTGGCCAGTGTAACTAGCGCGAACGAAATCCGCGAGGCCCTTCGGAGGACTGCCTGCTGGCTCACCCACCAAGTCCTTCGGACAACGGGGTGGCTCCGCCAGAATCGAACGCTCCTACAATCCGAAACGAGGCATAGGCCAGACGCTGCTTTGGCTACGGGACCTTTGGCCTCTTTGAAAATGCAATCACGCTGGTTGTATCGAGATCGTTATGAAAACCATAGTACCGGACCGGGGCTGAGGCGCAGAGAGCCTTGCGCAGATTGCCTCTTGGAAGCGGTAGATGCACCAGGCACGCGCCGCCAACACCGAACTTCGCTCAGACCAACTGTGATGTCGCCTTTTGATCCACCTCCGCCATTGGCCAGCATCTCGAGTTGCAGGAGCGAAGGTGGGGGTCAGCCCCTTTCAAAGCGCGTATTTCAGCCAATATGATGTGTTGCCCAGACCCAGGCGCGAGATGGCCGCTTCTCCGGCCACGAGGGACAAGATCGTGATCGTTTCCAGTGGCTCTCGACAAGCGGTACCGTCCCACTTAGAACGCGAGCAATTTTGATCATATCGCTGCACGACAATCTTGAATTTGGCGATCCCGATCACGCCGGAGCTTCGGCGTCGCATTGCTCGTGGCGCATCAAGTGGCGATATGCCTCCCCTATCATTTTCGTCCATCTTGTCGCGGTTCTCGCGTGCCTGCCCTGGTTCTTCAGTTGGACAGGGGTCATGCTTGCGGTGCTGGGTTGCTACATCTTCGGCACGCTCGGCATGAACATAGGGTATCATCGCCTTCTGACACACCGCAGCTTTTCCTCCCCGCAATGGATGGAGCGCTCACTTGCCATTCTGGGCACCTGCTGCATGGAAGAGTCACCGACAGTCTGGGTCGCGCTGCATCGCCAGCATCATTATGCAGCCGATAAGGAACAAGACCCGCACAGCCCTCGGGCGAGCTTTCTATGGGGTCATATCGGCTGGTTAATGATCAAGAGCGACGATGCCGAGGCCGGGCCATCGATCGTGCGCTTTGCCGCCGATTTAACGAGCGACCGGTTCTATGGGTGGCTGGAAATCCACGACAACTGGCTCAAGGTTGCGCTGCTGTCGTGGTCAGCTTTTTTCGCCACAGGGTTTTTGGCCGAGATCCTCGCAGGCGGCACAACTCTCGACGCGGTCAAGTTCGGTTCAAGCCTATTGGTGTGGGGCGCGGCGGTCAGGACCGTGGTGGTGTGGCACCTGACGTGGTCGGTCAATTCGGTGACCCATTTGTGGGGTTATCGCAACTACGACACCTCTGACAGCAGCCGCAACAACGCAATCGTCGCGTTGCTCAACAGCGGCGAAGGTTGGCATAACAACCACCACGCCGATCCCCGTTCGGCGCGACACGGTCACACATGGTGGGAGCTCGACCTGGCTTGGCGAACCATTCACCTTTTGGAGCGGGTCGGTTTGGCCAGCAATGTTTCCCTGCCATCTCCACAACTATTAGCGACCCGTATCTCGTCTCCGCGAAGTTCAGCCGGGTCCTGACGGCCGATCATTGGCCTGCTTCGGACATGCCGGTCGTCGAGGCCGAGTGACTTGGCGGTTTTGAGATCGATCAACAGTGATGGCCTTGATGAGCGCCGAACCAGGCCCCTCTGTCGCGAACAAGTCCCCAGGCCGGACTACGTCAGCCTGGATCATGGCGTCGCGGCCACGCACGCTCAGCCTGTCAATGACGCCTGTAATTGTGGGCGCGGCTCTCGCCTGGACAATAGAGCGACACTTGCACTGGCCTGCGGTGTTGGCTGCGTTGATTGCCAGTGCGCTCATTCAAATGGGCACCAATCTGCATAATGACGCGGCGGACTCGCGACGGGGTGGAGACGGGCCGGATCGCGTCGGACCGCCAAGAGCGACTGCTTCCGGCCTTCTGGATGGGACCACGGTAAGCCGCGTGGCATGTGGTTGTTTTGGCGTCGCAGCCCTCCTGGGAGGCTACCTGGTCTGGGTGGGCGGCTGGCCGATCTTCCTGCTCGGGGTTTTGTCGATCGTATCGGGCTGGGCGTATACGGGGGGCCCACTCCCGATCGCCTACACGCCGCTCGGAGAGTTGTTTGTGATCGCGTTCTTTGGTCTAGGCGCCGTGTGCGGCACATACTGGCTCTGTACCGGAACGCTCACACCCATAGCGGCCCAAGCCGGACTGGCGGTTGGCTGCCTCACCGGCGCGGTATTATTGGTCAACAACCATCGCGACGCGGAAGCCGATGCGCGGGTCGGCCGAAGAACGCTGGCGATCCTGGCCGGACCGAGCGCGACAGCCTGGGTTTACGCCGCGCTGATGCTCGCGCCATTCGGGCTATTGTTTGCAATCGGAGTAGCACTGCCAAGCGGCTACGTTTGGCTGGCGTTGCTTGCGTTGCCGCCTGTCGTAGCGCTGATCTATCAGTTCGTCCGCGAGCCACGCGGCCGCGGATTTAATCGAATTCTCGTGCAAACCGTCAAAATCCAACTGCTTTTCAGCCTGTTGCTCAGCGTCGGCCTGGTGTTATGATGGCAAGCATCGGAAGTCCAACTGACGTCCGCCATTTTCGCGCGGTCTATCCGGCACTGCGGGGTTCCTCATGCAAATCGGCACATACATCGTTCCGACCCATTCCTGGTACATCGAGCGGACCGTTTGGCTCATAGCTGGCGTGGTCTTGCTATCCAGCACCGCGCTGGCGCTGCTGTGGGATCCCATATGGATACTCGGTGTGACGGCGACCGGGCTGATTTCAATCAACGTCTCGCTGACCGGGTTCTGTCCCGTGGGGAATGTGCTTCGCTTGATCGGATTCAAGCCGATGCTCGGTTCGGCAACGCCGTCGCGCTGGAATTTGTACTTCATGCAGATTGATCGCTGGTATCTGGAACGGCGCATCTACATTGCGGTGGGTTTCAACATTTCGGTTGCGTCGATCCTTTTTCTGGCCTGGAGCCAGTGGTGGTCATTGTTCACGATCTTTGTGGGAGGCGCGATGGTATGGTTCGCCGCCACCGGCTACTGCATCATGGCCAACTTTCTCCATTGGCTCGGTGCTGAACCGCGACTCAATCCGGAACAAGGGAAACAAGGGAAGTGGTATGTTCCGGATCACATGCCGTCGGGCCGCTGCGCGCAGTGCGTCATGTCTGACGTGTGCGTGAGCAATCCGCGCGCAACTCCTGCGTAACTGGACGCGTCCCTTCTGAAAATCATATCCAGGCTAAGGCCGTACCTTGCCGCGCATATTTACGCCCGCTTTGCCGCTGGCTCCAAGGCTTTCAAGCGAGTCGTAGAGTAGCTGCAGGGTGTAACGGCCGTTGTGATACGCCGCCCCCGGCTCCCGTAGAACAAACGTGTAATTGAAGGTCGCCTGCATCAGACGCGGCGTGTAGGCAGGTAAGCCGGAATGAGCCAGCTATTAAGCCATGTTAAATGCTAGATAAATCGGAAAAGTTCGGAAATCAGGTGGATCGACGATTCGCCATCGCGCCGATGATGGAATGGACCGACCGGCACTGCCGGTTCTTCCATCGCCTGCTCACGCGCCGGGCGCTGCTCTACACCGAGATGATCACCGCCGCGGCGGTGCTGCGCGGCGACCGCGCGCGGCTGCTGGCCTACGATCCGGCGGAGCATCCGGTGGCGCTGCAACTCGGCGGCTCCGATCCGGCGCAGCTCGCCGAATGCGCGCGGATTGCCGCGGACTTCGGCTACGACGAGATCAATCTCAATGTCGGCTGCCCGTCCGATCGCGTGCAGGAGGGCCGCTTCGGCGCCTGCCTGATGGCGGAGCCGGCGCTGGTCGGCGATTGCGTCGCCGCCATGAAGGCGGCGGTGACGGTGCCGGTCACGGTCAAGTGCCGCATCGGCATCGACGATCAGGATCCGGAAGAGGCGCTCGACACGCTCACGCGCGCGGTGAAGCAGGCGGGCGTCGACGCGCTGATCGTGCATGCGCGCAAGGCCTGGCTCGATGGCCTGTCGCCGCGCGAGAACCGCGACATCCCGCCGCTCGACTACGGCCGCGTCTATCGGCTCAAGGCTGCGCATCCGCGAGCTTGCAGATCGTCCTCAACGGCGGCATCGCCGATCTCGATCAGGCGCCGGCGCATCTCCAGCATGTCGACGGCGTGATGATGGGCCGCGCCGCCTATCAGGAGCCGTGGCGGCTGCTTGCGGTCGATCCGCTGCTGTTCGGCGAGCCGGCGCGCTTCGCCACGCCGAAAGCCGCGGCCGCGGCGCTCATTCCCTATATCGAGCGCGAGCTTGAGCGCGGCGTGCGGCTCCACGCGATCACCCGCCACATGCTCGGCCTGTTCCGCGGCGTGCCGGGCGCGCGCGCCTTCCGCCGGCATCTGGCGATCGAAGCGGTCAAGCCCGGCGCCGGCATAGCGACCTTGCAGGACGCGCTGGCGCTCGTCCTGGACATCGACACGGCCACGGCGCAAACCGCTGCGGCGTGACCGGGCGGCGCCCGGGCCGTTTCGGAGCAAATCATGCTGCTCGGCGTGCCGGTGAGCGAGCTTCTGCTGCTGGCGGGGCTGATCCTCGTCGGCGGCCTCGTCACCGGCATCCTGGCGGGCCTGTTCGGCATCGGCGGCGGCGCGTTGATCGTGCCGGTGCTCTACGAGGTGTTCCGCGTGCTCGGCGTGCCCGAGCAGGTGATCTTCCAGCTCTGCGTCGGCACCTCGCTCGCGATCATCGTGCCGACCAATGTCCGCTCGTTCCTCGCGCATCGCGCCAAGGGCGCGGTGATGATGGACGTGGTGCGGGCCTGGGCGCTGCCGGCGGTGATCGGCGTCGTCGTCGGCTCGGTCATTGCCGCGTTCGCGCCGGTCGGCGTGCTGAAGATCGCCTTCGTCGCTGATCGGCGGCATGATCGCGTTCAAGCTGCTGGCGGGCGCGACGACTGGCGCATTGCCGATGATCTGCCCGGCCGGACCGGCATGACCGCCTACGGCTTCGTCATCGGGCTCGGCGCCTCGCTGATGGGCATCAGCGGCGGCTCGATCTCCAACATGATCCTGACGCTGCACGGCAAGCCGATGCTCAAGGCGGTGGCGACCTCGGCCGGCCTTGGCGTGCCGATCACCATCGTCGGCACGATCGGCTACATGCTCGCGGGCCTGCCGCAGCAGGCGCTGATGCCGCCGTTGTCGATCGGCTTCGTGTCGCTGATCGGCTTTGCGCTGATGGCGCCGGTGTCGAGCTTCACGGCGCCCTACGGCGCGCGGCTCGCGCACGCGCTGCTCGAAACGCAAGCTCGAGATCGCGTTCGGCCTGTTCCTGCTGACGGTCTGCGTGCGGTTTCTGGTGAGCCTGGTCGCTTGAACTTAAGGCTGCCCGCGCATCACCAGCCGGTCGCCGCGCACCTCCCAGCTCTCCAGCCGGTTGAGGAAGCTCATGCCGAGCAGGTTGGTGCGCAATTGCCCGGGCTGCGCGATCAGCGCCGGCACGGCGCGTTCGACGATGCCGCCGATCGACGATGCGGTCGAGCGTCACCGGCGCGGCGCGCGCGCGGCCGTTGGCGGTATCGACGTTGACCGAGTAGTTGAGCACCTCGAGCGGCAGGCCCGCCGCCTTGGCGGCCTCCTGGGTGAGCACGACCGCAGCTCGCGCCGGTGTCGAGCACCATGGGCATGCGCGCGCCGTTGATCTGCGTGGTCACCGCGAAATTGCCGCTGGCGGTGCGCGCGATCTCGACGGTGCGCCCGCGCGTCGCCGCGTGGCCCGGAATCAGCTCGGCCAGCACCCGGTCGCCGACGTCGCGCAGCTCGAACCGGTAGGTGTAGCCGACCGCGAGCAGCAGCGCGATCACGACCCAGATCAGCGCCGATTCGAGCGCGTGCGTGAAGCGCTCGCGGAACAGCGCCAGCACCAGCGCCGCCGACGATCACCAGCACGATGATCTTGATGGCGAGCGATGACAGATCGATCTGGCTGAGATTGGCGAGCGTGCCGCCCTGATGCATCACCAGGATGACCAGGACCGCGGCCAGAGCGGCGAGCAGAATCCAGAGAAGACGGCGCACGGTCGCGGCCCTCAGGAGGCGCCGGCCGGCGCGGTTTCGCCCCGGCCCAGCAAGGCGAGACGCTGCGGCAGGCTCGGCCATGATCGCGCGGCGCTCGTCGGGGGTGAAGCCGATCCAGCCTCCGATCTCGGCCGCGCTGCGCCCGCAGCCGACGCACAGCCCGAATGCCGGATCGATCGCGCAGACTTTGTTGCAGGGGGTCTCGATGTCGGCCATGGGTCCAGATCGGTCGGCTGCGGCGGGCAAGATAAGGGCCGCGGCGCAGAACGCAATTGCCGTGATCGTCCTCCCGGCGTTCGCGCTCAGGTGCCGGTCCGGAACAGGAGCTTGCGCAGCGCGCTCGGATTGGCAGCCGCGGGCGCGTTGGCCGGCTCGGGCACGAGGTCGGTGGGCGCGATCGGGGGCGCCGGCTCCGCCAGCGGCGCGAGCGCCGACATCACCCGTTCGGGCGGGAAGGTGACGATCACCTCGGTGCCGATGCGCAGCTTCGACTTGAGCGTGAAGGTGCCGCCGTGCAGGTCGACCAGGCTCTTGGCGATCGGCAGGCCGAGGCCCGCGCCCTGTTCGGCCGATTTGATCGAGTTCGAGCCCTGGCCGAAGGAGGCGAGCACGATCGGGATTTCCTCCTCCGGGATGCCGGGGCCGGTGTCCTTGACGCTGATATATTGCCCGCCCGAGGCGGTCCAGCCGGCCTTGAGCCAGATCTCGCCGCCCTGCGGCGTGAACTTGATGGCGTTGCGACAGGAGGTTGAGGCAGATCTGCCGCACCGCGCGCTCGTCCGCCCACAGCCGCGGCATGTCGGTCTCGAACACCTCGTGGATGGTGAGGCCGCGGCTCTTGGCGCGCATCTGCAGCAGATGGCTGCATTCGCCGACCACGCTGGGCGAGCGACACCGGTTCCTCGTTGAGCTCGTAGCGTCCGGCCTCGATGCGCGACAGGTCGAGAATTTCGTTGATCAGGCCGAGCAGGTGCACGCCCGAATTGTGGATGTCGCCGGCATAGTCCTTGTAGGCCGGCACGCTGTGGGGTCCGAAGATCTCGCTCTTCATCACCTCGGAGAAGCCGAGGATCGCGTTGAGCGGCGTGCGCAGCTCGTGGCTCATCTGCGCGAGGAAGCGCGACTTGGCGATGTTGGCGGCTTCCGCGCGCCGGCGCGCCTCGTCGGAGATCGCCTTGGAGGTTTCGAGCTCGCCGATCAGCGCGTCCTTCTCGGCGCGCGCCTCGCAGCGTGGCCAGCGTGGTCGAATAGAGCCGGTGCGCGAGCAGCGAGAAGTAGCCTTGCGCGGTGATCGCCATGATGGCGAGGATGTAGTCGTGCAGCGTGCCCTTGAAGCGCGAAATCGAGCGCGACCGCCGCCGTGACCGGCACGGTCGCGGCGAACACCGCGATCGGCACGCTCGACGCCAGCATGCTCGACACCGCCACCACCAGCAGCATGACGAACAGCATGAACGTGCCGGCCTGCGCATCGACGCCGACCGGGTGGATCAGGATGAACATCCAGGCCAGCCCGAAGAACAGGTCGAGCATGATGAAGCGCAGCCGCCAGGCGCGGATGTTGATGCTGCGCTGGCGGCTCGGACAGGAACTGGCGGCACTTGGTGATGATGATGGCGTGGATGACCAGCACGGCGCTGGTCCAGGTGCCGGCCGTGACCGCGCCGGTCCACAGGCTCGACAGGAAGCCGACCGTGCCGACCAGCAGCAGGATCACCAGCGAGGCGGAGAGCCGGTTCTGGGCGAACAGCCGCAGCAGCTCGTAGTCGAAGATCGGGCGCGTGCCGGTGGTCGAGGTCAGCCGGTCGCGCGCCTCGCGCACGTGCTGGGCGGCGGCGCGCCGGCGCTGCTTCGCCGACGAGCCGTCGGGCAGCGACGAGAAGTCACGCTGGTCGCTACTCGCACTCATACGAATTTGATCTGGGGCCCCGGCCGTTCCCAACGAAACTCGCGCAAAATCCTTAAGAGCAAGCTTAAGAGGGTGCTAAAACCGGTGGTTAACGATTGATTTCTATGGCGCATAAAGCCGCGATCTGGGCGCGGGACTTGCGGGCGCGTGCCCGGTCTTGACCGCAAGCCGAGCCCCGTGATGGGCTTCCTCCGCGGACGGCCGGGTGTCGCGCCAGAATTGCGGCGCCGGCAGGGAAGGGAGCGGACATGAAGCTTTACGACGGCGGCCGGGCGCCCAATCCGCGGCGCGTGCGAATCTTTCTGGCCGAAAAGGGCATCAAGCTGCCGATGGAGCAGATCGATCTCGGCGCCTGCAGCAGAAGTCGGCGGCCTTCACGGCGGTCAATCCGCTGCAGCGGGTGCCGGCGCTGGTGCTCGACGACGGCACGGTGATCACCGAATCGATCGCGATCTGCCGCTATTTCGAGGACGCTTCAGCCCGACCCGCCGCTGTTCGGCCGCGGCGCGCTGGAGATCGCGCGGGTCGAGATGTGGAAGCGGCGGGTCGAGCTGCACTTCATGTTGCCGGTGTCGCACGTGTTCCGCAACACGCACCCGGCGATGAAGGAGATGGAGGTGCCGCAGGTGCCGGCCTGGGCCGAGGCCAACAAGCCGCGCATCGCGGAGTTCCTCGCCTTCCTCGACGGCGAGCTGAAGGACCGGCCGTTCGTCGCCGGCGACCGCTACACCGTCGCCGACATCACCGGGCTCGTGTCGGTCGACTTCATGAAGCCGGCCAAGCTCGCGGTGCCCGGACGAGCTCACGCAACCTGCGAGCGCTGGCACGCCGACGTCTCGGCGCGGCCGAGCGCGAGGCCTGACATGCGCCTCACCGTCGTCGGCTCGGGCGATGCCTTCGGCTCCGGCGGCCGGTTCAACACCTGTTTCTGGCTGGAGACCGCCAAGGCGACGCTGCTGGTCGACTGCGGCGCGTCGTCGCTGGTCGCGCTCAAGGCGCGCGGCCTCGATCCAACCGCATCGACGGCATCGTGCTGTCGCATCTGCACGGCGATCATTTCGGCGGGCTGCCGTTCCTCCTGCTCGACGCGCAGTTCCTGTCGCGGCGCGAGCGGCCGCTGCTGATCGCGGGGCCGCCCGGCACGCGCGCGCGCCTCGATCAGCTGATGGAGGTGTTCTTCC
Organism: uncultured Alphaproteobacteria bacterium; assembly: GCA_963749815.1. Lineage (GTDB taxonomy): Bacteria > Pseudomonadota > Alphaproteobacteria > Rhizobiales > Xanthobacteraceae > VAZQ01. The sequence goes on along the minus strand of CAVVON010000031.1, from coordinate 530,138 downwards.
CGCGCTCGACCGCCAACAAGTGGCGGTTTTCCTGGGACGTCACCGAAATTCGCGCTCGACAAGCAGACCGACGTGCTGGGCCATGCCGTCACGACCACCGAGGTCGTGCACTATTCCGGCGCGCCCTCGACCGCGATCCGGCTCTCCGACGGGCAATCGCTGTTCGCCTATTCGGGCGACACCGAATGGATCGACGCGCTGGTCGGCGTCGCCGACAGGCCGAGCCTGTTCATCTGCGAATGCTACGGCTATTCCGGCGCGCTGCACCGGCCATCTGACCTGGGAAATTCTCAAGGCGCGACTGCCGGACCTGCGGGCGCGCCAGATCATGCTCACGCACATGAATCCGAGCATGCTCGCGCGGCTCGACGAGGTGAGGGCGGCCGGCGTGCTGGTTGCCGAGGACGGGCTGACGCTGGATCTTTGAAGTCTTGCGAGCGGCGTTACACCCGCCCCTTGCCGATCCGCGGATTGGCGCGGCCGCCGTCGGCCACCGCCATCACCACCATGATCTCGTCCGGGCGCGGCGCGTCGGCGACCATCACGGTCATGGTGTCGAGATAATCGAACGCCCAGATGTTGTCCTTGTGGGCGAGCGGCACGTCGATCAGCGTGCCGGCGGCCGCGACCTTGACGTTCGAGCAGATGATCGCCTCGCCGCCGCCGACCGCGGCGCGCATCGGCTTGCCGAGCTTGGGATGGCACACCGCCGCGCCGTGTTCCTGGTCGCCGGCCATGCCGACGATCGCGGCCTTGCCGTAGCTCACCGGCGCGCCGCGCAGCAGCGCGACCGCCTGCGGCATCAGTTGTTCGCCGAGCGCCGCGCCGATGTCGAACAGCGCCGAGAGATCGTCGACGTGGCCCTTGCCGGCGAAGGGGTTGCGGATGATCGCGATCGCGGCGGCGCGGATGACCGGCGCCTGTGCCGCACGGCCGGCTTCCGACAGCACCTCCTCCTTGAGCAGGAGGATCTTGCGCGCATCCATGCGCCGCTCCCTTACTTGTCCAGCCGCGCGATCAGGCTCGACGTATCCCAGCGCTTGCCGCCCATCTTCTGCACGTCGGCATAGAACTGGTCGACCAGCGCGGTGACCGGCAGGTTGGCGCCGTTCTTGCGCGCCTCGCCGAGGCAGATCGACAGGTCCTTGCGCATCCAGTCGACCGCGAAGCCGAAATCGAACTTGCCCGCCGTTCATGGTCTTGTAGCGGTTCTCCATCTGCCAGGACTGCGCCGCGCCCTTGGAGATGGTCTCGATCACCGCCTCGACGTCGAGGCCGGCCTTCTTGGCGAAGTGGATGCCCTCGGCGAGGCCCTGCACCAGCCCGGCGATGCAGATCTGGTTGACCATCTTGGTGAGCTGGCCGGAGCCCGCGGGGCCGAGCAGCTTGCACATGCGCGCATAGGCCGCGATCACCTTCTCGGCGCGCGCGTAGGGCTCGGCCTCGCCGCCGCACATCACGGTGAGCACGCCGTTCTCGGCGCCGGCCTGGCCGCCGGACACCGGCGCGTCGATGAAGTCGAAGCCGCGCTTCTTGGCCTCGGCGTAGAGCTCGCGCGCGATCTCGGCCGACGCGGTGGTGTGGTCGACGAACACGGCGCCCTTCTTCATGCCGGGGAAGGCGCCGTTCGGTCCGAGCGTGACCTCGCGCAGGTCGTTGTCGTTGCCGACGCAGCACATCACGAAGTCCTGGCCCTCGGCCGCTTCCTTCGGGGTCTTGGCGCTCTTGCCGCCGTGCTGCGTGACCCACTTCTCGGCCTTGGCGGCGGTGCGGTTGTAGACCGTGACCTCGTGGCCGCCCTTGTTCTTGAGATGCCCGGCCATGGGATAGCCCATCACGCCGAGACCGAGAAATGCCACCTTCGCCATCATGTCCTCCCTGGAGCGTCCTGCAGGCGCTTGCGCCGATGCCTATATGGGGAAAGTGATTGCGACGGCGCGGCGCTCGCGTCAACCGGCCGGTTGACCGGTTCCGCCCGGGCCTTATGGTGGCGGCCCGAAACGAGGGCCGGAGAAGGACGCGATGGCGGTGACCAAATGGCGGTGACCAAGGAGCAGGTGCTGGCGGCGCTGGCGGGCGTGCCGGCGCCCGAAGGCACGCCGCTGCCCAAGACCGGCGCGCTGTCCGACGTGGTGGTGAGCGACGGCAAGGTGTTCTTCTCGATCAGCGTCGATGCCGCCGCCGTGCAGGGCTGGGAGCCGGTGCGCAAGGCGCGCCGAGGAGGCGGTCGCGCCGTGCCCGGCGTGCAGTCCGCCATGGTCGCGCTCACCGCCGAGCGCAAGGCCGGCGCCGCGCGTCCGGCGCAAGCCGCCGCGCCCGCAGCGGCGCGGCCGGCGCACCGCGGCGACACCACGCAGCAGGGCGTGCCGGGCGTCGAGGCGATCATCGCGGTCGCCTCCGGCAAGGGCGGCGTCGGCAAGTCGACCACCGCGGTCAATCTCGCGCTCGGGCTTGCCGCGCTCGGGCTCAAGGTCGGCATCCTCGACGCCGACATCTACGGCCCGTCGCTGCCGAAGCTCCTCGCCATCAAGGAGCGGCCGCAGACGATCGGCGGCACGCGCCTCAAGCCGATCAGCCGCTACGGGCTCACCGTGATGTCGATCGGCTTCCTGATCGAGGAAGAGACGCCGATGATCTGGCGCGGGCCGATGGTGATGTCGGCGCTGACCCAGATGCTGCGCGAGGTCGAGTGGGGCACGCTCGACGTGATGGTGGTCGACATGCCGCCCGGCACCGGCGACGCCCAGCTCACCATGGCGCAGCAGGTGCCGCTCAAGGGCGCGGTGATCGTCTCGACGCCGCAGGACCTGGCGCTGATCGACGCGCGGCGCGGCATCGCGATGTTCAAGCGCGTCAACGTGCCGGTGCTCGGCATCGTCGAGAACATGAGCTACTTCCTGTGCCCGGAATGCGGCACGCGCTCCGACATTTTCGGCCACGGCGGCGCGCGCCACGAGGCCGAGCGGCTCGGCGTGCCGTTCCTCGGCGAGGTGCCGCTGCACATGACGATCCGCGAGAAGTCGGATGCCGGCCTGCCGGTGGTCGCGACCGAGCCGGACGGGCCGCATGCCGCGATCTATCGCGACATCGCCGCGCGCGTGCGCGATCAGCTCAAGGGCGGCGCCGCCGCCGGCCGCGCCGCGCCGAAGATCGTGATCGAGGCGTAGCGGCGTCGCGCCGCATGATGGCGCTCATCGCTGTGCCCACAAAAGCTCCGTCGTCATCCCGGTCGAGCGAAGCGAGAGCCGGGATCCAGTCCTTAATCTAGCTTACTGGACCCCGGCTCTCGCGCTTCGCGCTCGGCCGGGGTGACAATTTGTGCAAAGCTCACAAGAGGAGAGGCAAACAGCGGCCGCAGGCGTTCAATCCTCCACCCACATCCGCATCAGATTGGCGAACGACTTCGAGATCAGGTCGAACTCCGCGGTCTTGCCGTCGCGCGCGAACATCTGCCGCCGCGCGGTGTCGAGATCGAACAACAGCTCGCGCTGCGCCGGATCGCGCACGAAGCTCCTTGCCCAGCCGACCGCCGCGAACCGTACCCCGCGCGTCACGTCGGCGACGCGATGCAGCGTCGTCGCCGGGTAGGCGACCAGCGAGCCGGCCGGCAGCTTGACCGCGTCCTCGCCGGCGGCGCTTTCGATGATCAGTTCGCCGCCGGCATAGCTCTTCGGATCGGACAGGAACAGCGTGAAGGCAACGTCCGTGCGCATCCCGTCCATCAGCGCATCGTCGACGTGGCTGCCGTAATGCATGCCCTTCTCGTAGCGCGACAGCATGATCGGCGAGAGCGCCTTGGGCCGCACCGCGAGGCGGAAGACCTCGTGCGCGAGAATTCGCTCGGCGACGAGCTTGCGGATGGTTTCGAGGGAGCGGCCTTCCGCCTGCTCGTTCTTTTTCACCAGCCGCGCCGCAAATCCCGCGGTCGCGCGCCCGTCCGCAAAGCGCGCGCCCTTGAGCGCCGCCAGCACCGTCTTGATCTCCGCAGCGGTCAGCACATTGCCGATGACGATTTGCATGCAGTCCGTCCGGTCTCGATCGGGGGATGATCTACGCACCGCGCGCGGGACGCAATCGGAGCCTTGGGAGTTCTGGAATTGTTAAAAACGGCGAGTTGACTGGACGGTTCGTCACGCCCGATCGTATATAGATGCGCATGTCGGCTGGCCTCGCAGGAGCCTCGGAATGAAGGTGAAAACGAAGATCTGGCTCGGCGTCGGTGCCTTCGCGGTGGCCGGTGCGGCCGGCACATCGGGGATCGCCGGTCCGGCGGCCGCGGGTGTCCGGCTGCCTGCGGCGCTTCTCACCGATGCGGCGCATCGACGCGCGCCGGCCGGTCCGCTCGTGCTCGCGCAACACAGCGATCATCCGCAACCGCCGGGCGCCGAGGCCGGCGAGGGGGGTCAGAGAGGGCTCGACGAATCTGCCGCCGGAGCTCGCTTTCGCGACGCGGATCGCGCTCCTGCGCGGCCATCTCCTGATCGGCGACGAACTGGTCAAGCAGCAGCAGTGGAACGCGGCGCTGCCGCATTTCCTGCATCCGACCGAGGAGCTCTACGGCGACCTCAAGGACAAGCTCGAGGAATACAAGATCGCGCCGTTCGACGGCGCGCTCAAGGCGCTCTCCGACGTGGTGAAGGCGCGCAAGACCGCCGACTATGCCAAGGCGAAAAAGTCCGTTGACGACGCGCTGGCGGCCGCCGATGCCGCGATGAAGGATCGGAGCGGCGATTGGCCCGGCTTCGTGGTCGAGACCGCGGTCGAGGCGCTCAAGGCCGCGCCCGGCGAATACAAGGACGCGATCGTCGACGGCAAGATCGCCAAGCCGGTCGAATATCAGGACGCCCGCGGCTTCATCCTGCAGGGCGAACGGATGATCGAAAGCGTCGCCGCGGACCTGGAGAAGAAGAATCCCGAAGCGCTTGCGGCGGTGCGGGCGGGGCTTGCCGAATTGAAGAAGGCCTTCCCGACGCCGATGCCGCCGCGCGCGCCGGTCAAGGACCATGCGGCCGTGCTGGCCGACGTCGCCGGCATCGAGCTCGCCGCCGGCAAGCTGATGTGAGGCCATGACGGCCAACATGACCGTGCGCCTGTCCGTCGGCGGCGTTCCTGGCCGGCGGCGCGATCGGGGATCGCCGCGGCGGTCCTGGTGCAGAGCGCATCCTCGCAGCCTGTCGACGATCTCGCGGCGCTCAAGGCGGCCTTCCGGCGGCCCGGCACGGTGCCGTTTCCGCCGGACAATGCCTTCTCCGAACAGAAGCGCGCGCTCGGCGAGACGCTGTTCCACGACACGCGGCTGTCGGTCGACGGCAGCTTTGCCTGTGTCACCTGCCACGACCGCGGCAAGGGTTTCGCCGACGGCAAGATCCAGGGCCGCGGCGTGCCCGGCCGCGCGCTCAAGCGCCACACCCCGACGCTGTGGAATCTGGCGTGGTCGGCGCCGGTGTTCTGGGACGGGCGGGCGCGCAGCCTGGAAGAGCAGGTGGCGGGGCCGATCGAGTCGCCCGACGAAATGGCGCTGCCGATCGACACCGCGGTGGCGCGGCTCGCCGCCGATCCGGCCATGGTGCGCGCCTTCGCGGCGGCGTTTCCCGATGCGCCGCGCGTCGATAGCGGCAATCTCGCCAAGGCGATCGCCACCTACGAGCGTACCTTCGTCTCGCCGGTCACGCGCTTCGACCGCTGGATCGCCGGCGAAACCGGCGCGCTGAGCGCAAGCGAGATCGCGGGCTTCCGGCTGTTCACCGGCAAGGCCGGCTGCGGCAAGTGCCACAGCGGTTTCATGTTCACCGACTACGCGTTCCACGACATCGGCCTGCCGGGCGACGACCGCGGCCGCGGCGCGGTGCTGCGGATCGAGGCGGCGGAGCACGCCTTCAAGACGCCGGGCCTGCGCGAACTCGGCCGCTCGGCGCCCTACATGCACGACGGCTCGCTCGCGACGCTGCCCGACGTGATCCGCCATTACGAAAGCGGTATCGTCGAGCGGCCGACGCTGTCGAAGGATCTCACGCGCGGTCTCAAGCTCACCGACGCCGAGCGAAACAGCCTGGTCGCGTTCCTTGCGCACGCTGACGAGCGAGGCCGAACCGGCGCTGCCCACGCCATCGTGCCGGTCGCGAGTGGGCCGACGGCTGCGGCCGAGCGCGTCTCGCACCGTCTCCCAGGACGACAAGATGTTCCATCCGACCCATATTGCGGTCGCGCGCGGCAGCCGCCTGTGGATCGTCAACAACGACACGCGCACCCACAATGTGCGGGTCTATCGATCCCAAGCTCGATTTCGATTCCGGCGCCCAGGAGCCGGGCGAGACGGTCGAAATCGCCTTTCCGGCGGACGGCCGCTTCCTGGTGTTCTGCGGCATCCATCCCAAGATGGAGCTTTATGTCGAGGTCGGCCCATAGGCCCGACCGTCGGCAGGGCCGGCATGCCCTTCAATTTGACGCAGCGCACGCGGTCATTTCGCACTGGAGTTTGGCGGGCCCGTTCGCCATTCTCGGGTCCATCTGCCCCACCCTAAAAGGGGCTCAGCGCGTTTAGCGCCAATGATATGGAGGAACACCTTATGAAACGCCGTCAATTTCTGAAAACCGCAGGCGCCGGGCTTGCTGCTTCTGCTGCTTCTGTTGCTGTCGCGACGCCGGCGATCGCGCAATCGATGCCCGACCTCAAATGGCGCATGCCGTGCAGCTGGCCGAAATCGCTCGAGACGCTCTACGGCGGCGCGGAAATGATGTGCAAGGCGGTGGCCGAAGCGACCGACAACAAATTCCAGATTCAGATCTTTGCGGCGGGCGAAATCGTTCCGGGCTTGCAAATCGTGGACGCCGTGCAGAACGGCAGCGTCGAGATCGGCCATACCGCGTCCTACTACTATTTCGGCAAGGACCCGACCTTCGCGTTCGGCACCTCGGTGGCGTTCGGCCCGAATGCGCGCCTGAACCAAGGCTGGTTCACGCAAGGCGGCGGCAGGGACGTGCTCAACGAATTCTACAAGAAGTACAATTGCACGGCGCTGCTCGGCGGGCAATACCGGATGTCAGATGGGCGGCTGGTTCCGCAAGGAGATCAATACGCTCGACGATCTCAAGGGCCTCAAGTTCCGCATCGGCGGCTTTCCCGGCCGCGTGCTGCAGAAGTTCGGCGTCATCCCGCAGCAGATCGCCGCGCCCGACATCTACCCGGCGCTGGAGAAGGGCACCATCGACGCCGCCGAATGGGTCGGGCCCTACGACGACGAGAAGCTCGGCCTCTACAAGGTCGCGCCGAACTACTACTACCCCGGCTGGTGGGAAGGCGGCTCGATGCTGCTCGCCTTCGTCAACCTGGAAAAATGGAACTCGCTGCCGAAGTCCTATCAAGCGATCCTCGAATATGCCGGGCATTACGCCAACACGTGGATGATCGCGAAGTACGACGAGCTCAATCCGGCGGCGCTGCGCAAGCTTCTCGCCAGCGGCGCCAAGCTCCGCGGCTTCTCGCCGGCGATCATGGAGGCCTGCTTCACCTCCGCGAAGGAGCTTCATGCGGAGATTGCCGGCACCAACGAGTCGTTCAAGAAGGTCTATGACTCGATGACGAACTTCACGCAACAACGGCTACCAATGGTTCCAGGTCGCCGAGCTTGGCTATGACTTGTTCATGGTTCGTCACTCGCGGAGCTGATCGGCTCCTCGCGAATTATCGACGGCCCCGGAGCTCGCTCCGGGGCCGGTTCTTTTTGGGCTATGCACTGTCGTTTATTTAGGCGGGTCGAATTGGATCGGCGGCAGCTCGATCTGAGGTATCTCAATGTTGATCTTGGTCGGATCGACCTTGGGGCCCTTGTCGAGCCAGTAGGTCACCGAGCCCGGCCAGAGGATCACGATCGCCACCAGGATGACCTGGAGCACCACCCAAGGGATGGCGCCCCAGTAGATATCGATGGTCTTGACCGAGGGCGGCGCGATGCCCCTCAGATAGAACAGCGCGAACCCGAACGGCGGATGCATGAAGCTGGTCTGGATGTTGGCGCAGATCAGCACGCCGAACCAGATCAGGTCGATGCCGAGCTTGTCGGCCGCCGGCGCGAGCAGCGGAATGATGATGAACGCGATCTCGAAGAAATCGAGAAAGAACGCAATCACGAACACGAACACGTTGACGAAGACCAGAAATCCGACCTGCCCGCCGGGCAGCGACGTCAGCAGATGTTCGATCCATTCCTTGCCGCCGACGCCTTGGAAGACGAGGCTGAATACCCGCGCGCCGATCAGGATGTAGACCACCATGGCGGTGATGCGCATCGTGCTCGACATGCCCTGATACAGCAGCGGCCAGCTCAGCGTGCCGTAGAACCAGGCGAGCGCGATCGCGCCGACCACGCCCATGGCGCCCGCTTCCGTCGGCGTCGCCAATCCCATGAAGATCGTCCCGAGCACCAGGAAGATCAGCCCGAGCGAGGGGATGATGCCGCGCAGGCACTTCTTCCACAGCGCCCAGCCTCGGAGCGTGCGGGCTTCGAGCGGCAGCGCCGGAACATCCTGCGGCCAGACGACCGCGACGATCGCGACCCAGATGCAGAACAGCGCGACCTGGATGAGGCTCGGGCCGATGGCGCCGGCATACATGTCGCCGACCGAGCGGCCGAGCTGGTCGGCGAGCACGACCAGCACCAGCGAGGGCGGGATCAGCTGCGTGATGGTGCCGGAGGCCGCGATCACGCCCATGGTGTGGCGGGTGGAGTAGCCGTATTTCAGCATCGGCGTCATCGAGATGACGCCCATGGCGATGACCGAGGCCGCAACCGTGCCGGTGATGGCGCCGAGGATCGCGCCGACGAAGATCACCGCATAGGACATGCCGCCGCGCACGGGCCCGAACAATTGTCCGATCGAATCGAGCAGGTCTTCTGCCAGCCCGCAGCGCTCCAGGATCGCGCCCATGAAGGTGAAGAACGGGATCGCCAGCAGCAGGTCGTTGGAGACGATGCCGAACAGCTGGTAGGTCAGGTTGCCCAGAAAGTCCGGCCGGATCAGGCCGAGCTCGATGCCGATGAAGCCGAAGAACAGGCCGGTCGCCGCCAGCGAGAATGCGGCCGGATAGCCGATCAACATGAACAGAATCATGCCGCCGAACATGAGCGGCGCCATGTTGTCGCGCACGAAGCTCATTGCAGCGGCTTCTCGTATTCGAATTTCTCGTCGATGACGTGTTCGAGCGCGGCAATGCGCTTGATGATTTCGGAGACGCCCTGCAGCGCCATCAGCGCAAAACCGAGCGGCAAGATCAGCTTGACCGGCCAGCGGATCAGTCCGCCGGCGTTCGAGGACTGCTCGCCGATCTGCCAGCTTTCGACGAACCAGGGCCAGGTGAAGTAGACCAGGATCACGCAGATCGGCAGCAGGAACAGGAACCCGCCGACGATGTCGATCCACAGCCGCGTGCGCTCGGACACCATGCCGTAGACGAGGTCGACCCGCACGTGCTCGTTCATTTTCAGGGTGTAGGGGCCGCCGAGCAGCACCATGCCGGCGAACATGTACCACTGCACTTCGAGCCAGCCGTTCGAGCTTTCGCTGAACAGGTAGCGGCTGGCGGCATTGCCGGCGCTGATCAGGCAGGCGAGGAGCACGAGCCAGTTGGCGATGACGCCGAACTGCGCGTTGACGTAATCGATCGCTTTGCTCAACTGGAGCAGCGGCTTCACGTCCGGACCCCTCCTCCGGTCCGGCATGCCGCCGAACCCTTCGTCGCCCGTTTGTCGTCCCGGGCGTTGGCCCTTGGCGAAGCCGCCGGGGCGCATAAACCATCCTTGAGGCGGAAGCCGCCGTCAATTGGAAGTTTGGTGCGGATTGCCTCTAGGGCGATGCCGGCGCCCCTGGCGGCGATCCCGCTGGACGCGCTCGTCCGGCAGCGATTTGGGACCGGCGAAACACAAGGTTAACGCATTCTAGACCGGCTATTAACGATGTTTGACTAAAGACAAGGGGCCCGGCCAATTGCCGGCACGGGCCGTGACCTGCCGGTTCGGGGCCGGGTCGAGGACGAGCGCATGCAGCGTTTGACCATTGCGGAGCGGCTGATCGCGGTCGGACTGCTGCCGCCCGCCGCGCTCGCGCTGGCGTGGCTGGCCGGCATTGCATTGCCCGGCGCGGGCGGCATGGCCGTCCTGGTGGCGGTGCTCGGACTTGCCGGGTTCGCAATTGCGGGCGCGCTGCTCGCGGCGCGTTCGCTGTCGCGGCAGCTTGCCGGCGCCGAGGAGACGATCGACGCGATCGCGCGGGCCGAACTCGGCTGCGTACCGCAGCATGCAGGCGGACGCACCGAGATCGACCGGCTGCTGGCCTGGATCGATCAGATCGCCGACATCCTGCGCGACCAGCACCGGCGCGATCTCGTCCTCATCGATGTCGACCGCCGGCGGCAATCGGCGCGCCGCACCAACCTCTCGAACATGGCGATCGAACTCGAGAATGCGACCGAGACCGGAATGTGCTCGATCGCCGACGGCTCCTTCGCGCTGCGCGCCAAGGCCGACGACATGCGCTCCGCGCTCGAAACGGTTCGGATGGCGTCGGAGGAGACCGCGCGCGCGGCCGACAGCTCGCGCGCGATGAACGACGAGGCGACCCGCTGTTCCGAGCAGATTGTCACCGCGATCGCCGCCATCGCCGAGCAGGTCGGACGCGGCTCGCTCGCCGGCCGCGATGCGGTGGCGCGCGCCCGCAACGCGCGTGAGATCATCGACGCGCTTGCCACCGCGGCCGACGATATCGGCGAGATCGTGGGCGTGATCAACACGATCGCCGATCAGACCAATCTGCTTGCCCTCAACGCCACGATCGAGGCCGCGCGGGCAGGGGCCGCCGGGCGGGGCTTCGCCGTGGTCGCCTCCGAGGTGAAATCGCTCGCCAGCGAAACCGGCCGATCGACCGGGCAGATCGGCGGCAAGATCGCCGAGATCCAGTCGCGGACCCGGCAGGTGGTGGGGGCGCTCGCCAACGTGGCGGAGGCGATCGACCAGCTCTCCACGGTCACCGATTCCATCGCCGCGATCATGCAGGAGCAACGCACTGCCATCGACGGCTTTTCCACGCACAGCCAGATCACCAACGCGGCCGTCTCCGACGTCGCGGGCCGCATGGCCGAGATCGCCGAAATGGTGGTGCGTTCGACCGCGAGCGCGTCCGACGTCGCCAGCGTCGCGATGGACATGCAGCGTACGTCCGAGGTCATGCGCAGCGACATTCCCGGCATCGTGCGCAAGGCATTGCGGTCGGATCTGCGGGAGAACCCGCGCTACGACATCGACACGCAGGCCGATCTGGAGGCGAACGGGCGCCGCGACAGCGTGCGGGTCCTCGACGTGAGCGAAAGCGGTGCGCGCATTACCCGCGTCGAAGGCCTCGCGATCGGGACGCCGGTGGTGCTGACCTTCGGCGGACTGCACCCGGTGCAGGGAACCGTCGTCCGAGCCACCGAGGACGGCGGGTTCGGCCTCTGCTTCGAGCCGCAGAAGCTGAAAACCGAAGAGGTGCGGCGCCTGATTACCGACGCGGCGGCCTGACCGGCTATCGGCGGATGCCAGGCGTCGGCCGGGACGCCATCAGGTCGACCGAGAAGAAGCCGGGCTCCGCCGACCGTACGGGTTCGGGCGTCACCGGGCGGTTGCTCATCGCCACGCCGCGCCAGCGGGCGACCACCGACGCGACCAGCTTCTTGTCGACCTTGGCGCCGGAATCGACGCGCCCGCCCCAGACCGCTTCGCTCTTCGGAATGAGATGGTCCGGCAGTTCGTCGAAGCGCAGCCGCGTGGCGACCGGAACGCCGGCGCCGAAGGCCAGCGCCTCGCGCGTGCCGAGCGAGGGCAGGAAGCCGAGCAGGCGGTTGGCCTGGTCGGATACCGCGGCCCGCACGATCTTCTGATCGTCCTCGTTCGCCATGCGCATGGCGAACACGGTGCTGCACTGTGAAATGAGCGTCGGATCGAGCTGCGCCGGCCGCTGCGTGACCAGCCCGAGGAACACGCCGTATTTGCGGCCCTCCTTGGCGATGCGCGACACCGCCTCGCGCGCCGGCCGGAAGCCGATCGAGCGGTCGGCATTGGCGTAGTTGTGCGCCTCCTCGCAGACGATCAGCAGCGGCAGCGCGCCGTCGCTCCACAGCCCGAACTCGAAGGCGAGGCGGAACAGCACCGATACGATGGCGTCGAACACCTCGGCCGGGAAGCCGGCGAGCTGCATGATGGTCATCGCCTGGCCGTCGTGCTGCAGCCGCAGCAGCTCGCACAGGATTTCGACCATGGTGTCGCTGCCGAGATTGGCGTCGTCGAAGATGAACGAGTAACGCGGGTTCTTGCGCACCGAGTGGATGCGCGCCAGCAGGCGCTGATACTGCCCGGCGACCGCGCTGTTCTCGAGCTTGCCCATGCGGGCTTCGGCGAGCGCGACCAGGTCCTCCATGCGGTAGGGCACCGGCGTGTCGACCGTGTACTTGCCGCCTTCCGGCTCGACCTGCCGGTAGCTGGTGCGCTCGACCGGCGCCTTGCGGGCGTATTCGTTCTTCGCCAGCGGAATCAGCTCGGCCAGCAGGCCGATTTCGTCCTCGACGTCGGTGCGCCGGCCGAAGACGACTTCGACGATCTCGTCGAAGTTGAACAGCCAGAACGGCAGCCGCAGATTGCCCGGCCGCACCACGTGCGCACGGTCTTCGAAGCAGGCGCCGTATTCGTTGTGCGGGTCGATCAGCAGCATGCGCAGATCGGGGCGCGCGTCCATGATCTCGCGCAGGATCAGCGCGACGCCGCTCGACTTGCCCGCTCCGGTGCTGCCGAACATCGCGAAATGCTTGCGCACCATGTCGTCGACGTCGACATAGGCACCGATCGACGCGTCCTGCTGCAGGTGGCCGACGCTGATCGTGTTGGGGCCGGCGGTGTCGAAGATGATGCGCAGTTCGTCATGGCCGATCGGCATGATCGGGCTGCCGATCCGGGGATAGACCATGACGCCGCGCTGGAAGTATCCGGCGCCGTCCTTGTCCAGGATGATTTCGCCGAGCAGATCGACGCGGCCGCTCGCCTGCGGGCGCTGCGTGTCCGAAAGCTTGTCGAGCGTGATGTCGCAAAGCGCGCCGACGACCAGCGAATGCGCGGTCTTGATGCCGAGGAAGGTTCCGACGGTGACGCCGGACTCTTCGCAGATCGACAGCAGATCGGGCGAGAACAGGACGCTGACCTGCGCGCCGCTGACCGAGACCACGCGTCCGAGCGGACCTGACGCGGCGACGGACAACTGATCATTGCCGGGAAATTTTTCGACCCGGCGCGCGTGATTGTCGGTGTGCATGGGCGGTTCTCCGCCGCGCAATCTCGCAGAAAAACCTAAACTTGCGATGAAAGCGCGTGTCACAATCGGCATGCGCGCCGTGCGCCGCCTGGCGCATAGCGTTAATTTTTTCCTCCGGAATTCGAGCGGATTTTACGCAGCGAGCGACGGCAGCCGGTAAATCTCGCCGTACTTGGCGCGCAGATAGCCGATATACGGCGCGAGCGTCATCGGCGCGCCGGTCGCGCGCTCGATCAGTTCGTTCGGCGGGAACTTGCGTCCGTGCCGGTAGACGCGCTCCTTGAGCCACGCGTGCAGCGTGCCGAATTCGCCTTGTCCGATCTCGCGCGGGATTTGCGGGATGGGCTTTCAGCGCGGCCGCGTAGAACTGCGCGCTGAGAATATTGCCGATCGTGTAGCTCTGAAAGCCGCCGCCGACCAAGCCGTAGTACCAATGCACGTCCTGCAGGCAGCCGTCGCGATCGTCGGGCGGCGTGATGCCGAAATCGGCCTGCATCGCCGCGCGCCAGGCCTCGGGCAGGTCTTTGACCTTGAGCCGGCCTTCGAGCAGCTTCAGTTCCAGGTCGAACCGCAGCATGACGTGGAGATTGTAGGTGACCTCGTCGGCGTCGGTTCGGATCAGCGAGCGCGCGACCTTGTTGATGGCGCGATAGAAGGTCTCCAGCGTCACCGCGCCGAGTTGATCCGGAAACAGGCTCTTGAGTTGCGGATAGAAGTGCTCCCAGAACCCCCGGCTGCGTCCGACCACGTTCTCCCACAGCCGCGACTGGCTCTCGTGCACGCCGGATGACGTGCCGCTGCCGAGCGGCGTGCCTTCCAGCGCACGGTCCACGCCCTGCTCGTAGAGCGCGTGGCCGGCCTCGTGCACGGTCGAAAACAGCGCCGAGCCGACGTCGTCCTCGAAGACGCGGGTGGTGATGCGCACGTCGCCGGCCGAGAACTTCGTGCAGAACGGATGGTGCGTCTTGTCGAGCCGGCCGCGCGCGAGATCGTAGCCGATGCGCTGCGCCACCCCGAGACCGAAATCGAACTGCGCCGCCTCGGCGAAGGACTGGCGCAGGCAGCTGTCGTCGGTCGCGGGCTGGTCGCAGATCGCCCGCACCAGCGGGACCAGGTCGCGCCTGAGCTGCGAGAACAGGGCTTGGATGGCGGCGGTGGTCATGCCCTGGTCGGCGTCGTCGATCAGCGGATCGGCGATGTGGCGGTAGGGCGCGAAGAACCCGGCATATTCGCGGCTGAGCTCGACGGTCTTTTCCAGAAACGGCCGCATGGCGGCAAAGTCGTTCGCCGGCCGCGCCGCGGTCCAGGCGTCGTAGGATGCCGCGCCGTGCGCATTGAGGCGCGCGACGAACTCGGAGGGGACCCGGTTGGCCTTCTCGAAGTCGCGCCGCGTGACGCGGATCAGGCGCGCGTCGTCGCCGTCCGGCGGCAGCGTGTCGGCGTAAGACGAAAGATCGTCGAGCAGCCTGCCGACCTCCGGTGCGACCAGGCGCTCGTGCGCAAGGCGGCTGAGCAGCGCGCCCTGACGACCGCGCGCGGCGGCGCCCTCCCTGGGCATGTAGGTCGCCTGATCCCACGAGAGCAGCGCGCCGGCGCCGTTGAGGTCGCTGATCTCCAGGAGCCTGCGCTTGAGTTCGTCGAGCTTGACCTCGGCCGATTGACGGTTGCGGGCCGGATGGCGCGGCCGCGCCTTGGTTTTCTTGCGGGCGGACGCAGCCTTTTTCGTCTTGCGCATGCGCGAAGTCTGCGACGCCGGCTACTCAGCCGGCTCCAGCGCGGGCTTTTTCATGGTGGCGGGATCGACCGGCGCGGCTCCGGGCCACGGCTCGGGGCTGATGTCGAACACGACATTGTCGGGCGCGCGAAACTTGATTTCGACATGCGCGTCCGACGGCCGGTCGTCGAGCTTGGTGATGTTGGGCGCACCGAGCGCTTCGAGGTGTTTGGTCCAGGCGTCGAGATCGTCGACGACGAGCCCGATGTGATGGAGGCCCTGATAGTCCATGCCGACGCCGGTCTGGTCGCGGCCGAACTTGAGGATCGCCATGCTGATATAGCCGTCGGTCAGCACGACGCCGGATGGACGCGGCGCGACATCCGGATTGTTGGGGTCGAGGCCGAAGCGCCTCACCTCCTTGAAGCCGAACGCCTTCTTGTAGAAATCCGCAGTCTTGCCGGGGTGGTCGCTTGCGATCGCGATGTGCCTGATCTGCGCCATGGATGCTGCCCTCCGTTTCGATCGTCGAACGGAGCTTACCGGCCGATGGCGGGCGGCTCAATGAGGCGATTATCCGCCGGTCACGCTCATATGGCGCGACAGCGCCGGGCGCTGGTGGCGGCGGTCGATGATGAAGTCGTGGCCCTTGGGCTTGCGCGCGATCGCTTCGTCGATCGCCGCGTTGAGCAGATCGTTGCCCTCGGACGCGCGCAGCGGCGTGCGCAGGTCGGCGGCGTCCTCCTGGCCGAGGCACATGTAGAGCGTGCCGGTGCAGGTGACGCGCACGCGGTTGCAGCTCTCGCAGAAATTATGGGTGAGCGGCGTGATGAAGCCGAGCCGTGCCGCCGGTCTCCGCGACATGCACGTAGCGGGCGGGGCCGCCGGTGCGGTAGTCGATCTCGCTCAAGGTGAAGCGTTCGGCGAGCCGCGCCCGCACCATCGAGAGCGGCAGATACTGGTCGAGCCGGCCTTCGCCGACGTCGCCGAGCGGCATCACCTCGATCAGGGTGATGTCCATGCCGCGGCCGTGCGCCCACGCGATCAGCGACGGGATCTCGTCCTCGTTGACGCCCTTGAGCGCGACCGCGTTGATCTTGACCTTGAGGCCCGCGGCCTGCGCGGCATCGATGCCCGCAAGCACCTTGTCGAGATCGCCCCAGCGGGTGATGGCGCGGAACTTGTCCGGATCGAGCGTATCGAGCGAGACGTTGATGCGCTTGACGCCGTGGGCGGCGAGCTCGTCCGCATATTTCGGCAGCTGCGAGCCGTTGGTGGTCAGCGTCAATTCGTCGAGCGCGCCGGTTTCGAGATGGCGCGAGAGCGAGCCGAACAATGTCATGATCCCGCGCCGCACCAGCGGCTCGCCGCCGGTCAGCCGCAGCTTGCGCACGCCCTTGGCGACGAAGGCGCTGCACAGGCGATCGAGCTCTTCGAGGCTGAGCAGGTCGGCTTTCGGCAGGAACGTCATGTTTTCCGACATGCAGTAGACGCAGCGGAAATCGCAGCGGTCGGTCACCGAGACGCGCAGATAGCTGATCGCCCGCCCGAACGGATCGACCAAAGCCGGCCCGCCGGCGCGATCGAACGCCAATGGCTCCACGCTGCGCGTCATCACGTACGCTCCAACACACTCTGCATATAGGAATTGTGACGGATATCGGCCACAGCGTCCAGCACCGCGGCCGGCGCCATGCGCCGCAGCATGAATCGCCAGATCAAGCCGATTGTGGCAGCGCCGGTCCGAAGCGGGACGTTACCGTGTCGGCCAGGGGTAGGAGTTCGCCGAGGCAGGCGCGGGTTCCGACGGCATCTGCGCAGGCGCGGCGGCGGCTGCAGGTTCGGGCTGTGCGCTTGGAACGGCCGCGGTGGTCGTCGGCTTTTTCTTGGCGACGGTCCTCTTTTTCTTCGCCGGGGTGCCGGCAGGCGCGGCCTGCAGTTCCACGTAGACCGGGTTCGGTGAGAGCTTCGCGCCCGTCGCGTCGGATGTGGCGCCTTCGGGCTGCAAGGTCACGGTCTGCGGTCTGGTAGCCGTTGAGCGCGAACGTCACCGATGTGTTGGGCGCGTTCTGCACCGTGACTTCGCACGGCGTGCGGCAGGTCTGGCCCTGCGAGGTCTTGGCCTCCGCTCCCGGCGGCTCGGACTCGATCCGAAGCGTCTCCGTTGCGGGCGAGGACTTCAAGAAGTCCATGCTTGGCAGCGACATCGACGTCGAACATGCGGCAAGAGTTAAGCCACATGCCACAATGGCAATGACTCGGCTCATGGTCAGATCCCACCACTTGGGCGGCAAACAGCCGCCGTTCCCCGGTACTCGACCATACAGTGTGGAGGTGCCCCTCTAACCGGTCAGACGCTGGCCCCAGCAGCGTATGGTTCAGCCCCCTAAAGGCCTCCCTAAGTGTGGCCACTATAAGGTGAAAGCGACCTTCTCAGCTCCGGCCGCGGGCCTGCGGGACGCCACCCAGAAGCTCGAAAATCGCCTCCGGCAGATCGGAATAGGCGCCGATCACCCGGTTTGGGCCCAAATCGTGGACCGGGATTTCGCTGTAGCCAAAATCGACCGCGATCACCGGAATTCCGGCCGCCCGGGCGGGGGCGATGTCGTTGACCGAGTCCCCGACCATCACGGCGGCGGAAGCCAGGCCGCCGGTCGCGCTCGATGGTCCGCAGCAGGAAGTCGGGATTGGGTTTCTGCAACCGGAACGTGTCCGATCCGCATATGGCGACGAAGCGGCCGGTCAGCCCCAGCGCATCGAGCAGCCGCAGCGACAGCCATTCGAGCTTGTTGGTGCACACGGCGAGCCGGCAGCCTTTGTCCGCGAGCCGGTCGAGGGCGGCCTCGACCCCCGGAAACGGCTTCGACCGGTCCGCGAGGTGCAGGGCGTAGTGGTCGATGTAGTCGCGCACCATGCGATCGACTTCGGCTGCGGCGAGATCGCGCCCGTTCGCCGCGAGCCCGCGCTCGATCATCAGGCGCGCGCCGCCGCCCACCATGTTGCGCGCGGCGTCGTATTCGACCGCCGGAAGGCCCTCGCGGGCAAAGATGACATTGAGCGTGCCGACGAGATCCGGGGCGGTGTCGACGAGGGTGCCGTCGAGATCGAAGAGCACGATGGGAGCGGCCATGGCCGGCGATGGCTACCGGGCCGGGGCAGGGAAGGCAAGGCCGGCGGGCAATCGGCTCCCGGATGGCTAGGCGGGCCGGTCGAACGGGGCTAGACAGGTTGTTCATCCTGCCCTTTTGCCTGCGATTGCCATGGATATCGAAGCCCTCAAACGCGCCGCCTCCGCCCGCGCGCTGGAATTCATCGGTCCGGGCATGCGGGTCGGGCTCGGCACCGGCTCGACCGCGCGGCATTTTGTCGAGCTCTTGGGAGAGCGGGTCCGTGGCGGCCTCGACATCGTCGCGGTGCCCACCTCGGAAGCGACCCGCCGCGATGCCGAGCGGCTGGGCATTCCGCTCACCACGCTCGATGCGACCCCGGCGCTCGACGTCACCGTCGACGGCGCCGACGAGGTCGCCCACGACCTCTCCCTGATCAAGGGCGGCGGCGGCGCGCTGCTGCGCGAGAAGATCGTCGCCACCGCCTCCGCCCGCATGATCGTGATTGCGGATGAATCGAAGTGGGTGGCCACGCTCGGCCGCTTTCCGCTGCCGATCGAGGTGGTGCCATTTGGGCTCGCCGCAACCCGCATCGCGGTCGAAAAGGCCGCGCGCGGCCGCCGGTTGCCCCGGCCCCGCCCGGTTGCGCCTGGGCAAGGACGGCCACGCTTTCGTCACGGATGGCGGGCATTGGATTCTCGATGCCGCGCTTGAGCGAATTGCCGATCCGAAGGGGCTCGCCGATCGGCTTGCCGCCATCGCGGGCGTTGTCGAACATGGTCTGTTCGTCGGGCGTCGCGTCGGCGGTCGTGCTGGCGGGCCCGGGCGGTGTGCGGGTCGTCGAGCGGTCCTGAATTTGCCTTGTCCTGAAGAGGAGTACCTTCGATGTTCGCTTCCCCGATTTCTGGTCCAGTCCGCGCTGCGATGGTGGCGCTTGCGCTGGTCGTCTGGACGCCGGCGGTCAACGCGCAGCAGCCGTCCGCCAACTCGATTTCGATTGCGCGGGAGCTGATCACGCTCAAGGGCGGGATCGCGATCTACGATCCGATCGTTCCGGGCGTGATCGAGCGCGCCAAGGGCATGTTCCTGCAGACCAACCCGATGCTCGGCAAGGATCTGAACGAGGTCGCCGCCAAGCTGCGCGCCGACTACGCCTCGCGCACCGCCGAGGTCCGCGACATCGTCGTCAAGCTCTACGCCTCGCGCTTTACCGAGCAGGAGCTCAAGGACGCGCTGGCTTTCTACAAGACGGCCTTGGGCAAGAAGCTGATCGAGTGGGAGCCGAAGATCCTCGAGCAGAGCATGGGCGAGGCCAATACCTGGGCGGAGAAGATGACCGAAGAGATCATCCCGAAGATCCGCGCCGAGATGCGCAAGCGCGGCCACGACATCTGACCGCCGCCGTCGGCTGGAGACGGCGCGATGGCGGATCAGGAGGTCGATCTCTTCGTTATCGGAGGCGGCTCCGGCGGCGTGCGGGCGGCGCGGATTGCCGCGGGCTACGGCGCCAAGGTGATGGTGGCGGAGGAGTACCGGGTCGGCGGCACCTGCGTGATCCGCGGCTGCGTCCCCAAGAAGCTCCTGGTCTACGCGTCACGCTTTGCCGATGAGTTCGAGGATGCCGCCGGTTTCGGCTGGACCGTGCCGGAGCCGAGCTTCGACTGGAAGAAGCTGATCGCCAACAAGGATCGCGAGATCGCGCGCCTCGAACTGGCCTACACCTCCAACCTGGAACGCTCGAAAGTCGCGATCGCCAAGAGCCGTGCGGTGATCGAGGACGCCAACACGGTGCGGCTCCTCGCCTCCGGCGACAAGGTGCGCGCCAAGACCATCCTGATTGCGACGGGTGGCGCGCCGCATCTGGGCGCCGAGATCGCCGGGCTCGAGTACGTCATCTCCTCGAACGAGGCGTTTCACCTCGACGAGTTGCCCAAGCGCATCCTGATCCAGGGCGGCGGCTATATCGCGGTCGAGTTCGCCGGCATCTTCAACGGGCTAGGCTCCGAGGTGACGCTGGTCTACCGCGGCGACAATATCCTGCGCGGCTTCGATGACGACGTGCGCGCGCATCTGCGCGCGGAGCTGGAGCGCCGCGGCATCAAGATCATCACCCGGCAGATCGTCGAAGCGGTCGAGAAGTGCGATCACGGCTTCGACGTCGAGCTCAGCAGCCATCATCAGGCGGTGATGGTCGACAAGGTGATGTTCGCGACCGGCCGCAAGCCGAACATTGCCGGCCTCGGGCTGGAAGCCGCCGGCGTGACGCTCGGCCGGAACGGCGGCATCGCCGTCAACGAGTTCTCGCAGACCTCGGTGCCCGAACATCTACGCGGTCGGCGACGTGACCAACCGCATCAACCTGACGCCGGTCGCGATCCGCGAGGGGCACGCCTTCGCCGACACGGTGTTCGGCGGCAAGAAGATTTCGGTCGATCATGCCAACGTGCCGACCGCGGTGTTCTCGGAGCCCGAGGTCGGCGTCGTCGGGCTGACCGAGGCGGAGGCCTGCGCGCAGCTCAACAAGGTCGATATCTACAAGACCTCGTTCCGGCCGATGAAGATGACGCTGGCCGGCCGCGACACCCGCGCCTTCTTCAAGCTCGTGGTCGACGGCGAGACCGACCGCGTGGTCGGCTGCCACATCGTCGGGCCGGACGCCGGCGAGATGATCCAGCTCGTCGGGATCGCCGTGAAGATGAAGGCCACCAAGGCCGATTTCGACGCCACCATGGCGGTCCATCCGACCGCCGCCGAGGAACTGGTGACGCTGCGGGAGAAGGCGCTTGAGCCACGTGCGGCAGGCGGCGGAGTAGCGTCCTGGCCGTTCAGGCGGCCCGGCCGCGGCTGATTCTGATCTGGCCTTCGGCGCCCGGCCTCGTGTATAAGCCAGTCAAATTTGGTCGCCCGCACTAGGGCTTAGCATGAGTATTGGAGGGCCGGTCATGCCCGAGCGTTGGACGCGAGACAGCTGGCGCAAGAAGAACATCCTTCAGGTTCCCGACTATCCCGACAAGGTTGCGTTGGAAGCGGTCGAGAAGCAGATTTCGACGTTCCCGCCGCTGGTCTTTGCCGGCGAGGCCCGCAACCTCAAGAAGGCGCTCGGCAAGGTCGCGCTGGGCGAGGGTTTCCTGCTGCAGGGCGGCGACTGCGCCGAGAGCTTCTCGGAGCCCAGCGCCAACAACGTCAGCGCCAACAACATCCGCGACTTCCTGCGCGTGTTCCTGCAGATGTCGGTGGTGCTCACCTATGCGGCGGCGCTGCCGGTGGTGAAGGTCGGGCGCATCGCCGGCCAGTTCGCCAAGCCGCGCTCGTCGCCGACCGAGAAGAAGGACGGCAAGGAGCTGCCGAGCTATCGCGGCGACATCATCAACGGCGTGGATTTCACCGAAGAGTCCCGCCGTCCCGATCCGGCGCGCCTGATCGAGGCCTACCGCCATTCCGCCGCGACGCTCAACCTGCTGCGCGCTTTTGTGCACGGCGGCTACGCCAATCTCGCCAATGTGCGGCAATGGACGCTGGGTTTCGTGAAGGACTCGCCGCAGTCGCATCACTACGAGGAACTGGCCGACCGCATCTCCGAGGCGCTCGGCTTCATGCAGGCCTGCGGCCTCGATCTCGAAAGCCACCCGGAGCTCAAGAGCACCGACTTCTATACCAGCCACGAAGCGCTGCTGCTCGGCTACGAGCAGGCGATGACGCGCGAGGACTCGACCCGTCCCGGCACGTTCTGCTGCACCTCGGCGCACATGGTGTGGATCGGCGACCGCACCCGTCAGCCCGATGGCGCGCATGTCGAGTTCTGCCGCGGCATCATGAATCCGCTCGGCCTCAAATGCGGCCCGTCGACCAAGCTCGACGAGCTGCTGCGCCTGATCGACATCCTCAATCCGGAGAACGAGCCGGGGCGGCTGACGCTGATCGTGCGTGTCGGCGCCGACAAGGTGGCGACGCAGCTCGCGCCGATGATCCGCGCGATCAAGCGCGAGGGCAAGGTCGTGCTGTGGTCGTGCGATCCGATGCACGGCAACACCATCACGTCGGAGACCGGCTACAAGACCCGGCCGTTCGACAAGATCCTGACCGAGGTCAAGACCTTCTTCGAAGTCCACCGCGCCGAGGGCACCCACGGCGGCGGCGTGCATCTGGAGATGACCGGCCAGAACGTCGCCGAGTGCACCGGCGGCGCGCGCATGATCACGGATGCCGACTTCAAGGACCGCTACCACACGGTCTGCGACCCGCGTCTCAACGCCGAACAGTCGATCGACCTCGCCTTCCTGCTGGCCGATCTGCTCAAGGCGGAGCGTACCGCTCGTGCCCGGCCGCTGCCGGCGGTCGCGGGACTTTGAGCGGTTTGCGGCTTGGCGGTCTGACACTGGCGCGGGAATGCATTTTCCCGGCGCCGGCCTTCAGCGCGCGCCGCACGTCGCCTTGTTGTGGGCACATTAACAAATAGACCTTATTCAACCCTTCGCGCGAAACGGATCCGACGGCAGGCCAGTCATGGCGAATTTGGGCGACAATACCGATAGATTGGGCGATCCCGTTGAACCATTTGCAACCCGGCAGACTGGTATGGACCGCCTGCTACGCGCGACGATCAACACTTGGCGTGGCTTCCTGGCCGCGACCCGCAGCGAGGAGGCCTTCCGGCAGGAACTGATCGCGCTGGCGATCGCCGTTCCGCTGGCCTTTATCCTCGCGGGGGAGGCGTGGAAGCGGCTCGCCCTGATCGGCGTGGTTCTGCTCATTCTCATCGTCGAAATGCTCAACACCGCGATCGAGAAGCTGGCCGACCGGCTGACCACCGCCCACGATCCGCAGATCGGCCGGGTCAAGGACATGGGCTCGGCCGCGGTCGGGCTTACGCTGTTCGTTGCGGCGCTGACCTGGCTGCTGGCGCTGGCGGAGCGCGTCGGCCTGCTCTGAGCCCGCCTCGGCGGCGATTGCTGCCTGCGGCCGCCGCCGCTACACGTAAGGGCCATGAACTCCCGCCCCGCCGACCGTCTGGCGATCGCGATTGCCCAAGCCAACCCGACCGTGGGCGACATCGCCGGCAATGCCGAGAAGGCGCGCCGCGCCCGCGCCGTGGCCGCGCGCGACGGCGCCGATCTGGTCGCCTTTCCCGAACTGTTCATTTCCGGCTACCCGCCCGAGGACCTCGTGCTCAAGCCGGCGCTGCAGGGCGCCTGCCGGGCCAAGATCGAGGAGCTCGCGCGCGAAACCGCCGACGGCGGCCCGGCGATGCTGGTCGGCACGCCCTGGGTCGAGGACGGCAAGCTCTACAACGCCTATTGCCTGCTCGACGGCGGCGCGATCGCGGCGGTGCGGTTCAAGGTCGACCTGCCCAATTACGGCGTGTTCGACGAGAAGCGCGTGTTCGTGCCGGGCCCGTTGCCGGGGCCGGTCAACTTCCGCGGCGTGCGCCTCGGCATCCCGATCTGCGAGGACATCTGGGGCACGGAGGTGGTCGAGACGCTCGCGGAGACCGGCGTCCGAGCTGCTGGTCGTGCCGAACGGCTCGCCCTACTGGCGCGACAAGGACGACGTCCGCCTCAACGTCGCGGTGGCGCGCGTCACCGAGAGCGACCTGCCGATCGTCTATGTGAACCAGGTCGGCGGCCAGGACGAACTCGTCTTCGACGGCGCCTCGTTCGGGCTTCATGCCGACCGCTCGCTCGCGTTCCAGCTGCCGGCCTTCACCGAGCAGGTGACGACGGTGCGCTGGGAGCGCACCGGCAACGGCTGGCGCTGCGCCGGCGGTCCGATGGCGGCGCCCGCGGACAACGCCGACCAGGAGGACTACACCGCCTGCGTGCTGGGGCTGCGCGACTACGTCAACAAGAACGGCTTCAAGGGCGTCGTGCTCGGCCTCTCCGGCGGCATCGATTCCGCGCTGGTCGCGGTGATGGCGGCCGACGCGCTCGGGCCCGAGCGCGTGCGCTGCGTGATGCTGCCGTATCGCTTCACCTCGCAGGATTCGCTCAAGGACGCGGCCGCGGTGGCCGACGCGCTCGGCGTGCAATACGACGTGGTGCCGATCGAGAGCGCGGTGCAAGGCATCGAGAAGACGCTCCTGCCGCTGTTCGACGGTCTGCCGCGCGACGTCACCGAGGAAAATCTGCAGGCGCGCGCGCGCGGCACCATCCTGATGGCGGTCTCCAACAAGTTCGGCCTGATGGTGGTGACGACCGGCAACAAATCGGAAATGTCGGTCGGCTACGCCACGCTCTACGGCGACATGAACGGCGGCTTCAACCCGGTCAAGGATCTCTACAAGACCGAGGTCTACCGGCTCTCGCGGCTGCGCAATTCCTGGAAGCCCGCGGGCGCGATGGGCGCAAGCGGCCGCGTGATCCCCGAGAACATCATCACCCGCGCGCCGACCGCGGAACTGCGCGAGAACCAGACCGACCAGGATTCGCTGCCGCCCTACGACACGCTCGACGCGATCCTCGAGCGGCTGGTCGAGCGCGAGGAGCCGATCGCACGCATTGTCGCGGAAGGCTTCGACAAGGACACCGTGATGAAGGTCGCGCGGCTCCTCGACCTCGCCGAATACAAGCGCCGGCAGGCCGCGCCCGGCGTCAAGGTGACGCTGAAGAATTTCGGCCGCGACCGGCGCTATCCGATCGTCAACCGCTTCCGCGATTCCGGCGCGCCGCTGCCGGAGCCGGACCGCTCGCTGCTGAAGAGCGCCGCCGCGACCAAAGGCGAAGCGTACGATTTCTGAATCTTGAAGCTGGAATGACGAAGCTTATCGCGTCGTCGGGATGAACACCGGCCCGACCGCGCGCACCTTGCGCTTGCTCGGGTCTTCCTCGACCGGCGGTTCGATGGTGCGCTGCCGGCGTGCTGGCTGCGACGGCGGCCGGCAGGCGCGGCGGCATTCTTGGCCTTCGGGTCCGGCTTGATCGGCTTGCCCTGCGCATCGGTGCGCGGCTGCGACAGTGCCTTGGCCTGCTCCTCGGTCTGCACGACGATGTCGCCGCGCTCGATGGTCTGGTCGTCGAACTGCTTCAGCGCCTGCGCCCACGATTGTCCGGGCGCCCGGCAGGTGCAGGCGGCGTTGTACTGCTTGCGATAGGCGAAGGCGTTGGGCAGCTGGGTGTAGGGCTTGGCCGCTGATCGACACCGCGCGGTTGATGTCCTCGCCCGGATTGCGGTGGCTGTAGAGCGCCGTCTCGGCCGCCGGGCAGAGCCGCTGGCAGAGCCGCTCGTCGTCCGCGAACTTGCCGGGCACCGTCGAGTACGAGATCGGGAAATAGAAGCCGTCGCAGGTGCGCACGCACAGCGTCCGGTAGGTGCCGGCGAGCGGCACGTCGGGTGCGGTGTGCACGCCGCCGAACAGGTTCTCGAAGAAGCCGCCCTGGTTGGCGTAGCGGGCATATTGCGGGCCGCAGTTGTTCTGGCCGAGTGCGACCAGGATGCTGCGGCGCTGGCCTTCGCGGTCGGCGCTGTTGCCCTGGATGCGCTGCTGCTCGCCCATCAGCCGGTCGAGATTGGCGCGGGTCTGCTGGATCTGGTTGGTGAGCGGGCCGCACTGCGGAGGCTGGTTGCTGAACAGCGAAAAGAATCCGCCGCCCTGGCAGCCCAGACGCTGCGATTGCTGCGTGAGGCGATCGAGCTCGCCTTGCTGCTTGGCAGCCGCGTCCTCGTAGCGTTTCAATTCGGCGAGCTTGGCCGGGTCGACGGGGCCGCGGTCGAGGGTGGCGAGCTGGCTTTCGTAGCGCAGGCACAGCGGGTTGCGCCCGCCGCCGCCGGGAGATTGAGCCGAATAGCCGCCCATCTGCGCCGCTGCCGGCTCCGCACAGGCGAGGAGCACAAGCACCGCGGCGGCCGTGCCGCGCACCAATCCGGAAATCGTTGTGTCAGTCATGAAACGGAGCCGACCCCATAGCTCTCAGTGGGCGATCAAGCCCCGGAATGGTGACCAAAGTGTGGAGCGTCCGGCCGCGAAAACCGCGCTTTTTCCGCTATTTCCGGCCGGTTCACTCGGTCCCGAGCGCCGATTCCTGCGGAGTGATCCGGGGGCCAGGACGGAGGCTGGTGGCCTCGCTGCGGAGATTCCAGAGAATGCCCGCAACAATCAGCCCGGCCCCGACGAAGACAAAGATATCGACCCGTTCCCCGTAGAGCAGCCAGCCCACCACGGCAATCAGGGGAATCCGCAGAAAATCGATTGGCACGACGATAGCCGCGTCGCCCGCGCGGAACGCATTGGCAAGGCAGTAGTGCGAGGCCAGTCCGGCGAAGCCGATCGCGAAAAACGCCAGCCACTGGGTTGCACCCGCGATCTTGCCGATAAACAACGGATCGGAGCCGAGCATGGCGAGCGGAAACTGGATCGCATTCATCCAGAAGATGATCGCGAACGTCGTATCGGTCTGGGTCAGCCGCTTGGTCAGGATCAGCGTCGTCGCGAGCCCGAGCGCAGCGCCGATGACGAGCAGCGCAGCGGGCTGAAATGTCCCGAAGCCTGGCCGCATGATGACCAGCACGCCCAACAGGCCGAGCAGCACGGCCCCAACCCGGCTGCTGGTCAGACGTTCCTTCAGGAATATCACCGCCAACAGCAGAGCCCACGCCGGTGTGGTGAACTCCAGCGAAAACACAGTCGCGAGTGGCAGCAGCACGATGCTCAGCGCCCACAAGTACTGCCCGCCGAGATGAAGGGTGTTGCGGAGCAGATGGAGGAAAGGATGCTTGGTGTGGATCGCCCGGCGCAAATCGGTCCGCACCGCCATGATTGCCAGCATCACCATCAGTCCGATGCCGGAACGAACGGCGAGAATTTCGAAAATGCTGAGACTCGTCGCCAACGTGCGGATCGCCACCGCCAACAGCGAGAACGACAGCAACGCGCCGAGCATCCAGAGCACGACGCGAACGAGATTGCTTACGGCCACGATTGATCGAATCCGGCGAGGTTGAAGTCAGGCAGCGTGATGCGGAGAACGGCCGGCGGGGCGCGTCACTCCCAGTCCGGCTGGTTCTCCGGCCGCGCCTTGTCGAACGCCGGAAGCTTCAGGCAGGCGGCGTCGACCGCGACGATCTTCGGGAAACGATCGAGCGGCACCTTGAGGCGGCGCGCGTTGCTGACCTGCGGCACCAGGCAGATGTCGGCGAGCGTCACGGCGCTGCCGCAGGCATAGGGCCCCGGCTGCATCATGGTCTCGATCGCCTCGAAGCCTTCGCGGACCCAGTGATGGTACCAGGCATCGATCTTGGTCTGATCCTGGCCGAACTCGTTCTTGATGTAGCGCAGCGGCGCCACGTTGTTCAGCGGATGGATGTCGCAGGCGATGATGTGCGCCAGCGCGCGCACCTTGGCGCGCTCGACCGGGTCGCGCGGCAGGAACGGCGGCTGCGGATGCGTCTCGTCGAGATAGTCGATGATCGCCAGCGACTGGATCAGCACGTCGCCGGAATCGAGCTTGAGCGCCGGCACCCGCATGTGCGGATTGATGGCGCGGAACTCGGGCTTCTTGTTCATGCCACCTTCCTTCTGAAGGTGGATGGACGTCATGTCGTAGGCGACGCCTTTGAGATTGAGCGCGATCCGCACGCGGTAGGCGGCCGACGACCGGCAGAAATGATAAAGATGCACGTGTCCTCCCGGCAGGGTGGTTGGCGGCGGCTTGGCGCCGCTCAGCGTTCGGGCGGTTCGATGTCGGCGCTTTCGAACTCGCCGACCAGCTCTGCCGAACGCTTGGTCAGTTGCTTGATGGCGCGGTCGAATGCGATGCGATCCGCGGGGGCGACGACCTCGGCAAGCCGCAAGGTGAATTCGAGCGCCTGCGGAGCGAGTTCCTCGTAGATGGCGCGGCCCGCCGGCGTGAGCGACAGGAACGATTCGCGCAGATCCGCGCGGTTTGCCTTGCGCACGACCAGGCGGCGGTCCTCGAGCTGCGCCACCGCGCGCGAGACCTTGGTCTTGTGCATGTGGGTGTGGCCGCCGACGGCCTTGCCGGTCATGGTGCCGTTCTCGCCGAGCGTCACCAGCACCCGCCACTCGGGTATTCCGATACCGTAACGGCCGTAGACCCGGGTCAGCGCCTGGGACACCAGGCTCGACAGCACGTTGAGCCGGTGCGGCAGAAAGTCTTCGAGCTTGAGCAGCGAAGCCTCCGCGGACGCCGCGGGCGGCGCGTCACCGATCGAACCGGCATTGGCCATGCGTAAGACTTGCCCAGGCGAGAAAAATTCGGCCGAAGCGGCCGGCGCGGGCCGAACATGGCCGAAGATCGCAGGCCGCGCAACGGCAACGGCCCGGGTCATGCCCGGGCCGCTGCAGTCAGGTTCAGGAAATTCAGGTCTTAGCGCGTGCACTCGATGGCGACGAACTCGTGCGCCGCGGAGCCGGTGGTGGTCGGCACCGCGCCGGTGATCTCGTCGCGATCGACCTTGCGGAACGAGCCGGCCTGCGCGAAATCGCGCGACTTGCAGTAGGCGGCCGCGACCGCCGCGCCGCAGCTCGCGCCGGTGGCCAGGCAGCGATCGACGCCGTAGCCGTCGGCATTGTTGGCGATGATGAAGACGCGCTTTTCGGCTTGCGCCGAGATGCTGCCGCCGAGCGCGGCCGCAAACACAAGCGCGGCGAAGACGTACCGCATGATGGAACCCCCCGCTAGAACAGCCCCGAATTCAGGACACTCGCCGAGAATGTGAGGAAAACCTTTAAGGTCTCCTTAACCCGACTCACGGCCAGCACCCCGGCGCTCCCCTGCGCCTTGTCCGGTGGAATTACCGGCCTTTGCGGTGATTTGGCTAGGACGCGAAAGCCACACTCGTTCCCCGAATGGTTTTTGCCCACAGAATGAGGCGTCGAAACGGCCTATTATCGATGCCACTGCGACGTCTAAACGGCGTCTTGTTGGCGTCGAACCGGGCGTCGAACTTCATCGAACTCGGCTGGCCCTTGACGGGCCGGGCCCGGTTGCCCATTCTCCGCCCGCAATGAACGGCCTTAACCATATCTGCGGCATTTGCCCGGAGATTATCCGCTAGCGACACGCGCTGGCTGCGGCCGTCTTTTCTCAACCGAGATGTTTGGACGCCCGGCCAGCGAGGCCCCGGCGTATTTTTTGGCGTGGCCTTCCGCCGGAAGGGCGTGCCGGAAAATCGCGAACAGAGAGCAGCGTCTTTGGAACTGAAGCTCTACGATACGCTCACGCGCGAGAAGCGGGTCTTCGCCCCGCTCGATCCCGCGCGCGTGCGCATGTATGTGTGCGGGCCGACGGTCTACGACTTCGCCCATATCGGCAATGCGCGGCCGGTGATCGTGTTCGACGTGCTGTTCCGGCTGCTGCGCCAGCTCTACGGCGCCGGCCACGTCACCTATGTGCGCAACATCACCGACGTCGACGACAAGATCAACGCGCGCGCGGCGGAGGAGTATCCCGACCTGCCGCTCAACGAGGCGATCCGGCAGGTCACCGAAAAAACCGAGCGGCAGTTCCACGAGGACGTCGATGCGCTCGGCTGCCTGCGCCCGACCGTCGAGCCGCGCGCGACCGAGCACATCGCCGAGATGCGCGACATCATCGAGCGGCTGGTGCAGTCCGGCCACGCCTATGTGGCCGACGACCACGTGCTGTTCAGCGTGCCGTCGATGCCGGACTACGGACGGCTCTCCAAGCGCACCGCTCGACGAGATGGAGGCGGGCGCGCGCGTCGAGGTCGCGCCCTACAAGCGCGACCCGATGGATTTCGTGCTGTGGAAGCCGTCGAAGCCCGGCGAGCCGTCGTGGCCGTCGCCCGCGGGGATCGCGGCGCCCGGCCGGCCCGGCTGGCACATCGAATGCTCGGCGATGTCGTGGAAGCATCTCGGCGAGACGTTCGACATCCACGGCGGCGGCATCGATCTGGTGTTTCCGCACCACGAGAACGAGATCGCGCAGTCGCGCTGCGCGTTCCATACGCCGGTGATGGCGAACACCTGGATGCACAACGGCTTCCTGCAGGTCGAAGGCGAGAAGATGTCGAAGTCGCTCGGCAACTTCTTCACGATCCGGGAATTGCTGGCAGACTGGCCGGGCGAGGTGCTGCGCTTCAACATGCTGCGCACGCATTACCGGCAGCCGATGGACTGGACGGTGCGGGGACTCGAAGAAGAGCTAGCAGCACGCTGCGACGCGCTCGACGGACTGGCCCGGATTTGCGGAGTCAGCGGCCAATCGCTCGACGCGTGCGGTTCTTGGGGCGCTGTGCGATGATCTCAACACGCCGCAGGCAATCGCGGAACTGCACGAGCTGCAGTCGGCTGAAAGGCAATTGTCGCGGCGCTGCGGCTCGGCATCGCTTGCGGGCTGCTGCTCGGATCGATGCGCGCAGACGAAAGGCGATGCGCAAGGTCGATGAGCCGGAAGGTCGCAAGTCGAGCTCGATCCAAGCGCGCAACGCCGCTCGCGCGGCCAAGGATTTCAAGGAGTCCGATCGCATCCGCGACGAGCTCAAGGCCATGGGCGTCGTGCTGAAGGATTCGAAGGACGGCACCACCTGGGAGATCGCGCGATGATGGCGATGGCGCAACCCAAGCCCGCGCTGCGGCCGTTCCTGCCGGCGGACACGCCGCTGCTCGCCGAAATCTTTCGCGCCAGCGTCGAGGAACTGACGGCCGACGACTATGCGGATGGCCAGCGGGAGGCGTGGGCGGCCACCGCGGACGATCTGGAGGCGTTCGCCGAGCGGCTCGGCAAGCCAGCTCACGCTGCTCGGCACCTTGGGGGGATCGCCGGTCGGCTTTGTGTCCCTCAAGGATGGCAATTGCATCGATATGCTCTACGTTCATCCGGCGGCGGCCGGGCAAGGTGTCGGCGCGCTGCTGATCGACGCGATCGAGAAGCTCGCGGCCGCGCGTGGCGCTAACAAGTTGATTGCCGAAGTGAGCGACACGGCGCTGCCGTTTTTCAAGCAGCGTGGATTTGTGGAGTGGCGCCGGAACACGGTTCCGCTCGGCAACGAATGGCTGGCCAACACCACGATGGAAAAGACATTGGCCGCAACGAAGGGATCGCCATGACCAAGCCCGACACGCCGTTCCCGCGCCACTGGCTCTACTACATCGTGCTCAAATACGGCGTGATCGTCGCCGGCATCATGCTCGCGCTCTACGTCGCCTGGCGGGTGTTCGGAGGCGCGGCATGAACGGGCTGCGCACGCATCACGTGGTCGCCGGCGTGATCGCCATCCTGGTCGCGGTCGCGCTCGTCGCCAATTATTATCTGTGGTGAGCCATTCGGTGACCTATGGCCCGTGAGCGCCTCTATCTGTTCGACACCACGCTGCGCGACGGCGCGCAGACCAACGGCGTCGACTTCACGCTCTCCGACAAGCTCGCGATCGCGAAGGCGCTCGACGAGCTTGGCGTCGACTATGTCGAGGGCGGCTATCCGGGCGCCAATCCGACCGACACGCAGCTGTTCTCCGAGGACCACAAGCTCGGCACGACCTTCACGGCCTTCGGCATGACGCGCCGCCCGGGCCGCTCGACCTCGAACGATCCGGGCCTCGCCGCGCTGCTCGACGCCAAGGCCGACGCCATCTGCTTCGTCGCCAAGTCGTGGGACTACCACGTGCGGGTCGCGCTCGAGACCACCAACGAGGAAAACCTCGCCTCCATCCGCGACTGCGTCCGCGCCGCCAAGGCAGAAGGGCAGGGAGGTGCTGCTCGACTGCGAGCATTTCTTCGACGGCTACAAGGCCAATCCGGACTACGCGCTCGCCTGCGCCAAGGCCGCCTACGAGGCGGGCGCGCGCTGGGTGGTGCTGTGCGACACCAACGGCGGCACGCTGCCGCACGAAGTGGAGAAGATCGTCGGCGAGGTGGTCAAGGCGATCCCCGGCGATCATGTCGGCATCCACGCCCACAACGACACCGAGCAGGCGGTGGCGAATTCGTTTGCGGCCGTGCGCGCGGGCGCGCGGCAGATCCAGGGCACGCTCAACGGGCTCGGCGAGCGCTGCGGCAACGCCAATCTCGTCTCGATCATCCCGACGCTCAAGCTCAAGCCCGAGTTCGCCGGCAGGTTCGAGATCGGCGTGTCGGACGACAAGCTGAAAACGCTCGCGCACGCCTCGCGCATGCTCGACGAGATGCTCAACCGCGCGCCCAACCGGCATGCGCCCTATGTGGGCGAAAGCGCCTTCGCCACCAAGGCCGGCATCCACGCCTCGGCGATCATGAAGGAGCCCGCGACCTACGAGCACGTGCGGCCCGATACGGTCGGCAACAAGCGCAAGCTCCTGGTCTCGGATCAGGCCGGCAAGTCGAACGTGCTGGCGGAGCTCGAGCGCATCGGGCTCAAGGTCGACAAGGACGATCCGCGCGTCGACGCGGCTCCTCGACGTGGTGAAGGAGCGCGAGGCGATCGGCTACGCCTACGAGGCCGCGGATGCCTCGTTCGAGCTGCTGGCGCGGCGCACGCTCGGCCAGGTGCCGAACTATTTCGACGTCACGCAGTTCGACGTCAACGTCGAGCAGCGCGACAATGCGCTCGGCCAGCGCGTCACGGTCTGCATGGCGGTGGTCAAGGTCAAGGTCGGCGGCGAGAGCATGATCTCGGCGGCGGAAGGCAACGGCCCGGTCAATGCGCTCGACCTCGCGCTGCGCAAGGACCTCGGCAAGTACCAGAGCTACATCAACGGGCTCGAACTCACCGACTACCGCGTGCGTATCCTCAATGGCGGCACCGAGGCGGTGACGCGCGTGCTGATCGAGAGCACCGACGAGCAGGGCGAGCGCTGGACCACGGTCGGCGTGTCGCCGAACATCATCGATGCCTCGTTCCAGGCGCTGATGGATTCGATCGTCTACAAGCTGGTGAAGGCCGGCGCGCCGGCGTGAGGAGGGCTGGCCATGGGGGCGAGCTATTGTGATTGCACGCGCCGCTCCGCTGTCGCCGGCATGGCAGCAGCGCTCGCCGCGCTTGCGACGCGCGCCGCTGCCGCGCCGCCGCCGAGCACCGCGAATTCATCGCGGCCGCGTTCAAGATGAAGGAGGACGCCGTGCGCCTCGGCGATCAGGCGTTCGGCGCGGTCGTGGTGAAGGACGGTCGCATCGTCGGCTATGGTCCGAGCCGGGTGGTGCTCAAGCGCGATGCCACCGCGCACGCCGAGCGCGAAGCGATCCGCGAGGCGCAGGCGCGGCTCGGGACGAACGACCTCACCGGCGCCGTGCTCTATTCCAGTTCGCGGGCTTGCGCGACGTGCGAGACGGCGGCCGCGGAAGCGAACGTCGCGCGCATGTTCCACGGCGCGGATGCCACCGACGCCGGCGCGCCGCGCCGGCTCTGATGAGAGCGCCATGATCGATCACGTGTCCGTCGCGGTGCGCGATCTGGATGCCGCGATGCGGTTCTACGACCTGCTTCTGGCGACGCTCGGTCACGCGCGTCTGGAAACGCGGCCAGCGACCGCAGGCTACGGGAAGCAGTACCCTGAATTCTGGATCAATTTGCGCGGCGGTGAGAGGTCATCACCGTCGACCGGTGCGCATGTCTGCTTCCGAGCGCGCAGCACCGAGATCGTCGATGCGTTCCATGCCGCGGCGCTGGCGGCCGGCGGCCAATCCGACGGTGAGCCTGGGCTGCGGCCGCATCACGGCGATGGCTACTACGCGGCATTCATCCGCGACCCCGACGGCAACCGCATCGAGGCGGTGACGTTTGTAAAGTGAAACGGGTCGTCCCCCGTTCGTCCCCGCGAAGGCGGGGATCCAGGCTTCTCACCACTTCTAGCGAAAGACTGGGTCGCCTTCGCGGGCACGAACGGAAATGGTGTGGTCACCCGCAACCGCCGATTACAGCCGATCGGCCGTGATCGTCATTTCCTTTTCGGCCTCGGAGACGGCGCGTGCGGCCGCGGTCAGCTTCGGCAGGATGTCCTCGACCTTGTCGGCGATCAGAAGCTCGACCGACAGGCCGGGCCGGATGAACTCGATCTGCCGCATGTGATCGAGCAGGACGCAAAGCGGATCCCAGAAATTCTTGATGTTGGCGAGCAGGATCGGCTTCTTGTGCTGGCCGAGCTGCGCCCAGGTGATCTGCTCGACCAGTTCCTCCAGCGTGCCGACCCCGCCGGGCAGCGCCACGAAGGCGTCGGCGCGCTCGAACATGATGCGCTTGCGCTCGTGCATGTCGGGGGTGACGATGCGCTCCTGCGCGCGCAGCAGCTGGTGCTCGCGGTTGACCAGGAATTCCGGAATGACGCCGGTGATCGTGCCGCCGTGGTCGATGACCGCATCGGCAATCGCGCCCATCAGGCCGACCGAGCCGCCGCCATAGACCAGGCGGATGGCGTTCTGCGCCATGATTTTTCCGAGCGCCGTGGCGGCTTCGACATAGGCCGGGTCGGTGCCGGGGCCGGAGCCGCAATAGACGCAAATCGAGTTGATTCTGCTCATGACGGACTGATGTGGCCCCGGATCGCGGGTCCGTCAAGCAAAACGACCGCCGTCCCGGCGCGCTCCGGAAACGCTAAAAAATCAAGCAAGGTCAGGGGGGTGATTGCACATTTGAAAAGCTCTATATGAGGGTTCGCGGCCCGCCCCGGCGGGCCGTTCAGTCCGGGCCCACCTGAATGACCGATCCCCATCAGCGCTCGACCGAGGCGCTCAAGCGCGAAGTGTCCGCCGAGCGCGAGGGCTCGCTGCTGGCCACCATGCGCGCCCTGTGGCCGTATATCTGGCCGTCGGACCGGCGCGATCTGCACGGCCGGGTTGCGCTCGCGATGGTGCTGCTGCTCGCCGCCAAGCTCGCCACCATCGCGGTGCCGTTCACCTTCAAATGGGCGACCGACGCGCTGGTCGGGGAGGGGACCGCGCCGGTGGCGGCGTCCGCCTGGATGCTGTGGCTGCTGGCGGCGCCGCTCGCGATGACGCTGGCGTATGGCGGCATGCGCATCCTGATGGCGGTGCTGACCCAGACCCGCGACGGCATCTTCGCCAAGGTGGCGATGCACGCGGTGCGCCAGCTCGCCTACCGCACCTTCGAGCACATGCACCAGCTGTCGCTGCGCTTTCATCTCGAGCGCAAGACCGGCGGCCTGACCCGCGTGCTGGAGCGCGGGCGCAACGCGATCGAGACGATCGTGCGCATGGTGATCATGCAGCTGGTGCCGACCATCATCGAGCTCGCCCTGATCGTCGGCGTGCTGCTCTACCAGTTCGACTGGCGCTACGTGGTGGTGATCCTGATCACGGTCGCCTGCTACATGGTGTTCACGTATCTGGCGACCGAGTGGCGCATCAACATCCGCCGCCGCATGAACGACAGCGACACCGACGCCAACGTCAAGGCGATCGACTCGCTGCTCAACTACGAGACCGTGAAGTATTTCGTCGCCGAGGAGCGCGAGGCCGAGCGCTACGACCGCGCCATGGCGCGCTACGAGAAGGCGAGCGTGCAGGCCTACGTCTCGCTCGCCGTGCTCAATGCCGGGCAGGCGGTGATCTTCACGCTCGGGCTCGCGGGCGTGATGGTGCTGTGCGCGATGGGGATCAGGGCCGGCACCAACACGGTCGGCGACTTCGTGATGATCAACGCGATGATGATCCAGCTCTACCAGCCGCTGAATTTCATGGGCATGGTCTACCGCGAGATCAAGCAGGCGGTGATCGACATCGAGCACATGTTCTCGATCCTGGAGCGCAATCCCGAGATCAAGGACAAGCCCGGCGCCAAGCCGCTCGAGGTGCGCGCCGCGTCGATCCGGTTCGAGAACGTGCAGTTCGCCTACGAGCCCGACCGGGCGATCCTCAAGGGGCTCTCGTTCGAGGTGCCGGCCGGGCATACGGTCGCGGTGGTCGGCCCGTCGGGCGCCGGCAAGTCGACGATCTCGCGGCTGATCTTCCGCTTCTACGACGTGACCGGCGGGCGCATCACCATCGACGGGCAGGACATCCGCGAGGTGACGCAGAAATCGCTGCGGATGGCGATCGGCATGGTGCCGCAGGACACCGTGCTGTTCAACGACACCATCCGCTACAACATCCGCTACGGCCGCTGGGAGGCGAGCGACGCCGAGGTCGAGGAGGCGGCGCGCCTGGCGCAGATCGACGGCTTTATTCGCATGTCGCCGAAGGGCTACGAGACCGAGGTCGGCGAGCGCGGGCTGAAGCTGTCCGGCGGCGAGAAGCAGCGCGTCGCGATCGCCCGCACCATCCTGAAGGCGCCGCCGATCCTGCTGCTCGACGAGGCCACCTCGGCGCTCGACAGCCACACCGAGCGCGACATCCAGGACGCGCTGCAGCGGGTGTCGGAGAACCGCACCACGCTGGTGATCGCGCACCGGCTCTCGACCATCATCGGCGCCGACGAGATCATCGTGCTCGACCAGGGCGTGATCGCCGAGCGCGGCACGCACCACGAGCTTTTGGCGCGCGGCGGGCTTTATGCCAGCATGTGGAACCGCCAGCGCGAGGCCGAAGCCGCGCGCGAGAAGCTCGCCGAGGTCGAGGACGATGTGGCCGCGCCCAACCGCAACCCGCCGGTGGTGGCGGATGGCGAGCCGGCCGCCGACGCGCCGGTCGTGCGCGCCGACGCGGCGGAGTAGAGTTTCCGCCCTCATCCTGAGGAGCGTGCGAAGCACGCGTCTCGAAGGATGGGGGTGGCCCGAATCCGGGCCCTCGCCCTTCGCGACGCCGCGCTACGCGCGGCTCCTTAGGGTGAGGGCGACAGAGAGCACCGAGTTTCCCATGTCCGTCATCGCCTCGATCCGTTCGCAGCTTGCGCCGATCCATCGCGAGGGCTTGCCGTTCATCGGCGCGTTCGCGCTCGGGAGCCTGGTCCTGTTCTTGCTGTGGTCGCCGCTCGGCTGGATCGGCACCATGCTGACGATCTGGTGCGTCTACTTCTTCCGCGATCCCGAACGGGTGACGCCGGTGCGCGAGGGCATCGTGGTGGCGCCGGCCGATGGCCGCGTCAGCCTCGTCACCAACGCGGTGCCGCCGAAGGAGCTCGGTCTGAGCGACCGCCCGCTGCCGCGGGTCTCGATCTTCATGAGCGTGTTCGACTGCCACGTGAACCGGAGTCCGGTCGCCGGCAAGGTCGAGCGCATCGCCTACCATCACGGCGCCTTCCTCAGCGCCGACCTCGACAAGGCGAGCGAGCAGAACGAACGCAATTCGTTCCTGATCAATACCGGCAAAGGCAAATTCGGCGTCGTGCAGATCGCGGGGCTGGTTGCCCGGCGCATCGTGCCGTTCGTGCGCGAGGGCGCCTCGCTCGGCGCGGGCGAGCGCATCGGCATGATCCGCTTCGGCTCGCGCGTCGACGTCTTCCTGCCGGAGGGCACCAAGGCGCTGGTGGCCGAGGGCCAGACCGCGATCGCGGGCGAGACCGTGATCGCCGACATGCGGCGGCGAGCAATCCGCAGATCACGTTTCGGGTGGGGTAGCTTTTCCGGCCGCCGGCGCCGGCAATCCGCAGATCACGTTTCGGGTGGGATAGCGGTGACACTTGGTCGCTTACGCATGAATAACCGTTAATTCCTCCCGCCATGGCGGCGCCGTGAACCGCACGCTATATTGCTGGCATGCCGTTCTCACCCTTCGAACCCGAACGCCCCGAAATCCGGCGCCGCCGTTTCCGGCAGATTCCGGTGCGGATGCTGGTTCCCAACGTCATTACGCTATTGGCGCTGTGCGCCGGCCTCACCGCCATTCCGCTGGCGGCGCAGGGCAAGCTCGAATGGGCGGTGGCGGCGATCGTGTTCGCCGGCCTGCTCGACGGCATCGACGGCCGCGTCGCGCGCATGCTCAAGGGCACCTCGCGCTTCGGCGCCGAGCTCGACAGCCTGGCCGACTTCGTGAATTTCGGCGTGGCGCCGGCGCTGATCCTCTACTTCTGGGGCCTGCACGAGATCGGTAATGCCGGCTGGATCGTCTGCATGGTGTTTGCGATCTGCGCGGGCTTGAGGCTCGCGCGTTTCAACGTCATGGCCGACGATCCGAACAAGCCGGCCTGGGCGGCGAACTTCTTCACCGGCATGCCGGCGCCGGGCGGCGCGATCTGCGCGCTGCTGCCGATCTACGTCCACTTCCTCGGCATGCCGCGCTTCGCCTTCGTCGCGCCGGTGACGTTCGTCTACACGCTGGCGATTGCGCTCCTCATGGTGTCGCGGCTGCCGGTGTTTTCAGGCAAGCGCGTCGGCAAGCGGGTGGCGCCCGAGATGGTGCTGCCGGTGTTCGTGTGCGTGGTGGCGTTCTTCGCGCTGCTGGTCTCCTATCCGTGGCCGGTGCTGACGATCGGCACGCTCGCCTATCTCGGCAGCCTGCCGTTCGGCTGGTTCGCCTACCGCGACCATGAGCGCAAGGATGCCGCGGAAGCGGCGGCCGCGCAGGCGAGCCCGCCGGTTCAGGCGCCGATGCAGGCGCCGTCCCTGTCGCCGGGCCAGTCCGAGCCGCCGGCCGATCCCGACCGGCCTGCGCGGCTGAACTGAGGCGGTTCTTTCCTCCGGTCATTCCCGCGCAAGCGGGCATCCAGCCATAAGAAAGCGCTTGGTCCCCGCTTTCGCGGGGACGAGCGGAGCGGCGCGCTGCTGCACTGCCAATGCGGAACGTAGAGATCACCGCTCCGGCAGCGGGTGGCCTGGCATCAGATCGTAGGGATGCTTCCAGCCCGGCAGCGCCTTGATGCGGTCGAGCCAGGCCGCGATGTTCTTGTGCTGCGCCGGAATATCGAATCCGAACTCGTCCGCCGGATAATAGAGATACGCCACCAGCGAGATGTCGGCGATAGTCGGCCGGTCGCCGAGGATGTACGGCCGCGCTCCGAGCCGCTTGTCGAGGATCGCCAGATTGTTGTCGATGCGGCCCTTCAGGAACGCCATCACGGCGGGGTCGCCCGCGGGCTTGGCCCAGTTGCGCAGGAAACGATAGGGTCCGAGAAAGCCGTTGACCTTCTGGTTGTCGAAGATGATCCAGCGCAGCGCCTCGAGTTCCTCGTCTTCGCCCTTCGGGCTGAAACTTGCCGGTGCGCTTGGCGAGATAGCTGAGGATCACGCCCGACTGGGAGAGCTTCTTGGCCCCATGCGCCAGCACCGGCGCCTCGCCCATCTCGTTGACCTCGGCGCGGTATTTCGGCGTGCGGGTCTCGCCGCCGGCGAAGAAGTCGACGAAAATCGGCTTCCAGTCGGCGCCGATCAGGTTGAGCATCAGCGCCGCGCGATAGGCGTTGCCGGATTGTGCAAAGCAGTAGAGCTCATATTCCGCCATCGAATTCGCCTTTCATGAGGTTTCCGCCGCGGAACTATAGCGTGGGCCAATCGCCGCCCGCGAGGGGTCGACGCGCGCCGTACTTCCGCCCTAGTATTTACCCGGTAATGACCAGGCCAGATGTGGATTTCATTGCCGGAGTTCATCCCATGAATTCGAGATTTTCTTTCCGTGCCGGTCGCTGTCTCGTGCTGCTGCCGGCTGCCTTATTGCTGTTTGCGGCCGCGCCATCCGGTCCGGCCGCGGCGCAAGGGGTTCTCGACGCCGCGCGTCAGCTGCGCGCCGGCGAGGCGAACCGGACCGCCGACGAAAACCGCACCGCCGACGACGAGTTCACCAGGCAGCTCAACGAGCTCAAGAAGACCTTCAGCGATCTCAGCAAGAAGATCGACGAGGGCACGCAGTCGATCGACCGCATGAAGGATGCGCCGGGCGCGCGCAAGGAGATCGAGGAGCTGCGCGGTCACGTCGCGGCGCTGCTCGGCGCGGTCGCCGACAACGGCGCGGTCTGGGAACTCGGCAACAAGGCGCTCAAGCGCGCCGATGACAAGCTCAAGGCGCTCGACGCGGAGACACGCTACAAGCCGGAAGACCGCGCCTTCCTGATCGAGCGCTGGCGCGAGCTCAAGGTCGGCACCGAGGGCGCGATCAAGGAGCTCGAGGTCGCGCGCCGGGACTTCGCCAACCTGCTGCGCACCCTGCAGACCAACGAAGACTTCATCGACGAATTGCTGCAGGTGAAAGAGCACGAGCGTGCGCTCGAGGTGATCCACCAGCTCACCGACGGCATCCGCGACGCTTCCGACAAGCTCAAGAAGCTCCTGACCACGCTGAAGTCGCCGGGGGCCTGACCATGCGGTCCGCCTGGCGGCGGCTGGCGCTCTGCGGCGTGCTGATATCGCTCGCCGGCTGCACCATCGAGACCAGCGTCGGCTATGTCGAGATCAAGACGATCCCGCCGTCCACGCAGACGGCGCTCTATCTCGATACGGTCAGGCTCGAACCGCTGCGCAACGGCACCGCGGTGCTGCGGCAGAAGGTCGGCACGCTCAAGCTGCAGGCCGACGGCGAGAGCGGGCATCCGGCGCTGTTGTGCAACGTCGTAGTGCAGAAGAACCGCATCACCAGCGTCACGGTGTCGGTCGCAAGCCGCACCGCGCGCTGCCAGTGCGCGCGCGCCAGCGTCGGCTCGGATGCGCCGGCCGGCCGGACGTGCATTGCCTAGCTTGCGCTCGTCCCTCGCCCGCGAAGCGGGAGAGGGTGCCCGAGCGTTAGCGAGGGCGGGTGAGGGGCAAGACTTGCGCTGATCTCAATCGTTGCCCCTCACCCCAACCCTCTCCCCGTAGCACGGGGAGAGGGAGGCGCTGCCAGCGTGGCGTCGCTGTGAGTCACTTGAGCCGACGGTCAGCGTTCGTCTTCGTAGGCGATGTAGCGGGCAATCTTCCAGGAGCCGTCCGTCTGCCGGCGGAACAGGTCCATGCCGGGCTCGTTGGCGGTGATGTCGCCGCCCGGCGCATCCTTGCGGTGCACGGTCAGGGTCCACACCAGCCGCACGATGGCGGCGTCGCCGAACACGATGACCTCCTTGATGGCGAGCGTGTAGCTGTAGCCGCGCTCCGGGTCGCTGAGCGATCGCTTGAGCAGCTCGCAAAGCCCGGCGTAGTTGCGCTCGGGCTGGCCGCGGAACTGGGCGACCAGGTCCGGGGCGAACAGCCCGCAGACCTTGTCGGCCCTTCGGGCATTGAAGTCTTCCATCCACTGCGTGAGCGCGGTGCGGATTTCGCTCTGCGCGTCCTGCGCGGCCGCCGGCGACGCCAGCGCCACGCCCAGCAGCGCGCCCCGCATCCAAGTGTCAGGCGCATTGCGGCGCGAGATCGCGTTTCACTTCATCGTCGGAATGACGAACTCGGCGCCTTCCTTGGTGCCGGATGGCCAGCGCGCCGTCACCGTCTTGGTCTTGGTGTAGAAGCGGATCGAGTCCGGGCCGTGCTGGTTGAGGTCGCCGAAGCCGGAGCGCTTCCAGCCGCCGAAGGTGTAGTAGGACAGCGGCACCGGGATCGCGAAATTGACGCCGACCATGCCGACCTGCACGCGGCTGGTGAAGTCGCGCGCGGTGTCGCCGTCGCGGGTGAAGATCGCGACGCCGTTGCCGTACTCGCTCTCCGAGGGGAGCCGCACCGCCTCCTCGTAGTCCTTGGCGCGCACCACCGACAGCACCGGCCCGAAAATCTCCTCCTTGTAGATGCGCATGTCCGGCGTGACGTTGTCGAACAGGCAGCCGCCCATGAAGTTGCCGTTCTCGTAGCCCTGGAGCTTGAAGTTGCGGCCGTCGACGACCAGCTTGGCGCCTTCCTTGACGCCGATATCGACGTAGTCCTTGACCTTGTTGAGATGCGCGCGCGTCACCATCGGG
Source organism: uncultured Alphaproteobacteria bacterium (assembly GCA_963749815.1). Classification (GTDB taxonomy): domain Bacteria; phylum Pseudomonadota; class Alphaproteobacteria; order Rhizobiales; family Xanthobacteraceae; genus VAZQ01. The sequence continues at coordinate 488,358 of CAVVON010000031.1, read as the reverse complement.
CCGTAGTCGGCTTTGTCGTCGGTGGAGGGGCCGATCTTCAGGCTCTCGACCCGCGGGATGAGCTTCTTCATCAGCGCGTCGGCGGTCTTCTGCCCGACCGGCACCGCGACCGAGACCGCCATGCAGCGCTCGCCGGCCGAGCCGTAGCCCGCGCCGACCAGCGCATCGACCGCCTGATCCATGTCGGCGTCGGGCATCACGATCATGTGGTTCTTGGCGCCGCCGAAGCACTGCACGCGCTTGCCGTGCGCGCAGCCGGTCGCATAGATGTATTCGGCGATCGCCGACGAGCCGACGAAACCGATCGCCATGACGCGCGGATCGGTGAGCAGCGTGTCGACCGCTTCCTTGTCGCCGTTGACGACGTTGAGGATGCCCTCCGGCAGGCCGGCTTTGACGAACAGTTCGGCGATGCGCATCGGCACCGACGGGTCGCGCTCGGACGGCTTGAGGATGAACGCATTGCCGCAGGCGATGGCGGGTGCGGCCTTCCACAGCGGGATCATGGCCGGGAAATTGAACGGCGTGATGCCGGCGACGACGCCGAGCGGCTGACGCAGCGAATAGAGGTCGATGCCGGGTCCGGCATTGTCGGTGAACTCGCCCTTCATCAGGTTCGGAATGCCGCAGGCGAATTCCACGACCTCGAGGCCGCGCTGGATATCGCCCTTGGAGTCGACGAAGGTCTTGCCGTGCTCGGAGGAGAGCAGCCGCGCGAGATCGTCGTACTCCTTCTGAATGAGCTCCAGGAATTTGAACATCACGCGCGCGCGCCGCTGCGGATTGGTCGCCGCCCAGGCCGGCTGCGCGGCCGCCGCGTTGGCGATCGCCTTCTGCATCTCGGCCTTGCTGGCGAACGCGACCTTGGCCTGCACCTCGCCGGTGTTGGGATTGAACACGTCGCCGGTGCGGCCCGAGCCGCCCGCGACCTCCTTGCCGCCGATGAAATGGCCGATCTGGCGCATGGTTTCTCTCCCTTTGAATTGTCGGCCGTGCGGCAAGCGCGCTGGCGGGCCGTTGGTCCTGTCAGATAGCGCAGGTTGCGACGCCGGGGAAGCGGTGGGCCGCGTGCTATTTGGCTCCGGCGAGCGCCTGCTTCGCGCCGGCGGCGGCGAATTCCGGCATCACCTCGCGCGCGAACAGCCGCATCGACTTCTGCGCGTCGCGCACGTCGATATTGCCGAAGTTGATCTGCAGCGAGGCGTGCTCGAAATCGCCGATGGCGGCGACGACGCGGCGGATGGTCGCCCTGATCTCGTCGGGCGTGCCGACCCAGGCGCCGCCGGTTTCGATCTGGCCGTCGAGCGTGAACGAGCGCAGCTTGCGCATCGACGTGTCGTAGTCGCGATAGTCCTTCGACGTATTGCGCTCCCAGTCGCCGACCGCCTCGTTGAGCGCGCGGAAGTATTCTTCGAACGGCGGGCGGGCGATATCGCGCGCGAGCCTGGCGTCCTCGTGGCAGAACATGTGGAAAGCCACCATGACCTCGCCGTTGCCGGGATGGCCGGCCTCGCGCCAGGATTTGCGGTAGAGCTCGATCAGCGGCTTGATCGGGCCGATCGGGATCGCCATCAGCGAGCAGCCCTGCTGGCCGGCGAACTCGAACGACTTCCGGCGTCTGGGTCGCGGCGATGTAGAATTTCGGCCGCGGCTTCTGCGTCGGCCGCGGCAGCGAGGTCGTGTTCTCGAACGAATGGAACTGGCCCTTGTGGGTGGCATTCTCCGTGGTGAGCAGAAGCTCGATCTGCTCGAGCCCTTCGCGGAAGCGGGCGTTCGATTCGTCGGGCGAGATCCCGAAGCGGCGGAATTCGTGCGGCAGGAATGCGCGCGCGAAGCCGACGTCCAGCCGTCCGCCGGAAATGCCGTCGAGCATGGCGATCTCGCCGGCGAGCTTGAAAGGATGGTTGAACACCGGCAGCACCGCGCCGGTGACGAGCCGCATGGTCTTGGTGCGCTGCGAGACCGCGCTCAGGAACACGATCGGGTTGGGGCTGTAGCCGCCGTAGCGGTGGAAGTAGTGCTCGACCGTGCGCGCATGGGTGAAGCCGAGGCGCTCGGCCTCCTCGGCGATCGCAAGCGACTCGGAGAAATATTCGGCGGCATTCTTGTCGGTATGGTCGACAGCGGGGAAGAACTGCACGCCGAATTGCATCGCGAACGCCTCGATGAGCCCAGGTTTCATCGCACTATAGGACCGCGCGCGGGCTGCCGCAATTGACAGCCCCCCGGCGCGCTCTAAACTCGTGATCGGTTGCCGCGCCGCAAGAAGGATAGGCTGATGTCCGCAACAATGTCCGCAGCCGCGACTCCCCACGAGATCGACGAGCTCCGCAAGGCATGGAAGGACGCCGCCATGGCGCCCTTGTGGGAGAACAAATTCGCGCACCGGCCGCCGCAGGGGCCGGAGCCGAGCTACCTGTGGTCGTGGGAGACGATCAGGCCGCTGATCGCGGGTGCGATCAAGGTGGCCTCGCCGGAGGCGATCGAGCGCCGGGTGCTGCAGCTCATTCCGCCGGGCGCGGACGACTACGAATGGCGGCAGACCACCAAGACGATCTGCACCAACCTTCAGATCCTGCTGCCCGGCGAAAAGGCGCGCCCGCACCGTCACACCATGAATGCGCTGCGCTTCGTGCTGGAAGGCGCGGGCGCCACCACCATCGTCGACGGCAAGCCGTGCCCGATGGAGGAGGGGGATCTGGTCCTCACCCCGGCCTGGACCTGGCACGAGCATGTGCATGAGGGATCGGCGCCGATCATCTGGCTCGATGCGCTCGACGTGCCGATGCATCATTATCTCGGGACGGGACTGTTCCAGCCGGGGCCGGCCGCGGAGATTCCGGAGACGATGCCGGACGAGGCGTTCGCGGTCGCCAATGTCGTGCCGGACGTCGCCTACGCCACCAAGGCCTATTCGCCGGTGTTCCGCTATCCCTACGGGCCCGCGGCGGCGGCGGTCGCCAAGGCGCCGCCGGCGCGCGACGGCTCGCGCCGGGTGCGCTACATCAATCCGCTCACCGGCGGCACCGCGATGGAGCTGATCGACTGCTTCCTGGTGCAGCTCGATCCCGGGCAGAGCACGCTGCCGTTCCGCACCAATGCCTCGTCGGTCTGCTGCGTGGTCGAAGGCGCGGGCGAGAGCCAAGTCGGCAATGACACGATCCAATGGCGCAAGCGCGACATCTTCACGCTGCCGCAAGGCAACCGGATCGTGCACAGGAGCGCGGGCGGGACCGCCCGGCTGTTCGTGGTGTCGGACCGGGACATTTACGCCAGGCTCGGCCTGCTGAAGGAAGAATACGGGAATATCGCGGCGTGACGGCAGATGTGCCCGTCCACCGTCATGCCCGGCCTCGTGCCGGGCATCCCGCTTAGGAGGGCGAGTGCCTCCTAGCGGGATCGCCGGGACAAGCCCGGCGATGACACCGAATTTTGCGCGGACGACTTCTCGTCGCTAACGCCCGGTTAACGTCAACGTTTGGTAACCCTCCCTTAATCGCGCCGGTACTAGGTTCATCCCTGGCGTCGGCGAGGGTTGGCGGCGCCCGTTCGCGTATCTGGGCGGTGTGGTTCCATGGATCTCGCAACCAGCTTCGGCATCGTTGCCGGCGGCATCGTGCTGGTCACGCTCATTCTGATGGGCGGCGACCTGCGGATGTTCGTCGATGCCCATGCGGCCATCGTGATCTTCGGCGGCGCGTTCGCAGCCACGTTGATCCGCTTCCCGCTTCTCCTCGATCATGCATGGCCTGCCGCTCGGCGCCAAATTCGCATTCACCATGCGCCGTATCACCCAGCGCGAACTGGTCGACGAAATCGCGGCGCTCGCCGAGGTGGCGCGCAAGCAGGGACCGATCGGCCTGGAGAAGGTCGAAACCGAGGACCCGTTCCTGGCCAAGGGCATTCGCTTCGTCGCCGACGGCTATGACAATGACTTCATCCGCGACAATCTCGAGCGCGATCGCGACAACTTCCTGACCCATCTCGACGAGGGCCAGAAGATCTATCGCGCCATCGGCGACTGCGCGCCGGCGTTCGGCATGATCGGCACGCTGATCGGCATGGTGCAGATGTTCGCCAACATGACCGATCCCTCCAAGCTCGGCCCCTACATGGCGGTCGCGCTGCTGGCGACGTTCTACGGCGCCGCCGTCGCCAACCTGTTCTGCCTGCCGATCGCCGACAAGCTGCATCTCAAGCTGGTCGACGAGGAGATCAACCGCACCCTCATCATCGACGGCGTGCTGATGATCCGCGACGCCAAGAGCCCGGCGCTCGTGCGCGAGATGCTGCTCGCCTACCTGCCGGAAAAGCATCGTCATTCCGAGAGCGAGGCCGAACCGGTCCCGGCCTGACGGGCGACGCTTCGGACGCAAGCCCATGGCGAAAAAGAAGCGCGGCGAAGCACACGGCGGCGGTCACGGCTGGTTCGTGACCTTCGCGGACCTGATGGGTCTGCTGGTCGCGTTCTTCGTGATGCTGGTGGCGTTCTCGACGCAGGATCAGGTCAAGCTGCAGATCGTGGCGGGCTCGATGCGCGACGCCTTCGGCGTGCAGGATCGCGTCCGCTATTCCGGCGTGATCGAGATCCCCGGCCTGCCGACGCGGCCGAAGCTCAAGAACGCGATGCAGATCCCGCCCGAAGAGGCGTCCGCCACGCCCAGCCCCGACGAGCATGGCAACCAGCAGAACTACGGCGCCAAGTTCGAGAACGATCGCGCCTTCGCGCTCGCGGCCGCATCGCTGCGGCAGGCGATGCAGGACTTGCCCGACATCACCGAGATGTCGAAGCACCTGATGATCGAGGAGACCAAGCAGGGCCTCAACATCGAGATCGTCGACCAGGACGGCCGCTCGATGTTCCCGGAAGGGTCGAAGGAGCCGAACGAGCGCACGCGCCGGATGATCCAGCGGCTCGCGGGCCCGCTCAAGGCCACGGCGTTCCGGCTCGCGATCAGCGGCCATACCGCGGCCACCCGCCTGCCGCCGCGGCCGGACTACGGCCCCTGGGAACTCTCCGCCGATCGCGCCAACGTCGTGCGCAGGGAACTCGCAAGCGGAAGGGGTGCCGGCCTCGCACATCTACATGGTCGTCGGGGCGCGCCGACACGCAGCCGCTGTTTCCCGACGATCCCTACATCGCCGCCAACCGCCGTGTGACGATCACGCTGATGCGTGAGGAGCCGCCGGTTCCGCCGAACATCAAGCCATAGCCAGCGTCGCGGCCGCACCAGACGCGTTGCGCAGGCGACACGGGTCAAGCGTGTTGCCGCGCCGGACGGACCATGTCGCTCGCCGATGAGGGGTGATATAAGGCGCGCCTCCTTTGCCGCGCATCGAGATCGCCGACGCCTCATGAGCACTGTCGCAAACGAGAAGACCGCAGCCGCGGCCAATCCGGCGACCGGCGATTCGCCGTCCGAAAAGCCGAATCTGTGGGCGCTGGCGCTCGGCAGCGTCGGCGTCGTCTACGGCGATATCGGCACCAGCCCGCTCTACGCGTTTCGCGAGGCGGTGGTGGCGGCCGAGGCGCACGGTCCGGTGACGCGCGAGATCGTGCTCGGCGTGCTCTCGCTGATCCTGTGGGCGCTGATCGTCGTCGTCACCATCAAATACGTGCTCCTCCTGCTGCGCGCCGACAACAACGGCGAGGGCGGAACGCTTTCGCTCACCGCGCTCGCCACGCGCGCGCTCGGGCGGCGCACGCCGCTGGTGTTCCTGCTCGGCGTGATCGGCGCGTCGATGTTCCTCGGCGATTCGGTGATCACGCCGGCGATCTCGGTCCTGTCCGCGGTCGAGGGGCTCAAGCTCGTCACGCCGGCGTTCGAGCACTCGGTCCTGCCGCTGACGATCGTCATCCTGATCGGGCTGTTCGCGGTGCAGCGCCGCGGCACCGCCAAGGTCGCGGCCTTCTTCGGGCCGGTCATGCTGGTGTGGTTCGTCGCGATCGCGGCCGCGGGCCTGCTGCACATCCGCGACGATCCCGGCGTGCTCGCACGCGATCAATCCCGTTCTACGCCATGAGCTTTCGTCTATGATCACGGGCATATCGGACTGGTCACGCTCGGCGCGGTGTTTCTGGTCGTGACCGGCGGCGAGGCGCTCTATGCCGATCTCGGCCATTTCGGCCGCAAGCCGATCCAGACCGCCTGGTTCGGCGCTGGTGCTGCCGGCGCTGCTGATCAACTATTTCGGGCAGGGCGCGCTGGTGCTGGCGCATCCCGACGGCGATCGAGAATCCGTTCTACCAGCTGGTGCCGGAAGCGCTGCTGCTGCCGATGGTGGTGCTCGCCACCGCCGCCACCGTGATCGCAAGCCAGGCGGTGATCACCGGCGCCTATTCGCTGGTGCACCAGGCCATCCAGCTCGGGCTGTTGCCGCGGCTTGCGATCCTGCACACCTCGGCGTCGCAGGCCGGGCAGATCTATATTCCGCGCGTCACCAGCGCACTGCTGATCGGCGTGCTGCTGCTGGTGGTGATGTTCCGCACCTCGAGTGCGCTCGCCTCCGCCTATGGCATCGCGGTCGCGACCACGATGGTGGTCGACGGTCTGCTTGGCTTCATCGTGATCTGGAAACTGTGGCACTGGCCGCTGTGGCGGGTCGCGCTCGTTGTGGTGCCGCTGATCGTCGATCGACGTTACGTTCTTCATCGCCAATCTGCTGAAGCTGCTCGAAGGCGCGTGGGCGCCGCTCCTGTTCGGCGCGTCCATGGTGCTGCTGATCCTGACCTGGCGGCGCGGCACCACGCTGCTCGCCCAGAAGACGCGCCGCACCGAAGTGCCGCTCGACACGCTGGTGACGCAGTCTGGAGAAGAAGCCGCCGCACATCGTGCCGGGCACCGCGGTGTTCCTCACCAGCGATCCCGAGTTCGCGCCGACCGCGCTCCTGCACAATCTCAAGCACAACAAGGTCCTGCACGAGCACAACGTCATCCTGACGATCATCACCGCCGATACGCCGCGCGTGCGCGACGACGAGCGGGTGACGATCACGCCGATGATCGCCGCATTTCAGCCGTGGTGGCGCTGAAGTTCGGCTACATGGAAACGCCGAACGTGCCGAAGGCGCTGGCGATCGCCCGCAAGCACGGCTGGCAGTTCGACATCATGTCGACGTCGTTCTTCCTGTCGCGGCGCGCGCTCAAGCCGGCGGCCCATTCGGGCATGCCGCGCTGGCAGGACCGGCTGTTCATCGGCCTCGCGAAGATCGGCGAGCGACGCCACCGACTTCTTCCAGATCCCGACCGGCCGGGTGGTCGAGGTCGGCACCCAGGTCACGGTCTGACCCAGGTCCGCGGGCTTGTCACGTAAGCGATTGATTTTCATGCAAAATCCTGCACGGCCGGGAGCCGCCTTGGATCATTCCCGCATGTCTGAGCGCTGGCCGTAGCATGACAGCGTAAGCTTGCCGGACACAAAGGCGGTGCTATAAGCGCCGCCTCGCGCTATATTGCAGTGCAGCAAAGGAACGGGCTGCGGCCTGACTTCACTCATGACCACCAGCATCGCGGCGCCCGACGGGCGCACGTCGCCGGCCGGCGCCACACCCGTCCGCGTTCTGGGCGCTGACCGTCGGCAGCATCGGCGTCGTCTACGGCGACATCGGCACCAGCCCGCTCTATGCGCTGCGCGAGGCGGTGACCGCCGCCGTCGGAACCGGCGGCGACATGACGCGCGAGGCGGTGTTCGGCGTGCTCTCGCTGATCCTGTGGGCGCTGATCATCATCGTCACGCTCAAATACGTCCTGATCCTGCTGCGGGCCGACAACAACGGCGAAGGCGGCACGCTCGCCCTGATGGCGCTGGCGCAGCGCGCGCTCGGCAAGAGCGCCGGCGCGGTGGTGCTGCTGCGGCATCATCGGCGCGGCGCTGTTCTACGGCGATGCCGTGATCACGCCGGCGCTGTCGGTGCTCTCGGCGATCGAAGGCCTGAAGATCGCGACGCCGGCGTTCGACCCTTACATCGTGCCGCTGACGGTCGTCATCCTGGTCGTGCTGTTCGCGGTGCAGTCGCGCGGCACCGCGCAGGGTCGCGGCGTTCTTCGGGCCGGTCATGGTGCTCTGGTTCGTCGCCATCGCGATTCCGGGCGTGGCGTGGATCGTCGCCAATCCGGAGCGTGCTGCTCGCGTTCAATCCGATGTACGGCGTCGTCTTCCTGGCGAGCCACGGCATGATCGGGCTGGTCACGCTCGGCGCGGTGTTCCTGGCGGTGACCGGCGCGGAGGCGCTCTATGCCGATCTCGGCCATTTCGGCCGCAAGCCGATCCAGATCGCCTGGATCGCGCTGGTGCTGCCGTCGCTCGCGCTCAACTATCTCGGCCAGGGCGCGCTGGTGCTCGCCAATCCGAAGGCGATCGAGAACCCGTTCTTCCTGCTCTATCCCGACTGGGCGCTGCTGCCGATGGTGCGTGCTGGCGACGGTCGCGACCGTGATCGCCAGCCAGGCGGTGATCACCGGCGCCTATTCGCTGACCCAGCAGGCGATCCAGCTCGGCCTGCTGCCGCGGCTCGAAATCCGCCACACCTCCGAGACCCAGGTACGGGCAGATCTACATGCCGCGCGTGAACACGCTGCTGCTGGTCGGCGTGCTGCTGCTGGTCGTGCTGTTCCGCTCGTCGAGCGCGCTCGCCTCGGCCTACGGCATCGCCGTCACCGGCACCATGGTGGTCACCGCGCTGATGGCGTTCGTCGTGATCTGGAAGGTCTGGAACTGGTCGCCGTGGGCGGCGGCCGCGCTGATCGCTGCCGTTCCTGTTCATCGATCTCACCTTCCTCGGCGCCAACCTGCTCAAGGTGGTCGGAGGGCGGCTGGGTGCCGCTCGCGCTCGGCGGCGTGCGTGATGGTGCTGATGTACACGTGGCGGCGCGGCAGCCGCCTGCTGTTCGACAAGACGCGCCGGCAGGAGACGCCGCTCGACGCCGCTGGTCGCGATGCTGGAGCGGAAGCCGCCGCACGCGCGTGCCGGGCACCGCCGTGTTCCTCACCAGCGATCCGGCCAGCGCGCCGACCGCGCTGATGCACAGCCTCAAGCACTACAAGGTGCTGCACGAGAAGAACGTCATCCTGACGATCGAGACCGCCGACGACGCCGCGCGTCGACCCGGCCGAGCGCGTGCGGATCGAGCCGGTCGGCGAGACCTTCTCGCGGGTGCGTGCTGCGCTTCGGCTTCATGGAGTCGCCGAACGTGCCGAAGGCGCTCGCGATCGCCCGCAAGCTCGGCTGGCAGTTCGACATCATGTCGACGTCGTTCTTCCTGTCGCGGCGCGCGCTCAAGCCGGCGGCCGCATTCCGGCATGCCGCGCTGGCAGGACCGGCTGTTCATCGCGCTCGCCCGCACCGCCAACGACGCCACCGACTATTTCCAGATCCCGACCGGCCGGGTGGTCGAGGTCGGCACGCAGGTGACGATCTGATGTCGGCCGCCGGCGGCGGTGCTGAATCGACCGACTCCGGTGTCGCTGTCCTGGCGGATAACGAGTCATCCGGACTGCCTCTGCGATAGCGCACGAGTCTGATTGCCGTTCCCGGCGCGCGACTGATAGCGCCGATATTTTCCCAAGCTCCAGGTCGAGGAGAACGGCATGGCCGAGCATCCCAGCGTCAAGAACCTGCAGCCGGACGAGGTCGCCGAGGGCGTCAAGGCCGGCCGCATGCTGCTGGTCGACGTGCGCGAGCCGAACGAGATCGAGGTCGAGGCGTTATCCCGATGCCGTGGTGGTGCCGCTGTCGAGCTTCGATCCCGGCGCCATTCCCGACCCGCAAGGCAAGCAGGTGGTGTTCGCCTGCCGCTCCGGCAATCGCTCGGTGACCGCCTCGCTGGCGGCGCAGGCGGCCGGCCTGCCGTACAACGCCCACCTGGCCGGCGGCATCAAGCTCTGGAAGGAGCTTGGGCTCAAAACCGTCACGTGAGCGGCACGACAGTCATTCCGAGGACGAAGCCATGCGCCTGAAAACATCCGCCGCGCTGATCGCCGCAGCCGTGTTGTCCGCGACACCGGCGCTGGCGCAGACCAAAGAGCGGATCGTCAACATCTACAACTGGTCGGACTATGTCGCGCCGACCGTCATCGACGACTTCACCAAGGAAACCGGCATCAAGGTCCGCTACGACACCTTCGATTCCAACGACATCGCTCGAAACCAAGCTGCTGGCCGGAAAGTCCGGCTACGACGTGGTGGTGCCGACCGGCTATTTCCTGGAGCGTCAGATCAAGGCCGGCATCTTCCAGACGCTCGACAAGGCGAAGCTCCCGAACCTCGCCAATCTCTGGCCGGAGATCATCGAAGCGGCTCGCCGTCTACGATCCCGGCAACCAGTTCGCGGTCAACTACATGTGGGGCACGACCGGCATCGGCTACAACGTCAAGAAGGTGCGCGAGATCCTCGGTCCCGAGGCCCGCATCGACAGCTGGGATATCGTGTTCAAGCCGGAGAACCTGGCGAAGTTCAAGGACTGCGGCGTGCACTATGCTCGATTCGTCGGACGACATCATGCCGGCGGCGCTCGCCTATCTCGGCCTCGATCCGAATTCCAACAAGGAGGCCGATCTGCAGAAGGCGGCCGATCTCCTGACCAAGATCAGGCCGTCGGTGCGCAAATTCCATTCCTCCGAATATCTCAATGCGCTGGCCGGCGGCGAAATCTGCCTGGCGGTCGGCTTCTCGGGCGACATCAAGCAGGCGCAGAAGCGCGCCGCCGAGGCCAAGGGCGGCGTCGAGGTCGGCTATGCGATCCCGAAGGAAGGCGCGCAACTGTGGTTCGACAATCTCGCCATCCCGAAGGACGCTCGCAACGTCGCCGAGGCGCACGCCTTCATCGATTATCTGCAGCGGCCCGAAGTGGCGGCGAAGAACTCGAACTTCATCTCCTATGCCAACGGCAATCTGGCGAGCCAGAAATTCATCGACAAGGCCGTGCTCGACGACAAGACGATCTATCCGGACGAGGCGATGATGGCGCGGCTCTACATCATCAACGCCAAGGATCAGAAGACCGAGCGGACGATGAATCGGCTGTGGACCAGGATCAAGACCGGGAAATGACCATGCAGGTTTGCAGCTCGCATCAGTTGAAGGCATGAAGAAAAATCGGCTGTTGCGGACGGTTGCCTCGCTTCTGGTCCTTGTCGGGCATTGCTGCGGCTGCGCCACGCGGCGGCGCAGGATTATCCGAACCGGCCGGTGACCCTGATGGTGGGGCTCGCGCCCGGCGGCATCACCGATATCACGGCGCGAATCTATGCCGACGCGGTGGCCAAGGTACTCGGCCAGCGCGTGGTGGTGGAAAATCGGACCGGCGCCGGCGGCGGGGTCGCTGCGGCGGCGGTGCAGGCCGCGGCGCCGGACGGTCACACGCTCCTGGTGTTCTCAGGCTCGCAGCATGCGACCGTGCCGGCGGTCGGCAGTGCCCCATACGATCCGGTGAAGGGATTCTCCCCCATCACTTACCTTTTCAACAGCGTTGTCGTGCTGACGGTCCCCGTTGACAGTCCGATCAAGTCGATGGCCGAACTTCACGAGTGGGGCCGAAAAAAGCCGGGTGGTTTGACCTTCGGCACACCCGGGCTGGGTTCGCCATCGCATCTGCTGGGCGCAAAAATCCTGGTGGCGGACAAGGTGCCGTTCGAATCCGTGCACTATCGCGGCGGTGCGCCCATGATCGCCGATCTTGTCACGGGTCGGCTCGATTTCGGCTGGCCGACGCTCAACACGTCGCGCGGTTTCATTTCCGAGGGCAAATTGCGCGCGCTGGCGATCGAATCCGAGAAACGGTGGGAGCGGCTGAAGGACGTACCGACGATCGACGAACTCGGCTTTGGCAAGCAGAAGGTCGCAAACTGGTTTGCGTTGGCTGGACCCGCAGGCATGCCGGCGGCGCTGGTGAACCGGATCAGGGAGACATTCATTCAGGCGTCCAACGATCCCGACCTGCAACGCCGTCTCAACGAGAACGGAACGCCGGTTGCCAGCAGCACGCCGGACGAGATGAGCCGGGCCATGGCGCAGGAGTGGGAGACCATGCAGGAGGTCGTCAAGACGCTGAACCTGCGCCAGCAGTAGCGATCTTCTCAGCCGGCAGCCATGCGAACTTGCGGCCCTACCGCCACCTGCGGTGCACCCACAGCCACTGCTGCGGGGTGCTCGCGCACCCAGCCCTCGACCACGCCGGTGATGATCTGCATCGTTGCCGCCACGTCGATCTGGCCGCTGGCATCGCGCGCGGGCGCGATCTCGGGCGTAAGCTCCACCTCGAACCGGTTGTCCGGCCGGCGGATGACGCGCGAGCCGTGGATCGGGCACTCGACCAGGCGGGCGAGGCGCGCCAGCGTCGGGTTGGCCTTGGTCTTGCGGCCGAAGAACGTCACGTCCACGCCCTGCACGTTGTACTGGTCGACCAGCAGCGCGACGTGGCCGCCGTCTTGCAGCACCTGGGCAAGCTTGGCGGGCGCCTCGATGCTGGTCGGGATCAGCTTGCCCATGCAGCCGGCGCGCAGCGTCACCACCGCGTCCGCGACCGCGCTCAGATTCGGGCGGCGGTAGAGCACGGTGGTGTCGAGGCCGAGCGCCGTCGCGGTCAGTGCCGAAATCTCCCAGTTGGCGAGGTGGGCTGCAAAGATCAGCGCGGGCTTGCCGTCGTCGCGCAGGCGATGGAGGCGCGCGATGCTGTCGGACGTCTCGAAGATGCGGACCTGGTTTTCTTCCGTGAGCAGGCTCCACATCCGGTCGAGCTGCGCGAACTCGGCGCCGACCCGCCCGAGATTGTCCCAGACGCCGCGCAAGATTTCTTCGATCTCGTCCGGTGACTTGTCCGGGTAGGCGGCCTTGAGATTGGCGCGGCCGATGCGGTGCTCGCGCAGCAGCGGGCCGACCCGGCGCATGACGGCGCTGCCGAAGTTCGCCGCGCGGTCGGGATTGGTGCGTCGGACGAGCTTGAACGCGCCGACCGTCGCCGCGCCGACAGCGGGCTCGATCGCCTTCTTCAGGCGCCAGGCGGCCATCCGGCCCAGGCGTTTGAGATCGGTGTTCATCGGCGATGCGGCAATCAGAACAGAACGACGATCTTACCGAAAACCTGCCGGCTTTCGAGGCGCGCGAGGCCTTGCTCGAAATCGGCCAGCGCAACCTCGGTGTCGATCACCGGCAGGAGCCCGCCCGCCATCTTGGCGAGGCTCTCGCGGATGTTGCGCATCGAGGCGCCGAACGAGCCGATGATCCGGTACTGCTGCTGGAACAGCTGCATCAGGTTGATGGTGACGGTCGGGCCGGCGGTCGAGCCGCAGGTCACCAGCCGGCCGCCGCGTCTCAAAACCAAGAGCGAGCCGTTGAAGCCCTCGCCGCCGACGTGCTCGAACACGACGTCCACGCCCTTCTTGTTGGTCAGCTTGCGCGTGATGGTCTCGAACCGCTGCGTGCGGTAGTTGATGACGTGGTCGGCCCCGAGGGCCTTGGCCTTCTCCGCCTTGGCGTCGTCGCCGACGGTGGTGATGACGGTCGCGCCGATCGCCTTGGCCATCTTGATCGCGGCCGAGCCGATGCCGGAGCCGCCGGCGTGCACCAGCACGGTTTCGCCGCCCTCGAGCCTGGCGTTGTCGAACAGCATGTGCTGCACGGTCGCAAATCCGATCGGCGCGCAGGCGGCGTCGCGCATGGCGATGCCTTTTGGCACCGGGATCACCAGCCGCGCCGGCATGTTGACGAGATCGCGGGCGAAGCCGTCGATGTGGAAGCCCATGATGCCGCCGACGTTTTCGCAGAGATTGTCGCGGCCCTCGCGGCAGGCCTTGCAGACGCCGCAGGTGAGCGCGCCGTACATCACGACCGGATCGCCCGGCTTGAACGCGCTGACGCCCGCGCCCACGGCCGCGATCTCGCCCGCGGCCTCGGCGCCGACAACCAGCGGCAGCTTGCGCTTGGCGAACGCCATGCCGCGGAAGCCCCACAGGTCGAGATGGTTGAGCGCGACCGCCCTGACGCGCACCTGCACCTCGCCTTCGCCGGGCGGCGGCGGCGGCGCGACTTCGGCAAGCTCGAGCTTGCGGTCGGCAATCAGGGTGAGGGCACGCATCGGAGGTGAGTTTCCAATCCCTGTCTCGAGGGCGGAGGTACTACATCGGCTCCCGCCCGATCACCAGCGAGACGTTCTGGCCGCCGAACCCGAACGAGTTCGACAGCGCATGCCGCATGCGCGCGTCGCGCGCCACGTTCGGCACCACGTCGAGCGGGATGGCGGGGTCCGGCACGTTGTAGTTGATGGTCGGCGGAATGCGCTGATGCTCCAGCGTGAGCAGCGTGAACACCGCCTCGACCGCGCCCGCCGCCGACAGCGTATGTCCGACCATCGACTTGTTGGACGACATCGGGATCGACTTGGCGCGTTCGCCGAACACGGCGGCGGCGCCGACATATTCCATCTTGTCGTTCTCGGGCGTGCCGGTGCCGTGCGGATTGATGTAGTCGATGTCGTCGGGGGTGAGGCCCGCATCGGCGAGCGCGTTCTTCATGCAGCCGATGATCGGCTTGCCGTCCGGGCTCGAGCGGGTGCGGTGGAAGGCGTCGGCCATCTCGCCGCAGCCCTCGATCACGCCGAGAATTTTCGCGCCGCGCGCGGTCGCGGCCTCCAGGCTTTCGAGCACCAGCGCGCCCGCGCCCTCGGCGATGACGAAGCCGTCGCGGTTCTTGGAGAACGGCTTGGCGGCGCCTTGCGGCGAGTCGTTGGAGGTGGACAGCGCCGACAGCAGCGAGAAGCGGATCAGCGATTCCGGCGTTACCGAACCGTCGGTGCCGATGCACAGCGCCGCGTCGGTCTCGCCGCGCCTGATCGCCTCGACGCCGAGCTGGATCGCGGTCGCGCCGGAGGCGCAGGCGGTCGAGAGCGAGATCGGCGAGCCCTTGGTGCCGAACTTGTCGGCGAGGTGATCGGCGACCGAGTCGAGCTTGAAGCGGTCGTAGAACGGCGCGAAGTCCTTCTGCGACGAGGTGCGCAACAACTCGCCGTAGCTGACCGCATCGTTGGCGCCGCTCGCCTTGGCGATGGCGCGGCGCTGCGACCATTCGATCTCGATCGGCGCCACCGCGACGAACAGGGGACCGGGGAAATCGCCCTTGCGGCCGATGCCGGCCTGCTCGACCGCCTCTTGGGCCGCGACCTCGCCCAGCCGCTCGCACAAGGCGGGCGAAGACATCGGCTCGACCGGCAGGAAGTCGACGGTGCCGCCAATCCGGGTCTTGAGATGGTCGGTCGGGAAGCGAGTGATGGCGTGGATGCCGGACTGGCCGGCGACGAGCTTGCCCCAGTTCTCGCTCTTGCCGGTGCCGAGCGACGTGACCACGCCGGCGCCGGTCACCACCACGACCGGCCGGCCCTTCTTGTCTCGCATCGACGGCATCGATCTCTCCTCTAGACGGCTTCGAGCAGCGCCATGCCTTCGCCGCGCACCACGCCGGCGCTGGTGACGACGATCTGGTCCGGCGCGGCCTCCGCGGCGCGCTCGACCCCGCTCTCGTCGTCGGCGGGAAAAAGCTTACCATGCCGCAGCGTCAGTGCGGCGAGCGCGACGTTCATGACGAACTGCGGCTCGAGCCCGTGCCCGATCCGGGAGCCGGTGGCGCGCACCGGCACGTCCGGATGGGCGGCAAGGAACGCGCGCTCTTCGGCGGTCGCCGGCTCGGCGCCGGTCGCCCCGGACAGCACCGCGGTACGGCCTTGATGTAGGAACGGCGACAGCTTCTGCCACATCTGTTCGAGCATCGCCTGGCGCGCGCCGGGCGTGAGCTTGGCGCGGTCGGACAGGACCGAGGTGAGCCTGGCGATCGGCTTGGCGCCGCGCGCCTCGGCATGGGGGCGGGCCTCGATCACCAGGAACGCGCCCATCGAGCCGAGCACGAAGCCGCCGTTCGGTCCGCGCTGCCAGACCGGGGCGAATTTGTCCCGCAGATTGGCGCGCTCGAACTCGTACAGCAGCAAAATGTCTTCGCGCGCGTGCTGCGAGCCGCCGACCAGCGCGATGTCGCTGTCGCCCGCCTTGATGCGCGCGAGCGCGATGCGGAGCGCATCGACGCCGCAGGATTCCTCGCCCATGAAGGTGCGCGAGGAGCCGATCACGCCGTGCACAATGGAGATGTTTCCGGCGAGCAGATTGGAAAGCTGCGCCAGGAACAGCGTCGGGCGCAGATCGCTCATCAGCCGTTCGTTGAGATAGGCCTCCGGGTCGGCCGCCTTGGCGATGCCGGTCAGGATCGCGCCGTCGACCGCGAGGTCGCGCTCGCCGCCGCCGGCCGCGACGATCATGTCGGTGCGCGCCAAGAGGTCGGCGTTGCCCTTGATCTTGGCGTCGTCGAGCGCGAGGCCCGCCGCATAGGTGCCGATGCGCTGCCACGGCTCCATCTGCCGCTGGTCGCCCTTCTTGGGGATCTGCAGGTCGAGATTGACCGGCGCGAGCGGATGCACGAGGTAGGGCGCAAAGCTCGTGGCATCGACGTTGCTGCGCCGTTCGAGCAGAGCCTGCCAGGTCGCATCGGGGCCTTCTCCCAGACAGGAGACGATCCCGATACCGGTGATCCAGGCTTCGCGCTCCGTGTCAGCCATGGGTCAGGGCTTCCATGGGGAATTGCAGGATGCCGGCCATCTTCTCCATGTTGGCGCGGAACTCCGGGTTCGGGAATTCGACCAGCCGGAAGGTGATCTCGGCGTCGCAGGTGCGCTTGCCGTCGTGGCGGATCTCCGCCTGCGCCATGGCGTAGCCCGAACCCTCGTGGATCAGCTTGGCGGAGAGCGAGAGCATCTGTCCGGGGGTCACGAACGAGCGCAGCTTCGCCTCCTTGAGCGCGGCGAAGAACGGCATGCGGGTGAATTTGGTGACGCCGATCACCAGCCAGCCGGCGGTCTGCGCCATCGCCTCGATCAGCAGCACGCCCGGCATCAGCGGATAGCCCGGGAAGTGTCCCTCGAAGATGGTCGAGGCGTCGGGAACGCGGGCCTCGGTGCGGATCGTCTGTTCGGAAAGATCAAGCGCGACGATGCGGTCGATGAGCTGAAAGTACTCGATGCGCATGCGTGCGCGTCAGGCACCCTTGGCAGCGACAAGTTCGTCGATGCGGGTGCAGAGGTTGTTCAACTGGAAATACTGCTCGGTGGTCGCCTTGCCGTCGTTGACCTCCTGCGTCCACTGCTCGAGCGGCATCTTGATCCCGAACGCCTTGTCGATGGCGAAGGCGATGTCGAGAAAATCCAGGCTGTCGATGCCGAGATCGTTGATGGCGTGGCTTTCCGGCTTGATCGTATCGCGCGGAATATCGCAGGTTTCCGCGATGATATTGGCCACCGTGTCGAACGTCGAAGCCATCAGTAAATCCCTGATCGGTCGCGCGTTTTGCTAACGCGTTGGAATGCCGGCGATTTCGGCAGGAGTAGCGTCGAGCCCCGTCCATTCGCCCGCCTGGATCGAGTGCCCGTATAGCGAAGCGGACGCGCAAGTTCAATGCCGCCGAAGGGGAGAAAAAGCACGATTGTTGAATACTTTAGCGGCGCTCGCTGCGCTACCAAAGCGATCCCATGCGACGTAGGGTGGGTTTGCGGGCGGGCCGCGGCCGACCGCGAGACCGGCTCATCGGCCATTTAGCTGATCGGCCGTTGCAAGAACAAGACAAGGGAGGTCCGTTCATGTCCATTCGATTGGTTCTGGCCGCCGGCCTGATCGTAGCGGGTACGGTATCGTCCCCGTCGCGCGCCCAGGTCATTACCCAGCGGGACGTTGGCGTGCGCATGGGGCTTGCGATCGCGGTCGCCGCACTCGACCAGTGCGAGCAGGATGGCAACAGCGTCTCGGTTGCGGTCGTGGACCGCGCCGGCAGGCTGCGCGTGTTCCTGCAATCCGACCAGGCGAACCCGCACAACCTGGAACTCGCCCGCCGCAAGGCCTACACCGCGCGCACCTTCGGCCGCACCAGCGCCGACTGGGCCAAGCGCACCGCCGAGATGCCGGATCTTGCCGCTCAGCGGCAGCTTGCCGACGTCATTGCGCTACGCGGCGGCGTTCCGATCAAGGTCGGCAACGAGACGATCGGGGCGGTCGGCGTCAGCGGTTCGAGCTCCGAAGGCGACGAGAAGTGCGCCATGGCCGGCATCGCCAAGGTGGCGGATCAGCTCAAATGATCCTCGACCGCACCCAGGCGGTCACGATCTCGGTCACGATCACCACCACGAAAATCACGAACAGCACCAGTCCGGCCTGGTCCCAATAGAGGTTCGAGAGCGCGGTATCGAGCGCCATGCCGAGGCCGCCGCCGCCGACCAGGCCGAGCACCGCCGATTCGCGCACGTTGATGTCCCAGCGGAACACCGAGATCGCCAGGAAGGCCGGCTTCACCTGCGGCCAGTAGCCCTTGAGCAGGATCGCCAAGCGGCGAGGCGCCGGCGGCGATCAGCGCCTCGATCGGGCCGGGCTTGGCCTCCTCGATCGCCTCGGACAGGAACTTGCCGGTGAAGCCGATCGAATGCACCGCGATCGCGAGCGTGCCGGCGAGCGCGCCCGGGCCGAACACCGCGACGAAGAACAGCGCCCACACCATGGCGTGCACCGAGCGCGTCGCCACCAGGATGAAGCCGCCGATGGCGTTGAGCACGACCGAGCGCGTGATGTTGCGCGCCACCAGCAGCGCGACGAGCGCCGCCATCGCGACCGCCAGGATGGTGCCGAGCGTCGCGGTATGCAGCGTCTCGATCAGCGCGGGATGCACGACCTTCGGGTACCAGGCCCAGTCGATCGGCCACATGCGGGCGAACAGGTCGGCGGTCTGCTGCGGCGCGTCGTACAGGAACTCCGGGATGATCTCGATCGCGCGCAGCGACCACACGATGGCGACCAGCGCGACGAGGTAGAACGCCGAGCGGGCGGCGCGCTCGAGCGGCGTGAAGCGCTGCCATTGCGCGTGCGGGTGCGGGCGTGCTCACTGGAACAGCCTCCGCATCCAGCCGGAGACGATCTCGCCGACCATCACGATCGCGATGATGGCGAGCACGATGGTGAGCACGAAGTCGTAGTCGAAGCGCTGGAACGCGGTGAACAGGGTCGCGCCGATGCCGCCGCCGCCGACCAGGCCGACCAGCGCCGAGTTGCGCAGGTTGGAATCGAGCTGATAGGCGGAAAAACCGATGAAGCGCGCCATCACCTGCGGCAGCACGCCCATGATGATGACCGAAAGAAACGGCGCGCCGGTCGCGCGCACGGCCTCGACCTGCTTCATCGACATTTCCTCGACCGCCTCGGCGATCAGCTTGGAGAGGAAGCCGAGCGAGGCGACGATCAGCGCCAGCATGCCGGCGAGCGCGCCGAAGCCGACCGCCTTGACGAACAGGATGGCGACGATCACCGGATGGAAGGTGCGGAACAGCGCGATCAGCGCGCGCGCCGCCCAGGCGAGCGGCGACGGTGACAGATTGCGGGCGGCGGCGAGCCCGAGCGGCAGCGACAGCGCGACGCCGACCACGGTCGCGATGATCGCGATCTGCAGGCTCTCGACCATGCCGCTGTAGAGCAGTTCGCAGCTTGTCGGGCGCGACATTGGGCGGGAACATCCGCGAGAGGAAGCGCTCGCCGTGGTCGATGCCGGCGACGAAGCGCGACCAGGTGATGTCGAGCACCGAGCAGGCGTAGAGCGACGTAGAGCGCGAGCGCGGTCAAGCGCGATCGCGCGCCGGCCAGTTCGGCGGGAAGGCGACGCGCGCGGCGCGGTGGAGGCGCCGACGACGGTCATTCCAGCCACCCTTCGCCGCCATAGATCTGCAGCAGATGCTCGTCCTGCGAGCGCGTCGGGCGGCCCGTCGAACACGATCTCGCCCTTCGACATGCCGACGATGCGGTCGGCGAAGCGCCGCGCCAGCTCGACATTGTGGATGTTGACGATCACCGGGATGTCGCGCTCGCCGGCGCGGCTGCGCGATCAGCTCCATGATCTCGACCGAGGTCTTCGGATCGAGCGAGGAGGTCGGCTCGTCGGCGAGCACCAGGTCGGGCTCCTGCATCAGCGCGCGCGCGATGCCGACGCGCTGGCGCTGGCCGCCGGAGAGTTGGTCGGCGCGCTGGGTGGCGAAGTCGCCGAGGCCGACCGCGTCGAGCAGCGTGAAGGCGCGCTCGATGTCGGCCGCCGGAAAGCGCCGCAGCCAGGCGCGCCAGACCGGCACGTAGCCGAGCCGTCCGCACAGCACGTTCTCGATCACCGAGAGCCGTTCGACCAGGTTGTATTCCTGGAACACCATGCCGATGTGGCGGCGCGCCCGGCGCAGCGCGCGGCCCGACAGCTGCACGAGGTCCTGGCCGCGGAACAGGATCTCGCCCGCGGTCGGGTCGACCAGCCGGTTGATGCAGCGGATCAGCGTCGACTTGCCGGTCCCGGACGGGCCGATGATCGCGGTCATGCCGCGGCCTGCGACGGTCAGCGAAATGTCCTTCAGCACCGGGATGCCGGCGCGATATTCCTTGCGCAGGTTGCGGATGACGAGCGAGCGGTCGACGGCGCCGCGCTCCCGGCCCGGCGCCGGGGTGGTCGAGCGTCCATCGATGCACCGGCAAGACGGATTACTGCTTCGGCGCCGGCTGCTGCTGCTGCTTCTTGGCGGCAGCGTCGGCCTCGCGCTTGCGTCTCGGCCTCGTAGGCCGCCTTGTTGTACGGCGTGCCGAGCCTTCGGCGATCTCGCGCACCACCGCTCCAGGTGTCCTTGTAGGTGATCGGGAAGAAGCGATCGTCGCCGTTGAATTCCTTCTGCATCGCCGGCGGGAAGTGGAAGGCGAAGAAGCAGTCCCTGATCTTCTTCACCAGGTCGGGCTTGAGATCGTGCGCATAGGCGAACGACGAGGTCGGGAAGATCGGGCTCGTGTAGATGATGCGGAAGTCGTCGGCCTTGAGCGTGCCGCGCGCGACCATGCGATCGAACACGTCGGAGGCGACGCCGCGCCATGTCGTAGTCGCCGGACTGTACGCCGAGCGCCGACTTGTCATGCCCGCCGGACATCAGCGGCTTGTAGTCCTCGTTCGGCTTGAGCCCTTCCGGCGGATAAAGCACCAGCGGCGCGAGATTGCCCGAATTCGACGACGGCGAGGTGTGCGCGACGCGCTTGCCCTTGAGGTCGGAGAGCTTCTGGTACGGGCTGTCTCTTGGCACGATCGAGATCAGATGATAGCCCTGCGGGCCCTTCTCGGTGCCCTTGGCGGCGAACGGCACGGCGCCGGCGAGATTGACCGCGAAGCCGGTCGGGCCGGTCGAGAAGCCCGCGACGTGCAGGCGGCCCGAGCGCATCGCCTCGATCTCGGCCGAGTTCGACTGCACCGGATAGTAGACCACGCGCTTGCCGGTGCATTGCGCCAGGATAATCGGTGAACGGCTTGAACGCGTTCTGATAGACCGCCGGATCCTCGACCGGCGTGTAGGCGAACACGAGCGTTGCCGGGTCCTTCAACTTGCGCGGATCGGTCGGCGCGTCGGCGACCAGATCGTTGTTGTCGTCGCAATAGAGCGTGTCGAGCTGGCCGCGGTTCTTGCATTCCTGCGCGGCCGCGGTCTCGACCAGCATCAGTGCGGCCGCCGCTGCGAAGGCCGCAGTCACGTACCGCCGGAACCTTGCGGTCATCGGTCTTCCTCCTCCAGAACGGGGCGCTTTCCCCGCGCGTTTTCGGTGTCTCGTCCGGACGATACGCGGCGGCACCCGGGCGGGCAACGGCGGTGGAACTTGGCCTTGCCGCGCGGTTTTCCGGAACCGCCGGCCGGCCGAGTGGTTGGCCCTCGGTCGGGCGGTACCAAGATACGTCAGTACTGCTGCCCTATTATGGTCGCAATGCGACGTCATGCGGCCTGCCCCCGGTCAGACCCGGGCCGCAGCGGCGTGCATCAGCCGCAACAAAAAGGAGCGTACTTTGAAACTGAAATTTGCAATCGCTGCCATCGTCGCGATGGCTCTTTCATGGGGCTCAACTGGCGTCATCAATGCGGCATCGCCGCAGACCGAGACCGGCATCGCCTCGATCTATTCGTATGAAGCGGGAAATCAGACCGCGAGCGGCGAGAAGCTCAACGCCGAGGCGCTGACCGCCGCGCACAAGACGCTGCCGTTCGGCACCAAGGTGCGCGTCACCAACAAGAGCAACGGCAAGACGGTGGTCGTCACCATCAACGATCGCGGCCCGTTCATTCGCGGCCGGATCATCGACCTCACTCCAGCGGGCGGGCGTGCGCTCGGCTTCGACGGTCTTGCGCCGGTGGTCGTCGAGATCGTCGGCTGATCATGGCGTAGACGCAGCAGGCCGCTAAACGCTAGCGGCTGGGCAGCGACTGCGTGTCGATCGGCGTGCAGTTGCGCCGCCCGGACAGGAAGCAATCCTGGTTCTTGCGCATGTCGGCAATGGTGACCGCGAGCCAAACGCCCGCGGCCGCCAGCGCAATGGTGAAGACCAAGCCTGCGAAGTTCACCGCCATCCGATGGCGGTAATTATCCTCGACCGCGCCGCCTTCGTATTTTGCAAGGCCATCGGGGCTGCCGGTGTCCGGCGGCGGCGCGTTCGACCGCCATGCGCCAGCCCCCGACGCGCCGCGGCGGCGGAACGGTACGACCCGACGGGACTCATCGGTCGCTGATGCGTGATCGGGTGTCACGGCGATGACCTAGCCTGCCTCCGGGGCGCCTGCCGTTTCGTATCGGCGTGGTGATGGGCAATTTCAAGGGCATCTCGGCGGGCGCGGCGGAAAACCCGAGAGTCGGGCCGTATTCAATCTATGAGTGTATCTGAAGAAAGACACACTTGAGGCCGGCGTGTCATCAAATCACGTTCACGTTGACGACGAAATTATTTGCATTTGAGAACCGCAAAGTGCTTGCTCATTGCAAACAGGTGCGTCAAATTTACACAGATTTTATGGCCGGTGCGACGATCAACCGCGATTTGGCGGCGATTATCCGAAGTCGCGATCCCAAAAAGAAGCCCCTGGACCAACGGGCGGCTCGCGAGGGTGGGGCGCTGGATGACGATTCCCGGCTCAGCGCCGGCTAGGAGAGCGCGTCGACGCGTGCAACGGCCGTGAACAGTACCCTGACCGCCCTGCTGCACTTTTCCAATCACGATATTTCGTGGATGGCGCAATTCTTCACGCTTTTGCTTTTGCCGTTCGCGCACGAGGACCTGGCGATCATTCTCGGCGCCTATCTGGTCGTCAACAAAGTCATGCCGGTCGCGCTGGTGGTGCTGTGCATCTACGGCGGCATGGTGGTGAGCGACTTTGCGCTCTACTTCGTCGGGGTGGGTGCGCGCCGGCTGCCATGGCTGACGCGCCTCGCGGTCGACGGCCGGGTGCGCAACGTGGCCGCGACCTTGCAGCGCAATCTGTTCGGAGTGATGGCGCTCTGCCGCGCGGTGCCCGGCGTTGCGTTCATCGGCATCATCGCGTGCGGCTGGACACGCGTGCCGCTCGCCCGCTTCGGCGTCGCGAGCCTCGCCGTCTCGGCGCTCTATCTGCCGCTCATGCTTTATCTGGCCGTGGTGTTCGGCGATGCGCTCGACGATCGCGTCGGCTGGTGGGCATGGCCGACATTGGTCGTGGCGCTTGCCGGGATCGATCTCGCGCGCCGGCGCGTGTTCGCGTTCGGCGAGATGGGTGAGCCGGCGGCGGGCGATGCGGTGCAGGCCGCGCCGGTACGCAAGCCCGCCTTGGCGGAGCGCATTCCGCCGGTGCTGTTCTATCTGCCGCTGGCGCTGACTTGGCTCCGGTTCGCCTGGCGCCATCGCTCGTTGACCTTGCCGAGCGCCGCCAATCCGCGCCTGCCGAATGGCGGCAGACGTGGCGAGGCGCTCAGCGACTATCTCAACGACGTCGCGGTCGCCGATCGCGCCGCCGTTGCCGAATTCGTCGTGTTCGCACGCAGTGTGACGCCGCGCAGCCTCTACGTGGACCTCGAACGGGTCCGGCAATCGTTGCAGGACGCCGGCTTGAGCTTCCCGCTCATGGTCAAGCCCGACATCGACGGACATCGCCATGGCGCGACACGCATCGACGATTTGCAGATGCTGCGCGACTACCTGCGCGACGTCCCCGGCGGAACGCGGCTGCTGCTGCAGCGGTTCGTGCCGCTGCGCGGCGAGGCGGTGCTGGTCTATGCCCGGCTCCCCGGTGCGGAGAAGGGGCGCATCCTGTCGCTCACCTTCCATCACACGCCGTATGTGATCGGCGACGGACGATCGAGCGTGCGCGAACTGGTTCGCAAGAATAAGCCCGCGCACGTGCGCAAGCGCCTCAAATTCGTGGAAATCCGGCCGCGACCTGCCGTTCGACCCGGTACTCGATCGTATTCCCGGCGCGGCGAGGTGGCGGAGCTCGCCCTGACCGGTGCGCGCTGCCGCGATGCGCGCCATCACATCACCGCCGCCCTCGAAGCGCGCTTCGACGCCATCGCCAAGGGCATGAGCGAATTTCACTATGGACGCTTCGATCTGCGGTTCGGCTTGATGGAGGAGTTCGACCAGGCCGAGAGCCTTGCGATCGTCGGCATCTGCGGCGCCGGCGCCGACGGCGTCGAGGCCTGGGACCCGCAACTGCCGCTGCTCGAAGTCTATCGCCGCTTCATCGACCAGCAGCGCATCATGTTCCTGATCGGCGAAAAGAACCGCGCGCGCGGGTTCAAGCCGGTGGGCTGCGGCGATTTTCTCAAATCGATTGCACAGCGGATCGCCTTTGTTCGCCGCCGTCCGGCCTCGGCCTAGGTTCCGTCCTTCCCTGGCTCACCAAGCGCATCGGCCGTGTCCGGCGGCGGTCGCCGCTCTGTCCGGCGAGTCCAGGCGATGCCGGCGAGACCGAAGAGGCCGATGGCTGCGAGCGGTATCCCGACATACCACCGCCCGCGCTCGCGCGCACGGGTGCGCAGATAGTTCATCACGAAGCGTTCGCCCCGGCCCATTTCGGTCAGCGTCTGCTGCACCGAACCGATGCGCCGGATCTCGTCGGCTTCGAGCGCTTCGCCCTCCCAGCGCGACCGCCGCTCGAGTTCGTAGAGCCGGTCGACCTCGCTCTTGTGACGCCGTTCGATGGCCATCGCTTCGAGATAATCGGAGCGCTCGCGCGCGGTCATGAATTTGTCCGGTCCGATCCCGGTCGCCATCTCGAGCGCCGCCAGGACCGGGTGATCGCCGGCCGGCGCGGCCATCGCCCACAGGCCGGAGAGGCCGAGAACCGCGCACACGATCAAGAGGCCGGTGCGCAAGTCCGGACTTGCGGTTGCGCGCGCGTTCCTCGGCGGGAGCGGTTATGAAGGCACGGACCGCGCCCGCCAGGATCAGAACCGCCGCGAAGGCGACCACCGTGAGCGCGCCGGTCGGCGCATCGATCAGGAACGAGCCGAAGATTCCGGCCGCGCTCGCAATCGCTCCGGCAAGCCAGCCGATCAGGAGCGCCACGCCGATGCGTGCGGTGAACAAGGTTCCGATCAGGGCCGGGACGATCAGGAAGCAGAACACCAGGAGCACGCCGGCGACGCTGACCGACGAGGTGACGACGACGCCGAACGACAGGTAGAAGACCAGATCCCAAAGTATCGGCTTGCCGGCGGCATCAGGTACATGCGCGGTGTCGGCGGCCGCCAGCAGGGGGCGCCGCATCAGGAAATGCAGGGCGCCGATCACGGCGTAGAGCACGGCGAACCTGGTGATGTCCTCGGTGGTGACCGACAAGAGCCCGCCGACCAGCATCTTCTTGACGTGCTCGGCGCCTTGCGGCGAGCGATCGACCACCAGCACGGTGGCGGCGGTCGCGACCACGTACAGCACGCCGATGAAGGCTTCCTGGCGCACGCTGCGCGCCAGCCCACGGCTCGCGGTCAGCAACAGCGCCGCGGCCGCGGCAAAGATCAGCGTATAGGCGTAGCCGGCCGCACTCGATACGGCGTGTCCGGCCACCACCGCGACGGTCGCGCCGAGCGCCGAGACCTGCGCCAGCGCAAGGTCGGCGAACACCACATTGCGGCGAAGCACCTGGAGGCCGAGCCAGGTGTGAATGCCGGTGAAGATGATCGCGGCCAGGAGCGGCAGCGCCGCGAATGCGAGGACATCCTCGAGCATGCTGGGACTCAGTTCGACGCGGCCGACAATGCCCGCGCCAGCAGGCCGACATTATGGTCGAACAGCGCGAAGGTGTCGGCGGTCTGCGGCACGCTGCCGACGCTGGGCGCAAGCTTCAGCACGGTCACGCCGGTGCGGCGGGCCAGCAGTTGCGACGCATCGTCCGGCTCGAACGGCTCGTGCAGGATGACGCGCACTTTCTGCTCGCGGATGGTCGCCGCGAGCTTCGCGAGCCGGGCCGGGCTCGGCGCCACGCCTTCCTTGACCTCGATCACGTCGACGATGTCGAGACGGAAGCGGCGCGCGAAATACGGCCACGTGTTGTGATAGGCGAGCAGCGGCGCGGCCCGGTGCGGTGCGAGTTGCCGCTCCCAGTCGGCGAGGCGTGCGCGCAACTGGCCGAGAAATCGGTCGCGATTGGCGATGATCCTTTCGGTCGTCTGCGGCGCAACCCGGATCAGCGCCTCGGCGATGCCGCCGGTGATGATCTCGGCGTTCGCCGGATCGAGCCAATAGTGCGGGTTGGCGAGACCGTGGGCGTGACCGTCGCCGCTGTTGGTGTCGATGCTGCGGCCTTTGACCTCGAGCAGGGGAATGCCGAGCGAGGCATCGACATAGCCCTGGCCGCGGCGATTGACCGCCGGGTCGGCGTGCATGGCCAGGAGCTTGTCGAGCCAGTGATCGTAGCCGAGCCCGATCCGCACGACGATGGCCGCGCCCTTGAGCTTGGCGAGATCGGAGGGTTTCGGTTCGAAGGCCTCGGGATCGGCGGCGGGCGGGATCATGGTCTCGACCTGCCCCAGATCGCCGAGGACTGCGCGGCTGAGGCTGGCCAGGTCGCTGGTGGTCGCCGTCACCCGCAATTCCTGCGCGGCGAGGGTGGACGACCAGATCGTCGCGGCAAGTGCCGCGCACAGGCCAAGAACGCGCGACGCGAGGCCGCGCGTTCTCCTGTCGTTGCGTCCGTTCAGAGCATCATTGCTTGGCAACGAATACGCTCTTCGGCAGCAGGCAATGCACGCTCTTGTCATTACCCGGGGTCGGCGCCGCGATCCGGCAATCCATCGCGATGCTGGCGAGCCCGTAGGCATCGAGCCGCGTCAGCTTGCGCTTCTCCTGGAGCAGATTGATCATCGCCATCGACGCGCCGTCCATCGCCTTGTCGAGGTCGGCATCCTTCACGACCGTGACGTAATACTGCGCATTCTCCGCGGTCGGCAGGGCCGGTCCGGCGGCGGCGCGCTTGGGCACCATGCAGTAGGTGCCCTTGACCACGTTCACGACCTCCGAGATGCGGCAATCCCACATCTGACCCATGAGAATTTCGGCGTCGGACTGGCTCACCTTGCGGGTCTCGGCGATGAACTTCGAGGTCTCGGCCTTGAGCAGGTCCCACGCCACGTTGAGCTTCTGGTCGTAGCCGATGGTGATCCAGTGCGTCGGCGTCTCGATCCGCGGCCATTCGAGCTTCTGGCCCTTGATCACGTCGACGGTGATGTTGAATTCCTTGTAGGCCGTCTCGACCGCGGTGAGATTGACCTCGCCATTGCCCTGGGCGGCATGGCTGTCGCCCGACCACAGCAGCGCGCCCTTGACGAACACCGGCACGTACAGCGTCGTGCCCGCCACCATTTCGCGGATGTCGAGATTGCCGGCAAAGCGTCCCGGCGGCACCGACGAGTACCGGCCGGGCTCGGCGCGCGCGACGCCGGTCGTCCCGGGGAACGGCCGGATCGGCACGACCACGCCGGGGATGAACTCGGTCTGCATCTTGTCCAGGTCGATGTACATGTACCGGACCTGGCCTTCGGGGAACTGCTGCGGAAACTGGCCGAACATGCCCGGCACGTTGAAATTCGTCGCATAGGAGCGTGGGACGATCTTGTTGTAGCGGATCTTCAGCACGTCGCCCGGCTCGGCGCCCTCGATGTAGATCGGGCCGGTCAGCGTGTGCGGCCCGCGCCCGGGATGGTCGGTGCGCAGCTTCTTGATCTGTTCGATCGTGGTGCCGGGGATGACCTGATTGTGACTGTGCATCATCGTTTCCATGGCGACGGAGTCGCCCGGATTGATGCGCAGCACCGGCGGCTGGGCGTTGTCGAACCAGCCCCACTGGGTGGTCTCCAGCGTGGCCGGCAGCATGTGCAGCCGCTTGCCGTTGGGCAGAGGCACGACCCGCAGGTTCGGGTCGACCGGGCCGGTCGCCGGGATTTGCTCGGTCGGCGGCGTGTATGGCGGCGGCTGCTGAGCGTCCACGCTGTCGGCGCCGAAATAGCAGTAAGCGCCACCGGCAAGGACGCCGGCGGCGGCCAATGCGGTGAATCGTCGACGGATCATGGGCAGCCCCTCTGTCATGTTTTGTATGCGGATTGCGACCACGGCAATCCAGCAAGTCGCGTGCCATCCCGGACGCGAGGCATTCTGCCCGAGAGTTCAGACCGCGAAAAGCGGTTGTACGGTGCCCGGCACGGGCAAACTGCCGCAAAGCTCGGCAGGCGGCATCGGGCCGGGAGCCTACTCGGCAGCAGCCTTGGCGTCAGTGGGACCGGTTAAAGGCTGCTTAAAATAGGCCTTTCAATACCAAAGGTTAAGACTGTGGGCCTTATAATCAATAGCTGCGACGAAGGCGTGAGACAGTCCGATGGCAACGTACGACCCGGCGAACGAGCCGCGGCGCTGGTCCGGTCCGATCGAAAAACTCGGCGAGGGCGAACGGCGCTTGCTGGTCGATTCCATGAGCGCGGAGCAGCGGCCGCGCATCGTCATCGACGAGGCGCTCGACAAGGGCTGGTTCGAGATGTGGTACCAGCCCAAGATCGATCTCAAGCGCAAATGCCTGGCGGGCGCCGAGGCGCTCGCCCGCATCGTGCACCCGGAACTCGGCGTGCTGTTGCCGGGGAGCTTCCTGCCGGTGGCGACCGAGGACAGTGTCGCCAATCTGACCGAGCACGCACTGATTTCGGCGCTCTCCAACTGGACCACGTTCGAGCAGGCGGGCTTCAACCTGCACCTCTCCATCAACGTGCCGGTGAGGGTGCTGCTCAAGCTGCCGATCCCGCGGATCGTCGAGGAATACCGGCCGCAGTCGGAACGCTGGCCGGGGATCATCGTCGAGGTGACCGAGGACCAGATCGTGCGCGACCTCAAGCTCGCGCAGAAGGTCGCCGAAGAACTGCGCGTGAGCGGCATCCAGATCGCGATCGACGATTTCGGCTCCGGCTATTCGTCGTTCTCGTGCCTGCGGGAGCTTCCGTTCGTCGAGCTCAAGCTCGACCGCAGCTTCGTCAAGGATTGCGCGGTCGACGCCACCAACGCGGCGATCTGCCAGACCGCGGTCGATCTCGCGCATCGCTTCGGCAGCGCGGCGGTCGCGGAGGGCATCGAGTCGCAGGCCGACCTGCAGGCGCTGATGATCATGGGCTGCGACTTCGGCCAGGGCGTCCTGATCGCCCCGCCGATGCCGCAGGAGCGCTTCCTCGACCTGCTGTTGCAGCGCGTCAGCAAGCCACGGGCGCAGGCGCCGTCCGATACGGCCGCGCCGGAAAGCTCGATCGGCCGCGTCGCCTGACCGGCGCCGTCACTGCGGCTTGATGCCCGCGGCCTTGATCAGCGGCCACCATTTCTCGACTTCGGCCTTGTGGTAGGCGCCGAGCGCCTCCGGCGTCTGCTGCTCGCGCGGCGGAATCTCCTGGCCGAGCTCGGTGAGCCGCTGGCGGATCGCGGGATCCTCCAGCGCGGTCACGATCGCGGCGTTGAGCTTGGCGATGATGTCCTTCGGCGTGCCCTTGGGCGCGAAGATCGCGTGGAAGGGCGCCACGTAAAGTCCGGGCAGGCCGGCTTCGTCCACCGTCGGAATGTCCGGCGCCGAGACGAGGCGGCTCTTCGCCGTTGCCGCATAGACCTTGATGGTGCCGGCGCGAATCTGCGGCAGCGAATTGGCGGCGAGGTCGAAGATCATGTCGATCTGCCCGGCCACGAGGTCCTGCATCGCCGGGCCGAGCCCGCGATAGGGGACATATTCAAACTCCGTCCCGGTCTGCTTCTGAAAGAACAGGCCCGCGATATGCGAGGCGCTGCCGGCGCCCGACGTGCCTTGCGACGCCTTGCCGGGATTGGCCTTGAGCCACGCGGTGAGTTCCTTGAGGTCGTTCGCCGGCATGGTCTTCTTGGCGACGATCAGCAGCGGATTGCTTGCGAACAACGCCACCGGCTCGAGGTCCGTCAGCACGTCGTACGATAATGGAAAGACCGCGCCATTGACGACATGCGTCGGCCAGGTGCCGACGCCCAGCGTGTAGCCGTCGGGCGTTGCGCGCACCGAGCGTCCCACGCCGATGCTGCCGGACGCGCCCGTCACGTTCTCGATCACGATGGTCTGCCCGAGTGTCTTGCGCATGCCCTCGGCGATGATGCGCCCGAGCACATCGGTCGGCCCGCCCGCGGCGAACGGCACGATCATGGTGATCGGGCGCGCGGGATAGGCCTGCGCGCCCGCAAGCTGGGTCGACGTCAGGATCGCGGCCAGGAAGAATGGAAGATGAGAGAGCGCTCTCGCACGCATGAGTAGAATTCCTTCGCTGACGCTGCGGCAGGTCTACCCGGCGAGGATCCCACGCTCTCTCGTTGATAGCTATTTCTCCGCAAAGGGCAAGGTCGCGTCTTGCGGCGGCATCATCCGGTAGATGTTGAGGACCATCGAGATCATCGAGTAGTAGCCGAGAATGCCGACCAGCTCGACGGTCGCGGAATCGCCCAGCACCGCGTGCACGCGCTTGTAGTTCTTGTCGCTCACGCGCCGCGTCTTGTAGAGATCGTCGATGAAATCGTAGATCGCAAGCTCGTCCTTGGGTGCGGATTTCGGCCGGCGGCCGGCGCGCAGGTCGCGGATGGTGGCGGTCTTCACGCCCGCCTTTTCGGCCTGCGGCTCGTGCGCGAACCACTCGTACTGCGCGCGCCAGAGCCTGGCGGTGCACAGGATCGCGAACTCGGACAGGCGCGGCGACACCCCGGTCTGGTAGCGCAGGAACCCGCCGAGCTTCTGCGCCAGCTGGCCGTAGGCGGGCGAGTGCAGGAACACCGCGAACGGTCCGCGGATGTTGATGCCGCCGCCGCGCGGGCCGGAGCGGATCGAATCGAGCAGCTCGCGCTGCTCCGGCGTGAGCTTGTCCTCGGCCAGAATTGGCAGGCGCGGCGGTGCGTCCTTGCGGGCGGGCTTCTTTGCGGCAGGCTTTTTCTTGACAGGCATCGGGCGTCCTCGTTGTGGCTGGCTTGTTCTGGCCAAGGTCGTATACATACATTCTATCCATTCGAGCGCGATAGGGGCGATGAGGGCCGAGCTGCGCGGGCTCGGCGTCCAGAGCAGAGGCAGAATCCTTGGATAGTCCGGTTCCCCCATCTCCACTCTGTTTCGTGCTGATGCCGTTCGGCCGCAAGACCGACGCCACGGGCCGCACCACCGATTTCGATGCCGTCTACCAGGAGATCATCGCGCCCGCGGTGGTCGCGGCCGGCCTCGATCCGATCCGCGCCGACGAGGAGAAGATCGGCGGCACCATTCACAAGCCGATGTTCGAGCGGCTGATGCTGTGCCAATACGCCGTCGCCGACATCACCGGCGCCAATCCCAACGTCTATTACGAGCTCGGCATCCGCCACGCCATGCGGCCGAGCTCGACCGTGATCCTGTTCGCCGAGGGCACGACGCTGCCGTTCGACATCGCGCTCCTGCGCGGCATTCCCTATCGCACCGGCGAGGGCGGCACGCCGATCGAACCGGCGTCCTGCTCCGCCAAGATCGCGGCGCAACTGCGCGAGGCGCGCGACAAGCCGCACGACGACAGCCCGCTGTTCCAGCTCATCCACGACATGCCGCGGCCGGCCGAGGTCGACCACACCAAGACCGATATCTTTCGCGAGCGCTTCGACTATTCGCGCAAGTACAAGGACCGGCTGACGCAGGCGCGGCTGAGCGGGGCGGAGGCGGTCAACGCCGTCGCGGCCGACCCCGCGCTTTCGAATCTGCATGAAGTGGAAGCCGGCGTGGTCATCGACCTGTATCTGTCGTTGCGCGACGTCAAGAACTACGCCGGCATGATCGAGCTCTACAAGCGCATGCCGCCGCCGCTGCAGCGTGCGCGGATCACGCGCGAGCAGTTCGCCTTTGCGCTCAACCGCGAGGGGCGCTGGCAGGAGGCGCAGGACGTCCTCAAGGACGTGCTCAAGGAGTTCGGGCCATCGAGCGAGACCAACGGGTTGCTCGGCCGCATCCACAAGGATCGCTGGGAAGCCGCCAAGAAGGCCGGCAAGATGCTCGAGGCGCCGACCTTGCTGGAGGAGGCGGTCAACACCTATCTCGCCGGCTTCGAGGCCGACTGGCGCGACGCCTATCCGGGTGTCAACGCCGTCACGCTCATGGAGATGCAGGACGAGCCCGATCCGCGCCAGGCCGAGATTCTGCCGGTGGTGCGCTATGCCGCCGCGCAAAAGGCGCGGTTGAGCGCGGACTATTGGGATCACGCGACGCTGCTCGAGCTCGCGGTGATCGGCCGCGACCTCAAGGATGCGGTGAAGAAACTCGGCAAGACCTTGGCGAGTGCGCGCCCGGCCGCTCCGTGGGAGACCGAGACCACCGAGCGCAATCTTCGCCTGATCCGGGAGCTGCGGACCGCGCGCGGCGAGGACGCGGCGTGGATCGCGGAGATCGAAAAGGCGCTGGCGCAAAAGCGCCTGGAACTGACCGGCGCGCAAAAGGCCTCCTAGCGAGGGCGCCGTGCGCCGAGCATTACCGAAAGTTAATCTGACGGGGCAAATTGACGCGCCGCGCCCGCGGTCCGCTCGTATAGGCTTGGCGGGTCCAATGGGAGGATGCAGATGCTGCAAGCAATTCGCGAATGGAGCCAGAAAAGGAAGCTGCGCGGGATGTTGACGGATCCGCGGTCCGCGCGCGGGTTTCGGTCGACCGGGCAGCTTGAAAAGGGCATCGGGGCCGACCGCTCCACGACCGAGCGCCTGCTGGTCAGCATCGGCGCGCGAAAGGCTGAAGCCGCCGAAGAGTGGACGCTAAGCTCGCTCTGAGCTCAATTGAATCTGACGACGGCCGCTGCGAGCCGCATGAGCGCTTCGCTCGTGCGGATGCGCTGTTATTTGAACAGCAGCGACTTGATGATGATCGGCACGACGTTGGTCACGCGCGATCACGCCGCCGATGTCGACATAGTCGAACTGCTTGAGCTGCACGCCGTCGATCGCGATCACGTCGGCCGACGGCGCGACCTCGTGACGGATGATGCGGCCGAGGCTCATGCCGACGTCGCCGTCGATCAGCAGCACCAGCGGCCAATCCTCCGCGATGGTTTTCGGCAGCGCGCCGCAGATGCCTTCGGCCACGGCGTGGAGACGCGCGTGCGAGGGATCGCCGTGCCACGGGAATGAGAGCGCGACCGGGCTCGCGCCCTCCTCGAAGTCGCACTGCGCCAGCGCGCGCCGCACCTCGGCGCCGATGGCCGCGTCGGACACGTCTTCGGGCAGGGCGAAGTCGCAGGAGATCACCGGCAGGTTCTGCAGCGGCAGCTTGTCGGGATCGGTGATCAGGATGGTGTTGCCGCTGATCTGCACCGAGAATTGCGCGGCGCCGATGACGGTGGCGCGGATGCCCTGGCCCGGGTCCCACACCGGCGGCAGATCGCGG
Organism: uncultured Alphaproteobacteria bacterium; assembly: GCA_963749815.1. Taxonomy (GTDB): domain Bacteria; phylum Pseudomonadota; class Alphaproteobacteria; order Rhizobiales; family Xanthobacteraceae; genus VAZQ01. The sequence goes on along the minus strand of CAVVON010000031.1, from coordinate 454,572 downwards.
CGGTGCGCGAGCGAATGGCGCAGCGCCTCGGCGAGATCGTAGCCGAGGTCGCCGAATTTCTGCTTCTCGCGCTTGTAGAGATATTCGGCAACGCCGCCCGAGAACGTCATGGCGTCGATGGTCTTGTTGGCGAAGCGTTCCGGCCAGCCGTCGGTCACCAGCAGTGAACGCGCAAGCTCGCCCGGCTGCCGCAGGTCGATCATGCCCATGAGCAGGCGCGCCATGCGTTCGACAATGCGCGTCCTGTCGGCATCGTCGAGCGCCTGTCCGAGCGCGAGATCGATGCCGAGTGCCGTTCGCCACCTGCTGCGCCGGAGGCTCGACGCGGGTGAGGCCGTCCGGTCCCTCGACGATCAGGCGTCCGCCGACCGCGATCGCGACGGTGGCGAGGATGGCGCCGTTCTCGATCAGCGCGAGCTTGGTGGTGCCGCCGCCGATGTCGATGTTGAGCAGCGTCTTGCCGTGGCCGCGCGACAGCGCGACCGCGCCCGAGCCGTGCGCCGCCATCTGGCATTCCATGTGGTGGCCGGCGGAGGCGCAGACGAACTTGCCGGCCTCCTCCGAAAAGAGGTCGGCGATGGCGCGCGCGTTCGTGCGCTTGATCGCCTCGCCGGTAAGGATCACGGCGCCACTGTCGATCTCGTCGCGCTCGATGCCCGCATAGGCATAGGCGCCGCCGATGAAGCCCGCGAGTTCGTCGACGTCGATGGTGTAGTCCGGCAGGTACGGCGTCAGCAGGATCGGCGACTGCCACAGCAGCTTGCGGCCGACGACGACGAAGCGGCTCGACAGCGCGGTTCCAAGCCGCTGCAGGTGCACGCGCGCGAACATCAGGTGCGAGGTCGACGAGCCGATGTCGATGCCGACGGTGGTCAGCTCGACGTTGTCGGCCGCCCACGCGACCTCGTTGAGCGGCCCTTCGCCCGGATCGACGTGCAGATGCTCGAATTCGAGGTCGTGCATGCGCCTACTGCGCGAGCGGCGTCGGGTTCTCCGCCGGCGGCTCGACGCCGAACGAGTTGGCGGTCATGCAGGTCATCGAAAAGCTGCCGGTCGCGGCGACCAGCGCCACCAGGCTTTCCAGCCCCATGGTCTTTTCGGCGGCCGCATAGGTCGCATCGCTGAGGCGCTTGTTGGCGAGGAGTTCGCGCGCCACCGTAAAGCACATCTGCTCGCGCGCATCGGCGAGCTTCGGCGTGCCGCGCGCGTTGATCGCATCGATGACCGCCTGATCGATGCCGACCGCGAGCGAGGCGCGCGCCTGCGCGAACCACGGATAGCGGGCGTCCCAGTGGCGCGCGACCACCAGGTTCACGATCTGCTGCTCGCGGCGCGACATCGGCGCATCCGCCAGCGCGCCACGCACATCCTGGCAGGCCTGGAACAGCTTCGGCAGCCGGATGTAGGCGAAGTACGGCCCGCCGACGATGCCGCTCTTCTGCTTGGCGTCGTCGTAGACGCGCGCCTGTTCGGCGTTCATGTTGGCGCGTTCGATGATCGGTATGCGTGGCATTGCGTTTCCTCTGCTTCCGGCAATCGTTGTGAAAAGTCTATGCCGGTTCTTTGACGAATTTGCCCATGCCCGACGTCACGCCATACTTATTGAGCTCGGACAGATAGATCTGGTGGATGCGCGGGTCCTGGTGCTCGTACTCGATCTGGCAGCCGCCGTCCTTGACGCTCACGTCCATCCCCAAGAACACGTGACGCTTGTCGGTGGTGAACGGGTAGCGCAGGCTGCCGAACGCGATCGCCAGATAGCGCGCCGGATCGGGCGCGGTGTTGAAGTGCTGATGGAACATCCGGTCGGGCGGCGCGAACACCCAGCCGTGCTTCCAGTCGATGCGCACGAACTCCTTGTCGTCCTCGTACCACAGCAGCGAGAAGCCGTGGCCGGTGACCGCGAACACGTGGAAGTCGGCGCCGTGGCGGTGCGCCTTCTTGTAGGTGCCGACCGGCATCTGCGAGGTGTGCGCGTGCATGGTGCCGTCGGCGAGGATGAACATCATGTTGGAGCCGCCGGCGCCGCGTTCGGCCCACTGCTTGAGCTCGAAGGCGGCGAGATCGGGAATGAAGTTCGTCTCCCACATGTTGCGGCCAGGGCGCACCGGGATGAACTCGCCTTCGCCGGAGAAGTATTTCGCCGCGCCTTGCCGCTCGGGGAAGGCGAACGAATTGTCGAACACGAAGGCGTCGTTGTGGAACAGGTTGAGCATCAGCGCGAGGTTGTTGGTCGAGGCGATGCGGGCGTGCTCGCGGCCGCTTGAATTGAAATGCTGGTAGCGCGCGTTGAGCGGCAGCGCGAACAGGCTTTTTGGACCCCATTCAAAGCTATGCTTGCGGCCGTCGCTGGTTTCGATGGTGGTGCTGCCATGGCCGGAGAGCACGTAGACGACTTCCTCGAACATGTGCTTCTGCGGCGAGGACTTCGCGCCGGGCGCGAGATCCAGCACGAAGATCGACACGAAGTCGCCGCGCCCCTTGAGGTGCACGATGCCGCCGTCGACCCCGAATCGCGGCCAGCGCGCGGTCGGCACGGCGAGCAGGTCGACGCCGAAATCCTCGGTGATGGGCACGCCCTCCAGCGCCGCCCAGGTTGCATAAGGGTCGAGCAGCATCTTGGGGTGCTGCATGTCGGTCATGGGCTTGTTCATGGGCTGCCGCCTTGGGTCGCGAGGCCGGGGAGGGGCCTGATTACCATTTGTTCTAGCGATTGAGGCGGCCCGCGGCAAACCAGCCCGGAGCCTGTGCGAATCGCCCGTACGCGGCGATAACCGCGTAAACGAAACGGAAATATCGCGAGATTTCCGACAGGTGTGGCCGGCGCATTACAGCCAGGCGGGCGGAATCGCGGTTTAACTAGAACCCAAAGCCGGGGGGCGATTGTCTGACTGGGAGTGTCTGCCATGGGCTGGGGTCGTGCGCCCTCGCACCGTAGCTATGTCGTCGGGTTGCTGGCCGCCGGAGTTGTCTTCGGCGCTTGTCACGATGCCGACGCGCGTGCGCGCCAGTCGCAGAATCAAGCCTCGAACCAAAATCAAACCAAAATCAAGCCTCGAAGCAGCAGGCCCGTACCCGGGCGCCGGCGACCTTCCGCGCGGCGAGCTTCGGGCCGCGCTATGCGGCGATCGTGGTCGACGACAATTCCGGCCAGGTCCTGCACGAGGCCAGCGCCGACGAGACCCGCCATCCGGCCTCGCTCGCCAAGGTGATGACGCTCTACCTGCTGTTCGAGCAGATCGAGACCGGCAAGCTCAAGCTCGACACGCCGCTGCCGGTCTCAGCCCACGCTCAGCGCCAACGGCCGGTCAAGCTCGGCCTCAAGGCCGGTCAGACCATCACGGCCGAGGAGGCGCTCAAGGCGCTGGTGACCAAGTCCGCCAACGACGCCGCCGTCGTCATCGCCGAGGCGATCGGCGAGACCGAAGAGGAATTCGCCAAGCTGATGACGCTCAAGGCGCGCTCGCTCGGCATGCTGCATTCGGTCTATATGAACGCGTCGGGGCTGCCGAACGACGAGCAGGTCACCACCGCGCGCGACCAGGCGCTGCTCGGACGCGCGATCCAGCATCGCTTCCCGGACTACTTCAAGTTTTTCGCGACCCCGAGCTTCAAGTTCCGCAACATGGATATCCGCAACCACAACAACCTGCTCGGGCGGGTGGACGGCGTCGACGGGATCAAGACCGGCTACACCGACGCGTCGGGCTACAACCTGGTGTCCTCGGTCCATCGCAACGACAAGAACATCGTTGCGGTCGTGCTGGGCGGGCCGTCGAACAGCGCCCGCGACAACCGCATGCGCCAGCTGATCGAGGAGTGCATCCCGCAGGCGGCCTCCGAGCGGACCGCGCCCAAGATCAAGGAGCAGCCGGTCGAGAGCATTCCGGCGTCCGACAAGCCGGCGGCCGAAGAGCCTGCGCCCGCTCCCGCCAAGAGCACGGCGGTGTCGCCGGTGGTCATCGAAGTCGAATAACGGCTAAACTCGCTGCTTGTCCGATTTGCGATGCCGCGTGCGCCCGGCGGCGGCGCATGGCAACCCTCTTGCGCGGGCGTCCCGCACCCCGGCAAGGCGTATGCCGATTCATGCTAACCTCACGCCCGCCGGAGCCGACGAAAAGCCGCGGGAGAGATCATGCGACGTGTCATTGCTGCGCTGCTGGGCCTCATGCTGTGGGATGGCCCCGCGCCGGCGCAGTCCCTCGACGGGCGGCTGAAGGCCATCCAGGAGACCGCGACGATCAAGCTCGCCTACCGGACGGATTCGCGGCCATTCGCCTATGTCGAGGGGCCGGGCGGCCGTCCGATCGGCTACTCGATCGAACTGTGCCAGCGCGTCGCCAAGCACATCGAGGCCGAACTGCGCCTGCCCAAGCTCGAGATCAAATGGGTGCAGGTCGATACCCGCACGCGCTTTGACGCGATCGTCAACGGTGCGGCCGACCTGGAATGCGGCTCGACCACGGCGTCGCTGTCGCGCATGAAGCTCGTCGATTTCTCGACCTTGATCTACGCCGAGAGCACCGGTGTGCTGATCAAGGCCGGCGCGGGCATTTTCCGGTTCGACGATCTGGCCGGCAAGCGCATCGGCATCATCCCGGGCTCGACCAATGCCCGCGCGATCCGCGATCAGCTCGAGCGGCGGCGGCTGACCGCGAACCTGGTCGAATTCCGCGACCGCGAGGTCGGCGTCGCGGCGCTCGCACGCGGCGAACTCGACGGCTTCGCAACCGACAAGCTGGTCCTGCTCGCGATCGCGCAGGCCGCGAACCTTCGCGACTACGTGCTGCTGCCGGACGACCTGTCGTTCGAACCGTTCGCCATCATGCTGCCGCGCGGCGACTGGGCGTTCCGGCTCGCGGTCAATGCCGGGCTGGCGCGGGTCTTTCGCAGCGGCGAGATCGTCGAGCTCTACACCAAGTATTTCAGCGCCTTCGCCAGCCAGCCCTCGCCCTGGATCGGCGCGATCTTCACCTTCGGCGCGCTGCCGGAATAGCTGCGCCCGCGTCCCGGTCGGCGGCGGCGGGCGTTCCGCCCGCCGAATGCGCGTGCTAAGCATTCGACGCGCGACCATGCGCTCGCTCCGCTCGTTCCCGCGCAAGCGGGAACCCAGCACTTCGCAAGACGCTCCGGGTCCCGCCTTCGCGGGGACGAGCGGGCAGCGTGGGCGGCTGACACCATAGAACCGATCCGGGAATCATCATGGCCAACCTCGACACCGTGCTCAAAGACCTCGTCATCGCCAACCGCATCCTCGCCAAGGAGGATATCGTCGACGCCTACGGGCACATAAGCCTCCGCAATCCGGAGAACCCGAAGCACTTCTTCCTGGCGCGCTCGGTGTCGCCGGAACTGGTCGAGACGACCGACATCGTGGAGCTCGGCCTCGACGGCCAGCCGGTGCGCGACGAGACCCGCGCGCTCTATCTCGAGCGCTTCATCCACGCGGCGATCTTCGAGGCGCGGCCCGACATCAACGCGGTGGTGCACGCGCATGCCGAGGACACGCTGCCGTTCGGAATTGCGCAGGCGACGCCGCTCAAGCCGGTGATCCATTCCGGCAGCTTCATCGGCGCGAACGTGCCGGTCTGGGACATCGCCGACAAGTTCGGCGACACCAATCTGCTGGTCACCAACATGGCGCAGGGGCGCGATCTCGCCAAAAGCCTCGGCGCCAACAGCGTGGCGCTGATGCGCGGGCACGGCTTTGCGTCCGCCGGCCGCTCCCTGATCGAGGTGGTGCGCATGTCGGTCTATCTGCCGCGCAACGCGCGCGCACTGCTGCGGGCGAAGCAGCTCGGCGGCGAGGTCAAGTATCTGCGCCAGGGCGAGATCGACGCCCGCAACGCCGGCTACAGCCCGTATTCGACCGAGACCTGGCGGGCCTGGGAGTACTGGGCGAACAAGTGCGGCTGCGGCCACATGGTGACCAAGCCGGAAGCCGCCGCGCACGCGCACGGGCATACGCACAAGAAATGACCCACGGCGCCTGCCTTCTCCCTACGGGAGAGGGATCGGACCGGGCTCGCGGCGAGGCATAGCGTTCTCCGGCGGCTGCGATATCATCCGCGGCGGATCGGAGACCGTGCAGTGTCGTCATCGCAAGAGCGCATCGCCAAGACCTTCGTCGAACGCCACGCCCTGTGGAGCGAGGAGCAATACGACGCCGCGGCGAAGGCTGACCGGCTGATCGAGCAGCATGGGCTCGAGGTGGTGCGGCTGTCGTTCCCCGACCAGCACGGCATCCTGCGCGGCAAGATGGTGATGGCTGACGAGGCGGGGCGCGCCATGCGCAACGGCGTGGCGATGACCACGACGCTGCTCGCCAAGGACACCGCCCAGAAGACCGCGTTCCCGGTTTTCACCGCCGGCGGCGGCTTCGGCATGGCCGAGATGGAGGGCGGCGCCGACTTCCTGATGATCGCCGATCCGACCACGTTCCGCGTGCTGCCGTGGGCGCCGAAGACCGGCTGGGTGCTGTGCGACATCTATTTCGGCAACGGCAAGCCGGTGCCGTTCTCGACCCGGCATCTCTATCGCCGCGCGCTCAACACGCTGGCCGACGCCGGCTACGACTATGTCGCCGGGCTCGAAGTCGAGTTTCACGTCTTCAAGCTCGAGCAGCCGCGGCTCGAGCCTGAGGACGCGACCTGGCCGCCGGAGCCGCCCGAGGTCAGCCTGATCTCGCCGGGCTATGCCTACCTCACCGAGACGCGCTTCGATCAGATGGAGCCGATCCTCGAGATCGTCCGGCGCGAGGTTCTGGCGCTCGGGCTGCCGCTGCGCTCGGTCGAAATCGAGCTCGGGCCGAGCCAGTGCGAATTCACCTTCCATCCGCAGCAGGGGCTCGCCGCGGCCGACACCATGATGCTGTTCCGCAGCGCCGTGAAGCAGATCTGCCACCGGCAGGGCTACCACGCGAGCTTCATGTGCCGGCCGAAGCTCGCCAACGTGATGTCGAGCGGCTGGCATCTGCACCAATCCTTGCGCGACCGGACATCGAGTGCGAACGCGTTCATGTCCGACACCGAGCCGCTGTCGCCGCTCGGCCGGCATTTTCTCGCCGGACTGCTGGCGCATGCGCGCGCGGCCGCGGCCTTCACCACGCCGACCGTCAACGGCTACAAGCGCTACCGCGCCTATGCGCTGGCGCCCGACCGGGTGATCTGGGCGCGCGACAATCGCGGCGTGATGGTGCGCGTGCTCGGCGGCGCGGGAGACACGGCGACGCGGCTGGAGAACCGGATCGGCGAGCCCGCGGCCAATCCCTATCTCTATATGGCCTCACAGATCGTCACCGGGCTCGACGGCGTCGACGCGCAAGCTCGATCCCGGTCCGTCGGCCGACACGCCCTACGAGACCGAGGCGGCTTTGCTGCCGAAGAATCTCGACGAGGCGCTGGCGGAGTTGCGCCAGAACCAGTGCCTGCGCGCCGGTTTTGGCGACGATTTCGTCGACTACTACATCCGGCTCAAGGACGCCGAATTCGCGCGCTACCAGGCGGAAGTCACCGAATGGGAACACAAGGAATATTTCGAGCTGTTCTAGCGTTCTTTGTTGTGCGAAGGGCCGTATCTGAACCGGCTGCAATCCTGCGAGATCGAGACGCAATGATCGTCGTTTATGCGATTTTGCTTTATGCGCTGGCCGGCTTGATGGTTGCGGTGGCATTCGTCACCTTCGGGGTCACGCGCGTGCTACCTGTGTCGTTCACGCCCGGCGCGCGCTTCCTGATTCTGCCCGGGCGCGGTGGCGCTGTGGCCGTACGTGCTGCTGCGCTGGCTGAGGGCGGTGCGATGAGACGCGCGCATCGCTCGGTTCATCGTGCGCTCTGGCCGGTGCTGGCGCTGGCGGTCGGGATTGGCCTGTTCATGGCGCTGATGCTGCGGAAGGCGCCCGCGGCCGACGCGCCGCCGCCGATCGCGCGGGCGTACGTGCCGTGAGCGCCGGCTTCCAGGCCGTGCAATGGAATCGTCGCAAGGTCGTCTACGACGCGATCCTGCTGGCCGGAGTCATTCTCTATATCGGCGGCTATCTGACGCTGGCCTCCTGGCTCGCTCCGCCGAAGGACTATCCGGCGGCGATCGATATCCGCATCCGCGCGTTCGGCACCTGTGCGTTCCTGATGCTCACGATCATTCTGGCGACCGGGCCGCTGGCGCGGCTCAGCCCGCGCTTTCTGCCGTTGCTCTACAACCGGCGTCACTTCGGCGTGCTGACGTTCTTCGTGGCGCTCGTGCACGCCTGCCTGATGGTGCAGTGGTTCGCCGTGCAGGGCAGCCTGCCGAATTTGTTCAACGAGATGCTGAGCACGTCGGGCTACGGCAAGTTCATCGGCTTCCCGTTCAAGATGCTGGGTCTGGCCGCGCTCCTCGTCCTGTTCCTGATGGCGGCGACCAGCCACGATTTCTGGTTGGCGTTCCTGACGCCGCCGGTGTGGAAGGGCCTGCACATGGCGCTCTATGTCGCCTATGGCCTGGTGGTGATGCATGTCGCGCTCGGCATCATGCAGGACGATCGCAACCCGTTGATCCCGGCGATGCTGATCGCGGGTTTCGGCAGCGTGACGGCGTTGCATCTGCTGGCCGCCTGGCGCGAGCGCAAGGCCGATCGCGGCGGCGACACGCTGGCCGACGGCTGGCTGCTGGTGTGCCCGCCGGAAGCGATCCCGGACAAGCGCGCGCGCATCGTGCTGACACGGGGCGGCGAGCGCATCGCGGTATTCCGCGACGGCGATCAGATCGGCGCGCTCAGCAATCTCTGCGCGCACCAGAACGGCCCGATCGGGGAGGGCGCGATCATCGACGGCTGCGTGACCTGCCCGTGGCACGGCTATCAGTACCGTCTCGCCGACGGCTGCGCGCCGGCGCCGTTCACCGAGAAGCTCGCCACCTATCGCGTGCGCATCGCGCACGGCGTGATCGAGGTCGATCCGCGGCCGCTGCCGCCGGGGACGCCGGCCGCAATTGCGTGGCGCTGAAACGCGAGATACCGCTCGCGCTGCAATTGCGCCGCAAAGATTAGCCGCAAAGATTAATGGTAACGCGCCACGGCGCGCTCGCGCTCTCGCCACGATTTCGCACGCGCGGGCCCGCAAAATTGACCAAGCCCATTGCTCTACCTCCGCCGCGAACGCATGCGTTCGATCGGGGCCGGGGGGCATCGAGCGACCGCTCTATAAGAGCCGGGGAGGGGACATGGGCCGCGTCTTCGCGAAATTCATTCCGATTCTGTTTTTGCTTCTTTCCGTCGTGCCGGTATTGGCCGCGTTGCCTGGCGCCGAGGGCTTCGCGTCCAACGAGGCGATCACGCGCTGGATGAACAACTATCGCTTCAAGCCGAACCCGTCGCGCATGCCGGCCGCGGCGCGCGCGCTGGCGCAGATGGGCGCCTTCAAGGATACCGAGAATTCCGGCGCCGCCGTGGGCTTCATCGCCGGCGTGATCGGCGCCAATCCCGGCGCGCGCCGACGAGCTGGTCGGCAAGCTTTTGGCGCTGCCGGAATCCGACCACTGGGTGATCGTGCGGGCGATCGCTTATTCGGGCCTGTCCGACTGGAAGGGGCTGTTGCGGAAGTTCGCCGACCGCATGCCGGCGCGCAAGGTGCTGATCGACAAGTATCTCAGCGGCGAACTGCCGACGCTCGACGAAATTCCGCTGGAGAAGAAGAATCCGACGCTGTGGGACAAGGTGCGCGGCCATTTCACCGGCAAGGAGCCGAAGCCTACCCCGATGTCGTTCGACCAGTCGCCGGAATTCCTCGACACGCTGTGGGGCATCTATTTCGCGACCGGCAGCGAGAAGGTGATCGTGCGCATGTTCCCGGTGCTGCCGTGGTCGCAGGAGCGCGACAGCGTCGACAAGCTCACCGTCGGCAGCATGGCCAAGTACACGCTGGTCAGCAACGCGGTGCGCGACGCCGAACTCCTGGCGATGCTCAAGCGCGTGCGCCGCGAGCAGCCGAAGGAGGTGCGGGCGGTGCTCAAGGAGATCATCGATGCGGCCGAGTTGATGGATACGACGCGGGTGCGCCGCGAGGCGCTGACGTCGATCGAGGAGCTCAAACGCAAGGGCCCGCAGAGCAAGCGCGACTTCACCACCTGGGGCCAGATCGGCCAGGGCGCGCTCGCGCTCGGCTGCATCGCGGCGGCCGCGACCGGGCAGGTGCAGCTCGGCCTGCCGTGCGTGCTCGGCGGCGCGGCGTCGTCGGCGGCGCTGAATTATTGGAATGGGCAGTAGTGGGGGCGGGCGGCGGACGAGCCGGAGCGGGGCTGAGGTCCTGGCCGCATCGTGGCGGTTCCGCATCTTGGAGGCTTGCCTATCAATACGTCCGGATTTGATTTCCGACAGGGACGCCTGCGGCCCGCCGGCGCTGCCTGGCGGTTACGCTCACGAAGCGACCGCGAATGTCTCACCGGACGGTCGCGCGCGCACTCATCCCTTCCAGCGTCGTTTGGAAGCCGTGCCCAGAGCTGCCTTTGGCAAATCCGTAAGTGAAGAGATCCCGCATATAAGCCGTGTCGAAGTTGATCCTTTGCGTTTCGATGGCTCGACCGGCGTCGATAGCGGTAACGAAAAAACTCCATTTGTTGCGACGGCTGAACTCGTAGGTCGCGATCAGAGTATTTTTCGTGTTTGCCTTCACCGTCGTCCAAAATGAACGCGCGACGATGGGTATCATCGCATCGCTGGTAAGAGCTGCGTCGGGCGCCAATTTTCCATTGACTACAATGAACACACGCGAGCCAGCCTGCGCGCGCGCGTTGCCGGTCAAGATAGCCTCCGGCACCGCAAGCACGTTCGACGTGACGCCACCGTCGACGTGCATCTCCGAATAGAGCGTACCGTTCGCTTCCACGTCAATGAAGGTGGGTGCGAACACTCCTGGTATGGACGTTGATGCAGCCATGATCGATCGAAACAACGAAAGGCGATTGGGTGTCTCGCTGGCCGCAATAGCGCCCATATTCCAGATGGTGGTGCGTTGCGCGTCGAGATTTGTAGTCGCGATCAGCAGTAATCGGCCCTTTCGATGCTGTGCCGCGATTGCATCGAGAAGATCTGCAGTCGCATATCGCGCGATTAGCAGCTTGAGCGGTTCGGACTTGAAGACCGCTGAACCGATGATCGCATTTACACCGTCGATCCTGAGCAAGTCCTCGGCTACCCCGCTCGTAAATACGGCCTCAAGGATCGGATCGTAATCCGATCCCAGGAACGCAAAGGGTGCCATTAACGAGCCGACGCTGGTGCCCGTAACAATATCAAAGCGAGGCCTCTGCCCGGTCGCAGACCAGCCTTTGAGAAAGCCCGCGCCATAAGCACCCTCCGCTCCGCCGCCAGAGAGCGCAAGAATTGTGAGCGGACGAGCAGCTGCCGTCGGCACCGCCGATGCACGTGAGGTGTCATCGCTCCAGAAGCGCGCGTTCGGTATTCCGGATACTTGTGCTTGATCGAGTGCGGCGAGCGGGACGCGCGGGACAGACGCGCACGCCGCCACGCCAGTCAGGATGCTGGCCACCACGAAGGTACGAAGAGCCAATCGCCCGCCCACTGATCACCGTCTTGGGTACCCGAGCGTTGATCGCGGCGACCGATCAGGGATGGTTGCCGGGCAGCTAGGCCGCGCTTGCGCAATTGCGCACGAGCTGAACGATAGCAAACGGCAATGCAAAATGAACGGATCCCCGACAAATCGTACGCTGAGTGGTAGCGCCGCAAACTCGCTGTCCCATCGAATTGAAACAGTTGTTTGAGGCCGAAGTTGGAGCAGGAGCCTTGCCGGCCTCGGCCCAGCGGTCGGCCAGGCTGTTGATCGCCCCGAAAATAGCTGCCGGCAACCATCTTGGCTTAAGCGGCCGTTTACCATGCTCACCGATACAAGCTTGCCCCGTCAGCGAGATGATCTAGCGAGCTCTATTCAAGGCATCCGGGCTGTATCGGCTTCGCAATCGAGTGCGGGCCGCCCCTGAGCCGGGCGCGGGCAAGCGATCGCCGCGGCCAACGTCGCCGTTGAGCTTGCGCCAGCGGAAGCCTCCCAGCTCAACAGGAGCCACGAGGTCGGTGACCGTGAAGGTCCGCACTAACCAGGAACGCATCTGCATTGGCTGCTTATCACCGGCGAGGCGCGTTCCTAAGGGATAGCGCGCGACCACTAGCCTTGCGCATCTGCGATCTCTTCAGCCGCGGCAATGAGCGAACTCAGCGTCTCCAAAAACTCCTTCGACTTGGATGGATGGACGCAATCGATCTGACCGGGCGAGATGATTGGTACGGCTACTGTGGCGGGACGCACATTAGCTTTAAGGCCAACTGTGGCTTTATAGCACTAGTAAGGCATCCCAACCGTGTGCTGTTGTCACATCGCTGAAACATCGGGGCACCAAGACATAGGGGATTCACATGAGGAAGCTTATCGTCGTTGTAATGGCCACTGTCGCAATGTTCGGCATGGCTGCCACGCTGGGCGGCTGTGCGGCTGGCAAGGGCAAAGCGCCGGTCGTGACCAAGGGCTGAACAACTGTCTGAAAATGGCCGGCTCGCGCCGGTCATTTTCAGCTCAGTTGAGGTTTGCTGCGGACTGCATGGTCATCATTGGCTGATGGTCGCCGAACTTAGTTTCGGACCAGCAATCAAGACCTTGTACAGTTCGATGCTGGTCGCCGAGACTTGCAATTCGTCGGGCGCGGAAGTGGCGCTTCGGCAACAGTGCTCAATAATCTGAAGTTCTGGCGAGCGATTTGGTCAATCGTCGATGCGTCCGGCGCAAACCTTCAAACTGAAGTCTTGAGTCGCGATAGTCTCAGACCCGAGAGCATGCCATGCTTGTCCGCCTTTTCGCCGTTGCCCTCTGCGGCGCTGGCCTTTTGACAGCCAGCTGCGCCAACGCCGATCCCGGCGTGTATCCGTTCTCAAATTTCCTCGCCGTCTTCACCGCGGTTCCGCCTACGGTGGTCAGCTTCCCGACCAAGCATGCGATCGGGACCATTGTCGTCAAAACCTCAGAGCGACGGCTCTATTTGGTGACCGGCAAAGGTCAGGCGATGAAATACGGCATTGGCGTTGGCCGCGACGGCTTTGCGTGGAGCGGTGAGATGACCATCACCGACAAGCGCGAATGGCCGGATTGGACCCCGCCGCCGGAAATGCTCAAGCGCCGGCCCGATCTGCCACGCCATATGCAAGGTGGTCCCGCCAATCCACTCGGCGCGCGCGCGCTGTATCTCGGCGACACCCAGTACCGCATCCACGGTTCCAACGAGCCGCATACCATCGGCACGGCGACCTCGGCGGGCTGCATTCGCATGACCAATAACGACGTTATCGATCTCTACAATCGCGCCAAGATCGGTGCCACTGTGATTGTTCAGAAGTAGTTCAGTCCGCAAGGGGCCTGCGGCGCGAAAGTGCGGGCAGGAGGCTGCGGCGCTCGCATCGTCTCGGCTGTCCGGTTATATTAAACAATTGGGAGAGTTCGGACCAGGCGCTCAAGGAGGGCCTGACGGCTAGCGCACGAAACGGAGAGGGGCACGTATTTTGATAGTTCCGATCGGTGTGGTCGTGCTCCCGTTCCCAGCTATCGATCCGGTCGCGATAAATATTGGGCCGTTGGATATTCGTTGGTATGCGCTCGCCTATATTTTCGGACTCCTAGGCAGCTTGATTTACGCTCTTGTTCTCTTGCGAAACGAACGGCTCTGGGGCGACAGACCTCGACCAGATCCATGGAGCCTCGTCGAACTCCTCCTTTACGCTGCGCTCGGGACAATCATCGGTGGCCGGGTTGGGCACGTCCTTTTTTATGACCCTGCCTATTACGTGGCAAATCCACTTGAAATCGTGCAGCTCTGGCATGGCGGAATGTCGTTTCATGGAGGACTTATTGGCGTCCTGGTGGCCATTTGGTATTTCGCGAAAAGCAACCAGATTTCGCTCCTAACGGTGGCAGATATCTGCGCTACTGTTTGTCCAATTCCGATCTTTCTGGTGCGTCTCGGCAACTTTATCCAGCAAGAGCTTTGGGGACGTCCCACCGATTTGCCATGGGCGATTGTCTTCCCGGCTGTGGATGCCAATCCACGCCATCCAAGTCAGTTGTACGAAGCAGCTTTTGAGGGCTTGCTCCTTTTGCTGGTTCTCGGTGTCATTGCACAAAGAGGTGGGCTGCGGCGTCCAGGATTGTTGACTGGGTCGTTTTCCGTCGGCTACGGGCTAGCCCGCATCGCAATGGAGTTTTTCCGAGAGCCGGACCCGGACCTTGAGCAACTCGCACACGGTCTGACCATGGGTATGGTTCTTTCGGTGCCGATGATCGTTGTTGGCGTGGCGCTCATTGTTCGCAGCGGTATGAGCGTCGGCGCCCCGCCCATGGTCGAAAAGCAATAACTGCGCCGTGTTGGGCCGAACAAGTATGATGCGGTTATTGCTAGCGCGCGGCCTCATTAACTCGCAGCCAAGTCATATGACGACACGGACCGAAAATCGTCCGGAACCGGCGTCGGGAAGAGACTGGCCAATGGGTTGTATCGCAATGCGTGTGATTCGCCGGTGCGGGATGGGCCGTGGCAGGCCTCGCGGCCGCGCTTCTCGCAATGATGCCAGACCCGGCGCCCGCACAGGTACCGGCGAGCCAGTCCCCCGCCGAGATTTGCCTCGCCGCAAACCTGCGCATCAACCTAGGGGCGCCCTTGCCCCGCACCGCCGCGCGCCTGCGCGCCGGCGAATTACTGAGGATTGTCGCGGTCGGCTCGTCCTCGACCACTGGCCTTTGGGTCCTTCGGCGGGGCGCCACCTATCCGGAGGTGATGGGACGCGAACTCGCCGTCCTGCGGCCGGCCGCCCGGGTCGAGATGATCAATAGCGGCCGCGTCGGCGATACGGTCGGCGGTACCATGGCCCGTTTCGAGCGCGACGTCATCGCCTACCAGCCCGACCTGGTCGTTTGGCAGCTTGGCACCAATGACGTGGCCTGGGGAGGAAGCGCGGACGGCCTCAAGGATCAGATCGTCAATGGCGTTCGCACCTTGAAGACAACCGGCGCCGACGTGATCCTGATGGATCTACAATACGCTCCGGCCGTGCTCGCCTCCTCGCAGTATCCGCTGATGCAGTCAGCCATTTCCGAAGCGGCGCGGCAGGAGCGTGTCGGCCTGTTTTCGCGTTTTGCGCTGATGCGGCGCTCGATCGACGCCGGGCTGTCGCCGAGCGCGCTGGTCTCCTGGGATGGGCTGCACAATTCCGCCGCCGGATACGACTGCATCGGGCGGGCGCTGGCGCGGGCCGTGGATGCCGGCGCCCGCTGAGGTCGGCACAACTTCCTCGCCCAGGTTCGCGACAGGGGCCGCTGCCGTTCCTAGCCAGTATGCCGACTGTTGCCGAGAAGTCACATCGTGCGATTTATCGGCGCCCCGCAACGTCCGCGCCGCGCTGCGCGGGCTCCGGGAATGATCGATTGAACGAAGAAATGCGAGGCTGTCGGAGGGCCAAATATACGATCAGCCCCGTTCGGCTCCGTACGATTGAGGGCATGAGGGTCTGCAATTTATCAGATTCCGAGCGCGGGAACTTTTTCGATTCCCGGTCGGCAATTCTTCACTGTGGCTTTTTCGCACTAGAGGGCCCGAGTGGTCTGTGTTTTTGTATGAGGGCAGGGGAATCAGCGCACTTCAGCGCGGGGAACTTGATCAAACACGGGGGTTACCAATGAAGAAGTTCATCGTCGTTATCATGGCTACTGTCGCGATGTTCGGTATGGCTGCCACGCTGGGCGGCTGTGCGGCTGGCAAGGGCAAAGCGCCGGTCGTGACCAAGGGCTAACCTGACAAGAGCTAAAAGGGGCCGGTTTGCGCCGGCCTCCTTTTGGTTCTTGGACTTCGGTGTCAGTCAACACAATCAAGACTACTCAAAGCCTTGCCGGGGGCGATTTCAGGCCAGGGAGTTAACAATGTTACACAATCGCACGGGGAACGGCCGCAGCGCGCTGATGGGTTTTTGCGCTCTCGCAATCGCAGCGGGACTGAACATTTCAACTGCCAAAGCGGAAGACGATCGCTATTCGAAGCCGGTCGTCGCGCATGTCGCTCCGCAGGAGTTGCCGTCGGTGCAGGTCAGCCCCGGCAACTCGTCGTCCAAGCCGTATTTCGTAGAGTTCCGCGCGCGGAGCGCTCTCAGCTACGGCCACACCTTCCTGGTCCACGGACGGGTCGGTCAGAAAATCACCGCGAAGGATGTGGTTGGACTGCATCCGGCCACCGAAAGCTCGATCCCTTGGATGATCGGACACGTCGTTCCAGTCATATCCGAAACGGGCGCCAGCGACGGCGACTACGAAGACCAGTACATTACCGCCCGCTACCGCGTGCTGCTGACCGAGGCTGAGTACAAGAAGACGCTCGCGACGATGCGCAAAATGCAGGCAAGCTCGCCGGTCTGGCACGCCGTCCT
This sequence comes from uncultured Alphaproteobacteria bacterium, assembly GCA_963749815.1. Taxonomy (GTDB): domain Bacteria; phylum Pseudomonadota; class Alphaproteobacteria; order Rhizobiales; family Xanthobacteraceae; genus VAZQ01. Next base: position 438,128 of record CAVVON010000031.1, on the reverse strand, counting down.
CTATAACTGCAACCGCTTCGTCGGCGACATCGCCGAGACAATGGGGCTGCGATCTCCGAGCAATTCGATGCAGTACCCGAAGGAATACATCAACGCCCTCAAGACGCTCAACGGCGGGCGCTCAGCTCTGAGCGGATCGGGATCCTCCAAGGAGGCCGCATCGGCGCGGTCTACGCAGACCGCTGCGGCGGCACCGAAGCGGCAGCAAGCGGCGGCTCCGAGGCAGGAGGCTAACGTCACGCCTCAGACCAGACAGGATTGGCGGCCTGAGTAAGCTGAGCCTCCGGGAGCCTTCGCAGGGCTCCCAAGGCTCTTTGTTGCGCCGCCCGCTGGTTCAATAGATCCCCGGCAGGACTCGCGCGGTCCGGGCCGCGTAGCGGCGGTACTCCTCGCCGAACGCCTCGCTCATCATCTGTTCCTCGCGCCCAATGCGCAGAAAGAACAGGGTGCCGAAGCCGACAAGGCCGGCCGGTCCGGCGATCCAATTCGGCAATAGCAGCGCCTGCGCCAACGCCCAGAGCCAGAACGCCAAATACATTGGATGCCGCACGCGGCTGTAGACCCCGCTCGTCACCAGCACATGCTGCTCGCGCACTTCGAGCGTCACCGACCAGTTGCGCCCGAGATCCTTGTGCGTGCGATAGAACAGCCAGAGCACGCCAGCAAACACCGCGGTGCCGAGCCATGCCTGCCACGGCCGGAAGGTGTAGTCGGCGAATTCCGGCACGCCGGTCAGCACGTAGATCGCCGGGATGATTCCAAGGCCCGTACTCGAGATCGACAGCAGGATGAGCTCGCGAGTGCGGTCGCTTCGCAGCCGATTCGGTGTCCGACGGGAGCGCCGCTGGTGCGGGTAGCGGATCACGAACCAGCCGACGACGCCGATCGCCCAGATCACCTTGGCGACAAGCGGCGTCACGACGCAGATGCGGCCGCACGGGCAGGGGCCTTATTCGCAAGGCTGCCGTCCGCCGCGATGAAATCCAGAAATCCCGACTGAGCTGTCGTCCAATCGGCAAATGCAACGGGGCCGCATGTCATCATGTAATAGTCGTAAGCCGCGCGGCGGTCGTTTGCCATGACGGATCGATAGTGCAGTAGAAGGACATTGAAGCGGCAACGCGCAAACGACTCAGGCGTGATCATGTCGTGGATGTGCACGCGGCGGATCACCGGCCTGCCGTCAAGCCGGTCACTTGGAATCCGTTTCAACGCAACCGGGTCGAACTTGTAGAAGCTGATGGCGTCGCCGCGTGCTTGATATTCCGCCCAGGCAACCGACGGCTCCGCCGCCGCTCGAGCGGTCATCGCCCGAATGTGCTGCGCGCGAGGATGCAGGGCGAATTTGGGGATGGTGGCTCCAATTGTGAGCATGCACACGGAAACTCCACACCGCGCAAATCTCGGTTCGCGCGTGAGCGCGCGCACGATCACGTCGACCGCAAACATGGCGCCCAGGCTGTGGCCTACGATCACGATCTCATCGACACCGCCGGCTCGCACGCGCGCAAGCAGCGCGTCGGCGAATTGATCGAGCCGCGCATCGATGTCGGGCCGCCTGCCGTAAAGGTAGTCGCGGGCGTAGATCCAGTCGTCCAACAGAAGCTCGACGCGCCAGCGCCGTCCTGGCCAGCGCAGCAATGCGAGGAAAACAACAAGTCCGCACAAGATGCCGACTGCGGTGGCGCCGATTCCCCCAAGGCCGAGCGCCACCGTTACCCAGCGCCCGACGAACCATCCCGCGGTCGCAAACAGAACGACCGCCAATATCGGGAATAGAAAGAAGATCGCGTAGCGCTGGTTCGCCATCACGTAACGGAACATCGTGCCAGTCAGGATGAAATCAAGATAGGTGATGACCGCCTTGTAAAGCCGCACCGGCAACGCGCGCGTAAAGTCGCCGCGCACGAGGTCATCCCACATCCAGACTTCGTGTACCGCGTCGATATTCCAGTTTGCGGCTTTCGCATTCACCGCCCAGCGGGCACTTGGCGGGCTGGACGAGCGCTCGATCGCGTCAATCGAAGCGCTCACATTCCAAGTACGACGGAAAACCTCGAGCTGACGCCTAAAGCGACGGTACTGTCCCTCGGCATCGATCGGATCATAGCCCGCCAAGTGATAGACGTGCCGCCGTCGGATCATGCGTTAACAGTTAGCGGCAACGTGGTATTGCGTCAACGTATAAGGCCCTCAGTCTTGCTATGGACTGCGCATCGTCCGATCACGCAATCGGCCGAAAATCACGACCGCGAATGCGATCGCAACGAGAGCGCCAGCCGGGATGTCGCCAAATCGAGCATAGATCGTCGGCGTGATCGCCTGCGGGAGCTGCGCATCGAGCACGCCTTCGGTTCCCAGCGGCAGCGAGGCGACAATGCGTCCGACCGGATCGATGACCGCCGAAACGCCGGTATTCGCGGCGCGCACCAGCGGCAGCCCTTCCTCGATCGCGCGCACGCGCGCCTGCTGCAGGTGTTGGTAGGGACCGGTGCTGATGCCGAACCAGCCGTCATTGGTGAGATTGAGCAGCCAGCCCGGCCTATCGTCGCGTGGCACGGCCTCGTTCGGAAAGACGATCTCGTAGCACACCAGCGGCAGCATCGACGGTGCACGCGGCACTGCGATCGGCCGATGCTGTTCGCCGGAAAGATAGCCGCCCTCCACCTTGGTGAGCTGCGTCACGCCCAGGCGTTCCAGGAACCTCTGGAACGGCAAAAATTCGCCGAACGGTACGAGGTGCACCTTGTCGTAGACCGCGAGCACCGAAGCCGTGTGATTGATTACGTAGATCGAGTTGTAGAGGCCCTTCACCTCGGAGCCTGAAAGCACGGCCCGGTCGGCGCCAGTGATCAGCACAGTTCCTTCCGGCAACAGCGCGCCGATCTGGGAGAGCGCGTCCGGCTCGTGTGCGAGATAGAACGGAAACGCGGATTCGGGCCAGATCAGATGCGTCACGCCGCGCAGATCGCGCGTACCGACCACGCGACGGGACAGGTCGAGATAGTGGTCCATCACCTGGGCCTTGGCCGAATAGTCGAACTTCTTGTCCTGCTGCAGATTGGGCTGCATGATCCGCAGTTGAACCCCCTCGACAAACGCCGTCGGCGTGCGTGCGAGGCGCAACGCGCCGTGGATCGCGAGCCCGCCGAGAACGGCGATCGCCAAAACCGGCGGCAGCCACCGCCTCCTCCCGCTTAGGCGCTCGTCGGCCAGCGTCGCGGGTGACGCGAACACCGCGATTGCAACGATGGTCAGACCCCAGACGCCGACCAGAGCAGCGCTCTGCGCGAACGCAAGCGGCGTCGTGAGCGCATAGCCCAACGCATTCCAGGGGAATCCTGTGAACAGGTGCCCGCGCAGCCATTCGGTCACCGTAAGCGACGCCGCGAGCGCAAGGATGCGGACAGCGCCGCTCTGCCAGAGGAACCGCGCCAATGCCGCGCCGACCCCGAAGTAGATCCCGCACACCGCCGGCAGCACCAACACCGCGAACGGCATCAGCCAGCCGAAGGTCTCGGCATCAACCAGGAAGGCATGCCCCATCCAATAGAGGCCGACCAGGAAATATCCGAAGCCGAACCACCAGCCGCTGGCGGCGGCGCTCCATACGCCGCTCCATCGTCCGGCCGCGCCATCGATCAGCCAGACCAGCACCGGGAACGTCAGGAACAGGAGCGGCCAGGCATTGGTCGGAGCCATCGCAAGCGCCGAAATCGCGCCGGCCGCAAGTGCAATGACGGCACGTCGCCAACCCCGGGCGGCGCCGACCGCTTGAGCGAGCTCCCTGAGCGCCACGCTAAACCTCCGCTATATCGTCCGCCGGCGAGAGCGCCCACGTGCATCGTCGGCGGTTTTCACAGGAAGGGAAATCAGGCCGCAGAGACCGAACTGGTTGGCTGGGGGACTAGGATTCGAACCTAGATTCTCGGAGTCAGAGTCCGATGTTCTACCATTGAACTATCCCCCAACGCGGCAGCGCGCGTCACGCGGCCTTTGAGACGCTTCGCTGCGGCTTTCTGCTGGCGTGGAGCGAATTCGCGCTGGAATGGCGTCGATATAGGCGGTTTCGCGGTGCCGGTCTACCCCTCGCGATGGCCTGCCATGAGGCCCGAATCGGCTGGAACCGGTCCCTTTCCATCGTTATGCCACGATTGGTTTCTTGTTTTTTAACGCGGCCGTTTTTAGAAATGGCGGGGCCTTTGGGGATTTTCCGGCCAATGCGCGCGATCAGATGGGCGCTTCCGGCGCTCGGCCTGTGCTGCTGTTCGTCGGCTGCGCCCGCGCAGGCGGCCGCCTATGTGCTCGGCGACAGCCTGGGGCTCGGCGTCGCGCAGGTCTCGCACCTCAAGAACCTGTCGAAGATCAGCATCCACATCCGCGGCAACAAGATGCAGGCGCAGATCGCCCAGACCCCGGCGGGGTCGACCGTGTTCATGACGCTCGGCACCAACGACGCCAACGGCAGCATCGCCAAGCTCGACAAGAGCATCGACGACATCGTCGCGGCGTTCGAGAAGAAGAACATCACCCTGGTCTGGATGGGCCCGCCGTGCGTGAAGCAGTCGTGGGACACGCGCTCGCGCGAGCTCGACGCCATCCTGGCGAAGCGCTTCGAGGGCACGCCGGTGCGCTATGTCAGCATGCGCGACGACGTCATGTGCTCCGGGGTCTATCATGAGCGCGACGGCGTGCACCTGAAGATGAAGGGCTATGCCCACATGTGGGAGAAGGCGCGCGCGGCGGCGGGCTTCGAGGTCGCCGCCGTCGAGCCCGCGCCGGAGCCCAAGCGGACGGCCGCCAGCACGGCCACCGCCCGGACCAAGAAGGCCGAGCGGATCCCGCTGCCGGTCCCGCGCAAGCCCTATCCTTGAGCGGCGGGCCTGCCGCCTTTGCCTGCGGTTTAGGCTCGAATAACGCGCCGGAACGCCGTCCCATTCTCATCTCCGCCGCAATTTCACCCGAGATTTTTCGCGGGCCGCCGTGTTGCGTTGCAGCCTTGCCGCGTTAAGCAAGTGTTCGGGCGGGCTTTGTATCGTGGTCGGTCGAGGATCGGGCGCTAGGCGTGCAGGGCGGGGGATGAGGCGGTTTCCGTTAGATTTGCGTTGCCGGCGCGCGCCGCTGGCGCTTGCCTGCGCGGCCTTTCTGGCGCTGCCCGGGCCGGCGCGGCTGGCCGGCGCGCAGGAGAACTTGGCCGAGACGCGCGTCGCGCAGGCCGACAGCAAGGTCAAGATCGCCTTCGTCGGCGACTCCATGGCGGACGGGCTGTGGGGCGGTGTTTCCCGCCTGGCGCCACGCGACAGCTGCCTCAAGGGCAACGCGGAGCTCGGGCGCTTCGCCAAGAACAGCACCGGCCTGACCCGTCCCGACCGGTTCAGTTGGGCCGACGAGGTCAAACGGATCGGCGAGAGCTTCAAACCGACCCTGTTCGTGATGACGCTCGGCCTCAACGACCGCCAGTCGGTGGTATTGGGCGGCCGCGTCACGCTTGAGACCTCGCCGGATTATCCTGCGAGGTACAAGGAGCGCATCACCGCGGTGTTGAAGAACGTCGCCGCCAGCAAGGCGTGGCTGCTGTGGGTCGGCCTGCCCGCGATGCGCGATGCCCCGCCCGACAAGGACGCCCGCGAGAAGAACAAGATGTTCGCCGAAGCCATCACCGAATTCGGCGACCGCAGCCTGCAGTATGTATCGCCCTGGCGGCTCACGGAGACCGGCGAGGACAAATTCGCGTCCTATGGACCCGATTCGACCGGGAAAATGATCCAGATTCGTGCTTCCGACGGGGAACACTTCACTCCGGCCGGAGAATTGCTGGTTGCTGCCTATCTATTGCCCAAAATGGTCGCAAGTCTGGTGGGGGCTGGCGTCAAGCTTGGGGATGCATGCGCTAGCTGACGGGGGACTTCGGGGGAATGAAGCTCAGTCGGGTTATCGGGCTGACCGCGTGCGTGCTCGCGGCCACCGCCGGCGCTGGCTATCTCTATGCCGGGTTGAACGAGTTCGCGGCCGTGTTCGACGGCAAGCAGCCGGTCGAGGGCGTGCGCAAGCCGCTGTTCACCCGGGAGGAGCTGAGCGCCGCGAATTTGCCGGCGCTTCCTTCCGACAACGCCGACGACGATGCGACGCCTGCCGCACCGATCCAAGTGGCGGCCGCCGGCAACACCGTCATCCCGATGGCTGCCGTCAGCGAGGCCGAACGTGTCGCGGCGGTCGAATTGGCCCCCGCCATCCCGGACGCCGCGACCACGCCCGCGGTCGAGATCGACGAGGACGGCAATGTCACGCCGATGCTCGAAGGCCGGCGCGGAGCGGGCGGCAAGCGCGGTCTCGTCATCCTGCAGATCGGCGACAGCCATACCTCGGCGGACTTCCTGACCGGCGAACTGCGCAAGCGCCTGCAGGCGAAATACGGCAGCGGCGCGCCGGGCTATATCACGGCGGGCCAGCCGCATATCGGCGTGCGCTCGTCCTCGCTCAAGATCACCGCGTCGAAGGGCTGGAGCTACAAGTCGCTGCAGCGGCCCGACGCCGTGCCGGCGGAGTTCTGGCTGTCGGGCTACAACGCGATCGCGTCGGCGCCGGGCGAGACCATGACGTTTGCGGCCGACCGGCCGCAGAATTTCGAGATGATCGAGATCGAGGTGCTGCGCCAGCCGGGCGGCGGCAAGATCGACGTCAAGCTCGACGGCTATGTCGCGACCACCTACGACCTCGCGGCCTCGAAACCCGACCCGGTGGTCATCCGGCTGCTGCCGACGCGCGGCACGATCGAGCGCGTGCGCGAAATCGCCATCACGACCACCGCCGGAGGGCCGGTCAGCGTCGCGAGCGTCGCGATCTACAACAAGCAGAGCGGGCTCACCTACAACAGCGTCGGTTATCCGGGCGCGCAGGCGACCTTCGTCAACAAGATGAACAACAAGCTGTTCGCCAACGACCTGATCCGCATCAACCCGCAGATCGTGGTGCTGTCGTTCGGCACCAACGAAGCTTCGAACGAGAAGCTCGACATCGGCAACTACAAGCAGAGCTACGAGCGCATCGTCGACAAGATCAAGGCGACGTTGCCGGAGGCGACGATCGTGGTGATCGGACCGCCCGACTTCGCCGAGCTGCCGGCCGCCTGCCGCAAGGACAAGTCACCGCAGGCGACCTGCGGCAAGTCCGCCGCCGCCGCGCCCGCCGCCAACGGCACGGCGAGCGACGCTGCGCCCCCGTCGGATTGCATCTGGCACACTCCGCCGCGGCTCGGTCAGATTCGCGAGGCGCAGCGCGAGATTGCGAGCAGGCATGGGCTCGTGTATTGGAACTGGGCCTCGATCATGCCGCAGGAATGCGGCGCGCATCGCTGGTACACCGCGTCGCCGCCGCTGATGGCCAAGGATCACGTCCATTTCACCATCGCGGGCTACAGGAAGAGCGCCGAGCAGTTTCTCACCACGCTGATCCCCGTTATCGAGAAGGTCCGGCTGGGGACCCATGCTGTTTCCAACAATTGAGTTCGCGCTATTCTTCGCCGTCGTCTTTCCGATCACCTGGCTACTGAACGACTACAACACCGCCAAGAAGTGCTTCCTGGTCGCGGCCAGCTATTTCTTCTACGCGTTCTTCCGGCTCGACTTCACGCTCATCCTGCTGACCAGCTCGGTGATGAACTTCTGCCTCGCGCTATGGCTGGGCAAGCTGGCGGACGGCACGGCGCGCCGCGCGGTATTGTGGCTCGGCATCGCGCTCAATCTCAGCGTTCTGGCGGCGTTCAAGTATTATAATTTCTTCGCCGCCTCGGCGATGAACGCGGCGCAGAGCGTCGGCTGGACCCTCGACGTTCCGTTCTTCGAGGTGGGATTGCCGATCGCGATCTCGTTCCTGACCTTTCACGCGCTGTCCTACATCATCGACGTCTACAAGCGGAAGCTCGCGCCGACGCGCTCGCTGGTCGACATCCTGCTTTACATCAGCTTCTTCCCGCACCTGGTCGCCGGCCCGATCGTGCGCGCCAAGGCGTTCCTGGAGCAGACCATCCATCGCTCCGACCCCCGCGACATCCGCCTCGGCTTCGGCGTGCTGCTGATCGTCGGCGGCCTGTTCAAGAAGGTGATCGTCGCGAACTATCTGTCGACCGATTTCGTCGACGGCGTGTTCCGCAACCCGGCCGATTATTCGCGGCTCGATCTGCTGCTCGGCATGTATGCCTATGCGCTGCAGATCTACTGCGACTTCTCCGCCTATACGGATATCGCCATCGGCATCGCCAACCTGCTCGGCTACCGCTTTCCGGACAACTTCAACCAGCCCTATCGCGCGTTGTCGGTGCAGGACTTCTGGCGGCGCTGGCACATTACTTTGTCATCCTGGCTGCGCGACTATCTCTACATCCCGCTCGGCGGCAGCCGCGACGGCACCTGGCTGACCTATCGCAACATCATGATCACGATGCTGCTCGGCGGCCTGTGGCACGGCGCCAGCTGGAATTTCGTGATCTGGGGCGGCCTGCACGGCGCGGCGCTGGTGATCGAGCGCATGTTCGGCGAAACCGGCGAGGGCAAGCTGCGTCTGCCGGCCGTGCTGGCGTGGCTCATCACCTTCCACTTCGTGTGCCTGACCTGGGTGTTCTTCCGCGCCCCGAGCTTCGAGGTCGCAATGTCCTATCTCGACACGCTTGTATTCGGCGAGGCAATCTTCACCACGACCGTCACGCCGCTGGTGGCGGCGATGCTGGTGCTGGGCGCGCTCACCCAGATCATTCCCAATAGTTGGTCCGACCGCCTGGAGCGCGCCTACGACCGGGCGCCGATCGTCGCGAAGGTGGCACTGCCGTTCGTGGTGATCTTCCTGGTGTCGATTGCGGCGCCGGGCGGCGTGCCGCCATTCATCTATTTCCAGTTCTAGGAGGCCCGACATGAGCCATTCCGATTTGGAACATATCCCGCCAGGCGCCGGGGTCCCGCTCAAGCGGCCGCTGCTGACCACGTCGATCGTGATCTACGCGACCTTGGCGCTGCTCGCGCTCACGATCCCGCGCAGCCTGGTGAACTGGGTGAAGGGCTTCGAGCCGAACAAGGCGCAGAGCGTGGCGCTCGACGCGACCGAGGGGCTCGCGGCGGTTTCGCGCAGCATCGGCGCCGACCGGCCGTTCGCGCTCGGCCGCGACCTGTTCCTGAAGATCACCGGTAAGCGCGACGACTGATAGCCCACTCAGGCCTTGCGCGCGCTGGCCCTGCCGAATGCCACGGTGGCGATCGCGACCAGCGAGCAGGCGGCGATATAGAAGAACACCCACTGCGGCTGGCCGTGATCGAGGAACTGGCCGAAGATCAGCGGCGCGACAATGCCGCCGACGTGGATGCCGGTGGTCACGAAGCCGAACACCTTGCCGAACGAGCCCGGCGGCGTGACCGAGCGCACGATCATGTCGCGCGACGGGAAGCTCATGCCGGAGGCAAAGCCGCTGAGCGAGATGACCAGCACGAGCAGCAGCGCGCCCGGATCGGCCAGGCCGATATAGATACCCGTCGCCGCCGTCACCAGCAGGCCGCATCCGGCGACCAGGCCGTGCCGGTCGGTGCGTCCGGCGATGACGCCGCCGACCAGGACGCCGATGGCGCTCATCGTCAGCAGTCCGGTGAGCGCGGTATTGGCGAGCGTCAGCGGCGTATTGTGGAGCGCGGCGAGCCCGACGACCAGGAATTGGTAGAGCCCGCCGGACGCCATCGACAGCAGGAAGAAGAACGCGAGGTTGAGCAGGACCGGCGTCGACAGCAGCAGCTGCCAGCCGTCCGCTTGCGGCTCGTCCTGAGATTGCTTTTCCTGCTTGGCGGGTGCCGCAGGCCTGGCGGTCAGCGGTTCGCGCTGTATCACCAGGATCAACGCCGCGATGGCGCCGAACGCGGCCGCGCCGAGAAACGCGCCGCGCCAGCCGGCGAGCCCCTGCATGAACAGCAGCGTGACCGGTGCGATCGCCGAGCCGATCATGCCCGCGCAGGTGTGATACGAAAAAACCTTCGTCAGCCGTTCGGGGGCGACGTTCTCGGACAACAGCGAATAGTCGGACGGGTGAAAGACCGTGTTCGCGATGCCCAGCACGCCGAACATCGCCAGGAACACCCAGAACGAATTGACCAGCCCCGCGACCGCGATCGCCGCCGATCCCAGCAGCAGTCCGCCGATCAGGCAGAGGCGGGCGTCGGTGCGGTCGACCAGGAATCCGACCGGCGTCTGCAGCACCGTCGACACCAGGTGGAAGATGGTCAACGCGAGGCCGAGCTCGGTGTAGGTCACGCCGTAGTCCGCCCGGATGAAGACGAACAGCGGCGCCAGCAGCACCATGTTGTAGTGGCTCACCAGATGGGCGAGGCACACGCCGCCGACGAGCTTCACTTGGCTCGTGCCGGTTGGAAGAATGTCGGTGGCTTGGGTCATTGGTGTGCGAGCGCGACCGCTCAGGCAGATCGCGCCGCGCTCGCGTCCTGGATCGCGCGCCAGACCTTGTAGGGCGTGGCGGGCATGTCGATGTGGCGGATGCCGTATTCTGAGAGCGCGTCGATGATGGCGTTGACCAGCGACGGCAGCGATCCGGCGCAGCCGGCCTCGCCGCAGCCCTTCACGCCGAGCGGATTGGTGGTGGCCGGCACCGGATGGCTGGCGGTCGCAAATTCCGGCGCGTCGGTGGCGCGCGGCATCGCATAGTCCATGAACGAGCCGGTCAGGAGCTGTCCGTCGCCGTCATAGACCGTCATCTCCATCAGCGCCTGGCCGATGCCCTGCACGATGCCGCCGTGCATCTGGCCGTCGACGATCAGCGGGTTGATCACCGTGCCGAAATCGTTGACCGCGGTGTACTTCACCACCTCGATCATGCCGGTGTCCGGATCGATCTCGACCTCCGCGACGTGGCAGCCGTTGGGATAGGTGGATGCGCCCGGCCCGTCGCTGACATGCGAGACATCGAGCGAGCTCGGCACGCCTTCCGGCAGGTTCAGGCCTTTGCGCAGCTTGTCGGCGAGCTCCATGATCCCGATCGAGCGGTCGGTGCCGGCGATGGTGAAGCGTCCGCGCGCGAACTCGATGTCGGAGGGCGAGGCTTCGAGCACGTGGGAGGCGATCTGCTTGCCTTGCTCGATCACCTTGGCCGAAGCTTCGACGATCGCGGTGCCGCTGTGCATGATCGATTTCGAGCCGCCGGTGCCGCCGCCGGTCAGCAGCTGGTCGCTGTCGCCCTGCAGCAGGCGGATGCGCTCGAACGGCACGCCGAGCTTTTCGCTCAGCACCTGCGCGAACGGCGCCGCGTGGCCCTGGCCGTAATCGAGGGTGCCGGTGATGATGGTGACGTCGCCGTTGGGCTCGAAGCGGATGCCGCCCATCTCCTTGGAGGGCGGCGCCGTGACTTCGAGGAAATTGCCGAAGCCGAGCCCGCGCAGCTTGCCGCGCTTGCGGCTCTCGCGCTTGCGCTTGCCGAAGCCCTTCACGTCGGCGGCCTCGAGCGCCTGCTTGAGCAGGCCCGGGAAATCGCCGCTGTCGTAGAGGCCGCCCGAGGCGGTCTTGCGCGGGATTTCCTTCGGCCGGATGTGGTTGCGCTTGCGCAACTCGACGCGGTCGATCTCCATCTCGGCCGCCGCGGCGTCGATCAACCGCTCCATGTAGTAGTTGCCTTCGGGGCGGCCGGCGCCGCGATAGGCCGAGACATGCGAGGTGTTGGTGAACACGCACTTGCTCGAAACCTCGATCAGCGGCGTGCGGTAGACGCTCTGCACGTTCTTGACGGTGTTGAGCGTCGAGGGCATCGGCGCGACCTGGGACAGGAAGCTTCCCATGTTGCCGAAGCCGGTGATCCGCACCGCCAGGAAGGTGCCGTCGGCGTCGAGCGCGAGCTCGCACGTCATCTCGTGGTCGCGGCCGTGGCTGTCGGAGACGAAGCTGCCGGAACGGTCGTCGGTCCACTTGACCGGGCGGCCGAGCGCGCGCGCGGCGTGCAGCACGCAGACATATTCGGGGAACGGCGCGGCCTTCATGCCGAACGAGCCGCCGACATTGCCGCTCAGGATGTGGACCTGCTTGGGGTCGACCTTGAGAATATCGGCGATGTTGCCCTTCATGCCGAACACGCCCTGGGTCGGGACGTGCAGCGTGAAGCGGCCATTCGCTGGCTCGTAGACGCCGATCGCGGCGCGCGGCTCGATCGCGTTCACCACCAGGCGGCTGTTGACGAGCTTGATCTTGGTGACGTGCGCGGCGCTCTTGAAGGCGGCCGCGACCTTCTCGCTGTCGCCATAGTGATAGTCGAGCGCGACGTTGCCGGGCGCCTCGGCGTAGATCAGCGGCGCGTCCGGCCGCGCCGCCTGGTCCGGCCGCGTCACCGCCGGCAGGGCCTCGATCTCGACCTCGACCGCCTCGGCGGCGTCCTTCGCCTGCAGCAGCGTCTCGCGCCACCACGCAGGCCACCGGATCGCCGACGAAGCGCACCTTGTCGACCGGCAGCGCCGGCCGCGGCGGCTTGATCATCGGGGTGCCGTCGCGGTTCTTGAACGGCACGATGCATTTGAGCGTGCCGTAGCCGGTGAGATCGGCGCCGGTATAGACGCCGAGCACGCCCGGCATCTTGCGGGCGGCGGCGGTGTCGATGCGCTTGATGATGCCGTGCGCCTCGCGGCTGCGCACCATCACGGCGTAGACCTGGCCGGGCAGCTTGATGTCGTCGGTATAGCGGCCGTGACCCCGCACCAGGACCGGGTCCTCGGTGCGCGGCACCGGCTGCCCGATGGCGAACTTCATCGTCGCGAGCGTCTCGGCATCGTCTTGCACGTTCATCGGCAGGCCGCTTTCATCGAAGAGCGCCCGCGAGCCATCCGGCCGCGGGCCATGAACAAACGCGGAATTGGCCTGAAATAAAGGACGTTAGCCGCTTCCACAAGGACATCCTGCAGGGTCATGCGCTGCGCGCGCATCAGTTGCGCCAGCCGCCCACGCTGTTAGACTTGCCGTGATTTGAATTTGGACATCGCCGCGGCCGTCGAGCCGCACGGGTCAGGCTTCGGCGCGGCAGGAAGGATCTGGATGAACGACGAGGGCCGGGGAACCGGCGGCCTCGACCCTGCGCGCCATCAGGCGCCGCAGCAACGGCCCCGCTGGGGTCGGCGGTCACCCTATGGCTATGGACGCCGCGAGGACGGACCGGGCGGATGGTCCGGAAGCGTGTATGCCGCGCTCGACCTCGGCACCAACAATTGCCGGCTCCTGGTCGCGCGCCCGACCGGCGACAGCTTCCGCGTGATCGACGCGTTCTCGCGCATCATCCGGCTGGGCGAGGGCATCTCGGCCTCCGGCCGCATCAGCGAGGCGGCGATCGAGCGCGCCGTCGAGGCGCTCGGCATCTGCCGCGACAAGATGAAGAACCGCGGCGTGACGCGCGCGCGGCTGATCGCGACCGAGGCCTGCCGCGCGGCCGAGAACGGCGACGATTTCCGCACCCGCATCGCCGAGGAGGTCGGGCTCGAGCTCGAAATCATCGATCGCGAGACCGAGGCGACGCTGGCCGCGACCGGCTGCACGCCGCTGATCGATCCGGACGCCGAGGGCGTCATCCTGTTCGACATCGGCGGCGGCTCCTCCGAGATCGTCCGGCTCGGCCGCTGCGCGCCGGTGCGGCGGGGCCCGCCGCTGCCGCAGATCAAGGCCTGGGCGTCGCTGCCGGTCGGCGTCGTGACGCTGGCCGAGCGCTATGGCGGGCACGAGGTCACGCCCGAGATCTACGAGGCGATGATCGACGAGGTCGAGGCCCACGTCGACCGGTTCGTGGCGCGAGCAGACCGGCGATGACATCGACGACATCCATCATGCTCGGCACCTCCGGCACGGTGACGACCATCGCCGGCGTGCATCTCGATCTGCGGCGCTACGACCGCCGCCGGGTCGACGGCTGCTGGATGAGCGACGTCGAGGTCACCGGCGTGGTCGAGCGGCTGCTCGCGATGAGCTACGAGGATCGCGTCGCCAATCCCTGCATCGGCGCCGAGCGCGCCGATCTGGTGCTCGCCGGCTGCGCCATCCTCGACGCGATCCGCCGCGCCTTTCCGTGCCCGCGGCTGCGCGTCGCCGATCGCGGCCTGCGCGAAGGCATGCTGGTGCAGATGATGCGCGAGGACGGCGTCTGGGGCCGGCATGCGCGGCCGTGACGGCGGACGAGCGCGCGCTGAAGGTGCGGGTCAAGACCGGCAAGGGCCGCTCGCTGTCCTCGCAAGCTCTGGCTCGAGCGCCAGCTCAACGATCCCTATGTGGCGCGCGCCAAGCGCGAGGGCTTTCGCTCGCGCGCCGCCTACAAGCTGATCGAGATCGACGACAAGCACCGTCTGCTCAAGCCCGGCGCGCGCGTGGTCGATCTCGGCGCGGCGCCCGGCGGCTGGAGCCAGGTCGCCGCCAAGCGCGTCGGCGCGGCCGAGGGCAGGGGCCGCGTGGTCGCGATCGACCTGCTCGACATGGCGCCGATCCCCGGCGTCGAGTTCGCTGCAGCTCGATTTCCTCGATCCCGCACGCGCCCGACGCGGCTCAAGGCGCTGCTCGGCGGCGCGGCCGATGTGGTGCTCTCCGACATGGCGGCGAACGCCACCGGCCACCGCAAGACCGACCATCTCAAGATCATGGCGCTGGCCGAGGCCGCGGCCGAGTTCGCCCGCGAGGTGCTGGCGCCGGGCGGCGCCTTCCTCTGCAAGGTGCTGCAGGGCGGCACCGAGACGACGCTGCTCGCGGAGCTCAAGCGCGATTTCGCCAGCGTGAAGCACGTCAAGCCGGCGGCGAGCCGGACCGATTCGGCCGAGCTCTATCTGCTGGCGACGGGTTTCCGCGGCGCAAAGCGCGCTTAGCTCGAGTTTCTGATCGGCGCGCCTCGGTCGGGCCGGCCGGCGGTGCCGGCGAGCGCCGCGCCAGCTCGTCGCCGGCGTCCGGCGGCATCCGGGAGAAGATGATCGAGGCGGTGGCGGCGATCAGCGCGATCGCGATGAAGGCCGGCTGGAAATCGTGCGCGCGGTGATCTTGGCGTGGCCGCGCGCCCACAGCGTCAGCTCGACCGCGAGCGCGCCGATCGCGACGCCGGCGGAGATCGACAATTGCTGGCCGACCGCGACCAGCGAGGTGGCGCGGCTCATGCGGCGGTTGTCGACGTCGGCGTAGGCGATGGTGTTGATGCTGGTGAATTCGAGCGAGCGGAAGAAGCCGCCGACCACCAGCACGCCGACGATCCAGGCGAACGGCACGCCCGGCGTGAACGTCGCGCACAGCGCCGACCATGATCGAGCTGATGAACGCATTGACCACCAGCACCGGGCGGAAGCCGAAGCGGCGCAGGATGATCGGGATGACGGTCTTCATGCCCATGGCGCCGACCACGTTCGAGAGCGTGATCAGCCCGGACTGGAACGGCGTCAGGCCGAAGCCGAGCTGCAGCAGCAGCGGCAGCAGGAACGGCATCGCGCCGATGCCGCAGCGAAAGATGAAGCCGCCGACGACGGCGGCGCGCATGGTCGGGATCGTGAGCAGCGACAGGTCGAGCACCGGCGCGGGCGTGCGCCGCGCATGCAGCACATAGGCATAGGTCGCGGCCGCGCCGACGACGATCAGCGCGAGCGATGACCGGGAGCGGCAGGAAATCCAGCCCGAGCACCGAGCCGCCGAAGGCGAGCCCGCCGATGCCGAGGCCGGCCAGCACCATGCCGACGGCAGTCGAACGGATCGGGCACCTCCGCCCGCACGTCCTCGATGAAGATCGTCGCCAGCACGATGCCGATCAGGCCGATCGGGATGTTGATCAGGAAGATCCAGTGCCAGGTGAAATAGGTGGTGATGAAGCCGCCGAGCGGCGGGCCGATCAGCGGCCCGATCAGGGCCGGCAGCGTGACCCAGACCATGGCGTTGACCAGCTCGCGCCGGTCGACGCTGCGCACCAGGATCAGCCGCGCGACCGGCGTCATCATCGCGCCGCCCATGCCCTCGACGATGCGGGCGAGCACGAACTGCGTGAGCGAGTTCGAGAAGGCGCAGCCGATCGAGCCGAGCATGAACACGGCGATCGCGCGCGCGGAACACGGTGCGGGCGCCGAAGCGGTCGGCGGTCCAGCCGCTGACCGGGATGAAGACCGCGAGCGAGAGCAGGTAGGAGGTGATCGCGAGCTTGAGCGCCAGCGGGCTGGTGCCGATGTCGGCGGCGATCGCCGGCAGCGAGGTGGCGATCACGGTCGAATCCATGTTCTCCATGAACAGGGCGACCGCCACGATCAGCGGCACGATGCGCTTGGCGGACGAGGCGTTTGGCAGGCTTGGGCTCCCGGCGGAAATCGCGGCGCGACGTTAGCAGAATAGGCCTCGCGACGGACAAGGCGGGCATTGTGCCGGGCGCAGGCGACCCTACATCAAGGCCAAATCTGGCTTGTGGAGTTCCGACCGATGATCTACGTGCTGGCCGTCTTCATTGCCGCCGCTTGGCCTGTTGCTGAACGGGCAGCCGTTCTCGGCGATCCTGAACCTCGTTCTGATCGTGCCGTGCATCGTCTTCGGGCTGATCTTCACCCGCGCTGCTGCTGGTGCCGTCGGCTCATGCCGTCATCGCGGTCCACATGAAGCGCGAGCAGCGCACGCCATCGGGAACTGGTCGAGGCCATCGAGCGGCACGGGCCGCCGCCCGGCTGGCGGATGTGAGTGCATGACGGGCATTCCGGCTCTTTCGGTGGATTGTCACGGAAGCGCTAGGATTTGCCGCGGCCTCGTGCTATCGACCGCCGCCAACCCTAAACGGGCCGTCGAGTCGCGCGGGAAACCTCGGTTTCGCCGCACAGCCGAATTCAACTCTCGCTGCTCGATCGCGCCCCCGATTTTGCCCGCAAACGGGCGACCTGGAGTTGGCGATGGAGCCTAAATCGAACGGAAGCCTGCGCGAGGCGCTCACCTTCGACGACGTCCTGCTCAAGCCGGGCCTGTCGGAGCGTGATGCCCTCGGAGGCCGATATCCGCACCCGCGTCACGCGCGATATCCCGCTCAACATTCCGATCATCGCCTCGGCCATGGACACCGTGACCGAGGCCAAGATGGCGATCGCCATGGCGCAGGCCGGCGGCATCGGCGTCATCCACCGCAACCTCGAACCGGACGAGCAGGCCGCCCAGGTCCGCCAGGTCAAGAAGTTCGAGTCCGGCATGGTGGTCAATCCGGTCACCATTCACCCGCATGCGACGCTCGCCGACGCGCTGGCGCTGATGCAGGCGCACGGCATTTCCGGCATCCCGGTGGTCGAGGGCGGCGGCAACGGCAATTTGGTCAGAACTGGCCGGCAAGCTCGTCGGCATCCTGACCAACCGCGACGTGCGCTTCGCCACCGATCCGCGGCCAGCGCGTCGCCGAGCTGATGACCAAGGAGCGGCTGGTCACGGTGCGCGAGGGCGTCGGCCAGGACGAGGCCAAGCGGCTCCTGCACCAGCACCGGATCGAGAAGCTGCTGGTCGTCGACGAGCAGTATCGCTGCGTCGGGCTGATCACCGTCAAGGACATCGAGAAGGCGGTCGCCAACCCGCATGCCTGCAAGGACGAGCAGGGCCGGCTGCGGGTCGCCGCCGCCACCACGGTCGGCGACAAGGGCTTCCTGCGCACCGAGCGGCTGATCGAGGCCGGCGTCGATCTCGTCGTGGTCGACACCGCGCACGGCCACTCGCGCGCAGTGCTCGACGCGGTCGGCCGCATCAAGCGGCTGTCGAACGCGGTGCAGGTGGTGGCCGGCAACATCGCGACCGGCGAGGGCGCCAAGGCGCTGATCGACGCCGGCGCCGACGCCATCAAGGTCGGCATCGGGCCGGGCTCGATCTGCACCACGCGCATCGTCGCCGGCGTCGGCGTGCCGCAGCTCACCGCGATCATGGACGCGGTCGAGGAGGCGCGAAAGTCGGGCACGCCGGTGATCGCCGACGGCGGCATCAAGTATTCCGGCGATCTCGCCAAGGCGCTCGCCGCCGGCGCCGACTGCGCCATGGTCGGCTCGCTGCTGGCGGGCACCGACGAGACCCCGGGCGAGGTCTTTCTCTATCAGGGCCGCTCCTACAAGACCTATCGCGGCATGGGTTCGGTCGGCGCGATGGCGCGCGGCTCGGCCGACCGCTACTTCCAGCAGGACATCAAGGACACGCTCAAGCTCGTGCCGGAAGGCGTCGAGGGCCAGGTGCCGTACAAGGGTGCGGCGGCGACCGTGCTGCACCAGCTGACCGGCGGCTTGCGCGCCGCGATGGGCTATGTCGGCGCGCGCACGCTCGAGGAACTGCACGAGAAGGCCGAGTTCGTGCGCATCTCGAATGCCGGGCTGCGCGAGAGCCACGTGCACGACGTGACCATCACGCGCGAGAGCCCGAACTATCCGGGCCGCACCTAAGCGCGCCTGCCGCTTGCCGGTTGTCATTGCCCGCGAAAGCGGGCAATCCAGCTTTGAAAGACTGGATGCCCCGCCAGCGCGGGGCATGACCTCATATCGATCCGGATCGCCCCATGTCCATCCAAGCCATCCTGCTGCCGCTGTTCGTCGAGGTGCTGCTCACCTTCGGCCTGATGTTCGGGATGATGTATTTCCGCACATCGGCGCTCCGGAGCGGCGAATCGCGGTTCGAGAGCATCGCGATGCGCGAGCCGAACTGGCCCAAGCGCGCCCAGCAGTTCGCCTATGCGTTCAGCAACCAGTTCGAATTGCCGATGCTGTTCTATGTGCTGACCATTCTCGTCGATCGTCACCCGTCACGCCGACTATCCTGTTCGTCGTGCTGGCCTGGATCTTCGTGATCTTCCGCGTGCTGCAGGGCTTCGTCCATGTGACCGGCAACGACGTCCGGCTGCGCGGCGGCTTCTACGGCGTCGGCGCGCTGGTGCTGGTCGTGATGTGGCTGATCTTCATGGTCCGCATCCTCCTGGGCCTGCCATGACGCCGGCCGCGCGGATCGCGGCGGCGATCGAGGTCTTTGCGGCGATCGGCAGGGAGCGCCGGCCGGCCGGCGATGCGCTCTCGGAATGGGGCAGGGCGCACCGCTTTGCCGGCTCCGGCGACCGTGCGGCGATCGCGGGCCTCCTCTACGACATGCTGCGCCGGCGGGCGTCGAGCGCCTACGTCATGGGCGACGACGGTGCCGCGCGCGGTCGCGCTCGGCATGCTGCACCTCGAGCGCAAGCTCGATGCGGCAGCGATCGCGCACCTGTTCGACGGCACTGGCCATGCGCCGGCCGCGCTGACCGACGAGGAGCGCGCGCGGCTCGATGCCGCAAGCCTCGACGGCGCGCCGCCGTTCGTCGCCGGCGACTATCCGGAATGGCTCGATCCGCATCTCGCCGCCGTGTTCGGCGAGGAGCGCGCCGAGGAGGGCAAGGCGCTGGCGAGCCGCGCGCCGCTCGATCTGCGCGTGAACTCGCTCAAGAGCGAGCGCGATGCGGCCGAAGACATGCTGTCCGATCTCGCGTCCGGTGCCGGCGCGCTGGTCGCCGTTCGGTTTGCGGATCGTGCTCGCGCCGGAGGCCAAGAGCCCCTCGATCCACGCCGAGCCCGCCTACATCAAGGGCATGGTCGAGGTGCAGGACGAGGGCTCGCAGCTCGCCGCGCTGCTGGCCGGCGCCAAGCCCGGCGAGCAGGTGGTCGATCTGTGCGCGGGGGCGGGCGGCAAGACGCTGGCGCTGGCCGCCGCGATGGACAATCGCGGCCAGCTCTACGCCACCGACCTCGACAAGCGAAGGCTTGCTCCGATCCACGACCGGCTGGCGCGCTCGGGCGCCCGCAACGTCCAGGTCCGGACCCCGAAATCGATCGGCAACGAGCTCGCCGACCTCGACGGCCGCATGGACCTGGTGCTGATCGATGCGCCCTGCACCGGCATCGGGACCTGGCGGCGCAATCCCGACGCCAAGTGGCGGATGCGGCCGGGCGCGCTCGCCGAGCGGGTCAAGGATCAGGCCGCGGTGCTCGACCGCGCCGTCGGGCTGGTCAAGCCGGGCGGCCGGATCGCCTATGTCACCTGCTCGGTGCTGGACGAGGAGAACGGCGGACCGGTGCGCGGATTTCTTGCGCGGCATCCGGAATTCGCCGTGAAGCCGCCGACCGAGGTCGCGGCGGCGCTCGGCGAGCGCGCGTTCCTGTTCCGCCGCGCCGTGCTGATGTCGGAAGAAGGGCTGCTGATGACGCCGCGGCGCACCGATACCGACGGGTTCTACGTGTCGGTGCTGCGGCGGCAGGCCTGAACGCTACTGCGGCTTGCGCCCGGGATTGTTGGGACCGCGCCGCATCTTGGCCTGCACCACGCCGGTATCCTCGTCAAACACGAAGCAGGCGTAATACTTGTCCGGCGGCGTCCGCTTGTCGGTGGCGCAGGCGTGGAAGATCAGCAGGTCCTGCTCCAGGCGGTAGCTCCGGTATGGGCCGATCATGTAGCGGTCGCCGCCGCCCGGCGAGATCCCGTAGCGGTCGATCTTGCCGGCGAGCCGCGGGTCGACCGCGAGGATGGCGTCGCGCAGCGCGTCACCCTCGATGAAATTGTCCGGCAACTGATCGAACGGCCCGTCGAAGTAGTTGTTGACCCGCGAATTGGCGTCGAACACGCCGATCAGGATCTTGCGATTGAGCTTGTGGTCGCGGTAGTAGGCGAAGCCGGTGCGCTTTCCGATCAGGATGCGGTCGGTGGCGGTGGCGCGCACGAACTGATCGGCGACCTCGATGGTTTCGTCGAGCACATAGTGGAAGACCTTGAGCCGGCGGTTGAACACCAGGAAGAACCGGATCGCCGACTCGTCGAAGATCGGCCCGAGATAGACCTCGTCCGGCCCGAAGGCGCCCGGCGGCGGCTTCACGTTCGACAGGTCGTTGAGCTCGAACACCACGCTCTTGCCGCCATAGGTGATGCGATAGACCAGCGGCGCCGTCTTCTCGACCGTGACGCCTTTGGTCTCGTCGAGCACAACATGCGTGATCGATTCATCGTAGTAGAGCCATTCGGCCAGGTCCTCGAAATAGGCGAAGTGCACCTTGCCGTGGTCGCGGTCGGTGACGTCGAGCCGGATGTTGCCCGCATAGCGAATGTGCCGGTGGTAGAAGTAGAAATAATAATAATTCTCGGTCGGGTAGACCGTCACCCGCGCCGGCAGGTTGCTGAGCACGAACGTAAACACCGCCATCGGATCGTCGATCGCGAGGGTGGTCGTGCGCGTGGCATCTTCGGCGACGATCTCGTTGGTGTAGAGACGCGGCAGCGTTTCGGCCGGTGCTGCGGTCGTGCCCGGCAGCCACAACAGGGCCGCCAGCAGGATGGCAGTCGTGTACCGGCGCGATATCACAGGCAGAACCTTCCTATGCGCCCGGCCGTCCGGCTCCTGAGCGGGATTGGCGGTCATCATCTGGCGTTCTGATTGGTGTTGGTCGTTCCCTTCTTGGAGCCCGACTGGGCGTGACTGCGCTCGGTGCTGTGCGAACCCGACTGGGAGTGGCTGCGCTGGGTGCTGTGCGAGCCCGACTGGGAATGGCTGCGCTGGGTGTTGTGCGAGCCCGACTGGGAGTGGCTGCGCTGGGTGTTGTGCGAGCCCGACCGGGCATGGCTGCGCTCGGTGCTGTGCGAACCTGACTGGGTGTGGCTGCGCTCGGTGTTGTGCGAGCCCGACTGGGTGTGGCTGCGCTCGCGGTTGTGCGAGCCTTCCCGCGCGTGGCTGCGTTCGCGGTTGTGCGAGCCCTGGCGGTTGTGGCTCCAGTAGGTGTTATGCGAGCCCCAGCGGTTGTGGCTGAAGTACGGGTCGTGCGAGCCCCAGCGGTAGTGGCTTGACGTCCGGCTGTGCGAGGCATGCCGGGCGTGGCTTACATCGTCGCGATGCTCCGGCGGCGGATCGATGAAGGTGTAGCTGGTCGGCGCTTCGCACAATTGATAGATCGCGATGTCGCCGATCTTGGTCGCGTCGTTGCGGGCGAGCTCGGCCGGAATCACATTGCCGGCGCCGTCGATATTGATGTCGGTGTCGATCAGGTAAGCCTGATTGGGTCCCGATGCATTGGCATTCTCGCCGGTCGGCGGCGTCGGCGCGAACGCCCAATCGGGGGCAACCTCCTCGAACGCGGTTTCGGCCATTCCCTGCGCGCCGTGGACCTCGGAATTGTCCGGTCCGCCCTGGACCGATACCGGCTGCGGGCTGCCGTCCTGCGGCGCGGCTTGCGATGTTCCCGGAGCGTTGCACGGTCCCTCGCGCGAGCAGAGCGAGTCGCCGGTGATCCAGACGAACTGGCCGGGCTTGGCCGGGTCGGCCGTCCAGGTCGTGTTGTCGTAGCCGAGGCCGAAGGCGATGCCGCCCGCGCAATTCGCCCTGATGTACGGAGCGCCCGTCCTTGCTGCGATCCCAGAAGCCGACGTCATAGCGGCCGACCAGCCGCCAGGCGCCCTTCTGATCGAGCTCGTAGCGCAGCGGACGCGCCTCGTGCGGCGTCGCGAACGGATTCAGGGCCGCGAGGCCGAGATTGCGCATGCCGCCGCGCTCGGCGACCAGCAGCACCGGCCGCTCGCCGCATTCCGCGAACGTGATGTCGCTGACCGGCTGGCTGAAGCCCGCGCGGGCGATGTCCTGCGGCTTGGTGAAGAAGTCCGGCAGGATGAATTCGCGCCGGACGTCTGCGGTGTTGAAGCCGCCGTCGGGCCCGATCCGCACCGACCAGACGGAGTTGCGCTTTTCGTCGTCGGAGGCCTGATTCCAGATGGTCTGCCCGAAGGCCGGGCTGCTCCAGACCGCGTAGTAGAGCCTGACCTCGTTGCGCACGGCGTCGCGGCGCACGCCGAGGCCCCAGACCCGGCGGCCGGTGGTGGCGAGGTTCCAGCATTGCGGGCTGGCGTCGAAGCGGGTCGGACAGTCGGTCAGGCGCGCGCGTGATGCCGGATTGAAGGCGATCGGCGGCAAGTTTGCCTTCTGGCCGTCGTCGGCCTTGGTGAAATTGATCCGGCCCTGGGTGCCATGATCGTAGAAGCCGAGATCGGCGCCGTCGGCGGCGCGGATGCGGTGGATCATCCCGGTCTCGAGGTCGGAGACGAACAGCTGCTTGTTGGCGCGGTCATAGGCGATATTGCCGAGCGCCGCGGCGGTGTTCTGCCGGCCATTGAGCTTGATCTCGGCGAACAGGCGCGGCGCATAGCCGGTCGAGGCGTCGAGCCGGTAGATCGCGCCCGGCCCGCCGGGGCCCCACATGCCCGTCAGCCATTGCTGGTTGTTGGCGGTGCGGTGAAGGCCGAAGGCCGCCGTCGACGCCAGGTAGACGTTCGGCGGGCTGGCGTCGTCGAGCGTGACGCCGAACACCTGGCCGACCTGGCTTGCCATGACCGGCTTGCGTTGCGGCTCGTCGATCCAATGCTGCCCGAGCGGCGGCACGCGCGGCGACCGCACGTCGATGATGCTGCCGACGGTGCCGTTGGGATTGATGACCGGCACGCCGCCGGGGCCGGGCGTGGTGCCGGAAAATCGCGTCACATAGGCTTCGCCGGGGCGAAGCGGTTCCTCTTGTGCAAACAGCGGCTGGATTGGCAAAAGGGCCGTCAGCAGCAGGACGCACCAACGCGCCACGCCGACGCGTGACAACCGGCTAGGCGAACGCATCAGGACCCTCCTCAGGCCCCCCAAAGCGGATTCTAGCAGCAATCCTCCGGCCGTCCTACGGCAAAGGACCGCGGCCGGACGCGGCCCAAGTCCACAGGAACGCGGGCGGCGGCCTTGACCCGCCGGTCGCTCCGCCGCACATATGACGATGGCCCTCGCATTCGATTCCGATCCCGCTCGCGCTGCCGGTCACGACCGGCTCGCCATGCATGACAAAATTCTCATCGTCGATTTCGGCTCGCAGGTGACCCAGCTCATCGCGCGGCGCGTGCGCGAGGACAAGGTCTACTGCGAGATCGTGCCGTTCCAGAAGGCCGAGGAAGCCTTCCGGTCGATGCGGCCGAAGGGCGTGATCCTGTCCGGCGGCCCGTCATCCGTGCTCGACCAGGGCGCGCCGCTCGCGCCGATGTCGATCTTCCAGGCCGGCGTGCCGGTGCTCGGCATCTGCTACGGCGAGCAGGCGATGGCGCACCAGCTCGGCGGCAAGGTCGAGGCCGGGCATCACCGCGAATTCGGCCGCGCCGAGGTGCTGGTGACGAAGCCGTCCGCGCTTTACGACGGCGTCTGGAAGGTCGGCGAGCGCTATCCGGTCTGGATGAGCCACGGCGACCGCGTGACCACGCCGCCGCAAGGCTTCGAGGTGGTCGGTACGTCAGCCAATGCGCCGGTCGCGCTGATCGCCGACGAGAAGCGCAAGTTCTACGCCACGCAATTCCACCTCGAGGTGATGCACACGCCGCAGGGCGCCGCGCTGATCCGCAATTTCGTGCGCAAGATCGTCGGCTGCAGCGGCGACTGGACCATGCGCGCCTTCAAGGAGGAGGCGATCGAGAAAATCCGCGCCCAGGTCGGCAAGGGCCGCGTGATCTGCGGACTGTCCGGCGGCGTCGATTCGGCGGTGACCGCCGTGCTGATCCACGAGGCGATCGGCGATCAGCTCACCTGCGTGTTCGTCGACCACGGGCTGTTGCGGCTCAACGAGGGCAAGACCGTCGTCGACCTGTTCCGCGGCCACTACAACATCCCGCTGGTGCATGTGGATGCGTCGAGCCAGTTCCTCGATGCGCTGTCCGGCGTCTCCGACCCGGAAACCAAGCGCAAGACCATCGGCAAGCTGTTCATCGACGTGTTCGACGCCGAGGCCAAGAAGATCGGCGGCGCTGATTTTCTGGCGCAGGGCACGCTCTATCCCGACGTGATCGAGAGCGTGTCGTTCACCGGCGGGCCCTCGGTCACCATCAAGTCGCACCACAATGTCGGCGGCCTGCCCGAGCGCATGCACATGAAGCTGGTCGAGCCGCTGCGCGAACTGTTCAAGGACGAGGTGCGCGCGCTCGGCCGCGAACTCGGCCTGCCGGACGTGTTCGTCGGCCGCCATCCGTTTCCGGGACCGGGCCTCGCCATCCGCTGCCCCGGCGACATCACGCGCGAGAAGCTCGACATCCTGCGGCTCGCCGACGCCATCTACATCGACGAGATCCGCAAGGCCGGGCTCTACGACGAAATCTGGCAGGCATTCGCGGTGCTGCTGCCGGTGCGCACGGTCGGCGTGATGGGCGACTACCGCACCTACGACTATGTGGTGGGTCTGCGCGCGGTCACCTCGACCGACGGCATGACGGCGGATTTCTACCCGTTCGACATGGGTTTCATCGGCCGGGTGGCGACCCGGATCGTCAACGAAGTGAAGGGCGTGAACCGCGTGGTCTACGACGTGACCAGCAAGCCGCCGGGCACGATCGAGTGGGAATGAGCGGCAGAGCAGGCCGAGGATGCAGATCGACGCCTTTTCGGTCCTCTTGTTCGGCCTTCTCCTCAAGGTGCTGCTAGGCGCTTTGTTTCTGGCCTTCTCGCTCAATCGCAGACGCGCGATGCTGGTTCAGGTGGTGGAGCGCCACGTTCTTCTTGGGGAGCCTTGCGGCCGCAGTCTTTCTGGTTCGCGGCTTCCAAGGCGAATTTTCTGCTGTCGGCATCGCCGTCGCGCTGCTGATCGCCGCCTGTGGCTGCTGCTGGCAGGGCGCGCGTGCGTTCGAACGGCGTGCGCCGCTTTGGTGGCCGGTGCTGGCGGCACCGATTTTGTGGCTGGCGGCGTGCCTGGTCCCGGCGTTCATCGAAAACGTCGCGTACCGGGTGGCGCTATCATCAGTGCTGTTGTCGCCGCTGCTGGCGATAACGGCGGTCGAATTCTGGCGGGGCCGAGCCGAGCGGCTGCCGTCGCGACTGCCCGTCGTGCTGCTGTTCGTGAGCCTGGCGCTGATCTTCGCCGTCAGGATCCCGCTGATCGGGATCGCCCCGTACCCGTTCGGTGCGCAGCCGGGGGAGCCGCATTGGCTTGCAGCGTTCAACTTCGTCGTGTTCTTCCACACGATCGTGTTTGCGGTCCTGTTGGTCGCCATGACAAAGGAGCGGCTCGAACTCGAGCAGCGCACCCAGGCGCAGACCGACTCGCTGACCGGAGCGCTCAACCGGCGGGCCTTCATGACCCGCGGCCACCGGCTGGTCCTGCGCCACCGCAAGAGGCGCGAGCCGCTGTGCCTGGTGTTCCTCGACCTCGATCATTTCAAGTCGCTCAACGACCGGTTTGGCCACTCCGGCGGCGACGACGTGCTGATGAAGTTCGTGGCGGTGGTGCACGACAACATCCGCCCGACCGATTTCCTGTTTCGCATCGGCGGTGAGGAGTTCTGCTGCCTGCTGCCTTATACAGGCTTGAACGATGCGGTCGGCGTTGCGGAGCGCATCCGCCGCCACTGGGAGACCGAGACGATCACGATCGGCGGGGTGCCGGTCAAGATGACGGTCAGTCTCGGCATCGCCTCGACTCAGACGTTCGGCTACGAGGTCGATACGCTCGTGCGCCGTGCCGACATGGCGGCCTATGCGGCGAAGCAGCAGGGCCGGAACCGGGTCGTGGTCGCGACCGCCGTCGACCCGGTCGAAATTGGCGCGCACACGCCGGTGCTGGGGACTGAGATCGCCGCGACGACGTAGCAACGGATCGACGAAACGCCTCAGGCGCGTTCCGTCGATCCGATCGGTCGGTCCCGCCGCCGCTACTTCGCGAAGTTCGCGGCGATGCGCTGCTGCAGATAGTCGTTCGCCGTGATCGGCGCATAGGCCTTGCGCGGCCCCTGGATGACCGCGTCCTTGTTGGCCTGGCAGAAGAACGGCAGCGAATAGCGCGGCCCCAGATATTCGTCCTGCCGCGGCATGCGCACGCGGTGCAGCGTGGACAGCAACTGGTCGTCGCTCCAGCGCCGCAGCATGTCGCCGATGTTGCAGGTGATGACGCCGGGCAGCGGTTCGACGTCGGTCCATTCGAGCTCGGCGGACTCCTTGCCGGGGCAAAGCTGCAGCCCGCCCTGTCCGGTGCGCTGGTGCAGCAGCGTGAGGCAGTCGAAGTCGGTATGCGCGCCGGCGCGCCAGCCGGTGTAATCCTCGGGCTTGGCATTGGTCATCGGCAGGTAGTGCAGGAGCCGCAGCGTGCTCTGATATTCCGGCGACTGCGGATCGTGCGCCTCGGTGAAGAAATCGGGCTTGAAGCCGAGCTTGAGCGCGAAGCACGACAGCACCTTCATGCCGACCGCCCAGTTCGCCCGCTCGAACGCCAGCATCGCCGCCTTGAAGCCCGGCAGTTCCTCGCCGGTCGGCCAGAGCGCGGCCATGCGCGGCAGCGTGACCTGATACGACTCCTTGTTGTCGGGCGTGCCGGTCGAAGGCCGCACCTGGCTCATGTATTCCCAGCCGGCATTCGTCCCCTTGGCGAGCGGGTACTTCGCCTTGGTCTGCTTGGGCAGGGCGAAGAAGCGCTCGGTCATCAGGAACGCCTCGTCGATCTGCTCCTGCGGGATGCCGTGGTTGACGAGCTGGAAGAAGCCGATCCTGACCGAGGCCTCCCAGAGCTCGTCGGCGATCTGCGCCTTGCGCGCTTCGAAGCGGCTGAGATCGATGCGCGGCACGTCGCGCATCTTGGTCTTGCCGATACCGCCGAAGGTCTTCTCGAGATTGAGCTCGGCGAGCCCGTAGGACGTGTTGCTGGTCGTCATGATCGTCTCCATCAATGTTCGCGGCCTGTTGCCGTGGCTGTGATGGCAATGATCAACGCGGTGGGTGCTCCGCCTTCCATGGAAGACGGATGCCCCGGACCGCAGTCCGGAGTTCTGAAGGCCGTCGTGACGCGAACCGAGAGGGAGAAAGTGAACGCGGCGATTGCTCCAGAACGAAGGATCGATCTTTGCCGAGCAATATCCCGGGCGATTGCCCTGACCGCTTCTACTCAACCGCTTGCTAGCACGGTATTGTGCGTCGCACAAACGTTCAGCGCGCCCGCTCGCGCAGACCATCGCATGAGTTGCGCGAATGAGTGTTGAGCCGCCGCGCAAGAAAGCGGCAAAGTGCCGGGGCAACTGAACAAGATTTGGACAGGCGAGGTCATGGCGATCACGATCTACGGCATCAAGAACTGCGACACGATGAAGAAGGCGCGCGCCTGGCTCGACGAGCACGGCGTCGCCTACGCGTTCCATGACTACAAGACGGCGGGCATCGAGCGCGAACGGCTCGAACGCTGGAGCAAGAAGGTCGGCTGGGAGACCCTGCTCAATCGCGCCGGCACCACGTTCAAGAAGCTGCCCGAGAAGGACAAGGCGGCGGTCACCGAGAAGAAGGCGATCGCGCTGATGCTGGCGCAGCCGTCGATGATCAAGCGGCCGGTGCTCGATCTCGGCGGCGGCAAGCTCGTGGTCGGCTTCAAGCCGGAGATCTACGGCGCGGCCGTCGGCAAGTGAAAGCGCGCTCAGCGCAGGCGCTTGAGCATCTCGTATTCGGTCGGATTGTCCGGGCAGGCGGCAAAGCCGCACTCCAGAAGCGTCGAGGCGACGTTGAGCGCGGTCAGCGCCAGCACCAGCCAGACTGCGGCGCGTGCGAACAGGCTGGCCGTCGCCGGCGTCGCGCCCTCATTCTGAAACTGCTTGTCGAACAGCAGCATCGCGGCGATCAGCACGATGGCGGCGGCAAAGCCGATGAACGCCCAGGTGTAATAGTGGTAGCCCAGCAACGCGCTGCCATAGCCGGGATCGCCGGGCATGATGTGCAGAAAAATCTGGCGCGCCGAGACGACCGCGCCGGTGAACGCGGCAAGCAGCGACAGACGCATAATGGCTCGGCCGCGGGCCATAGCGCACGTTCAGGATCGGGCCGATCGCCAGCATCGCGAACTGGACGCGTTGCAGCAGGCACAACGGGCAGGGCAGTTCGCCGAGCATGAGCTGCGCCGCGAATGCGGCCGCGAGCACGAACGCGATGCCGTAGAGCCCCAAGGCGTTGAGCGTGATCGCGAGCGCGCGGGTCATGGCTAGAACGACAGCTTGAGGACGTCGGTGGCGTGGTGCAGGTAGGTCGCGGCCGAGGCGGCGAGCGCGATGGCGAACAACGTCGAGCGCGAGCTTGCGCGAGCCCCACCAGGCGGCGGCCATCACGACGACGAAGCCTAAGAACAGCGCGGCGAATTCCATGTCCGAATCCCGGTTGCCGAGCGTGCCGGATTGTAGGCTAGATTCGCGGCCGTGACAGCGGTCTTCGCGGAGCTTCGCCCGATGGATAACCAGACGCTCGCCGCCTATGACCGCGCCGCCGCGGACTTCGCGGACGACTGGCACGCGCAGCCGGCGCCCTCGGACCTGCATGCGCTGGTGCGGCGCTTCTTTCGTCCCGGCCTGACCGCCGACATCGGCTGCGGCAGCGGCCGCGAGGTCGCATGGCTCGTGGCCAACGGCTATCCCGCGGTCGGCTACGATGCATCGGAGGGGCTGTTGGCGCAGGCGCGGGCGCGCTATCCGCAGCACGCGTTCAAGCACGCCGCATTGCCCGAGCTTGCCGGCATTCCCGACGCCGCCTTCGACAACGTGCTGTGCGAGACCGTCATCATGCACCTTGCGCCTGCGCTGGTCGCGCCGTCGGTCGCGCGGCTTGCCGCTATTCTCAAGCCGGGCGGCATCCTGTATCTAAGCTGGCGCGTCAGCGACGGCGAGGCGCGCGATGCTCACGGACGTCTCTACGCGGCGTTCGACCGGAGCATCGTGTCCGGAGCGCTTTCCGCCGCCGACATCCTGCTCGATGAAGGCGTGACGAGCGCGTCGTCGGGCAAGGCCATCCATCGCATGGTCGCGCGCAGGCGCGGCTGACAACGCACATTCGGGGAGGCGTTCATGGAAATCACTCTGGCCGGCCGTTCGGCCGTCGTCACCGGCGGCAGCAAGGGCATCGGCTTCGCGGTCGCCTCGCAATTCGCCAAGTCGGGCGCGGACGTGGCGATCATCGCGCGCGGGCGCGAAGGCCTCGACGCGGCGGTGAAGGCGCTCGGCGCCGGCGCCAAGGGCCGCGTGATCGGCGCGCAGGGCGACGTCGCCAGTGCCGCCGACGTCAAGCGCGCCTACGACGAGATCATGAAGGCATTCGGCAAGATCGACATCCTGGTCAACAATGCCGGCACCTCGCAACACCAGCCCGTTCGAGAAGCTGACCGACGAGAACCTGCAGGCCGATTTCGATCAGAAGCTGTTCGCCGCGGTTCGGCTCTCGCGCCTGGTCTGGCCGCAGATGAAGGAGCGCAAGTGGGGCCGGATCATCAACGTGCTCAACATCGGCGCCAAGGCGCCGCGCGGCGGCAGCGCGCCGACCTCGATCACGCGCGCGGCCGGCATGGCGCTCACCAAGGTGCTCTCGCACGAAGGCGCGCCGCACAACATCCTGGTCAATGCCATGCTGGTCGGCTTCATCGAGGCCGATCAGCACGTGCAGGCGGCGAAGAAGGCGAGCGTCGATCTCAAGGACTATGTCGCCGCCCGCGCCAAGGAAATTCCGCTCGGCCGCATCGGCAAGGCCGAGGAGTTCGCGAACCTCGCGTGCTTCCTCGCCTCGGATGCGGGTTCCTACATCACCGGCACCGCCACCAATGTCGACGGCGGCCGCTCGCCGGTGGTGTAGCTACTGGCTGCCCTCGAGGCCGAGCTTCTTGACCAGCGAGCCGAACTTGACCTGCTCGGCCTGGATGTAGGCGCGCAGCCCGTCGAGCGAAGGCGAGTCGACCGGCAGCAGGCCGATATCGGCCGCGCGCTTCTGCATCTCCGGCCCCATGATCTTGCGCATCTCGTTGTGCAGCCGCTCGACGATCTCCTTCGGGGTCGCCGACGGCGCCAGCAGGATGTGCCAGGACACCGCTTCGAAGCCGGCGGCGCCGGGCGTTTCGGCGACCGTCGGCACGTCCGGCAGGGTGGGCAGGCGGGTCGCCGCCGAAACCGCGATTGCCCGCAGCTTGCCTTCGCGGATCAGCGGCAGCGAGGCGCCGGCCTCGGCGAAGCCCATGCCGACGTGGCCCGCCACGATGTCGGTGATCGCCTGCGGCGTGCTGCGATAGGGCACGTGGGTCAGGCTGAGCCCGAACGTCTGCGCCATGAACTCCATCGCCAGATGCTGCGAGCTGCCCGGCCCGGCGGAGCTGTAGTTTACCGGCGTGGGGCTGTCCTTGACGTATTTGACCAGGTCGGAAACGGTCTTGACCGGCAGCTTCGGGTCGACCACCAGCACGAACGGCGACTTCACGTAGAGAAAGATCGGCGCGAAGTCCTTCTGCGGGTCGTACTCCAACTTCTTGTAGAGCGCGTAACCGGCGAGCGGCGTCGCGGTCGAGATGCCGATGGTGTGGCCGTCGGGCGCGGCCCGCGCGATCGCGGTGGTGCCGAGCAGCAGTGCCGCGCCGGGCTTGTTCTCGATCACGACCGGCTTGCCGAGCGCCTGGCCGAGCGGCTCGGCATAAAGCCGCGCCAGCGAGTCCATGCCGGTGCCGGCGGCGAGCGGGACGATCAGCGTGATGGGCTTGGTCGGATAGCCTTGCGCTTGCACCGCGCTCGCCGATGCGAGGAGCGCGAGCGCCGTCAGGCCGATGAAAACTCGAGACATGGCGTTTCCTTCCTGGTCGTGCGCCGTTTGTCCGGCGCTAGTTGATCTTGATGTCGATCGCCTTGATGACCGGCGCCCAGCGCGCCGAGATCGGCGTCGATCTTGGCACGGAATTGCGCCGGCGTGGTCGGAATCGGCTCCATGAACTGGGTGGCCAATTTGTCGCGGACCGCGGGCTTTGCGAGCGCATCGACCACGACGCCGTGGATCTTCTTGATGATCGCCTCCGGCGTCCTGGCCGGCGCGATCAGCCCGTTCCAGGCGTCGGCCTCGACGTCGATGCCGGCCTCCTTCAGCGTCGGGTATTCCGGCAGCAGCGACGAGCGCTGGCCGAGCGACTGGGCGAGGATCTTGATCTGGCCGCCGGCGACGTGCGGCACCACCGAGATCGCCGGCAGGCAGCCCATCTGCACGTCGTTGCGCAGCACCGCGGTCACCGCCTGCGGCGAGCCGGGGTAGGGGATGTGCACCATGGTGGTGCCGCTCTTGAGCGCGATCGCCTCCATGGCAAGATGCGACAGCGAGCCGTTGCCGATCGAGCCGTAATTGTACTTGCCCGGATTCTTCTTGAGCAGTTCGATCAGCTCGGCGACCGAGTTGACGCCGAGGCTGGCGTTCACGAACAGCACGCTCGGCTGCGTGGTCAGCATGGTGATGAGCGCGACGTCGGTTCTCGGATCGTAGGGCATTTTCGCGAACAGCAGCGTGTTGATCGCGAGCGGGCCGCCCAGGCTCACCCCGATGGTGTAGCCGTCCGGCTCGGCCTTCACGACCATGTCGGTGCCGGTATTGGCGCTGGCGCCCGGCCGGTTCTCGATCACGAACGGCTGGCCGAGCGTCTGCTGCAACTGGTCGGCGATCAGGCGTCCGACCATGTCGGGGGTGGAGCCGGGGCCGAACGGCACGATCATGCGCACGGTCTTGCTCGGCCATTCCTGCGCGGCCGCGGCTGTGAGCGAGACGAGCAGTGCGGCGAGCGCGGCGGCGAATCGGTGCGGCATGGCGTTCCCTCGTTTCTTGTTTGGATGTCATAACCACAGAATGGGTGGCGGAGTCATCAGCCGGGCGACCGCCGCCACGCATTGCCGATCCTGCGGACCGGACCTGTCGCCTTGCCTCTACGCATGGCATGGCCTCTACTGGCCTGGAAACGCTTCGCAAATGGCGGAGACACCATGGGCTGGGCCTTGCTCATTCTCGGGCTCGTTGTTTTCCTCGGCGCGCATCTGTTCGTCGCCTGCCGCGGCCAGCGCGCGGCGCTGATCGCGAGCATCGGGGAGTGGCCGTACAAGGCCCTGTTCTCGCTCGTCTCGCTCGCGGGCCTGATCCTGATCGGTTACGGCTACGCGCAATATCGCGCGACCGGCTGGATCGACGTCTGGTCGCCGCCGCGCTGGACCGTTTACATCACCCAGTTGCTGATGTGGCCGGCGAGCATCTGCGTGGTCGCGGCCTATATCCGCGGCGACATCTGGCGCACCCTCAAGCATCCGATGCTGGTCGGCATCAAGACCTGGGCGCTGGCGCATCTCATCTCCAATGGAGATCTCGGTTCGATCGTATTGTTCGGCTCGTTCCTCGCCTGGGCGGTGGTCGACCGCATCTCGCTCAAGCACCGCAGCGATCCCGGCGCGTTGCCGATTCCGGCGGGCGGCAAGCGCAACGACTGGATCGCGATCGGCGTCGGCACGCTGCTCTATCTGGCCCTCGGCTTGCTGTTCCATCCGCTCGTCATTGGCATTCCGGTGTTCGGCCGGGCCGCCTATTAGAGGCTTGGCAGTTCGTGTACGTTTCATCCGTCGTCATCGCCGGGCAGCCGTCCGACGGACGACGTCGCGTGAGTTGGTAATGAGTTGGTAATCAGCAATGTCCGTGCAAGACGAAATCCGCCGCCTCACCGCGCCCGACATTCGCGCCCGCAAGGGCGGCGCGCCGATCGTGTCGCTGACCTCCTATCACGCGCACACTGCGCGGCTGGTCGACAAATATTGCGACGTGATCCTGGTCGGCGATTCGCTCGGCATGGTGATGCATGGGCTCGAGACCACCGTGCCGGTGACGCTCGACATGATGATCCTGCAGGGCCACGCCGTCATGCGCGGCTCAAAGCGCGCGCTGGTGGTGGTCGACATGCCGTTCGGCTCCTACGAGGCGTCGAAGGAGCAGGCGTTCATGAGCGCGGCGCGGGTGATGAAGGAAACCGGCTGCGGCGCCATCAAGCTCGAAGGCGGCCGCCGCATGGCCGAAACCATCCGCTTCCTCACCGAGCGCGGCGTGCCGGTGATGGGCCATATCGGGCTCACGCCGCAGTCGATCAACACCATTGGCTCGTTTCGAGCGCAGGGCCGCGACGAGAAGGACTGGGCGCCGATCGAGGACGACGCGCGTGCGGTCGCGGAAGCAGGCGCGTTCTCGGTGGTGATCGAGGCGGTGGCCGAGCCGCTCGCCCGCAAGATCACGGCCGATGTTCCGATCCCCACCATCGGCATCGGCGGCAGCGCCGCCTGCGACGGCCAGATCCTGGTGCTGGAGGACATGCTCGGCCTGTCGCCGCGGGTGCCGAAATTCGTCAAGCGCTACGGCGAACTCGGCCCCGCGATCGAGGCCGCGGTCGCGGGCTATGCGGCCGAGGTGCGCTCCCGCGCCTTTCCCGGCCCGGAGCACGTTTACCCCATGAGAACAAAGGGGAAATAGGCGGTGGAGGAGGGCGGCCGGGAACCCGGATCGTTAAGCTTTTGCCTTGGCTCCGCCACATCGTTAGGGTACCCGCCAAGGGTCAGCCGACAGCAAATCCGGGGCATTTTGGGCTTGCGGGCTGGGGAGAGGGTTCGTGTCCGACATCTTTCACGAAGTCGATGAAGACTATCGCGCAGAGCAGCTGCAGAAGCTGTGGGAGCGCTACGGCCATTACGTCGTGATCGCGGCGGTGCTGTTGGTCGCCGGCGTCGGCGGCTGGCGCGGCTACGAGTGGTACGAAGCCAAGCAGGCGGCCGAGGCGGGCGCGGCGTTCGAGGCGGCGGTGACGCTCGCGGAAGCCAAGAAGCACGCCGAGGCGGAAGCGGCCTTCGCCAAGATCGCAACGGTCGCGCACGCCGGGCTATCGCAGCCTCGCCGGCTTGCGCGAGGCGGCCGAATTCGCCGAGCACGACCCGAAGGCTGCGGTCGCAGCCTATGAGAAGATCGCCGCCGACAAGGCGGTCGGCCAAGTGTTGCAGGATCTCGCGGCGCTGCGTGCGGGCACGATTCTGGTCGACAGCGGCGACCTCGCCAAGGCACGTGCGCGGCTCGAGCCGTTGACGGGCTCGGATCGCGCCTTCCGCCACAGCGCGCGCGAGCTGCTCGCGCTGATCGCCTGGCGTGCGGGTGACGCAGCGGCGGCCAAGCGCTGGTTCGACATGATCACGGCTGACGCCGCAACGCCGAGCTCGACGCGCACGCGTGTCGAGATGCTGAGCGCGCTGGTGGCGGCCGAGGGTAAGAGCTGAGGGCGTCCCATGGTCAGCACCGGAAATCGTCATGCTCGTACTGCCCTCGTGATCGGGGCGCTCGCGCTTGGCCTGATGCTTGGGGGTTGCGAGACCTTCGATCCGACCGACATGTTCAGCTCGGACATTTTCGGCACCAAGAAGAAGCTGCCGGGCGAGCGCAAGCCGGTGTTCCCGGAGGGCACGCCGGGCGTGCCGCAGGGCGTGCCGCCCGATCTGGTGAAGGGCTATCAGCAGCAGACCGAGCAGGAGGCGCCGCCGTCGCAAGCAGCGGTCGAGCCGGAGAAGCCCAAGGCGAAACCCAAGCCGAAGCCCAAGGTAGGTGGCGAAACCGGCGCGAGTCGCAGCCGACCTCGGTCACGGTTCGCCCGGCCGAGCCGAGCGGGCCGCAGGGCGGCGTCGCAGTGGCCCGATCCGCCGCAGCAACAGCAGCAGCAGACCCAGCAGCAACAGCAGCCGCAGCAGTCCGGCGGCGGCTGGTCCGGCTCGCAGGGGCCGGTCGGTTCGCGCTGGCCCGACCCGCCGCCGACGCGCTGATTGCGCCAAGCGCCATTGCCGGGCATAGAGCGGCAGCCTCAAACCCGGCACCCGCCTCATGAGCTTCACGGTCGCCATTGTCGGCCGGCCGAACGTCGGCAAGTCGACGCTGTTCAATCGTCTGGTCGGCAAGCGGCTGGCGCTGGTCGACGACCGTCCCGGCGTCACCCGCGACCGCCGCGAGGGCCGCGCGCGGCTCGGCGATCTCGCCTTCACGGTGATCGACACCGCCGGGCTCGAGGACGCCGCGCCCGAAAGCCTGACCGGCCGCATGCAGGCGCAGACCGAGGCGGCGATCGCGGACGCCGACGCGATCTTCTTTCTGATCGACGCGCGCGCCGGCCCGATGCCGGTCGATCAGCGCCTTCGCCGATCTGGTGCGCCGCTCGGGCAAGCCCGCGATCGTGGTCGCCAACAAGAGCGAGGGCAAGGCCGGCGCGGCCGGCGCGATGGAGGCCTATGCGCTCGGGCTGGGCGATCCGGTCGCGATCTCCGCCGAGCACGGCGAGGGCCTGGCCGATCTCTACGACGCGCTGCGCGCGGCGCTGCCGGAGGCGACCGCCGAAGATGACGGCGACGCCGACGCCGAAGCGGAGGAGGGCCAGCCGGCGGCGCCGATCCGGGTCGCGGTGGTCGGCCGGCCGAATTCCGGCAAGTCGACGCTGATCAACCGGCTGCTCGGCGAGGAGCGTCTGCTCACCGGGCCGGAAGCGGGCATCACCCGCGACGCCATCGCGGTCGAGCTCGAATGGCACGGCCAGCGCTTCCGCATCCACGATACCGCCGGCATGCGCCGGCGCGCGCGCATCGAGGAGAAGCTCGAAAAGCTCTCGGTCGCCGACGCGCTCAACGCCATCCGCTTCGCCGAGGTGGTGATCCTGCTGATCGATGCGGAAAAGCCGTTCGAGGAGCAGGACCTGCGCATCGCCGATCTGGTCGAGCGCGAGGGCCGCGCGCTCGTCATCGGCATGAACAAATGGGACCTGGCCGGTGAGCGCCCCGGCGGCGTCAAGCAGTTGCGCGGTCGAGACCGATCATCGGCTGCCGCAGGTCAAGGGCGTGCCGGTGATCCCGGTCGCCGGACTGAGCGGATTTGGGCTCGACAAGCTGATGGAGGCGGTGGTCGAAATCCACGAGGTCTGGAACCGGCGCGTATCGACCAGCGCGCTCAATCGCTGGCTCGAGGGCGTGGCGTCGGCGCATCCGCCGCCCGCGGTGTCCGGCCGCGCGCATCCGGCTCGACTACGTGACGCAGCCGAAAAGCCGGCCGCCGAGCTTCGTGCTGTTCCTGAGCCGGGCCGACGCGATGCCGGACAGCTACCGGCGCTACCTGGTGAACAGCCTGCGCGAGAATTTCGAGCTGCCCGGGATGCCGATCCGGCTGACGCTGCGGGAGAAGAAGAACCCGTATCGGCCGAAGCAGCGGCGCTGAGGCCAACTCCGAAGGGGCGCTTGACGGCTGTCGCAAGCCGGCCTTGCTCGATGTCCTTCACCTTGACGGGCGTGCGCTTTTCAAGTCTTCATTCGTGGCTCGACTATTCATCAGTCATTCGGCTCACGACAACGCCGAAGCGGTCGCAATTCGCGATTGGCTGTTCGAGCAAGGATTTAGCGACGACGTTTTTCTCGATATCGACGCTGGTCACGGCATAGCGGCGGGCGATCGCTGGCAGGACGAGCTTAAGAAGGCCGCCGATCGCTGCGAATCCGTGCTGGCGGTCCTCACTCAATCGTGGCTCGCGTCGAAATGGTGTTTCGCCGAATTCCAACTCGCGAAGCTGCTGCACAAGCGGATCATCGGGTTGCTCGTCGAGCCACTCACGCTCGACCGGCTGCCGGAGGGATTCGATCATCTTTACGATCTGACAGATCAGAGCGACGTCCAATTCTTCGAGGTGTCGACTGCCTCCGGTTCGCAGCGCGTTGCCCTTGGCCAAGCCGGCCTGGCGCGGTTCAGGCGCGGGCTGCACCGCGCCGAAGTGATCGCCAGCAGCTTCGTTTGATCGCCCGGCCGAGGCGACGCGGCCGATGGCGCGCTGCCGGAGCATTGCCATGAGCTTCCACGTTGGCCAGCAGGTCGTCTGCGTGAGTGAGCGTTTCTCCGATGAGGAGCACTGGCGCGCGAGCGTGCGGACGTTTCCCAAATTGCATGCGGTCTATACCATTCGGGAAATCATCGTCGGCGACGTGCTGGTCGGATTTTGCTTTCATGAGTTTTCCAACCCGCGCGCACACTTCCGCAACGGTTTCCACGAGCCGGCGTTCAACAGCCGGAACTTCCGCCCGGTGCGGAAGACCAGCATCGCGGGGGAGGGCGCGATTAGACCCGCCGTCAACGGTTCAACTTGTTGCCACTCAGTGCAGCATCGAGATTTTCGAGAAGCTCCTAGCGCCGGTCGATCCGGTCGGCGCCGATTAATGGATGGCTTGTCGATCGGTCCCGCATCCCGCGTGGCATTTTGTCCATATGCTTGACGTGGGGTTGCAGTAGGAAGGTGGCCCGATCCAGGCCGGACCCCGTCCCGCGCGCCACTTGACCGACCAATGACCGACCTCATCCCTGCCGCCCCGCGGCGCGCCGCCTTCATCTTCGTGTTCCTGACCGTGCTGCTCGACATGCTGGCGCTCGGCATCATCGTGCCGGTGCTGCCCAAGCTGGTGGTCGATTTCCTCGGCGGCGACACCGCGCGCGGCGCCGAGATGTTCGGGCTGTTCGGCACGGTCTGGGCGCTGATGCAGTTCGTGTTCTCGCCGCTGCTCGGCGCGCTGTCCGACCGCTTCGGGCGGCGGCCGCTGATCCTGATTTCGAACTTCGGGCTCGGCCTCGACTACATCCTGATGGCGCTGGCGCCGAACCTGTGGTGGCTGTTCGTCGGCCGCGTGATCTCCGGCATCACGCGCCGCCAGCATCTCGACCGCCTATGCCTACATCGCCGACGTGACGCCGCCGGCAGCGCGCCGCGCGCTTCGGCATGCTGGGCGTCGCCTTCGGCGCCGGCTTCGTGTTCGGGCCGGCGCTCGGCGGGCTCGCCGGCGCGATCGATCCGCGGCTGCCGTTCTGGATCGCGGCGGGCTTGAGCCTGCTCAACTGCGCTCTATGGCGTGTTCGTGCTGCCGGAATCGCTGCCGCCGAGCGGCGCGCGCCGTTCCGCGTGGCGGCGCGCCAATCCG
Organism: uncultured Alphaproteobacteria bacterium; assembly: GCA_963749815.1. GTDB lineage: Bacteria > Pseudomonadota > Alphaproteobacteria > Rhizobiales > Xanthobacteraceae > VAZQ01. The sequence goes on along the minus strand of CAVVON010000031.1, from coordinate 399,365 downwards.
GTCGGTTCGCTCGCGCTGCTGCGCTCGCAGCCGCAATTGCTCGGGCTCGCGGGCGTCAACTTCCTCGGCAACCTCGCGCATGCGAGCCTGCCGAGCATCGGCGTGCTCTACATGATGTATCGCTACGGCTGGGACGAGCGCATCGTCGGCTTCACCATGGCGGGCGTCGGCGTCTGCTCGATGGTGGTGCAGGGCGCTGCTGATCGGACCGGTGGTGGCGCGCTTCGGCGAGCGGCGCGGCGCTGCTGGCGGGGCTCGGCTTCGGCATCGCGGGCTTCGCGGCGTTCGGCCTGGCGCCGACCGGCACGCTGTTCTGGGTCGGCATCCCGCTGCTGGCGCTGTGGGGCTTTGCCGGCGCCGCGGCGATGGGCCTGATGAGCCGTCAGGTCGGCGCGAGCGAGCAGGGGCAGTTGCAGGGCGCCAATGCCAGCATCATGGGGATCGCGAACCTGCTGGGGCCCGGGATTTTCGCGCAGACGTTGGCGTCGTCGATCACGCATGCCGACCTGCCGGGCGCGACGTTTTTACTGGCGGCCGCGATGCTGGTGCTGGCGATCGCATTGGCGTTGTGGACCATGCGGCGGCGGATGATCGACCGCCGCCGCTTCGCCTCAAGACGGCGGGCGGAACGACAGCAGCGCGCGCTGCGGATAGCGAATAGATCTTGCCGCTCTCCTGCATGGCCGGCAGGCACAGCTCGACGATCTTCGCCGCGACCTCCTCGGGCGGCGGCAGCGTCATCGGGTCTTCGCCCGGCATCGCCTGGGCGCGCATGCGGGTGCGCACGGCGCCGGGCGCGAACACGTTGACGCGCACGTTGGTGGTGATGGTTTCCGCCGCGTAGGTGCGCGCCAGCGTCTCCAGCGCCGACTTTGGACGACGGCGTACGGCCCCCAATAGGCGAGCGCGAGCGAGGTCACGCCCGAGGTCAGGAACACCACGCGGCCGGCGTCGGAGAATTTGCAGCAGCGGATCCATGGCGCAGATCAGCCGCCAGTTGGCGGTGACGTTGACCGCCATCACCTCGTCCCAGGACTTGGCCTCGACATGGCCGAGCGGGGACAGCGGTCCGAGAATGCCGGCGTTGCCGACCAGCACATCGAGACGGCGGAAGCGCTCGTGCAGCGCGAGGGCGAGGCGGTCGATGCCCTCGTAGTCCTTGAGGTCGAGCGGCACCAGCGTCGCCGAGCCGCCGGCCGCGCGGATCGCATCGTCGAGCTCTTCGAGCCCGCCGACCGTGCGCGCGACCGCGACCACGTGGGCGCCGGCCTTGGCGAGCGCGACGGCCGCGGCATAGCCGATGCCGCGCGAGGCTCCGGTGACGAGCGCGATGCGGTTGGCGAGGGGAGGGGGCATGAGAACTCTTGCGTCATTCCGGGGCGCCGCGAAGCGGCGAGCCCAGAATCCATAACGACCAGCATTGCTGATTTCAAATGCTGCGGGTTATGGATTCCGGACAGCCCGCGACGCGGGCTTCCGGAATGACACCAATTACCCCGCCTCCGCCAGCAGCGACAATTGCCGCGGGCCGCCGGTTTCCCGGCCGCTCCGGTCGGTGAGCGGGGTCGGATAGTCGCCGGTGAAGCAGTGGTCGGTGAACTGCGGGCGCAGCGGGTCGCGCTCCTCGCAGCCCATGGCGCGGTAGATGCCCGGCACCGACAGGAAGGCGAGCGAATCGGCGCCGATGAACGCGCGCATGCCTTCGAGGTCGTGGGTGGCGGCGAGCAGCTTGTCGCGCTCGGGCGTGTCGATGCCGTAATAATCGGAATGCGTGATCGGCGGCGAGGCGATGCGCATATGCACCTCGCTGGCGCCGGCGTCGCGCATCATCTGCACGATCTTGACCGAGGTGGTGCCGCGCACGATCGAATCGTCGACCAGCACGATGCGCTTGCCGCCGACCACGGCGCGGTTGGCGCTGTGCTTGAGGCGCACGCCGAGCGCGCGGATCGACTGCGTCGGCTCGATGAAGGTGCGGCCGACATAGTGGTTGCGGATGATGCCGAGCTCGTACGGGATGCCGGAGGCCTGGGCGTAGCCGATCGCGGCGGGGACGCCGGAGTCGGGCACCGGCACCACCACGTCGGCACTCGCCGGCGCTTCGCGCGCCAGCTCGGCGCCGCAGGTCTTGCGCACCGCGTAGACGCTCTTGCCGCCGACGATCGAATCCGGCCGCGCGAAATAGATGTACTCGAAGATGCACGGCCGCGCCGGCAGCGGCGGGAACGGCTTGTGCGTCTCCATGCCGTTGTCGTCGAACACCACGATCTCGCCGTTCTCGACGTCGCGCACATACTTGGCGCCGATGATGTCGAGCGCGCAGGTCTCCGACGCCAGGATCGGATGGCCGTCGAGCCGGCCGATCACCAGCGGGCGGATGCCGAGCGGGTCGCGCGCGCCGATCAGCTTCTTGTTGGTCAGGCCGACGAAGGCGTAGGAGCCTTCGAGCGCGCGCAGCCCCTCGATGAAGCGCTCGATGAAGCGGTTGCGCTTGGCCTTGGCGACCAGATGCAGGATCACCTCGGTATCGGTGGTCGACTGCATCAGCGAGCCTTCGCGCTCGAGCTGGCGGCGCAACGTCAGCCCGTTGGTCAGGTTGCCGTTGTGGCCGACCGCGAAGCCGCCGCCTTCGAGTTCGGCGAACAGCGGCTGCACGTTGCGCAGGATGGTCTCGCCGGTGGTCGAGTAGCGCACATGGCCCATCGCCGACATGCCCGGCAGCCGGTCGATCACCTCGCGGCGGGAGAAGTTGTCGCCGACCAGGCCCATGCGGCGTTCCGAGTGGAAGCGCTTGCCGTCGAACGAGACGATGCCGGCGGCCTCCTGGCCGCGGTGCTGGAGCGCGTGCAGGCCGAGCGCGGTGATGGCGGCGGCGTCGGGGTGCCCGAAGATGCCGAACACGCCGCATTCCTCGCGCAGCCGGTCGGCATCAAGATCGAGGAACCCGGTGTCGCCTGGTGTCTTGCTCAGATCGCTCATCGGGCCTGCATTCCTGTGGTCTCAAGTCGCGCTAGCGTGACGGGGTTCTGACCGGGATCGCGGGGGCCGCCCCGCCGGGGGCGTCCGAGCGCTGCGCCGGCTGTTCCTCGTCCTCCGGTTTCTGCTTCTTGAACCGCTTGGATATGGTGCTGTCGAGGTCTTCCGGCAACATCGACATCAGCCAGTCGCCGGTTCCCTGCAGGACCACGCGCGACTTGGCGTTGCGGATCCATTCCGGCTGGCTGCGCTCGGGCACGAGCCAGGCGAAGAACACGAACGCCACCACCACGATCAGGAGCCCGCGGCCGAGCCCGAACACGAAGCCGAGCGTGCGGTCGAGCGCGCCGACCCGGCTGTCGAGCACCATGTCGGAGAACCGCACGGTGATGACCGACACGATCAGCAGCGTGCCGAGGAAGGTCACGGCGACGACCACCACGGTGGCGAGAATGTCGTTGCTGAAATAGGTTTTCGCGAAGGGCAGGAGCTTGGCGTAGGCGTAGAGCGTCACGCCGGCGGCGATCGCCCAGGCGGCGATCGACAGGACCTCGCGCATGAAGCCGCGGATCATGGCAAGCAGCGCCGAGATCAGCATGACGCCAATCAGGATGATGTCGAGCATGGTGATGGGCATGGCGAGCTTTAAGGTCTCTCTACGCGTCCAGCGTCCGGCTCATTCGAATCGGCAGGCCCAGGTCTTGCGCCGGTCCCGGATTCGAATCGCCGGTCACGCACCCACCCGACAAGTCGCCCCCAAGTCATTCATTTCCCTGCCATTATTAACCCGCCGCGGCGGGCCTTGAGCCGGTGCCGGGCGGGTCGGCATCGCTGCGGTGTATAGCCGGATGCGGGCCGCCCGTCACCGGGGTTGTTGAAGTATCGCAAACGCTGTCCACGCGCACGCGCCGGCCGTCACGCCGGTTCCGCGGCAGGGCCGGTCGACCGTACGGGGGCCTCTTCGGGGGCCCGCTGAATCATGATTTGGTTGCAATTGTCGCGCCAAAGTCCGTGATATTGAAGGCGCGGAGGCCGGCGTTTCCGGGCATGGGCGGGCAGTTGACGCAATTCATATCGGCACATGGCGTCTGGCTGGTGGCCGCCTTCATCGGGCTCGAGACCGTCGGTGTGCCGTTGCCGGCGGAAGCCGCCCTGATCGCGGCGGCGATCTTTGCCGCCGGCACCCACGACATCGACATCTGGCTGCTGATCTGCGCCGGCACCCTTGCGGCGGTCCTGGGCAACGTCGCGGGCTTCTGGATCGGCAGGAAGTTCGGGCACCGTTGGCTGCTGCGCTACGGCGGCCGGGTGGGCCTCACCGCCGACCGCATCAAGATCGGCCAGTGGCTGTTCCTGCACTACGGCGTCGCCTTCGTGTTCGTGGCGCGGTTCCTGCCGTTCCTGCGCAACATGGCGGCCATTCTGGCCGGCGCCAACACCATGCCGCAGCACCGCTTCTACCTGGCGAGTTCGCTGGCGGCGGCGATGTGGGTTTCGGCGTTCGCGCTGGCCGCCTATTCCTTCGGCGAGGCGTTCTGGACCTCGACGTCGCCGGTGGTCGCGGTGTCGGCCTTGATTGCGCTGATCATCATCGTGGGCTTGCCGATGACCATCGTGCGCTACGAAAAGCGGCTGCTGGTGCGGGCGGAGCAGGACCTGCCCGGGCCGGTCGGCTAGTCGCCTGCCGCCGCGCGCCGGTCGGGTCGGGCCGGCCGCTTGCCGCGCGCGGCGATGTCGGCGACCAGCGTTGCGAGGCCGCCGACGAATTCGAGCGTCAGGGCGCCGTCGCTCTTGCTTTCCGCCCGAGCGGCCTCCGGCATGATGGCGCGGGCGAAGCCGAGCTTCTGCGCTTCCTTCAGCCGCGACGCCGCCTGCGCCACCGGGCGTATTGCTCCTGAAAGCGATATCTCGCCGAAATAGACCGCGTCGGCGGGCAGCGGCGCATTGGCGAGCGAGGACACTAGCGCGGCCGCGGCCGCGAGGTCGGCGGCCGGCTCCTGGATGCGCAAGCCCCCGGCGACGTTGAGATAGACGTCGTGGCCGGACAGCTTCACGCCGCAATGCGCTTCGAGCACGGCGAGCACCATGGCGAGCCGGCTCTGGTCCCAGCCGACGACCGCTCTCCGAGGCGTTCCAAGCGATGTCGGCGCGACCAGCGCCTGGATCTCGACCAGCAGCGGCCGCGAGCCCTCGATGCCGGCGAACACGGCGGTGCCGGGCGAGCCGAGGTCGCGCTCGGACAGAAACAGTTCGGACGGGTTGGCGATCTCGGCGCAGGCCCGCGCCGGTCATCTCGAACACGCCGATCTCGTCGGTCGGACCGAAACGGTTCTTCACCGCGCGCAAAATGCGGAACTGGTGCGAGCCTTCGCCCTCGAACGACAGCACCGCATCGACCATGTGCTCGACCACGCGGGGGCCGGCGATCTGGCCGTCCTTGGTGACGTGGCCGACCAGGATGACGGCGCAGCCGGCGCGCTTGGCGTAGCGGATCAGCAGCTGTGCGCTGGCCGCGCACCTGGGTCACCGTGCCGGGCGCGGATTCGACCATGTCGGTCCACATGGTCTGGATCGAATCGATGATCACGAGCCGCGGGGTCTGGCCTTCCGACAGCGTCGCGATGATGTCCTCGACCGAGGTCTCGGCCGCGAGTTCGACCGCGGCGCCCCCAAGCCCGAGCCGCTCGGCGCGCAGCCGCACCTGCGCGACCGCTTCCTCGCCCGAGATGTAGACCGCGCGATGCTTGGCGCGCGCCAGCGCGGCGGCGACCTGGATCAGCAGCGTCGACTTGCCGATGCCGGGATCGCCGCCGAGCAGCAGCACCGAGCCGCGCACGAAGCCGCCGCCGGTGACGCGGTCGAACTCGGCGATGCCGGAGGGCAGGCGCGGCGCGTCCTGGCGTCTGGCCGGCGAGCGGCTCGAGCACGAACTTGCGGCCCTTGCGCGGCGGCTTGCCCGGCGCGGATGGGCGCGCGGTCGCGGCGTTTTCCTCGGCGATGGTGTTCCACTCGCCGCAGGCGTCGCACTTGCCCTGCCAGCGGCCATAGACCGCGCCGCAGTTCTGGCAGATGAAGCTTGCTTCGCGTCGGGCCATGCAATGCTCGGGTTATCCGCCGACCTTATCCTGAGCAGCGGCTGCAAGCCGCGTCTCGAAGGATGGAAGGCATTATCTGCGTATCTATGTCGCCATGGTTCGAGACGCCAAGCTGCGCTTGGCTCCTCACCATGAGGACCGAGTCACGCGCCCTTGTAAATGCGATGATAGCGCTTGCCGAGACTGGTGAGCACCTCGTAGGCGACCGTGCCCATGGCGGCGCCGACCGCGTCGATGTCGAGGTCGTCGCCGATCAGCGTCGCGAGGCCGCCGCGGCGCGCCGTGCCCTCGGCCAGATCGGTGACGTCGGCCGTCAACACATCCATCGAGACGCGCCCGACGATCGGGCAGAGCCGGCCCGCGATCGCGACCTGCCCGGCGGCCTTGTTCTTGGACGCGCTGGCCGACGCGCAGGAAACCGTCGCCATAGCCGATCGCCACCGTCGCGATGCGGCTGTCGCGGGCCGCCTGGAAGGTCGCGCCATAGCCGATGGTGTCGCCGCGCGGGATGTTGCGCACCTGGATGACGCGGCCCTTGAGGGACACCACCGGCTGCATCGGATTGGGACGGCCGGGCGTCGGGTTGGCGCCATAGAGCGCGACGCCGGGCCGCACCAGATCGCAGTAGATCGTGCCGCCGAGAAAGATGCCGGACGAATTGGCGAGCGAGGAGGGCAGGCCGCGAAACATGATGCGGATCTCGCGAAACAACCGGACCTGGCGATCGTTGAGCGGATGATCGGGGATTTCGGAGCAGGCGAGGTGGCTCATCAGGAGCGTGAAGCCGTGGTTGGCCGATTGCAGCCGCGGCGCCAGCGCGATCGCCTCGTCCGGCGAGATGCCGAGCCGGTTCATGCCGGTATCGACGTGGATGGCGGCGCCGCCGCGCCAATGCTTGATCGAGACGAAGGCGTCCCATTCGGACAGCTCGATCGTGCTGTTGATGACCGGCCGCAGATTGGCGTCGGCGAGCGATTGCGCCGTGCCCGGCATCACGCCGTTGAGCACGTAGATGTCGGCGTCGGGCGCGATCGCGCGCACGCGGCGGCCCTCTGCCACGTCGGCGACGAAGAAGGTATTGCAGCCGGCCTTGGCGAGCTTGCGGGTGACCGGATCGAGGCCGCAGCCATAGGCGTCGCCCTTGACGACGGCGGCGCATTCGACCGGCAGCGTCATGCTGGAGAGCTTCTTCCAGTTGGCTTCGATGGCGGCCAGATCGATGGTCAGGATGCCGCCGGCTTCGGCCTCGGTCGGGCCGGGGGGCGCCGTGTTGATTGGCTGCAGGTCGGGGTCGTGGACGGTCATCGCCCGGCTTTATGACGGGCGGCGGGCGGCCCGTCTAGGGTCGTTGCGGCGAACCAAACGCGCAGCAATGCCGCAACTGTCTATCGATGGTCAAAACTCGGGTCCAGGCTGATCCCGACTAAAAGCATCTGGGTGCGCCGTATCAAGATTGTAGAAACGCGTGAACTCCGCCTTGAATTGTAGCTTCACGGGCCCGGTAGGACCGTGGCGTTGCTTACCGAGGATGACTTCCGCGTTACCATGCACCTCGTCCATTTCGGTCTCCCACTTGACGTGATCATCGGTGCCAGGTTTTGGCTCCTTGTTGCTCAAATAGTACTCCTCGCGGAACACGAACATCACCACGTCGGCGTCCTGCTCGATCGAGCCCGATTCGCGCAGGTCGGAGAGTTGCGGCCGCTTGTCGTCGCGGTTCTCGACCTGGCGCGACAACTGCGAGAGCGCCATGATCGGAACGTTAAGCTCCTTGGCGAGCGCTTTGAGATTGGTGGTGATCTCTGTCACCTCCTGGACGCGATTTTCCTGGGAACGGCGGGTAGAGCCCTGCAGTAGTTGAATGTAGTCAATAACCAGGAGGTCCAAACCCTTCTGACGCTTTAGGCGGCGCGCGCGCGCCGCAAGCTGGGCGACCGTCAGTCCGCCGGATTCGTCGATAAGGAGCGGGAGGTGCTGAATTTCAATCGACCTATCCTTGATGCGATCGAATTCATCAGGGGTGATTGTTCCACGCCGAATTTCGCTCGACGAGATTCCTGCTTGTTCGGACAGAATACGGGTGGCGAGTTGCTCGGCCGACATTTCGAGCGAGAAGAAGCCGACGATGCCGCCATTGACCGCTTCCGTGTGGCCATCTGCGCGAACCTCGCCAGGTACGTACGCCCTTGCGACGTTGTAGGCGATGTTGGTAGCGAGCGCGGTCTTGCCCATGCCCGGCCGGCCAGCAACGATAATCAGGTCAGACTTCTGTAGGCCACCCATCTTCACGTCAAGGTCTCTCAGGCCGGTGGCAAGTCCAGACAATCCTCCGTCACGCTGGTGCGCGTTCGACGCCATCTCGAGCGCGGTCGTCAGGGCGGTCTCGAATTTCTGGAAGCCGCCGCCGTAGCGCCCGACCTCGGCGAGGTCGTAGAGCCGCTTCTCGGCGTCCTCGATCTGCTCGCGCGGCGCGAAGTCGACCGGCGCGTCGAACGCCTGGTTGACCATGTCCTCGCCGATCCGGATCAGCTCGCGGCGGGTGGCGAGATCGTAGACGGTGCGGCCGTAGTCGACCGCGTTGATGATGGTGGTCGCCTCGGCGGCGAGGCGGGCGAGGTATTGCGCGGCCGTCATGCCGGCGATGTCGAGTTCGGCCGGGATGAAGGTCTTGAGCGTGACCGGGGAGGCGAGCTTGCCGGTGCGGATCAGGCTGCGCGCGATGTCGTAGACCTGGCCGTGGATGGTCTCGAAGAAATGCTCGGGCTCGAGGAAATCGCTGACGCGGTAGAGCGCCTCGTTATTGACGAGGATCGCGCCCAGCAGCGCCTGCTCCGCCTCGACATTGTGCGGCGCAAGACGATAGGCGGACGCGGAGTCCTGCGGCTCCTTGCGCAGAGCTGATTTCGAGCGGTGCCATGGTCCCCGGTGGTCTTCCAATCGGTCGAAAGAGTGGCGCGTGTACACCCCGCGCCGATTCGGTGCGACCGTTCCATGACACTGTCCCCGATACCCACCGGACGGGGCGATGCGCATGTCACGTGGCTTGACCACAAGCGGTAGTGTCCCGATCTCGAAGTGCGCAAACACCCGCGGCACAATCTGATGCGGCACGGATGTGCGAACTTCGGATTCAGGCACCAGTGGCGGCCATCCTACTCGCCGGCGAGCCGCAGCGCGGGCGGGCTGCCGTGCTCGCGCGCGCGCAGCCGCGCTTCCTCGCGCATGATGTAGTCGCGCGTCATCGGCACCACGTCCTGCCGCTTGGTGAGCTGCAGCTGGAACACCATCATGTTGCCCTCGCGGAACGACATCTCGGACGCCGCCAGATAGAATTCCCACATCCGCACGAAGCGCGTGTCGTAGAACTCCTCGACCGCGCCGCGGTGCGCAATGAAGCGCTCGCGCCAGGCCTTGAGCGTCTCGGCATAGTGCAGCCGCAGGACCTCGATATCGGTCACCAGCAGTCCCGCGCGTTCGACCGCCGGCAGCACTTCCGACAGCGCGGGAATATAGCCGCCCGGGAAGATGTATTTCCGGATCCATGGATTGGTGGCGCTCGGGCCCTCCGAGCGGCCGATCGAGTGCAGCAGCATCACGCCGTCGTCGTCGAGGGCGGCGTGGCATTTGCGGAAGAAGGCGTCGTAGAAGCCGACGCCGACATGCTCGAACATGCCGACCGACACGATGCGGTCGAAGGTCTCGCGCACGTCGCGGTAGTCCTGCAGGCGGAAATCGACGCCGCGGAGCGCGCGCTCCGCGGCGCGCTGGCAGGCGACCGCATGCTGCTCGTTCGAGAGCGTGACGCCGGTGACGCGCGCGCCCGCGATCTCGGCGAGATAGAGCGCAAGCCCGCCCCAGCCGCAGCCGATGTCGAGCACGCGCTTGCCGGGAGCGAGCAGAAGCTTGGCGGCGAGGTGGCGCTTCTTGGCGAGCTGGGCGTCGTCGAGCGACTGGTTCGGGCCGCTCGAAATAGGCGCAGCTGTATTGCTGGTCGGCGTCGAGGAACAGCGAGTAGAGCCGTCCGTCGAGGTCGTAGTGATGCGCGACGTTGCGCTTGGAGCGCTCGCGCGGATTGTACTGGGTGAGGCGGCGATGCGCGTAGCGCAGCGTCCGGTGCGGCAGGCCCCATGCCGGCGGATTGGGCTGCGCGCAGACCAGCGCGAGCAGGTCCGCGATCGAGCCCTGTTCGACGACCAGCCCGCCGTCCATGTAGGTTTCGCCGAGCTTCAACTCGGGATCGAGCAGGATGCCGAGTTCGGCGCTGCGGCTGGTGAACCGGACGGCGACCGGAGTTCCAGTGCCGTCGCCGAGGGTGAAAGTCGCGCCTCCCGCGGTGGTGATACGCAGATCACCCACGCGCACGAATCCTTCCAAGGCCACCCGAAGCAACCGATCCATCGGCCGCTCCACCTATTCCATCCCGCCACGCCCGCGACACAATTTCAGTTCACCCGGCGGTAGCGACTGACGCAGACCTACACAGTCGGCGGCTGGAGCCCTGCGGGCTGAAGCCGCTTCTGGACCTGGGGATTAAATCAAACTCCAAACTTTCCGGCAATCTGGGCTTTGAGGGGACGGGTCGTGGTGTCGAGGGTTGCTTGGGCGGCGTGCTTCCTGGTCGGCTTGGCCGTTTGGATGACGGCGGCCCCCGCGCATAGCCAGTCGAACCTGGATGCGGGCAAATCGGCTGCGCAGATTTTTGTCACCACCTGCAGCAACTGCCACCGCAGCGCGCGCGAAATCAAACGTACTACCAGCCTCGTTCATGCGGGAACATTATACCACCGGATCGCAGGAGGCCGCTGCCATGGCGGCCTATCTGGCCTCGGTCGGCAGCGATCCCAAGGCGATCGAACTGCGGCGCAAACCCGCCATGGGCGCAGGTCAGGCCGGCCCTTCCGAAGCGGCCGCCAAGTCCGGCGACGCCCAGGCCGCGCTCAACGAGAACGGCAAATCCAGCGGTGGAAAACTGCGCCGGCCGGCCGAGAGCATGGAGGCGGGCGTGCCGATGGCGGCCGTCGCCGCCGCCGCCCCATCGGCCGAGCGGGCCGGGGCGGCGCCCACGGCTCCCGCGCCGGCACAGGACATCGAAGAGTAGGCCTCAGGCCTTCTTCGCCGGCTCGGCGTCCGCTGCCGGGGCTGCGGCGGCAGCTTCCTCGGCTTGCTGCGCCTCGACCACGCCCGGTTCGAAGAACGCTTCGGCGGCAGCCTGCGCGGCTTCCGCGGCCTCCTCGGCTTCTTCCCGCGTGACGGTGACATCCTCGCCGCGTGCGATGCGCGCGGCCTCGTCGGCGCTGCGCGCCACGATCACGTTGACCGCCACCTCGACCTCGGGATGCAGCGTGACCGGCACCTTGTGCTGCCCGATCGACTTGATCGGCGCGTTGAGCGCGATCTGCGAGCGATTGAGCGCGAAGCCCTTCTCGCCGATGACCGCGACCAGGTCGCGCGGCGACACCGAGCCGTAGAGCTGGCCGCCTTCCGCCGCCTGGCGGATGACGGTGACGCTCTGGCCGTTAAGCTTCTCGCCGATCTTCGCCGCCTCGGCCTTCTGCTCGAGGTTGCGCGCCTCGAGATCGACTTTCATCGTTTCGAAGCGCGAGCGGTTGTCCGCGGTGGCGCGCAGCGCCTTGCCCTTCGGCAACAGATAATTGCGCGCGAATCCGTCCTTGACGCGCACGACGTCGCCCATCTGGCCGAGCCGGCCGACGCGCTCGAGTAGAATGACTTCCATGACAGTGTCTCCATCCGTGATGAGTGAGGTTGCGATCGATCAGGTGCGTAAGGTCGGCGGCCCGCGCTTGTGAGCGACGCGGGCGCGCAGGCTGAAGAGGACTTCGGCGGCTCCGAGGAGCGCCACCGCCAGACAGGAGCCAGACGATGACGAACGACGCCACATAGACGCCGGCGAGCAGGAAGAAGCGGCTGTCCATGCCGCGCGTAATCGCGTGCAGCACGGCATAGCCGAGAAACGCAAAGGCCATCAGCAGCCCGCCCGCCAGGATGCGCGAGAACACGCCGAGGAGGTCGGGCAGCACGGTGCCGGCCACCGCGGCGAGCAGACATCCGAGCGCCGAGCCGGGCAGTGTCAGCGCCGGCAGGTCCGGCCACGGCCGCGTCAGCCGGCCGGACACTTTGACCACGCGCGCGGCGAGATAGAGGTTGATGACGCTGATGACGGTCGAGAAGATCGCGGCTGCCGGCGGCACCGCCCAGATCAAGGCTTCGACCATGGACTGGTCGGGCAGGATGCGCCCGTAGATGCGGCGCAGGCCGGCCTCCAGGCTTGCCAGATCGGTGCCGAAATTCGGCACCGCGGCGGCGACGACCAGGCTGCCGAGAATGGCGGCCCACAGCACCAGCCGGCCGACCGGATACCATTCCAGCGCCTCGCCGCCGCCATTGGTGACGGGGCGCGCGAGCAACGCGAGATAGCCGAGCCACCAGGCGCCGAACGCAATCACGAACACCGACATGAAGGAGAAGCCGGAGAGGAAGCCGATCACCAGTGCCACCGACGGTGGCGGCGATCAGGCCGGCCCAATGGCTCCAGCCGAGCGCGGCGATCAGGATCGGCAGCGGCGCAAGATAGAACAGCACGATCGCGGCGAGCGAGCCCGACGCGACCGAGGCGAACAGCAGCGAGGCGGCCGCGCCCGCGCCGAGACCTACGAGTACAATCTGTATCATCGCCAGCTGTCCCGCTTTATCAGCGGTTAGAGATGGATCGTTCGTCCATCCCAACCATTCAGGTGCCGGGGACGATCCGTCCCCGGCGGCGCGTCACCGGATCACGTAAGGCAACAGTCCGAGAAAGCGTGCACGCTTGATCGCCTGCGCGAGCTCGCGCTGCTTCTTGGCCGAAACCGCGGTGATGCGGCTCGGCACGATCTTGCCGCGCTCGGACACGTAGCGCTGCAGGAGCCGTGCGTCCTTGTAGTCGATCTTCGGCGCATTGGCGCCGGAGAACGGGCAGGTCTTGCGGCGGCGGAAGAACGGCCGGCGGGTCTGCGGCTGCGGAGAAAGTCCCATGGCGCTTACCCCTCGCCCTTGTCGACGACGACTTCGGCATCGCGCGGCGGACGCGAATCGCGGTCACGTCACCACGGAAGCCACCGCCTTCGCGATCGCCGCGGAAGCCGCCGCGATCCCGGTCGCCGCGGAAGCCGCCGCCGACCACCACCACGATCGCCACGGAAGCCGAAGCCGCGATCGTCGCGCTCGCGGTCGCGGTCGACCTTGCGCATCATCGCGGAGGGGCCTTCTTCCAGCTCTTCGACGCGAACGGTGAGATAGCGAAGAACGTCTTCGTTGAGGCGTTCCTGGCGCTCGATCTCGTTGAGCACCGCCGGCGCCGCATCGACGTTGAACATCGTGTAGTGCGCCTTGCGGTTCTTGCGCACGCGATAGGAGAGCGTCTTGACGCCCCACTGCTCGACCTTGGTGACCTTGCCGCCCATCTGCTCGATGACGCCTTTGAGCTGGGCGGAGAGTTCTTCGACCTGCTGCGCGCTGACGTCCTGGCGCGACAGGAAGACGTGTTCGTAGAGGGGCATGAAATGCCTTTCCCTGGTCTCGTGTGGCCCGCCCCGGCGCGTAGCCCTTCGAGTCCTTTATCGGGAAAGGCTCGAAAGCTCAGAAGGCGGGAACACCGGACGCCGGACCACGCGGCCCTACCGCGGGAATACCCGCAGCCGTCCGTTCAGCTCCCGGCCGGGAACGAGCGGAAGCGCGGGTTATAGGGGGTTTTCGGGCAAAGGCAAGGCGCCGTCGGGATCGCTATTTGGTCGTCGAATGAAAGATTATCGCGAAGACTTTTTCATCAGAGTTGCATATGTATCATAATACTCTTTTAGATTGTATTTCGAATTTCTGCATGTCAGCGTGGCCCGTCAACCCGTCATGTCCGCAAACTCCTGGGAGGGACCGATGGCTAGCGACGATCACGCAACGGTGCACGAAGTGAAGTCCGTCAATCTGGAGAAGAACACCTTCGACGGTCACAAGCCCGACCTCTACATCAACACCAACACCTTGGGCGGCAAGCACTTCCTGGTGACGGTGAAGAGCGCCTCCGGCAAGCCGACCCTGATTGCGATTCACCTGTAAGGACTTGCACGCGATTTGGGCTTGAGGTGGCGCGCCACTCTATTTTCGGCGGCCACCATCAAGCTTGAGGGAGCGGTGAGATGAACCGCAGTGCGAACCCGTTTCCCTGCCATCCCCGTCTCGTCTCGGAGATTCGGGCAGGCGCCAATTCCGTGCTGGTCGGCGACACCTGCGAGATCAGCGCCCGCGAATTGCCGCAGGGCGTATTGGAGCGGACGCTTCGGCGGTTCGACGGCGAAACGAGCCTGTCCGACATCGTGGACCAGGAGCCGGCGCTTTCCGGCACCGCCGCGCAGGAGTTGTTTCAATCGCTCGACATTGCCGGGCTGATCGACGACGCCGCGCCGGTGGCGTGCCGCTCCGGCTCCGAGGTCATCCTGGAGATCGAAGAGCTGGTCGAGCAATACTGCGACGAGACCATCTATCGCAATCCGTTCTGGCTGACCTGCCTGTCGGCGCGCGGCCCGGGCGACGTGCCGCAGAAACTCGCGACCGGCATGGTGATCGAGAACTGGCACTTTCTGTTTCGCGAGAGCTATTTCGACGCGCCGGTGCTGTCCTATGTGCCGAATACGGCGGTGCGGCTGCTGCTCAACGAATTCTTCTCCGAGGAATACGGACACGACGAGATTCTTCTGAAGTCGCTCAATTTCGTGGGCTTGAGCCGCGAGGACATGAGCGACGCCATTCCGCTGCCCGAGACCATGGCGCTGTGCAATGCGCTCGCCTATTGGGCGCACAGCGACCCGCTGTTCTTCTTCACCACGCTCGGCCTGCTCGAAGGCCAGGGGATGAAGCACGACAGCTTCATCGAGGCCTGCGAGCGCGCCAAGCTGCCCGAGGAGTTCGTCGAGCCGCTGCGCATCCACGCCAACATCAATATCGGCGCCGGGCACGGCAATCTCACCCGCTCGATCTTCCAGCAGATACCCGCGCTCGACGCGGCGACGGTGGCGCGCCTGAAGAGCCAGGTGCGATTGTTCGTGGAGCTGTACGACGCCTTCTATCTCGGCGTCTGGCGCCATTACACCAGCGACCAGCCGGTGTTGCGGCGCGTCCGCTGTGGCGCAACTGTGAGTGAAGCGACATTGTGAGCGAACGACATGGATAGCGCCGCCGCGGGACCGCGAAAGCCGAAATTCAGGCCGTCCGTCAACGCCGTGGTTGGTGAGACGGTCGCGGAAATCTCCCTGGGCGCGAGCCAATGCGCGTTCGAATTTTCCGCGGGCGAGGCGGCTGGCGTCACCCGGCTGATCTCGCAGCTCGAGACCGGCGGGCTGACGCCCGGCGACCTGGCGCTGCGCTCGCCGGAGATCGCCGAACAGATTCCGGCGCTGCTGGCCGACTTCGACCGCCTGCGGCTGCTGATCGAATCCGACCTGCGCCCGGCTGAAGGGACGCGCAGCGGCGTCCAGCTCTATCGCGAGGTGCTTCGCCTGTCCGACCGCGTCGCCGGGCGGCTCGCCAAGTCCGCCTTCTACAACGCGTTGGTGCAAGGGCGCGCGAGCCGCGAGCAGATCGTCGGCTACGGCCTCGAATATTTCTGGATCGTCAAAGCGGCGCCCGGCCTGATCGGCCCGGCGCTCGCCACCGCGAAATCCGCCGAAGAGCGCGCCCTGATCCAGGATTTCCTGAAATCCGAGCTCGGTCACGACCGGTTCCTGGGCGAAGCCTTGATGGCAGCCGGCATGACGGCGGCCGAACTCGAGGCCCACCAGCCGCTGCCGACGACGTTCGCGCTCGGCGCCTCGCTCGGCGTCTATGCCCGCCAGCATCCGCTGTCGTTCAAGGCGAGCCTGTTCCTGTTCGAGCGCGCGCAGCCGGCCTTCATCGATGCGTTCGACGCGCGCTGCAAGGCTCTCGGCCTGCCCGAGGCGTTCTACCTGCCGCTGCGCGAGCATGCCGACCTCAATTCGGAATACGACCATGCCGATATTTCACGATCGCTGATGGCGCTCGAACACGCCGTCGATGCCGAGAGCTGCACCGTGGTGAAGCGGCATGTGTCGCTGCTGCTCGAAACCATGATCCAGCAGGAAGATCAGATCCTGTCCTACTACGGGCATCAGCGAGACCGGATCCCGCGCATCTTTGCCTGAGGTGACCAATGGATCTGTGGACCTTCCGGCGCTATCGGCAACCCAGCCTTTGTGTCGATGCGATCGATCGCGACGGATCGAGCCTCAATCTGCGGTCAGGCCAGCAGACCTATCGCCTGGCGTTCGATGACGCGGCGGCAGCCGCGCAGATCGGCGCGGAGCTCGCGACCCTGAGCGACAGCAACGCGCCGCTGTGGGCCACGCTGCGCGAAAGTCCCGAGGAGTTCGGGCTGGCAGGCGCTGGGGACCTTTCTTGACGAGCGATCGCTCATCCGCGAGGCCCGCGACGGCGCCGCCGAGCGCCTGTCGCAACAGGCCAACGAGATCGAGTACTGCATCGAGAGTACGGTCGTCGCGCTGCTGGAAGGACTTCCGGCCGGGCGGCAGGCGGTTGCCGCAGGCCACGCCGCCGTTTTGCGCCTGGACCTGGAAAAAGCCGCGCGAAACCCGAGATCGTTCGATGCTTTCGGCGATCCGTTCGACGCGGCGGTTCAGCCGAACTTCTTCCTCGGGCTGCTCGCCGTCGAGTTCGAATATTTCCGGCGGTTCTCTCCGATCACGCTGGCCGCCGTCGATGCGATGCTGGGCCGCATCGCCGGCGAGAGGGACGGGCGGTTCGATCTCGTGGCCAAGACGGCCTTGTCGGAAGCCTGCGGGCTTTACGATCTGCACGATCTCAAATCGCATCTGTGGCTGGTCGGGTTTTGCGTCGTTTCAAGCACCGCCGAAGACGCCGGACGGTTTCCGACGGCGAAGCTGCCGAGCGTCTCCTTGACGTCGGGTCTCGAATTCATGCGCCAGACCGAAATCCTGAC
The DNA here is from genome assembly GCA_963749815.1 of uncultured Alphaproteobacteria bacterium. Lineage (GTDB taxonomy): Bacteria > Pseudomonadota > Alphaproteobacteria > Rhizobiales > Xanthobacteraceae > VAZQ01. The sequence continues at coordinate 382,271 of CAVVON010000031.1, read as the reverse complement.
GCGCGAGACCTTGGCCAACTGGCAGGAAAACGCCTACGTCACCGCGCTCGACGCCTTGAACGACCAATATGCGCCATTGGTCGCGGGGCCGTTCATCGAGCAGTATCACGTCACCCGGCGGTTCGTGGAGATCGTCGCGCCGCTGTTGAGCCGGCGCTTGTCGGCGCCGCTGCGCGCGATGATGTTTCGCTATTTCGGCGAAGAGGTCGGCCACGAGGAGCTGGAGAGCACCACCTGCGAGGCGCTCGGCGTTTCGCCGCGCGCGCTCGAGCAGACGGTGCCGCTGCCGCTCCACTTCGCATTCGTCGACGCGTTGACGCTGGTCGCGGACGCCGATCCGATCGCCTCGTTCGCGGCCATCATGGTGATCGAGGGCGTATTCGGGGAGCCGCCCAAGATGTCGTTGCGGCTCGCCGCCGTGGCGCGCACCAATCCGGCCTTTCGCGAGATCGCCGGCGATCACGACGAGCTGAACGAGACGCTGAACCACAACAGCATCTCGCGCGATGCGTTCGAGCACATCGTCGCGGTCAGCCCGGCCACGCAGTTGCGCGTGATGCGCCGGATCCTGTTCCTGCTCGAGGTCAATCACCGCGCCTGGAAGGGGATTGTGGATTTCTACGGCCCGCAGAACGAATTGTCGCTGCTGGGGTCGTTCGGGCGGCGATTGGCGCCGCAGGGCTGATCGCGCGGGGGCGTCAGGCCGCCTTGGCGCCGCCGCCCTGGGCCATTGCGGTGCGCTGCAGCAGGTCGGCGAGCTTCACTGCCAGATCGACCCCTTCACGGATCTGCTTGGCGCGGCCGGCGTCGGCGCCCTTGGCGCGCAGCTTGTTGAGCCCGCCCAGCAGGAGTTCGAGATTGTCCGCCACCAGTTGGTGGCGGAACGCCGCATCGGTGCGCGCCCGCTCCAGATCGGCGTCGGTCACCAGATCGGTCATCGGCGGTTCCATCAGCGTCAGCCCCCCGGAATTACGGACGATCATAGCCCGGCGGGGTTGTGGGCGGGTTACCAAGCAGGGTTGCCGCATGGTTACGGGGATCGTTCGCATTGTCTTGACAGCGCGAATGCGGGCAGTGTCTTAAGCGCGGCATCGACGGGACGGGCGGGGACATGGCGGTCGCATTCATCTTTCCGGGGCAGGGCAGCCAGACGGTCGGCATGGGCAAGGCGCTCGCGGACGCCTTCCCGCCGGCGCGTGCGGTGTTCGAGGAGGTCGACGCGGCGCTCGGCGACAAGCTGAGCCAGGTGATCTTCGAGGGGCCCGCCGACGCGCTGACCTTGACCGAGAACACCCAGCCCGCGCTGCTCGCGGTCTCGCTCGCCGTGCTGCGCGTGCTGGAGGCGGAAGCGGGGCTCGATCTCGCGCGCGATGCGAAATTCGTCGCCGGCCACTCGCTCGGCGAATATTCGGCGCTCGCTGCGGCCGGCGCGCTGACCGTCTCGGATGCGGCGAAGCTCGTGCGCATGCGCGGGCGCGCCATGCAGAAGGCGGTGCCGGTCGGCACCGGCGCGATGGCGGCGCTGCTCGGCATGGAGTTCGACGCGGCGGCGGCGGTCGCGGCCGAAGCTGCGCAGGGCCAGGTCTGCCAGGCGGCGAACGACAACGGCGGCGGCCAGGTGGTGATCTCCGGCGACAAGGCCGCGGTCGAGCGTGCGGTCGAGATCGCCAAGGCCAAGGGCGCGCGCCGCGCCATGCTGCTGCCGGTGTCCGCGCCCTTCCATTGCGCGCTGATGGCGCCGGCCGCCGAAGTGATGGCGCAGGCGCTCAAGACGGTAACGGTGAAGCCGCCGGTGGTGCCGGTGGTGCCGAACGTGCTGGTCAAGCCGGTGAGCGACCCGGCCGAGATCGTGCGCGCGCTCGTCGCGCAGGTGACCGGCACCGTGCGCTGGCGCGAGACCATCGCGTTCATGGCCGGGCAGGGCGTGACGGCGTTCTACGAGGTCGGCGCCGGCAAGGTGCTGAGCGGGCTGGTCAAGCGGATCGCGGACGGCGCAACCGGCACGCCGATCGGCACGCCGGAGGATGTCGCGGCATTCAAGGCCGCGCGCGCGTAGTTCAGGTGCTTCGGGCCGCGCAGCAGCCCCACCCCCGACCCCTCCCCGCCACTCGCTTCGCTCGCGGGGGGAGGGGAGCGGAAGCGCCTCGCTCAGTCATAGAATGATGCACAACTTCAAAGGACCGCACCATGTTCGACCTGACCGGAAAGACCGCGCTCGTCACCGGCGCCACCGGCGGCATCGGCGGCGCGATCGCCAAGGCGCTGCACGGCCAGGGCGCGACGGTGGCATTGTCGGGCACGCGACGAGAAATGCTCGACGCGCTCGCCGGCGAACTGAAAGAGCGCACCCACGTGCTGCCCTGCAATCTCGCCGACATGGCGGAGGTCGAGGCGCTGGTGCCCGCGGCCGAAGCCGCGATGGGCAAGCTCGACATCCTCGTCGCCAACGCCGGCATCACCCGCGACAATCTGTTCGTGCAGTTGAAGGACGAGGACTGGGACGCGGTGCTGGCCGTCAACCTCACCGCCACCTTTCGCCTGGCGCGCGCGGCGGTGCGCACCATGATGCGGCGGCGCTTCGGGCGCATTCTCGGCATTACATCGGTCGTCGGTGTCACCGGCAATCCGGGGCAGGTGCAACTACACCGCCGCCAAGGCCGGGCTGATCGGCATGATGAAATCGATCGCGGCCGAATACGCCAAGCGCAATGTCACCGCCAACTGCATCGCGCCGGGATTTATCGCTTCGCCGATGACCGACAAGCTCAACGACAAGCAGAAGGAGGCGATCCTCGCGCGGGTGCCCGCCGGCAAGCTCGGCACCGGCGCCGACGTGGCGGCGGCGGCGGTGTTCCTGGCGTCGGACGAGGCGGCGTACGTCACCGGGCAGACCATCCACGTCAACGGCGGGATGGCGATGGTGTGAGGCTGGAGCCCCCTCCCTCAGGCTCCGGGGCGGCCATTTTGCCAGCCGGCCCCGTCGGAGCGGGGGCTAACTTCGCCGGGCCGGACCCCGCGGTATTTCCTTGAATCTCAACGGCTACCGGCCGCCGGGAGCCATCCCCGGCGGGGGTGTTCCCACGCTGGTCAAGGCATTTGAAGTATGGTACCGAACCCCTGATTTTGCCGGGGCGGCAAAAGGGGCCAGAGTCCATCACTTCAAGGGTCCGCTCGCGGCCCCGGGGTGATCCGACGCCGGACACTCGCGCAAGCCCACAATCAGGACGGCTCGGGGGCGCTGACCGATCGAGCCCAATTCAGAGGACACGAGGTTCGAGCGATGAGCGACATTGGCGAGCGGGTTAAGAAAATCGTCGTCGAGCATCTGGGGGTCGAAGCCGACAAGGTGACCGAGGGCGCGAGCTTCATCGACGATCTCGGCGCTGACAGTCTCGACACCGTCGAGCTCGTCATGGCGTTCGAGGAAGAGTTCGGCTGCGAGATCCCAGACGACGCGGCCGAGACGATTCTGACGGTCGGCGACGCCGTCGGGTTCCTGGAAAAGAACGCAAAAAGCTGACGCCCGGCAGGGCAATCACGACCGGCATCGGCTTGACGGGCCGCGGCGGCTTGCTACGCCTTGGCTCCCTCCGGTGTAGTATCGGCGGTTGATCGAGGAGCCGGCGCGCATGAGACGGGTGGTCGTCACGGGGCTCGGCATGGTGACGCCGCTGGCGTGCGGCGTCGAACCGACCTGGGCGCGGCTGATCGCCGGCAAGAGCGGCGCGCGCAAGGTCGAGAGCTTCGACGTCTCCGACCTGCCGGCGAAGATCGCCTGCCAGGTGCCGCGCGGCGACGGCGCCGACGACAGCTTCAACGCCGACCAGTGGATGGAGCCGAAGGAGCAGCGCAAGGTCGACGACTTCATCATCTTCGCGATGAGCGCGGCGACGCAGGCGCTGAACGATGCCGGCTGGAAGCCGGTGAGCTACGACGACCAGTGCAGCACCGGCGTCATGATCGGCTCCGGCATCGGCGGCCTCACCGGGATCGCCGAGACCGCGATCGTGCTGAAGGAGCGCGGCCCAAGGCGCGTGTCGCCGTTCTTCATTCCGGGCCGGCTGATCAATCTCGCCTCGGGCTACGTGTCGATCGCGCACGGCCTCAAGGGACCCAATCATGCGGTGGTGACGGCCTGCTCGACCGGCGCCCACGCGATCGGCGACGCCGCGCGGCTGGTGGCGCTGGGCGATGCCGAGGTGATGGTGGCGGGCGGCGCCGAATCGCCGATCTCGCGCATCGGCATGGCCGGGTTCGTCGCCTGCCGGGCGCTATCCACGAGCTTCAACGACACGCCCGAGAAGGCCTCGCGGCCCTATGACAAGGATCGCGACGGCTTCGTCATGGGGGAGGGCGCGGGCTGCGTGGTGCTGGAAACGCTCGAACACGCCAAGGCGCGCGGCGCCAGGATCCATGCCGAGCTGATCGGCTACGGGCTCTCGGGCGATGCCCACCACATCACGGCGCCGGCCGAGGACGGCGACGGCGCGTTCCGCTGCATGACCATGGCGATGAAGCGCGCCGGCATTTCGCCGGCCGAGATCGACTACATCAATGCGCACGGCACCTCGACGCCGCTCGGCGACGAGATCGAGCTCGGCGCGGTGCAGCGCCTGGTCGGCAACGCCGCCGGGCGGGTCGCCATGTCGTCGACCAAATCCTCGATCGGCCATCTTTTGGGCGCGGCCGGTGCGGTCGAGGCGATATTCTCCATCCTCGCCATGCGTGATGGGATCGCGCCGCCGACCATCAATCTCGACAATCCGTCGGTCGAGACCGCGATCGACCTCGTTCCGCATCATTCCAAAAAGCGTGATATCGATGTGGCGCTGTCGAATTCGTTCGGATTTGGCGGCACGAACGCCTCGTTGGTTTTCCGCCGCGTTGTGGACTAGTGCCCCGATTTCGAAGTTCGCAATCGGATTCGCGGCATGGATGTGCGATCTTCGTGGCGCCAGCGTCCGGCGGTCACATTGCGGTTCCAACCTTTCGCCATATTATGTGACTTAAACAGAGGCGGGCGCTCTGATGGTCGATTCCGTTTGCAACAGTCGGCCGCAGATCGGGTGGAACCGGAATGACCCCCGGCCTAGCGGGGTCGATGCCAGGCCAGCGACGTGGTGGTAGCGACCATGCGGGCGTCTCGGTGGTTGGGGGTATAGGCGGTGAACTCGGGGACGACACCGCCTGATGACGGCCGGGACGATCCGGCACGCGCGCGCGCGCCTGCTTCTTCAGCATCCAATCGTCCGGTCCCGGGTGGCTTCAATTCCATGCTCGGTCCGCCGTCGGCGCCGCCAAAGGCGTCCGGCGACCCTGAGCCGCGCCTGCCGGCGATGATGCGCCATCGTGTGGCGTCGGGTTTGCCGCCCCAGCCGGCGCCGCTCGGCGCCAAGGCCCCGCCGCGGCCGGGCGCGCTGGAGGCGCTGAAGGCTTCGGTGAGTTCCACCGCGCTGGGGCCGGCCAAGACCTTCCCGCTGCCCGATCAACCGCCTCCGGAGATCCCGGCGCCGGCTCCGCCGCCGGTCGAAACGCCTTCCGCCCAGTCCTTGGCGCTGGCGAAGCTGTCCACGCCGATCTCGGCGAAGTTCGGCGCGCCGCGCAGCAAGGAGGCGACCGCGCGCCGCGAGGCCGGTAGCGCCGCGCGTGCGGCGGCCAAAACCGCGCTCCGATCGGCCGGAATCGGCGCCGGTAACGGAAAAAACCGAAACTTCTAGCTCCAAACCGCCCGTTCCGGCTAAGGTCGCCCCCGTTTTGCCCGTCTCGGGCCGTCAAATCGCCGGTTCGAGCACGCCTAGTCTCGGGCTGGGGTCGCCCGGGCGGATCGTGTTGGGCGCGGGCGAGCCTGAGCCGCCGATATCCGGCCGGCCGATGGATGGACTTGGCGCGTCGATCATGGAGCAGAAACGCATCACCCCGCGCAGCCCTCGCGCCGCCTTGCAGCCGGAGAACGTGCCGCTGCCGGCGCAGACGCGACGCGCGTCGCGGCGGGCGCGCAATCCGCTGGTGATCATCGGCAATGCGGTCTTCACGATCCTCATCCTGGTGCTGGTGGTGGGCGGCGGCCTCATGCTGTTCGGCAACAGCCGGTTCGAGGCTCCCGGTCCGCTGACGGAAGACAAGGTCGTCGTCATCCCGGCGCGCTCGGGCACGAAGGAGATCGCCGACCTGCTCAACAAGGAAGGCGTGATCGACGAGCACTGGCTTATCTTCGCTGGCGGCGTGCTGGCGATGAAGGCGCGCGGCGATCTCAAGGCCGGCGAATTCCTGTTCCAGAAGAATGCAAGCGTGCGCGACGTGGTCGAGACCATCTCCCAGGGCAAGACCGTGCAGCATCAGCTTACGATCCCGGAGGGACTCACCTCCGAGCAGATCGTGGCGCGCATCCTGGACAACGACATCCTTTCGGGGAACGTGAAGGACGTCCCGCGCGAAGGCAGCCTGCTGCCCGACACCTATCACTTCAACCGCGGCTTCTCGCGCGAGCAGTTGATCCAGCGGATGCGCCAGGCGCAGGACCGGCTGGTGCGTGAGGTCTGGGAGCGGCGCAATCCCGATCTGCCGGTCAAGACGCCGGACCAATTGGTCATCCTCGCCTCGATCATCGAGAAGGAGACCGGCAAGCCCGAGGAGCGCACGCGCGTCGCCGCCGTGTTCGCCAACCGGCTCAAGCAGAAGATGAAGCTGCAGTCCGACCCGACCATCGTGTACGGGCTGGTCTACGGCAAAGGCTCGCTCGGCCGTCCGATCAGCAAGGCCGACATCCAGTCGCAGACGCCCTACAACACCTACGTCATCGAGGGCCTGCCGCCCGGTCCGATCGCCAATCCCGGCCGCGCCTCGATCGAAGCGGCGGCCAATCCGGCGCGCACCAAGGAACTGTTCTTCGTCGCCGACGGCACCGGCGGCCACGCCTTCTCGGAAACCTACGACCAGCACCAGAAGCATGTCTCGCGGCTGCGCGTGATCGAGCAGGGCGGCGAGCCGCCGCCGGCCGATGCGCAAGCAGCGCCGACTCCCGCGCGTGCGGCGCCGGCGCCGAAGGCCAAGCGCGGACCGGCCGCGCGCTCCGCCGGAGCCGCGCAGTAGCCGGCCGAGCGGGCTGACGGCCGCGCCCGCATCCTCCCTTGTTCGCCACGCCCCCCGCCGCTACGTTCGCGGCGCGATTCCGTGGTTCGCTATTCCGACACAGCACGAGGACCTGGCCGATGGCGCTGGCAAGCATGACGGGCTTTGCGCGCGCCCACGGCGTTTCCGGCCCCTATGCGTGGGCGTGGGAGCTCAAGTCGGTGAACGCCAAGGGGCTCGACCTGCGGCTGCGGCTTCCCACCGGCTGGGACGCGGTCGAGGTGCCGTCGCGCACGCGCGCCGCCGAAGTGCTGTCGCGCGGCACCGTCTACGGCACGCTCACCGTCGCGCGCCAGGGCGTCGCGCCGGTGGTGCGGGTGAACGAGCCGGTGCTCAATGCCGTGCTCGACACGATCAAGAGCCTGTCCGGCAAGGTCGACGCCGAGCGTCCGCGGCTCGACGGCATTCTCACGCTCAAGGGCGTGATCGAGGTGCTCGACGAGGACGAGCGCGAGGAGGACAAGCGCGCCGCCGAGGCTGCGGTGGTCGCTGGCTTCGGCGAGACCGTCGCCGAGCTTGCCGCCATGCGGCTGCGCGAAGGCGAATCCTTGCGCCAGGTGCTGAGCCAGCGCGTCAAGGAGATCGCGGCGCTGGCGGCGCGCGCCGAGGCGGTGCCCGGCCGCAAGGCCGAGGCGATCAAGGCGCGCATCGCCGAGCAGATCGCGACGCTGATGGAAGCCTCGAAGAACCGCTTCGATCCGGACCGCCTGCACCAGGAGGCGATCCTGATCGCCAGCAAGGCCGACATCCGCGAGGAACTCGACCGGCTCGCCTCGCATGTCACGCAGGTCGAGCGGCTGTTGTCGGAGGGCGGGGCGGTCGGCCGCCGGCTCGATTTCCTGGCGCAGGAATTCAACCGCGAGGCCAACACCATCTGCTCCAAGTCGAACGACGTGGAACTGACCAATATCGGCGTCGAGTTGAAGAGCGTGGTCGAGCAGTTCCGCGAGCAGGTGCAGAACCTGGAATAGCGATGGGCGACGCGCAGCAGACCGAGACGATGGCCCGCCGCGGGCTGATGCTGGTGCTGTCTTCGCCTTCGGGTGCCGGCAAGACCACGCTGTCGCGCCTGCTGCTGGAGGCCGACACGTCGATCGCGCTGTCGGTCTCGGTCACCACGCGCGCGCCGCGCGCCAACGAAACCGACGGCCGCGACTACCACTTCATCGACAAGGCGCGCTTCGAGAGCATGGTGGGGAGGGGCGAACTGCTCGAATGGGCCGAGGTGTTCGGCAATCTCTACGGCACGCCGCGCAAGCCGGTCGAGGATGCACTGGCCGCCGGCCGCGACGTGCTGTTCGACATCGACTGGCAGGGCACGCAGCAACTGCGCGAGAAAGCACGCAGCGACATGGCCAGCATCTTCGTGCTGCCGCCCTCGATCCGCGAGCTGGAAAGGCGGCTGCATACGCGCGCGCAGGACAATGACCGCGTGATCAAGAGCCGCATGGCCAAGGCCGGCGACGAATTGAGCCACTGGGCCGAATACGACTACGTCATCATCAACGACGACATCGCGCGTGCGCTGGCGCAGGTGCGTGAGATCCTCACCGTCGAGCGCCTCAAGCGCGAGCGCCAGCCGTGGGTCTCAGCCTACGTCCGCCGTCTGCTGGCGGAGCTGTGACGCCCCGCTAGATCGACGGCGGCGGCGCGAAGAAGCATTTGCGCGCACCGCCCCACTGGCAGCGCCAGTACTGACCGTCGGGCGAGGGCAGTGCTTCGCTGAACGGCACCGTTTCCTTGGTGCTGTGCACGAAGTAGCCGGATCGCGGTGATGGTGATGTCGCTCGCGGCATGCTCGAAGCAATCGCGTTCGCCGCAGCACAACTCGCCGGCGGCGTTGCGGAAGCCGCCCTTCTGAATCCATTCCGCCGGGCCATGCGCACTCGCAAGCGACAGCGTCGCCGCCGCCATCACGGCAGCAAGCGCACAACGCCTTACCAGTCCATTGCGTGTCACGGTCATGACCCGCTCCATTGTCAATTGCGGGAAACACCACCGTGAAAGCGTGCGCCGAGTTCGTTAAAGATTATTTAACCATGACTTGTTGTTTAATTATCATAGGTTATCCCGCATAAACGACGCGGACCGCCGTCATGCGGTCAGCACCACCCGCCCGATCACCGCGCCCGGCGCGCAGCGCTTCGAGCGTGGCCTGCGCGTCCGCGAGCGGGCGTTCGGCGAGCGGCGGGGGCGAAAGCTTGCCGCTGCGCGCCAGTGCCATCAGTTCGTTCGCCTCCGCCAGCGTGCCGGTCTGGATGCCCTCGATGGCGATGGCCTTGAGCCCGAACATCGCGACCGGCAGCGTGAAGGTGCCGCCGAACAGCCCGGTCACCAGCGCCTTGCCGCCCTTGGCGAGCGCGCCGGTGGCGAAGGCGAGCGAGCGATCCGAGCCGACGAAGTCGCAGGCCGCATAGACGCCGCCATTGGTCCGCGCCATCAGCGCCTTGCGGGTGGCGGGATCGGCCGGATCGAAGGCGGCTGCCGCGCCGGCCGCGAGCGCCGCCTCGCGCTTGGCCGGGTCGATATCGGCGACGATCGGCGCATGCGGAAACATCGCGCGCGCGAGCGATAGCCCCATCATGCCGACGCCGCCCATGCCGACCAGCAGCGCCGGCCCGAGCGCGGCATGGGCGGCGAGGCGCTTGAGCGCCGCATAGGCGGTCAACCCGGAGCACATCAGCGTCGCGGCGAAGGACGCGGTGAGCGGCGCGTAGTCGATCAGATAGCGCGGGTGCGGGATCAGCACGTGGGTGGCGAAGCCGCCGTCGACCTGGATGCCGAGGTGCCGCGGCGCCGCGCAGATGTTCTCGTCGCCGCGTGCGCAGGCCGGGCATTGGCCGCAGCCGATCCAGGGATAGACCGCGACCGCGCGGCCGGGCGTCGCGCCCTGGGCGTCGTCGCCCGCGCGTTCGATCGTGCCGGCGATCTCGTGGCCGAGCGTGAACGGCAGCGTGCGGCCTGCGCGCACGTCGAGCTTCTTGTCGTCGCCGAGCAGGAAGTAGCCGTCCTGCATGTGCAGGTCGGAATGGCAGACGCCGCAGCGGTGGATGCGCACCAGCACCTCGGTGCCGCGCGGTTGCGGGCACTCGACGACGGTCTCGCAGAGCGGGGCGCCGTAGGCGGTGAGCGACTGGCGGAAAAGCTGGGTCATGGCGGGCATTCTACAGGGCCGTGCCGCGCCCCGTCATGCCCTCAACGCGTTGCGGCGGCGAACGCCCGTGCGAGCGCGACGAATCCTGCGACCGGAATCTCCTCCGCCCGTGCGGTCGGCTCGATCCCGGCGGCCGCGAGCAGCGCCTGCGCGTCGCCGCCCAGCGATTTGAGGCTCTGGCGCAGCATCTTGCGGCGCTGGCCGAAGGCCGCCTCGGTCACCCGCTCGAGCGTGCGGCGGTCGCATGCGAGCGGCTCGGCGCGCGGGATCAGTTCGACCACCGACGAGGTCACCTTCGGCGGCGGCACGAAGGCCGAGGGCGCGATGTCGAACAGGATGCGCGCCTCGCTGCGCCAGCCGGCCAGCACCGACAGGCGGCCGTACGATTTCGAGCCGGGCGCGGCGACGATGCGCTCGGCGACCTCGCGCTGGAACATCAGCACCAGCCGGTCGTACCAGGGCGGCCACGGCTCGGCGGTGAGCCAGCCGACCAGCAGCGCGGTCGCGATGTTGTAGGGCAGGTTGGCGATCACGCGCGCTCTGGCCGTGCCGAGATGCGGCGCGCGGATCGAACTTGAGCGCGTCGCCGGCGATCACATCGAGCCGTCCCGGATAGTGCGCGGCGATTTCGGCCAGCGCCGCGAGCGCGCGCTCGTCGCGCTCGACCGCGACCACGCGCGCCGCACCTTGCGCCAGCAGCGCGCGCGTCAGCCCGCCCGGACCGGGGCCGACCTCCACCACCATGACGCCGTCGAGCGGGCCCGCGGCGCGGGCGATCCGCGCGGTGAGATTGAGGTCGAGGATGAAGTTCTGTCCGAGCGATTTCTTGGCGATCAGGCCGTGCCGCTGAATGACGTCGCGCAGCGGCGGCAGGTCGTCGATCGCGCTCATGCGCGGCGGGCGAGCGGCTGTGCCGAGATGCGCGCCGCGAGCTTGAGCGCGGCGATCAGGCTGCCGGGATCGGCGCGGCCGGTGCCGGCGATGTCGAAGGCGGTGCCGTGGTCGGGCGAGGTGCGCACGAACGGCAAGCCGAGCGTGACGTTGACCGCGTGATCGAAGGCCAGCGTCTTGATCGGGATCAGCGCCTGGTCGTGATACATCGCCAGCGCCGCGTCGTAGGTGGCGCGCGCCGCCTCGTGGAACATGGTGTCGGCCGGCAGCGGCCCGCGTGCGTCGATGCCTTCGGCCTTGAGCTGCTGCGACCGCCGGCGCGACCACGGCCAAATCCTCCTCGCCGAGCGCGCCTTCCTCGCCGGCATGAGGATTGAGCCCCGCGACCGCGAGCCGCGGACGGGCGATGCCGAAGCGCTCGCGCAGGTCGCGCGCCACGATCCGGCCGGTCGTGAGCACGAGGTCGGTGGTCAACGCGCCGACCACGTCCCTGAGCGGCAGGTGGATGGTGACCGGGACCACCGCGAGCTCGGGCGACCACAGCATCATGACCGGATGGTAGGTTCTTCCGGTCGCTTCCGCGGCGAGCTTGGCGAGATATTCGGTGTGTCCGGGCTCGGCGAAGCCCGAGCGGTAGAGCACGTTCTTGGCCACCGGGTTGGTGACGACCGCGGCCGCGACGCCTGCGGTCACGTCGGCGACCGCGCGGCCGATCGCGGCGATCGCCGCCGGCGCGCTCGACCGGTCCGGTTGGCCGGGCTCCGCGCTCACGGTGACGCCGATGTCGACGACCGGCAGCGTGGCCTTGAAGGCAGCCGCGGCGGCGGCCGGCTCGACGACCGCAATCGATACGTCCGGCGCCATGCGCCGCGCCCGTCGCGCCAGGAATGCGGGATCGCCCAGCAGGTAGAACGGCGGCAGGTTCAGTTCGGCGCGCCGCCGCCATGCCGCGAAGGTGATGTCGGGACCAATACCGGCCGGCTCGCCGAGCGTCAGGGCGAGGGGCAGTGACACAACGACGCCTACTTGTACTCGATCATGGCGCCGCGGCGGACTTCCTCGAGATACTTCTTGGAGCGCTCCTCGTAGCGCGCCGTGAACAAGCTCTCGCGCGCCTTGCGCTTGCCGGGGGTGTTGTCGGCGGTCGACTCTTTCTTCGCGCAGATCGCGAACACCTCGACGCCGAACTTGGTCACTTCGGGCGGCGTCAGCTTGCCGACTTCGATGCCGTCCAGCACCTTGCGCAGCTCGGCCGGAATGTCGGCGGAACTGCGGACGATCTGGTCGCGCACCGCGATGTCCCTGAGGCCGCGCGCAAACGGAATTCCTTCGTCGCATCCGTTGAAGCGATTGCGCAGCGCCTCGGCTTCGCGCTTGCGGGCTTCGACGGCTGCCTCCGGCGATCCGGGCGGCAGGATGAACAGGATCGGCCGCAGCGTGTAATCGTGGCCGACCGTTTCGTCGTCCTTGGCGGCGGTGAGCAGGTCCTTCTCGCCGATCTGCAGGCTCGACTGATAGCGGCCGCGCACCAGCTGCGACCAGGTGATGTCGGCTCGGATGCGGTATTTGAGCGTGCTCGGGCCGATGCCCTGCTTGGCGAGCATCTGCGTCATCTGGTCCGCGGTCATCCGCATGCGGCTCGCCATGGTGCCGTAGGCCTGATCGATCTCGGAGGCGGAGACTTCGAGCCCCCAGCGCTTGCCTTCGCGGATCTTGAGTTGCTCGTTGATCAGCTCTTCGATGATTTCCTGGCGGGCTGGGGCCTTCTGCCCGGACAGCTGCGACAATTTGGCCCGCTGCTCGACGTCGAGCGCGGTGATCGGGTCGCCGCCGACGATGACGACGATTTGCTGGGCGAACACCGCACCGGCAGGCAAGAGCCCGATTACGGCCAGCGCCGCGGCGGCGAAGAGCCGCCGGCATCGGATGAGGAGATCGGTCATCTTTGTCATCGCTCCAACCACGTCTCGACCTTCAAGTCCCCCTGGGCCACGGCCGCTCCGTCCCGTCAGCGTCCGCCGCCCATTCCGGCAAGGGCGGAGCCCGAACTGCTGCCCACGTTGCCGCCGAGGGTGCGCAAGCTGAGCTGCATCATGAATGAGTGGTTCACGTCGAGACTGCCACTATAAGCATAATCTGTAATGTAATTCAGGGCCAAGATGAGGCAATCGTCGACGTAGCCGACGCCAATCTGGGTCTGGCTGACCGAGTTGGCATGGATATCGTAGCGGAGCGCCCCGAGCAGCAGCCAGTTTTCGGTCAGCTTGAGCCTGGCGCTGCCGAGGATGCCTTCGCGGTCGGTCAGGAAGCCGAGCGCGGGCTGCGCCGCGTAGTGGCCATACATGATGCTGGTGGTCCAGCGGCCGAAATTGGCGGTGGTTTCGAGCTCGGTGCGCTGCAGCGTGAAATCGGACTCGCCGAAGCGGAACCGCGACGTGAACGTGAACGTCGAGTTGGGCTGGTAGGACGCCCGTGCCACGTAGTCGGACCTGGTCGTGTCCAGGCCGCTCTGGATGCCGGTATTGGTGAGGCCGCCGATCGCGAACGAGTTCTGTCCGAACAGCTGGTAGGACTGTCCGAACAGAACGTTGATGTTGCCGCCCCGGTTGAACTGGGTGGTCATCTGGAAGCCGACGTTCGCGCGGCTGCCGCCTTCGACGCGGTCCCAGCCGGAGAACTTGTTGATCTTGAACAGATTGGAATCGTCGAAGATCAGGCTCTGCGCATCTTCGTTGGGCAGTGCGTTGACGCGGGTCTCGTCCGGTCGGAAAATCAGTTGCGCGATCGGCTCGAACGTGGTCGTGCCCCAGGACTGCACGCTGATCAGCGGATAGCGGTATTCGAGGCCGACCGTCGGCATGGCGCGCACGACCTGGCTTTCGCCGGTCTGCATGTAGTTCGACACGCCGATCTGGTCTTCGATCTTCATCGTTGCCGCGTCGCCGCGCACGCTGACAAAGGGCGTGAACATCTGTCCGAAGGGATCGATGATCGTGCGCCTCCAGGTCGCCTCGGAGGAGAAGCGCGTGTAGGTGCCTGGGATGCCGCGCAAGAGGCAGTTGTTGATGTTCTTCACAGACGGATCGGCGTTGCTGATCAGGCACAGGCCGTTGTTCACTGCGGTCTGCGAGATCGCATCGTAGTCGACCGAGGCGCGCGTGAGGCTGGTCAGGTTGCTGCGGAAGCTGAGCTCGCCGCCGACCACCGGGTATTTGTAGACGTAGTCGTGGTCCATCACCGGATGCACGATCGGAATCTGCTGCTGCGCGTCGGCGGTCGAGAAGCCGTAGAAGTAGAGCGTGCGGATGTCGAAATAGCTGCGTTCGCCGCGGCCCGCGAGATAGAGCTGCGACAGCGCGTAGTCGGGCGTGGACGCGAGCAGGTTGGTGGCTTGCAGATTCCGGTACAGCTTGTAGTCCTGGAAGTAGGTCTTGTCGGTCATCAGCGTGCCGTCCCAGCCCCAGGTCCATTTGTTCGAGAGGTTGAACTGACCCGTCGACTCGATGCTGCCGCGCCAGTCGCGATAGCCCGGCGTCGGCACGCCGTTGGTGAGGAACACGCTCTTGTCGAGCTGGAACAGGCCGGTGGCGCGGATGCTGTAGGAGCCGTTCATCAGGCGCTGGCGCCATTCCGCCTGCAGGAGGGGCCCCTGCTTGCTGGTGATCATCGGCGTGAAGGTCATGTCGTAGTCGGGCGCGAGCGCCCAGTAGTACGGGACCGTGACCTGGGCGCCGTAGATTGCGCTGTAGCCGACGGTCGGGACCAGCACGCCGCTCTTGCGTTTCACGGTCGGATCGGGCGCGGACAGATAGGGTAGATAGGCGAGGGGGACGCCGAAGAACTCGAGCTTGGCGTCCTCGAAGTACATCATCTTCTCGCCCTGGTCGTGGATGATGCGCGCCGCCTTCACCTGCCATTTCGGCGGCTTGGTCGGATTGTCCGCGCACGCCTCGCAGGCGGTGTAGACGCCGTTTTCGAATACCGTGTAGGTGCCGCTGGTCCGCTCCGCGCGCTGCGCGGCGAACCGCGTGTCCTCCGGGCCGTCGAGCCGCAGCGAGTCGACAAAGCCGTCGCGGAGATCGTCGCCGAGATCCATGATCTCGCCGTAGGTGATGGTGCCGTCGGGCTGCGTCAGACGGACATTGCCCTCGGCATGCAGCCGCTTGCCCTTCTGGTCGTAGATCACGCGGTCGGCTTCGAGCGTCGTGTCGTTGTAGTAGATCTGCACATTGCCGACGGCCGCCACGCTGCTCGTTGGTGTAGTCGTAGTTGAGGGTCTCGGCGCGGACCAGCATCTGCTCCTGCCCGCCGGCGCGCTGCACCTTGCGCGGAACCGGCTTAGGCCGGGCGGGGAAGTCGATCGCCTGCGCATTGGCGCGTGGCGCCTCGACCGCGCAGCCGAAAACGAGCGCGCCCGCCACGACCAGGGCGGACCAGCTACGCCAGAGCAGAGAGGTTTTGGAGGAACGCGCCGGCATCAGCCGTCCTCCTGATAGAGCAGCGCCAGGAAGCCGCCGACGCCGCCGATCGCGGCCGGCAGCGCCGCCGCTACCATGGGCGGAATGATCCCGGCCTTGCTGACGTCGCCGCTGAGCTTCGCCAGCACGTAGATCGCAAAGCCCGCCGTGACGCCGCCGAGCACGACCTTCTGCACGCCGCCCATGCGGAAGAACCGCAGACTGACGGAGGCCGCCAGCAGCACCATGGCGGTGAGATAGAACGGCTGCGCCAAGAGCTGGAGATACTGCAGTCGATAGGCACTCGCGGTGAGGCCGGCATTCTCGGCCACCTTGATATGCGACGACAATTGCCAGAACGGCACGGTCTCGGGGGTGGCGAAGCTTTCGTTCGCCTGCGCGAATGTCAGGCTGGTCTTCATGCGGTAGGTTAAGCGTTCCTCGGCCGGAACGCCGTTGCGGTGGATGCGGACTCCGTCGAACCGCCAGAAGCCTGGCTCCAGGACTGCAACGCTGGCTTCGATGCGATCACGAAAAGTGCCGTCCGGCTCGAACCGGAACACGCTCACGCCCCAAAGTTCCAGGCCCTGCTGACGGCTGATCTTCGCATTGAGGATGGCCTGTCCGTCCTCGGTGCTTTGGCGGACCCAGAAGTTGTTGCTCGAGATGCGAATCCCGGCTTGACTCGGCGACAGGTTGGCCTCGATCTGGGTCGAACGTTCGCGCAGATAGGCCGAGATCGGGTTGTAGACAGTGGTCGAAAACACACCGATCAGGAACGCGATGACGAGCGCCGGCGCGATGAACTGCCAAGCCGAGATGCCGGCGGCACGCGCGACGACCAGCTCCAGCCGGCGCGACAGATTCAGATAACAGAGCATCGTTGCCACGAGCACGGCGAAGGGCAGCACGCGCTCGGTGACGAAGGGGACACGGTAGAGCGAGATCTTGGCGACCAACAGCGTCGGGACGTTGGGCAGGTCCTGGGTGCGCCTGAGCATTTCGATGAAATCGACCATCGTGACCAGCACGAATGCGCCCGCGAACACGGCGAACACCGCGCTCAGGAAGCGCAGGCCGAAATAGCGGAAGAGGGTGCCCGCGATCATGTCGCTGGCCTTGCTAAGCCGGCGCGCTGAGCAATGCGCTCCGTCATCGTGGTGATGGCGTTGACGATGACCGCCGGCGGTTCGATGATGATGCCGCGCGAGATGCCGACATATCCGAGCACGAAAGCCGTCGACAGCATCAGGTAGGGCAGCGCGAGCAAAGCCGGATTGTTGATGCCGGCGACCGTGGCGAAGAATCCGAGGCCGCGCAGCAACGCGATCAGGCCAATCGCGGCGGCGAGCGAGGTGGCGCGGCTCTGCCGGGTCGTGCGCGGAGCACCGAGATAGGCGAAGGTCACGAACACGAAGGCGAGGGGATAGAACGGCGAGGTGATGCGGTCGTGCAACTCGGCGCGGACTTGTCCGGCTGATCGTTGAACATCGGATCGCCCGGGGTCGGGCGGAAGAGCTCCCACAGATAACGCTCGCGTGTCGAATACTTGATGTCGCTCTTGCCGCTGCCCACGATCTCCGAGAGGTCGAACGCGTAGCTGTCGAACAGCACGATGGTCGGGTCGCGCCGTCCGGCCTGTTGGCGCTGCGCGCTGCCGTTCTCCAGCACCAGAAAGGTGCCGCGGTCGGTCTTCACGATGTTGCCGCGCGCGGCAAGCAGCGTGGAGCGTTCCTTTTCGTCGCGTTGGTCGTCGATGAAGACGCCGAGCAACTGCCCGTTCGGCTCGCGTTGGCGGATCTGCAGCGTGAGGCCCTGTATATTCGTGAACTTGCCCGGCTGCACGATGTTGCCGATGACGTCGGCGCGCACTTCGTTGGCCCAGCGCCGCAACTCGCGCAGCGACCAGGGCGCCGCATAAGCGCTCAGCGTGGCAACCAAGACGGAAACCAGGACGCCGGCGGCGACGAAGGGCATGAACAGCACGCGCGGCGGCATGCCGGCGGCGTTCATCACGATCAGCTCGGAATCGTTGCTGAGCTTGTTGAGCATGTAGGCGACCGAGATCGTCAGCGCGATCGGCGCGATGACCATGATGAGGAGAGGGATGAGCAGGCCGGTGATGCCGACAAAGACAAAAATGCTCTGACCCTGATTGGTCATCAGGTCGACGTCGCGCAACGCCTGCGTGATCCACATGAGCGCGGTCAGGCTGGCGCACACCAGGACGAACGCCCCGAAGGTGTGGCGGAAAATGTAACGCCCGATCGACCCCATACGCCCGCGCTGTCCCCGCTTACGCAGCACCAACGGCTCGCGCCGAGCCCCCCGGCCCGTCGTGGCGCTTCCTATGGTAAAGCGATCCCCTCTTTAGGGTTTGATTACTCCTGCAACAAAATGGCTCCCCGAAGGCAAACCCTTTGAGTATGCACAACAAATCGTTAAATCCGGGGTGGACTGTTGCATCAATCCCGCACCCTTCCAAAGGGCCTGGGAAAGCGCCTGACAGGCGGGGCTTTCCAGGGCCGGGAGGGCGGGTCATATCTGTTTCCCGGCCGGAGCGGCCCGCCCCGGTTCAGCAACGGCCGATCAACAAGGACATGGCCCCATGGCAGCGGAACTGAAGCTCGAATTCGCCCCGATCGCGACCCCGGGGAAAGGCGTTCTCGTGGTGTTCTGCGAAGAGGGGCTCAAATTCGGGTCCGCCACCCGCAATCTGCTCAAGCCGACCGGGGACCTCGTCGCGCGGGCCGCCACCGCGGACCGTTTCAAGGGCAAGAACGGCGCGGCGCTCGAACTGGTGGCCCCGGCAGGCCTCGCGGTCTCCCGGCTGGTCGTGATCGGGGTCGGCAAGGCGCGCGATCTCAAGGCGCGCGATTTCGTCAAACTCGGCGGGGTGGCGATGGGAAAGGTTCCCGGCGCCGAATCGCACGTCGCCATTGTCGCCGACCTGCCGGGCGCGATTCGGCCGGAGCGGGTGGCTGACCTCGCGCTCGGCGTGCGGCTGCGCGCCTATGCGTTCGATCGCTACAAGACCAAGCGCAAGGAGGACGAGGAGCGCGCCAAGGAGATCAAGGTCACCATCGGCTGCGCGGGCGCCGGCGCGGTGCAGAAGGCCTACGCCTCACGCGATGCGATCGCGAACGGCGTCGTGCTGGCGCGCAATCTGGTCAATGAGCCCGCCAATGTGCTCTTCCCGGTGGAATTTGCCCGCCGCGCCGGCGAACTCAAGAAGCTCGGCGTCGCGGTCGAGGTGTTCGACGTCGCCGAGATGAAGAAGCTCGGCATGAATGCGCTGATCGGCGTCGGCCAAGGCTCCGAGCACGACAGCCGCATGGTGATCATGCGCTGGAACGGCGGCAAGCGCGACGACAAGCCGGTCGCCTTCGTCGGCAAGGGCGTGTGCTTCGATACCGGCGGCATTTCGATCAAGCCGGCCGCCGGCATGGAGGACATGAAGGGCGACATGGCGGGCGCGGCCTGCGTGGTCGGCCTGATGCAGGCGCTGGCGGCGCGCAAGGCCAAGGTCAACGCGGTCGGCGCCATCGGCCTGGTCGAGAACATGCCGTCGACGGCAAGGCGCAGCGACCGGGCGACATCGTCACCACCATGTCGGGACAGACGATCGAGATCATCAACACCGACGCCGAGGGCCGCCTCGTGCTGGCCGACGTGCTGCACTACGTCAACAAGCGCTTCAAGCCGAAATTCATGGTCGATCTGGCGACCCTGACCGGCGCGATCATCGTCGCGCTCGGCCAGGAATACGCCGGCCTGTTCTCCAACGACGACAAGCTGGTCGAGCGGCTCACCAAGGCCGGGCAGGACACCGGCGAGCGGGTCTGGCGGATGCCGCTCGGGCCGGAATACGACAAGATGATCGATTCGAAATTCGCCGACATGAAGAACACCGGCGGCCGCTACGGCGGCTCGATCACGGCGGCGCAGCTCCTGCAGCGCTTCGTCGACAAGACGCCGTGGGCGCATCTCGACATCGCCGGCACCGCGATGGGCTCGCCGCAGACCGACATCAACAAGAGCTGGGGCTCGGGCTTCGGCGTGCGGCTGCTCAACCGGCTGGTGGAGGACTACTACGAGCGGTGAGGGGCGACCGGATCGCGCGTCATGACCGAAATCCTCTTCTACCACCTGCAACGCCAGCCGCTCGAACGGGTGCTGCCGGCGCTGCTTGGAGAAATCGCTCGAGCGCGGCTGGCGGGTGGTGGTGCAGACCGCGTCCGAGGAGCGCGTCGAGGCGCTCGACGCGCATCTGTGGACGTTCCGCGACGACAGCTTCCTGCCGCACGGCACCTGGCGCGAGCCGGCGGCGCGCGAGCAGCCGATCCTGCTCACCGTCAACGACGACAATCCGAACGGCGCGCAGGTGCGCTTCCTGGTCGACGGCACGCCGGTGCCGGAGGATGCCGCCGCCTACGAGCGGCTGGTGCTGATCTTCGACGGCGACGATCCGGACGCGGTCGAAGCGGCGCGCGCGCGCTGGGGCGAGGCCAAGGCCAAAGGCTTTGCGGTGACCTATTGGCAGACCGACGACGACGGGCGCTGGCAGCGCAAGGGCTAGGCGGAAGTCGGCCGCTTCGCGAGAAAGTGCCACCCGGCCGGAGGAGCCGTGGGGCCATTGCGGACGCGGGAAAAGTGAGGGAAATTACCGGCGACTGCAAACCTCGACGTTGGGGGAAAAAGGCAAATGTCGTTACTTGTCGTCTATCTCGGGCTGATGATCACCGGCGATGTCGTGGCCTACTTCATTGGGCGCGTTATCGAGGCGCAATGGCCGGCGGCGAGCCTGCCCGCATTCCTGGCGATGTATTTCACCTTCCTGTGGGTCGCCTGGATCATTGCCGTGCGGATCACCGCGCCCCGCCGTAAGCCGGCGTAGGCCTCGGGCGTCCTCCGTACCGTTGCAGAATGTTCCTGGAGCTCCGGGCCCGGACCCCGGAGCCAATTGCCGCGGGCGGCCGAATCGTGGCGGATTTGCCGCGTTAAGGCCAAAAAAGACCTATTCATCAAGGCGATGGTGCTGGCGCAAAAATAATATTATATGCTGGCGCTGAAGGGGTACGAGGTGAAGGACCTGCCAATGCAGGGGATGCGCCGGATGTCGATGCGCCTGGTGACGATTGCTGTGCTGTTGCCGGTGATCGGGGCCTGCTCGGCCGATCTCAGTCTCAACAACGTGACCCTGGTCAAGCCGGATGCGCTTCTGCGCAAACCGGACTGGACGACCTATTCCGGCAACAAAGACGAATTCGGGCTGCGCCCGGTGACGTCCGAGGACTTGGTCGGCCCGGATGGGACCTGCGCGGCGCAATCGGCGGCGGTCGCGACCGCTGGCGAGCCGGTGCTGCCGCCGGGCACTCCGACCGTGCAGGGCGGCATCGCGCTGCAGATGACCGAATGCGACGTGGTCCGGCGCGCGGGCCTGGCGACGAAGGTCGATCTCGGAACCACCGCCAATGGCGAGCGCTCGGCTCTCATGACCTTCACGCGCGGGCCGCATCCCGGCGTCTATCGTTTCGCCGGAGGCCGGCTGGTTTCGATCGAGCGCGCACCCGGACCGGATACGCCGGCGCCGAAGCAGAAGACCGCGCCGACGCTGACCAAGCGGCCGACCGGGACCTGAAACTTACGCCATCGCGGCTTCGATCGCGGCGCTGGCGGTGAGCCAGTCTTCCTCGGCCTGCGCGAGCGCGGCCGCGGCCTCCGAACGCGCTTTGGCGAGTGTTGCGGCCTTGGCGGCATCGCGCGCGAACAGGCCGGGCTCGGCCAGCGCCGCATCGATTTTCGCGACCTCCTTGGTGAGCCGCGCGATCGTCGCCTCCGCGTCGGTGACGCGGCGGCGCAGCGGTGCAAGCTCGATGCGCTTCTCGGCGGCGGCCCGCCTGATCTCGGCGCGGGCCAGCTTGGGCGCCGTGCTATCCTGCGGCCTGCCCTCCCGCATCCTTTGCGGGTTCCGAGAGCACGCGCCGCCGGTAGTCGTCGAGATCGCCATCGAACGGCGTGACCTCGCCGTTCGCGACCAGCCAGAGCCGGTCGGCGCAGGCCTCGATCAGGTAGCGGTCGTGCGAGACCAGAATGACCGCGCCCGGATAGTCGTTGATGCCTTCGATCAGCGCCGCGCGGCTGTCGATGTCGAGATGGTTGGTCGGCTCGTCGAGCATCAGCAGGTGGGGCCCGGCGAAGGTCGCAAGCCCGAGCAGGAGGCGCGCCTTCTCGCCGCCCGATAGTTCGCCCGCCGGCGTGTCGGCCATCGCGGCCGAAAAGCCGATGAAGCCGGCGCGCGCGCGGATCTTCGCTTCGGGCTCGCCCGGCATCAGGTGGCGCAGATGCTGGTATGCGCTTGCTGCGCCGTCGAGTTCGTCGAGCTGGTGCTGGGCGAAATAGCCGACCTCGAGCTTCTGCGCGCGCGTCACCTGGCCGGACAACGGCGCGAGCTTGCCGGCGATGAGCTTCACCAGCGTCGACTTGCCGTTGCCGTTGGCGCCGAGCAGCGCGATGCGGTCGTCGTCGTCGATGCGCAGGTTGAGCCGGCGCAGCACCGGCTGGCCCGGCTCGTAGCCGACCGTCACGCCATCGAGCGCGATGATCGGCGGTGACAGCGGCTTCGCCGGCGGCGGGATCACGATCGGCCGCACTTCGTCGGCCATGACCGCGGCGATCGGTTCGAGCTTCGCCAGCATTTTCAGGCGCGATTGCGCCTGGCGCGCCTTGGTGGCCTTGGCGCGGAAGCGGTCGACGAACGCCTGCAGGTGCTTGCGCTGCACCTCCTGCTTTTTGGCGAGCTTGGCGTCGAGCATCAGGCGCTCGCGCCGCTGGCGCTCGAAGCTCGTGTAGCCGCCGCGGTAGAGCGTGAGCTTGCCGCCCTCCAGATGGAGGATCCAATCGACCGCGGTGTCGAGCAGGTCGCGGTCGTGGCTGATGACGATCACGGTGTGGGGATAACGGGCGATGTGATCTTCGAGCCAGAGCGTGGCCTCGAGATCGAGATAGTTGGTGGGCTCGTCGAGCAGCAGCAGGTCGGGCGCGGAGAACAGCACCGAGGCGAGCGCGACGCGCATGCGCCAGCCGCCGGAGAATTCCGAGCAGGCGCGGCCCTGGTCGTCGTGCGAAAAGCCCAGGCCCG
The DNA here is from genome assembly GCA_963749815.1 of uncultured Alphaproteobacteria bacterium. GTDB lineage: Bacteria > Pseudomonadota > Alphaproteobacteria > Rhizobiales > Xanthobacteraceae > VAZQ01. The sequence continues at coordinate 359,500 of CAVVON010000031.1, read as the reverse complement.
CGAGAATCTCGGCGGCGCGCGCGGGCGCCGCATGGGCGCCGATGTCGGCGAGCCGCGTCTGGATCTCGGCGATGCGGTGCGGATCGTGCGCGGTCTCGGCTTCGGCCAGGAGCTTGGCGCGCTCGGTGTCGGCGGCGAGCACGACCTCGAGCAGCGTGGCGGCGCCGTCCGGCGCTTCCTGGGACAGCCGGCCGATACGCGCGCGCGGCGGGATCGCGACCTCGCCGCTCTCGGGCGCGACCTCGCCCGTGATCAGGCGGAACAACGTGGTCTTGCCGGAGCCGTTGCGTCCCACCAGCCCGACGCGGGCGCCGTCCGGGATACGGGCGGAAGCAGCATCGATCAGAAGGCGGCCGGCGACGCGGACGGAGAGATCGTCGATGACGAGCATGCGGGTTATTTGGCGGAGCGGCGCGAGGGAGGCAATGGCTTCACGGTTCGAGTGCCGTCATCTATTGCCGGAAGATAGCTGTGATTATGTCACAATCCAGATACCGCCTGCGCTCGCGAAATGCGATACCCGAAACTCGGGACTTCGGGAGGATATCCGCTCATGAAAAGCTGGGGCATCCGCGGCGTTGCGCGCGCATTGGCCCAGCCGGTCACTTACCTCGGCATTGCGACGCTGGTGTTCCTCTACGGCGCGCTGGCCTATCTGCTGGCCGCCGACCGAAGGAGTGCCGAGGTCGAGGCGATGAGTTGCGGGGACAATCTTGTCCGCGTCCTCGATCAATCCTATTCGCGTGTCTTTCAGAGCGTGGATGCGACGCTGCTGTTTCTCAGGAAGTCCCATCAGGAAAATCCCTCAACTTTCGATATTTCCGCATGCGTCCGCCAGACCTCGGTCCAGAACGAATTGACATTCGAGTTCACGATCGTTGACCGTAATGGAATTATCGTCGGTTCGACCTACTCAAAAGGGTTGCTTGGCGCCGGTCGTAACGACCGCGAGTACTTTCGCGTTCAGCGCGATTCGGTCGCGGACAAGCTGTACATCAGCGAACCCCTGACCACGAGATTGATCGGCAGATCGGCGGTGATCATGAGCCGTCGCATCGTTGCATCGGATGGAGCGTTTGCCGGAATCGTTTTCGCGCTGCTCGATCCGGTTCAGCTTGCGAAGCTGGCCAGTCCCCTCAATCTCGGGCACGGCGGATCCGGTTGTCTTGCTCGGCCTCGACGGTGTCGTGCGCGCACGCGCCCTCAACGGCGAAGTCGACTCGAGTGTTCTTGGACGGAGATTTCCTCCGGGCGCAGGTGTCCTGGGACAGGCGGAACGGGCCAAATCGGGGCAATACTGGAACGCGCCGAGCATGCTCGACAACGTCCAGCGGCTGGTTTCGTACCGGGTGCTCGCACCGTTTCCGCTGATCGCCATCGTCGGAATTTCAGAAGCCGAAGTGTACCGGCGCGCGAATGAGAACGCGCAGATCTATTGGACCATTGCTCTGCTGCTCACCGCGGCCATTCTCGTTGCCATCGGGCTGGGGGCATGGCGCGAAAAACGATTGATCGAGACAACATCTGAGATGAAGCAAGCGCAGGCGGCGCTGCAGCAGAGCGAGGAGCGCTACCGGCTGATCGAGGACGCCGTCAACGACGGTATTTGGGACTGGAACACTCTGACTGGCGAAGCCTACATCTCGCCCCGCTGGAAGAGCATTCTTGGTTACGGCGACGTCGAGCTTCCCAACGAGAAGTCGACGTTTTACGAACGCCTCCACCCGGACGACAAGGCTGCGCTTTCTCAGACGTTGCGCGCGCATCTGGAAGAGAACAAGCCCTATTTGTTGGAGTCTCGGCTGCGCTGCAAGGACGGCCGCTATCGTTGGGTGCAGAGCCGCGGCAAAGCGTTGCGCGATGCCACGGGCCGTCCCGTTCGGATGCTTGGCACCATCACCGACATCGCCGAACGCAAACAGGCGGAGGCTTTGCTCGAGGAAAGCCGCAAGAACCTGGCGCGCGCGGAGGAGATGGCCCTTCTGGGGCACTACAAATTTGAATGTCGCCTCGGATCGATACATTTGGTCCGATGGCGTCTATCGCCTGATGGGGCTGTCGCCGGAGTCGTTTGCCCCCACGCCGAACGCGGTACTGGAGTTGACGCATCCCGACGACCGGCCGGTCTTGCAGCAATATCGCCGCGACCTCGCCGCTGGCCGCGACTCTTACAGCATCACGGTGCGTGTGATCAGAGGCGACGGCCAATTGGCGCATATCCAGCTTTGGTCGACGGCCGTTCGCGCAAGCGATGGCAGCGTGGCCGGCATGTTCGGCACGGTCCAAGATGTTACCGCACGCAAGCAGGCCGAGGTTGAGATCGCGCAGAACCGCGACAATCTTGCGCGCGCGGAGACAATAGCCCGCTTGGGGCACTACAAGTATGACGCGGCATCGGGTGCGTTCACCTGGTCCGAGGGACACTATCGCATTCTGGGCAAGTCGCGAGACTCCTTCACGCCGACATTGAGTTCCATATTGGAGCTCGTTCATCCCGATGACCGTCCAATGATGGAGCAGCATCGCCGCGACGTCACGGCGGGCCTCGAAGCTGCACGCGTAACGCTGCGCTGGGTCAAGGACGACGGCCAGATCGTCGTTACGGAAACCCTGTCGCTGCCCGTTCGCGCAAGCGACGGCGCGATTATCGGGAGGTTCGGCACGATTCAGGATGTTACCAGGCGCACGCAGGCCGAGGCGGCGCTGGCGCGGGCGAACCAGGAACTCGAAACACGCGTGGCCGAACGTACGGCCGAGCTGGCGCGGGAGATGCGCCGGCGCGAGGAAGCGCAGATGACGCTGGCGCAGATGCAGAAGATGGAGGCGGTCGGTCAATTGACCGCGGGCATCGCGCACGACTTCAACAATCTGCTGGCGGTGATCGGCAGCGGCCTCGAATGCATCGAGCGGTCGGCGGCGCAGGGGCTCACCGCGGAGCCGGACCTGATCGACGCGTCATTGCGGGCGACGCGACGCGGCCGCGACCTGGTGCATCGGCTTTTGGCGTTTGCGCGCCAGTCGCCGCTGAGCGCCGAGCCGACATCCGTCAATCAACTGGTGCTGGATACGCTGCGGCTGTTGCAGCGCACGCTCGGCGAGGAGATCGACATCGTCACGCATCTCGATGTCACCGCGGTGATGGTGTGTGTCGATCGCAATCAACTGGCGAATGCGCTGGTCAATCTGGCGCTCAACGCCCGCGATGCGATGCCGGAGGGCGGCACGCTTTCGATCGCGACGACCTGCCAGCCGGCACGCTGGGCCACCGCGGAAGGCGCATCCCGTTGGCCGACGGGCGAGGAGGTCTGCATCGCCGTCCAGGATACGGGCGCCGGCATGACCGACGATGTGCGCGGCGCGCCTGCGAACCGTTCTTCACGACCAAGCGGGACGGTCTGGGCAGCGGCCTCGGTCTGAGCATGGTTCAGGGGTTCGTGGAACAGTCCGGCGGGCACATCGAGATCGACAGCGAGCCAGAGCGTGGCACGCTGATCGCCATCCATCTGCCGCGGATCAAGGCGGTGCCGCAGACGGCGGAACCGCAAGCGGCCGCCGGTTCGGTCCTGACGGAGCGGGAAAAGACCGTGCTGCTGGTCGAGGACGATCCCGATGTTCGCATCGTGATGACGGCGCAACTGAAGCAACTGGGCTACAATGTGCACGCGGTTGCGAACGGGATGGAGGCCATCGACCTGATCGGGTCGCCGGCCAATATCGACATCACGCTGACCGATATCGTATTGCCGGGCGGCATCGATGGCGTGGCCCTGGTGAAGGAGGCCATGCGGGCGCGGCCGCGGATGGGCGTACTGTGCATGTCGGGCTATGATCCGACGCAGGAGCACCGCAAATGGTTGAAGGTGCAGAACATTGAATTTCTGGAAAAGCCGTTTTCCAGCGGCCGGCTGGCGCAAGCGCTCAGCGCGGTGCTGGTGCAATAGGGCGCGCCGCTTCGGCGCGATCGCCATCCAGGCGCTGGCGGTTGTGGCGGCGATCGCGGCCGAGCCGGTTCCGCTGCGCGCCGAGCCGTCGCGCAACCCGCCCGGGCCATGTCCTATTACGAGGTCCGGCGCGGGCTGTTCGCGATGTCGAAGATCCAGACCGCGCCGATCGTGATGGCGGGCGATTCGCTGACCGAGGCCGGCCCGTGGACCGATCTGACCGGCTGCCTCTCGATCGCCAATCGCGGCATCGGCGGCGACACCACCAGGCGGCTGCTCGATCGCCTCGACGATGTGGTGGCCCTCAAGCCGCGCGCCGTGTTCCTGATGATCGGGGTGAACGACATCACGCTCGGCATTCCGAGGGATGAGAGCGTGGACAATCTGCGCGGCATTCTGGCGCGCGTCACGGGTTCAGGCGCGCAGGCGTTCGTGAGCTACGTGCTGCCGGTGACCGCAAGGTACCCGAAGAAGAACGTCAGCAAGGAGATCCCGCCGCTCAATGCGGCCTTCGCCAAGCTCATCGTGGACCGGCCCGGCATCACGCCGGTCGATGCGCGGCCGCAACTTCAGCGCCCGGACGGTACGCTGCGCGAGGAGTTCGCCTATGACGGCCTGCACCTCACGCCCAAGGGCTACGCGGTGCTGCGCGACGCGATCGCGCCGCACGTCGACCGATATTGCTCACCTTAGGGCGGCGTTCAGAACTGCTGGATGCCGGCGGACTGGATCGCCGCGCGCATCTTCGCGGTCTCGGTGTCGACGAGCCTGGCGAGATATTCGGGCGAGCGCTGGCCGGGCGGCGCGATGGTCGCGACGATGTCCTTGAACCGCTCCTGCACGTAGGGCGAATCGATGCTGACGGCGATCGCCGCGTTCATCTTGCGCACGATCGCGTCGGGCGTGCCCTTGGGGAAGAAGAACCCGAACCAGGTGCTGGTGTCGAAATCGGTGACGCCCTGCTCGTGCGCGGTCGGCAAATCCGGAAGCATCGGTGAGCGTTCGCGCGACAGCAGCGCCAGCGCCTTGAGCTGGTTGGCGTCCATCGCGGGCTTCGCGGTCGGGCTCAGCGTACAGATGTAGTCGGTGCGGCCGGCGAGCATGTCCTGCATCGCCGGGCCGCCGCCGCGGTACGGCACATGCGTGACGTTGATGCCGAGCGCGACGTTGAGCAGGCTGCAGAACAGGTGGCCGGTGGAGCCGGTTCCGGCCGAAGCATATTGCATCGTCGACTGATTGGCCTTCGCGTAGGCGGTGAATTCCTTCAGATTATTCGCGGGAAAATCCTTGCGGACGAGCATGACGGTGGGTTGTGCGCCGACCAGTCCGGCCGGCACCAGATCGGTCGCAAAATTGTAGAGCGGCGCCTTGTAGAGCGACTGGTTGATGGCGTCGGCGGTGGTCCCGATCACGAACTGGTAGCCGTCGGGCGGCGCCTTGACGACCTTGGCCGAGCCGAGCATGCCGCCGGCGCCACCGACATTCTCGACCACGATCTGCTGGCCGAGCGCCTCCGCCAATTGCTTGGCGACGACCCGTCCGAGCAGGTCGGTACCGCCAGCGGGTGCAAACGGCACCACCATGGTTACGGGCTTGCTGGGCCATTCCTGCGCGGCGGCCGGCCGCCCGCCGGCAAGAGCAAGCGCGAGGAGAACGAACGCAATCGTCTGTCGCATGGATTGTCCCCGTCAGCCCGGCACCTCGAACGTCTCGCGCCAGCATAGGCGCTCGGCTTGACCGACGCCAAGGCCTCGGCCGTTGCGCTGCCGGTTTGTCGCACCTGACGCGGGCTGCATCGCCGATCGCGCTCGCGATGATGCGCCACGGCGAAACAAGGCCGGCCGGGGCGCGGCGACGGAAGATCTGCTATCATTTCGATCCTGCGATTGGGCCGCCGCGCGGCGGCCGCACGTCTCAAGGGAGGCTCAGCATGTGTGTTCCCGGCTGTCAGGAAGCGGTCCGTCACGCGCTCTCGCGGCGCGGCTTTTTCACCGGCGCGGCCGCCGCGGGGTTTGCCGCCACCGCCGTCGCGCCCGAGCCGGCGGCGGCGCGCACGCAAACATTCTCCACGACGGTCGATCTCACCCACACCATGTCGCCCGACTTCCCGACCTTCTTCGGCGTGCCGGGGATCACCATGGAGAAGCAGTTCGACATCAAGAAGGACGGCTTCAATCTGTACTGGTGGCGGATCGTCGAGCACGCCGGCACGCACCTCGACGCGCCCATTCATTTCTCCGAGGCTGGCATGACGGCGGACAAGATTCCGGCGGCGACGCTGGTGGTGCCGCTCGTGGTGGTCGATGTGGCCGCCAAGGCGGCACAGAACCCGGACTACCTGCTGTCGCGCGACGACCTCGCGGCCTGGGAGAAGAAACGCGGACGGCTGCCGGACGGCTGTTGCGTCGCGATGCATTCGGGCTGGGCGCAGCACGTCGGCGATGCGGCGAAATACACCGGCAAGGATGCCGCCGGCACGTTTCATTTCCCGGGCGTGAGCCCCGAGGCTGCCGAGTGGCTGATGAAGGAGCGCAAGGTGCTCGGCCTTGCGGTCGACACGCTCTCGCTCGACAACGGACCGTCCAAGGACTTCAAGGTCCACTACGCCTGGCTGCCGTCGGGCCGCTGGGGATTGGAGAATGTCGCCGGCCTCGACAAGGTGCCGGCGGTGGGCGCGACGCTGGTGGTCGGTCTGGCGAAGGTCAAGGACGCGACCGGCGGACCGGTGCGGCTGATCGCGCTGGTGTAAGCGACGAAAAACCCGGCCTCGTGTGAGGCCGGGTCTTCAGGTCCGCCTTGATTTAGGTTGGTTGCGGGATCAGTCGCAGACGTTCTGCCTGACCATGGTGCCGTCGCGCAGCTGAACCCACCGGTAGCAGCTCGCGTACACCGCCGTGGCGCCGAGAACGATGGCCGTGCCGACGGCCCAGCGGCCGACAATTGCCGCCCTTCCAGTTCTTCGCCGACGCTTCGGTCGGAACGAGCGCGGTGGCGGCGAGGACGGCGACGGCGGCGACGGCGAAGATGGTCTTGCGGATCATGGGGTCTCTCCTGTTTTTTCTTGGATGCAATCCGCATCCTGCCCATGTGTCGAAGCGGCCGGGCAACGGGTTCAAATGAGATCGAAGAAAGCGGCGTCCCAAATCCGGACGCTCGGATGGACACCCGGGCCCGCACTGCGGGCCCGGGGCGGCAATTGCCGGCAAAACGCCGGCCGATAAGGCCTAGCTAGCTGCAGACCCAGACCGGCACCGGGCCGAACGTGCCCGGAACCCAGCGCCAGCAGCCTCCGTAGAGCGGCGCGAAGAAGCGGAAGCCGGTGCCGCGGTGAAGGGTGTGGACGCCGTGAAAGCTTTGGCTGACATGGCCGATATTGCCGGTATGACCGACTTGGCCGGTGCGGCCGAACTGGCCGCCGTGGCTGACTTGGGCAGCGTGGCCGGCGTTGTTGTGGCCGCCGCTGCGTCCGCCGTTATGGCCGGGCGCCGCGGATGCGGCAGTCGAAGCGAGCGCCCCGATGGCGGCGGCCGCGACGACAGCGACGATGGTGTTGCGCAACATGGTGGTCTCTCCTTGCTCGGATCTCCGATCCGGATCGGGCGGCTCCAACCAGGGCTGGAGCCTCTAGCGTCGATCATAGGGAAGGGGACCTGAACCGGGTCTGAGGCGGCAGTTCACGGACCGTTTAGCGATTGTGCGCGCAACCAATTGGCGTGCCCGGAGCCGATGCCGGAAAGAGCAAAGCCCCGGCGCCGGCCGGGGCTTTCACGATCTTCGTTGAAGTGCTGGCTGAGATGGCTAGCAGACCCAGACTTGCACCCACCCCCAGCGGCCCGGCACTAAACGCCAGCAACTGACGGCTACCGGCGCCACCATGATCGGCGCCGCCGCAAATGCACGATAGGGGCGTACGACCACGACGCGCCCGCCGCCCCAACCGCCGCCGCGCCAAGCGGCGCCGCGCCAACCGTACCCGCCGCCGCGCCAGCCGCGTGCATCCGCTTCGGTGGGAACCAGCATGGTCGTGCCGAGCGTCAGCGCGATGGCGACGCCGACAATGATCTTCCGCATCATCGCTTTCCTCCTTGGATTGTCCTTCGAACCGGACGATCAGAGCGCTCCGCAACGGCCCTGCCGCCCGGGGACGCGAAGCCCTCAGCATAGTCCGGCGGCGCGCGCCCGCCTTTCACTAAATTTTCGCGGGCTCCGCTGCCTGTTCAGGTTTGGTTCAGCTTCCCGGACGCGGGTGCACACCTTGCCGCCTGCCGAAGCGCTCGCTATAAGCCCCGGCATCCCATTCACCCCCTGACGAGTGAACAAACCGATGGCGATCGAGCGTACCTTTTCGATCATCAAGCCCGATGCAACCGCCCGCAATCTCACCGGCGCGATCAACGCCATGATCGAGCAGGCCGGATTGCGCATCATCGCGCAGAAGCGCGCGCGGATCACGCGCGAGCAGGCTCAGACCTTCTACGCCGTGCACCGCGAGCGGCCGTTCTTCGGCGAGCTCGTCGATTTCATGATCTCCGGGCCGGTGGTGGTGCAGGTGCTCGAAGGCGACAATGCGATCGCGAAGTATCGCGACATCATGGGGGCGACCGATCCGGCGAAGGCGGCGGCCGGCACGATCCGCAAGGTCCATGCGCGCTCGATCGGCGAGAATTCGGTGCACGGCTCCGATGCGCCGGACACGGCCGCCAAGGAAATCGCCCAGTTCTTCTCCGGCAACGAAATCGTGGGGTGACATGCCGTGCGGCAACGTGGCTTTTCGCCACGTTCGGGCGCTGGTCAAGGCGCGGGCCGTGCTTGTAGATTAGCCCGGTGGCGCTGCACGCCGCATGGGGGCAGTTCCGCCTGCTGAGAGCGGATCGCAACGAACAAGGGGCTTCCCGTGGATTTCTTGATGCAAGACATGCTGCACGCGCCGTTTTGGATCGCGGTGCTGCAGATCATCGGCGTCAACATCATTCTGTCCGGCGACAACGCCGTGGTCATCGCGATGGCCTGCATGACGCTGCCGCCGCGGCAGCGGCTCTGGGGCATGATCCTGGGCGCCGGCGTCGCGGTGCTGCTGCGCGTGATCTTCACGCTCGTGGTCGCGCAGGCGATGACCTACCCGTTCCTGAAGCTGGTCGGCGGCCTGCTGCTGTTCTGGGTTGCGACCAAGCTGGTGATCGAGGACGCCGACGGCGAGGATGGCGGCGTCGAGTCGGCCGAGAACCTCTGGCGTGCGGTGCGCATCGTCGCGATCGCCGACATCGTGATGAGCCTCGACAACGTGATCGCAATCGCGGCCTCGGCCGAGATCGCGGCCGCGAAGGTGGACCTCGCGCATGCCGCGTCGATCAAGGCGACGCTGATCATCTTCGGCCTGGCGACCAGCGTTCCGCTGATCGTCGCCGGCAGCGCGATCCTGATGGCGCTGCTCGAGCGCTTCCGCATCCTGGTCTGGGGCGGCGGCGCGCTGCTCGGCTGGGTCGCGGGCGACATCATGGCGACCGATCCGGCGGTGGTGGGCTGGGTCAGCGAGTCGACCGCGCACATGCTGCACCTCTGGGGCGGGCCGGATCGGCGCGCTGATCGTGCTGGGCCTCGGCTATTTCATCGTCCGCAGGCGCCGCCCGCTGTTGCTCGACGAAATTCTGGCGGGCGTCGGGCTGGTGATCTGGATTATCGGCGATATCGTGACCGAGCATCTCTACGGCGGCGCCTCGCCCGATCTGGCCAAGATCTGGATCGCGCGCGGCATCATCCTGGTGTTGCTGGCCATCGGCTATGCGGTGATCCGCAGCCGCAGCCACGTCGAGACCGAAGAGGTCTAGGCCTCCGGCGGACGGGACAAAGGCCGGGCGCCGGACTATCCTGTCCGGCGCCATGAATCAGCCCGTCCGCCCGCCGATCCGCATCGCGGCCTCCGCCTGTCCGCACGACTGTCCGTCGACCTGCGCGCTCGAGGTCGAAGTGCTCGATGCGCGCACCATCGGCCGCGTCCACGGCGCGGAGGACAACGACTACACCGCCGGCGTGATCTGCGCCAAGGTCGCGCGCTACGCCGAGCGCGTGCATCATCCCGGCCGGCTGACGCAACCGCTGATCCGCAAGGGCGCCAAGGGTTCGGGCGAGTTTTCGCCGATCTCCTGGGACGCCGCGCTCGATCTCGTCGCCGAGAAGTTCCTTGCGGCCGAGGCGCGCGACGGCGCCGAGGCGGTCTGGCCCTATTACTACGCCGGCACCATGGGCCACGTGATGCGCGACGGCATCAACCGGCTGCGTCACGTCAAACGCTATTCGAATTTCCACGAGACCATCTGCAACAATCCGGCGCAGGCGGGCTACACCGCCGGCACCGGCCTGATTGCCGGACCCGACCCCCGTGAAATGGCGAAGTCCGACCTGGTGGTGATCTGGGGCACCAACGTGGTCAACACCCAGGTCAACGTGATGACCCACGTGACCCGCGCCCGCAAGGAGCGCGGCGCCAAGGTGGTCGCGGTCGACGTCTACATGAACGGCACCATGGCGCAGGCCGATCTGCCGGTGCTGATCCGCCCCGGCACCGACGGCGCGCTGGCCTGCGCGGTGATGCATTGCCTGTTCCGCGACGGCAAGGCCGACTGGGATTATCTCGACCGCTACACCGACGCGCCGCGCGAGCTGGAGCAGCACGTACGCACCCGCGGGCCGGACTGGGCGTCGCGCATCACCGGCTGCGCCGGTGGAGACGATCGAGGAGTTTGCGCGGCTTGTCGGCGGCACCAAGCGCGCATTCTTTCGCCTCGGCTACGGCTTCTCGCGCTCGCGCAACGGCGCCCACAACATGCATGCGGCAAGCTGCATCGCGGCCGTCACCGGCGCCTGGCTGCACGAGGGCGGCGGCGCGTTCTACAACAACCGCGCGATCTACCGGCTCGACAAGTCCATGATCGAAGGCACGGATGCGCGCGATCTCAAGGTGCGGCCGCTCGATCAGTCGCGCATCGGCGCGGTGCTGTGCGGCGACGAGGACGCGCTGGCGGGCGGGCCGCCGGTCGGTGCGATGATCATCCAGAACACCAACCCGGTCTCGGTCGCGCCCGAGCAGGACCGGGTCAAGCGCGGCTTCGCGCGCGAGGACCTGTTCGTCTGCGTGCACGAGCAGTTCATGACCGAGACCGCGCAGATGGCCGACGTGGTGCTGCCGGCGACCATGTTCCTCGAGCACGACGATTTCTATACCGGCGGCGGTCACCAATACATCCAGCTCGGGCCGAAGATCATCGATGCGCCGGGCGAGTGCCGCAACAACCACGAGGTGATCTGCGCGCTGGCGCAGCGGCTCGGCGTCACGCATCCGGGCTTTGCGATGAGCCCGCGCGAGCTGATCGACTGGACCTTGCAGAAGTCGGGCTGGGGCACGCTCGCCGAACTCGAAGCACAAGCGCTGGATCGACTGCCAGCCGGATTTCGACACCGCCCACTATGTCCACGGCTTCAACTGGCCGGACGGCAAGTTCCGCTTCAAGGTCGACTGGTCGAAGGTGCCGTTCCGCACGCCCTGGCACGCCGGACCGGTCGGCGACATGCCGGCTTTGCCCGACCATTGGGAGGCGATCGAGACGGTGGATGCCGAGCATCCGTTCCGGCTCGCCACGTCGCCGGCGCGCAGCTTCCTCAATTCGACCTTCACCGAGATGCCGACCTCGCGCGCCCGCGAAAAGCGCCCGGAGGTGATGATCCATCCCGACGACGCGCGCGCGCTCGGGATCGGCAACGGCGATCGCCGTCACGCTCGGCAACCGGCGGGGCGAGGTGATGCTGCATGCCCGGCTGTTTGCGGGCGTGCAGCGCGGCGTGCTGATTGCGGAATTGGTCTGGCCGAATTCCGCCTACCCCGACGGGCGCGGGATCAACACGCTGACCGGAGCGGACGCGATTGCGCCTTACGGCGGCGCCGCCTTCCACGACAACAAGGTCTGGATCAAGCCGCGCGCCGCCTGACGCCGGCGCGCGCGAGGCGAAAATTTCGCGCGGGATTTGACGCGATTTTTTTACAATCGAGTGACACGCGGCGAAAAATCTAAACGCGCTGCAACAGCGCGGTGGGTTTGGTTTGTTGCGGCGCGGCGAGCCTTGCTAAGGCCATTTTTTTTGGTATTTTATTATGATAATTCGGATTTTGGCCGTTCCGGCCGTTGCGTGCCGAGAGGGCGCATTCGCTTCGGATCTCACCAAAGCCCGGGTTGTGGCGCGGTTCGCAGCGATGCGGCGGCGTTTAGCTGACTTGAGAATTCACTGACTAGGAGACAGACGATGCAGAAAGGCACCGTCAAGTGGTTCAATCCTACTAAAGGCTACGGGTTCATTCGGCCCTCGACTGGCGACAAGGACGTCTTCGTCCACATCTCGGCGGTGGAGCGCGCTGGCCTCACGCACCTTGAACGAAGGCCAGACTGTTGAGTACGAGCTCGTGACCAATCGCGGCAAGACATCGGCGGAAAATCTGAAGGTGTCCTGACGCAGAAGGCCGGTAAGCCGGCCCGCGAGAAATCTTCCCCGTAGCCCCCGGCCTTCCAGCCGGGGGTTTGTTTTTGTGCGGACCGCTGCGCTGCGGCGAACTTCACATCTCGGGCGCGATCAAAATGCCGTGCGCGGACGGCGCGCCGTCGATCAGGCAGCGCCCGTCGACCAGCTTGACGCGGCCTTCTGCGAGGAGCCGCAGCGCCATCGGATAGATGCGGTGCTCGACTTCGAGCACGCGGGCCGCGAGCGTCTCCGCGGTGTCGCCGTCGCGCACCGGCACGCTGCCCTGCACGATGATCGGGCCGGCATCCATTTCCGGGATCACGAAATGCACGGTGGCGCCGTGGGTCTTCACGCCGGCCGCAAGCGCGCGGGCGTGGGTGTCGAGCCCCTTGAATGCGGGCAGCAGCGCCGGATGGATGTTGATCAGGCGTCCCTCGAAGCGCGTCACGAACCACGGCGTGAGGATGCGCATGAAGCCCGCGAGGCAGACGATGTCGATGGCGTTGCGCTCGATCGCCTCCGTGACCGCGCGCTCGAACGCCTCGCGGTCCTTGCCGTATTGCGTGTGGTCGACGACTGCGGTGGCGATGCCATGCGCGCGCGCATTGGCGAGGCCGGCGGCATCCGGACGATTGGACAGGACCAGCGCGATGTCGGCGGGATAGTCCTTGACCTTCGCCGCGTCGATCAGCGCCGCCATGTTGGAGCCGCGGCCGGAGATCAGAACGGCGACGCGCTTTCGTGCCATCCGTTCACCGGGCGAGATCGAGGTGCCCGGAATAGCGCACCCGCGGCCCGTCGCCGGTCGACCGGCGACGACCGTTCCGAGCCGCGCCACCGTCTCGCCCTTGGCGGCGAAGGCAGCCGCGACTGCGTCGGCGCGGTCCTGCTGCGCGACCACGATCATGCCGATGCCGCAGTTGAAGGTGCGCAGCATCTCGGGCTCGGCGATGCCGCCGGTCTGCGCCAGCCATTTGAACACCGGCAGCACCGGCACGCGCGCAAGATCGATGTCGACGCCGAGCCCATTCGGCAGCACGCGCGGGAATGTTGTCGGGAAAGCCGCCGCCGGTGATGTGGGCGAGCGCCTTCACGGCCTTGGTCTCGCGGATCGCCGCGAGGCAGGATTTCACGTAGATGCGGGTCGGCTCGATCAGCGCCTGCCCGAGCGTGCGTGCCGGGTCGAACGGGGCAGGGGCGGTCCAGCCAAGCCCGACCGCTCGACGATCTTGCGCACCAGCGAATAGCCGTTCGAATGCACGCCCGACGAGGCAAGCCCGAGCACCACGTCGCCGGCGGCGATGTCGGCGCGCGGCAGCAGCGTGCCGCGCTCGGCCGCGCCGACCGCGAAGCCTGCGAGGTCGTAGTCGCCCGCCTGGTAGAGGCCGGGCATCTCGGCGGTCTCCCCGCCGATCAGCGCGCAGTTCGACTTGCCGGCAGCCCTCGGCGACGCCCTTGACCACCCGTGCGCCGGTCTCCGGGTCGAGTTGTCCACAGGCGAAGTAGTCGAGGAAGAACAGCGGCTCGGCGCCCTGCACCACGAGATCGTTGACCGACATGGCGACCAGGTCGATGCCGATGGTGTCGTGCAGGCCGGTCTCGATCGCGATCTTGAGCTTGGTGCCGACGCCGTCGGTCGCCGCCACCAGCACCGGATCGGCAAATCCGGCGCGCTTGAGGTCGAACAGGCCGCCAAATCCGCCGATCTCGGCGTCGGCGCCGGCCCGGCGGGTGGCGCGGACCAACGGCTTGATCAGCTCCACCATGCGGTTGCCGGCATCGATATCGACGCCGGCCTCGGCATAGGTGAGGCCGTTCTCCGCCATGTCGTGTCCCTTGCTGTTCGCGGGTTTCGGTACTGCCGAATCTGCGACTGTGCAATGGCTTGATCGCCGCTATACTCGGATTTGCAAGGCCAAGGCGCCGGCCGGTCGCTTGCCGCGCGGCGCGTGGCCGCCGGGGCGCGCACGTTGAGTATTCCGAACCTCATCACGCTTGGCGCGTATTCTGCTGGTGCCGGTGGTGGTCTGGGCCATCGCCTCGGGCGCGATGCAGCTTGCCTTCGTGCTGTTCCTGGCCGCCGGCATCAGCGACGCGGTCGACGGCTTCCTGGCCAAGCGCTTCGGCATGACCACCGAGCTCGGCGCCTATCTCGACCCGCTCGCCGACAAGACCATGCTGGTCTCGATCTACGTCACGCTGGCGATCGTCGGCGACATCCCGCTCTGGCTGGTGATCCTGGTGATCTCGCGCGACATCATGATCGTGAGCGCGGTGATCCTGTCCTGGCTGGTGGACAAGCCGGTGAAGCTCAAGCCGCTGATGGTGTCGAAACTCAACACCGTCGCCCAGATCCTGCTGGCGCTGGTGGTGCTGGCGGCGCGCGCCTTCGCGTTCGATGCCGCGCTTGCGATCAAGGGCCTGATGGCGCTGGTCGCGGTCTTGACCTCGCTTTCGGTAGCCTTCTATGTCGCCGAATGGGTGCGTCATATGAACGAGGCGGAGACTTGACGGCCGGTGCCGGCCGACCGGTAAGCTCGTCAGCGCAGGTCACGGAGCAACGATCCCATGAGTAGGGGCCATCACCTCACGTTCTGGCTCTTGGTCGCCCTGGTCGCCGCGGTTCTGCTGTGGCTGCTCAACGACGTGCTGCTGCCATTCGTAGCCGGGTTCGCGCTCGCCTATTTGCAGGTGCCGGTCGTCGACTGGCTCGAGCGGAAAGGCATCAACCGCACCGCCGCGGCTCTGTCGATCGTGGTCGTCGTGATGGTGGCGCTGATCGCGGCGTTGCTGATCGCGCTGCCGCTGCTCGCGCAGCAGATGTCGCTGCTGATCGCGAGCTTGCCGGGGCAGGTCGCGCGCGTGCGGGAGTTGGTGACCGAATGGCTCACCTGGCTTCAGATCGGCGATTCGAACATGAAGATGTCGGATATCGTCAACCAGGCGTCGTCCTGGCTCGCCACCGTCGCGGCGTCGCTGTGGTCGGGCGGCAAGGCGCTTGCGTCGATCGCGTCGATTCTCGTCATCATGCCGGTTGTGACGTTCTACCTGATCGTCGACTGGCACGACCTGATCGCCATCGTCGATAGCTGGGTACCGCTGCGGCGCCGCGACGACGTGCGCGAGATCGCGCGCGATATCGACAAGGCGATTTCCGGCTTCGTGCGCGGCCAGCTTGTCGTGTGCTTCTGCCTCGGCATCTACTACGCCATCGCGTTGTCGCTGGTCGGGCTGAAATTCGCGATCCTGATCGGTCTCGTCTCCGGCATCATCACGTTCGTGCCCTATGTCGGCTCGCTCACCGGGCTGATCGTCGGGACCGCGGTCGCGGTCGCGCAATACTGGCCGGACTGGAAGTGGATCGGTGCGGTGATCGTGATCTTCCTGGTCGGACAGTTCGTCGAAGGCAACATCGTCGCCCCCAAGCTGGTTGGCGACCGGGTCGGGTTGCATCCGGTCTGGATCATCTTCGCGATGTTCGCGTTCGGCTTCTTGTTCGGATTCGTCGGCCTGCTGGTCGCCGTCCCGATCGCGGCGGCGATCGCCGTCCTGTTCCGGTTCGGCCTCAAGCGCTATCTTGCGAGCCCGCTCTATACGGGAGAGCAGCCGCAGCCGCCGTGACGTCGACCATGCCCAGTGCCCCGCGTCAGCTCGCGCTCGCGCTCGATCACGCGGAAAGTCTCGCGCGCGAGGATTTTCTTGGCGGGCCCTCGAACGCGGCGGCGCTGGCGCTGATCGATGCCTGGCCGGACTGGCCGAGTCGCAGCGTGATCTTGTGCGGCCCGGAAGGCTCCGGCAAAAGCCATCTCGCCGCCATCTGGGGCGACACCGCGGGTGCGCGCTTCCTCGCCGCCCGCGCGCTCGACGAAGCGGCGGTGCCGGCCGCGCTCGCCACCGGCGCGCTGGTGATCGAGGACCTGGCCGCCGGCGGTTTCGATGAGCGGGCGCTGTTCCATCTGATCAATCTCGCGCGCGAGGAGGAGGCGTTCGTGCTGTTCACCGCGCGCAGCGCGCCGGCGGGCTTCAGCTTTGCGGTGCGCGACCTCGGCTCCCGCCTCAAGGCGATGCCCGCGGTCGCGCTGGCGGCCGCCCGACGATGCGCTGCTGCGCGCGGTACTGGTGAAGCTCTTTGCCGACCGCCAGCTCGCCGTGGACGAGGGGCTGATCGGCTATGTGGCGGCGCGGATCGAGCGATCGTTCGCGGCCGCGCGGGCAATCGTGGCGCGGCTCGACGAGGAGGCGATGCGCCAGAAGCGCCCGTTAACCAGGGTCCTGGCCGGTGAAATCCTGCGGTCGGACGAGACTTGACGGGCAGGGGCGGGGGTGCACCTGATGTCATCGGATCGTCACCGGTGACGGCCATGATGCCATCAGAGTCCAGCGCCTTGTCAATGGTCGAACGCACTCAAGTCATTGCATTAAAAGAAGAAATCGCTCCGGCCGTGGCGGCGGGAGCGGAAGCGCTGGGCCCCGATCTGTCCGCGAGCCCCGAGCGATTCATCAACCGCGAGCTGTCGTGGCTGCATTTCAACCGCCGCGTCCTCGAGGAGGCCGACAACACCGCCCATCCGCTGCTGGAGCGGGTGCGCTTCCTGTCGATCTCGGCCAACAACCTGGATGAATTCTTCATGGTGCGGGTGGCGGGCCTCAAGGGCCAGGTCCGCGCCGGCGTCACCAGCAAGAGCCCGGACGGCCTCACGCCGGCCGAACAGCTCGCCCGCATCGCGGAGGCGGTTTCGGTTCTGGCCAGCGACCAGCAGAAGCGCTGGCGGGAACTGCGCAAGATGCTGTCCGAGAACGGCGTCGTGCTGGTCGACGGGCCGGAGGTGACCAAGAAGGAGCGAGACCTGGCTGGAGGATCATTTCCTGCAGCAGGTGTTCCCGCTGCTCACGCCGCTTGCCATCGACCCGGCGCATCCGTTCCCGTTCATCCCCAATCTCGGCTTCACGATCGCGCTGCAGCTTGCCCGCGCGAGCGACGGCCGCATCATGAATGCGCTGATCCGCATCCCGAACAAGATCGAGCGCTTCATCCGTCTGCCCAGTCCGGAGGGCGTCGCCGGTCTGCGCGCGTCATCCCGCTCGAGCAGGCCGTCGGCCTGTTCATCGCGCGGCTGTTTCCGGGCTACGCCGTCAAAGGGCAGGGCGCCTTCCGCGTCATCCGCGACAGCGAAATCGAAATCGAGGAAGAAGCCGAAGATCTGGTGCGCGAGTTCGAGACCGTGCTCAAGCGCCGCCGCCGCGGCTCGGTGATCCGGCTCGAGATCGAGGCGGCGATGCCGGCGGAGCTGCGCCGCTTCGTGTGCCGCGCGCTCACGGTCGGCGACGAGGACGCCTTCCTGGTCGACGGCGTGCTGGCGCTCAACGAGTTGTCGCAGCTTATCGAGCCTGGACCGGCCGGATCTCGAATTCGTGCCGTACATTCCGCGCTTTCCGGAACGCATTCGCGACCAGGGCGGCGACTGCTTCGCCGCGATCCGCCAGAAGGACCTGATCGTCCACCATCCCTACGAGTCGTTCGACGTGGTGGTGCAGTTCCTCAATCAGGCGGCGCGCGATCCGGACGTGGTCGCGATCAAGCAGACGCTCTATCGCACCTCGTCCGACAGTCCCGATCGTCAAGGCGCTGGCCGAGGCGGCGGAGGCCGGCAAGTCGGTCACCGCGCTGGTCGAGCTCAAGGCGCGCTTCGACGAGGAGGCCAATATCCGCTGGTCGCGCGACCTCGAGCGCGCCGGCGTGCAGGTGGTGTTCGGCTTCATCGAGCTCAAGACCCACGGCAAGCTGTCGATGGTGGTGCGCCGCGAAGGCCGCGCGCTCGCCACCTATGTCCACGTCGGCACCGGCAACTATCATCCGGTGACCGCGCGCATCTACACCGACCTCTCGTTCTTCACCTCCGACCCGGTGATCGGGCGCGACGTCACGCGCATTTTCAACTACATCACCGGCTATGCCGAGCCGGCCGAACTCGAGAAGATGGCGGTGTCGCCGATCACGCTGCGCCGGCGCATCTGCGAGCACATCGAGCAGGAGATCGCCCACGCCAAGGCCGGCAAGCCGGCCGCGATCTGGATGAAGGACAATTCCCTCGTCGATCCGGACATCATCGACATGCTCTACGCGGCATCGCGCGCCGGCGTGCAGATCGATCTGGTGGTGCGCGGCATCTGCTGCCTGCGGCCCGGGATTCCGGGCCTGTCCGAGAACATCCGCGTCAAGTCGATCGTCGGCCGCTTTCTCGAGCACAGCCGCATCTACTGCTTCGGCGCCGGCCACGGGCTGCCGCACGCCAAGGCCGCGGTCTACATCTCGTCGGCCGACATGATGCCGCGCAATCTCGACCGCCGCGTCGAGGTATTGTGCCCGATTCTCAATCCGACCGTGCACGAGCAGGTGCTCGAGCAGATCATGGTGGCGAACTTCAAGGACAACGAACAGAGCTGGAAATTCTTGCCCGACGGTACGTCGAATCGCATAAAAGCCGCGGAGGGCGAAGAACCCTTCAACGCCCACAAGTACTTCATGACGAATCCGAGCTTGTCGGGCCGTGGCAAATCGCTCAAAGAATCGTCTCCGCGTAGCCTTATACGCCGTCTCGACCGCGCTTAAGCGGCGACGGCCGGCGGTGAACATGGCGCAAGGTCGTCTCGATCACGGGCCACCCGTCGCGGTCATCGACATCGGCTCGAACTCGGTGCGCCTTGTCGTCTACGAGGGGCTCACGCGCTCGCCGACGCCGATCTTCAACGAGAAAGTGCTGGCGGGGCTCGGCCGCGAGGTGCAGTCGACCGGATTTCTGGCCTCCGACGCGATCGACAAGGCGTTGACCGCGATCAGGCGGTTCCGCGCGCTCTGCGACCGCATGGAGGTCGACCAGGTGTGGGCGATCGCCACCGCCGCCTGCCGCGACGCCAAGAATGGCGCGGCATTCGTCGCGGAAGCCGAGCGCGTCTGCCGCACCAAGATCGAAGTCCTGTCCGGCAAGCGCGAGGCGGAACTGTCCGCGCTCGGCGTGGTGTCCGGCTTCCACCAGCCCGACGGCATCGTCGGCGATCTTGGCGGCGGCTCGCTCGAGCTCACCGAGGTGCATGGCCTGCGCACCAAGGGCGGCGTGACCATGCCGCTCGGCGGCCTCGCGCTGCAGGACATCTCGTCGAAGTCGATCAAGAAGGCCGAGAAGATCGTCGAGAAGGCGCTCGCCGGCGCCGACTGCTCAAGCACGGCAAGGGCCGCACCTTCTACGCCATCGGCGGCACCTGGCGCGCGCTGGCGCGGCTGCACATGTGGCAGCACGGCTATCCGCTGCACGTCATGCACGGCTACGTGATCCCCGCCAAGGAGGCGCTGGAGTTCTCGAGCCTGGTGCACCGGGTCAATCCGGAGACGCTGTCGCAGATCGAGGTGGTCGCCGATGCCCGCCGGCCGCTGCTCTCCTATGCGGCGCTGGTGCTGGAAAACCTGGTCACCCTCGCCAAGCCCAAGGACGTGGTGATCTCCGCGCTCGGCGTGCGCGAGGGCCTGCTCTACTCCATGCTGGAGGCGCGCGAGCGCGAGAAGGACCCGCTGATCGCGGCGGCGAGCGAGCTCAACGTGCTGCGCTCGCGCTCGCCCGCGCACGGCGACGAGCTGATCGCCTGGACCGACCAGTTCATGGCCTCGTCCGGCCTCGACGAGACCGCCGACGAGCGCCGCCTGCGCCACGCGGCTTGCCTGCTTGCCGACATCGGCTGGCGCGCGCATCCCGACTACCGCGGCGAGCAGTCGCTCAACATCATCGCCAATGCGGCGTTCGTGGCGATCGACCATCCGGGCCGCACCTTCCTGGCGCTCGCGGTGTTCTTCCGCCATGTCGGGCTTGGTCGACGACGAGCTGTCGCCGCGGCTGCGCGAACTCGCCTCGACGCGCATGCTCGACCGCGCGCGCGTGCTGGGCGCCGCGCTGCGAGTGGCCTACCTCGTTTCGGCCTCGACCACCGGTGTGCTGCCGAAGACGCCGATGGTGGTCGAACGCGGCAAGCTCGTCTTGCGCTTCAGCAACGGCCTCCGCGCGCTCGCCGGCGAGCGGGTGTTCGCGCGGTTGCGCCAGCTGGCGCGGCTGATCGGGCGCGAGCCGGTGATGGAGACGCAATAGGCCGGCCGCCTCGGTTTCTGGTTGTGGCAGGAAGGATTGCCATGCCGTTCTGGCAAAGACTGCTGATCACCGTCGCCGTCATGCTCGCCGTCAGTGTCGTCGGCGGTTATGTCTGGCACTGGATCTTCAACACCGACGTCCCTGCCTATCTGAGCGGCGCGCTCGGCGGGCTCAGTGCGCTGCCGGCGTGGGAGCTCTTGAAGCGGATTGGCCGGAATCCATAGTGGCGGCTGCCGCCAGCGCGTCCTCTTCCTCGAGCTTGCGCCTGATGATGCGGCGCGCCGCCAACGCGGCGCGATCGAAGGCGAGGCTGACCAGCGGCGAGCCGGTGGGATCGTTGTCGATCAGCGCCTGCTGGCGCGCCACCAGCTCGGTATCCTCGGCAAACGCCGTATCGGTCATGTCCTTGTAGATCTTCGATACCTGCTCGTCGTCGAGCGCCCACGGCCGCACCGTCGACCAGAAATACCAGGTGGTGCGCTCGGTCTCGGGCGTCAGGCTGTTGAGCACGACGTGGGTGGGCGTGCCGACCGGCAGATCGCCGCCCGCCTCGCGCGCTCCGAGCGTGATCCGCACATAGATCGGCGGCTGGAATTGCAGGATCTGCCAGCGGTCGATCTTGCCGTGCAGATTGCGCGCCGCCTTGTAGATCGGCGAGGTGTCGACGTTGTGCATGATGCGCTGCGCGCGCACCACGTCGCCATCGACTGAGACTTCGAGCGGCGCCTCTGCCACGCCGCTGCCGCCGAGCGTCGACTTGTGCACGTAGACCACGTGCGTGAGGTCGAGCAGGTTGTCGATCAGCAGCTGATAGTTGCCCTTGACGTGGATGGTGCCGTGCACGCCGGTCCAGCCGGGCGTCACATTCTCGCTGAAATCGGGGATGAGCATAGGGTCGGCGAGCGCGGCCTCGCCGAGCCAGACGAAGATGAGCCCGTGCATCTCCCGCACCGGAAAGCTCCGCGCGTGGAAATTGCGGCCGACCGGCGCGTCGCCGGGTACGCGGGTGCAGGCGCCATCGGGGCCGAAGCGCAGGCCATGATAGCCGCACTGGATGTCGTTGCCGATCACCTCGCCGGACGACAGCGGCGCCTTGCGGTGCGGGCAGCGGTCGGTCAGAGCCGCCACGCCGTCCATGGTGCGGAACAGCACCATCGGTTCGTTGCAGATGGTGCGCGCCAGCGGCTTCTCACCGAGCTCGGCCGACGTCGCAGCGGTGTACCACTGATTGCGAAGGAACGGGGCCATGAGATCCTCCGAGGCTGACGCGCGCGACGATCCTAGCGTTCTTCGGGCGCGGCGGGCAGGGGATCAATTGCGCTCCGTCGCCACCACGCGGCCTTTCTCGATCGCGAGCGAGAGCTTGCCGTGCTTGAGCGCGAGCGCCTTCTCGCCGAACAAATCGCGCCGCCAGCCGTGCAGGGCCGGCACGTCGGCGGCATCGTCGGCGGCGATCCGGTCGAGGTCGTCGACGGTGGCGATCACCTTGGCGGCGACGCCGTGTCGCTCGGCGGTCATGCGCAGCAGCACCTTGAGCAGCTCGACGGTGGCTTGGCCGTTGACCGCGGGCTTGTGCCGCTCGAGCCGCGGCAGCGTCTTGGGATCGCGGGCGAGCCCGCGCTGTACCGCCTCGACGATCGCCTCGCCCCATTTCGAGCGCTCGAAGCCCTTCGGCAGCGAGCGCAGGCTGCCGAGCCGCTCGACCGTGGTCGGCGCCTGCACCGCGATGTCGCCGATGCACATCGTCCTTGAGCACGCGGCCGCGCGGCACGTCGCGGGTCTGCGCTTCGCGCTCGCGCCAGGCGGCGACCTCCATGAGCACGGCGAGCTCCTTCGGCTTGCGCACCCGCGTGCGCAGCCGCTCCCAGGCGTGTTCGGGCTCGGAGCGGTAGGTCTCGGCCGAAGTCAGGATCTTCATCTCCTCGCGCATCCATTCGGCGCGGCCCTGCTTCTCCAGGTCGGCGGAGAGCTTGAGGTAGACGTCGCGCAGGTGGGTCACGTCGGAAACCGCATAGGTGAGTTGCGCCGCCGACAGCGGCCGCCGCGTCCAGTCGGTGAAGCGGTGCGACTTGTCGAGATTGTCGCCGGTGATGCGCTGCACCAGCTGGTCGTAGGAGATCGAATTGCCGTAGCCCAGCACCATGGCGGCGACCTGGGTGTCGACCAGCGGCGCCGGGATGATGTTGCGGGCGTGCCAGCAGATCTCGATGTCCTGCCGCGCGGCGTGGAAGACCTTGATGACCTTCTCGTTCGCCATCAGCTCGTAGAACGGCGTGAGGTCGATGCCGGCGGCCAGCGCGTCGACCACGAAGGCTTCCTCGGTCGAGGCCAACTGGGCGACGCACAGCATCGGGTAATAGGTCGATTCGCGCAGGAACTCGGTATCGACGGTGACGAACGGGTGCTTGGACAGACGCTCGCAAGCCTCGGCGAGCGTCTTGCTCTTGGTGATAGGGTCCATGGGGGCTAGATAGCGCAGCCGTGCGGCTTTGTCAGGGTTGGCCCGCGACATTTCCACCCCGTGATCGAGAACCGTCCGCGGGCTGTGGCCGGTCGCGCCCGCCGGCGACCGATTGCCCCGACCTCAGATCGCGACGCGGAAGCGCTTGACCGCGGCTTCGTCCACCGTGACGCCGAGCCCGGGCCCGCTGGGCAGAGCAACCTTGCCGTCCGTGATCTTCGGCGTTGCGCGCACGATATCCTCGGCCAGATAGAAATGCGTCAGGCTCACGCCCCAGTCGGCCGCCGGCACCGCGCAGGCGAGATGGATCGCGGCCGCGGACGCGATGCTCGATTCGGCGATCTTGGCCGCGATGTTGACCGCGAGCCCGAGCCGCTGGCAGAGCGCCGCCGCTTCGAGCGCCGTGCTCATGCCGCCGAGCTTGATCAGCTTCAAGGATACGCCGCCCGCGCCCGCGGCCTTGTGCGCCTCGATGTCGGCGAGCGAATGGATGCCCTCGTCGGCGCCGATCGGAACCGGCGAGGCGCGTGTGAGCGTGGCGAGGCCCGCGAGATCGTGCGGGTCGAGCGGCTGCTCGACGAACATCAGCCTGGCCGCGCGTGTCTCCTCGACATAGCGGGTGGCGTCGGCGCGGCTCATGCCGCAATTGGCGTCGGCGCAGAGCGGCATGCTCGTGTCCGAGTGCCGCGCGCAGCGCCAAGGTGCCGGCGATTTCGGTCGCGACCGGCTTGGTGCCGATCTTGAGCTTGAAGAAGCCGAAGCCCTCGGCGTGCTTCTTGTGCGCCTCGGCGATGTCGGCGTCGGGCGTCGGATTGCCAAGCAGCCACATCGGCGCGACCGCGAAGCGCCGCGCGCCGCCGACCAGATCGACCAGCGGCAGGTTCGGCCGCACGGCCCGCAAGATCGAGCAGCGCCATCTCGATGGCCGAATGTGCGCCGGTATTGCCGATCAGCGCGCGGCGCAGTTTCATGGCGAGTGCGTCGCGCTGCCAGGCGTCCGTGCCGATCAGCAGAGGCGCCAGATGATCGCGCACCGCCGCGGTGAGGCCGCCGAGGGTGTCGCCGGTCATGGTCGGCGCCGACGCCGCCTCGCCCCAGCCGACGGTGCCGTCGCCGGCCTCGATGCGCACCAGGATATTGTGAGCGTCGCGGACGGTCGAGCCCGCCATGGCGACCGGTTTCGCGAGCGGCAGCGCGACCGGGATTGCGTCGACGCGCCGGATCGTCAGCGGCGCCTGCTCGCGCGCTTTCTGTGGCGTGGACGTCCGCAGGTCCATGGCGTCCCTACTTCCCCCGCACCTTCGGCATCTGGATGAACTCCCACGGCGAGGGGAATGGCCCGACCGGCACCTCGATCAGCGTCGGGCCGTCGCGGCGCTTGAACGCGCGCCGCAGCGCCGCCGCCAGTTCCTTCGGGTTGCGGGCGCGCTCGGCCTCGGCGCCGAAGCTTTGCGCGTAGCGCACGAAATCGGGATTGGCGAGATCGCTCGCGATCACCCGGTTGCCGAACATGGTCTCCTGGATGCGCCGCACATTGCCGAAGGCGCCATCGGAGAACACGATCGTCGTCAGCGGGATGCGGTGGCGCATTGCGGTGGCCAGTTCGTTACTGGTGAACAGGAATCCGCCGTCGCCCGAGATCGCGAGCACCGGCACGTCGCGCCGGGCATGCGCCGCGCCGAGCGCGGTGGCGAAGCCCCAGCCGAGATTGTCCTGATAGCCGGGCGACAGGAACGTGCGCGGCTTGTAGACCGGAAACATCAGCCGCGCGGCAAAGCCGATCTGCGTGACCTCGTCGACCAGGATGCCGTCCTCGGGCAGTTCCGAGCGGATCGCCTCGAGGTAGCCGAGCTGGGGCGCGAGCTTCTCGAAGCGCTTGCGCCAGAGCGCCTGCCGCTCCTCCATTTCGGCGTTGCGCGACGGACGCTTGGTGTTGTGCGCCGGCAGCGCGTCGATCAGGCTGCGCAGGATCGGCGCGGCGTCGCCGATCAGCGCAACCGCCGGCTTGCGGAAGCGCTCCGGCTCCTCCGGATCGGAATCGACGCGGATGATCTGCAAGCTCGTCGTCGCTGCCCCATTGCGTGAATTGGCTGAACAGCCGGGTTCCGACCGCCAGCACCGCGTCGGCTTCGCCCCACAGGTCGCGGCCGAGCGGCAGCGTCACGCTGAACGGGCTGCGGCCGTCGAGCACGCCGCGGCCGCGCCGATAGGCGAGCACCGGCGCCTGCAGCATGCGCGACAGCTCGGTGACCTCGGCGGATGCGCCCTGCGCGCCGCCGCCGCAGACGATCAGCGGGCGTTTCGCCGCGCCGAGCCGCTTGGCGGCATCTTCAATCGCGTCCTGGTCGATCGCCGGCTCGGGCAACGGGGAGGGCGCTGCGATCGGCGGCACCGGGGCGCTGCGCCCCCATACGTCGATGGCGCATTCCAGCACCGCCGGTCCGCGCCGGCCGCTCGCCATCGCCTGCATGGCTTGCGCCACCAGCGGCGGCGCCTCCGCCGGTTCGCGGATGCGGGCGGAGAAGTCGACCAGCCGCTTGATGATGCCGGCCTGGTCGCGGATCTCGTGCAGATGGCCGAGCCCGCGCCCGATCGCCGATTGCGCGATCTGGCCGATCAGGCCCGAGCACCGGCGCGTTCATGCCGTAGGCCGTGAGCAGCGCGGCCGAGGAATTGAGCAGGCCCGGCCCCGGCACCACCGTGTAGACCTGGGGCTTTGCGGTCGCGAGCGCGGCGCCGAGCGCCAGATAGGCGGCGCCCTGCTCGTGGCGGGTGTGGATGGTGCGGATCGCGTCGCCCGCCTTGAACAGCGCGTCGAACAGGTGGTCGTTATGCACGCCGGGCAGCGCATAGACCGTGTCGACGCCATGCGCGATCAGCGCCGCGAGCGTCGCCTCCGCGGTGGTCATGCGCGCGGCGGTCGAGGCTGATTTTTTCGGCTTGCGCATGGACTTTGGACCGGAACGCGGCTGGGCGGCCGAGTGTGCAGATTGACGGCCCGCTGTCGAGGGCAGCGGACCTGGCCATGCGCCACCCGCTTGCTACGGCCGGCTGTGGCTTGCTACCCTTTGTGAGTCGGGCGGCCTGGAGCACGCACGCTGATGGCACGCCGCATTGGTCTTCGCTTCGCCTCCGGCGCCTTCCTGTCAATCCTCCTATCGCTCGCGTCCCTGCCGGCTTCGGCCGCCGAGGTGCGCGTGGCCGACCGGCTCTATCTCGTGCGCGACCGCCCCGGCGCGCCGACCCAGTTCCAGATGATCGTCGGCGCCGGCTGCAGCGACGAGAAGGGCGGCGAGTGCCGCGGGCTCGCGCATTATCTCGAGCATCTGGTGCTGGTCGGCCAGAATCCCGAGCACAAGGACGTGGCGTTGCGGTTCTTTCCGGACGGCAGTTCGAACGGCTGGACCAGCCAGCGCGCCACCGCCTACGTCCATTCCATGCCCGCGCGCGACGGACGGGCCGCGCGCCGACCTGGAGAAGCTGTTCGGCTTCTACGCGGCGCGGCTCAAGGACTTTTCGATCACCGCGGAAGACGCCGAGCGCGAGCGCAGCGTCGTGCGCCAGGAGCACGACTGGCGCGTCGGCAGCAAGCCGTTCGTGCGTTTCGCCCGCAAGCTCGACCGCCTGCTCATTCCGGATCATCCCTCCGGCCAATGGACCATCGGTACCGTCGAGGACATCGAGCATCTCTCGCTCGACGACGCGCACGCCTTTCACCGTTCCTGGTACGCGATCAACAACGTCGATTTCGTCGTCATGGCGGATATCGAGCCGGCGGCGCTGAAGGAGATCGCCGCGAACGCGCTCGCCGGTCTCAAATCGCGGCCGCTGCCGCCGCGCGTCTTTGCGAAGCAGCCGGCGATCGTCGTCGAGCGCAAGGACCTGGTCGAAGAGGATGCGGGCGTCAGGCGGGCCGGGGTGTTCTTCAAGAAGCTCGTGCGCATCGAGGAGGACGACACCTATGCGGTCGGCGCCGCGCGCAGCCTGGCGCTGGCCTATCTGGCGAGCCGTCTGCCCGGCAGCCTCTACGACGCGATCGTCGATCGCGGCAAGCTCTCCTCCGGTGCGCCGACCGTGAGCGTCGTGCGGGTCGCGCCGAAGACCTTCACGCTGACGATCGGCGCCGATGTCGCGCCCGACATCGCGCCCGAGACGCTCCTGGCGGCGATCTCGGACTATGTCGCGCAACTCCCGGATAACGGAATGTCGGCCGAGACGCTCGCGCGCCTCAAGGCGCGCTACGCGGACGCCCGCGCCACCGCCGACGCCGATCCGCGCCAGGTCTACAGCCGCCTCGTCGGGTGGCTCGCGGGCCGCAGCCGCTATGAGAACCTGGCGCTCTGGCCGCAGCAGGTCGCCTCCGTTCCGCCCGAAAGAGTGGCGGCAGTGGTGAAGGGGCTCGCCGGTCCCGGCCGGATCGTGACCGGCACGCTCTTGCCCAAGGCAACGCAATGACGCGCGCCGCCGCCGCGCTGCTGCGCCGTCATTGCGGCCCTCTGCGCCGCGCCGGCGCGCCGCGCAGACCGTTACCCGGGAGACGAGCCCGGGCGGCCTGCCGTTTCGTCACGTGCAGATGCGGGAAGCGACGTCGCAGGCGCTCACCTTCGCGTGGAGAGACGGGAGTGCGATGGCGCTACCGGGCAAGGAGGCGCTGCCGCGGCTGGGCGCGGCGCTGATGCTGGAGGGCCCGCGCGGCATGAGCCGCAGCGCCATGTTCGAAGAGTTTCGCGACTACCAGGCGAGCGCGAGCCTCAGCGCCAGCATCAATGTCACGCAAGGGCACCTGACGGCGCCGCCGGCGAAGTTCGGGCAGGCTGCCACGCTGTTCGCGCGCGTGTTCGCCGATCCGGCGCTGCCGCCCGAGCGGCTTGCCGAATTTCTGCGCAACTGGGCCGACAGCAGCCGGCAAAGCGAGAGCAATGCCGAGACGGCGGCGGCGCGGCTGTTCTCGCGAATCATGATCGCCGACGGCCCGCATCGCCGTTACTTCGTGAACGATCCGGCGCTCTACGCGCAGATCACGCTCGCCGACATCGAAGCCTGGCGGCGCAACGTGCTGACGCGCGCCGGCCTGATCCTGGTCGCTGCCGGTCCGATGGATGCGGCCACGATCGGCCGCGAGATCGACCGGCTGTTCGGAAGCCTGCCGGCCTCCGGCCCCGAGCGGCCGGAGGAGGCGAAGCCGACGCTGCGCTCTCCCGGCAAGCTCGTCGTGCTGGAGCGGCCGGTGGTGCAATCGGCGCTCGTCGTCGGCGGGCCCGCGGCCGTGAGCATCGGACCGGACAGCCTGCGCGGCCAGCTTGCGATTTCGGTGCTGGGCGGCGGCGCCTCGTCGCGCCTGTGGAAGGCGGTGCGGGAAAAGCTCGGCGCCGCCTATGGGATTTCGGCAGGCCTGTCGGCGGTCGATCGCGATGCCCGCCTGCTCGCGATCCGCACCGTCGTCGCCAACGACAAGGCCAAGGCGGCGCTGGCGGCGATCCGCGAGGAATATGACCGCTTCCTGGTTGAGGGGCTCACCGATGCCGAACTCGATCCGCGCAAGACGCTCTACCTGACCGGCCACCGCGAGCGCGTCCGGCAGGCGCCGTCGGTCGCCGCCAGCCTGCTGGCGGGCGCGCTCTACGATTACCCGGACGACTATCTCGCGACCTACGAGCAGCGGCTGCGCGGCTACACCCGGGCCGAGATTGAGACCGGCATGCGGACGGCGCTCCCCAAACCGCCGCTGACCGCGGTCATGGTCGCGCCTTCGGCGGAGGGGATGGGGGCGGACTGCGTGATCAAGGCGCCCGAGGAGATCGCGCGCTGCGATTGACCCAAGCCAGGGGTCCAAAGCCGCCATTCTTGACAACCGCGCCCGCCCATGTGCCTCTCCGCGCACGCGAAATCGGGCCCGATTCACCCATGCACCGTTACCGTTCCCATACCTGCGGCGCGCTGCGCGAGGCCGATATCGGCCAGGACGTGCGGCTGTCCGGCTGGTGCCACCGCATCCGCGACCACGGCGGCCTGCTGTTCATCGACCTGCGCGACCACTACGGCCTGACCCAGGTGGTGGCGGACCCGGATTCGCCGTCGTTCAAGCTCGCCGAGACGCTGCGTTCGGAATGGGTGGTGCGGATCGACGGCAAGGTGCGCAAGCGCCCGGCCGGCACCGAAAACCCGGACCTGCCGACCGGCGCGGTCGAAATCTATCATCCGCGAGATCGAGGTTCTGGGCCCGGCCGGCGAACTGCCGATGCCGGTGTTCGGCGAGCAGGAATATCCCGAGGAGATCAGGCTCAAGTACCGCTTCCTCGATCTGCGCCGCGAGCACCTGCACGCACAACATCATGAAGCGCGGCGCAGATCATCGACAGCCTGCGCCGGCGCATGAAGGAGCAGGGCTTCTTCGAGTTCCAGACGCCGATCCTGACCGCGTCGTCGCCGGAGGGCGCGCGCGACTATCTGGTGCCCTCGCGCATCCATCCCGGAAAGTTCTACGCGCTGCCGCAGGCGCCGCAGCAGTTCAAGCAGCTCATCATGGTGTCGGGCTTCGATCGCTATTTCCAGATCGCGCCCTGCTTCCGCGACGAGGATGCGCGCGCCGACCGCTCGCCCGGCGAGTTCTATCAGCTCGACATCGAGATGAGCTTCGTCACCCAGGACGACGTGTTCGCCGCGGTCGAGCCGGTGCTGCGCGGCGTGTTCGAGGAATTTGCCGGCGGCAAGCCGGTGACGCCGAAGTTTCCGCTCATCCCCTACGCGGAGGCGATGCGCGAATACGGCACCGACAAGCCCGACCTGCGCAACCCGATCAAGATGCAGGACGTGTCGGAGATCTTCCGCGGCTCCGGCTTCAAGGTGTTTGCGCGCATCCTCGAAGCCAGCCCGAAGGCGCAGGTGTGGGCAATTCCGGCGCCGGGCGGCGGCTCGCGCGCGTTCTGCGACCGCATGAACGCCTGGGCGCAGGGCGAAGGCCAGCCCGGCTTGGCCTACATCTTCTTTGCGTCGGAGGACGGCAAGGTGTCGGGTCGCGGCCCGGTCGCCAACAATGTCGGCGCCGAGAAGACCGAGCAGATCCGCGCGCAGCTTGGTTTGAAGGATGGCGACGCGGTGTTCTTCGTCGCCGGCGATCCGGCGGTGTTCGTGAAATTTGCCGGTCCGGCGCGTACCAAGGTCGGCACCGAGCTCGATCTGATCGCCAAGGATCGCTTCGAGCTGTGCTGGATCGTCGACTTCCCGATGTACGAATGGAGCGAGGAGGAGAAGAAGATCGACTTCTCCCACAACCCGTTCTCGATGCCGAACCTTCCGGTCGACGAATTTCTCGCGCTCGATCCCGGCGACAAGGACAAGCTGCTCGCCATCAAGGCGATCCAGTACGACGTCGTCTGCAACGGCGTCGAGCTGTCCTCCGGCGCGATCCGGAACCATCGCCCGGACGTGATGAAGAAGGCGTTCGCCATCGCCGGCTATCCGGAAGACAGTGCTGCAGGAGAAGTTCGGCGGCATGCTGAACGCGCTCTCGCTCGGCGCGCCGCCGCACGGCGGCATCGCGCCCGGCGTCGACCGCATCGTGATGCTTTTGTGCGGCGAGGAGAACCTGCGCGAGGTGGTGCTGTTCCCGATGAACCAGCGCGCCGAGGATTTGATGATGGGCGCGCCGTCCGAGGTGACGCCGAAGCAGTTGCGCGAGCTGCACATCCGGCTGAACCTGCCGGAGAAGCGGGAGTAGGATCGTGTCATTCCGGAAGCCGCGAAGCGGCTGTCCGGAATCCATGCTCCTCAGCGGTAGTTATCGATTCCGGGCTCGCGCCTTTGGCGCGCCCCGGAATGACGAAACGGCGGAGGGGTGCGGTGACGAAAATCGGACTCGTCGCGTGTGTCGCCGAGCTCCTGCTGTCGCCGCACGCTGCCTCTGCCCAATCCACGCTGAAAATCTTCGACGCCCACCTGCACTACAACCAGGAGCCCAATCCGTTCTATCCGCTCGATCAGGTGCTCGAGGTCTTCCGCCGCAACGGCGTCGCCGGCATCGTCGCCAACAGCCGGCCCAACAAGGGCACGCATCAGCTCGTCGACGCCAAGGCGCCCGGGCTGTGGGTGGTGCCGTTCATCCGGCCCTATCGCACGCGCGATGACGTGCAGAACTGGTCGAACGACGCCGCCATCAACGAGTTGATCGAGACCGAGTACAAGCGCGGCTATTATCCGTGGCGTCGGCGAGTTTCACATCTACGGCGAAGCCGCGCGCCGGCCGGTGGTCAAGGACGCGGTCGACTTCGCGGCCGAGCGCGATCTTTACATTCTGGCGCACTGCGACGAGCCGGCGCTCGCGATCCTGCTCGCGCACAACGCCAAGGCCAAGATCATCTGGGCGCATACCGGCTTCTCGACGCCGACCGCGCGCGTGCGCGAGCTCCTGGAGAAGCATCCGGCGCTGATGGGCGAACTGTCGTACCGCAGCGGCATCACCGGCGGCGACGGCAAGCTCTCGGCCGAATGGCGCGAACTGTTCGCGCGCCACTCCGATCGCTTCCTGCTCGGCTCCGACACCTGGATCAACGAGCGCTGGTTCGGCTACGACACCATCATGAAGACCTACCGCGACTGGCTCGCGCAATTGCCGGACGACCAGGCCAAGCGCATCGCGCACGGCAATGCCGAGCGGCTGTTCGGCGGCAAGGTGGAATAGCTCGCGCTGCCCCTTGCCACCTTCTGCCCGCAAGCGCGGGGCGAGGGAAGCGCCGTTGACAGTGGGCCGGGAACCGGCCCACCATTGCATTGGAATAATGAAGAACGGGCCGGCGTCCATTTTTTTGGCGAACGGCCTTGTCACACGGGAGGAAGCGATGGACGTCGTCGAACGGCGCGCCTTCATGAAAGGCGCGGGACTTGGTGCGCTCGCCTTCACGGTGGGCGGCGCGGAAATGCTGCTCACGCCAAGTCAGGCGCGGGCGCGGAACGTGCCGTTCCGCCTGCTCAAGGAAAACGAAGCCGAGACCATCGAGGCGCTGGGCGAAACTTTAGTCCCGGGTGCCCGTCAAGCCGGCGTGGCGCATTTCGTCGATCAGCAGCTCTCGGTCCCGGCCGGAGAAGCGTTGCTCGAGGCGCGCATCCTCAACGTCAAGCCGCCGTACGCGAACTTCTATCGCGCGGCGATCGGCGCGATCGACAAGGCCAGCGGCGCGCACTACGGCGGCCGCCGCTTTGCGCAGCTCAGCGCGCCCGAGCAGCACGCGTTCGTCGGCCTGATGCGCCAGAACAAGATCGACGGCTGGCAGGGCCCGCCCGGCGGCTTCATCTACTTCGTGATGCGCCACGACGCCGTCGACGTCGTCTACGGCACCATGGAAGGCTACGAGTCGCTCGGCATCCCCTACATGCCGCACATCGCTCCGGACAAGAGGTGGTGACCATGGCGACGCACGAGAAAGTCGATGTTGTCATCGTCGGCGCCGGCGCGTCCGGCTCGACTTACGCGGCCGTCATGGCGAAGGCCGGCAAGAAAGTGGTGGTGATCGAGGAGGGGCCGGACTGGCAGCTCACCGACCTCATCAGCTCCGACATCTGGGGCCGCCGCATCAAGCCCGCCGGGGCGCCGTTCCTGCTCGAGGGCAAGAACCCGTTCGGCTACGCGTATCAAGCGGGGTGGGGCGTCGGCGGCGCGGCGCTGCATCACTTCGCCAACTTCCCGCGGCTCCTCCAGTCCGACTTCAAGATGAAGAGCGAGTTCAATCGCGGGCTCGACTGGCCGATCGACTACAAGGACGTCGCGCCCTTCTACGACAAGGTCGCGGCCGACATCGGCATGTCGGGCGACGCCAAGGCGGAGGAAATCTGGCGGCCGGCCGGCAAGCCCTATCCGATGCCGCCGATGAAAACGTTCCGCCACGGCGAGATCTGGCTCAAGGGCTTCGCCGCCAACGGTATCCGCATGGTGTCGAACCCGGTGGCGATGAACTCGACCGAATACAAGGGCCGCGCCGCCTGCATCTACGACGGTTGGTGCCACATCGGCTGTCCGACCGGCGCGCTTGCCAATCCGGTCGTTACCTATCTCGCCGAAGCGCGTAAGGCCGGTGCTGAGGTGCGCGCGCTGTCTACGGTCACGCGCGTGCTCACCAACCAGCAAGGCAACAAGGTCACCGGCGTCGAATATTTCGACGACAAGGGCGAGCGCAACGTTCAGGAGGCGAGCGTCGTGGTGCTTGCCGCCTGGTCGGCGCAGAATCCGCGCCTCATGTTCAACTCGGCGACCGACAAGCACCCGAAGGGCCTCGCCAACGCGAGTGGCCTCCTCGGCAAGTACCTCATGTGCCACTACGCTTCCGGCACGAATGCGATCTTCGACGAGGATGTCCAGAACCACATGGGCTCGGTCGGCGCGCAGTTCATGTCCTACGATCGCCTGCCCAAGACCTCGCAGAAGGGCGCCTTCGGCAGTTCGTTCATCACCTGCGGCTCGGCGCTGAAAACGAGCGGCCTCGGCGGCTTCGCCAATGCCCGTCTCGATCTTTATGGCCCCGACCTGCACGCCTTCATGAAGAAGGCTGCGCGCGGCTTCTCCCGCATCGGCGCCTTCGGCGAGGAGTTGCCGAACATCGAGAACCGTGTCGAGCAGGCCTCCGACAAGGATCGCTTCGGCATGCCGCTCGGCCGGATCATCCACAGCTACGATCAGGATGCCCAGGCGCTGTGGAACGCGAACTTCGAGGAGGGCATGAAGATCGCCAAGGCGACGGACGCCAAGGAGGTCTGGTCGGCGCGCGGCAACATGCCGACCATCCACCTCATGGGCGGCACCATCATGGGGACGGCGGCCAACAACTCGGTCACCAACAGCTACGGCCAGACCCACGAGCTGCCGAATCTCTACATTGCCGGTCCGGGCATCTTCGCCACCGCCGGCGCGGTCAATCCGACCTACACGATCTTCGCGCTGTCGCTGCGCGGCGCCGAGCAGATGGCGTCGAACTGGAAGACGGTCGCGGGCTAGGCAACCATCGCCGGCATTCCGGGGCGCCGCGCATGCGGCGTGCCCGGAATGACCGTGCCGAACCCTATCGGACTCTATCCCTTCAGCCGCGGCAGCAGCTTGAGGGCGTTGTCGCGCTCGATCGCTGCGATATCGGCCGGCGTGAAGCCGTATTCCGCGATCCCGGCATTGACCTCGGCGCCGTCGCGGAACGGGAAATCGGTGCCGTACATCACCTGCGAGATCGCCACCATCTTGCTGAGCGCCGCGATCTGGCCGGGCGTGTTGCCCTGCGCCAGCTCGTAGTAGAATTTCTTGAACTCGGGCATCGGGCCGTTCGGCAGATGCGCGAGCTTGCGCTCCTGGGCGAGGCGGACGAAGCGGCCGGTCAGAAACGGCAGCGTGCCGCCCGAGTGCGACCAGATCCAGCGGATGTCGGGGAATTTCGTCGCGGTGCCGCTGAACACCACGTGCGCGATGGTGCGCGTGGAATCGGTGGCGTATTCGATCGAGCCTGGCGGGATGCCCGGCACCAGGCCGCGGCAGCAGTCGGGCGTGGTCGGATGGACATAGACCACGGCCTTGCGCCGGTTGAGTTCCTCGTAGACCGGCGCGAATGAGGGATCGCCGAGATACTTGTCCTGATAGCTCGTCAACAGGCCGATGCCGTCGGCCTTGAGCGTATCGAGGGCATACTCGATCTCCTTGAGGCTGCCCTGCACGTCCGGCGGCGCAATGCAGGCGAACAGCCCGAAGCGGCCGGGATGATCCTTGACCAGCTTGGCGCCGTATTCGTTGAGCTCGCGCGCGAGCTTGCGCGACTCCTCGACGTTGTTGCCGTACCAGACGCCCGGCTGCGCGATCGACAGGATCGCGGTGGCGATCCCGCTCTTGTCCATGTCGTCGAGCGACAGCGCCGGCGACCACTTCGGCGGCGCCGGTCCGGTGCGGCGGCCGGGCGCCATCATGGCCTCGACGTGGAATGGCGGGATGAAATGGTGGTGCACGTCGATGCGCGTGCGCGCGGCCGGGACTTGCGCCTTGGCCGGTGCCGCGAGCGGCATGGTGGCGGCAAGGCCGAGCGCGGCTGCGCCGCCGGCAAGGAAATTGCGCCTCGCGGGGTTGGCGGGAAGAAACTCGGGCTGACAGCAGACACAACCGTTGAAGAATTTGCGCCGTCCGGTGCGCGTAACCATGGCGTTGCTCCCGTGGGCCGTTTCTTGTGATGCGGCCAGTTGGCGGAGTTTTTCCGCCAGGGTCAAGCATCGCAATCCGGCCAGGCGCGGCCGCACGGACACCGCGCCCGGCCGCGCGATTCGGGCGAAACCGCGCTGCATCGGAGGTTCTGCATGTCCGCTCCGCAGAATCTTCTTGACTCTGGGGTCATTGGCCTTATTTGGGGACTTGCCGCTGTGATCGGTCCAACTCTTGGGCTCGTCGGAGCGGCATTCGCTTGCCGAGACTCCAGCGCGCCAGTGCGGCTCGCCGGTAACTCGGGTTGGATCACTCGGTTGGGGAGGACGGCGATGCGCCAGAACGCCCTCTTGCGATCGGGGAAGGGCCTGGGCACTCCAGGAACCACCCGAAAAAAAGTCTCGGTGAGCGTGGTCGCGGCGTTGCCGTCCGACGAGCGTGAGGATCATTTTGCCACGCGCCACGGCGTGCGCTGCGCCGGCGTGCATCTGATCATCGATCTGCACGGCGCAAAGGGGCTCAACGACATCGACCTGATCGAGCGCACGCTGCGGCGTTGCGTCGATGCGTCGAACGCCACTCTGCTGCACATCCACCTGCATCACTTCCAGCCGAACGGCGTGTCGGGCGTGGCGGTGCTGGCGGAGAGCCACATCTCAATCCATACTTGGCCCGACCTCGGCTATGCCGCGCTCGACGTCTTCATGTGCGGCAAGGCCAATCCGGACGCCTGCATCCCGGTGCTGCGCGAGGCGTTCAGCGCCAGCCGCGTCGAGGTCAACGAGATCCTGCGCGGCCAGAACGCCTGAAGGGCGCGCTGCCGAATTCACGGTGGCCGGGCATAGCCGTCCGAAGGACGGCGTCGCTTCGCTCCGCCCATGTGCCGGCTTTAAACCCTTGTTGTTTGGATTCTTGGCCGGGGAACGGCGAATGCCGGTGGTCCGGCCGCCCGGCCCCGCGAGGCGCCCATCATGGCCGACAAACGCTGGCTTCCCGAGACGCTGTTCGACGACCTCGGCTTCCGCATGACCTATGAGGTCGAGCGGGTGCTCTACGAGACGCAGACCGAGCATCAGCATCTGGTGCTGTTCGAGCACAAGTTCTACGGCAAGATGCTGATGCTCGACGGCGCCACCCAGATCACCAAGAAGGACGAGTTCATCTACCAGGAGATGATGTCGCACGTGCCGCTGTTCGCGCACGGCAAGGCGAAAAACGTGCTGATCGTCGGCGGCGGCGACTGCGGCATCGCCGAGGAGGTGCTCAAGCACAAGAGCGTGGAGCGTCTCATCCAGGTCGAGATCGACGCCTCGGTGGTCGAGTTCGCCAAGGAGCATTTCCCCGAATTCACCAAGCCGGTATTCGCCGACAAGCGCTTCGAGAGCGTGATCGACGACGGCATGAAATACGTCGCCCGCACCGACCGCCGCTTCGACGTCATCATCGTCGACTCCACCGATCCGCAAGGGCCCGGCAAGGTCCTGTTCAGTCATAAATTCTACGCCGCCTGCCGGCGCTGCATGAATCCGGGCGCGGTCATGGTCACCCAGAACGGCGTGCCGATCCTGCAACCGGGCGAGCTCACCGCCGGCATCGCCAAGTTCCGCCGCCTGTTCGCGGACGGCTATTGCTACGTGGCGGCGATCCCGACCTATGTCGGCGGCCATATGGCGATGGGCTGGGCCACCGACAACGCCGGGCTGCGGCGGACGCCGGTCAGGACCATCGCCGACCGTTACAAGAAGGCGGGCCGCTTCAAGACCCGGTACTGGACGCCCGAGGTGCAGGCCGCGGCCTTCGCGCTGCCGCGCTTCATCGCCGATCTCGCCGCCAAGGCCAAAGCCGCCAAGCGCCGTCCCTGACGCGCCAAAATGCGACAGGCCGGGCGCGTTGTTCACGCCTCGCTAACCATGTGCGCGGCTGCCGTTCCATAACGGCGGGGCGCTGTTGTGGCGCCCGTTTATACTTAAGCTCGCCTTTACGCCGCTGCGCCAACGTGGACGCCCTCTGCGAGGGTGTGGTGGGTCTGGCGCGCAAGAAAGAAGTGTTGGCGATCGTCATCGGCATCGCGCTCGCCGGCGTGCCGATGGCGGCGTTCAACATTTGGCTCGACTACTTCATCGAGCAGCAGGGCGGCGAGGAGGTCGAGTCCGTCGCCAAGCGCGCTCTGAGCATGGCCGATGGCCGGCTGGTGCGCGTGGTCGCGAGCCTGGACGGACTAGCCGAACGCGGCGTCTCGTCGTGCCGGCCGGCCCACCTCGAAGCGCTGCGCCAGGCCAACTTTGCCACCACGCCGGCGAAGGAAATGTCGGTGGTCGACGCCGCCGGGCAGACCCTGTGCTCCGACCTCGGCATCCCGCTCGGCGTCCGCAAGGTCGTGTCCTCGCACCCGCTCGCCGCCGGCTTTCTGATCGAGGTGATGCATCTGTCCGAGCGTCGCGATCCCGTGGTCAGGATCAGGCGGCTGGGGCCGGAAGCGTCGAACGGCCTCGCTGCGCTCATGCCGGCCGATCTGTTCGTGCCGCAAGTCTCGACCCAGGGTGGACCGCTCACCTCATACGCCGTGCTGGCCACGCGCGAGGGCGTGCCGATCGCCGAAAGCGGGGTCGCGGTGCCGGCGGGCGACCACACCGGCTTTTCCGCCAGCGCCCCGTCGGAGCGCTTCAACCTGGTCGCCAGCGTTATTCTGCCGCGCGAGCGCGTTATGGCGGTTCACAGCGATCTCCACCGCTTCGGGACTGTCATTACCAGCATCATTGCACTCACGATCCTCGGACTGGCGCTGATCGTGCCCGCACGCCGGCGCGGCGACCCGGTGGCCGAGATCGAGCGGGCGGTGCGCGCGGGCGAGTTCGTGCCCTATTTCCAGCCGGTGGTCGATATCACCACCGGCAAGCTCTATGGCGCCGAGGTGCTGATGCGCTGGCAGAAGCCCGATGGCTCGCTGCTGCTGCCCGGCGCCTTCATCCCGATTCTGGAATCGAGCGGGCTGATCCTCGAAGCAACCCGTGCGCTGATGCGCCGTGCGCGCGACAACCTCGCCGCCGCCTATGGCAGCCGGCCGGCGCTGCGGCTGAGTTTCAATCTCGCGGCGGCGCATTTCGAGAATGAGCAGATCGTCGGCGACGTGCGCGACCTGTTCGGCAATTCGCCGATCCGCTTCAACCAGGTGATATTGGAACTGACCGAACGTCAGCCGATCCAGAACCTCACCGAGACGCGGCGCATCGTCGCCGCGCTGCAGGGCCTCGGCGTCATCGTCGCCATCGACGACGTCGGCACCGGCCACAGCGGCCTGTCCTATATGCTCAAGCTCGGCGTCGACCTGATCAAGATCGACAAGCTGTTCGTCGATGCCATCGGCACCGACGGCAATTCGGCGACCATCATCGGC
This sequence comes from uncultured Alphaproteobacteria bacterium, assembly GCA_963749815.1. GTDB lineage: Bacteria > Pseudomonadota > Alphaproteobacteria > Rhizobiales > Xanthobacteraceae > VAZQ01. Next base: position 320,913 of record CAVVON010000031.1, on the reverse strand, counting down.
ACGCTGATTGATCTCGCCCACAACATGCGCATGGACATCATCGCGGAGGGGGTCGAGAGCTTCGAGCAGGTGGTGCTGCTGCGCGACCTCGGCATCCGCGCCGCGCAGGGCTATGTGTTCGCGCCGCCGCTGCCGGCCTCGTCGTTCCTGCAACTGGTCGAGGCGATCGACCCGCTGCCGCAAGCCGCGCTGAGTCCGGCCGCCGCGAGCCGTACCGCGGCGTAGCGCGCGCTGTCGCAGAGAGCCTTTGCGGGGGAGGCGGGCGCCACCCGCCTCAGGCGGTCTCGCTCTTGACGTCGAAGTTGAGCTCGATCTCGACGTTGTTGGGATCGCGCAGGAAGATCTGCCAGCGCGTGCTGTTGGGCACCTGGTTGACCCGGTACTGCACCCCCTTTCCGGAGAGATGCTGCTTCATCAGCTCGAAGCCACGGCTGCCGAAGGCGACATGGTCGATGACGCCGGAATCCGGCCGCTGCTGCTTGTCGGTCTGCGAGATGTCGTTGAGGTGGAGAACCGGCCGGCCGTCGCTGTAGAGCCATGCGCCCGGGAACGTGAAAGGCGGCCGCGCGCCGTTCGTGAATCCAAGCACGTCCTCGTAGAACTGCACGGTTTCCTTGAGTATGCGGGTTGACACGTTGTAGTGGTCGAGCAGTCCGACGCTCATGGTCATGGGGCTTCTCCGTTGGCCATTCTTTCGCAGGCAGGTTAGCGGGAATCCTGCCGCAAGACGAGCGCATTGGCCAGCCCTTGCCGCAATGGTGTAAGAGATTGCCGCAGGGGCAGTCACGCTCAACCGGAGGCATTTTATGATGGACTGGAGCAGGCCCGAGAGACGGGGGACGGCGCCCCGATGGCTGATCGCCCTGGCGGCGTTGGCGCTGATGGCGGCGCTCGACGCGCCGTCCGCCGCCCGCGCCCAAGGGACCGCACCCTGGTGTCTCAATGGCGCGATGGGCTACACGTTCGACTGCCGCTACCAGACCCTGGAGCAATGCTTGGCCACGTCGCGCGGGCTCGGTGGCATCTGCACGCAGAGTCCGCGCTACGGCGCCCGGTCGGAACGCCGGGTCCGCGGCTATCGCGAATATCGCGATTCCTGGTGGGACAGGTGAGGTGAAGGCGGCCTAGCTGGCGGCCAGCGTCGGGGCGGCCGGGGCACCCCTGAAGCGGGCGCGGTAGAAGCCAAACACGCGCCGCGCGGTCGTGACCTGCAGCCGGGCATAGGCTCCCATCGCGTGGTCGAGGTCCTGGGCCGACATGCCGCGGCCGGCCTGCTTGAGCAGCAGGATCGCCTTGGCGGTGGTCGACGAAAAGCCGGCGAGCTTGACCAGGATGAGCGCGATCTCGTGACCCGGATCGAGCAGGGCGCGCTCGACCACGTCGATCTCCATGCCGGACACGAGCGAGAGGGCGATCGCCGTCTCCTCGAAGCGGCGCTCGCGCGCAAATCCGTGAATCTCGTTTTCGCCGAGCCGTCCGGCTTTTTGCAGCGCCTCGACCCGCTCGCGCGCGGCGGCGTAGTCGGTCGACGCCTTGCGGGTCTCACTGCGGATGCCGCCAACGACCTCGGTGAGTACCGTTTCGACGGCGCCGACCGCTTCCGGGTTTTCGGCGTTGAGCCGGGTGCGCACCGCCGCGGAGGCGTCCTGCAGGAGGCGCAGGAAATGCTCGCGCGGCAGGTCTTGCCGGGAGCCGACCTGCGCGGCCAGAGCATCGTCGCCGGTCGCGCGCTTCACCAGCATGCGGAAGCCCGCGTCCGAGAAACGCGCGCCGTTGTTCTTGACGACCGAGTGCACCACGTTGCGGTCGCCGCGCGTCACCAGCACGTCCGTGACCGCTTCGCTCAGCGACTTGCGCTCGGCGATGGCGGCGAGATGCTGCTGGCCCTTCTGCCTGGCATTGGCGACAAGGTCGGCCTCGTCGAGACGCTCCGAAGAGGTGAGCACCGGGCGCGCCACCTCGATGTCGTCGTCGAACGCCAGGAGGCGGATCACGCCTGCCGGTGCGTTCGGCACCGGTGCGAGCCGGCTCGCGAGCTTGGCGCGAGCCTTGCCTTCGATCGCGTTGGCGAGTTTGGCGAGGACGTCGTCGAATAGATTGATCTGGCCGGCCGAGTAGCTGTTGGCGCCTTCGACGAACAGGTCGGTGATGCGCGACAGCATGGTGATGCGCTCGGCATTGCTGCCGATGGAAAGCGCGCGCTCGAGTTCATCGATCAGCGAGGTCGGGGCGCTCATCAGCGGCTTGTTGCCATCGGGACAAATCTCATCCGAGCATGGCCGCAGAACGATGAAGATTCGATTGCGCGGGGCTGCACAGCAGATGACGGCCGACAGCGCGGCGGCAAGGCTTGCCGCCTAGGGTAAATGGTCGGTGAACGGGTGGACGGTGAGGGCGCGACATGAAATGGGCGGCCTCGCGGCCGCCCAGTTGATCACGCCACGCGGGGAGGAACCAAAAATGGCGCGGCACAGGCCCTCGCCTGAGGAGAAAGCCCTATTCCTATTATCTCCATGCGCCCCATTGACTGATTCGTCAACCCTATGATGCGACCGCCGTTCGCCAGAATGGGGCATCCGGTCTCAAACTGGGCTATAATCCCCAACGATTCTCGCCCAGACGTGAGCCGAGAAGTCAGCCATGTCCGCACTGGCGCTTACGCTGTTCATCGTCCTCGCGCTGGCGACGTGCACGTTCTATGTCGCCGGCGGAATTTACGGCCACGGCTCGCCCTGGGCGCGCGACGTCTGCTCGCTGTCGCAGACGCTGTGCGACCAGCCGATCTGGCTGGCGGTCGCATCGGGCGTGGCTGCGATGCTTTACCTCGCGCTGCGCGGCTTGCGGTATTAGCGAACTAACGGCGGCGCCGGGGCGGCTCGATCGGCAGCACGCCCATGCGCGCCGCGACGTCGGCAGGTACCCGGTAGTCGCGGATGAGGGCGCGCATGTCGCGCAGGCCGCAGGCTTCCCGCTGCACCACGAACTGCCAGAGCGCGACACTCGCTTCGGCGACGATCTTGCCGCGCGCGGACCGTATTTCCGCAGCAGGCGCCGCCGTGCCGGCCTGGCGGGCATCGAATGCGGCGAGTTCGGCGAGCGCCGCTTCGAGCGCGCGCCCGAGCCGGCCGAGCGCGCTCGCGCGCTCCTGCGCGAATTCGTGATCGAGGAGGGCAGCAGGATTGTCGTTGACTTTGCGCCGATCCATGGCGGTTCGAACGTATTTTGACCGGCTCTCTATGATCCTCAATTCGACGTGGACCGCAAGCGCCGCGTGCGGCAAATTATCCGCAGCCGAGGGTCGCTTGAACCGCCAACCGCGATGAGGTCTTATGGCCGCAAGCGCGAGAACAAACGATCTCCCGGGAGGAGCCGCAATGACCAAGACGAGACTCATGCTGGCGCTGTGCGCCGCCGCGATGGCCGCGGGCGCGCATGCGCCGGCGCTCGCGCAGGACGTGTTCAAGGTCGGGATTCCCCAGCGCGGCGCCTGGGACGCCGGCGTCGCCGAACTCGGCGAGCGCGGCGGCATCTTCAAGAAGCACGGGATCAAGCTCGAAACCCTCAACGTGCAGGCCGGTCCCGAAGGCATCACCGCGATGATCGGCGGCGGCCTCGATATCGTGACCGCGTCCGGCGTGTCGGCCGCGGTCGGCACGTTCGCGAAGGGGGCGCCGATCCGCATCATCGGCAGCGAGATGATCGGTGCGCCCGATCTCTATTGGTACGTGCCGGCCAATTCGCCGATCAAGACGGTGCAGGACTTCAACGGCAAGACCGTCTCCTATTCGCAGACCGGCTCGTCGAGCCACGCCGCGCTGCTGGCGCTCATTGCTCAATTCAAGCTCACGGCCAAGCCGACCTCGACCGGCAACATCGCCTCCACCATCACGCAGACCATGAGCGGGCAGGTGGACGTGGGCTTCGGCGCGGCGCCGTTCGGATTGGATCTGGTCGAGGACGGCAAGGTCCGCATCATCGCCAGCGGCAACGACGTCGAGTCGCTGCGGAGCCGCACCGTACGCGTGAACCTGACCAACGTGAGCACGCTGCAGAACCGCCGCGATGCGCTGGTGCGGTTCAATCGCGCCTATCAGGAAACCATCGACTGGATGTACTCCGACCCGGCCGCGCTCAAGCATTACGGCGAATATTCCAGCCTGCCGGAAAAGATCGTGCTGCGGGTGCGCAACCTGATCCCGAAGGCGAACCTCGCGCCCGGCAAGGTGGAAGGCATCGACGGCATCATGGCCGACGCCGTGGGCGGCAAGTTCATCCCGGCGCCGCTCTCGGCCGACCAGATCAAGGAGCTGATCCAGATTCCATAGGGCATCGGCAAAAGTCTGTACCGGAAACAAAAGGGCGGCCCGAATGGCCGCCCTTTCGTCGATCGATTGAGCCGGTGCGCTCAGCTCAGCACCTGGTGCTTCTTGAACCAGTCGCTCATCCGCTTCCAGGCGTCCTCGGCCGCTTCCTTGCGGTAGCTCTGCCGGTAGTCGGCATGGAAGCCGTGCGGCGCGGCCGGATAGGTGACGATCTCGAAGGTCTTGTTGGCGGCCGCCAGCGCGGCCTTCATCTGCTCGACCTGCGTGAGCGGAATGCCCTGGTCGGCCTCGCCGTAGAGACCGAGCACCGGCGCTTTCAGGTCGGCGGCGGCCTGGATCGAGCTCTTCGGCCAGATCGCCTTTTGGGTGTCGGGATCGACCAGCGAGCCGTAGAAGGCGACCCCGGCCTTGATGCCGCCGTTGTGCGCCGAATACTCCCACACCGTGCGGCCGCCGCGGCAGAAGCCCATGATGCCGAGGCGGGCGGTGTCGCCGCCCTGGCTCTTCGCCCAGGCCACGGTGGCGTCGAGATCGGCGAACAGCTCGGCATCCGGCTTGCTGTTGACGATCGGCATGCAGCTTCGGCATCTCGGTGATCTTGGTGAGGTCCTCGCCCTTGCGGAAATAGTAGTCGGGCGCGACCGCGAAGGCGCCGAGCTTGGCGAGGCGGCGCGTCACGTCCTTGATGTATTCGTGCAGCCCGAAGATCTCCATGGCGACCAGGATGACCGGGGAGTTCCGCACGTTGGCGGGCCGCGCAAAATAGACCGGCATGTCGCCGCCTTCGACCTTGACCGTGGCGGTGCCGGTCTCGAGCCCTTCGATGTCGGTCTGGATGACCTGCGCGCGCACCGGGCCGGCGGCCAGCGTATAGCCGGCGGCACTGGCGGCCGCGGCTGTCATGAAGAAGCCGCGCCGCGACAGCGGATCGACCTGATGCGTCAATCCCTCGACGTCGGCCGGGATGGATTGCCGGATGTTCATGGAACTCCTCCGTTCATTGTGTGCAGTTTCAGGTGTGTTCAGGCGCAATTCTGCCTCGCGCAATGCACGACCGGTTCATCGCGACCCGGCGCATGATTGTCAACGCTTGCGCCGGGGACTTATTCCGCGCGCGGCAGCTCTTTCGCGATGGCATTGACCACGCGGGCGTCGGCCGGTTCGACGTCGGTGGCGAATACCGCGGCGATATGGCCGTCGCGGCCGACCAGGTACTTGTGGAAGTTCCAGCGCGGCGTCTCCAGCGGGCGTTCGCTCGCCGCCCATTTGTAAAACGGGTGCGGATTGGCGCCCTTGACCTGCACCTTGGCGGCAAGCGGGAAAGAGACATTGTAGCCGCTCGCGGTATGCTTGATGTCGTCGGCCGTGCCCGGCTCCTGGCCGCCGAAGTCGTTAGAGGGCACGCCGACGATCAACAATCCGCGGTCGCGAAAGCGCGTCCAGAGCTGCTGCAGCCCGGCATATTGCGGGGTGAAGCCGCACATCGAGGCGGTATTCACCACCAGGATCGGCTTGCCGGCATGGTCGGCGAGCTTGATGTCGGCGCCGTCGAGCGCCGCGAACGAGAACGCGTAGGCGGTGATGCGGCTCATGGTCTGGGCATGGGCGAGGGTAGGGGCGGCCAGCGTGCCGGCAAGGAGAGCAAGAACGCGGCGGCGGTCGGCGGGCATGATTCACCTCGTCCGGGCAAGCCTAGCAAGGGCCTGCGGCGGAGACGAGTGACGAAGCCGTGAGGATTCAGCCGGGCCTGGTGCCCCGAACCCGACGTTCGCATAGCCGTGCCACGAGTCCGTTGCGAACTTCGGAGTCGGGACGCTAGCCGGCGCCGCGACTACATTCCGCGATTGGTCAGCACCTGCTGACAGGACTTGCTGATCCTGGATCGATTGGTCTGCAGGCAGTTCGCGACCCGCATCGTGTCGGGCAATGCCGTTTCGCAATACTTCTGCACGTCGCCCTGGCAGGCGGCGCGCTCCTGCGGCGTGCCCTGATCCATTCCCGGCAGCGGGATGAGCAACGGAAACTGCTGGGCGGAGGCGGTGCCCGGTCCGGCGGCGATCAGGAGCAGCAGAGCGATGGTGCGGAGCATTTGGCCTTCCTATGGCTACAGAAGCGCCGCGCCGGCCCTGTTCGCCGCGCGACACCCGATTTCTTTCCAGATTCCACCGGCTGCACCCGAGCCGCCCTTGATGACGGCAACGGACCCATGCCCCCACGAGACCGTCTCATCTGCCGGACGATCAGGCCGAAGCCTTTTCTCCCGGCAACACCATACCAGCCAAGGATGTGGCCAAAATCGAGGCGAGGCGGAAACCCCTGTAAATGCGCCCAAAAACAACACGCCGGCGGCGGGCACGAAGCCAGCCGCCGGCGTACAAGGCCTTTTTCCGGCTTAGTTGATCGCGAAGCAGTAGAACAGGCCGTCGCCGCCGGTGCCCTTCAGCGCGTCCTGGCCGCAGCCTTCGGTCGGGGTCGCCTGCGGTCCGCGCGAGGGGTGCGAGGAATTCCACGACTTCGCCGGTGCGCTTTCGTCGAGGCCGGTGCGGTCGGAGTGGCCGAGCATCGCGGCGCCGGCGCCGCTGCTCTTGGTCCAGTTGCCGCACGTGCGGTCGGCATCGCCGGCGATCGAGCGGCCGTCCGGCGTCGAGCCGGTCAGCATGTCGTGCCGGTTGGGCGTGTCGCCGCGGCCGTTGATGACCTCGCCCTTTTCGTTGAGCGCGGTCTGCTTGGTGAGGTTGTTGCTGTCGCTGTGCAGGTCATCCACCGATTTGGCGACAACGACACCCTTGGAATTCTGCCAGGGGCCGTTGCCGATGCGGTCACGCGCATTGACGGCGCCGGCGCCCTGCGTGCTGAGATAAGCCCGCCAGGTCTTGCCGCTCGAGCCGGCGGCTTGCGCAAGCTGCGCGCAGCGCGCGTCGGCGCCGGCAAGACCGCCGAGGTCGGCGCCCTTGCCGGAACCGGAACTGGTGATGAAGAAGGTCATGGCAGCCTGCTGCGCCGTGACCGGGACACTGGACGCGAGTGCGACCAGCGCCGTGCAGGCGAGCGCGGGCAGGATCAGTTTCATTGTCATGGGTAGCCTCCCGACATTCGTTCGGCCAGCGGGCTGATCCCGGCGGCTCCGAACCTACCAACAAACCTAGCAGCCAATTCTTCCGTTCAGAGTGCGTGGAGCGATGAATTTTTGGTGACGCGCTCGCTGGAGTTCCATGCGGAATTGCAATATCGGCGGACCGGTTTGGCGCCCGCGCAAGCGGCGCTGCGCGACGTCAGGCCGGGGTGCTCATCCCGTGTGCAGCGCGACCATCGCGAGCGCCATCAGGCCGGTTTCGGGCGCAAACCGGCCATCGCCGAGAGGGCGCCGCTGACCGTCTTCCTCGTTGGTTGCTCGCGATACCCGCGAGAATTGCGAGCGCGGCATCGCTCGCGCTGACAGTCCGGGGCGCCAAGTTCGCCATCGAGACGGTCATGGCGTTCGGCAGGATCGGCAGCGGTGCGAAAGCGAAAAGCCGCCGGTGCTGCCGGCGGCTCCTCAATCGCGACGATGCGTCAGCGCATCAGGATGCGAGCGCGGTCTCCGATGCGGAGAACGAAACCAGTGTCTCGAACTTGTAGCCGCAGGCTTCGCATTCCCACAGATGCCGCACGCGATGCTTGCTCAGGTACTCCGACCATTCGGGAAGGAAGATCGTCTCCCCGCACTGGGCGCACATGTTGACGGTTCTTGCTTCGAGGTACCGCTTTCGAAGATTTGTCGATCGCACGTCCATGGCGTTTTTCCTCCGCCACCACCGGATTTGCTCCGGCCCCTTCGTGGGGGCCAACGTAAAGCAATTCGAAACACGATAAAGCAGCCCTCCTGACCTAATAGGAGGAAACCTACGAGCGGCGCGCTCTTCGCAGTGCGGCAGAACTACCAGCGGCACTGACCCTTGGCGGCTTCCTCGTTCAGAGCCCACCGGGCGGTTTCGTAATTCGGAAGGCCCCAGGCCAGAACAATCCAGCCTTCGCCATCCGGCATTTTGTTGGTATCGTTGTTCCAGATCTTACAGTCGCCCCATGACCAGCGAATGACCTGGTAGTCGGCGTGCGCGGGGATCGAGACCGCAAGGGCGATTGCTGCAGCGCACAGGGCGAGACTCAAACGGGACATTGATCTTTCTCCATCATGCCCCCCGCTCGGACGATCCCTGCACCGATTTATGATCGCGACTGTGGCAAACACCGGGCAGCGTCCGGCCTTCTGATTCGAGAGTTAAGGGTCCCTCTCTCGGGTCCGAAGCAAGTGCGCCAGGAGGCCCATCGCGGCGCCCAGCGCCGGACGTCGCCGGCGCACCTTTCTATGTTTGCACCGCACGCTATAGTGCCGGGCGATGCGTTCCGCATGCAAAGGGAGACAAAGATGCCTGAAATTTACGTTCACGCCGTCAAGGGCCGCTCGCAGGAGCAGAAGAAGGCGCTGATCAAGGACATCACCGACGCGGTGGTGAAGAATTTCTCCGTCCCGGCCGAGGCAGTGGTGATCGAGATCGTGGAAGCCGAGCCGACGCTGAAGGCCAAGGGCGGCGTGCTGTTCAGCGAGATGCGCCGCTGATCGAGCGGCCGCGCTCGGGCCTTTCCCCGAAATCGCGATAGAGTTGCCAGCGGCCCGGGTGGTGCGCCCCGCCCGGGCCGCATTTGTCGTGGATCGGTGGCCGCATGGCGGCATCGGTCGAGGTCACGGCCTTCACGCACCGCGGGCGCGTGCGCGAGGCCAATCAGGACAGCATCACGGTGGCGGGCTGGGTCGCGGACGTCGAGATGACGGGCCTGCGCCGCTCCCGCCATGCGCTCGATGAGCCGCTGCTCTGCGCCATCGCCGACGGCATGGGCGGGCACGCGGCGGGCGAGGTCGCGAGCCGCTACACGATCAAGCGGCTGGCGGCGGAGCACTTCCCGGGCGACGGCGCGGCCGCGGTCGCGGCCGCCCTCGACGGCGTCAATCGCGAACTCTACCAGACGATGGCGGCGATGCCGGAGTATCGCGGCATGGGCACGACGGTCGTCGGGCTGCTGCTGACCGAGCGTCAGGTCGGTCTGGTTCAATGTCGGCGACAGCCGGCTCTACCGGTGGCGCCATGGCGGTCTGGAGCAGGTGAGCGTCGACGACACGCCGCCGGGCGCGCGCAGCGGCATGCTCACGCGGTCGCTCGGCGGCAGCCTGACGTTTGGAGCGATCGAGCCGCATGTCGGAACGCAGGAGCTCGCGGTGCCATCGCGCTGGCTCTTGTGCAGCGACGGCCTCACCGACATGCTGACCGACGCCGAGATCGCCGCGGCGTTGGCGCTCGACGACGAGGCGGCGGGCGGCAGACTGTTCGAGCTCGCGATGGCGGCGGGCGGGCATGATAATTTCTCGATCATCCTGGTGACCGTCGCCGCTCAGGCGCTCGCTTAAGCGAGAATAGGGGAGGGAGCCGTGACCAGCCTCAAGGGCAAGACCGCGCTGGTGACCGGCGCGGCATCCGGCATCGGCTTTGCCACCGCCGAGCTGTTCGCCAGGCGCGGCGCCAAGGTCGCGCTCAACCATCTGCCCGGCGATGCGCGCGGCGCCGCGGCCGTGGCCAAGCTTTCGGCGCAGGGCCTCGACGTCATCGGCGCGCCGGGCGACGTCTCGAAGCCGGGCGAAGCCGAGACCATGGTGCGCGCCGCGATCGATGCGCTCGGCCGGCTCGATTTCCTCGCCAACAATGCCGGCACCTCGAACACGGTCGAGCCGATCCCGCCCGCCGACATGGACAAGCTGACCGAGGCGTTCTGGGCCACCATCCTCACCACCAACCTGATCGGCCCGTTCCGCTGCACGCACGCCGCGGCCGACGCGCTCAAGGCGGCGCAGGGGGCGGTCTGCAACACCGCCTCGGTCGCCGGCATCAACATGCCCGGCTCCAGCATGGCCTATGGCGCCAGCAAGGCGGGCCTCATCAGCCTCACCAAGAATCTCGCCCGCGCGCTCGCGCCGCAGGCGCGGGTGAACGCGGTCGCGCCCGGCTTCGTCGATACCGAATGGACCAAGCCGTGGCCGGACGCGCGCAAGCAGGCCTCGATCGAGCGCACGCTGCTCAAACGCGCCTGCACGCCCGCCGACATCGCGGCCGCGATCGTGTTTCTGTGCGCCGACACCAGCATGGTGACGGCGCAGACGCTGGTCGTGGACGGCGGGTATTCGCTCTAGCGGCGCGCCCGCCGATCGCCCTCGATCCGATTACAAACTGCGCCCGTCGAACGGCTTGATCGTCAGCGCGCCGATGTCGACGTCGTTGAGACAACGTACGTTGACGGCGATCATCTCCTGGCCGTTCGGCGCCTTGCCGCGCGAGAACGAGGCGACGCCGCATCGCGGACAGAACAGGTGATGGATCGTCTTCTTGCCGAACTGGTAGTCGGTGAGATCCTCGCCGCCGGCACGCAGCGCGAATTTGTCCTCGGTCACGAATGCCCAGAGCGCGCCGCGCTTCTGGCAGAGCGAGCAGTTGCACGACATGACGCTCGACAGGTCGGCGGTCACGTCGTAGCGGATCTGCCCGCAATGGCAGCCGCCGGAATAGTTTTTCGCGTCCGCCATGGTCCGCCTATTTCTGTTGGAATTCGATGCGCTTGTCGGGCCGTTCGAGGTCGACGTGCAGCGCCTCGCACAGCCGGTTCGAGTAGTTCCACATGCCGCAGAACACCGTCAGCTCGACGATCTGCTTCTCGGTGAAATGCGCCCGCATGGCGGCGAAGGCGTCCTCGTCGTCGCGCGCGGTCATTGTGGTGACGGCTTCGGCCCAGCGCACGGCCGCCTTCTGGCGCGCGTCGAGATCGGGCGAACTCATGTAGTCGTCGCCCTGCGCGGCGGCGATCTGCGCCTCCGTGAGGCCGATCTTCTTGCCGAGCGGCACGTTGTGCGACATGCAATAGGCGCTGCGGTTGAGCGCCGAGGTCTTGATGATGACGAGCTGCTGGATCTTCACGTAGTCCGGATCGGTCGCCACGTTGGCGAGCCGGATCGATTCGTTCGGCAGCATCCAGCCGGCGAGCGCGGCCGGCTGATGTGCGAGCACCTGCGAAAAATTGCTGATCCGGCCCCATTGCCGCAGGACGCCGTCATAGACCTTGCGCGTATCGGCGTCGGCCTCGTCCGGCTTGATCATCTCTCACGCGCGCCATTCGTTTGCCCCTGTGCCGCCTTCGCACTGTAGAGCAATTCCGGCGTGGCTGTACACCGAACCGAATGGGCCGCGCCGCGCACGCGGGGTCGGGAAGACGTGCACCGAAGGCCCGTTTGCACGATATCCGTCATGCCTTCTTGCTCGATCGCTCCGGCAAGCGGCACGCGTCAAGCTCGTTCTATTCGATCTGGCGGAGGAAAGTACGCTCTTCAGCGAGGATGAACTTGTGCTCCTGCGCGAAGCTGAAATTGGCGACGCCCGCGGCGTCGGCACGGAGCCGTGCGCGATAGGCTTCGTAGCCCGCCAGACTGTCGAACGAGATCAGGGCGAACGCGATGTTGCTGGTGCCCTCGTGCGGCGCCCAATATCCCAGGAGGTCGCCGCCGCATCTCGGAATGATCTCGATCCATCGCTTCGCGTAGGTCTCGAACTGCTGCGTCTTGAACGGATCGAGCTGGTAGCGAATGAAAACTGTGATGGTCACGGCAGCCTCCCACGGTGAATTGCCGCAGTGTGGCGCAAGTCATTCCGAGATGCTTCGGCCGTTGCCATAGGATCTTGCCCGCGCCTCGAGCTGCGCGCCGAACTGCTCGCGGAACACCTGCTGCCCTTTGGGGGTGATCGCGATCGCGCGCGTGCCCTCGATCCGCCGCACCCAGCCCCGGTCGAGGCAGTGGGCGCACAGCGCCGCGCCGACGGTTCCGGCGAGATGCGGACGCCGCTCGCTCCAGTCGAGGCAGGGGCGGCACAGCACGCGGCCGCCGCGCCTGCCAGGGCGTGGCGCCAGCGACGCGGCGTCGATGCCGATGCGGGCGAGGAACGCGATGCCGGGCTTCGTCATCAATCCGGCGTCGGTTTCCAGTTCCACATAGCCGCGGTCGACCATGGCGTCGGTCAGCGCGACGCCGAGCCGGCCCGCCAGGTGGTCGTAGCAGGTGCGCGCGGCGCGCAGCGCCTGATCGCGCGGACCGGTGCTGACCTTCCGTTTCGGTTCGAGGTCAGAGGCCACCTGCATGATGCTTTCCATCATCCGTGCCACCGCGGGCGAGGCGAGCCGGTGATAGCGGTGGCGTCCCTGCCGCTCCGGCACCAAGAGGCCGGTCGCGGTCATCCGGGCGAGGTGGCCGCTCGCGGTCTGTGGCGCCACCCCGGCCACCCGCGCGAGTTCGGATGCGGTCAGCGCGCGTCCGTCCATCAGGGCATGCAGCATGGCGGCACGCGCCGGATCGCCGGCGAGCGCCGCGACCTGGGCGAACATGGCATTGCTGGGCATCGGTGCGCTCCTTCGCTGCAGGCGGAACATTACACCGCTGGCGGCCCGAATGGTTCGGCGCACGCCGTAGGGTACGCGCTTCGGCCCTGTGCCGGTGCCATGGACGGGCCTGCCCGCGTCGCGCATTTGCGATCGATTAAGTGCTTTCGCCTATGAGGGGCAACCGGAGTAGTTCGGGGGTGGACATGCCGTGCGTACAGTGCGTTGCAGTGCCGTGCGGCAACGTATGGATTGCTCAATTGGAGCATCATGCCGTCGGTCCTTATCGCACGCAGGAACTGGCCCTTCAGGCCGCCATCGCCGAGGCGCTCGCGATCAGGCGTTCCGGCCGTCGCGCGCGCGTCGCGGTCAAGGGCGAACGGGGAGAGGTTCGCGCCGAGCGCTGCCTCTGCTCGCAGTTTCCGGAGCGAGCCGACAGCTCTGCCGCCGACCCGGCCTAGTTGCGAAGAGTTCTCAAACGCTCGCCCGATCGCGGCGCCGGACCAATCTTCATACGTGCATTGCAGTGACAGCATGGATGCAGGCCGCGTAACGCGGCTTTCGCCGCGGCGCTCACGGGAAGTTTAGTTCAAACGTGATCGAACCGCAGGGTAAGTCCCGATCTGCAATTTGAGGAGATCGGGAATCATGAGCATTGAGCCTATTGCGTTGCGTTACGCGCCCGCGGTGCTGAGCATTCTTCGCATCGTCGCGGCGCTGTTGTTCCTCGAGCACGGCACCTCGCGGCTGTTCGCGTGGCCGTCGCCGATACCGTCGCCGGAATTTCTGACCATGTACTGGTTCGCCGGTGCGATCGAACTGGTCGGCGGTATTCTGCTTGTGCTCGGCCTGTTCACGCGGTCGGCGGCGTTCATCGTGTCGGGCGAGATGGCGTTTGCCTATTTCATCAGCCACGCGCCCAACAGCTTCTTTCCGATCCTCAATCGCGGCGATGCCAGCATCCTCTACTGCTTCGTGTTCCTCTACATCGCGTTCGCGGGGCCGGGACCGTGGAGCGTCGACGCACTGCTCGGACGCAAGCGGACGGGCGAGACAGCGACCGCCCTCTCGGGTAAAATGGCTCCGGGGCTGGCAAGTCAGGAGTAATCCAAGATGCGCAAGCTGACGATCGCCGCCGGGAGTGCCCTCATCGCCGCAGGCCTGCTCGCAGGCCCGGCGCAGGCCTTGCCCGCGGCCAACCTCGCAGACGTCTCCGCCGAACTCGCAACCGCTCAGAAGACCGCCTGGGTCTGCGGTCCCTACCGGTGCTGGTGGCAGCGGAACTACTACGCCTACAGCTACGCGCCCGTCGTGGTGGCGCCGCGCGTGGTCTATCCGGCCTACGGCTACTACCGGCCCTATGCGTACGCATACCGGCGCGGCTGGGGCTACCGGCGCGGGTGGTGGTAAGATCATATTGCGCACAACCGCGGCCGCGCCCATCGCTCCCCGTTAGGTGGATCGAGGTTAGGTAGCGGCACCGGTTCCTGCATCGCTGTGACACCCTCGGTTTGCACCGCAGACCGAGGCTTGCTTGGTCCGTCCGCGCAACACACAGGAGGGAACCCGATGTTCAGGATCGTTACGATCGTGGCGGCGATGACGATGTCGACCTCGCTCGCCGCCCAACCGCTGACCGTGGTCGAGGTCAACGCGCCCGCCGTCAATTGCGTGTTCCAGCCGTCCTGCGTCATCACCGTGACCGACACCATCGGTCATATCGCGCTGCCGTATATCGCCACGCCGGGAACGGCCTGGCTGCAGTCGCGCATCTACCCCAGCGCTCCCGGCACGCCGGCCGCGGGCAAGACCGGCTACGTCTATCGCGTGAGCCTGACTGAAGCCTCGGGCAGCGCCGACTGCCTGCTTGGACTCGTGCTCAATTTCGGTCCGGTGGCGTCGTTGCCCTACAAGAGCGGCGGGACGGCCCACGTGTTCGTGGTCACGACCGGCGGCCTCGGCACCATCAGCATCAAGTCGGCGGAGAAGACCGGCGACGTCATCGACTTCGCGTTCAGCAAGCCGCTCTGCCTGGCGGGAGGCGCGGACATCAAGAATACGACGTTCTTCTTCGGGCTGGCTGCGGCCACGGCGCCGACCCAGATCGATGCCGAGATCTACGCGGTCGGGAGCCCGGCATTCTACTCCGTGCCGGCGCGCGTCCCGACGCATTGAAGCAGCGGCGTCGCGTCCGGCCCGCGGACTGGGACGGGCGACGGCGTTGAATTATACTTTGAACTGTGCGGCTGACTGGCCGCTATTAGAGCGGCCATGAGCCAGACCGTCGTCAAACCGAAGACCAAGGTCAAGCCGAAGACCGCGCGGCCGCCGCTCTACAAGGTCATCCTGCTCAACGACGACTACACGCCGCGTGAGTTCGTCGTAATGGTGCTCAAGGCCGTGTTCCGCATGAACGCGGAGCAGGCCTACAACGTCATGATGACGGCGCACCGGCGCGGCGTCTGCGTGATCGCGGTGTACGCCCGCGACATCGCCGAGACCAAGGCGAAGGAAGCGACCGAGCTGGGCAAGGAGAAGGGCTACCCGCTGTTCTTCACGACCGAGCCGGAGGAATAGGGCGCAGCTCCGGTGCGCCGATTACGGGACGTCGGCGACGGCGACCGGCTTCGGCTCGGCCGGCAGCAGCCCGGCCCATACCAGGCACGCCCGCATCGCCCAGAACCAGACGAAGCCTTCGATCGCGCCGATGATGGCCAGGATGGCCATGCTGGCGCCGGCATCGGTGCGTTCCACCAGCACATGCCGGCGGTCCAGAGCAGGGCGAAGGCGAACGAGGCGAGGATCAGCGTGCGACGGGGCGACATGGCGGGCTCCAACCAAGGTGGCGCGCGGCGGGATTGCCGCGGGCGGGACGGGAGACAGGGCGCTCCCTTCCGGCCCCGGTTCTAGAGGAGCCCCGGCCAGCCGCTGTGATGGCGGTCACGGCCCGGACGATTGCGGACGGGCTTGATCCGCGCCCGGACGGCCAATAGAACGCAGCAGCTTCGATCGCGAGGAGGCTGTCCCATGTCCGCCATTTCCTTCCTGCTGAACCTGCTCTGGATCGTCTTCGGGGGGCTGGCGATGGCGGCCGGCTGGGCGATCGCCGGCATCGTGATGGCGATCACCATCATCGGCATCCCGTGGGCGCGCGCGGCGATCAGCATCGCCAAATACGCGCTGCTGCCGTTCGGCTCGAAGGCCGTGTCGCGCGCCGAACATACCGGGCAGGAAGACATCGGCACCGGGCCGCTCGGCACCATCGGCAACATCATCTGGCTGATCCTGGCCGGCTGGTGGCTGGCGCTCGGCCACCTCATCTTCGCGGTGATCCTGTTCATCACCATCATCGGCATCCCGTTCGGCTGGGCGCACCTCAAACTCGCGGGGCTTGCGCTCTGGCCGATCGGCAAGGATGATCGTGCCGGCCGACGCGATGCCGACGGGATATCCGCGCCGCAACTAGGGCGAGTTCGTTCCGGCCGCCCCGCTACTCGAACGCAATCTGCGCGATCAGCTTGTCGAGGAATGCGCGCTGCTCCGCCGTGCACAGCTCGGCTTTGGTCCGGATCCGCCCGGCCGGCGTCAGATTGCCGAACTTGGCGTTGCGGATCTCCACGAGCCTGGCGCGGACGGCCTGCTGCAGCTTCGCGGACATCTTCATCTCCTTCGCGCCGGCCCGCAGCGCCGCCTCGACCTTCGGCGCGAGATCCCATTGGCAGAGTTGGTCGACCGCCAGCACCTCGCCGGCGCCCTCGACCACCACCTCGATCTCGGGGGTGAGCTCGTCCGCCGCGGGGGCGGCGAAGACGGGCAGGGCGAGCGCGCCGAGCATGACAGCGAGCAGGCAGCCGACGGACGTTCGCTTCACCGGCAATCTCTCCACCGCCATGTCGTGCCTCACCTTGGCCTCGCGTACCGCCCGCACTATCCTTGCCGCAAGCCGGGCCACGCCGGCAATACGGGAGGCTTAGATTATGCGGCTCATCACCGACACTGTGCTGATGCTTGCGCTGAGCGCGACTGCTGCGCTCGCCCAGCAGGCGCCGGCCGGCCCCAAGGGCTTCAACGTCAAGGAGCTCGGCACCATCGATCTCGGGCAGGAGATCGCCGGCATGGACGGCCGGGTGCTGCGCATGAGCTTCGTCACGGTCGAGCCGGGCGGCACCATGCCGGCGCATCCGCACGCCGACCGGCCCGAGATCATCTACGTCGTGTCGGGGACATTGACCGAGACCCGCAACGGCAAGGTCATCGAATACGGGCCGGGTGGCGTGCTGGTCATGACCAAGGACATCACCCATGCGCTCGAGAACAAGACCGCGGCGCCGGTGACCTACATCGCCGCGCCGATCGCCAAGAAGCCGTGAGGCCTTGCCCCGCTCATTTGCCCTGCAGCGTCGACAGATACTCGATCAGCGCCAGGATCCGCACCCGCATCATCAACTCGGCGATTTCCTTCGAGGCAAGTCCGGCCGGCAGGCCGACATTCCATTCGCGGGTATAGACGTCGCCCCACACCGGCATGTCGCGGGAGCCGTGCGCGATCACCGCGATCCGGCCGTCGATGGCGTCGTAGACGCGCGAGAACGGAAACACGCCCTTGTTGGCTTCCGTGAGCTTGGTCAGGTCCGGCGGCGGCTTGATCAGCGCCTTGACGACGACGCCGTCGCCCTTGCCGCCGGTGCCGTGACACGCCGCGCACGATTTCAGGTACTCGTCTTGCCGATGGTCGAGCCATCCTGGGCATGGGCGGCGCTCACGGCCGCAATCGCGGCGGACGCCGCAACAAGGCTTCCGATCCAGTGTCGGTTCATGGCGCGGCCTCTGTTGATGGACGCGCAAGCTCCCATGCCCGCCGCGCCCGGCCATTGATCCATGTCAAGCAGTGCGGTGGCCGCTAATCCTCGGCGCCGAGCGGGCGGCGCACGCCCCATTCGGCGAGCGTCTCGCGCATCGCGCCGGCGACGAAGAAGCGGGCGCTGTCCTGGTCGTAGCCTTGCGCAGGAGATCGTCGTACTCGGTCAGCGTGTGCCGCACATAGGCGGTGAGCGACAGCCAGGCCGCATTCTCGGGCGAGGCGGCGCGCAGGCCCGCACTGTCGAGCGCGTGATCGACCACCGCGCCGAACTCGTGCGCGGGAATGCGCGGTGCAAGGTGCCGCAGCGCGGCTTCGATGGCGGAGCGGGTGGGCATGGCGTTCGTCGCCCGGAGAGTGGCGCGCCCCTGCATCCCGGTCTAATGTTATTTGCAAGTGTGACCGCGCAATGTCGAAGCGTGTGACGGACATGCTCCCTGCCGTCTGGGCCTACGACTTCACCTGCGGCCAACCGATCGAGGCCATGCGCGTGGCCTTCGACGCGGCCGGCCCGTGGCAGTGGCAATTGCGCGACAGCGATATCTACGGCGACTATCTCAACTGCCGGCCGCAGCCGCACGTTCGCCTGCGCGTCCACCAGCACGGGCAGATCTGGTATGGCCAATACCCCCGCCGCCGCGACAACGGCTTTTTGGCGCTGCTGGAGGCCGAAGCCGGGAGCGCGGCGACGCGTCCCGAGATCGATGCGATTTTCCAGCGCCTGCTGCGGGCGATCGCCGCGACCGGCGTGACCGAGATCGAGCCTTACGATTGAGGTTCGGCAAGAGCCGCAAGGTGGGTTCGGCCGCTCAACGCCTCGGGTTGGCGACGCATGTCCAGCCCGGAAACGCCACCAGTTCCAGCGCGAAATCACATGCCGCTTTTGTCTTGTACTCGCAGTTCAAGACGCCCTCGCCGGTTCGAATGCACCATGCCTCGTTCTTTTCCGGCTCGGCAGCGGCTGTCCTGGGCGTCAACCCGGTGGCAAGCAGGATGAGCACAATCCAGCGCATCGCGTCTGTCTCCTCTGGGTTTCTGGCGGATTCCAGTGCGGCAGCAAGGTAGCACCGGCGCGCATGAGCATGAGCGGGTTCAGGGCGGCGGCACCGGTTCGTAACGCATGGCATGGTCGCGCAACGCCACATGGATGCTTTCGCAGTCGGCTTTGAGGCTGGCGACGAATGCCGGCGTGCCATCGCCGCGCAAGACCGCGGCCGAAGGCATTTCCCCGAAAATCCGGCGCGCGGCGGCCAGCACCATGAACTGCAAGAGGGAGAGGGCGGGGGCGGGATTGCCGGGAAAGAGCCGCTCGAACGCGTCGGCATTGGTCTTGACGAAGTTGAACTCGGCCGGTTCGGCAAGCCGCAGCCGCTTGAGATCGGTGGTGATGATTTCCGATCGATCGGTCGTGATCACGACGCGCAACGGGTCCTGCGCCAGCGCTGCGCGGATTGCGGCGAGCACCGCCGCGACGGCGGCGAGGCCGGTCTGCCGCCGTGTCAGCCGTGCGATGGTGGTGGCCTGCACTTGCATGCCTTCCTCCCGTGCGTGGCCCTCGTTCCGCTCGCCGAGCCGCCGCGCGCTGCCGCTCAATTTACCACGGCGCGCGCGGTGCGGCGAAGCACGCAGCCTTGCTTACAGCGCTACCCACCAGGTCCAGAACAGGTGTCCGAGGGTAAAGGCCACGACGCAGCCGATCAGGCCCAGAAAAGCCCAGACGGCGAAGTCGACGTTGCGCTTGAACTCCGTCAGCCCGGCGCTGAGCCGGTTCGGCCGCCCGCGAAAGAACACGGAGCGCACGAACAGGACGATCGGGATCGCGGCCACGACGAAGGCGATGATCTTGAACAGCATGGGTCACTCGGTATCCACGCTGGCATGATAGAGCGTTGTAAGGCGCAATAGCGAAGCGTATTGCGCCGATGTCGCTCGCAGCATGGCGGAATACACCCCGATATTGCGTCGTACGGGCTGACGGCTTCCGGCAAACCCGGTATCCTGCAAAGCGATGCTGGGTCGCGAGCCGGATGCGCTGGTGCGACGTCCAGCAGATCGAGGGAGGTCCCAGTGGCAACATTCGTCGTGCTGGCTCATTTTACCGAACAGGGCATTCACAATGTCGCCGACTCGCCCAAGCGCGCGGATGCATTCAAGGCCATGGCCAAGAAAGTCGGCGCGACCGTCAAGGCGATCTACTGGACGCTAGGCACTTATGACATGGTCACGATCATCGAGGCGCCCGACGTTGAAACCATGACCGCACTCGGCCTCAGCGTCGGCAAGCTCGGCAATATCCGCACCGAGACGCTGCGTGCGTTCGACGCCGCCGCGATGAGCGCGATTCTGAAAAAGGTCGCTTAGCTGAAAGCTTCGACCGCTTGTCGGCGCAATAGCGAAGCGTATTGCGCCAAAGACCCTTCGCAGCGTGGCGCAATGCGCTCCGCTTTATTGCGCCCTACGGGCTACGCGATTCCGCCCAGTTATGCCGTTAGAGGGCATGGCGCCGCCGAGCTTTTTTAAAACTCGGCGGCGCAGCACCTTGCGACCAATGAACATCCGTCGTGGCTGCCTTCCGGCTGCTTACGAGCAACCGGTCGTCGATCCACACGTATCGCACTTCAGGCACGTGCCGTTCCGCACCAGCGTGAAGTTCAAGCACTCCCCGCACATCTCGCCTTCGTAGCCCTTGGCCTTAGCCTCGGCGCGGCGGTTGGCCGCGACCGCTTTGGCATCGGGCTCTTTGTACGTCTTGGCGAACGGGATGCCGTGTTCGAGCTGCTCGGTCGGAGACAGTTTCTGCTCCGGCTCCATCTTGAGCGCGGCGGCGCCGGCGACCTCCGTGCGGCCGCTGAACGCCGTCACGTTGCTGGCGCCGACCGCTCCGCCGGACACGACGCGCGCGCTGCCGTCCGCCGAGGAGGCGGGGCCGCCCGCGACCACGCCGAGCTTGTCGGTGCGCGAGCGGGTGAGCCCCTTCGACACATAGTGCGAGGCGGCCGGCGGCTTGCCTTCCTCGACGCCCTTGCCGAGCGCGTCGAAGCCCGACTGGCTCGGATCGACGTGCGCGAGGTCGAAGCGGTCGAGATAACTGACCGCCAGTTCCCGGAACACGTAGTCGAGGATCGAGGTCGCGTACTTGATCGAGTCGTTGCCCTGCACCGGGCCCGCGGGCTCGAAGCGGGTGAACGTGAAGGCATCGACATACTCGTCGAGCGGCACGCCGTACTGCAGGCCGAGCGACACCGCGATCGCGAAGTTGTTGACGAAGGAGCGCAGCGCCGCGCCTTCCTTGTGCATGTCGATGAAGATCTCGCCGATGCGCCCGTCGTCGTATTCGCCGGTGCGCAGATAGACCTTGTGGCCGCCGACCACGGCCTTCTGGGTGTAGCCCTTGCGGCGGTCGGGCATGCGCTCGCGCTCGCGCAGCACGGTGATGCGCTCCACCACCTTCTCGACCACCCGCTCGGCCAGCGCCGAGACGCGCGCCGACTGCGGCTTCTCGATGAAGGCCTCGATCGCGTCGTCCTCGTCCTCCTCGTCCTCGATCAGCTGGCTCTGCAGCGGCTGCGAGAGTTTCGAGCCGTCGCGATAGAGCGCGTTCGCCTTGAGCGCGAGCTTCCAGGACAGGATGTAGGCCGCCTTGCAGTCCTCGACCGTGGCGTCGTTCGGCATGTTGATGGTCTTGGAGATCGCACCCGAGATGAACGGCTGCGCCGCCGCCATCATCTTGATGTGGCTCTCGACCGACAGGTAACGCTTGCCGTTGCGGCCGCACGGATTGGCGCAGTCGAACACCGGATAGTGCTCGGCCTTGAGGTGCGGCGCGCCCTCGACCGTCATCGCGCCGCAGACGTGGACGTTGGCGGCCTCGATCTCGCGCTTGGAGAAGCCGAGCGCGGAGAGAAGGTCGAAGCGCGGGTCGGCGAGCTTGTCCGCCGCGATCCCGAGCGTGGCGAAGAATTCCTCGCCCAGCGTCCACTTGTTGAAGGCGAACTTGATGTCGAAGGCGGTGGGCAGCGCCTTCTCGATCTTCTCGATTGCCTCCTGGGTGAAGCCCTTCTGCTTCAAGGTCGAGTGGTTGATGCCGGGCGACTGGCCGAGATTGCCGTGGCCGACCGCATAGGCCTCGATCTCGGCGATCTGCGATTCGCCGTAGCCGAGCACGCGCAGCGCCTCCGGCACGGCGCGGTTGATGATCTTGAAGTAGCCGCCGCCGGCGAGCTTCTTGAACTTGACCAGCGCGAAGTCGGGCTCGATGCCGGTGGTGTCGCAGTCCATCACCAGGCCGATCGTGCCGGTGGGCGCGATCACCGAGACCTGGGCGTTGCGATAGCCGTGCTGTTCGCCGAGCTTGAGCGCGCGGTCCCAGGCGGCCTTGGCGTGCTCGACCATCTTCGGGTCGGGGCAGAGCTTGTGGTCGAGCGGGACGGGCGGCGTGGCGACCTTCTCGTAGCCCTGCCGCTCGCCGTAGCGACGCACGGCGGTGGTTGCGCATCACGCGCAGCATGTGCTCGCGGTTCTTCTTGAAGCCCGGGAACGGGCCGAGCTGGCCGGCCATCTCGGCCGACGTCGCATAGCTGACGCCGGTCATGATCGCGGTCAGCGAGCCCGCGATCTGGCGGCCGGAGTCCGAATCGTAGGACAGGCCGGACGACATCAGGAGCCCGCCGAGATTGGCGTAGCCGAGGCCGAGCGTGCGGAACTCGTAGGACTGCTTGGCGATCTCCTTGGACGGGAACTGCGCCATCAGCACCGAGATTTCCAGCACAATCGTCCACAGGCGAATGGCGTGCTCGTAGCCTTCGACATCGAACTGTCGCGTCTTGGCGCTACGGAAGGCCAGCAGGTTCATCGACGCCAGATTGCACGCGGTATCGTCGAGGAACATGTACTCCGAGCACGGGTTCGAGCCGCGGATCGGCCCCGACGCCGGACAGGTGTGCCAGTCGTTGACGGTGGTGTGATACTGCAGGCCCGGATCGGCGCAGGCCCAGGCGGCGTAGCCGATCTTCTCCCACAGGAGACGGGCCTTCAGCGTCTTGGCGATCTTGCCGGGCTTGGTGCGCCAGGTCAGGTCCCAGTCGGCGTCGGCTTCGACCGCCTTGAGGAACTCGTCGGTGACGCGCACCGAGTTGTTCGAGTTCTGCCCCGACACAGTGAGATACGCATCCGAGTCCCAATCGGTGTCGTAGACCTGGAATTCGATGTCGGTGTAGCCCTGTTTGGCGAACTGAATCACGCGCTTGATGAAGTTGTCCGGGACGTGATTCTTGCGCGCGGCCTTGATTTCGCGCCGCAGCACCGGGTTTTTCTCCGGATCGAAGCAATCGTCGCCCGAGCCCTCGCAGAGCACGCAGGCCTTCATGATCGCTTTGAGGTGCTTTTGATTGATCTTCGAGCCCGTGACGAGGGCCGCGACCTTCTGCTCCTCGATGACCTTCCACTCGATGAACTGCTCGATGTCGGGGTGGTCGGTGTCGACGATCACCATCTTCGCCGCGCGGCGCGTGGTGCCGCCCGACTTGATGGCGCCCGCGGCGCGATCGCCGATCTTCAAGAAGCTCATCAGTCCCGAGGACTTGCCGCCGCCGGCGAGACGCTCGCCTTCGCCGCGCAGCCTGGAGAAATTCGAACCCGTGCCGGAGCCGTATTTGAACAGGCGGGCCTCACGGACCCACAGGTCCATGATGCCGCCCTCGTTCACCAGGTCGTCGTTGATGCTCTGGATGAAGCAGGCGTGCGGCTGCGGATGCTCGTAGGCCGTTTGCGACTTGACCAGCTTGCCGGTCTGGAAATCGACGTAGAAGTGGCCCTGGCTCGGGCCGTCGATGCCATAGGCCCAGTGCAGGCCGGTGTTGAACCATTGCGGGCTATTGGGCGCCGCCATCTGCATGGCGAGCATGTAGACGTGCTCGTCGAAGAACGCGCGCGCGTCCTCCTCGCCGTCGAAGTAGCCGCCCTTCCAGCCCCAGTAGGTCCAGGTGCCGGCGAGCCGCTCGAACACCTGCTTCGACGATTGTTCGCCGACCGAGCGCTCCTTCTCGGGCAGGGCCTGCAAGGCCTCATGGTCAGGCGCCGAGCGCCACAGCCATGACGGGACCGTCTCCTCCTCGACCTTCTTCAGCCGGGCGGGCACGCCGGCCTTGCGGAAATACTTCTGCGCCAGCACGTCGGCGGCGACCTGCGACCAGAAGGTCGGCACCTCCACGTTGTCGGCATGGAACACCACCGAGCCGTCCGGGTTGCGGATCTCGCTCGTGGTGTGACGGAACGCGATGTCCGCGTAGGGGGACTGTCCGTCCTTGGTGTAGCGCCGCTCGATCCGCATCTCATGCCCCTTTTGTTGGCGCGGCGACCTTGCGGGAATTCCCGCATTATATAGGTCGCCGGCGCGACTGTTGCCGACTCGTTGACCGCGACGCGGACGGCCTCGGCCGCGTCCCGGCTGACTCTTTTCCAGGTCTGTTCAACGCCTAGGGTCCGGGGCCTTACAGGATGGCCTCGGATCGTTGCGGCACAGCCGGATCGCTTCCTCCAGGCACGACAATGCCTGCCTCCGGATGCCGTTGCGGCAAGGCGGAGCGGTTACGCAAAACCCGATCAGGGAGCGCCCGGCGGGACTTCGAACCACTCGCGCCGAACGGATTGAAGTTAGACCAATCCGTCTTGCCAGGTCAAGAAATAGTATGGGCGGGTAAAGGAACCGCTACCTATGGTATTAACCATGTGAAGTCCGGGGACGACTCAGGTGCGGCGCAACAAGTATCGATTTTCCGCGGCTGTTTGAGAAGGGGCCCTGTGGGTAGTTGCCGGCCGGTCTTGGTGACGGGATTGTGTCAAGGCGAAAATTTTGCCGATCGGCATCCCGCCGGGAGCGCGGCCGGGGCCCTCCGAGGGTCAGTTCCGGCCTGCCGCAAGCATCTCCAACCGGGGGCGGGTGGTTCGCAACGCCAATTTTTGGGGGGCATGCGCCGCGCGCTTCTGATTCTTGCGGCGAGCGACTCCTGCCGGGGCCAGTTTGGATCGCGCGCCAGGCGTCGGCAAGCCTAAGCGGGCACGTCTCTGCCAGTCCGGAAGCGCCGCGCAACGCAGTTCGGGAGCGCCGATCGTTCCGCCAACGCCCTGCCGTGTCTGCCGAAACCGCTTTCCTTCCGGTTTCGAATCATATCCTTCATTTGACGGCGCATTTCCGCGCATCTCGGAGGGCTATTCAACATGGCAGTCAAAGCCAGTCGTCCCGTTACACTCAAGCATCTCGCCGCCACCCTGGCCGAGGAGCATCAAATGACGAAGAAGGCGGGCGAAGCCCTGCTCGGCGATCTCGTCGGTCTCATCACCAAGCACCTCAAGAAGGGCGAGCGCATTCGTATTTCGGGGTTGGGCATTCTGCAGGTGCGCAAGCGCGCCGCCCGGATGGGGCGCAATCCCGCGACCGGCGAGGCGATCAAGATCAAGGCCAGCAAGAAGGTCGCGTTCCGCGCCGCCAAGGACTTGAAGATGGCGGTCTAATCCGTCTCGACCGTTTCGATCGGATTTTGCCCCGCCGGCGTGAGCTGGCGGGGCAAAGCTTTTTCGGTGAGCGCGCGCTGGCCGATACGGCATCTGCCGCGCACGCGCAACGCCAATGCGCGGCCGGTACGTGGTGGCTGATCTGCCGGGGCGCTATCATCCGGCCCTGTTTGAACCGGACCCCGACGCGATGGCCGACAACACCATCCAATACGACGTGATCGTGATCGGGGCCGGCATCGCCGGCCTGGTCGCCGCCAACCGCGCCGCCGAACTCGGCAAGCGCGTTGCGGTCTTGGAAAAGAGCACCGAAGAAAAGCATCTCAGCAACTCGCGCTACACCTACGGCACGTTCCACATCAATTTCACCGACGTCGGCGCGGACGAGGACGAACTGTTCGGCAAGATCGAAGCCGCAACCGACGGCTTCGCGCGCGCGGATCTGGCGCGTGCCCTCGCCAAGCACGGCCGCCGGCTGATGCAGTGGCTCAGGAGCGAGGGCGTCGCTCTTGTGGACCTCGGCGGGTATCAGAGCAACGTGCTGTCGCCGCCGTGGCGGACGGGATTCGGCCTGACCTGGCGCGGCTATGCCGGCGATGTCGCGCTCGACCGGCTCGAAGACAACCTGCGCCGGCGGCAGGGAAGGCTGCTGCGCGGCACGCGTGCCCGCGCGCTGAAGCTCGTGCCGGATGCAATCGAGATCGAGGCGGACGGGCCGCAGGGCGTGGCGAAACTCAGCGCACGGTCCGTGGTCATCGCCGACGGTGGCTTTCAAGCCAACCTGGACATGATCCGCGCGCACATTTCGGGCGCGCCCGAGAAGCTGCTTCAGCGCAACGGCGGCACGGCAACTGGCGACGGCTTGCGCATGGCGCAGGCGCTCGGCGCGGCAATCGTCGGGCTTGAGAATTTCTACGGTCATCTGCACAGCCGCGACGCGATGAAGACCGATCGGCTTTGGCCGCGACCCTACGCCGACGAGCTTGCGGCGGCCGGCATCGTGATCGACGCGGACGGGCGGCGGGTTGCCGACGAAGGCCTGGGCGGCATCTATCTCGCGAACGCCATTGCGCGGCTGCCCGATCCCCTCGGCACGACTGTCATCTTCGACGATGCGATCTGGGAGGGACCGCCCGGCCGCGATCACTCGCAGCCCGCCAACCCGCTGCTGGTGGAGGCCGGCGGCACCTTGCATCGCGCCGGCACGATCGCGGAACTGGCGACGCGGATCGGGATCTTGCCGCAGCGGCTGGAGGAGCTTGTCCGCACCTACAACACCGCCGTCGATGCCGGCACCCTGCATCTCCTTTCGCCGCCGCGCCGGACCGACCGCAACAAAGCCTGGCCGATCCGGGTGGCGCCATTCTATGCGCTGCCGATCTGCGCCGCGATCACCAACACCATGGGTGGCATCGCGGTCGACGGCGACGGTGCCGTCCTCGACGACAGCGGCAAGCGAATTCCTGGCCTCTATGCGGCGGGTTCCACAGTCGGCGGGCTCGACGGCGGACCGAACGCCGGCTACGTCGGCGGCCTGATCAAGGCGACGATTGCGCTGCGCGCCGCGGAGGCAATCGTCGCAGGTCAGATGCCAGCAAATTGACGCGGCACGCGAGTTCAGGCTTGGTGACCGCGTCTTCCAGCAATCGCGAGTTTGCAAAATCCATGCTCAAATTCGTTGCGCTTGCCGCCGCCTTGTTCGCTTCCCCGCTGCCTGCCGCCGCGCAGGTCGCGGACGCGCCGCCGCCTCCGCTGCGCAGCGCGAAGAGCTGGGGCTATCAGCTTCAGAACGTCGAACCCGCCACGCTCGCGCAGTCGCCCTACGATCTGTTCGTGCTCGACTATTCGCGCGACGGCAGCCAGGACGGCGCGCTCACCCCCGACGATCTGCGCAAGCTGAAGGTCAAGCCCGACGGCAGCCGCCGCATCGTGCTGTCCTATTTCTCGATCGGCGAAGCGGAGAAGTACCGCTACTACTGGCGCTGGTACTGGGGCTGGTTGTTCGGCTGGCTCGGTCCCGAATGGCTCGGGAAGCAGAACCGGGAGTGGGGCGGCAACTACGGCGTGCGCTACTGGAACGAGGACTGGCAGAAGATCATCTTCCGCGGCGAGAACAGCTATCTCGACCGCATCATGAATGCGGGCTTCGACGGCGTCTATCTCGACAAGGTCGACGAATACGAAGACATGCGGGCCGAGAAGCCCGACGCGCGCGCCCTCATGATCGCGCTGGTCAAGGCGATCGGCGACAAGGCGCGCGCCCGCAAGTCCGGATTCTTCATCGTGCCGCAGAACGGCGAGGGTCTGCTCACCGACGCGGGCTACCGTGCGGCGATCGATGGGCTGGGCAAAGAAGACCTGCTCTACGGCGAGTTGAAGGACCGGCGGCCGAACGATCCGAAGTCGATCGCGCGCAATGTAGCATGGCTCAAGCTTCTCACCGCGGACGGCAAGCCGGTTTTCGCGGTGGAGTATCTCAACCGGCCGGCCGAGATCGAGCGCGCCCGGCAGGAGCTGTTGGACGACGGCTTCGTTCCGCACTTCGCCGACCGCAAGCTCGAGGCCATGCGGATCGGCGACTTTCCGGACCGCGTGCCGGCGCGCCAGCGCCGGCCGTAGACGACGCGCGCCGTCAGTCGCCCGGCTTGATGCCGACCTGCTGCATCAGCTTTGCGGTCGAGAGCACGTCCTCGCGGAAATACTTTCCGAACGCGTCGATGCTCATCGGCATCGGCTCGGTGCCGGCCTTGGCGAGCCGTTCCTGCACCGCCGGCACCTGCAAGGCCTTGACGCATTCGTCGTAGAGCCGGGTCACGATTTCGCGCGGCGTCTTGGCCGGAACGAAGATGCCGGTCCAGAACAGATAGGACGAATCCTTCAGGCCAAGCTCGGTCGTGGTCGGCACGTCGGGCAGCGCGATGGCGCGCGTGTCCGTGCTGACCGCGAGCGCGATCAATTGGCCTTCCTTCACCAGCGGCAGCGCCGGTGCGAGCGGCAGGAAGTAGAAATCGATCCGCCCGCCCATCAGCTCGGTGAAGGCCTCGTTCGGCCCGCGGAAGGGAATGTGCTGCGCGTCGATGCCGGCGCTCAGCCGGAAGCGCTCGGCGGCGAGATGCGAGACCGAGCCGATGCCGGCCGAGGCGAAATTGAGGGCGCCGGGTTTCGCCTTGGCGGCGGCGATCAGGTCGGCGGCGGTCTTGTAGCCCTTGGCGGGCGACACGACCAGCACGGTCGGCGTCTTGCCGAGCGGGATCACCGCGGCGAAGTCGGCGAGCGTGTCGTAGGGCAGGGTCTTGTAGAGCGAGTAGGCCGAGCTGAACGATGACGAATGCACCAGGATGGTGTGGCCGTCGGGCTGCGCCTTCGCGACCGCGGTCACGCCAAGCGTGCCGCCTGCGCCCGGCCGGTTCTCGACCACGATCGGCTTGTTAATCTGCTTCGACACCTGCTCGAGCGTGATGCGGCCGACAATGTCGTTGGCGGCGCCAGCGGCGAACGGCACGATCGCCTGGATGGTGCGGTCGGGCCAGGCCTGCGCGTGCGCAGTTTCGGCCGCCGGGAGCGCCAGCGCGACGCACGTCAATGCGCATGCCGCCGATGTGGATCGGTCCGGTCGAGATCGGTTGCATCGGGTGTTTCCCCTCGTTGATCGCTCTGCGGCGATTGAGTTCCTGCCTCACGCTATTTGATCGTACGCGCGAACGCTAAGACCTCGTTGTCGCGGTCAGCGCCCGGCTGGACATTGCGCAACGGCAATGGCATAGCCGCCCCGGGCCGGTGCACGGAACATCCCGATGAAATGGTTCTTGACGCGCTTCTTCACCTGGTGGAACGGCCAGACCTTCGGCACCCAGCTGTGGACCTGGCTCTATGGCGAGTTCGTCGGCGAGGACGAATTCGGCAACCGCTACTACCGGACCAAGGGCGGCAAGATCGATCCGACGCTCGGCTTCGAGCGGCGCTGGGTGACCTATAACGGTGTGGCGGAGGCCTCGACGGTGCCGCCGTCCTGGCACGGCTGGCTGCATCACACCGTCGACGTGCCGCCGACGCTGGAGAAGGTGACGCCGCGGCCGTGGTGGAAGCCGCACCGGCCGAACCTCACCGGCACGCCGGGCGCGCACCGGCCGACCGGCTCGACCCTGGCGCAGGGCCGCCGTCCAAAGGCGACCGGCGACTACAAGGCCTGGACGCCCGGGCGCTAGGGTGCCTGGCCGCCGCTTGGCGGACGGCGAAAACCTGAATGCGCACAGGCGATTACACAGGGCCTATTCGCCCTTTCCCTGCCGTATTCGAGGTGTTAACCGGGCACACCGGGGGCGCGTAGCGCGCCACCGTCGGGGATTGCTCGCCTGATGGTCCGATCGCTCCGCATTGCCACTCTGATCGCCGCGCTGGCGGCGCTCGGCCTGACCTCGGCGCAGGCGCAGCTGTTCGACTCGCTGTTCGGGCCGCCGCGGCCGCCGGCGGGCGTGCCGGGCGGGCGGCAGCAGCAGCATCCGCAGCATCCGGACGATGCCCGCTATCCGCGCGGACGAGCGATATCCGCGACAGCAACGGGCTATCCGCCGCAGCAGCAGTATCAGCCGCCGCCGCCAGTCTATCCGCCGCAGGCCAACGTGCCGACCGGTCCGCAGGGCGGCGTGCAGTCGCAGCCGCTCGCGCCGCCGCCCGGCGTCGCGGCAATCGGACCCGGCGGGCAGGGCGCCGCGCCCGGCGACGGTCGCCTGCCGCAGCCCGGCGACGCCGCGCCGCAGCCGGGCGACGAGGTCGTGGTCGAGCCGCCGTCGCAGAAGATCGTCAACAAGGGCGCGCTGTTCTCCGGCCTCGACAAGATCACCGGCCGCATCATCAATTTCGACGTCGCGATCGGCGAGACCGTGCAGTTCGGCGCGCTGCAGGTGACGCCGCGCGCCTGCTACACGCGCCCGCCGACCGAGACCGCCAACACCGACGCCTTCATCGAGGTCGACGAGGTGACGCTGCAGGGCGAGGTCAAGCGCATCTTCACCGGCTGGATGTTTGCCGCGAGCCCGGGCCTGCATGCGGTCGAGCATCCGATCTACGACGTGTGGCTGACCGACTGTAAGAGCCCGGTGGTCGCGCGGCCGCGCCGCCGGTGCCGGAAGTGACGCCCGCCGCCGCGCCGCCGCCGCCGCCCGCGCAGCGACGCAGCGCCGCGCCGAAGCGGCCGGTGCAGCAGCGCCCGAACCAGGGCCTCGTACCGCGCTGAGTGGCTACTTCACCGCGAGTTGCGCCAGCGCCTCGGCGCCCGGTGACCGGGCGCTTGATGCCGAGCGCGAGAAATCGCCATCGCCGCCGAGCGAGGCTTCCAGGAGCTTGTGATACTGCCGCTGCGGCACCTCGATCGCGCCGAAGGTCTTGAGATGGTCGGTGACGAATTGCGTGTCGAGAGCTTGAAGCCGCCGGCTTTCAGCCGCGCCATCAGATGCACGAGCGCGACCTTCGAGGCGTCGCGGGTGCGGTGGAACATGCTCTCGCCGAAAAACGCGCGGCCGAGCGTGACGCCATAGAGCCCGCCGACCAGCGTCTTGTCGTCGTAGACCTCGACGCTGTGGCAATGGCGGCGGTCGTAGAGCTTGCGGTAGAGGGTGCGGATGCGGCTGTTGATCCAGGTGCGCGGCCGGCCGGGCTGGGATTCGGCGCAGCCGTCGAGCACGCCGTCGAAATCGCGATTGACGGTGACGGTGAACTGGTCGGAGCGCACGGTGCGGGCGAGGCGCGCCGGCACATGAAACCGGTCGAGCGGGATGATGCCGCGCTCCTCCGGCTCGATCCAATACAGCGCCGGGTCGTCCGCGCTCTCCGCCATCGGAAAGATGCCGCAGGCATAGGCCTTGAGCAGCACCTCCGGCGTGATCTCGATGACGCTTGCTTCGCGATTGGCCATGCGATCCGGAACTCGGGCGAGCCCGCTGATTCCCTAAGATAAGCTGTGCTAGGGTGCCATGCGAGAGGTTCCGGTGCCAACCGCATTCGCCCGCCATCCGTCCCGACGCCCGCTCATGCTGCTCGCGGCATGGCTCGTGGTGCTGCAGGCCTTCCTGGCCGGGGTCGCGACCGCGCAGGCGGGGGCGATGTCGGTTGCCGACCCGCTCGCCGTCGTCTGTCATGGTGCGGGCGGCGGAAGTTCCACGGACACACCTCTCTCCGACGCCGGCAAAGCCTGGCATCTCTGCTGCACGGTCTGCCTAGCTTCGGCGCCGGCGCTGCTGACCCCGGACGCGGGCGCCGCGATCGGCGTTGCCGTCTTCCGGGACCTGCGGCGGCCGGCCCTCGCGGATTTCGGTGTCGTCCGCGAGCGCGCGGCAATCCGCGCCGGACCGTCACAAGGGCCTCCGGCCTTGGCATGAACCCGATGCAACTCGCTAGCCGTCATGCGGCCAGCGGCTCGTTCATGCCTTCACCCTGGAGACCACCGCCATGTTTCGTTCCGTCCTGCTCGGCGCCCTGAGCGCCACGGCGTTCATCTGCGCCGCCGCTGCCCACGTCACCCTCGAAAACCGCGAGGCGCCGGTCGGCGCCGGCTACAAAGCCGTGCTGCGCGTGCCGCACGGCTGCGAGGGCACCGCCACCGTTGCGATCCGCGTGCGCATTCCCGAAGGGGTGATCGGCGTCAAGCCGATGCCGAAGCCCGGTTGGACGCTGACCACCGTCACCGGCAAGTATCCGAAAACCTACAGCCTGTTTCACGCCCAGGTCAGCGAGGGCGTCACCGAGATCGCCTGGACCGGCGGCAAACTGCTCGACGCGCATTACGACGAGTTCGTGTTCCAGACGAACCTCACGGACGATCTGGTTGCCGGCAAGACGCTCTATTTTCCGGTGGTGCAGGAATGCGAGAGGGGCGTGCACCGCTGGATCGAGATTCCGGCGGACGGCAAGGGACCAGGCGAGTATCCGGAGCCCGCACCCGGATTGAAGCTGCTGCCGAAGCGCTGATCGCGCGCCGGTGCGCATCTGGTTTGTACGGCGGTTGATCGTTGCCGCGGCGGTTCTGGTCGCGGGCCTCGCGCATGCGCCCGCCGTTTTGGCGCATGCGTCGCTGGTCAAGGCGGAGCCGGTCGACGGCGCGGTGATCGCCGCGCCGCCTGCGGCGCTGCGGCTCACCTTCAACGAGCCGGTCTCGCCGCTCGCAATCCGCCTGTTCGGGCCGGATGGAGCGGCGATCGCGCTCGGCGCGCCGGTTGCCGAGAACGCCACCATCGCGATTGCGGTTCCGGCCTTGCAACAGGGAACGCATCTGGTCAGCTGGCGGGTGGTTTCCGCCGACGGCCATCCGGTCGGCGGCTCGCTGGTGTTTTCCGTCGGCGCGCCGAGCGCGCCGCCGCAGGCGCAGGCGATATCCGACCCTGCCGTCCGCATGGCGCTGTGGGCGGCGAAGGTCGCAATTTATGTCGGGCTCTTCATCGGAGCCGGCGGCGCTTTCTTCCGCGTCTGGATCGCCGATCCCGGCTCACGCACGGCTGAAGCCTGGCTGCTCGCCGCGCTTGTTGTGGGGCTGTTGGCGGTGCCGCTGTCGGTCGGCCTGCAGGGACTCGATGCGCTCGATCTGGCGATCTCGGGATTGCGCCAGACGGCGGTCTGGGAGGCGGGGCTCGCAACCTCCTATGGCTTTACGGCGATCGCCGCCGTCTGTGCGCTGTTCGCCGCGCTGTTCTCGTTCGCTGCAATGTCTTCGCGGCGCGCGCGCGGTTTCGCGCTCGCCGGATTCATCGGTATCGGGATCGCGCTTGCGCTCAGCGGACATGCCAGCAACGCCGCGCCGGCGTGGGTCAACCGCCCCGCGGTGTTCGTGCACACGCTGTGCGTCGCATTCTGGATCGGCTCGCTGCTGCCGCTGTTCGCCATCGTGCGCAACCCGGGCGCCGCCGAGGGGCTCGGGCGTTTCTCGCGCGCGATTCCGATCCCGCTCGTGCTGCTGGTTGCGAGCGGCCTGTGGCTTTCGGTCGTTCAGCTCGGACGCCTCGATGCGCTGTGGACGACGAGCTATGGCGAGGTGCTGTTCCGCAAGCTGATGGCGGTGCTGGCGCTGCTGGGGCTTGCCGCAGCAAACCGGTTCTGGCTCACGCCGAAACTCAAAATGCACGGCCAATGGCGGGCGTTGCGATTCTCGATTGCACTGGAACTCGCCCTCGCGCTCGCGCTCTTCGCGCTGGTGGCGCAGTGGCGGTTCACGCCGCCGCCGCGCTCGCTGGCGGCCGCGACGGCGGTATCGCTGCACATCCACGGCGACAAGGCGATGGCGGACATCGAGTTTGCGCAGGACCGCCCGCGCGGCGCGCGGGTGAGCCTGCTGGTGCTCGACGGCGCGTTCCGTCCGCTTCCCGCCAAGGAGGTTACGCTCGCGCTCGCCAACGAGGCCGCCGGGATCGAGCCGGTGCGGCGCAGCGCGCAACGCGCCGGCGAGAACAACTGGCTGATCGAGGACCTCCGCATCCCGCTCGCGGGGACATGGACTGTCCAGGTCGACATTCTCGTCAGCGACTTCGAGAAGGCGACGCTGATTGGAACCGCAGCGTTGCCGCGCATGCCTTGACGGCGTGAGCCGGGCGCGCGCCGCATTTACCGGCCTTTAGCCACGATCCGCTCAAATCTTCGCAATCGCCCAACGGACGCCGGGTTCGCGAGTTGCCCAGTCGTGGGGACGGCTGGGTGAGACCGGGTGGGTGGGAGAGGTGTCATGCCGGATTTGGTCAACAAACGAGCAAGCGTGCTTCTGGTCGAGGACGAACCGCTGATCAGCGAGATCGTAATCGAAGCGCTGGAGGAGCAGGGCTTCAAGGTCGAGGCGGTCGAGAATGCCGACGATGCGTTGCGCCGGTTGATGTCGGGCTTGCCGATCGACATCCTGTTCACCGACCTGAATTTGCCGGGCCCGATGGACGGCGGCGCGCTGGCGCAGCGCGCGCGCGAGCTGCATCCCGGATTGCCGGTGATCTACACGTCGGGCCGGCCCTCCAAAATGGACGAGCTTGACCCGGTTGAGGGGTCGATGTTTGTGGGCAAACCGTACAATCCGTTCAACGTCGGACGACTGCTCGACTATCTTGTCGCGGTGCGCCGGATGCCGCTGCGGCCCGGCAAGGCGCACGCTTCGTAGCCGCCGCCGCGCACGACCGCCTGGACAAGCCTCCGGTTCGTCACAACAATGGTGCGAACAACAATAATACGGCCGCCCACAGGCGACCGCGGGAGGACATGCCATGCACCGGTTTGCGCATCTGGTTGCGCTCGCGATCCTCGTTTCGCCGCCTGCCGCCGCGCAGGATTATCCCGCAAAGCCGATCCGCCTGGTGGTGCCGTTCGCGGCGGGCGGGCCGGCCGACATGCTGGCGCGCGCGATCGCGCCATCGATCGGCGCCACGCTGAAGACTACGATCGTGATCGAGAACCGGGTCGGGGCGGGCGGTGCGATCGGCGTCGACACGGTCGCCAAGTCGGTCGCGGACGGTTACACGATCGGCATTTCGGGTCCGGGCGCGCTGGTCTCGGTGCCGTTCATGACCGCCGTGCCCTACAACGTCGCGCGCGATCTCGCGCCCATTGCCAATATGGCGACCGTGAGCGGTGTGATCGTTGCCGGGCCCAAGAGCGGCTACAAATCGCTCGCCGATCTCGATCGCCGACGCTAAGGCGCGCCCGGGCAAGATCAATTTCGGCTCGGCCGGTTCGGGAACGACCACGCACCTCGCCGGCGAACTGCTCAATCTCGAAGCCGGCATCAAGCTTGTTCACGTGCCCTACCGCGGCGCTGCGCCGGCGCTGACCGACCTGCTCGGCGGGCACCTGCAGCTGCTCCTGCCGGACCTGCCGGCCGTGCTCGAGCAGGCGCGTACCGGCGCGGTCACCGGGCTGGCGTTGACCAGCCCCAACCGCTCGCCGTTCCTTCCCGATCTGCCGACCACGGCGGAACTCGGCCTGCCGAAGGTCATCTCGTACAGCTTCTACGGCCTGATCGCGCCGGCGGGCATCCCGGCGGACATCCGCAAGCGCATCCAGGATGCGGCGCTCGGTGCGCTCGCGTCGCCCGATGTGCTCAAGCAGATCGCGGTCCTCGGCGGTTCGCCGACGCCGGCGTCCGGCGAAGAATACGCCAGGCTGATCGGCGATGAGCAGAAGAAGTGGAAACACGTGATCGAGGCGACCGGCGCCAAGATGGAATAGCACTTCTTGCTTGCGCATGTCCCTTTTCGGAAAACCGGCGTCCCCTTTTCCGGGGACGTGCGCTAGCCGGTCATTCCGCCGCGGGCGAGGAAATCCTCCAGCCAGCGGATGTGGTAGTCGCCGTCGATGATTTCCTTTTCGCGCACCAGCGCGCGAAACAGCGCCAGGTTGGTCTCGATGCCGTCGATCACGAACTCGTCGAGCGCGCGCTTGAGCCGCATCAGGCATTCGCCGCGGGTCTTGCCGTGGACGATCAGCTTGCCGACCAGCGAGTTGTAATAGGGCGGGATGGTGTAGCCGTGGTAGACGGCGGAATCGACGCGCACGCCGAGCCCGCCGGGCGGATGATAGTGCACGATCTTGCCGGGTGAGGGCCGGAACGACACCGGGTTCTCGGCGTTGATGCGGCACTCGATCGAATGGCCGTGGAAGTTGACGTCCGCCTGCGTGAGCTCCAGATCGCCGCCGGCGGCGACGCGGATCTGCTCCAGCACGAGGTCGATGTCGGTGATCATCTCGGTCACCGGATGCTCGACCTGGATGCGGGTGTTCATCTCGATGAAGAAGAATTTGCCGTCCTCGTACAGGAACTCGACCGTGCCGACGCCGAGATAGTTCAGCTCGCGCATCGCCTTCGCGACGGTTTCGCCGATGGCGCCGCGCGCGCCGGCATTGAGCGCGGGGGAGGGGCCTTCCTCCCAGACCTTCTGGTAGCGGCGCTGCAGCGAGCAGTCGCGCTCGCCGAGATGGATGGCGCGGCCCTTGCCGTCGCCCAGCACCTGGATCTCGATGTGGCGCGGCCGCTCGAAGAATTTTTCCAGGTAGAGCGCGTCGTCGCCGAACGCGGCCTTGGCCTCTGCGCGCGCGGTCGCGAGCGCGACCGCAAGATCGTCGGCGCTGCGGGCGACCTTCATGCCGCGGCCGCCGCCGCCGGCCGCCGCCTTCACCAGCACCGGAAAGCCGATCGAATTTGCCAGCTCGACCGCCTCCTGGTCGGAGGAGACGCCGCCGTCGGAGCCCGGCACCACCGGGATGCCGAAGCGCTTGGCGGTGCGCTTGGCCTCGATCTTGTCGCCCATCAGCCGGATATGCTCGGGCTTGGGGCCGATGAAGTGGATGCCGTGCTCGCCCAGGATTTCGGCAAAGCGCGCGTTCTCCGACAGGAAGCCGTAGCCCGGATGCACGGCGTCGGCGCCGGTGATCTCGCAGGCCGCGAGCAGCGCCGGGATGTTGAGATAGCTGTCGCGCGCGGGCGGCGGGCCGATGCAGACGCTCTCGTCGGCGAGCCGCACATGCATGGCGTCTTCGTCGGCGGTCGAATGCACCGCGACGGTCTCGATGCCGAGCTCCTTGCACGCGCGCAGGACGCGCAGCGCGATCTCGCCGCGGTTTGCGATCAGGATTTTTTCGAACATGATGGAAAAATCACCATCACTCGATGATCATCAGCGGCTGGCCGAACTCGACCGGCTGGCCGTCCTCGATCAGGATCTGCACCACCGTTCCGGCGCGCGGCGCCGGAATCTGGTTCATGGTCTTCATCGCCTCGATGATCAGCAGCGTCTGGCCGGCGCGCACGTTGCTGCCGATCTCGACGAACGGCCGTGCGCCGGGCTCCGGTCCGAGATAGCCGGTGCCGACCATCGGCGACATGACGGCGCCGGGATGCTTGGCCGGGTCGGCGGCGGCGCCGTCGGCGCCGAACGATTGCGCCCGGCATGTCGATCGCGGACGCGCGGGCGGGCGCC
This sequence comes from uncultured Alphaproteobacteria bacterium, assembly GCA_963749815.1. Taxonomy (GTDB): domain Bacteria; phylum Pseudomonadota; class Alphaproteobacteria; order Rhizobiales; family Xanthobacteraceae; genus VAZQ01. The sequence continues at coordinate 283,843 of CAVVON010000031.1, read as the reverse complement.
GCCGGCTGCGGCGGCCGCTTGCGCCTGGCGGGCGACGCGCACGCGCTGGCCGTCGCGCTCGAACTCGATCTCGGTCAGCCCGGTCTCGTCGAGGAGCCGCGCCAGCTCGCGGATCAGGTCGTGGTCGACCGCGGCTTTCGGCTGCGTTCTTGCGGGGACCGGCCACGGGGTCAGCCTTTACGCCGTTCGCCGATCATCGCGGCGAGGCCGTCGATCGCGAGCGCGTAGCCCTGGATGCCGAAGCCGCACAGGCTGGCCTTGGCGACCGGCGCGACGTGCGAGAAATGCCGGAACCGTTCGCGCGCGAAGATATTGCTGATGTGCACTTCGATGACCGGCAACTCGACCGCCGCGATGGCGTCGCGCAGCGAAACCGAGGTGTGGGTCAGCCCGCCCGGATTGATCAGCAGGCCGGCGGCCTTTTTGGCGCCGGCCTCGTGGATCCAGTCGATCAACTGGCCTTCGTGGTTGGACTGGCGGAACTCGACCTCGAGCTTGTGGCCCTTGGCGGCCGCCCGGCACAGCTTTTCGACGTCTTTCAGGGTCGCGCGCCCATAGTGCTCGGGCTCGCGCGTTCCGAGCAGATTCAGATTGGGGCCGTTGAGAACGTAGATGGTTTTCGCCATGGACCCGGGTGCCGCAGCGCAACAAGGATTGCGAGTTATAAGGCCCTGATCGCAAAAGGCAAAGCGGCAGGGGCGAGGCCATGCAACCGCCGGCCGAGGCCGGGCCGCGGCGCGGGCTACCCGCCGACGGCGCCGGCGATCTACTGCGGCGAGGTGCCCAGCGTCGCCGCCGCCCTGGCGATGCGGCTGCGCTGGTCCTCGATGGCGGCGTTGAATTCGGCAGGCCCGCCGACGTTGAAAATCTGCCCGGTCTGCGTCAGGCGCTCGGCGATGGTCGGATCCTCGGCGGCGACCGCCTTGACCTCGGCGGCGATCTTCTCGCGCAGCGCCATCGGCATGCTCGCCGGTCCGAGAAAGCCGTTCAGGCCGTCGAGCGCCAGGTCGGGAAAGCCGGCTTCCGTGACGGTGGGAACGTCCTTGAGGGTCGGCGCGCGCGAGCCGTTGGTGATCGCCAGCACCTTGACGGTGCCGGCCTGCACGCGCGGCTGCACGATCGCGTAGGCGGTCTCGTTGACCTGGATGCGGCCGGTGGCGAGATCGTTGGCCGCTTCCACCTGGTTGCGGTACGGGACCTTCGACATGTCGAGGTTCGCGTTCTTGAGGAAGCCTGCGAACAGGAAGTCGATCGCGCCGGTGGTGCCGGCCCAGTTGAGGCTGCCCGGCTTGGCGCGCGCCATCGCGACCAGCTCGGCCATCGATTTGGCCTCGAGCGTCGCCGGCACGGCGATTGCGATCACCGTGTTCGAAATCCGGACGATCGGCGCGAGGTCTTCCGGCTTGTAGGAGAGATTTTTGTATTGGAACGTGTGCGCCGTGAACGACGACGTCGGCGATGCCAGCAGGACGTGATCGTCATTGGCGCTGAGGACGGCATTGATGGCGATCTGTCCATCGCCGCCCGGGCGGTTCTCGACCACCACCGGCTGGCCCCAGCGCTTCGACAGACGATCCGCGAACAGCCGCGTGCCGATGTCGACGCCGCTGCCGGGCCCAAGCGTGACGATCAGCTTGACCGGGCGTTGCGGCCATTGCTGCGCGTACGTGGTGGCGGCAGGCAGGACGAACGTGGCCATCAGGCCGGCCGCAACGGCCGATACCGCCTTTCCGATCATCCGCATGAGAGGTCCTCGCTCCTGGTGAAAGGCCGCCCGGCCGAATGGCTTCGGCCGCCGCGGCGTCAGCCGCAATGACAATCGCAGGTCATTGTCGCCAGCCGCGCCCCCGGCGTCGATGCGCCCGATCGTCTCGCTTCGCGGATCGGTGGCCATGGAGGGGAAAATCATCGGCAAGCTTAGAACGTGAGCAGAGGCGGGATGCGTCCCGCCTCTGTTTGGAACCTTCGGTGTCTTCAGCAGACCGCCCTTCAGCAGCTCGCCTGGCCGCAACGCGCGGTGTTGATCTTTTCCTTGAGCGTCTTGAGGCCGACCGCGCCGACCACCACGTCGCTGCCGACGACGTAGCTCGGCGTGCCATTGAGGCCGAGCGCCTCGGCGATCTTGAAGCTTTCCGCCAGCGTTTCCTTGACCTCGTCGCTGGCCATGTCCTTCTCCAGGCGCGCCATATCGAGCCCGACTTCCTTGGCGGCGGCGACCGCGCGCGCCTTGTCGACCGCGCCGCGGTTGCTGAGCAGCTTCTGGTGGAACTCGAGATATTTCTTGCCGGTCTTGTCCTGCATGCGCACCGCCACCGCGACCTGCGCCGCCTGCGTCGAGCCTTCGCCCAGCACCGGGAACTCCTTGAGCACGAACTTGAGCTTGCCGTCGCCCTTCATCAGGTCGAGCATGTCGCCCATGGCGCGCTTGCAGTAGCCGCAATTGTAGTCGAAGAACTCGACCACCGTGACGTCGCCCTGCGCATTGCCGAGCGTGACCTGACGCGGCGAGCTGAAGATGATCTCGGCGTGCTCCTTGACCCCGGCGCGATGCTTCTCGGCTTCCGCCATCGCCTGGCGCTTTTCGAGTTCGCCCATCACCTCCTGCAGAACCTCGGGATTCTTGAGCAGGTAGTCCTTGAGGATGGCCTCGATCTCGCCGCGCTGCGCCGGCGTGAAAGACTGCGCGCGCGCGCCTGGCGCAACCGTCGCGGCGAGGCCGGCAGTCAACAATCCGGCGGTGAACAAACGAAATGCAAGTCGCATGGTGTCATGATCCTTCCTGGTATCGGTTGCATCAGTGAGGCGCGCCTTTCGGCTTGTAGGTGGTGATGTCGTCGGCCTTGACCCAACCGGGCGATCCCACCGGGAATCGAGTCTTGGCGCGCGCGGCGATCTGGCGCGCCGTCATCATGTCGCCGCGCATGAACGCGGCTTGCGCCGACGCGAGATCGGCGTTGGCGAGGTCGTTCCTCTGCGCATAGGCCATCGCCAGTTGCGCATAAAGGTCGGGCGATTCCGGTTCCTTGATCGAGGCCGTCTGCAGCAAAGTCACCGCCTCGTCGACCCGGGCACGGTCGTGCGTTGCGATCATCGCCTGTGCGAGCATGATCTGGATCAGCGCCGGATTGGGGGCATGCGAGATCGCCTGCCGCAGCGGCGCGACGGCGTCCGCGGCCCGCCCAGCTTCCAGGAGCGCCTGACCCTTGAGCTCGTGGAAATAGGGATTCTGAGGCTGCGCCTGGATCAGCGCGTCGATCTGCGACAGCGCGCCGCGCGGATCGGAGTAGCGGTAGGCCGAGATCGCCCGCGCATAGCGGGCGGGAAGGCTGGTGTCGGTCGGCGGATAGCGGCGGAACAGCGCGTCCGGCTTGTCGAGGAAGCCGAACAGCTTCGCCCGCATCAGATCGTGCCGCGCCACCATCGCGGGCGAATCTTTCTTGTCCCAGTACGGGCTCTGCCGCGCGATGCCCTCGAGGGCCGCCACGCGCTCGCTCGGCAGCGGATGCGACTGCATGTACGGATTGATGTAGCGGGTCTGATACAGCATCTGGTCGGCCAGACGCTTGAACGTGTCGTACATGCCCTTGGCCGACTGGCCGGTGGCCGTCAGGAATTTCACCGCGGCGCGATCCGCCTGGTCTTCCTGCGCGCGGATATAGGCGAACAGCTGGTTCTGAATCATCGCCTGCGGCCCGGTCACCAGCGCGGCGCCCGCGTTGCCGAGCCCGCCGCTGCTGCCGCTGCCGCTGCGTGCGCCCGCGACCATGGCGCCGACGCCGAGGATCATGGCGAGAATGGCCTGCGTCGAAGCCGCGGCCAGTTGCTCGCGAATGCGCGCAAGGTGTCCGCCAGCGATGTGGCCGGTCTCGTGCGCGAGCACGCCGATGATCTGGTTCGGCACCTCTGCTTCCATCAGCGCGCCGGCATTGACGAAAATCCTGCGGCCGTCGGCGACGAAGGCGTTGAAGTTGCGGTCATTGATGATGACGACCTGGATGTTCTGCTGACCCAGCCCGGCCGCCTTCAGCAGCGGCTGGGTGTAATCGCGCAGCAATTGCTCGATCTCGGCATCGCGCACCAGCGGCGGCCCGCCGCCGCCGCGTTCTGCCTGCACGGGCACGCTCGTGCCGGCGAGCGCAACCGCGGTCACGAGCGCCACCGCGCGCGCCGCTGGCGTCATGGGTCGCGCCCTGATAGGTGATCCGGTCATGGCGGGCAGGCTTGGCACCATATTTTCGCGCAACCTAGTGGTGCGCCCGAGTGCGGTCAACGCGCTCACGATCCGTCTCGGTCACGATCATGTGCGGTTGCGGGATGTCGTTTAAGTCACGGATTATGCTTGAAAATGCGGCGACAGCGGGGCGGCATGAAGCCCGCAGAAGTGCCCGCCATGCTTGATTTGGCGCGACGGTTGATAACGCCCTCGGCGCGCAGCGACGTGCCGCCGTTCATCGTGATGGACGTGATGGCGGCGGCGGCCCGCATCGAGGCCGCGGGCGGCCGCGTCATCCACATGGAAGTCGGCCAGCCGGCCGCGCCCGCGCCAGCCGCCGCGATCGCGGCCGCACGCCGGGCGTTGTCGGCGGGGCGATTGGGCTACACCGAGACGCTCGGCATTCCGTCGCTGCGCGCGCGCATCGCGCGTCACTACGGAGAGACATACGGGATCGAGGTCGATCCGGCGCGCGTCGCGGTCACGACCGGCTCCTCGGGCGGTTTCATCCTGGCGTTTCTGGCGATGTTCGAGCCGGGCGACCGCGTCGCGCTGCCCTCGCCGAGCTATCCGCCGTACCGCCACATCCTGCGTGCGCTCGGCTGCGAACCGGTCGCGATCGAAACCACCCAGGCGACGCGCTGGGCGCTGACGCCCGACATGCTGCTGGCCGAGCACCGCCGCGCGCCGCTCAAGGGCGTGCTGGTCGCGAGCCCCGCCAATCCGACCGGCACCATGATGAGCGCGCAAGCCTTGCGCGATCTCGTCGCCGCCGCGGAAGGCGAGGGGATCGGCTTCATCTCGGACGAGATCTATCACGGGCTCGACTACGCCTTTGCGGCCGAGACCGCGGCGCGGCTCTCGCCGAACGCCGTGATCATCAATTCGTTCTCGAAATACTTCTGCATGACCGGCTGGCGAATTGGCTGGATGGTGCTGCCCGAGCCGCTGGTGCGCCCGATCGAGCGGCTGCAGGGCAATCTTTCGGTTTCGGTGGCGGAGCTGTCGCAGATCGCGGCCGAGGCGGCCTTCGACGGCTGTGACGAAATGGAGACGGTCAAGCACGGCTATGAGCAGAACCGCCGCATTCTGCTGGAGGGTCTGCCGCGCGCCGGGCTCGACACCATCCTGCCGGTCGACGGCGCATTCTATTTCTACGTCGACGTTTCGCGCTTTTGCGACGACAGCCACGACTTCGCCAAGCGGATGCTGGAGGAGACGCACGTCGCGGTGACGCCGGGGATCGATTTCGACCCGGTGCACGGGCGTCAATTCCTCCGCTTCAGCTATGCCGGCTCTCCTGCCGAGATGACGGAAGCGGTCGAGCGCATTCGCGGATGGCTCGGCAAGTCATAACGGCTGGGCGCCGCTGGCGTCGGTTAAAATTCGACGTCGAGCTCCTCGACCTCGTCCGGTTCGCCCTTCGCCGACGCGATCCATTCCTGCATGTGCGGCATCGCCATGACCGCCTGGCAATAGGCCGCGCAGGCGGGGTCGAGCTTGACGTCGTAGGTCAGAAAGCGCGTCACCACCGGCGCGAACATCGCGTCCGCCATGCAGGCGCGCGCGCCGAACAGGTAGGGGCCGTTCGATGCGGCGAGGCACTCGCGCCAGATCGTGATGACGCGATCGATGTCGGCCTGCGCGCCGGCCCACACCTTGAAGCCCGGATAGTGCGCCTTGAGGTTCATCGGCAGCGCCGAGCGCAGATTGCTGAAGCCGGAATGCATCTCGCCCGAGATCGAGCGGCAGCGGGCACGGTCGGCCCGCGGCGCCGGCATCAGGCCGGCGTCGGGCATCAGTTCGTCGAGATACTCGGCGATCGCGAGCGTGTCCCAGATCTTGATCCCGTCGTGGGTCAGGCAGGGGACCAGGAACGACGGCGAGAGCAGCAGCAGTTCGGCCCGCGTCGAGGGATCGTCGCTGGCCGCCTGCTGTTCCTCGAAGTCGAGGCCGGACATTTTGCAGAGCAGCCACCCCCGCAGCGACCAGGAGCCGTAGTTCTTGCTGGCGATGGAAAGTGTCGCCTTGGCCATTCGCGCATCCCCCTGCTTGCCGGGCGCAGCCTGGATGGCCGACCGCGGTCTCCATTTGTGCTGCGGTGAAACGGAGGCAGCAAGGCTGCTGCCGCCACTTGTCCGCGTCCCCCGGCAGGACGGGTTGTGCACCCGGCGATAATTATCTCGCAGCGCAGCATGAAATGCACTAGCATTTTCGTCGCCGGGTTAAGTGTGGAAGGGGATGGGGTCGCTGCGCCCGCAGCGCCGCCGCGTCGCATGCTTTATCAGGCCTATCTCGCCCATACCGACATCATGGTGCCGGTGCGCGCGCTCGCCAATATGGCGATGGGCGCGATCGGGCGGCCGCTGCTGGGGGTGACCGACAACGCGGTGCTGCGCAACCTCACCGCGGCCTACGAGCTGATCTCGCGCTCGGGCCTGACCCACGCGCGCCCGCCCTACCGCATCGACAGCGTGATGGTCGGCAACCGCGAGGTCGCGGTGACGGAGGAGGCGGCCTACCGCACGCCGTTCGGGACGCTGCTGCATTTCAAGAAGGACATCGAGATGGCGCAGCCGCGCGTGCTGCTGGTGGCGCCGCTGTCCGGACACTTCGCCACCCTGCTGCGCGCGACCGTGCGCACGCTGCTGCCCGAGCACGACGTCTACATCACCGACTGGCACAACGTCCGCGACGTCTCGATGGCGAGCGGCGCGTTCGGCTTCGACGCCTATATCGACCATCTGATTCGCTTCCTGGAGAAGATCGGTCCGGGCGGGCACGTGGTCGCGGTCTGCCAGCCGTGCGTGGCGGTGCTGGCCGCGGTCGCGGTCATGGCGGAGGACGGCAATGCGGCGCAGCCGCGCAGCATGACGCTGATGGCGGGCCCGATCGACACCCGGGTCAACCCGACCAAGGTCAACCATCTCGCCAATTCGAAGCCGATCGAATGGTTCGAGCAGAACCTGATCGCCTCGGTGCCGCTGCGCTATCCCGGCGCATCGCGGCGGGTCTATCCGGGCTTCGTGCAGCTTGCCGCCTTCATGAGCATGAACATCGAGCGCCACATGCGGGCGCATCGCGAGCTTTACGACAACATCGCCAAGGGCGAGCACGAGAAGGCGCAGGCCACCCGCGATTTCTACGACGAATATTTCGCCGTGCTCGACCTGACCGCCGAATTCTATCTCGAGACCGTGCGCTACGTGTTTCAGGAGCACCGGCTCGCCGCCGGCACGCTCGAATGGGGCGGCAGCAAGATCGAGCCGCGCGCGATCCGCAAGACCATGCTGCTGACCGTCGAAGGCGAGCGCGACGACATCTGCGCCGTCGGCCAGACGGTGGCGGCGCACGACCTGTGCTCGAGCCTGCGGCCCTATCTCAAGCGCCACCACATGCAGGCGGGGGTGGGCCACTACGGCGTGTTCTCCGGCAAGCGCTGGGAGAACCAGATTTTCCCGATTTTGAAGAACGTGATTTTGGCGAGCGATTAGACCCTGCCCTTACGAGTTCGCCTAGCGTGGGCATCTGCGGGTGAACGCGATGGCCGGCAAGACGAAGCCAACGAAGGCCGCAACGACAGCCAAGCCGCGCAAGACGGCGGCGAAGCCGCAGTCCGGCTAGGCTGCAAAGCCGACCCTCCTTGCGGGCGGCAACACCGCAGACCGCGCAAGGCCTATGGCGAAGCCTCTCCCTCCCGGCTGCATCGATGCGATGAATCAAGGAGCTGGGTGACTGGCGGCGGCGAGACGCTCGCCCGGGTCCGAGCGCTCATCAAGCAGGCCTGCCCCGACGTGGTCGAGGCAGTGGAAGTGGCGCGGGGTTCCGGTGTGGGAGCGTGCCGGCATCGATCTGCACCGGCGAGACCTACAAGGCGGTCGTGAAGCTTGACGCTTCGCCAAGGGCGCCGACGCTCAAGCGATCCTTCAGGCCTTTTCGATTCCAGCCTCGACGGCAATGTGAGAGCGCGCCATCCGATATCCATGAGGGCGACAAGATCGATGAGCAGGCCCTGAAGGCGCTCATTCGCGCCGCCGTGGAGTTGAATGCGTCGAAGCGCGCGTCCGCTCGCCCCGCCGGCTCGCGGCAGTGAAGCGAGCGCGCTTGTAGCCGGATGAAGCGCAGCGTAATGCCGGGGTTCTCGTACGCGGCGATACGACAGCCCCGGATTTCGCTGCGCTCCATCCGGGCTACGGCTTCGCTGTTCTCGCTCGTTCCGTTCCATGCTGTGATGGCTGCCGTCTTCGAGGGGCATCCAGCCATGAGCATGATCGAAGGTCTGCCGCCGCCGCCCGTGAAAAGCCTGATGCCGGGCGTGCTGAGCTTCGTCGCCGGCTATGTCGACGGCTGCACCATTCTCGGGCTGTTCGGGCTGTTCGTCGCGCAGGTCACCGGCAGCTTCGTGATCGCCGGCGCGCAACTGGTCGCGCCCGACGAGGGCGTGCTGGTCAAGGTGCTGGCGATCCCGGTGTTCTTCGCGGCTGCCGTCGCCACCACGGTGATGATCGCGTTGGTGCGCCGGCACGGCCGCGCGCTGGTGCTGAGCCTCGCGGTGGAATGCGCGCTGCTGGTCGGGCTTCCTGCTGACCGCGCTGTTCGGCGGCGCCGTTCGCCGACGGCAACGCGCCGGCGGCGCTGCTCGCGTCCTGCTTCGGGCTCGCCGCGATGGGCGTGCAGAGCGCGCTGGTGCGGCTGCTGTTTCCGGGCGTCGGCTCGACCAACGTGATGACCACCAACACCACCCAGGTGGCGATCGACGCGTCGGAAACCGCGATGGCGTGGCTCGCCGCGCGGCGAACGCCCGGCGACGCCGCTGCGGCCGCCCACTATAAATCGGCGCGCGGACGGTTGTTTACGCTGGTCCCGCTCGGGCTCACCTTCTTTGCCGGAACGGTGGCCGGCACGGTCGGCTACATGCTGCTCGGGTTCTGGTGCCTGACGATCGCGACCGCGATCATGCTGAGCCTGATCGTGTGGTCGCTGCGCTACCGATAGCGCACGAATCGATCTACCGCAGCGCCGCCGCGATGTTGCCGCCGTCGACCGTGGTCACGTCGCCGGTGGTCTTCAGCGCCAGCGCCTGCGCCAGGAACGCCTGCGCCACGTCCTCGGCCGTGACCTCGCGGCCGAGCAGGTTGCCGCGCATGTAGTCCTCTTCCGACACGCCGCGCGCCTTGGAGCGCTCGGCGATGAATTCGTCGTTGAGCAGCCCGGAGCGGATGCGGTCGGCATTGACGCCGTTCGAGCGGATGCCGTCGGCGCCGTAGTCGAGCGCGTATTGCCGGACCAGCAGCAAGGTCGCCGCCTTCGGCAGGCCATACGGACCGAAATTCGGCCCCGGATTGACCGCCTGCTTGGAGACGTTGAAGAGGAGGCAGCCGCCGGTGCCCTGCGCGAGCATGATCTTCACCGCCGCCTGCGCGACGCGCTGATGGCCGAAGAAATTCAACTCGAAGCTCTTGCGCAGCACCGCCTCGTCGACCTCGCCGATCCGGCCCTGCCAGGCGGCGCCCGCGTTCGAGACCACGATATCGACGCCGCCGAACTCTCCGGCGACGCGGTCGAAGGCCGCGCGCACCGATGCCGTGTCGGTCACGTCGCACTTCACCGCGATCGCGCCGCCGCCGATCGTCTTGGCGCGCGCCTTTGCGGCGCTCTCGTCGAGGTCGAGCAGGGCCACCTCGGCGCCCGCCGCCGCGAACGCCTTGGCGGTCGCCGCGCCGATGGTGCCGCCGGCGCCGGTGACCGCCGCGATCTGGCCGGCGAGCGGCAGTTCCTTCATGGCGCCGAGCTTCGCCTGCTCGAGCGACCAGTATTCCATGTCGAACATGTCGGTTTCGGCGATCGACTCGAACCGTCCGATCGCCTCGGCGTCGGTGATGGTCTCGATCGCCGACTCGGCGAGATCGGCGGCGACCCGGGCGTCCTTCTTCGATCGGCCGAGCCCGAACAGCCCGAGCCCCGGCACCAGCGCGACCCGCGGCAGCGGATCGAGCATTTTCTTGATGCCGCCGACGCGCGCGTTGTTGCGCTCGAAATAGGCGCGATAGTGCGCGACGAAGGCATCGGCCGCCGCGCGCGCAGCGTGCTCGGAAGTCGCTCCCCTCGGCCGGCGCAGGCACGACGAGCGGCCAGTTCTTGGTGCGGATGGTGTGGTCGGGCGTCACCACGCCGGCCTGGCTGTAGCGGGCAAGCTCGGCGCCGTTGACGAAGTCGAGGATGCCGGGGTCGCTGCGGAAGTCGAGGATCATGCGCCGCCATGCGCCTTCGGTCTTCTCGTCCTTGAGGCTCGCGGCGCCGCGCAGCATCGGCGCGACCGCGGCGAGCGGCGCGACCGACTGCGGCAGTTGCGCGGTGACGAACACGGCCTTGCGGTTCCGGCGCAGCCGTTCCTCGGCGCGCGCGGCGATCTCGATGGTGCGCTCGTAGCTCTCTCTGGCGTCGGCGCCGAAGCTGAACAGGCCGTGCTTGTGCAGGATCAGCGCTTCGACGCCGGGCGCGCGGTCGTAGATGTCGGCCGCGAGCTTCGCCAGCGCGAAGCCCGGCATGACATACGGCACGGTCCCGACCCGGCCGTCATAGACCTCGGCGCAGATCGCCTCGCCGTCGGGCTGGTCGACCAGGCTCAGGATCGCGGTCGAATGGGTGTGGTCGACGAATTTGTGCGGCAGGAATGCGTGCAGCAGCGTTTCGACCGACGGATTGGGCGCCCCCGGATCGAGCAGGTTCTCGCGCTGGACGCGCACCATCTCCTCGTCGCTGAGCGCTGAGCGCGCGCGCAGCTTGCGCAGGCGGTCGAGCCGGACCGCCGGCAGGCCGGCGGGCTCGATCGCCGCCATGTCGGCGCCGGAGCCTTTGACGCACAGCACCTCGACCGGCTCGCCGAGCAGGTCGGGCAGCGTGGTCTTGACCGACGTGTTGCCGCCGCCGTGCAGCACCAGCTTGCGGTCGCGGCCGAGCAGCCGTGTGCTGTAGACGCGCAACGCCAGGTCGCGGCTGACGCCGTCAGCGGCGTAGCGATCGATGGTCCGCCTGTGCGTCGCTGTCGACCCAGCCGCTCTTCATCGCCAGGCTCCCGTTGCCGATCGCCGCGGCCTGCGGTTGGCGTCAACCGCGTCGGCGCCACCACCCCGACCGCCGCGGCTGGTCGGCTTCCGCCGACGAGGTCGTGACCACGGGCTGCGGCAACTCGACGGGAGCGGGCGGCGGCGGGGCGCTCGCCTCGCCGGAGAATGCCAGCGGCGCGGGCTCGCGCACGGTGGAGCGGCGGCGCGGCGATTCGGCCGGGGGCGGTTCGACTGCCGCAGGTGCAGCAACGGGCGGCGGCGGCGCGCTCTCATGCCGCTCTTGCTGCCGCTGCGTATGCCGCTCGTGCGCGACCGGCTCCGGCGCCGGTGCGGAGAACGAAGGCTGTTCGCCTTCGGTCGCCAGCGAATGGTCGAGGTCGGCCACCGCGTGCACAAGCTCCGGTTCGGCGCCGTGATCGCCGTTGGTCGCCGCATCCGGCCCGAAGCCAGCTTCGCCTTCGCGGCCACGCCGGTTGCGGCGTCCGCCGCGGCGTCCGCGCCGGCGGCGGCGACGCTCGCTGTCGGCTTGCGACTCGCCCTCCGTGCCCGGCGCTCCGGCCAAGGCCGGTTGCTGACCCTCGCCTTCCGTCTCGGCGACGCCTTCCGGCGGCTGCTCGCTATCGACGAACGCCTGCTCCTCCGGGCTGCCATGCTCGGGCGCGCCCGGCTGAGCGAGCGCGCCGTTCTCGTCGCGGCGCTCGCCGCGGCGGCCGCGCCGTCTGCGCCGGCGTCCGCGGCCGTTCTCGCCCTCAGGGCGCGGCGCGCGGGGCTGGTCATCGTGGGCGTGCTCGTCCGGCGAGGTCTCTTCGTCGGAGTCCGCTTCGGAGGCCGCGATCGCATCGCCTTCGGATTCGACCGCTTCCTCTTCGCTCTCCTCGACTTCGATGAGTTCGTCCGCTTCGTCGGTCTCGACCACGACCGCGGCGGTCTGCTGCGCCAGCGCGCGTGCCTGTTCGGGCGAGTGCACCTGCTCGCCCTTCTCGATCACGAACGAGACCTGGCCGCCGATATTGTCGTCGGCATTGACCATGATGAGGATGCGGAAGCGCTCTTCGAGCGCACGCAGATGCGCGCGCTTGTGGTTGAGCAGGTAGAGCGCGATCTCGGCGCGCGTGCGCACGATCAGATTGTGCGTCGCGCCCCTGCAGCAGCATCTCGTCGATGGCGCGCAGCAGCTGCAACGCGACCGAGGACACCGAGCGCATGTGTCCGGTGCCGCCGCAGTGCGGGCATTTTTCGGTCGAGCTTTCCAGCACGCTCGAACGGATGCGCTGGCGCGACATCTCGAGCAGCCCGAAATGCGAGATGTGACCGACCTGGATGCGGGCGCGGTCGTGGCGCAGGCATTCCTTGACCCGGCGCTCGACCGCGCGGTTGTTGCGCTTCTCGTCCATGTCGATGAAATCGATGACGATCAGGCCGGCGAGGTCGCGCAGCCGCAGTTGCCGCGCGATCTCTTCGGCGGCTTCGAGGTTGGTCTTGAGCGCGGTGTCCTCGATGTGGTGCTCGCGCGTGGCGCGGCCGGAATTGACGTCGATCGCGACCAGCGCCTCGGTCTGGTTGAGCACGATGTAGCCGCCGGAGCGCAGCTGCATCACCGGCTGGAACATCGAATCGAGCTGGCTCTCGATGCCGAAGCGCGTGAAGATCGGCAGCGTGTCGACGTAACGCTTCACGTTCTTGGCATGGCTCGGCATGAGCATGCGCATGAACTCTTTGGCGTCCCGGTGGCCCTCTTCGCCGGAGACGATGATCTCGTCGATGTCCTTGTTGTAGAGATCGCGGATCGAGCGTTTGACCAGCGAGCCTTCCTCGTAGACCAGCGTCGGCGCGGTCGATTTCAGCGTGAGGTCGCGCACCGTCTCCCACAGCCGCAGCAGATACTCGAAGTCGCGCTTGACCTCGGTCTTGGTGCGCGCCGCGCCCGCGGTGCGCAGGATCACGCCCATGCCTTCCGGCACTTCGAGCTCCTGGGCGATCTCCTTGAGCTTGCGGCGATCCTCCGCCGCCGTGATCTTGCGGCTGATGCCGCCGCCGCGTGCGGTATTGGGCATCAGCACCGAATAGCGGCCGGCGAGCGAAAGGTAGGTCGTGAGCGCCGCGCCCTTGGTGCCGCGCTCCTCCTTGACGACCTGGACCAGCATCACCTGCCGGCGCTTGATCACCTCTTGGATCTTGTACTGCCGGCGCGAGCGGTAGGTGCGCTCCGGCACCTCTTCCATGGCGTCGGCGCCGCCCACCGATTCGACGATCTCTTCCTCGCCGTCATGGTGGCCGTTGACCTCGGTGACGTTATGCGCGCCCTCGGCCGAGCTTTCGGCGTGGCCATTGCCGTCGCGTCGGCGGCGTGCTCCTCGGCCGCATGCGCGGACTTCGCCGGCCTGCTCGTTCGTGCCGAATTCGGCCTGCCGTCCCGATTCCGGGATGCTCTCGGCCGCAGCGCTCGATTCGAGTTGGGCCAGATCGATCGGCTGCTCCGGGACCACCGAGGCGGCGGACGATGCTTCCTCGTGGTGGTGATGCTCGTGAGCGTGGGTCTCCTCCGAGCCGTGGCCGGCCTCGGAGCCATGATCGGAATGCTGCGCTTCGTGCGCGCCGGCCTCCGGCACCATGTGCTCGGAGCCGGCCGCCATCGCGGCCCCTTCGCCGTGCTCGCCCTCGTCATGTTGGTCTTGCGCGTCGATCGGCTCGCTCTTGACCTCGTCGCGCTGGCGGTGCGCGCCGCGCTCGCGCCGGCCGTGATGGCGCCGGCCCGCGCGATGATCGGCCTCGTCGTCGGCGGCGCGCTGGGCGCGCTCCTCTTCGTCGATCAGCGCCTGCCGGTCGGCGATCGGGATCTGGTAGTAGTCGGGATGGATTTCGCTGAAGGCCAGAAAGCCGTGGCGGTTGCCGCCGTAGTCGACGAACGCCGCCTGCAGCGACGGCTCGACGCGCGTAACTTTGGCCAGATAGATGTTGCCGCGAAGTTGTTTACGGTTGGCCGACTCGAAGTCGAATTCCTCGACACGGTTGCCGCGCAGAACCACCACCCGGGTCTCCTCCGGATGGGTCGCATCGATAAGCATCTTGTTGGGCATTGACTAATCTCTTGCTGGCGATCGGCCGCGCGGCCGGCCTGCGTGGCCACGCGGGCGACGCACGACGGCGCGACGAATACGCCTGACTGTGGTGGAACGAATGGGCGCTGAGCGCGAGAACCGAAGATGCAGCCGGGTTTGCGCCGGCCGCGGGAAGCCCGTGGGCGCCGCGTCGCGACGCGCCGGTGTGGCGATGGAATTGGGTCTCGACTCGCGGTCCTGGCATTGAACCTTAGGCCCGTGGAGCGAGGGCGCGTGAGCGCCTCCGCGGTTGCTCTTGGCTGACGATCTTCGACTTGCAACGGCTTTGGAAAGCATATGCCGCCACGCCGTCGCGCGAGGCGGTCGCCGTACGCAACTCCGGCAGTGTCCACAAGAACATCGGCCCTGTTGGCCCGCGCGCGCCGCCCTTGGCGGGGCGCTGAGGCCTCTCGCCCCGCGAGGTCCCTCCCGTCCTCTTGTCGGGGAGCGGCGCTTGCCGGGGCGTGCCGGTGTCCGAACGCGGCACAACCGGAACAATCAATCGTCAACAGTCACTTATTAGGGGTGCGCGGGGGCAATGGCAAGGGCGACGGCGGTCTATGTCGGGGTAGCGGGGCACCTTGAACCGCAAACGGAGTGGGAGAGCGGCAGGCCTGCTCGGAACCCGCGGAAGGGGCTTAAGTTATGGTTAACCAACGCCCCCGTATTGGAGTATGACGGGTTTGGAGGGCTGGACGACCATGTCTGTCCGCGCGGGCCTGGCTGTTGCTTTTGCGCACGATGCTCCTCGGCGCGGCGCCGCCGAACCCACCGGCGCGACTTCGCCGCAGACCCGTGCCCTGAACGACCCGCCGGTCGCGAGCGACGTGCGCGTCGGCGGCGACGAACACCTGACCCGTTTCGTGGTCGATTTCGACAAGAAGATCGATTTCCGCGTGTTCACGCTCGCCAATCCCTATCGCCTGGTCATCGACATGCAGCAGGTGACCTTCCAGCTTCCGCCCAAGTCCGGCGAGGCCAAGCGCGGGCTGGTCAAGGCCTTCCGCTTCGGCCTGGTCATGCAGGGCGGCTCGCGCATCGTGATCGATCTCGCCAAGCCTTCGCGCGTCGACAAGGCCTTCGTGCTCGAAAACGCCAACGATCAGCCGGCGCGGCTGGTGCTCGATCTCAGCGCCGTCGATCGCGACGCCTTCATGCGCACGATCGCGGTCGACAACCGCGCGCCCGAGCCGCCGCGCCGCACCGCGCGCGACGAGGCGCGAAACGGCGACGCCCGGCCGATGATCGTGATCGATCCCGGCCACGGCGGCATCGACAACGGAACCCGCGCGCCCGGCACCGGCGAAAACGAAAAGACGCTGGTGCTCGAATTCTGCCTCGCGCTGCGCGACAAGATCGAGAAAGCCGGAAAATACCGGGTGACCATGACGCGCGCCGACGACACGTTCGTGGCGCTCGACGAGCGCGTCAACATCGCGCGCGCCAACAAGGCCTCGCTGTTCATCTCGGTGCATGCGGATGCGCTGGCGAGCCGCGATGCCGCCGCGCAGGGGGCGACCGTCTATACGCTCTCCGAACGCGCCTCGGACGCCGCCGCCGCCCGCTTCGCCGAGAGCGAAAACCGCTCCGACGTGATCGCCGGTCTCGACCTGTCGGCGGAACCGGCCGACGTCGCCGACATCCTGATCGATCTCGCCAAGCGCGAGACCAAGACCTTCTCGGTGCAATTTGCCCGTGTGCTGATCGGCGAGATGCGCACCGCCGCGAGGCTCCACCAGAATCCGCTCAAATCGGCGGGGTTCCGGGTGCTGAAGGCTCCCGATGTGCCTTCGGTCCTCATCGAACTCGGCTTCGTCACCAACAAGGAGGACGTCAAATCCCTGACGTCCGAAGCCTGGCGGGCGCGTGCCACCGATGCGGTCGTGCAGGCGGTCGACACCTACTTCACGACACGGCTGGCAGGGGGGCAAAACTGAGGAAATCCGGGCCTTCCGGCCTCAGTTTCAACATAAAACAGGGCAAATTTCGCAAGTTGACGACCCCCGTTGGGGCGGGGGTCCGGGGGATCGACGGCATGAGATTACTGCTGCGCTTCATGGGGTTGCTGTTCGCGGCCGGCACCATCGTGTTCGTCGTGGGCGTGGCCGGGGTGGCCGGGCGCCATGTGGCACTTCTCCAAGTCGCTGCCGGACTATTCCCAGTTGCAGGACTATGAGCCCGCGGTCATGACCAGGGTTCATGCGTCCGACGGCTCGCTGCTCGCCGAGTATGCGCGCGAGCGCCGCCTCTACACGCCGATCCAGGCGATCCCCAAGCGGCTGATCAACGCCTTCATCGCCGCCGAGGACAAGAATTTCTACGAGCACGGCGGCATCGACTTCTCGGGCATCGGCCGCGCGATGTACTCCTACGTGCAGAACTACGGCTCCGGCCGCCGTCCGCAGGGCGCCTCCACCATCACGCAGCAGGTCGCCAAGAACTTCCTGCTGACCAACGAGCTGTCCATGACCCGCAAGGTCAAGGAGGCGCTGTTGGCGATGAAGATCGAGCGCACCTTCTCGAAGGAGAAGATCCTCGAGCTCTATCTCAACGAGATCTATCTCGGCATGGGCGCCTATGGGGTCGCCGCCGCGTCGCTGCTCTACTTCGACAAGTCGGTGCACGAGCTGACGGTTGCGGAGGTGGCCTACCTCGCCGCGCTGCCGAAGGCGCCGAACAACTATCATCCGTTCCGCCAGCGCGACCGCGCGACCGAGCGGCGCAACTACGTCATCGACCGCATGGCGGAAGACCGCTTCATCACCGCCGAAGAGGCGAGCAAGTCGAAGAAGGAGCCGCTGCGCGTCACGCCGCGCCCGACCGGCGCGCATATCTTCGCGGCCGAATATTTCGCCGAAGAGGTCCGCCGCTACATCAACGACAACTACACCGAGAAGAAGCTCTACGAGGGCGGTCTCTCGGTGCGCACCACGCTCGATCCGAAGATGCAGGTGCTGGCGCGCAAGTCGCTGATCGACGGCTTCGTGCACTTCGACGAGCAGCAGGGCTATCGCGGCCCGGTCCAGAAGCTCGACCTGACGGGCGAATGGGGCGCCAAGCTCGCCGAGATCAAGGCGCTCTCCGACATCTCGCCCTGGCGGCTCGCGGTGGTGCTGGAGACCGGCGATCTGGCGGCGCGGATCGGCTTTCAGCCGGCGCGCGAGCCGGGCGGCGCCATCAGCAAGGAACGCGAGACCGCGCACCATTCCGCTCGACGGCGTGAAATGGGCGAAGCTTGCGACCGGCGTGATGCGCGGCAAGGTGCCGGCCAAGGTTTCACAGGTGCTCGAGCCCGGCGACGTGGTCTATGTCGACGCCGCTCGCCGGCAAGGACGGCCAGTTCCGCCTGCAGCAGGTGCCCGAGGTTTCGGGCGCGCTCGTCGCCATGGACCCGCAGACCGGCCGCGTGCTGGCGATGGTCGGCGGCTTCTCCTACGACCAGAGCCAGTTCAACCGCGCCACGCAGGCGCTGCGCCAGCCGGGCTCGTCGTTCAAGCCGCTGGTCTACGCCGCGGCCCTCGACAACGGCTATACGCCGTCGACGGTGGTGCTCGACGCGCCGCTCGAGGTCGACACCGGCAGCGGCATCTGGGCGCCGGAAAACTACACGCGCAAATTCTACGGACCCTCGACCCTGCGCTTCGGCATCGAGCAGTCGCGCAACGTGATGACGGTGCGGCTCGCGCAGGACATCGGCATGCCGCTGATCGGCGAATATGCCAAGCGCTTCGGCGTCTACGACAACCTGCCGAACTATCTGTCGTTCTCGCTCGGCGCCGGCGAAACCACGCTGCTGCGCATGGTCGGCGCCTACGCGATGTTCGACAACGGCGGCAAGAAGGTGCAGCCGACGCTGATCGACCGCATCCAGGACCGCTACGGCAAGACCATCTACCGGCACGACCAGCGCGAATGCCGCGGCTGCGACGCGCAGAAGTGGGAGAATCAATCCGAGCCCTCGCTGGTCGACAAGCGCGAGCGCGTGATCGACCCGATGACCGCCTACCAGATCACCTCGATGATGGAAGGCGTGGTCCAGCGCGGCACCGCGACGGTGGTGAAGGAAGTCGGCAAGCCGATCGCCGGCAAGACCGGCACCACCAACGACGAGAAGGACGCGTGGTTCGTCGGCTTCTCGCCCGATCTCGTGGTCGGCGTCTATATCGGTTACGACAAGCCGCGCCATCTCGGCAAAGGCGGCACCGGCGGCGGCCTCGCCGCGCCGATCGTGCGCGATTTCATGAAGGTCGCGCTCGCCGAGAAGCCGGCGGTGCCGTTCCGCGTGCCGGCCGGCATCAAGCTCATCCGGGTCGATCCGAAGACCGGCATGCGGGCCGGGCCCGGCGACCAGCGCGTGCTGCTCGAGGCGTTCAAGCCCGGCACCGCGCCGCCCGACGGCTATTCGGTGATCGGCGTGACCGATGCGGATGGCCGGCCGCTCATGGTCTCGCCGGAAGCCGACCGTGCGGTGCGCTCCGGCACGGGCGGGCTGTACTGACGCCCGCTTACGGCTGCGCCACCGGCACCACCAGCAGCAGTCCCGCCAGAAGCAGCAGCACCAGCACGATGCGGCGGAAATTGTCCTGGTCGAGCCGGGCGTAGAGCTTCAGGCCGAGCCAGGTTCCCGTGAGCAGCACCGGCAGGCCTAAGAAGAACAGCTTGACCGCCTCGGCGGTGATTGCGCCGCTGCCGCCGAGCCACAGCGCGATCATCGCATAGCTCGCCACCGCCAGCGGCTGGAAGATCGCGCGCTGCACGTCGTTCGGCCAGCGGCGCAGCGTCGTCCACATCACCACCAGGATGCCCGGAATGCCGGCGATCCCGGCGAGAATGCCGTTGAGGAATCCGACCGCGCCGTCGAGCGTCTTGCCGCCCACCTGCACCGGCGCGAGCGTCGGCCGCAGCAGGCCGTAGAGCGCAAACAGCACCAGGACGGCGCCGACGCCGGTCTTCACCAGCCGCACGTCGGCCCACTGCAGGATGGCGACGCCGAACGGAATGCCGAGCGCGGCTCCGATCAGGAACGGCGCGAGCCTTTGCCAGTCGAACGCGCCGCGCAATCTCCAGACCGCGACGCCCTGCACGATCAGGCCGAACCCGGTGATCAGCGTCACCGTCTCGACCGGTGTGAGAATGTGCAGGAAGATCGCCGCGACGATCGGCGCGAACGAAAAACCGGCGACGCTGGAGATGAAGGCGGCGGCGAAGGTCGAGAACAGGAATATGGCGTAAAAGGCCATCACGTTGCTTTTGGCGCGAAGGTTGCCGGTTCGTCAAGGCGGCCGCGCGCCGGACTACTGCTCCTCCGGCGGCTTCACGTGGCGGAATGAGACCAGGAGCGCCACGTCATAGACGATCTTGAGCGCGCCGCAGAGCACCAGCGGCAGGGCGAGGAACGCGGTGCCGATGAGCGCGCCGGCGATGGCGGGACTGATCGAGGAGGCGAGACTGCGGGGAACCGCCGTCACGCTCGCGGCCGCCGTCCGCTCGGCCGGCGTCACCACCGCCATCACGTAGGAGGTGCGGGTCGGCACGTCCATCTGCGACAGGGCGGAGCGGATCAGCAGCAGCGCCAGCGCGAGCCAGAGGTTGGTCGAGAACGCGGCGATGATCAGCACGATGCTCGACGGGATATGCGTGTAGACCATGGTGTTGACGAGCCCGATGCGCCCCGCGAGCCAGGCCGCCACCGGAAACGAGAACGCGCTGAGCACGCTGGTCCAGAAGAAGAACACGCTCGCCGCCGCCAGCGACAGGTCGAAGCGCTCGAACAGCCAGAGCGCGAGCAGCGACTGCACCGACGAAGCCGCCGGCGAAGGCATCGAGGCTGAACAGCGCCGCGAGCTTGTAGACGACCCGGCGCGACGGCCCGAGCGGCGCCGCGGGCTTGGCGTCCTCGAGACGCGCGTGCGGCAGCCGCCGGTAGAGCAGGGCGCCGGCGAGACCCAGCAGCGCATAGAGGTAGAACATCGCCTTCAGCGCGGCGACCTTGCCGATCTCGGCCGATACGAAATCCGGCAGCGCCGCCGCCAGCGCACCGGCGGCCATCGACAGCGCGCCGATCAGGCTGTAGCGCGCGAAGGTCTTTGTCCGCTCGCGGTCGGCGACCCCGCGCGCCAGCATCGCGTGTTCGAGCGGCACCAGCACGCCGAGATCGCCGGTCGAGGGATTGACGGTGCCGACGAAGGCCACGAGCGAGATCAGCGCGATATGCTCGAAGGCCGGGAACGCCAGGCCGGTGCCCACCATCAGCGCCGCGCCGGCGATCAGGAGGTTGCGCAGATCGTGGCGCGGCGCGATCAGGCCGACCGCGAGCGTCATCAGCGCCGTGCCGAGCAGCGAAGCCGCCGCGACGAAGCCGATCTGCAGCGGGCTGTAGCCGATCGCCGACAGATAGGCCGGCAGGATGATGATGGCGAAGCCGTCGCCAAATCCGCGCACGCCGCGCGCGGCGTAGAGGAGCAGGATTTCGGAGCGGGCCGGGATGACCATCTGTGCCTACACGCGGCCGGTCTGCGGCAAGGTGGCATGCCGAAGCATTCGCATCGCCGGCTCCGGGGCCTACGCCCTCAGTCCGAGCAGATAGAGCGCGATCCCGACGAGCGAGCAGCCGGCCAGCGTCCACATCATGCCGATCTTGAAACGGAAGATCGCGACGATCGCGGCGGCCGACAGCGCGAGCGCCCACAGGTCGGCGCTCGCCGGCACCGGCGCGTCGAAGGCGAAGCCATAGCCGCGCACCGGGATCACCTCGCGGAAGATCGCGTGGATGGCAAACCAGATCGCCAGGTTGAGGATCACGCCGACGACCGCGGCGGTGATGGCGGAGAGCGCGCCATTGAGCGCCTTGTTGCCGCGCAGACGCTCGATGAAGGGCGCGCCGAGGAAGATCCAGAGAAAGCACGGCGTGAACGTCACCCAGGTCGCGAGCAGGCCGCCGAGCGTGCCGGCCAGCATCGGCGACAGCGATCCCGGATCGCGAAACGCCGCCATGAAGCCCACGAACTGCAGCACCATGATCAGCGGGCCGGGCGTGGTCTCGGCCATGCCGAGGCCGTCGAGCATCTCGCCGGGCTTGAGCCAGTGGTAGTTCTCCACCGCCTGCTGGGCGACATAGGCCAGCACCGCATAGGCGCCGCCGAAGGTGACCATCGCCATCTTGCTGAAGAATACGGCGATCTGGCTGAACACGTCGGCGCGGCCGAGCGTCACCAGCAGCGCGATGACCGGGATCAGCCAAAGCGCCAGCCACACGGTCGCGACCAGCAGTGCGCGCGCAGCGTTGGGACGGGTGTGCTCGGGAACATCGTCGCCGAGCAGGCTGTCGGCGGCGCTCAGTCCGTCCTTGGCCCCGCCGTGGCCGGAGCCGCCCTGGAACGCGGCTATTCCGGCGGCGGCGCCGGCGTAGCCGATCAATGCGGCACCCAGGATGATGACCGGGAACGGGACGTTGAAAAAGAAGATCGCGACGAAGGCGGCCGCCGCGAGCGCAAGCATCACGTTGTTCTTGAGCGCGCGCTTGCCGACGCGGAACACGGCCTCCAGCACGATCGCCAGCACCGCGGCTTTCAGCCCGAAGAACAGCGCCGCGATCGCCGGCACGTTGCCGTAGCCGGCATAGACGTAGCTCAGCGCCATGATCGCGATCGCGCCGGGCAGGACGAACAGCCCGCCGGCCATGATGCCGCCGGCGGTGCGGTGCATCAGCCAGCCGATATAGGTCGCGAGCTGCTGCGCCTCGGGGCCGGGCAGCAGCATGCAGTAGTTCAGCGCATGCAGGAACCGCGCTTCCGAGATCCAGCGCTTCTCCTCGACCACGATGCGGTGCATGACCGCGATCTGGCCGGCCGGCCCGCCGAAGCTCAGCGCCGCGACCCTGAGCCAGACGCGAAACGCTTCCGCGAACGACGGCATCGCGCCGCGCGCGGGCGGTCGGCGATCATCGATCGCGGCGGTGGTTTCAGGAGTGGGACGATCAATCGAGGACATGGTGGGCGCCCGTGATTTGGAGACGGACGCGATTCTTCGGCATGTCGCCTCGTGGGGAGATCGCTTCCCCATGGCTACAGAAAAATCGCGTTGTGGTTGGAATGTCAAGTGAACCTCCTGACGAGCGGCCATCCTTGGGCGGCGATCAGTGCCAGGCCGGAGATCAACAAGAGCAGCAGGATCAACTTGCGGAACGCGGCATCGTCGAGTTTCCCATAGAGCTTGAAGCCAAGCCATAGACCGGCCAACAGCGCAGGAAGGCCGAACAGGTACAACTTGACGATGTCCGCGGTGATGGCCCCGCTGATGCCCAGCGAGGCCGCAGTCAAAACAATCGCGGCAAGCATGACCGGTTGAAAGACCGCGCGCTGCGCATCCTTCGACCAGCCGCGCAATGTGCACCAGACCGTTATGATGAAGTCCTGGGAGTCCGGTGAGCCCGCAAAGCAATCCGTTCGAAAATCCGATGCCCGCGTCGGCGCCAACTCCCGCCTGCAGCGGCTTGAGTCTGGGCTGCGCCAGACCGTAGACGCCGTAAAGAACCAGCAACAAGCCCACGCCGCCGCGCAGATAGGCCGGATCGATATAGCTGAGCAGCATGGTTCCGATCGGGACGCCGATCGTGCCGCCGATGATGAACGGCGCCAGATCGCGCCAGTTCAGCGAGTGTCTCAGCTTCCAGACGCCATAACCCTGCGTCAACAGACCATAGCCGGCGATCAGCGCCGTCGTCTGGAGGGGTGTGATGATGTGCAGCCATATGCCGGACACGACGAAGCCCATGGCGAACCCGGCCAGGCCGGATGCGAAACCACCGAGGAACGCCGCCAGGAGAAATATCGAGAGAACAAGTCCATCCATGACGCGCTCCCCTATTGACGGCAAGCGCAGGCCGCGATCGAGCCGAGCCCGTATCGCAGCACGGCTTCATCGCGCCAGAAATCGAGCGATACCTCGATCTGTCCGGCCCGAGTTTCGCCGGTCTGCCATGTGAGCCGTTCGACAAATTCCAGCTCCGGCGCGTTTTCCTTTTCCCGGACGAAGTAGATTTCGAACCAGCCCGACGTCGCAGCGCAACGCGACGCGTCGACCTGCAGGATCGCGGTCCACCTCCTTTGTGAATTTTGTGCGTCTTCCCGGTCGGATAGTCGAGCCTGGCTGAATGAGAGTGTCGGCTTGCAGATTTCTCCGGCAAGGGATGTCGTGGTCGCGAATGCCGCGAGGGCGAACGCCGCCGATGTGAGTTGCTTGGACAAGCGCATGTGAATCTCCGTGGATTGGCCGCATGCAGACTGCGTGCCGGCGCTCTTGCGCCGCATCGGTCGCGCGCGATGAGTTGCGTCGAGGTTGTTGGTCGCAAGCGCAGGCTGACGGATCGGTCCGGTCAGGGCTGCGCTTTGGGTGGTCGTCGCCCGACGCAGCCCCACGCTGCATCGGCGACGCGGTTGAGCCTCACGCCCCTGGCTTTTTCGAATGCCAGGTGTGGGTCTCTTCGGTGGCGTCGCGGCACCAGCGGTAGAACGCGTCGTAGAGCGTCATCCCGGCTTCGAGCTGCGTGAGGTCGTCGGCGTACATGCGCGACAGCCCGAGCGAGGCCGCGAGCAGGCCCGCGGCCTGCGGGGCTTCCTCGAACCGGCCGGTGTCGGCGCCGCGCACGATCGCCGCGAGGCGATTGAGCGGCTCGGTCGCGAGCTCGAACTCCTCGATCATCACGTCGAAGGTGCAGTTGGTGCCGCGATGGCTCCAGAACACGCCTTCGACATCGAACGGCGCGGCGCCGAAGCGCTCGGCGACCGGCTCGACCTCCGACGGCGCGACGAACAGGAACACCGCGTTCGGATCGATGAAGCGGCGAATGAGCCACGGGCAGGCGACGCGGTCGACCTTGGGCCGCGCCCGGGTCACCCAGACCGTGCGGCCTTTTTCGTCGGGCTTCGGCATCTTGGCGGCTGGCACCAGCGGCAGCTTGGCCTTGCGCCAGCCTTCGAAGCCGTCCTCGAGCCCGTCCGCCGGCACGCCGGCGTGGCGCAGCCAGGCGGCCACGCCCTGGCTCAGCTTGGCGCCCTTCTGGCAGACGACAATGGCCGAGCGGCCGGAAAATTCCGGAGCCCAATCAGACGGATCGGCGTACGGCCGGCGCAGCGCGCTCGGGATCAGGCGCGGATTGGCGTTGAAGTCGTCCTCGGTGCGCACGTCGATGAGCGCCGGACAGTTCGGCGTGCCGAGCAGGCGGTTGAGCTTTTCAATGGAGATGGTGTTGATTGACGGCATGGTGCGTCCTTTGCTGTGAGCGGGACGCGATTCTTCAGCATGTCGCCTCGTGGGGAGATCGCTTCCCCATGGCCGGCACTACAACCGCCATCCGCGGCGATTGTCAAGACGGACGCGGTTGTTCCATTAATTTCCGCCGGTTGCGTCCGGGCAACGCAGACGTTACATCCCGGGATGAGAGAGAATCGTTGTTGGACCAGCCATGCGCGCCGAAATCCAGAATATCGTCGATGAGATCAAGCGGTCGGTCGGGCTGCTGAGGAGGCATCTTTGACGTCGACAAAGCGCGCCGGCGCCTCGACGAGCTGAACAAGCAGGCCGAAGACCCCGATCTCTGGAACGACCAGCAGCGCGCGCAGCGCGTGATGCAGGAGCGCACCGCGCTCGAGGACCAGCTCACCGCCATCGCCCGGATCGAGCGCGAGCTCGACGACCAGCTCACCATGATCGAGCTCGGCGAGGCCGAGAAGGATCAGAAGGCGGTCACCGAGGCCGAGAACGCGCTGCGCAAGCTCAAGGCCGATGTGGCGCGCCGGGAGCTCGAGGCGCTGCTGTCCGGCGAGGCCGACAACAACGACAGCTATCTCGAGGTCCATGCCGGCGCCGGCGGCACCGAGAGCCAGGACTGGGCCAACATCCTGCTGCGCATGTACACGCGCTGGGCCGAGCAGCACGGCTTCAAGGTCGAATATCTGGAGGAAACCTCCGGCGAGGAAGCCGGCATCAAGTCGGCGACCGTGCAGATCAAGGGCCGCAACGCCTACGGCTGGCTCAAGACCGAGAACGGCGTGCACCGGCTGGTGCGCATCTCGCCGTTCGACTCGAACGCGCGCCGCCACACCTCGTTCGCGAGCGTGAACGTCTATCCGGTGATCGACGACCGCATCAAAGTCGACATCAAGGAAGCCGACGTGCGCACCGACACGCTGCGTGCCAGCGGGGCAGGGGGCCAGCACGTCAACAAGACCGAGTTGGCGATCCGCCTCACCCACATCCCGACCAACATCGTGGTCTATTGCCAGACCGACCGCTCCCAGCACCGCAACCGCGCCCAGGCCTGGGACATGCTGCGCGCGCGCCTTTATGAGCGCGAACTGAAGTTGCGCGAGGAGAAGGCCGCCATCGACCAGGCCAACAAGACCGACATCGGCTGGGGCCACCAGATCCGCAGCTATGTGCTGCAGCCCTACCAGATGGTGAAGGACCTGCGCACCGGCGTGCAGACCTCGAACACCGGCGGCGTGCTCGACGGCGACCTCGACCCGTTCATGGAAGCGGCGCTGGCGCAGAAGGCGTTCGGCACCGGGCCCGACAAAGTCGAGGACGTGGAGTAGGGCTGACCGCCGTTGTGGCGCGGCAGAGGCGCCTATAAGCTTCGCACCGAGACGTTGCACCGGCGAGGGGCTGCGCCAGACCGCCCGCGCCGCACGCTCAGTGGGAGGCTGACGTGAGACACGTTCGTCGTCTCTTTGCGCTCGCCTTCGCGCTGGTGCTGTCGGGCGCCGCCGATCCGGCCGCTGCCGCCGATCCCTATCCGACCCGCCCGGTACGCTGGATCGTGCCCTATCCCGCCGGCGGCACGACCGACATCCTGGCGCGCATCATGGGCCAGTTCCTGTCGGAGCGACTGGGCCAGCCGGTCGTGATCGAGAACCGGCCGGGCGGCGGCACCAACATCGCCGCGCAGGCGGTGATCAATTCCCCGCCCGACGGCTACACGATGCTGCTCGTCGCCACCACCAACGCGGTCAACGCGACGCTCTACGAGACGCTGCCGTTCAATTTCATGCGCGACGTCGCGCCGGTTGCCGGCTTCACCACCTTGCCGCTGGTGATCGTCGCCAACCCGTCGTTTGGTCCGAAGACGATCGCCGAATTCGTCGGCTTCGCGAAAGCCAATCCGGGCAAGGTCAACATGGCCTCGTTCGGCACCGCCACCATCAGCCACCTGGCGATCGAGCTCCTGAAGCTCTCCTCCGGCCTCGATCTGGTGCACGTGCCGTATCGCGGCGGCGCGCCGATGGTGACCGACCTGTTCGGCGGCATGGTGCCGGTCGGCGTCGATGCGCTGCCCAATTCGCTGCCGCATATCGAGCGCGGCGCGCTGAACGCGCTGGCGGTGACGACCGCGCAGCGCTCGCCGCGGCTGCCGAACGTGCCGAGCGTCGCCGAAACCATTCCCGGCTACGACGTCGGCGGCTGGCTCGGCGCCGGCGTTCCGGCCGGCACGCCGCGCGAGGTCATCGACAAGCTCGCCTCGGGCATCAGCGCGGGGCTTGCGGATCCCGCCGTCAAGGCGCGGATGGCGGAGCTCGGCGCCACCGCCATGCCGATGGGCCCGGCCGAGTTCGGTTCGTTCATCGCCGCCGAAACCGGCAAATGGGCGAAGGTGATCAAGGCGGCGGGCGTCAAGGTGCAGTGATCGAGGGGTGAATGACGTGACTGTCTTGCATCGTCTGCTTGTTCTCGGCCTCGCAGCAGGGTCGCTCATGACCACCGCCAATGCATTCGCCGCCGACTCCTATCCGACGCGCGCCGTGCGCTTCGTGGTCGGATTCCCGGCGAGCGGTCCAAACGACATCCTCGCCCGCCTGATGGGGCAGTGGCTGTCGCAGCGGCTCGGCCAGCCGTTCATGGTCGAGAACCAGCCGGGCAAGTCCGGTAACATCGCGACCGAGGCGGTGGTGCGGGCGCCCGCCGACGGCTACACGATCCTGCTGGTCGGACCGGCGAACGCGATCAGCGCGTCGCTCGATCAGAAGCTCAGCTTCACCTTCCTGCGCGACATCGCGCCGGTCGGCGGCATCACCCGCGAGCCGCTGGTGATGGTGGTCAACCCTTCGGTGCCGGCGAAGACCGCCGCCGAGTTCATCGCCTACGCGAAGGCCAATCCTGGCCGGCTCAAGCTGGCGTCGACCGGCAACGGCAGTGCGCCGCACGTCACCGGCGAACTGTTCAAGATCATGACCGGCGCCGAGATCACGATCGTGCATTTCGCCGGCGGCGGGCCCGCGCTCAAGGGCCTGGCCAGCGGCGAGGCGGCGGTGATGTTCGAGCCGCTGTCGGCGGCAATGGCGCACATCAAGTCGGGCGAGCTTCGCCCGCTGGCGGTGACGACGGCGCAGCGCGCCGCGGCGCTGCCCGAGATCCCGACCCTGGCGGAGACCGTGCCCGGCTTCGAGGCGAGCGCGGCGACCGGGATCGGCGTGCCGCGCAACACGCCGCCGGAGGTGATCGACACGCTCAACAAAACGATGAACGCGGCTTTCGCGGACGCGACGATGAAAGCGCGGTTCGCCGAAACCGGCGGCGCCGTGCTGCCCGGCTCGGCCGCGGATTTCGGAAAAATCCTCGCCGATGAAACCGAGAAATGGGCCAAGGTCGTCAAGGCCTCCGGCACGAAGCCGGACTGAGTGGGGAGCGGACACAAGAAATTTCAGGGAGGAGACGCCATGACCCTTGCTCGCCGCCGCTTTCTCTCGCTCGCGGGCGCTGCAGTTGCGGTACCCGCGATGTCTCGCGCGGCCCGCGCACAGGCCTACCCGTCGCGGCCGCTGCGGTGGGTCGTGGGCTTTCCGCCGGGCGGCGGCGCCGACATCGTCGCGCGCATCATGGCGCCGTGGCTCAGCGAGCGGCTCGGCCAGCCGGTGGTGATCGAGAACAAGCCCGGCGCCGCCAGCAACATATCCATCCAGACCGTCGTCAACTCGCCGCCCGACGGCTACACGCTGCTGTTCGTGCCGGCCTCCGCCGCCGTCAACGCGACGCTGTTCGACAACCTGCCGTTCAATCTGCTGCGCGACATCGCGCCGGTGTCCGGCCTGATCGACTTTCCGCTGGTGGTGGTGGCGAACCCGAACATCGGCGCGAAAACCATCGCCGAGCTGATCGCGCTCGCCAAGGCCAATCCCGGCAAGGTCAGCATCGGCTCGTTCGGCACCGGCTCGACCTCGCATGTCGCGGGTGAGCTGTTCAAGATGATGGCGGGCATCGACATCGTGCACGTGCCCTATCGCGGCGGCGCGGCGATGATCGCCGACGTCATCGGCGGCCAGGTGCAGGTCGCCATCGACGTGCTGACCGGCTCGCTCGCGCAGATCCGCGCCGGCAACCTGCGGGCGCTCGCGGTGGCGGGCGCGACGCGTTCCGAAATCCTGCCCGACGTGCCGGTGATCGCCGACACCGTGCCGCTCTACGTCGCGAATTCGTGGTGCGGCGTCGGCGTGCCGCGCGGCACGCCGCCCGAGATCGTCGAGCGGCTCAACCGCGAGATCAATGCGGGGCTGCGCGATCCGGCGGTCCGGGCGCGGCTCCTGGCGGTCGCCAC
This sequence comes from uncultured Alphaproteobacteria bacterium, assembly GCA_963749815.1. Lineage (GTDB taxonomy): Bacteria > Pseudomonadota > Alphaproteobacteria > Rhizobiales > Xanthobacteraceae > VAZQ01. The sequence continues at coordinate 254,878 of CAVVON010000031.1, read as the reverse complement.
CACGCCGATCATCTACACGCCGGCGGAGTTCGGCGCCTATGTCACCGCCGAAGTGGAGAAGTGGGGCAAGGTGATCCGGACGTCGGGGATCAGGCCGGAATAGCCGCTTAGAGGCGCTTAGAGCGTGCCGTCGAGCTTGGCGCCGGCGCGCAAGAACTTCTCCGGGTCGACCGCCTGGCCGCCGACGCGCGTCTCGTAGTGCAGATGGGTACCGGTGGAGCGTCCGGTCGAGCCGACGCGGCCGACCACGTGGCCGGCCTTCACGCGTCTGGCCGATCTTCACGTCGATCTCGGACAGATGTCCGTAGCGGGTGACGTAGCCGTTGCCGTGGTCGACGTCGACCACCTTGCCGTAGCCGCCGCTCCAGCCGGCCGCCGTCACGGTGCCGCTGGCGGTGACGCGCACCGGCTCGCCCATCTGGCCGTGAAAATCGATGCCGGTGTGCATCGCGGCCGAGCGGGTGAACGGATCGCTGCGCACGCCGAAGCCCGATGATACGTCGAGCTCGGGCAGCGGCTTGCGCACCGGCAGCGCGCTCAGCGTGCGGGTCAGCTGATCGACCTGCGCGCGCGCGTGCTTGATGCGCTGGACCTGCTTCTCGAAGCTGTTCGGCTCGTTGGCGACGCGCACCGGAACGAACGGTCCGCCGACGCCGCCGGCGCTCGCCAGTGTGAACTTGCCCTTGTCGAGGCCGAGATCGGCGAGCACGCCGCGCATGCGCCGTGCCTTGTGTTCCATGGTCTCCTCGAGCGAGCTCAGCGTCGAGCCCTGGCGCTTTTCCATGCGGTCGAGGGAGGCTTGCAGGCGCGCGAGCGCGCCGTCGATGCCGCCCGCGGTCTTGGTGAGCGGCAGCGAGCCGGTCGTGATCTCGTCCGCCGGCAGCAGGAACGCGCCCTTGTCCTTGAGCGGCGAGGGCTTCGCCGGCACGGTGCGGATCGGATCGCTGGTGGCGCGGGCGGGGCCGCTCCTGACCGAGCCGGTGGTCAAGTGATCGGGCAGCGTGCTCAGCGCCGACGAGCGGGACTCGATCGTGGCCTGCCGGCGCAGCATCGTGTCGAGCTTCTGCTCGAACTGCTCCTGGTCGAGCAATTGGCGGCTGGAGATGCGGTCGACCTGGGCGCGCAACTCGGCGATGCGATCCTCGTAGGCGAACTGCATCTCGGCCTGCCGGCCGATCAGGCGCGTCAGCACGTCATCGCGGAAGGCGAAATAGGTCGCGGTGGTCAGCGTCCACAGGCCCATGATCGAGAAGGTGACGACGACCGCCCAGAAGGCGAGGGGGCCGAGCCGGAACTGCCGCCCGGCATGGACGAACGTGTAGTCGGCCGGCCGCACGGGCGAGGCCTGGGGCCGGTAGATTTCGTGGCCCGAATACTCGTTCTGATAGTGATGCGACGACCGTCGAGACATGTACGCTTCCCCGCCGGCCAGAATTTCATGGGGTTCGCTACGCCGGCGTAACCGCGCGTCATTTCTCGCGAAATATGGTTAATAATCAGCAAATTATCTTGTGGATTAGACCGGGCGGAAACGATGCCGGCGGGGCTGCCGGCCCGCTATTTGCCGAGCGCCTTGACGGCGGCCAGCACCTCGGCGGCATGGCCGTCGACCCGGACCTTGGGCCAGATCTGGGCGATCCGGCCGTCCGGGCCGATCAGCACGGTCATCCGGATGATTCCCATGAAACTCTTGCCGTACATCGACTTCTTGCCCCAGGCGCCGTAGGCCTCGAGCATCTTGTGGGTCTCGTCGGAGCCGAGCGCCACGGTCAGGTCGTGCTTGGCCTTGAACTTGTCCTGCGCCTCCACCGGGTCGGCCGACACCCCGAGGATGTCCGCGCCGGCCTTCGCGAATTGCGGCTTAAGCTTTGAAAAATCTATCGATTCTCTGGTGCAGCCAGGGGTGTCGGCGCGCGGATAGAAATACAACACCAGCGCCTTGCCCTTGAAGTCGGCAAGTGACACGGCGCCGCCGCCATCGCGTGGCAGCTTGAACGCCGGAGCCTTTGCTCCAACCGTGAGTTCGGTGGCCATGTGCCTTCCTTTCGTCCCTTTTTTGCGGTCCCTTTCTGGGTCAATCGCGGGTTAAACGATAAGCGCGAAAGTGTTGGGCGGTCGACTGTTTTCGGGGAATTGTCGAGCGTGCTGAGGGGTTCGGTCCGGGGCTGACGGCAGCACCGGTTCGAAGGTGTCGAGGGGACGCCTGGTCGGGGCATGGCGGGGCAACACAAGAATCCGAGCATTGCGGCTCTCCGCAAGTTGGAGGCGAGCCTCGACGCGCATTTGCGCGATCAGCATGCTTGGTCGGTCGACGATCAATCCAAGCGCTACACGTTCGAGCTTCATCCCTCGCAGCAGGCTGCCGCCGCAGCGCATGCGGCGCACGCACCGCACGACGAGGCTGGCGAACACGGCGATGACGGTGCGGGCGAATACGCGCACTACGACGATCAGCAGGTCTACGTTCCGCCGGTGAGATTGCGCGACCGGCGTTTGCGCCTGTTGCCGCATTCGCCGCGCCTGCGAAAGCTCGCGGTGGCGGGCGGCGCAGTGTTCGGCGTGGTCATGCTGGCGATGACGGCGCTGTGGTGGCGGCTGGGAAGCGGTCCGATCGAACTCGACGTCGCCACGCCGTGGCTCACCGCGGCGATCGAGGAGAATTTCGGCGGCGGGCACCAGGTCGAGATCGGCGGCACGCAGCTCGAGCGCGACGCCAACGGCCGCACCGCGTTGCGCATCCGCGACATCGTGGTGCGCGACGCCGACGGCACGATCGTCGCGAGCGCGCCGAAGGCGGAAGTCGGCGTCTCCGGCTCCGGCCTGTTCACCGGCCGCGTCCGCGCCGAGCGGCTGAGCCTGGTCGGCGCCGAGATGGCGGTGCGCATCGAGTCGGACAGCAAGGTCACGGTGTTCGCCGGCAGCAACAAGCGCCCGTTCGTCACCGCGTCCGCGGTCGCGGTTCCCGTCGCCACCGCGAGCCTGGCGTCCGGCAAGCTCGAGCGTCCGGCCGCAGCGCGACGACGGCTGCCGCGGTGCCGGCGACGACGCGCGGCGGCATCCCCGACTTCGGCGCGCTGCTCGCCTGGATCGACAGCCTCGGACGCCAGCGGCCTCGACGGCCGCGACCTCGCCGAGATCGGCCTCAAGAACGGCAACCTCACCGTCGACGACCAGCGCAACGGCAAGCAGTGGACGTTCGCCAACATCAATCTTTCGGTCACGCGCCCGAAGGGCGGCGGCATCGCCGTCTCGATCGGCTCGGAGACCGCCGACGCAGCCGTGGCTCGTGCGCGCCGCGATGACGCCGGGCGAGCAAGGCCACCGCATCCTCAATGTCGAGACCCAGAAGGTTTCCGCCAAGGATCTGCTGCTGGCGATGCGGATGGGCGAGCTGCCCTACGAGCCCGACCTGTCGGTGTCGGCGCGCATCCGCGCCGACATCGGCACCGACGGCATGCCGAAAATGGTCGAGGGCCGCGTCCTGGTGGACAAGGGCTTCATCATCGACCTCGACGACCCGCAGGCAGCGCATCGCGATCGATCGCGCCGACTTCAATCTCGAATGGGATGCATCGCGGCAACGCGATGATGATGCCGTTCCAGATCGTGTCCGGCGGCAATCGCATCACGCTGCTCGCCCAGGCTCGACGCGCCGCGCGAGAGCGGCGGAGCCGTGGGGGCTGAAGATTACCGGCGGGACGATCGTGCTGGCGTCGGCGGCTCCGACCGACGGCAATCCGCTGATCCTCAACCGCGTCACTGTGCGATTGCGGATCGATCCCGACAAGCAGCGCATCGACGTCGAGCAGGGCGAAATCGGCAACATGGAGCTCGGCATCGCGCTGTCGGGCAGCCTCGACTATTCGGCGGGCGAGCCGCGGCTCGACGGCGGGCGTCGCCGGCACCCGCATGTCGGTTGCGGCGATGAAACAGATGTGGCCGGTCTTCGTCGCGCCCAAGGTGCGCGGCTGGGTCGAGAGCACATGTTGTCGGCGGCACGGTCGAGCGGCTGGTGATCGCCACCAACGCGCCGATGAACACGCTGCGCGAGAGCGGTCCGCCGATTCCCGACGAAGGCCTGTCGATCGAGATCGTCGGCAGGGCGCGGAAATCCGGCCGGTCGCAGGGCCTGCCGGCGATCCGCGACGCCGACATCAACGTGCGCAGTCACCGGGCGCACCGCGACCGTCAATGTCGGCCGCGGCAACGTCGAAGTCTCGCCCGGCCGCAAGCTCTCGATCACCAATGGCGTGTTCGAGGTGCCCGACACGTTCCCGAAAGCGCCGCCCGCGAAGGTGCGCTTCCGCCTCGACGGCCCGGTGCCGGCGGCGGCCGAACTGCTGTGCGATGGAACGGCTGCGCGATTTCTCGGGCGCGCCGATCGATCCGGCGACCAGCCGCGGCACGCTCACCGCGCAGGTGACGCTCGGCATGCCGCTCAAGGCCGACCTGCCGCCCGGCTCGTCGCAACTACGCGATCGACGATGGACGTCGCGAATTTCGCCGCCGAGAAGATGGTGATGGGCCAGAAGGTCGAGGCCGCGATCCTGAAGGTCACCGCCAACAATCAGGGCTACTAGATCAGGGGCGACGTGAAGATCAACGGCGTCGCCGGCCAACTCGACTACCGCAAGCCGCGCGACGACGCGCGACGCCGAAGTGCGCGTGCAGGCGACGCTCGACGAGGCGGCGCGCAGCAAGCTCGGCTTCGATCTCGGCCGGCTATGTCAGCGGGCCGGTGCCGATCAAGATCAACGGCCGCATGCCGGCGCACGAGGGCGACAGCCGCTATCGCGATCGAGGCCGATCTCACGCCAGGCGCGGATCGACAACCTGCTGCCGGGCTGGACCAAGCCGCCGGGCCGGCAGGCGCGCGCGACCTTCACGCTGGTCAGCAAGGCGCCGAATCACGCGCTTCGAAGACCTCGTCGATCGAAGGGCCCGGCACCTCGGTCAAGGGCACGGTCGAGGTCGACGACGCGGGCGACGTGCTGACCGCGAACTTCCCGGTCTTCACGCTCTCCGACGGCGACAAGGCCATGCTCAAGGCCGAGCGCGGCGCCGGACGGCGCGCTGCGGGTGATCGATGCGCGGCGACGTCTATGACGGCCGCGGCTTCGTCAAGTCGTCGATGGCCGGGCCAGTCCGGCGCCAAGTCCAAGCACGACAGCAAGGACGTCGATCTCGACATCAAGCTCGGCACGGTTGCCGGCTTCCACGGCGAGACGCTGCGCGGCCTCGATCTGCGGCTGTCGCGGCGCGGCGGCGTCATCAAGAGCTTCGCGCTCAACGCCAAGCTCGGCCGCGACACGCCGCTGACCGGCGATCTGCGCGGGCGCGCCGGCGGACCGGCAGGTGATCTATCGTCGAGACCGCCGATGCCGGCGCCTTCTTCCGCTTCACCGACATCTATCCCAAGATTATCGGCGGCGAGATGTGGGTGGCGATGGACCCGCCGACCGCCGACCAGGCGCCGCAGGACGGCATCCTCAACATCCGCGACTTCACGGTGCGCGGCGAGGCGGCGCTCGATCGGGTCGCGCGGCGCGCCGCCGGGCGCGCCAGCGCCAGCCGGGCGTCGAATTCTCGCGCATGCGGGTCGAGTTCACCCGCACGCTCGGCCGCTTCGCGATCCGCGAGGGCGTCGTGCGCGGGCCGGTGATCGGCGCCACCGTCGACGGCTATATCGACTACCTGAAGGACGACGTGCGCATGCGCGGCACCTTCGTGCCGCTCTACGGCCTCAACAACATGTTCGGGCAGATTCCGATCTTCGGGCTGTTCCTCGGCGGCGGCAGCAACGAGGGCCTGGTCGGCGTCACCTACGAGGTGGTGGGCCCGCCGAGCGCGCCGGTGCTGCGCGTCAATCCGATCTCGGCGGTGGCGCCGGGCCTGCTGCGCAAGTTCTTCGAATTCCCGACCAGCCGAACCGCGCGCCGCAGAGCTGCGCAGCCGAGCCTGACGCGCGCTGATCGCCGTATCAGCGTCGGACTGCTCACGACCGGCTTCAGCAGCACGTGCTGCTTCTTGCCGAGCGAGAGCTTGATCACGCCTTCGGGCGTCAGGTCGCTGCGGCGTGAGCATGCATCTTCTCGTCGGTGACCGTGACGTCGTTCACCTTGAGGCCGCCGCCCTTGATCTGGCGGCGCGCCTCGCCGTTCGAGGCGACGAGGCCGGCCTTGCACGAAGGCCGTGAGCACGCCGAGCGCCGGCTTCGAGATCGCCGCGCGCGATCTCGACCGTCGGCAGCGTTTCGGCGAGCGCGCCTTCCTCGAAGGTGCGCCGTGCGGTCTCGGCGGCCTCGTCGGCGGCGGCGCGGCCATGCACCAGCGCGGTCGCCTCGGTGGCGAGCACCTTCTTGGCCTCGTTGATCTCCTGCGCCCTTGAGCGCCGCGAGCGCGCGATCTCGGCGAGCGGCAGCACGGTGAACAGCTTGAGGAAGCGCGCGACGTCGCCGTCCTCGGTGTTGCGCCAGTACTGCCAGTAGTCGTAGGGGCTCAGCAGATCGGCGTTGAGCCAGACCGCGCCGGCCGCGGTCTTGCCCATCTTGGCGCCGGACGACGGTGGTGATCAGCGGCGTGGTGAGCGCGAACAACTGCGCGTTCAGCATGCGGCGGCCGAGATCGATGCCGTTGACGATGTTGCCCCACTGGTCGGAGCCGCCCATCTGCAGCACGCAGCCGTGGCGCTTGTGCAGCTCGACGAAATCGTAGGCCTGCAGGATCATGTAGTTGAATTCGAGGAACGACAGCTCCTGCTGGCGGTCGAGCCGCAGCTTCACCGAGTTGAAGGACAGCATGCGGTTGACGGAGAAATGCCGGCCGACGTCGCGCAGGAAGTCGATGTAGTTGAGCGTGTTCAGCCAGTCGGCGTTGTTGGCCATGATGGCGTCGCGCGGCCCGTCGCCGAATTTCAGGAATTTCGCGAAGATCGCGCGGATGCCGGCGAGGTTGCGCTCGATGTCCTCGTCGGTGAGGATCTTGCGGCTCTCGTCCTTGCCGGAGGGGTCGCCGACGCGCGTGGTGCCGCCGCCCATCAGCGCGATCGGCCGGTGCCCGGTCTGCTGCATCCAGTACAGCATCATGATCGGCAACAGCGAGCCGACATGCAGCGACGGCGCGGTGCAGTCGAAGCCGATATAGGCGGTGATCGGCGCCGCCGCGGCGCAGCGCGTCGAGCGCCTCGGGCTCGGAGACCTGATGGATGAAGCCGCGGCTCGGCCAGCACGTTGCAGGAAATCGGATTTGTAGGCGCTCATGCGCATTCGCTTTAGCAGCGTCGTGCCGGGTCAGTCGACCTCGCTCTCGGGCAATCTGCCGGCGGCCGACGCAATCGGTGCTTTCGACTTCATGGCGGTTCACTTGCAGTCGCGTCCGGTGTAGCAATTGAAGCTGCGGACTTCACGGGGCGACGTGCATGGCCATCCTGAGCGCCATCGGCCTGATGAGCGGCACCTCCTATGACGGCGTCGACGTGGCGCTGATCAATACCGACGGCGAGGACATCGGCCGGCTCGGGCCGACCGGGTATCGGCCCTACAGCGACGAGGAGCGGGCGGTGCTGCGCCGCGCGATCGCGGCCGCCGTCAATCTGGAGGGCCGCGCCGCCCGGCCGCCGATCCTCGCCGAGGCCGAGGAACTGGTCACCGACGTGCATGCCGAGGCGGTCGAGGCGTTCCTGGCCGCGAACGGCATGCAGCCGACGAGGTGTCGGTGGTCGGCTTCCACGGCCAGACCGTGCTGCACCGGCCGGAGCGCGGCTGACGGTGCAGCTCGGCGACGGCCCGGCGCTGGCGGAGCGGCTCGGCATCCCGGTGGTCTACGATTTCCGCGCCGCCGATGTCGCGGCCGGCGGGCAGGGCGCGCCGCTGGTGCCGGTGTTTCATCGCGCCATGCTGCGCATGCTCGAGCGAGCGCATCCCGTCGGCGTGCTCAATATCGGCGGCGTCGCCAACGTCACCTTCATCGACGGCGACAACGATCTGGTCGCCTTCGATACCGGGCCGGGCAACGCGCTGATCGACGATTTCCTGCGCCTGCGCACCGGGCAGATGCAGGACGACGAGGGGCGGCTCGCCGCGGCCGGCAAGGTCGACGAGGCCGCGGTCGAGCGCGTGCTGGCGCATCCGTTCTTTTCGCGGCGCCGCCGAAATCGCTCGACCGCAACGAATTCCGCCACTGGGTGGCGGAGGAAGGCAGGCTTGCCGACAAGAGCACCGAGGATGGCGCCGCGACGCTCACGGCGATCACGGTCGCGGCGGTGGTCCGCGCGCTCGATCTGTTGCCGCGCCAGCCGGCGAGCTGGATCGTCGCCGGCGGCGGCACGCGCAATCCGACCTTGATGCGGATGCTGGTCGAGCGGCTGGCGCCGGCGGGCGTCGAGACCGCGCTCGAAGTCGGCTGGTCGGCGGATGCGCTCGAGGCGCAGGCCTTCGCCTATCTGGCGGTGCGCGCGCTGAAGAGGCTGCCGATCACGTTTCCGGCGACCACCGGCGTGCCGCAGCCGCTGACCGGCGGCTCGTGGTGCGCTAGCCGGCCGGCGATCTTGCGGCCTTGAAGCGGGCGATGGCGTCGGCGGGCCAATAGTCGGAGAGCCGGTAGAATTCGGCGACCGCCGGCACGTTCATCGGCAAAATGACCCAAGGGCGTCTGGTCGACGTGTAGATGTGGATGTCCGGTGGCGCGATCGATGGATCGTCGAGCGTGCCCGTCCGCACGAACAGCACGTGCTCACCGGCGTCGGCGTAGTTGCTCCAGAGCGCCACGCCGCAGTCGGGGCAACGGTGGAATACCTGTCCCTTGCCGCTGGCGGTCGGAAGCGTCGCTTTGACCGGATTGCCGGACAGCACTTCGACCTTCGACGCCTCGATCAACGCGTTGACGGCGAATGCCGAGCCGGTCTCGCGCTGGCACCACGTGCAATGGCAGCAATGCACGAACATGGGCCGGGCGGTGAGGCGATAACGGATGCGCCGGCAGGTGCAGCCACCGTTCACGAACGCGTGCCCCTGGTTCGCCATCGAAAGAAGCGGATCGTTACGCCGCGGTCGGCTTGCGCTCGGCCTTGAGGCGCTTGTCGAGATAGCCGCTGATCGACTGCATCAGCGGCTCGATCTTGCCGTCGAAGAAATGGTTGGCGCCCGGAACGACCTTCTGCTCGATCACGATGCCCTTCTGGGTCTTGAGCTTGTCGACCAGGCCGGTGACGTCCTTGTGCGGCACCACCGCGTCCTTGTCGCCGTGGATGATCAGGCCGGAGGACGGGCAGGGGGCGAGGAACGAGAAGTCGTAGAGGTTGGCGGGCGGCGCGATCGAGATGAAGCCCTCGATCTCGGGCCGGCGCATCAGGAGCTGCATGCCGATCCAGGCGCCGAACGAGAAGCCGGCGATCCAGCAGCTGCGCGCCTCCGGGTTGATCGACTGCGCCCAGTCGAGCGCCGAGGCCGCGTCCGACAGTTCGCCCTGGCCGTGGTCGAACGAGCCCTGGCTGCGGCCGACGCCGCGGAAATTGAAGCGCAGCACCGAAAAGTTCCGGTGCACGAAGGCGTAGTAGAGCTGGTAGATGATCTGGTGGTTCATCGTGCCGCCGAACTGCGGATGCGGATGCAGCACGATCGCGATCGGCGCATTCTTCTGCCGCGCCGGGTGATAGCGGCCCTCGATCCGGCCGGCGGGGCCGGTGAAGATGACTTCGGGCATTCGATCTGGACCTCGGGTTAGACCGACGCTGCAGCCGCGGAAAGCGCGCTTGACGCGCGCTTGACGGGACGGGCGCACGTAAGTATTTAGAACCATTCTAGTTTTTGGCACGCTCGCGCCGGACTCAGCAGGGCGCGTGGCGGTGCCGGGCGGTCGCGGCGGCGCTTTTTAGCACGACTCCGGGGGCGAAAAGCAAGCATTTCGGAGAGTTGGGCGGGACCGAAGGATTAGGGTAGATGGGTTCCGCAACGCCGGCGAAGACCATGACAGAGCGGGCCTATCTCGACTGGAACGCGACCGCGCCGCTGCGCCCGCAGGCGCGCGCCGCCATGGCGGCGGCGCTTGGACGTGGCCGGCAATCCGTCCTCGGTCCATGCCGAGGGCCGCGCGGCGCGCCATCTGATCGAGGAGGCGCGCGAGCAGGTCGCCGCGCTGGTCGGCGCCGAGCCGCGCAACGTCATCTTCACGTCCGGCGGCACCGAGGCCAACGCGCTGGCGCTGTCGCCGCGACGACCGGCAGCGGCGTGCGGCCGGCTGCTGGTCTCGGCGATCGAGCACCCCTCGGTGCTGGCCGGCGGGCGGTTCGCGCGGCGGTCGAGACAGTGCCGGTGACGCCAGACGGCGTTGCGTCGATCTCGCGGCGCTGCGCGCGGCATGCTGGCGCGACGGCGGCCGGCCGCTGGTGTCGCTCATGCTGGCCAACAACGAGACCGGCGTGATTCAGCCGGTCTGCGAGGCGGCCGCCTGGTGCATGAGGCGGGCGGCCTGCTGCACGTCGACGCGGTCCAGGCGGCGGGGCGAATTCCCTGCGATATCAAGGCGCTGGGCGCCGATCTTCTGACCCTTTCCGCGCACAAGATCGGCGGCCCGAAGGGCGTCGGCGCGCTCGTCAAGGCGCGACGAGGCGCTGCACATCGAGCCGCTGATCCGCGGCGGCGGCCAGGAGCGCGGCGCCGCGCGCGGGCACCGAGAACGTGTCGGCATCGCCGGATTCGGCGCCGCGGCGGCCGCAGCGATGCCGAACTGGGCGTCGAAGCGCGCGCAGATGGCGGCGCTGCGCGACCGGCTCGAAGCCGGCCTTCGCGCAGATCGCGCCCGAGGCGATCATTTTCGGCGCCAGGCCGAGCGCGCTGCCCAACACGACGCTGTTCGCGGCTGCCGGGCATGAAGGCCGAGACCGCGGTGATCGCCTTCGATCTCGACGGGGTCGCGGTGTCGTCGGGCGCGGCCTGCTCGTCCGGCAAGGTCGCAGCCCTCGCATGTGCTCGCCGCCATGGGGGTTGCGCCGGCGCTGGCGCGCGGCGCGGTGCGGGTCAGCCTCGGGGCCGACCACGGCCGAATCCGAGATCGATCGCTTCCTTGATGCTTGGAGAAAGCGGTCGGGAGCATTAACTAGCAGACAGGAAATGGCCGCCTGAGGGCCTCGCGTGAGGTTCCAAGTCCGCCGAAGGTGACGCAGCGAAGAGACCGAACCGACCATAACCGACAGATCCAACCCGCGGTCCTTGAAACCGCAGCGGAGGGAAGAATGCCGGCCGTACAAGAGACCGTCGATCAGGTCCGCCGGATCGACGTCGACCAGTACAAGTACGGATTCGTCACCGACATCGAATCCGACAAGGCCCCCAAGGGCCTGTCCGAAGACACCGTCCGCTTCATCTCGGCCAAGAAGAGCGAGCCCGAGTGGATGCTGGAGTGGCGGCTCGACGCCTATCGCCGCTGGCTGACCATGCGCGAGCCGACCTGGGCGCGGGTCGAACTATCCGCCGATCGACTACCAGGACCTCTATTACTACTCGGCGCCGAAGAAGAAGGCGGGCCGAAGTCGCTCGACGAGATCGATCCGGAGATCCTCGAGACCTACGAGAAGCTCGGCATTCCGCTGCGCGAGCGCGAGGCGCTGCTCGGCATCGAGCGCGAGGACGGCACCCGCACGCGCGTCGCGGTCGACGCGGTGTTCGATTCGGTCTCGGTCGCGACCACCTTCCAGGAGGAGCTGGCCAAGGCCGGCGTGATCTTCATGCCGATCTCGGAGGCGCTGCAGAAGCATCCCGACCTGGTGAAGAAATATCTCGGCACGGTGGTGCCGGTCTCCGACAACTTCTTCGCCACGCTCAACTCGGCGGTGTTCTCCGACGGCTCGTTCGTCTACGTGCCGCCGGGCGTGCGCTGCCCGATGGAGCTGTCGACCTATTTCCGCATCAACGAGAAGAACACCGGCCAGTTCGAGCGCACGCTGATCATCGCCGACAAGGGCTCCTATGTGAGCTATCTCGAAGGCTGCACGGCGCCGATGCGCGACGAGAACCAGCTGCACGCCGCCGTGGTCGAGCTGATCGCGCTCGACGACGCCGAGATCAAGTACTCGACCGTCCAGAACTGGTATCCGGGCGACAAGGACGGCAAGGGCGGCATCTACAATTTCGTCACCAAGCGCGGCGACTGCCGCGGCGCGAACGCCGAAGATTTCCTGGACCCAGGTCGAGACCGGCTCGGCCATCACCTGGAAATATCCGAGCTGCATCCTGCGCGGCGACAATTCGCGCGGCGAGTTCTATTCGATCGCGATCTCGAACGGCCACCAGCAGGTCGACAGCGGCACCAAGATGCTGCATCTCGGCAAGAACACGACCAGCCGCATCATCTCCAAGGGCATCGCGGCCGGGCGTTCCAACAACACCTATCGCGGCCTGGTCATCGGCGCATCGCCAGGCCAAGGGCGCGCGCAACTTCACCAATTGCGACTCGCTGCTGATCGGCGACAAGTGCGGCGCGCACACCGTGCCCTATATCGAGGCGAAGAATGCCTCCGCCGTGTTCGAGCACGAGGCGACCACCTCGAAGATCTCCGAGGACATGCTGTTCTACTGCCGCCAGCGCGGCCTCTCGGCCGAGGAGGCGACGGCGCTGGTCGTCAACGGCTTCGTCAAGGACGTGCTGCAGCAGCTGCCGATGGAATTCGCGGTCGAGGCGCAGAAGCTGATCTCGGTCAGCCTGGAGGGATCCGTCGGCTAGGCAGGACCTCATCCTGAGGAGGCCGCGCAGCGGCCGTCTCGAAGGATGGCGACTGGAATGAATTGCGGCCACGTCCTTCGAGACGCGCCTTCGGCGCTCCTCAGGACGAGGATCAGAGGTAGGAGTTCGCTGAAACAATGCATCTGCTTGAAATCAAGAACCTGCACGTCGAGGTCGACGGCAAGAAGATCCTCAACGGTCTCGATCTGACGGTCGAGAAGGGCAGCGTGCACGCCATCATGGGCCCGAACGGCTCGGGCAAGTCGACGCTCGCCCATGTGCTCGCCGGCAAGGCCGACTACGAGGTCACCGCGGGCGAGGTGCTGTTCGACGGCGAGAGCATTCTCGGCGCTGCAGCCGGACGAGCGCGCCGCCAAGGGCGTGTTCCTGGCCTTCCAGTATCCGCTCGAAATTCCCGGCGTCGCCACCATGACGTTCCTGCGCACCGCGCTCAACGCGCAGCGCAAGAAGCGCGGCGAGGCCGAGCTGTCGACGCCCGAATTCCTCAAGCGCGTGCGCGAGGCGGCGGCCAAGCTCGGCATCGACCAGGAGATGCTGCGCCGCGCGCGTCAATGTCGGCTTCTCCGGCGGCGAGAAGAAGCGCAACGAGATCCTGCAGATGGCGCTGCTGGAGCCGAAGCTCTGCGTGCTCGACGAGACCGATTCCGGCCTCGACATCGACGCGCTCAAGGTCGTGTCCGACGGCGTCAACCGGCTGCGCTCGCCGGAGCGCGCGTTCGTCGTCATCACGCACTATCAGCGGCTGCTCGACTACATCGTGCCGGACGTGGTGCACGTGCTGTCGAAGGGCCGCATCGTGCAAGACCGGCGGCAAGGAGCTGGCGCTCGAGCTCGAAGCGAACGGCTACGCGCAGTTCAAGGACGAGGCGGCGTGAGGTCGAGATGAACGCCGAGATCCGCCCGATCAAGACCGCTGCCGAGACCGCGCTGGCGGAGAGCTTTGGCGCGGTCAAGGACCGGCTGCCGGGCAAGGGCGCGCTGGCCGCGCTGCGCGAGGCGGCGTTCCAGCGCTTCAGCGCGGAAGGCCTGCCGCACCGGCGGGTCGAGGAGTGGAAATACACCGATCTGCGCGCGCTGATGCGCGACGCTGAAGCCGCTCGCGCCGCCGCCCGACGCGGCCGCCAAGGCGCGCGCCAAGGCGGCGGGCGCGTCGCTCGCTTCGATCGAAGGCCGGCGCGTGGTGTTGGTCGACGGCGTGTTCGTGCCGGAACTGTCCGATCTCGCCGCGCTGGAGCCGGGGCTGAGCATCCGCTCGATGGCGCAGGCGCTGGCGGAGGGCGATCCGCGCGTGATGGCGCATCTCGGCAAGGTCGTGCCGACCGACGACGTGGCGGTGGCGCTCAACACCGCCTTCATGGGCGACGGCGCGGTGATCCACGTCGCGGCCGGCGCCGAGCTCGCGCGGCCGATCCATCTGGTGTTCGTCAATGTCGGCGTTGAGCCGGCGTCGGTGTTCGCCCGCTCGCTCGCCGTGATCGAGCAGGGCGCGCGCGCCATGCTGATCGAGAGCCACGAGGGTGCGGGCGAGAACCAGGTCAATGCCGCGCTCGAACTGGTGATCGGCGACGACGCCCATGTCGATCACGTCAAGATCACCGGCGAGGGCGCGGGCGCGCTGCATGTCTCGTCGCTGATGGCGGCGATCGGCGCGCAAGGCGCGGTTCAACGAATTCCTGTTCACCACCGGCGGCGCGGTGGTGCGCAACCAGCTGTTCCTGCGCTTCGACGGCGAAGGCACGATGGCGAGCATCCGCGGCGCCAACCTGCTCAAGGGCCGGCAGCATGCCGACATGACGCTGGTGGTCGATCACGCCAGGGCGGCTGCACCAGCCGCGAGATGTTCAAGACCGTGCTCGACGACGAGGCGCGCGGCGTGTTCCAGGGCAAGATCATCGTGCGCCCGCACGCGCAGAAGACCGACGCCAAGATGGCGACGCATGCGCTGCTGCTGTCGGAGACCGCCGAGGCCGACAACAAGCCGGAGCTGGAAATCTTCGCCGACGACGTGCAGTGCGGCCACGGCGCGACCGCGGGCGATCTCGACGAGGATCTGCTGTTCTATCTCAAGGCGCGCGGCATCCCGGCCAAGGAGGCCGAGGCGCTGCTGATCCAGGCCTTCGTCGGCGAGGCGGTCGAGGGCATCGAGCATGCCGGGCTGCGCGACGCGCTGATGGAGCATGTCGTGGCGTGGCTGAAGGCGAGGGGCTGATCATGCACCCCGCAGTCAGCAATGGCGCCTACGACGTCGCCCGCATCCGCAAGGATTTCCCGATCCTGGCGATGCAGGTCTACGGCAAGCCGCTCGTCTATCTCGACAACGCCGCCTCGGCGCAGAAGCCGCAGGCGGTGCTCGACCGCATCCTCGAGGCCTACACCTCCGAATACGCCAACGTGCATCGCGGCCTGCACTATCTCGCCAATGCCGCGACCGAGGCCTACGAGGGCGCGCGCGAGAAGGTGCGCGGCTTCCTGAACGCGTCGCGGCCGGAGGAGATCATCTTCACCCGCAACGCCACCGAGGCGATCAACCTGGTCGCCTATACGTTCGGGCGCGAGCGCATCAAGCCGGGCGACGAGATCGTGCTCTCGATCATGGAGCACCATTCCAACATCGTGCCGTGGCATTTCCTGCGCGAGCGCCACGGCGCGGTGATCAAATGGGCGCCGGTCGACGACGACGGCAATTTCCTGATCGACGAATTCGAGAAGCTGCTGTCGCCGCGCACCAAGATGGTGGCGATCACCCACATGTCGAACATGCTCGGCACGATGGTGCCGGTGAAGGAGGTCGTGAAGCTCGCGCATGCGCGCGGCATTCCGGTGCTGGTCGACGGCGCGCAGGCGGCGGTGCATCTGGACGTCGACGTGCAGGACATCGACTGCGATTTCTACGCCTTCACCGGCCACAAGCTCTACGGGCCGACCGGGATCGGCGTGCTGTACGGCAAGTACGAGCACCTCGCCGCCATGCCGCCGTTCAACGGCGGCGGCGAGATGATCCGCGAGGTGTCGCAGGATGTGATCACCTACGGCGAGCCGCCGCACCGGTTCGAGGCCGGCACGCCGTCGATCGTGCAGGCGATCGGGCTCGGCGCGGCGATCGACTACGTCAATTCGGTCGGCAAGCCGCGCATCCGCGCGCACGAGACCGGGCTGGTGAAATACGCGCACGAGCGGCTGAGCGAGATCAACTCGCTGCGCATCATCGGCACCACCAAGGACAAGGGCCCGATCGTCTCGTTCGAGATCAAGGGCGCGCATCCGCACGATGTCGCGACCATCATCGACCGCTCGGGCGTGGCGGTGCGCGCCGGCACCCATTGCGTGATGCCGCTGTTGTCCCGTTTTGGCGTGAGCGCGACCTGCCGGGCGTCGTTCGGCATGTACAACACGCGCGACGAGATCGACGCGCTGGCGGAGGCGCTGGTCAAGGCCCAGGATTTTTTCACATGACCGACGACGCAGAAAAGCCGGTTCCGACCATGACCGAAAAGGCGCCGGAAACCGCGCCGGCCGGGGAAGGCGCAAGCGCGCTGCCGCCGGCCGAGCTGTCGCGCCTGACCGACGACATCATCGCGGCGCTCAAGACCGTCTACGACCCGGAGATTCCGGCCGACATCTACGAGCTCGGCCTCATCTACAAGATCGATATCGGCGACGACCGCAACGTCAAGATCGACATGACGCTGACCACGCCGAACTGTCCGTCGGCGCAGGAACTGCCGGTGATGGTGGAGAACGCGGTGACGGCGGTCGCGGGCGTCGGCGGCGCCAAGGTCAACATCGTCTGGGATCCGCCCTGGGACCAGAGCCGGATGTCGGACGAAGCGCGCGCCGTGCTCAACATGTGGTGACGGCGGTGGGCGCGCCGAAGCTCGATCGCGTGCTCGAGACGGCGCTCTACGTCGACGACCTCGGCCGCGCGGCGGGTTTCTACGAGGACGTGCTGGGGCTGCCGGTGCTGACCTCGGACAAGCGCTTCCGCGCCTACGATGTCGGGGGACTGAGCGTGCTGCTGGTGTTCCAGCGCGGCGCGACCTTGGAGACGGTGCGGATGCCGGGCGGCACGATCCCGCCGCACGACGGGCACGGGCCGCTGCACATCGCGTTCGCGGTCGGCAAGGACGAGATGGCGGAATGGGAGCGGCGGCTAACCGAGCGCGGCGTCGCGATCGAGGGCCGCACCGACTGGAGCCGCGGCGGGAGGAGCATCTATTTCCGCGATCCGGACGGGCATTTGCTGGAACTGGCCACGCCCGGGCTGTGGGCCACCTACTAGGCCAAGCGTCGAGTTGTTCGCATGAAAATGTGATGGAAACTGAAGCTGTTATGCAGGATCGACCCTTCACAGCGGAAATTTCGTCGCTATGTTAGGGGCAACCGCTGCCGGGCCTTGAACCCGGCGAGAGGAGAGACGAGATGGCGACTGCAAGGCCGAGGCCCCAGGTGATCAAGCTCACCGAGGCGGCTGCCGAGCGCATCAAATACGTGATGGCGAACGCGGCGAACGAGGTCGTGGGCGTGCGCGTCGGCGTCAAGAACGGCGGCTGCGCCGGCATGGCCTACACCATGGAATACGCCGACAAGATCGGCGCCGCCGACGAGGTGGTCGAGGACAAGGGCGTGCGGGTGCTGATCGACCCGAAGGCGATCCTGTTCCTGATCGGCACCGAGATGGACTACAAGACCGACAAGCTCTCCGCGCAGTTCGTGTTCAACAACCCGAACCAGACGTCGGCCTGCGGCTGCGGCGAATCGGTTCAGCTCAAGCCGGCCGCCGAAGCGCATTAGCGCATCGACGCGGATTTCCGATTTTCAAATTTCGGCACGATGATTGAGGTCGCGCCTGCCGGCCGGGCGCAACAGTCTATTGCGCGAGGCCGATGCTGCGTTCTCAGGTCTGGCCGTGCGGCATGATGTCACGAAACAAAAGCGCGGTGAGAATCGCGTGCAGGACGACCGCCGGCCACAGCAGGACGCCGGTCAAACCGCCGGCGAGGCCAAGGTAAGCGAGATACAGCGTGACGGCCGCGCCGTAGGTCAACATGCCGAGGCGCGGCGGACCCGGCCAGCAGGCGATCCCCAGCGCGATCAGGGCGATGCCGGCCACGCGCGCCACCGGAACGGCGACGCCGGTCAGCTCCTCGCCCAGCAGCAACTGCCCGACCAGCGACGGAACAATCAGCAGCGCCAGTCCGGTCAGCGACTTCGCCGACGGCGGCGAATATCAGCGCCTTTTTCATCGCGCCGGCATTGCTCGCGACCGCTCCTAGCGATTCGAGCTTGAAGGTCAGCTTGTCGATCTTGCCGGTGAACTTGAACGGTGAATCGTAGCGATACTCCACCAGCGCCAGCGCGGTGCGGGTGTCCTGGCCGATGTCGAAGGTTTCGTCCTCCGGGAACGTGATCGGGGTGGTGTGCTCCATGGAGTTGCGGGCCACTTCCTTGCCGTCCACGGACAGCACGCCGGTGCCGCCCTTGCCCAGGCCCGGACCGTCGGACTTGAAGTCGAACACGATGGTGTGCTTGCCGGCCTCCAGCTCGGGCCCCTCCCACACGGTGCGCTTGAGGTCGAGCAGGTTGTAGAGGAACACCACCTTGCCGCGGCCGAAGCCGAACTCGCCCTTGCTCAGGAACAGGCCGTAGCCGCCGAAGCGGCCGCCGTGGGTGACGATCATGCCTTCGGCGCCGCCTTCGGGAATCGTCGACCTCGGCGGTGATGGTGTACGACTTGTTCAGGATGTTCGGGGCGCCGCTGTTGCGGCACGCCGGTCAATCCTCCCGTATAGGTGAAGACCGTTCGTCCCGCCGTCAGGCTCGGCCGCGGCGCGTTCCAGCGCGCGAGCGTCGAGTTGTCGAGCGGCAGCACGTCGTACTTCTTCGCCTCGGAATAGAAGAGGTCCTGCATCTGCTTGAGCTTCTCCGGCATCCTGGCGGCCAGGTCGTTGGACTGGGTTGGGTCCTCCATGACGTTGTAGAGTTCCCACTTGTACCCGGTGATCACGTCCGGCGGCGTGGCTTGGTGCTGAGTTCCCACGGGAGCGTCGCCGGAGTCGTGGCCGCCACCCAACCGTCATGATAGATGGCGCGGTTGCCGAGCATCTCGAAGTATTGCGTCGGTGTGCCGGGTGGGCGCGTTGGCGTTCGCCTTGTCCCAGGTGTACGCCATGCTCACGCCTTCGATCGGGCGCTGCTTGATGCCGTTGATCGTGTCGGGCGCCGGGATGCCGGTCGCTTCGAGGATGGTCGGCACGATGTCGATGACGTGGTGAAACTGGCGGCGAATGCCGCCCGCGTCGTTGATGTGGCCGGGCCACGACATGGCCATGCCCTGGGCCGTCCCGCCGAAGTGCGACGCCACCTGCTTCATCCACTTGAACGGCGTGTCCATCGCCCACGCCCAGGCGGCCGCAAAGTGCGGGAACGTCCGTTCCGATCCCCAGAACGGGTACCAGAGGAACTGGTCCTTGACCGGCACCTCAACGCCATTGAAGATGGTGAACTCGTTCGGCGTGCCGTTGAGCATGCCCTTCCGCGCTCGCGCCGTTGTCGCCGCTGATGTAGATGATCAAGGTGTTGTCGAGTTCGCCGAGGTCTTCGACGGCCTGGATGACCCGGCCGATTTCGTGGTCGGTGTAGGCGAGGTACGCCCCGATAGACGTCGGCCTGCTTGATGAAGAGTGTCTTCTCTTCCAGGCTGAGTGAATCCCACTCCGGCAGCTTCGCGTTCCCCTTCGGCCAAGGCGTCAGCTGGGCATTCGCAGGCATGATGCCCAGCCGCTTCTGGTTGGCGAAGATGGTCTCGCGCAGCTTGTTCCATCCGCCGTCGAAGAGGTGCATGTCGCTGATCTTCTTGATCCACTCCGGCGTCGGATGATGCGGCGCGTGCGTGCCGCCCGGCACGTAGTAGACGAAGAACGGCTTGCTCCGGCGCGATCTCCTTGAGTTCCTTCATGTACTGGATCGCCTCGTCGGCCATCGCCGTGGTGAGGTTCCAGCCGGATTTGCCCTCGAAGGGGATAGATCGCCGTGGTATTGCGGAACAGGTTCGGCTGCCATTGGCTGGCGTCGCCGCCGACGAAGCCATAGAAATAATCGAAGCCCATTCCGATCGGCCATTGATCGAACGGCCCGGCCTGGGTCGCCTGGTAGAAGGGCGTGTTGTGGTCCTTGCCGAACCACGAGGTCGCGTAGCCGTTCTCCTTCAGGATGGTGCCGATGGTGCCGTTCTCGATCGGGATGATCGAAGTCGTAACCCGGGAACCCGGTCGCGATTTCGCCCACCACCCCGAAGCCCGCCGAATGATGGTTGCGTCCCGTGATGATCGCTGCGCGCGTCGGCGAGCACAGCGATGTGGAGTGGAAATTCGTGTAGCGCAGTCCGGCGTTCGCGATGCGATCGAGCGCCGGTGTCGGGACGACGCCGCCGAACGTGCTCGGCGCGCCGAAGCCCGCTATCGTCCGTCATGATCAGCAGCACGTTGGGCGCGCCCTTCGGCGGCACGACGCGCGGCGGCCACCAGGGCGTCGACTCCGAGGCCTTCTCCTTGATCACCCCGCCGAATTTCGGATCGGGCGGCGGCAGTTGCTTGCCGTCGATCGTGGTGGTGGCGCCGGGCGAGCCCGGCACGCCGGTGACCTGCTGAGCCAATGCCGAGAAGCAACCAAGGGCGAGGAAACCCGCGCCCACAAGCATGCGGCAGCTGATTTTCATCATGAAAGCTCCATGCCCCTAAGGGGACTCGCGCACTTTGACGGAAGACTACTTTCTTCCTTTGACGCAGGTCAAAACGTGCGACTTCGACAACTCAGGATGGGTCAGCGGTCGAGGTAAATCTATACAGTTCCACTGCGCGACTGTCTCAGTCGGATCGGAAGCTGAGAGCTTACGTTCGCGGCACCGGCCGACAGCCGCCGTCCATTGCGATTATCGGACGCAAGAAAGCCCCAAAACCGTTTCAACTTGAAACAGATCGATCCTGGACAGTAGCGACGACGCCACACCGCGCCGCGACCCGTCCGGCACGGTCTTGCCATCGGCAATAGTCCGGCTAGTTTCGGCCCGTCGCTTTTGCCGCGCAAATGCGACTGTCATTGTCATCATCTTGTGAGGGGCCTCCGGCACGCAACACCCTGGGGGCCTTTCGCTTTTTTGGCGGCGCTGCGGTTCGGCCGTTCGGCAGGGCGGCGCTCGGCTTGAATTTGCGGCTGCCCGCTTTCCCGATTACGCTCAAAGACCTCCCAGCGACAGCGCAATCAGAGAGAGACCATGGACATCGTCCTGTATTACGCCCCCATCACCTGTGCACTTGCGCCATACATCACTCTCACGGAAGCCGGCGCAAAATTCGAGGTTCGTCCGCTCAATTTCGGGAAGGGCCAGCACAATTCGGCCGAGTACCTGAAGATCAATCCCAAGCACAAGGTGCCGCTGTTGATCGTCGACGGAAAGGTCCTGAGCGAGAGCGTGGCCATTCAAACCTGGATCGCGCGCACCTTCCCGCAGGCAACGTTGCTGCCGGCCGATCCGTGGCAAGAGTTGCAGGCAATCTCATTGATGTCGTGGTGCTCGGGCGGCATCCATCCGTTCCTGGCGCGCACCAATTCCCCGCAGCGGGTCTGCGACGTTGCCGGCACCGAAGACAGCGTGAAGAAGCTCGCGGCCGCGAACCTGATGGAGTTGTTCAAGATCGCCGACGATCTGCTGGCCGGCCGCCAGTTCTTCTTCGACCACTTCACGGCGCCGGATGCGCATTTCTTCTGGTGTCAGAGGCGGGCGCGGCAGTTTGGGCTCGACCTGTCGGGCTTCAAGCACTGCACGGGACACTTCGAGCGCATGACGCAGCGGCCGAGTGTGCAGAAGCTCCTGGCGTTCGAGAAATCGGTCCAGGAGCAGTTCGCCAAGGCGGCCTGAGGCGCTCGGCGCCGGCGCGGGACGCTTCAGCGTTCGAGCGAGTCGAGGCGGCGCCGCGCCAGCAGGCCGACGAAGCCGTGCCGGACGATCTCGTGCATGGCGGTGGCGGCCTGCGCATCGTCGCTCGGATATTCCACGACGAACACGGGCTTGCCCTCGGCGGTGAGCAGCTTCAGGCGCTGGATGCTGCGATCGATGCTGTCGGCGCTGTTGCGGACGCCGTCGCTGTCTTCGCCGTAGAACAGGTCCTCGCGGGCAAAGCCGTCGATGGCCTTGTGAAACGTCTCATTGCCGATCAGGTCGTCGCCGTTCTGCGAAATCACCAGGAAGCCTGCCCGTTGCGCCTTGGCGCGCGCGCTGATGCGCGCGACGAACTCGACCATCGCGGCTTTTCCGCCCATCTCCTCGTAGGCGTCGACCTTGTCGAGATAGACGCCGTCGAAGCCCGCCGCGATGATCTTGTCGGTGTATTCGAAAATCACCTTCTGCCAGTCCGGGTGCCAGAAGTGCACGCTGTGATTGCCGGGCCACCTGGGATTCTCGGTGCCGATCCAGTCGGGCGAGCGGCTCGGCCAATACCAGCGATAGTCCTCCGCCTCGCCGATGCTCATGTAGCTCAGCACGATCCGGTGCGAGCCGTCGGGCTTGCGGCGCATCGCGTCGACCTGCGCCTTGGTGAACGGGCCATTGCTGCCGCTGTAGTCGATCACGACGAGGTCACTCGACGAGCGCGCGATGGCGGCGGGGTCGATGCCTTGCAGCTGATAGCGCCAGCTCTTTGCTGCGAGCGTCCGGCCCATGGGCGGCACGGCACCGGGCCTGGAGGGGTCGGCATCCGATGGCGCCGGTGTGCGGCGGTGCGAGACCGGCGGCGCGGGCGAGTTCGGCCTGCCAATCCTGGAAACGCGCTTCCCGGGCGAGGCCGTGGCGAAGCAGCGGCGCTTCCTCCAAGACCTCCGTCTGTCCGGGTGGAGCGTGGACGGGCGGCCGGGACGTCCGGCCGGGCTGGTAGACCAGCAGCGTGATGGCCGCGCCAGCGGCCGTGCTCATGACGAGGCCGAGACCGAACAGGCCGTCCTGCCTGAGCCAGTTCGTGACCGAGCGCCGCCAACCGGGCCGCCGGACCGGCCGGCGCGCGGCAGCAGATCCGCTGCCGGCAACCAGGTCCCATGTCGGCGCGCAGACACTCATGTCGGGCCTCGGCCGGCACGACGCCGGCGGTCACCTGTGGTGGTGGCGCGGCGGACCGCGGAACGCTTCGTGACAGGAGAGGCAATTCTTCCCAACCACGCGGAAGGCCTCTTTGAACGTCTCGAGGTCCGTGGTCCGGGCGCTCGCCTCTTTCGTGTCGACCGCGAACTTGGCGATCGCGGCCTTCCACTCGTCCGGCTGCTCCCAGATTGCGGGGCGGGCGCGCGTGTCGCCGGTCCGCGAGTTGTCCGGGAACAGACCCGGCAGCTTAGCAGCTTTTTCCGCGAACACCGCAAAGATCGCCCGCGCCTTCGCCAGATCGAACGGAAGATCGCCGCGGATCATCAGGCCGCCGATCTTGGCCTGTTCGCCGCTGCGCTTCATCAACTCGCGCCGCGCCGTGATGTCGTGCGGATGGGCGACGATCGCGCCGATGCCGAGCCCGAGTGCGGCGATTGCGAGCACGATACGCAACATATGCGAGGCTTCTTTCTGATCCGAGGGGTTGGCGTCATTCGCTGGCGGCGCGGGTGTTGGTCGGGGTCTCGCGCAGTGCGGGGGAGGGCGCGCGCCCGGAGACGGTCGCGGCCGCGTTCGCCAGCCGCAGCGCCTCTTCCAGCATCGCCATCGTCTTCTTGTAGTTGTGAACGCCGTCGCTGCCGTCGAGCACCACGATGTTCACCTTGCCGTTGGCCTGATCGACCAGCGTCTTGGCTTCGGCGGTCTGCGGCTCCCAGCCGGCGAGCACTTTCTGCACGGCCTTGATTGCCGCCCGCACGGCGCCCTTGCGCTCGTCCATCTTGCCGATCAGATCGTCATTGCTGAACGGTTCCTGTTTGACCCACGCGTAGACGTCGTCGAGCATGTCCACGCCCTTGGTGTGGCAGGATTCGCAGGCCGACCGCAGGTCGCTGGCCTTCTTCAGGTGCGGCGTCGCCGTCATGAAGGTGTGCGAGGAGCCGTCGCCCGCCAGCCGCTTGGTCGCCGCCGTTTCGGTCGAGCGGAAGGCGATCCGCGGCATGTGACAGTTGATGCAGGTGACGCCGGCCTGCTCCATCGGGCTGCCGTCGTACATCTCAGCATTCGGCCGGCGCGCCTCGCCGGTCGACGAGTGACAGCCGACGCACAGCGCCTGCGGCTTCTGGCGCAACTGCGCGTCCTCCCATTTGCCGTGGAAGGTGTGGCAGGTCACGCAGCTCATCTCCGCGCGGTTGAAGTGTGCGCTCTTGGTGTAGTCCTGCCATTGCTGGCGGTTTCGCTTGGCCCAGTCGTTGGGATAGACGTAGCGGTATTCGTCCGGGTTGGACGATCCCGAATAGGACCAGAAGCGGTGGCGGTCGGTCATGTCGCGGTCGCCCGGCCGGAAGCCGAGCGGGAACGCGAGCTCGGCATTCTGCTTGTTGGTGCCGCGGCCGTGGCATTGTCCGCACACTTGCGTCTGCTGATTGAAGTCGAGGTCCTTCAGCATGTGGACGATGTGCCGGTCCTTCGGATCGAGCGGCTTGCCGGCGTCCTTTGCGGCTTGCGCGGCCTGGACGTGCTTGCTCGCCGGCCCGTGGCACTGCTCGCAGGCGACGCCGAGTTCGGCGACGCCGCCTTGATGCGGGCGCGACTTCCAGAGGCCCGACTGGGCGTCCTTGTAGTATTCGAAGCCGGTGGTGTGGCAGCCCTGGCACTTCGCTTCCGCCATGCGGGGGCCGGGCAGTTCTTCCGGCCGGCGCGGGCGTCCGTCCGGTGTGCCGTCGGCGATCACCCAGTATTGCGGAAAGAACTGCTTGATCAGCCAGCCCTTGTTCTTGACCGAATAGCGCAGCATGGCCGGGAAGTAGTTGTCGCCGACCTTGACCTCGTAGCCCTGGTCCCACTTGCCGCCCAGCGTCTTGGCGATCTTGTAGGTCTGGTTGTTGCTCGGGTTGTCGTTGTCGAGCACGGTGAAGAGGAAGTCATTGCCTTCGCGGTGCGTCTTGACCCGAAAGGTGACCTTTTCGGTCTTGCCCTTGTCGTCGCTGGCGCTGACGTCGGCGTAGGTGATGATCTGGTCGTCGAATTCGCCGACGACCGTCTCCGGGGTCGGCCATTGCTCCATCTTGGAATGCCAAGTGTTGTGCCACTCGGCGACCTGCTTGTCGTGGCAGCCGGTGCAGGCCTGCGAGCCGACATAGGTCGCACCCTTGAAGAACGCCTGGCCGCTTTCGACCTGCGTGGTCTTTTCAAGCAGCGCGTAAATTTCGGACGGCGATGGCGCCGGTTCCGCCGCGGGCCGCTTGGCGCTCACGAACAGCGCCACGCCGCAAGCGGCCATCGCGCCTATTGCAACGGTCATCGCCCTCACAGCAACCGACATGACTTGCCGCCCTCCATCGCCCTTGAAGTAACTGTCTCGTGTCTCGATTGCTTCGCGTCCGGGCCTCGGGTTACAGGCTGCTGCGCGTCACGCTGTTGGTTGCGGCCGGCGCCTTTTACAATGACTGAGTCGGCGAGGATTGGATGCCCGGCGCACGACAACGATATGTCGTCGTCCACATGTCGTGCCGTCCGGATCGAGCAGGTCCAGCGCCAACACTTGGCCGCTGCCTCCGCTATCCGGCTCCCAACTCGCTTGCTTGTCAGGCGTGCGCCCGGCCTATCGGGCAGAACAGCTTGCCGATGTTTGCGATGCATCGAATCTCTCCGACCAGCCTCGGCGCACGGTGACCCTGTGCCTCGAGACATTGGAGCCGCATCTATTTTGATTTTGGTTCCATTCGGTTGTGCCTGTCGAGAGGCAGCATCACCGCGAGCATCTCATCCGCAGATAACGAAGCGCGATTGCCGTTGTAATCCCAGGACTATCCGTCGTTAACTATTTCCCCAAATCAGAATCGTGGATTGTCCCGGCGCGCGCCGTTCCGCGCGATGCGCGCCGGGGTAATGTCGATTAACGATTGCCGCGAGGCCGCCCGTGACGCCCGACGATATCCGCGACATGTTTTCGGCGTTCGGTCCGGTCGAGGTCCGCCGCATGTTCAGCGGTTCGGGGGTGTTCGTGGACCGCACCATGATCGCCCTGATCCATCGCGACACGATCTATCTGAAAGCCGGCGCGGAGAGCGCCGCGGCGTTCGAGCGCGAGGGGCTCGGCTGCTTTACCTATCGCCGGGCCGGCAAGGCGGCAGCACTGACGTCGTATCGCCGGATGCCCGAACGGCTCTATGACGATCCGGAGGAGCTTGCGGTCTGGGCGCGCCAGGCGCTGGCGGCGGCGCGTGCGGCCGCGGTGAAGCCAGCAGGGCTACGGAAGGCAGGGCGGGGCCGAAAAGGCGGGCCGCGGCGAGGGTAGGGGCGTCAAGCCACCTTGGCGGCGTTGGCGGCCGACACTTCCGGGTCGGCCTCGCTGATCACCCGGTTGCGGCCGTTGCGCTTGGCGGCATAGAGGCAGGTGTCGGCCCGCTCGATCAGCGACTGGGCGGTGTCGCCCTTCTGCAGCGTGGCGACGCCGATCGAGATGGTCACCCGCCCGAGGTGCTCGCCGGTCGAGCGTTTCATCAGCTCCTTCGACATCACCGCGCGCCGGATGTGGTCGGCGACGGTGATCGCGGACCGCAGTACGGTGTTGGGCAGCACGATGGCGAATTCCTCGCCGCCGTAGCGCGCCGCGGTGTCCTGGCCCTTGACGTTCTGCTTCACCGACATCGCGACGAGGCGCAGCACCTGGTCGCCGGTCAGGTGGCCGAAGCTGTCGTTGAACTTCTTGAAGTGATCGACGTCGGTCATCATCAGCGAGAGCGGTTCGCCGCGGCCGATGGCGTCCTCGATCGCGGTCGCGAGCGCCTGATCGAAGAACTTGCGGTTGGCGAGCGAGGTGAGGGGATCGGTCAGGCTCTCGTTGCGGACGGTCTCGAGGTTCTGCTGGAGCTGGGTGATCTCCTGCTTGGAGGCGTTGAGCCGCGCCTCCAATGCGTGGTTGTTCTGCTCCATCTCCTTGGTGGCCTGCACCAGGCTCTCCACCAGGGCGCGAACGGCGGGCGCATCGGACGCGAGCCCGAGCTTCTGCGCCACTTCGATCAGGCTTTCGGTGTAGTTCGACGCGTTGCCGGCCGCGGCCCCGATCATGGCCATGACCTGCTCGATCTCGCCCATCACGTGCGAGCCGACCTCGTCGATGCGCTCGGTCAGGCGGGTATTCGAGATGAAGGATTCGAAAATCTGGTCGATGTCGGAATCGGCGAGCGTGCCGTTGCGCGCCAGGATCTCGTTGATCATCTGATTCAACGAGGGATTATAGCCGGTCGCGTAGGTGTACCAGACTTCGAAATGGCGCGGCGTGGCCGGCTGTCGCAAGGCCCTGATCTGGCCGAGAGCAATCTCAGCGAACGCCATGGTGCGTTCGTGCTCATCGGCGGCCTGCGCAGTCATCAGCTTCTCCCCGCTCGCAAGCGCGAATGCCTTGCGGCCTACCCCAATTCTTGGACGCTCAGCCGGGCGGTGTAGTGCCCCGACTCCCCGAAACGTAATCCACAGTAATGAACCGGGGGTAAACGCAGGTACTTATGGAACACAAGTGCGCGTGATGACCGATTACGCGACGCACACTACCCACTAAACCTTAGCGCGAACCGGCCGCAGCAGGAAGGCCGGCAGGTGGTTGGCCACATCATCGTCGGCAGCGGCCGGGCGAGGCGGGCGATTGGCGGGACGCGGGCGATTCTGGTCGACCCGCGGGGCAGGCTTCGGGCGGGCGTCTTCGATGCGGGCCACGACCGCAGGCTCGGCATGCGGTTTGGCAGGCGAGGAGCCTCGGCCGCCGCGCGGCCTGCGTCCGTCGCGCGAGGGGCGCTCGCCACGTCCGTGGCGTTCGTCGCTCGTTTCACGACTCGCGGGAGGCTCGGGCTGGCCGCTCATCCATGGGATCGGCTGGCCGATCAGCTTCTCGATCGCGGCGACCGACTTCTGGTCGGTCGGCGCCACCACCGTGATCGCCGTGCCGGTCTTGCCGGCGCGGCCGGTGCGGCCGATGCGGTGGACGTAGTCGTCGGCATGGTGCGGCACGTCGAAATTGAACACGTGGCTCACGTCGGGAATATCGAGGCCGCGGGCGGCCACATCCGACGCGATCAACAGCGCGACCTCGCCTTTGCGGAAGGAATCGAGCGCGGCGGTGCGCGCCGGCTGATCCAGGTCGCCGTGCAGCGCCGCGGCGTTGAAGCCGTGCCGGACCAGCGAACGGTGCAACTGCGCGACCTCGCGCTTGCGGTTGCAGAAGATGATCGCGTTCTTGAAGTTGTCGGCGGTGCGGATCAGGCGGCGGAGCGTGTCGCGCTTGTCGTGCGGCTCGCGCCCGGTCTTGACCAGGAGCTGGGTGGTGTTGGCGACGGTGGAGGCCGGCTTCGACACCTCGACCCGCACCGGATTGTGCAGGAACTGCTCGGTGATGCGCTGGATTTCCGGCGGCATGGTCGCGGTGAAGAACAGCGTCTGGCGGGTGAACGGCACGAGCTTGCAGATGCGCTCGATGTCGGGGATGAAGCCCATGTCGAGCATGCGGTCGGCTTCGTCGATCACCAGGAGCTCGACGCCGGTGAGCAGCAGCCGCCCGCGCTCGAAGTGGTCGAGCAGGCGGCCGGGCGTCGCGATCAAGCACATCGACGCCGCGGGTGAGCTTGCTGTCCTGATCGTCGAACGAGACGCCGCCGATGATCAGCGCGACATTGAGCTTCTGGCCGACGCCGTATTTCTCGAAGTTTTCCTGCACCTGCGCGGCGAGCTCGCGGGTCGGCTCGAGGATCAGCGTGCGCGGCATGCGGGCGCGCGCGCGGCCGGCCTCCAGCATCGTGATCATCGGCAGCGTGAAGGCGGCGGTCTTGCCGGTGCCGGTCTGCGCGATGCCGAGCACGTCGCGCCTTGCGAGCACGTGCGGGATTGCTTGTTCCTGGATCGGAGTGGGGGTGGTGTAGCCGGCCGCTTTCACGGCGGCGAGAACTTTGTCGGACAAGCCGAGCTTCGAAAAGGGCATGTATCCTCGGATCAAAACCGCCCGGACACTAACCGCGCCGGATGACCAAACAACGACGGACTGCGGGAGGGCGGTCGGAAAGTTACATTCGGACCGGTTGCGCGGAACATAGTGTCCATCGGGGGAATGTCAATCCGGCGGCAATGCAATAAGTTAAAGAACTGTCTCGATTTTTTCATATCTGACAGGGGAATCCGATGGCCGAGTCGATGCCAATTCTGCTGGTGCCGGGGCTGTTGTGCACGGCGCGCCTGTATTCTGAGCAGGTTGCCGCGCTTTGGAGCCTCGGCCCGGTGACGGTCGCCGACCATACCCGCGACGACAGCATGAACGCGATCGCGCGGCGCATTCTCAGCACCGCGCCGCCGCGCTTTGCGCTCGCCGGGCTGTCGATGGGGGGCTACATCGCGCTGACCATCGTGCGGCTGGCGCCCGAGCGGGTGGTGCGGCTTGCGCTCCTCGATACCTCGGCGCGGCCGGATGTCCCGCAGCAGACCGAGCGGCGCCTTTCACAGATCGCGCTTGCGGAAAGCGGCAAGCTCGGCGAGGTGTCGCAGGCGCTGTGGCCATTGTTCGTGCATCGCGACCGTCAGCAGGACCAATCGCTGAAACAGGCGGTGCTCGGGATGGCGGAGCAGACCGGCGCCGAGGCGTTCGTGCGCCAGCAGAAGGCGATCATGGGCAGGCCCGACGCGCGGCCGCTGCTCGCCGCGATCAAATGCCCGACGCTGATGCTGGTCGGCGACGGCGATGTGCTCACGCCGCCGGCGCTGGCGGAGGAAATCGTCGCCGGCATTCCGGGCTCGCGGCTTGCGGTCATTCCCGACAGCGGGCACCTCTCGACGATGGAGCGGCCGGAGGCGGTCAACCGCGCGCTGGTCGCGTGGATGGCGGATTGACGCAGGGCGACGACAGGCCGGGCAAGGGCCTCGTGCGTGCCCGCGATGTTCAACGCAATCCCGCAAGCATCCCTTCCCAACCGCCCGCGCGCGCCACCTATAGCTGATCCAAAAGGGAGATCGTGTTGCGCACACAAGTCGGAATCATCGGCGCCGGGCCCGCGGGATTGATGCTGGCGCATCTCCTGCACCGCGCCGGCATCGAATCGGTGATCCTGGAGAACCGCAGCCGCGACTATATCGAGAGCCGCATCCGCGCCGGCCTGCTGGAGCAATGGGCGGCCGATCTGCTGGTCGAGATCGGCGCCGGCGAGCGCATGCTGCGGGAGGCGATGTTTCACGACGGCATCCATGTCTGCTTCAACGGCGCGCTGCACCACATCGATTTCCGCCGGCTCACCGGCAAGGGCGTGACCGTCTACGGCCAGCAGGAGGTGATCAAGGATCTGGTCGCGAAACGCCTGGCCGACGGCGGGCAGATCCTGTTCGAGGTGGCGGATGTCAGCGTGCATGACGTGACCGGCAGCGCGCCGAAGATCCGGTTCACCCACGACGGCAGGCAGCAGGAGCTCGACTGCGACTTCATCGGCGGCTGCGACGGCTTCCACGGCATCTGCCGCCCGAGCATCCCGGCCGGCGTGCTGACGGTCTACGACCGCATCTATCCGTACGGCTGGGTCGGCATCCTGGCGGATTCGCCGCCGCCCGACGACGAGCTGATCTACGCGCATCACGAGCGCGGCTTCGCGCTCTACACCATGCGCTCGCCGGTGCGCGCGCGGCTCTACCTGCAGTGCCCGCCGGAGGACACGATCGAACAGTGGCCCGACGAGCGGATCTGGCAGGAGCTGCATACCCGCCTCGGCGGCACCAAGCCGCTGGCGGAGGGCCGCATGCTGCAGAAGGGCATTACCGACATGCGCAGCTTCGTGGTCGAACCGATGCAATACGGCCGGCTGTTCCTGGCCGGCGACAGCGCGCACATCCAGCCGCCGACCGGCGCCAAG
Source organism: uncultured Alphaproteobacteria bacterium (assembly GCA_963749815.1). Lineage (GTDB taxonomy): Bacteria > Pseudomonadota > Alphaproteobacteria > Rhizobiales > Xanthobacteraceae > VAZQ01. Next base: position 224,141 of record CAVVON010000031.1, on the reverse strand, counting down.
GGCATGAACCTCGCGCTCGCCGACGTGAAGGTGCTCTCGCGCGCGCTCGACGAGTTCTATCGCGGCGGGCGCACGGACTGGCTCGAGCGATATTCGGAAATCTGCCTGCGGCGCACCTGGAAAGCGCAGCGCTTCTCGTGGTGGATGACGCAGCTGTTCCACCTCGATCCGACGCACAACAATTTCGACCGCAAGCGCCAGCTCGGCGAACTGATGTATGTGTCGAGCTCGGAGGCGGCGAAACTGTCGCTCGCCGAGAACTACGTCGGGCTGCCGGTCGAGGCATAGTCTCGCAACAGCATCGTTCCCTCCGCTCATGCCCGCGAAAGCGGGCATCCAGGCCTTGGCAAAGTCCTGGGTCCCCGCTTTCGCGGGGACGAGCGGACCGATAAACATCTGATCCGGTCGCAACCACTTATAGGAACCGTCCGTGCAGGTATTGGTCGTCGGGGCAGGGGTGGTCGGGCTTGCGATCGCGCGCCAAGCGGCGCTCGCGGGCCACGAGGTGATCGTGGCGGAGGCCGCCGACGGCATCGGCACCGGCGTGTCGTCCCGCAACAGCGAGGTGATCCACGCCGGGCTCTACTATCCGACCGGTTCGAAGCGCGCCTACCACTGCCCGCGCGGGCGTCGGCTGCTGTACGAGTTCTGCATGAGCCACGGCGTGCCGCACAAGAAGTGCGGCAAGCTCGTGGTCGCCACCAGCGACGGCGAGATCGAGAAGCTCGCCGCGATCCTCAAGCAGAGCCAGATCAACGGCGTCGAAGGCTGCGAGATGATCGAGGCGGCGGCGGCGAAGCGGCTGGAGCCGGAGCTGTCGTGCGTGGCGGCGATGCATTCGCCGGAGACCGGCGTGGTCGACAGCCATCGTTACATGCTGGCGCTGCAGGGCGATCTCGAAGACCGCGGTGGCATGATCGCCTTCAACACCAGGATCGACCGCATCACGCAGGTGCAGGGCGGCTGGCTGCTGCATGCGGGCGACGACACCATCACGGTCGACGCGGTCGTGAACGCGGGCGGCCTCGGCGCGCAGCGACTCGGCGGCGCGACCGAGGGCTATCCGCAGGAGCGCGTGCCGCGGCTCTATCTCGGCAAGGGCAGCTATTTCGGTTATGCCGGCAAGCCGGTGTTCTCGCGGCTGATCTACCCGGCGCCGATCCACGGCGGGCTTGGCGTGCACGTCACGCTCGATCTTGCCGGCCGCATGCGGTTCGGGCCGGACGTCGAATGGACCGAGGAGGAGAACTACGACGTCGATCCGAAACGCGCCGACGTGTTCTATGCCAGCATCCGCAAGTATTTCCCGCGCCTCAAGGACGGCACGCTGGTGCCGGACTATGCGGGCATCCGCCCGAAGCTGACCGGGCCGACCGAAGCGGCGGTCGATTTCATGATCGACGGGCCCAAGCAGCACGGCGTGCCGCGGCTGGTCAATCTGTTCGGGATCGAGTCGCCGGGGCTGACCTCGTCGCTGTCGATTGCCGAAGAGGTGGTGGAAGCGCTCGATTAGGCGCTCACCAGAACCACCAGCGCCGCTGCTGCTGCGCGGGCCGCGTCTCGGCCTGCGCGCGCTTGGCCTTGCTGGCGGTGACCGAGGCGGTGGTTTCCGGCGGCTTGACCGGCACGGTCACGGGCACGATTTCGTTTGGCGAAACCTTGGTGTCGGCGAGGCGCTGGCGCAGGTCCGCCGGAAGCGCCGTATAGGACTGGATCGGGGTGAACTCCGCCGCCTGCTTGCGGCCGCCGGTCACCGCCATCAGGCCGTCGTTGGTCGCAACGATATCGCCGGTGTGCAGCGTCGGGTCGCTGCTCACGCTCTGCGGGGCCAAGCCGAACGCATCCTTGCCGTTGCAGGTGCAGCCGGCGACGATCTTCTCGCGATAGACGAAGGCGGTGTTGAGATCGGCGTAGCGCTGGCCGTTGGCGGTCGCGTTGTCGATGGTGCTGCCCTGGTAGATCTTGGTGGTCGCCGTCGGGCAGAGCGCGCTGCAGGTCTGCGCCGGCGTTGCGCCGGTGTTGCGCGCGATCGGGAAGTAGCGGCCGTCGCAGGTGCGCACGCAGAACGACGTTGGGCCACCCGATTCGACCCGCGGCGTCTCGGGTGCGCGCTGGCCGAACGGGCTCGACTGGAACGGGTCGGCATAGGCCGGCGGATGCGACCAGCGCTTGTTGTTGAAGAAGTCGAAGAACTGGGCCGAGGCGGGGGCCGCAAAGCCGGCGATCGCCGCAGCGGCAAGTCCCGCCACCCGTGCGTGCGCCCACAAGCCTGCTCGAAACCCAAAGCTGTCCGGGCGAGGGATCAAACGCCTACTCCACGCAACGCATACTGCCGCCCGCCGCCGGCGCTCGCGCCGCAGGAGGGCATTTACGATTCAGAAAGCATTCTAGCCGGGAATGGTAAATGCCCGGTGAGCGGCCTCAAGCCGCGTTCGACGCAATCGACGGCGGCAAATCGGTGCGCTTTTTGTGGTCAGGGTCCGCGTGCCAGCCCAGAACCGCGAGCATGACGAAGAATCCGATCACGTAGGCGAGCGCGACGTGCCAGCCGTGGCGCAGCCAAAGGCCCGCGGACTTCGCCTCCGGATACATGCTGGACAGCGCGACCCCGGCCGAGGAGCCGAACCAGATCATCGAGCCGCCGAAGCCGACCGCGTAGGCGAGGTAGCCCCAGTCGTAGCCGCCCTGCTTCAAGGCGAGCGCGGTGAGCGGGATGTTGTCGAACACCGCGGACAGGAAGCCCAGGCCCAGCGCGGTCTGCCAGGAAGCGGACGGCAGCTTCTCGACCGGCATCATCGAGGCCGCGGTCACGAGCGCAAGCAGGAAGATCGTGCCCTTGAGGGTCGCGGGCAGGACGTCCCAGTCGGGCTGCCGGAGCCGCGCGGTGACCAGGATCGCCGCCCAGACCGCGAGCCCGATCACCGGGATCTCATCGAGCAGTGCGGGATACTTCAGGTTCGCGATCACGTTGGCGAGAATCGCGACGACCAGGATCAGCGCCACGATGAACACGCGCACCCACTCGATCTGCAGGCCGCGCGGGGCGTCCTTCAGGATCGGCGAGTGCCGGTGCTGTTGCAGCGCCGCCGGGATACCGAACACCACCATGGCGACGCTCGCCGCGACATAGGCTTCGAGCACCGAGAGCGGGCTCACGCCGTCGATCCACATCATGGTGGTGGTGGTGTCGCCGACCACGCTGCCGGCGCCGCCGGCGTTCGAGGCCGCGACGATCGCGGCGAGGTAGCCGATGTGCACTTTGCCGCGGAAGACGTGGCGCGCCATGGTGCCGCCGATCAGCGCCGCGGCGATGTTGTCGAGGAAGCTCGAAATGCACGCACACGATCACGAGCAGCACGAACGCGCCCTTCCAGTCGTCGGGCAGGAACGCCGGCATCGCCTCGGGGATGCGGCTCAGCTCGAAATGGCGTGACAGCAGCGCAAAGCCCATCAGCAGCAGGAACAGGTTCGCCAGGATCACCCATTCGTGCTGCAGGTGCAGGCCGAGACCGGCCAGGCCGCCGCCGAATTTGAAGCCGGTGAACGCGACCTTGTAGAGCACGATCGCGAACAGGCCCCAGAGTGCGACCTCGAGCGTGCGATGGTGAAACAGCGCGACGCCGGCGAGCGTCAGCCCGAACAGGATGAAATCGACCGGGATGCCGAACATCATGACGGGCTCGCCGCCGACCGGAGGCGCGGCGAGCGCCGGCGTGACGAGGAGCGTGAGGCAAAGCGTGAGCGCGCCGACGATCTCGACGATGCGCCGTCTCGCTCGCCCCCATCTTGTCCCCCCAGCATCGTCGAGGCCAGCGGCCGGCCGGCTCGCGTTTGACGAACGGTCGGGCAGGGTCGTTGCGGAGTCAAGCGGACGGACTGTCGCTCTCTACGGCGCGCGATTTCCGCTCTATAATCGGGCGTCTGCACCTGCAACGAACAAACAACAGGAGGACCGTCCCGTGAGCTCCAAGACCCGCTTCATCAACCCGCCGACGCTGTCGAAGCCGCCGGGCTATACCCACGTGGTCGAGGCGACGGCGCCCGCCCGCATCGTCTACATCGCCGGCCAGCTCGGCGTCGGGCTCGACGGCAACGTGGTCGGCGACTTCCGCGCCCAGGCGGTGCAGACGTTCGAGAATCTCAAGGCCGCGCTCGCCACCGTCGGCGGCGGCTTCGAGCACGTCGTGAAGCTCAACAACTATCTCGTCGACATCAACGACCTGCCGATCTTCCGCGAGGTGCGCGACCGCTACCTGCCGAAGGACAACAAGCCCGCCAGCACCACGCTGTCGATCTCGAAACTGGCGCGCGCCGGCGCCACGCTGGAGGTCGAGGCGGTGGCGGTGCTGCCGGCGGCGAAGGCGAAGAGCGCCGGCAAGGGCAGGGGTGCCGCCAAGAAGAGCGCTACCAGACCGGCGCGAAAGAAATGACGGTGATCAGCGCGAACACCGGCAACAGCACCGCCGCCGACCAGAGCATGTAGCCGAAGAAGCTCGGCATCTTGACGCCGCGCTCGGTCGCGATCGCGTAGACCATGAAATTGGGCGCGTTGCCGATATAGGTGAGCGCGCCCATGAACACCGCGCCCATCGAGATCGCCTTCAGGGTCGAGGCCAGCGCGCCCATCAGCTCGTCGGCCTTGCCGCCGGCGAGCTCGAAGAACACCAGATAAGTCGGCGCGTTGTCGAGGAAGGCGGAGAGAATCCCGGTGAGCCAGAAATAGGCGACGTCATGGGGGGTGCCGTCCTTGGCGGTCACGACGGCGAGCAGCCAGGCCAGCGCACCGTCCTTGCCCGCCTCCAGCGCGGCGAGCACCGGAATGATGCAGGTGAAGATGGCGGCGAACAGGATCGCCACCTCCTTGATCGGGTCCCATGAGAAGCCGTTGGCCTCGCGGTGCTCGTCCGGCGTCAGCGCCAGCGAGGCGATGGCGAGGCCGAGCATTGCGCCGTCACGCACGATGTTTTGCAGTTCGAGCCTCGTGCCGTAGACCTCGAACGCGATCCCGGGCCGCCAGAATGCCGAGCTGAGGATGGCCGCGATGATGCCGGCGATCAGCAGGAGATTGATGCCGCCACTGATGCCGAAATTCACCGGCGGCGTGGCTTCGCCGACGGTCGTCACCAGGCGGTCCTTGCGGTAGAGCCAGGTGTCGAGCGCAACGAATATGGCGAGTACGAGGCCCGCGGCCAGCGCGGTCTCGAACCACAGGTGCTGCGCCGTCCAGAAGAAGCTGACGCCGTGCAGGAAGCCGACCAATAGCGGCGGATCGCCGAGCGGCGTGAGCGCACCGCCGATATTGGCGACCAGGAAGATGAAGAACACCACGACATGGGCGTTGTGCAGCCGGTCGGCATTGGCGCGGATGATGGGGCGGATCAGGATCATGGCCGCGCCGGTGGTGCCGACCACGCTGGCGAGCAGCGTGCCGACGGCGAGCAAGGCGGTGTTGGTCAGCGGCGTGCCGCGGAAATTGCCCTTCACCAGGATGCCGCCGGCGACGGTGTAGAGCGCGAACAGCAGCATGATGAAGCTGAGATATTCCGCCAGCATGGTGTGCGCGAACGCGTGCAGCGCCGCCGGCGGACCGTAGACGGCGGCGAGCGGCGCCACCGTGAGCGCGCTCCACAGGAAGGCGAGCTTGCCGTAGTGGCGATGCCACACCCGCGGGAACAACAGCGGGCCGGTGGCGATGGTGAGCAGCATGCCGGCAAACGGCAGCGCCCACGGCCAGCGCAGCGTCGTGCCGTCGAGCGTGGCGGCGTGGGCGAGGTCGGGCAGCAGCAGAAGAAGCAGAAACAGCGTGAGCGCGAGCAGGCGTCGAGTCATCGGCCCATTCTACGCCTCGGGCTCCACAAGCCAACCGCCCTCAATGCGCCTCGTCCCAGTTGTGGGCGGCGCGGGCGTCGACGGCGAGCGGCACCGCAAGCGACAGCGCCGGCAGCGGCGCCTCCTCCATCACGCTCTTGACGACCGGCAGCGTCTTGTCGACCTCGTCCTCCGGCACCTCGAACACCAGCTCGTCGTGCACCTGCAGCAGCATCTGCGCGTTGAGCTTCTTCTTCGCCAGCGCGGCGTCCATGCGCACCATGGCGCGGCGGATGATGTCGGCGGCGGTGCCTTGCAGCCGCGCGTTGATGGCGGCGCGTTCGTTGAAGGCGCGGATCGAGGGATTGCCGGCGGCGATGTCGGGATAGTGGCACTTGCGCCCGAACAGCGTCAGCACGTAGCCGTTCTTCTTGGCGAACGCCTTGGTGTCTTCCATGTAGTCGCGGATGCCGGGGAAGCGCTCGAAATATTTCTTGATGTAGGCGGACGCCTCCTCGCGCGGGATGCCGAGCTGGTTGGCGAGCCCGAACGCCGAGATGCCGTAGATGATGCCGAAGTTGATCGCCTTGGCGCGGCGGCGGATTTCGCCGGGCATGCCCTTCACCGGCACGCCGAACATTTCGGACGCGGTCATGGCATGGATGTCGAGGCCGTCGCGGAACGCCTTGCGCAGCGTCTCGATGTTGGCGATTTCGGCCAGCAGCCGCAGCTCGATCTGCGAATAGTCGGCGGAGACGAGCTTGTGGCCGCCGGTGGCGACGAAGGCGCGGCGGATCTTGCGGCCTTCCTCGGTGCGGACCGGGATGTTCTGCAGGTTCGGCTCGGACGAGGACAGGCGGCCGGTCGGCGTCGCGGCGAGCGCGTAGCTCGTGTGCACGCGGTGCGTGGTCGGATTGACGTAGGCCGGCAGCGCATCGGTGTAGGTCGACTTCAGCTTGGTGATCTGCCGCCATTCGAGAATTTTTTGCGGCAGTGCGTGGCCCTGTTCGGCCAGTTCGTCGAGCACGCGCGCGCCGGTCGACCACTGGCCGGTCTTGGTCTTGGTGCCGCCTTCGAGGCCGAACTTGCCGAACAGGATGTCGCCGAGCTGCTTGGGGCTGCCGGGATTGAAATTCGGCTCGCCCGCAAGCTCGCGCACCTCGGCTTCGAGCGCCGCGGCGCGTTGCGCGAACTCGCCGGAGAGACGCGACAGCACCTGCCGGTCGATCGAGATGCCGCGGCGCTCCATGCGCGCCAGCGTGACGGCGAGCGGGCGCTCCAGCGTCTCGTAGACGGTGGTGACCTGTCCGGGCGCGAGCCGCGGCTTGAGCAGGCCCCACAGGCGCAGGATCACGTCGACGCGCTCGGCGCAATATTCCGCGGCCTTGCCGACATCGACGCAGTCGAACGTCACCCGCGCCTTGCCGGAGCCGATCAGCGCGTCGTAGTCGATCGCGGTGTGATCGAAGTGCCGCTGGGCCAGCGCATCGAGGCTGTGGTCGGCGCGCCCGGCGTCGAGCGCGTAGGAGATCAGCATCGTGTCGTCGTAGGACTGCGCTTCCAGGCCGCGGAGCGCGAACACCTGCCACGGGAACTTGATGTTGTGGCCGATCTTGAGGACGCCGCGGTCCGTCAAACAGCGGCTTGAGGACATCGAGCGCGGCGCGCTCCGAAATCTGGTCGGGCGCGATGCCGCCCGCGAACAGGCCTTCGCCGCCGCCGTCGCCGCCCTTGCGGTGCGCGAGCGGGACGTAGCAGGCCTCGTTCGGCGCGAGCGCGAGCGAGATGCCGCACAGCGCGGCCTGCAGCGGATCGATGCTGGTGGTCTCGATGTCGAGCGCGATGCGGCCGAGGTCGATGGCGCGGGTGACCCATTCCTTGAGCCGCGCGGGCGTGCGCACGATCTCGTAGCGGGCGCGGTCGATCGGAATGGCACGCAGCGTCTCGATGCGGGAGTCGACGAGTTGCTGCGGGACGAACTCGGGGTCGGATTGGTTCTGATCCGGCCGCGGGCTCGGTCGCATCCCTCCCCCTGAAAGGGGGAGGGTGGCCGCCGAAGGCGGCCGGGTGGGGGCCGTTCCGGTCACGGAAACCGCACCCGCCTCGCTGCGCTCGGCACCCTCCCCCTGCGGGGGAGGGATGGCACCGCGCTTGCCGCCGAGCTTCTCGTCCGGTTCGATCTCCGCGGCATCGACGCCGGAGAATTCCGCCACGCGCCGCAGCAGCGAGCTGAACTCCATCGCCTTGAGGAAGGCGACCAGGCGCTTGTAGTCGGGCTCGTGCACCGCGATGTCGGCGAGCGGCACGTCGAGCTTCACCTGGTCGTCGAGCGTGACGAGCTTCTTCGAGATTCGCGCCTTCTCGGCGTTCTCGATCAGCGACTGGCGGCGCTTCTCCTGCTTGATCTCGCTCGCGCGCGCGAGCAGCGTTTCGAGATCGCCATATTCGCCGATCAGCTGCGCCGCGGTCTTGACGCCGATGCCCGGCACGCCCGGCACGTTGTCGGTCGAGTCGCCGATCAGCGATTGCACCTCGATCACCTTGTCGGGCGGCACGCCGAATTTCTCGATCACCTCGGCGCGGCCGATCCGCTTGTCCTTCATGGTGTCGTACATGACGACGCGGTCGTTCACGAGCTGCATCAGGTCCTTGTCGGACGACACGATGGTGGTGGTGGCGCCGGCCTCGCAGGCCTGCCGCGCGTAGGTCGCGATCAGGTCGTCGGCCTCGAAGCCCGCCTGCTCCAGGCAGGGCAGGTCGAAGGCATCGCACCGCGTTGCGCACCAGCGGAAATTGCGGAATGAGATCGTCGGGCGGATCGGGCCGGTGCGCCTTGTAGGCGGGATACATGGTGGTGCGGAAGGTCTTCTCCGACTTGTCGAACACGATCGCCAGGTGGGTCGGGCGCTCTTCCGGCTTCATGTCGCGCAGGAGCTTCCACAGCATGTTGCAGAAGCCGTAGACCGCGTTGAGCTGCAATCCGTCGGACTTGCGCGTCAGCGGCGGCAGCGCGTGATAGGCGCGGAAGATGTAGCCCGAGCCGTCGACCAGGAAGACATGGTCGCCCTTCTTCACCGGCTTGCCGGCGATGGACGGGGGCGTCGCGGCGGGCTCGGCGGAACCCTTGTTCAGAGCGCTGTTCTGGGACTTGGACTTGGCTGCGGGCATGACCGGAATGTGGTCAGTCCGCAGCCCGATGGCAACGCCGGAAACCCCTTGAATCGGGGGATAACCGCTACTCCGCCGGCTGCAGCGCGAGCCGCGCCTTGGGCGCGAGCCAGAAGCGCTCCGGCCGCTCGAACAGGAAGCTCAGGAAGGTGTGCCGCACCGCCCAGAACCAGGCGAGCGCGCCGACCACGCCGGCAGATCGTCACCAGCGCCGAGATGGTGCCGACGTCGGTGATGATGCCGGTCTTGAGCAGCACCGCGCGGCTCGCCGCCATCGGCAGGAAGAAGGCGAGATAGATGACGATCGAGTTGCGCCCGCAGTAGCGCAGCGGCGCCGCCAGATCGCTCTTCGAGAGCAGCACCGACACGGTCACGACCGCGCCGGCGCCGGCCAGCCCGAGCGCCAGCGACACGAACGGAAGTTCGGAGAATCCGTTGAACACCAGCAGGCCGTTGACCAGGCCCCAGATGGTCAGCCCGGCGAGCGCGGCTTCCGGCCGCTCCTTCACCTCGGCCGCGAGCGCGAAGATGCGCGGGGCGAAGATGTAGCCGGTATAGAAATAGACGAAGCGGCTGGCGAACTCGTCGATGACGGTGAGGCCGGTATGGATGTGGGCGATCTCGAGCGCAGCGCCCGCGAGCCAGACCGCGGCCACCGGCACGCGGAAGCCGCGCGCGAGCTTGGTGACGACGAAGAAGATCGGCAGCAGATAGATGAACCAGAGCGTGCCGAACGGCTCCCAGAACGATTCGACATAGAGCCAGAGCGTGCCGGCGACGCCGTGCTCGTGCACGAACATCGGCGCCTTGAAGGCGAACTGGATCGCGGTCCACAGCAGGTAGAAATAGACGAAATGCACGACCTTGCGGTCGAGGTAGGTGCGCCAGTCGCGGTCGATGACCTGCGCCAGGAACAGGCCCGAAATCAGAAAGAAGTCGGGCATCCGGAACGGCTTGGCGAAGGCGACCACGGTGTGCAGCCAGCCCTCGTGGCCGACCGCGTTCCCGACGCCGAGCGTCGAATGCATCATCACCACGAAGATGATGCAGAAGCCCTTGGCGTAGTCGACCCAGTCGACGCGCGCGCCGGCCAGTGCTGGACGTCCCATTTCGGTTCCCATTTGTCTCATATACGGATGGAGGCGTTGCCTTTGCCTTTACCCAATCAAAAAGGGTGCCAGGGCAGCGTTAGTCTGGGATTAACCACAATGGCCATCGCGCCGCTGCCGATCGACGACGCGCTGCCGGAATTGACGGCGGCGCTGCGCGCGCGCAACGCCGCGGTGCTGGTCGCGCCGCCGGGCGCCGGCAAGACCACGCGCGTGCCGCTGGTGCTGGCGCAGGAGCCCTGGGCGAAGGGCAAAAAGATCATCGTGCTCGAGCCGCGGCGGCTCGCGGCGCGCGCGGCGGCGGCGCGCATGGCGGCGACGCTCGGCGAGGAGGTCGGGGCGACGGTCGGCTACCGGGTGCGGTTCGGCTCCAAGGTATCGCGCGCGACCCGCATCGAGGTCGTCACCGAGGGCGTGTTCACCCGCATGGTGCTGGACGATGCCGCGCTCGACGGCGTCGCGGCGCTGCTGTTCGACGAATTCCACGAGCGCTCGCTCGATGCCGATCTGGGACTGGCGCTGGCGCGCGACGTGCAGAGCGGGCTGCGCGAGGATCTGAAGCTCCTGGTGATGTCGGCCACCATCGACGGCGCGCGGGTGGCGAGCCTGCTCGGCGATGCGCCGGTGATCGAGAGCCAGGGCCGCGCCTTCCCGGTCGAGACGCGCTATCTCGGCCGCGATCGCGCAGGCGCGGATCGAGCCGCAGGTGGCGGACGCGGCGGCGCGGGCACTGCGCGCCGACACCGGCTCGCTGCTGGTGTTCCTGCCGGGCGCGGGCGAAATCCGCCGCACCGAGACGCATGCTGCGCGAGCGCGTGAACGATCCGGCGGTCGATATCGTGGCGCTCTACGGCGCGCTCGAAGCCGACGTGCAGGATCGCGCCATTGCGCCGGCGCCTGCGGGGCGGCGCAAGGTCGTGCTGGCGACCTCGATTGCCGAAACCTCGCTGACCATCGAGGGCGTGCGGGTGGTGATCGACAGCGGGCTCGCGCGCGTGCCGCGCTACGAGCCGGATGTCGGGCTGACGCGGCTCGAAACCGTGCGGGTGTCGCGCGCCTCGGCCGATCAGCGCCGCGGCCGCGCCGGCCGCACCGAGCCCGGCGTCTGCTACCGGCTGTGGGACGAGCCGCAGACGGCATCGCTCGAAGCCGCCAACAAGCCCGAAATTCTCGCCGCCGACCTCTCCGGCTTCATGCTCGATCTGGCGCACTGGGGCGTCAGCGATCCGGCGACGCTGTCGTTTCTCGATCCGCCGCCGCAGCCGGCGGTCAAGGAGGCGAAGGCGCTGCTCGAAAGCCTCGGCGCGCTCGACGCCGACGGCCGCATCACCGACGAGGGCCGGCGGCTGCGGCAACTGCCGCTGCCGCCGCGGCTCGCCCGCATGGTGGTCGATGCGGCGGGCGCGGGCGAGGCGGCGCTGGCGGCGGAGATCGCGGTGGTGCTGACCGAGCGCGGGCTCGGCGGCAACGACGTCGACCTCAATCATCGCCTCGACCAGTTGCGCCGCGACCGTTCGCGGCGCGCGCAGGACGCGCGCGCGATGGCGAAGCGCTGGGCGGAGATTGCTCGCGAAGGCAAAGGGCGACGCGACGGTTGCCGGTGACGCTTCCGCCGGCGCGCTGCTGGCGCTCGCCTATCCCGACCGCATCGCCAAGAGCCGCGGCGCGGGCGGCGCATTTCTGCTCGCCAACGGCCGCGGCGCGAATGTCGATCAGGCCTCGGCGCTGGCGCGCGAGCCGTACCTGGCGGTGGCGGAGATCACCGGCACGCGCGGCGCAAGGCCGGATCGTGCTGGCGGCGCCGATCGCGCTCGACGAGATCGAGCGGGAATTCGCCGAGCGCATCGAGAGCGCGCGAAGACATCGCGTTCGATCCGGCCAGCGCAAGCCTGCGCGGACGGCGTAGCCGCCGCCTCGGCGCGATCGCGCTCGCCGAGCAGGTGATGAAGGTCACGCCGAACGACGACACCGCGCGCGTGCTGGCGAAAGGCATCGCCGGCCTCGGTCTCGACCGGCTGCCGTGGAGCAAGGCGCTGCGGCAATGGCGCGACCGGGTTTCGTTCCTGCGCAAGGCGGAGGGTGACGAATGGCCCGACCTCTCCGACACCGCGCTCGCCGCGACGGTTGCCGACTGGCTCGTGCCGATGCTCGCGGACAAGACCGCGCTCGCGGACCTCTCCGGCGACCAGTTGGCCGAGGCGCTGCACGGGCTGCTGCCGTGGACCATGCGCCGGCGGCTCGACGACGAAGCGCCGACGCATTTCGTCGCGCCGACGGGCTCGGCGGTGCCGATCGACTACGAGGCGGAGGAGGGCCCCAAGATCGCGATCCGGGTGCAGGAATTGTTCGGGCTCGACCGCCATCCGGCGATCGCCGGCGGACGCGTGCCGCTGGTGGTCGAACTGCTGTCGCCCGCGCACCGGCCGGTGCAGGTGACGCGCGACCTGCCGGGCTTCTGGCGCGGCAGCTACGCGGCGGTGAAGGCCGAGATGAAGGGGCGCTATCCGCGCCATCCCTGGCCGGACAATCCCCTGGCCGCGCCGCCGACGCGCCGCGCCAAGCCGCGCGGCACATAGCTGCAATTTTATCGATCTCCTTCACCACCCGCTGACCGACGGATGCGAAAGCATCCTGCGGACGCCGTGCGTTAGCGCCTTTTTGAGCCGCGCCGTGGTGTGGTGGGAGGCATCTTCCGGATTTGCGGTGGGACCATGCGTTCAATCGTCTTCATGGCTGGGGCGCTGCTCGCGCTCGGCGTCATTGCGGTGCGCTTCGTCGATCAGACCTCGCGCGCCCACAGCGGCAACGCAGCGATGACTGCCTCGCCGAAGGCGTCGCCCGCAGCCTCGTCGTCATCGAACAATTCCCGCACCGTGACGCTCAACAAGGGCAACGGCGGGCATTTCTGGACCGAGGCGCGCGTGGACGGCCGGCGCATCGAGTTCGTCGTCGATACCGGCGCCTCGGCGATTGCGCTGCGCGAGAGCGATGCGGCGCGCCTCGGCATCCACCCGACGGCGCGCGACTACACGGTCAAGGTCAACACCGCGAACGGCGTGTCGCGCGCCGCGCCGGTCGATCTGCGCATGGTCGAGATCGGCAACGTGGTGGTGCGCGACGTGCGCGCGCTCGTACACCCCGATAACGGGCTGGGGATCAACCTGCTCGGCATGACGTTCCTCGGCAAGGTGCGCTGGACCCACGACCGCGGCAAGCTGATCATCGAGCAGTAGCGGTTTCTGTCAGTCGTAGACCGTATCCACATAGTGGTCGGAGTCGACGACCGCTTCGATCACGGTCGGGCCGCTCGCCCGCAGCGCGGCGGCGACGGCCTGCTCAAGCGCGTCCGCGCTGCGCACGCCGACCGCCGGCACGCCGAAATAATGGGCGGGCGGCTCGCGGTACTCTTCTTTCTGGAGTTCCGTGCCGTAGAGCGGGAACTGGCGGCGGATCTGCTTCACCTTGATCAGCGCGAGCCAGCGGTCGTCGAGCACGACGATCGGCAGGTTGATTCCGAGGCGCTTGGCGACCGCGACCTCGCCGCAGGTCATCTGGAAGCAGCCATCGCCGATCATGCACACCACCGGCAGATCGGGCCGCGCGAGCTTGGCGGCGATCGCGCCCGGCAGGCCAAAGCCCATCGACGACCAGCCGTTGGTGATGTGAAAGGTCTTGGCCGCGTGCGCGGTCCACTGGCTGGCGATCTGGTGGGTGTGGGCGCCGACGTCGAACGACAGAATGCCCTCGCGCGGCAGCGCGCGCCGCACCGCGTCGATCGCCGCGTGCGCGGTGAAGGTCGCGGCAGCGGGGCGCAGCGCGGACTGGAACGCGCGGCGGTGATCGGCGATCGTCGCCCGCGCCCAGGTATTGGTCGCCGGGGCGAGCGCGACCAAGCGCGCCAGCGAATGATCGAGATCGCCGGTCACCTGATGCGCGACCTTGACCGATGGCGCGACATCGACCGGATCGATGTCGATCTGCAGCAGCGGAACGTCGCCGATCCAGGCTTCGTACTCGACCTCGATGGTGTCGTAGCCCAGCCCCACGATCAGGTCGGCCGAACGCAGGAAGCGGCGCTGGATCTGCCGGCAGCTGCGCTCGATGCAGCCGAGCGAGAGCGGATGATCCTCGTCGATCAGGCCTTTCGCCATGGTGGTGGTGGCGAACGGCAGGCTGTGGCGCTCGATCACCTTGCGCAGCAGATCGGGATCGGCGAGCCGCATGGCGCTCGAGCCGAGCACGGCGATCGGGTGCTTGGCGGCGGCGATCAGCTCGCGGGCGCGGGCGATGTCGGCGTCGGGCGCAACCGGGAGCTTCGCCACCGGCACGCCCGCCGGTACCGGCTCGTTGGTCGGTTTCAGCGCCACGTCCTCCGGCAGATCGAGATGCACCGGCCCGCGCGGCTCGCTCATCGCCAGGCCGATCGCCTGCGTGAGCTTCTCGCCGATCAGCCCGTGCTCCAGCCGGAACGTCGCCTTGGTGATCGGCGCGAACAGCGCGTGGTGGTCGATCCACATCTGGATGCGGCGGCCGAGCTGGTCGGTGTTGAGGTTGCAGGTGATCGCGATCATCGGCGAGCGGTCGAGATAGGCGCAGCCGACGCCGGTGGCGAGATTGGTGGCGCCGGGTCCCAGCGTGGCGATGCAAAGGCCCGGCGCGCCGGTCATCCGGCCGGTGACGTCGGCGGCGAAGCCCGCGGAACCCTCATGCGCCGTCAGGACGAAGTCGACGCCGCCCCGGCGCATCGCGTCCATCAGCGGCAGCACGTTGCCGCTCGGAATGCCGAAGCCGCGGCCGATGCCGGCGGCCTTCAGGGTGGCAACGATCAGGTCGGCATTGTTCATCGTCCGGCGCCCGTTTCTGCGGGGCCTTTTTGCACGATCCCCTTTGCGGAACCAAGCACGGATTCGCTTTGAGCCGCCTGCGGCATGCGCTATGCCCTCGGCGCGCTGCAACCCGGTGAGAGATTCGCGATGTTCCCCAAGCCGAAGCCTGCGCTCACGCCCAACACCTACGCCTACGAATCCGAGCCCTTGGTCAAGCCGACCGGCTTTCGCGAATACGACGCGCGCTGGCTGCTCGGCAGCGAGCTCAACCTGATGGGGGTGGAGGCGCTGGGCATCGGCCTCGGCACGCTGATCCGCGAGCTCGGGGTCAAGCCGGAGATCGTCACCGGCCACGATTTCCGCGGCTATTCGGCGTCGGTGAAGATGGCGCTGGTCAACGGGCTCCTGGCGGCGGGCTGCAAGGTGCACGACATCGGGCTTGCGGTGACGCCGATGGCCTATTTCGCGCAGTTCGCGCTCGACGTGCCGTGCGTCGCGATGGTGACGGCCTCCCACAACGACAACGGCTGGACCGGCGTGAAGATGGGGGCGAACCGCCCGCTCACCTTCGGGCCGGACGAGATGGCGCGGCTCAAGGACATCGTGCTCAACGCGCGCTTCGATATGCGTGGCGGCGGCTCGTACGCGTTCGTGGAGAATTTCCCGGCGCGCTACATCGCCGACCTCACCGACCGGCCGAAGCTCAAACGGCATCTCAAGGTGGTGTGCGCCTGCGGCAACGGCACGGCCGGCGCATTCTCGCCGCAGGTGCTCAAGGCGGTCGGCTGCGAGGTGGTTCCGCTCGACTGCGAGCTCGACCACACCTTCCCGCGCTACAATCCCAACACCGAAGACATGAAGATGCTGCACGCCATGCGCGACGCCGTGCTGGCAAGCAAGGCGGACGTGGCGCTTGGCTTCGACGGCGACGGCGACCGCTGCGGCGTGGTCGACAACGAGGGCGAGGAGATTTTCGCCGACAAGGTCGGCGTGATGCTGGCGCGCGACATCTCGGCGCAGATGAAGGGCGCGACCTTCGTGGCCGACGTGAAGTCGACCGGGCTGTTCATGACCGACCCGGTGCTGATCAAGAACGGCGCCAAGACCGACTATTGGAAGACCGGCCATTCCTACATGAAGCGGCGGGTCAACGAGATCGGCGCGGTCGCGGGCTTCGAGAAATCGGGCCACTTCTTCTTCAACAAGCCGATCGGCCGCGGCTACGACGACGGGCTGATCTTCGCACTCGCGGTCTGCGACATGCTCGACCGCAATCCGGGAAAGAGCATGGCCGACCTGAAGAACGCGCTGCCCAAGACCTGGTCGTCGCCGACCATGTCGCCGCATTGCGCCGACGAGACCAAGTACGGCGTGGTGGACAAGGTCGTGGCGCATTTCGAGAACGCGAAGGCCAACGGCGGCATGCTGATCGGCCAGAAGATCCGCGATCTCGTCACCGTCAACGGCGTGCGCGTCACGGTCGAGGACGGCACCTGGGGGCTGGTGCGCGCATCGTCCAACAAGCCCGAGTTGGTGGTCGTGGTGGAGAGCCCGGTGTCGGAGGCGCACATGCGCGACATGTTCAAGGCGGTCGACGCGGTGCTGCGCACGCATCCGGAGGTCGGCGCGTACAATCAGACGATTTAAGTCTGCGTTTCCCGCGAAGGCGATGCTCGTTGTGCGCCCCTCCGGGGAGAGGGCAGCGAGCAAAACGGATTGGGTGAGGGGGCCTTGCCAAAATACCCCCTCACCCAAGCGAGCGCTGGCAGTCCCGTGAGCCCTCTCCCCCGGAGGGGAGAGGGCACTGATACCAGCGCTGAGCGTCGCGAGGTGGTAGAGATGCGCATCGCGATCCTCGGCGCCGGGCCCGCGGGCCTCTATCTCGCCTACCTGATCAAGCGCCGGCAGCCGGATGCCGAGATCCGCGTGTACGAGCAGAACCCGCCGGACGCGACCTTCGGCTTCGGCGTGGTGTTCTCCGACCGCGCGCTCGAGTTCCTGCGCGGCGACGATCCGGAGACCGCGGCGGCGATCTCCCCGCACCTGGAAACCTGGCAGGACATCACGCTCGACCAGGGCGGCGAGCGGATCGCGCTCGACGGCGTGGGGTTCTCGGCGATCGGGCGGCTGGCGTTTTTGCGGCTGCTGCAGGAGCGCGCGCGCTCGGTCGGGATCGAGCCGCGACTATGGACGCGCGATAACGCGCCTGGAGGAACTCGGCGAGGCCGATCTCGTGGTCGGCGCCGACGGCGTCAACTCGCTGGTGCGGCGCGCCCATGCGCAGGATTTCGGCTTCACGCAGACGCATTTCAGCAACCGCTTCGCCTGGTACGGCACCACCAAACCGTTCGCCACGCTGAGCCAGACGTTTCGCACGAGTGCGCACGGCCATTTCAACGCCCACCACTATCGCTACGCGCCCGGCATGAGCACCTTCATCGTCGAGGTGGACGAGGCGACGTTCCGGCGCGCCGGCTTCGACACGATGCCGCTTGTGCAGGCCAAGGCGGTCTGCGAGGGCGTGTTCGCCGACGTGCTCGACGGCCATCCGCTGATCTCCAACAATTCGGTCTGGCGGCAATTCCCCAAGGTGCGCAACGCGCGCTGGTGGCACGGTCGCTGCGTGCTGCTCGGCGACGCGCTGCACACGGCGCATTTCTCGATCGGCTCGGGGACGCGGCTGGCGATGGAAGACGCGATCGCGCTCGACGCGGCGCTGGCGCGCCATGCAGACGGTGAGCGATGCGCTCGCGGCCTACGAGGCGGCGCGGCGGCCGATCCTGGAGAAGATCGTGACCGCGGCCGATGCCAGCGGCACGTGGTATGAGAATTTCGCCGAGCACATGCGGCTTGCGCCGATCGATTTCGCGATGAGCTATCTGACGCGCTCGGGCCGCATCGACATGACGCGGCTGCAGCGGCAGTCGCCGGCCTTTGTCAGGCGCTACGAGCGCGAACGGCCGAAGCCGACTTAAGCTCGGCCTTCCGCCTTTGACGTGCCGACAGGCGCGCGACCCCGTCCCGCGGTTCGGTCAAAATTTCGATCAATGCCCTGACCTTGGGCGAGAGTGCGCCCTTGCGCCACGCCAACACGGTCGGCGCGCGGCTGATGCTCGGCGGCAGGGTGTGGACGCTGAGAAATGTCGACTGCGGAAACGTCGTCAGCACGACGCGCGGAACCAGCGAAATTCCCATGCCGGCGACGGCGCAGCCGAGCATCGCGTGATAGGAGCTCATCTCGATGATGCGCTCGGGCATCTCGCCCGCCTGCGCGAACCAGTCCTCCAGCCGCTTGCGGTACGCGCAGCCGGGCTCGAAGGCCAGCACGGATTGCGGCCTGGCGTCACGGGGCGATTTGATGGTCGGGTGCCCCGCTCTGGCGACGATCACCAGTTCCTCCTCATAGATCGGCAGCGTGTCGAACGGGATATCGGGCACCGGGCCGTTCACCAGCGCGGCGTCAAGCTCGCCGGCCAGCATCATGGCGGAAAGCTTCTGCACATCGCCGGTGTGCAGCTCCAACTGCACGTCGGGATAAAGCCGGTGAAATGCGCTCAACGGCTCGGGCAGGCGCACCGCCGCAGTGCTCTCGCCGGCGCCGAGCCGCAGCAGCCCGCGCGGCGTGGAATCGTGCACCGCATTGCGCGCTTCTTCCGCAAGATCGATCAGCCGGTCGGCATAGTCGAGCAGGATCGCGCCAGCGGGCGACAGATGCAGCTTCTTGCCGTTGCGGATGAACAGCTCGACGCCGAGCTCCTCCTCGAGCTGCCGCACCCGCGTGGTGATGTTGGATTGCACGCGGTGGAGCTTTTCGGCGGCGCGGGTGATGCCGCCGGTCTGCACCACGGCACGGAAGATGGTCAGGTCGGACAGATCCATCGGGTCCTCGCGATCAATCTCTTTTAGAGATGATAAAGATCAACATTATTCATTTTACGTGATTATGCAGCGGCAGTAAAGCTCCGCCAACGATCAATTCCAAATGGAGTGTGCCATGCTGCAGAACGACAAGACCGGCGCGACTGCCGGCCGGATTCTCCCGCCCGAACAATGGGATATCGTCAAGGAGGACGCTATCGAGCCGCGCCCGTGCCATGCGGGCGGAAACGTTACGCGCAGCCGTGAACTGGGCTGCGGGCGGGGCGGCCGGACTGCTGCGAAGCGCGGTGAAGGCCTATGCGGCCTGGCTCGAGCGCCAGCGGGCGATCCGCGAGCTCAATGCCTTCGACAACCGTTCACTGTGGGACATCGGCATCAACCGCTCCGAGATCGAATTGGCGGTTCGCGACTGGGATCCGACCCGCATCCCGCGCGGCGTCGCCCGCCAGCGACCGCGCGTCGCGCCGTACGGCGCAGTGAACCGGCCGGTGGCGAAGCGGGCCGCGTAGCGCGGCTTGGGGCTGAGCGCGGTGCGCGCTCAGCCCACCGTCTCCTCGAACGAGGCGCGGAACGGGTGCGCCGGATAGACGCCGAGGATCTTCATCTCCTTGGAGAAGAACGCGAGTTCCTCGAACGCGAACACGAGCCGGCGCTCGTCCGGATGGCCTTCGACGTCGGCATAGAACTGCGTGGCGAAAAAATTGCCCTCGACCATGTAGCTTTCGAGCTTGGTCATGTTGACGCCGTTGGTGGCGAAGCCGCCGAGCGCCTTGTAGAGCGCGGCCGGCACGTTGCGCACCCGGAACAGGAACGTCGTGACGACCGGGCCGCCGTCGTTCTTGGCCCATTGTGGCGTCGCGCGACAGCACGATGAAGCGCGTGGTGTTGTGCGCCTCGTCCTCGATATCCTGGCAGAGGATATCGAGGCCGTAGATCTCCGCGGCCAGCCGGGTGGCGATCGCCGCGCGGGACTTGTCGCCGGCTTCGGCGACCTCGCGCGCGGAGCCGGCGGTGTCGGCGGCGACGATCGGGCTTGATGCCGAGCTTGCGGATCACCTTGCGGCACTGGCCGAGCGCGTGGACGTGGCTCTCGACGGTCTTGATGTCCTTCGAGCGTCGCGCCCTTCGGCGCCAGCAACTGATGGCGCACCGGCATGAAATGCTCGGCGACGATGTGCAGGCCGGAATGCGGCATCAGGTGATGGATGTCGGCGACGCGGCCGGCGACCGAGTTCTCGATCGGGATCATGCCGAGAGTCGGCTTCGCCCGCGCGCGATCGCCGCGAAGGCGTCCTCGAAGGTCGCGCAGGGCACGGCTCGGCGTCGGGATAGGCCTCGCTGGACGGCGAGGTGCGAGTTGGCGCCCGGCTCGCCCTGGAAGGCGATCTTTTGCGTCGTCATGGCCGTTCCGGTACGCCCCCTCGTGACCTCAAGTCAACGGCGGTGGCCGAGGATTGCGCGCGCGCTTGTCGAGATCCTCGGGCGTATCGACGCCGAGCGGCACGCTGTCGACGATCGCCACGTCGATGCGCATGCCGGCTTCGAGCGCGCGCAACTGCTCGAGCTTCTCGCGCTGCTCGAGCGGCGAGGGCGGCAGCGCGACGAAACGCGCGAGCGCCGCGCGGCGATAGGCGTAGAGCCCGATGTGGTGATAGAGCGGGCCCTCGCCGGAGGGCGCGGTGGCGCGGGTGAAATAGAGCGCGCGCAGCCGGCTCGGGCGCAACCGGCGTGCCGACCACCTTGACCACGTTCGGATTGGTGCGCTCCGCGTCGATTTTGATCTCGGCGGCGAGCGTGCGCGATATCGACCGCCGGATCGCTCAGCGGCGCCAGCGCCGCCGCGATGTCGGCGGGCGGCGAGCGTCGGCAGGTCGCCCTGCACGTTGACGACGATGCTGGCGCGCGCGCTTCGGGTCGACGATGTCGAGCGCCTCGAAGATGCGGTCGGAGCCGGAGGCATGGTCGGCGCGGGTCATCACCGCGCGGCCGCCGGCCTTCTCGACCGCGGCCGCGATCGGCTCCGAATCGGTCGCGACCACGACCGGGCCGAGCCGGGCCGCCTCGCGCGCGGCGCAGCACATGCACGATCATCGGCTCGCCGGCGATGTCGGCGAGCGGCTTGCCGGGCAGCCGGGTCGAGGCCATGCGGGCCGGAATGAGGATGAGGACGTCGCGCATCGGCCATCGCGCCGAAGCTGGCGAGCCGTCGCAGCAAATGGACCGTGAGTTCGGCCGGTTATACGGGTTGCCAGAGACGAGGCAAACCGGCTATTTGTGCGCCGCCGTAGCCAGTCCGGTGCGGCGGCCTTCCGGCCCCGCCAGCGACCCTTCCGCGGAGCCTTGGACGCGATGGATTCCTTCGAGACTGAACAAGATTCTCGGCGCGGTGCTCGGCACCTGCCTGGTCGTGCTGGCGCTCAACATCGCGGCCGGCGCCATCTTCACGCCCGCGCAAGCCGGCCAAGCCCGGCTACGAGATCGCGGTCCCGGACAAGCACGGCCCCGCCGAGCCGGCGAAGCCGGCCGAGCCCGAGCAGCCGATCGAAGCGCTGCTCGCCAATGCCGACGTGGCCAGGGGCGAGAATTCGGCCAAGAAATGCGCGGCCTGCCACACCTTCAACAAGGGCGGCGCGAACCTGGTCGGTCCCAATCTCTGGGGCGTCGTCGGCCGCGAGAAGGCGTCCGAGGCGGGCTTCAACTATTCGGCCGCCTTCAAGGCGCATGACCGGCAACTGGACGGTCGAGGAGATCGCCAGCTTCATTACCAATCCGAAAGGCATGGTGCCCGGCACCAACATGATCTTCGCCGGCATCACGCGCGGCAGCGAGAGGGCCGACATCATCGCCTATCTCAACACCCTCTCCGACAATCCGGCGCCGCTGCCGACAAGGCGGCCGAAGCGCCGAAGTGATCCGATCGGGCAGTCCGATGTATCGCGAGCGGCCGGGCCTTTGCCCGGCCGTTTTGCGTGGGTGCGGGGCTCCTGCCGCAGCCATCCACGGGAAAGTGATGGCTCCGGCGCCGCTTGCCGATCCGGCGGGTGCTGCGGCATCCAAAATCAGACATAATTCCTGAACTACGTCCCCCAAGGCCTCGCTGGCCACCCTGGAGGCTTCCGTGCGCCTCACCCGCCGCTCAATTATCCGCTCCGGACTTGCCGCCGCCGCCGCGCCGATCCTGGACCGGTTCGGTCTGCCGATCGCCTCGCCCGCCCGCGCCGAGGAGGGCGACTGGCGGCACGGCCTGTCGCTGTTCGGCGAGCTCAAATACCCGGCCGGCTTCAAGCATTTCGACTACGTCAATCCGAGCGCGCCGAAGGCCGGCGTCGTGCGGCATGATGGCGTTCGGCACCTTCGACAATTTCAACGTCGCGGTGGCCGGGCGTGAAAGGCTCGATCGCGATCGGCATCGGCATGATCTACCGACACGCTGATGTCGAGCTCGCTCGACGAGGTCTCGACCGAATACGGGCTGCTCGCCGAGGCGGTGAGCCATCCGGCCGATTTCGCCTCGGCCACCTATCCGGCTGCGCGCCGCGGCGCGCATGGCACGACGGCAAGCCGGTCACGGTCGAGGACGTCATCTTCTCGATCGAGATGTTCAAGAAGCACAATCCGATGCAGTCGGCCTATTACCGCCACGTCGTGAAGATGGAGAAGAGCCGGCGAGCGCGAGGTCACCTTCACCTTCGACGGCCCCGGCAACCGCGAGCTGCCGCATGATCGTCGGCCAGCTCGAAGTGCTGCCGAAGCACTGGTGGGAGGGCACCGACGCCGCCGGCAAGAAGCGCGACATCGCCGCGACCACGCTCGAGCCGCCGCTCGGCAACGGCGCCTATCGCGTCAAGGAGTTCGTCGCCGGCCGCACCATCGTCTACGAGCGCGTGAAGGACTATTGGGGCAAGGATCTCAACGTCAATGTCGGCCGCGACAATTTCGACGAGATGCGCTTCGAGTATTTCCGCGACTCGACCGTCGCGCTCGAAGCCTTCAAGGCCGACCAGGTCGACTGGCGCACCGAGAACAGCGCCAAGAACTGGGCGACCGCCTACGACTTCCCGGCGGTCAAGGACAAGCGCGTCGTGCTGGAGGAGTTCCCGCAGCGCAACCGCGGCATCATGCAGGCCTTCGCGTTCAATACGCGGCGCGACAAGTTCAAGGATGCGCGGGTGCGGCGCGCCTTCAATCTCGCCTACGACTTCGAGGAGATGAACAAGCAGATGTTCTTCGGCCAGTACCGGCGCATCGCCAGCTATTTCGAGGGCACCGAGCTCGCCTCCTCGGGGCTGCCGCAGGGCGAGGAGCTCGCGATCCTCGAGACCGTGCGCGACAAGGTGCCGCCGGAGGTGTTCACCGCCGCCTACAGCAACCCGGTCGGCGGCTCGCGCGGAGAACGTGCGCAACAACCTGCGCGAAGCGACGCGGCTGTTGCGCGAAGCCGGCTACGAGGTGCGCGACCAGAAGCTCGTCAATGCCAAGACCGGCGAGCCGTTCAGCGTCGAGTTCCTGGTCGAGGATCCGAACGTCGAGCGCTTCATCCTGTTCTACAAGCCGTCGCTCGAGCGGCTCGGCATCACCGTCACCGTGCGCACGGTCGACGATGCGCAATACGAGAACCGGCTGCGCAGCTGGGACTTCGACATCATCGGTGGCGGCCTGGCCGCAGTCGCTGTCGCCCGGCAACGAGCAGCGCGATTTCTGGGGCTCGCAGGCCGCCGACACGCCGGGCTCGCGCAACTTCGTCGGCATCAAGAATCCGGCGGTCGACGCGCTGATCGAGCGGGTGATCTTCGCCAAGAACCGCGCCGAACTGGTGGCCGCGACGCGGGCGCTCGACCGCGTGCTGTTGTGGAACCACTACGTCGTGCCGCAATTCACCTACGGCAAGGAGCGCACCGCGCGCTGGGACCGCTTCAGCCGGCCCGAGACCATGCCGAAATACGGCGCGGCGGCGTTCCCGACCATCTGGTGGTGGGACGCGGCCAAGGCCGCCAAGACCGGACAGCGCCCGTGATCGATCGCGCCCGGAACGTCACGCGGCGCGAGACGCTGGCGCTCGGCGCCGGCGCGCTCGCCTGCGCGGTGGCGCCGCCGGCGCTGCGGTCAGGACGCGCCGGTGGTGCCACGGCATGTCGGCGTTCGGCGATCTCAAATATCCGGCCGACTTCAAGCATTTCGACTATGTCAATCCGAACGCGCCGAAGGGCGGCATGTTCTCGCAGATCGGCCCGACGCGCGCAGTTCAATCAGAACTTCCTCACCTTCAATTCGCTCAACAGCTTCATCCTGAAGGGCGACGCCGCGCAGGGCATGGAGCTCACCTTCGCGAGCCTGATGGTGCGCGCGGGCGACGAGCCGGACGCGATGTATGGGCTCGCCGCGCGCGCGCGTGCGCATCTCGCCGGATGGGCTCACCTATCGCTTCCTGATGCGGCCGGAGGCGCACTTCCACGACGGCACGAAGCTCACCGCCCACGACGTCGCCTTCTCGCTCACCGTGCTGAAGGAGAAGGGCCATCCGATCATCCAGCAATTGCTGCGCGACTTCGCCGGCGCCGAAGCGGCGGACGATGCGACCGTGGTGGTGCGCTTCGCCCCGAAGCGCGGCCGCGACGTGCCGCTGTTCGTGGCCGGGCTGCCGATCTTCTCGCGCGCCTATTACGCGACCAAGCCGTTCGACGAGACGACGCTCGACGTGCCGCTCGGCGGCGGGCCCTACAAGGTCGGGCGCTTCGAGGTCGGGCGCTACATCGAATACGAGCGGGTCAAGGACTGGTGGGGCGCCGATCTGCCGGTCGCGCGCGGGCTCAACAATTTCGACGCGCTGCGCTTCGAATTCTATCGCGACCGCGACGTGGCCTTCGAGGGCTTCACCGGCAAGAGCTATCTGTTCCGCGAGGAGTTCACCTCGCGCATCTGGGCGACGCGCTACGACTTCCCGGCGCTTCGCGACGGCCGCGTCAAGCGCGACGTGCTGCCCGACGACACGCCGTCGGGCGCGCAGGGCTGGTTCATCAACACGCGGCGCGAGAAGTTCAAGGACCCGAGGCTGCGCGAGGCGCTGATCTACGCCTTCGACTTCGAGTGGACCAACAAGACCATCATGTACGGCGCCTACAAGCGCACCCATTCGGTGTTCCAGAACTCCGACATGATGGCGACGGGCAAGCCGGGCGCGGAGGAGCTGGCGCTGCTCGAGCCGTTTCGCGGCAAGGTGCCGGACGAGGTGTTCGGCGAGCCGTTCCTGCCGCCGGTGTCCGACGGCTCGGGCCAGGACCGCACGCTGCTGCGCAAGGCGACCGCGCTGCTGCAGGAGGCGGGCTATCCGGTCAAGGACGGCAAGCGGGTGACGCCGAAGGGCGAGCGCATCACCATCGAGTTCCTGATCGACGAGCCGTCGTTCCAGCCGCACCACATGCCGTTCATCAAGAATCTCGCGCACGCTCGGCATCGACGCGACCTGCGCATCGTCGATCCGGTGCAGTTCCGCAAGCGGCGTCGACGATTTCGACTTCGATCATCGTGATCGCAGCGCTTCGGCTTCTCGAGCACGCCGGGCGATGCGCTGCGCTCCTATTTCTCCTCGCAGGCGGCCGCGATCAAGGGCTCGCAGAATCTCGCCGGCATCGCCGACCCGGTCGATCGATGCGCTGATCGACAAGATCATCGCGGCCGACAGCCGGGCCGAGCTCACGACCGCCTGCAGGGCGCTCGACCGCGTCATCCGCGCCGGCCGCTACTGGATTCCGCACTGGTACAAGGCGTCGCACTGGATCGCCTATTGGGACGTGTTCGGCCGGCCCGCGGCCAAGCCGCGCTATGCGCGTGGCATTCCGGAGACCTGGTGGTACGATCGCGAGCGAGGCGGCGAAGATCGAGCAGCGGGGATGAGGGCGGGCATTAGCAACGCGATGAGCGTGGACGAACGGACGAGATGACCGCCTACATCATTCGCCGCCTGCTGCTGATGATCCCGACCCTGTTCGGCATCATGCTGGTCTCGTTCGTGGTGGTGCAGTTCGCGCCGGGCGGGCCGGTCGAGCGCGTCATCGCGCAGCTCTCCGGCGCCGACACCGGCGCGACCTCGCGCATTTCCGGCTCGCCGGCGGGCGATTTCGGCGCGCGCGGCCAGCCGGGCAGCGACGTCCGGCGACGTCAACAGCCGATATCGCGGCGCGCAGGGGCTCGATCCGGAATTCATCAAGAGCCTGGAGAAGCAGTTCGGCTTCGACAAGCCGGCGTACGAGCGCTTCTTCCTGATGCTGTGGAACTACGTCCGGTTCGATTTCGGCAAGAGCTATTTCCGCGACATCAGCGTGCTGCAGCTGATCAAGGAGAAGCTGCCGGTCTCGATCTCGCTCGGCCTCTGGATGACGCTGCTCACCTATCTGATCTCGATCCCGCTCGGCATCCGCAAGGCGGTGCGGGACGGCTCGCAGTTCGACGTGTGGACCTCGGGCGTCGATCATCATCGGCTATGCGATCCCGGGCTTCCTGTTCGCGATCCTGCTCATCATCCTGTTCGCCGGCGGCTCGTTCTGGAACTTCTTTCCGCTGCGCGGCCTCACCTCGGACAACTGGGCGCAGCTGTCCTGGTCGCCGGAAAGATCGCCGACTATTTCTGGCACCTGGCGCTGCCGATCATCTCGATGGGGCTTGCGCGCCTTCGCCACCATGACGCTGCTGACCAAGAACTCGTTCCTCGACGAGATCCGCAAGCAATATGTGCTCACCGCGCGCGCCAAGGGCTGCACCGAGCGCCAGGTGCTCTACGGCCACGTCTTCCGCAACGCCATGCTGATCGTCATCGCCGGATTTCCGGGCGCGTTCGTGCACGCGTTCTTCACCGGCTCGCTGCTGATCGAAACGATCTTCTCGCTCGACGGGCTCGGCCTGCTCAGCTTCGAGAGCGTGCTCAATCGCGACTATCCGGTGGTGTTCGCCACCCTCTACATCTTCGCGCTGGTCGGGCTGGTGGTGAACCTGATCTCCGACCTCACCTATACCTGGGTCGATCCGCGCATCGATTTCGAGACGCGGGAGGTCTGAGGTGGACGACCGGACCACGTTCAGGATCGGACCAGCGTCGCGGTTCCGGAACTCACGGCGCAGGGGCCGATGGGGCTTGACGTCCTGCCGGAGGGCAAGCGCGTCGCGGTGTCGCCGATCAACCGCCGCCGCTGGCAGAACTTCAAGGCCAACCGGCGCGGCTACTGGTCGTTCTGGATGTTCCTCGTGCTGTTCCTGATCTCGCTGTTCGCCGAGTTCATCGCCAACGACAAGCCGTTCTTCGTCCACTACGAAGGCAAGTCGTTCTTCCCGGTGTTCGTGAGCTATCCGGAGACGGCGTTCGGCGGCGACTTCGAGACCGCGGCCGACTATCGCGACCCCTTTCTGCAGAAGCTGATCGCCGAGAAGGGCGGCACCATGATCTGGCCGCCGATCCGCTATTCCTACGACACCCACAATCTCGACCTGCCGACGCCGGCGCCGTCGAAGCCGACCTGGCTGCTGACCGAGGAGGAATGCAGGCCGGTGGTCGAGCGCAAGGGCCTGAAGAGCTGCCGCGATCTCGAATACAACTGGCTCGGCACCGACGACCAGGGCCGCGACGTGGTGGCGCGCCTGATCTACGGCTTCCGCATCTCGGTGCTGTTCGGCCTGATCCTGACCATCATCTCGTCGGTCATCGGCGTCGCGGCCGGCGCGGTGCAGGGCTATTTCGGCGGCTGGATCGACCTCCTGTTCCAGCGCTTCATCGAGATCTGGACCTCGGTGCCGTCGCTCTATCTGCTGCTGATCATCTCGTCGGTGCTGGTGCCGGGCTTCTTCGTGCTGCTCGGCATCCTGCTGCTGTTCTCCTGGGTGTCGCTGGTCGGCCTGGTGCGCGCCGAATTCCTGCGCGGGCGCAATTTCGAATACATCCAGGCCGCGCGCGCGCTCGGCGTGTCGAACCGCACCATCATGTTCCGCCATCTGCTGCCGAACGCCATGGTGGCGACCATGACGTTCCTGCCGTTCATCCTGTCGTCCTCGGTGATGACGCTGACCGCGCTCGACTTCCTCGGCTTCGGCCTGCCGCCCGGCTCGCCCTCGCTCGGCGAGATGCTGTCGCAGGGCAAGGCCAACATCCAGGCGCCGTGGCTCGGCCTCACCGGCTTCTTCACCGTCGCGCTGCATGCTGTCGCTCCTGATCTTCATCGGCGAGGCGGTGCGCGACGCCTTCGATCCGCGCAAGACGTTCGGGTGAGCCGATGGACGCGAGCCACGAAAAGCTCCTCGAAGTCTGCGATCTCTCGGTCGCCTTCCGCCAGGGCGGCCGCGAGACGCTCGCGGTCGACCGCATCTCGTTCGACATCGCAAAGGGGCGAGACGGTCGCGCTGGTGGGCGAATTCGGCTCCGGCAAGTCGGTGACCGCGCTGTCGGTGATGAAGCTCCTGCCCTATCCGGCGGCGCACCATCCGTCCGGCAGATCCGCTTCAAGGGCCAGGACCTGCTGGGCATGCGGAATCCGAGATCCGGCGCGTGCGCGGCAACGACATCACCATCATCTTCCAGGAGCCGATGACCTCGCTCAATCCGCTGCACACCATCGAGAAGCAGATCGGCGAAATCCTGCTGCTGCACCAGGGCATGACCGGCGCGGCGGCGCGGGCGCGCATCATCGAGCTCCTGACCCAGGTCGGCATCCCCGAGCCGCAGACGCGGCTCGCGAGCTATCCGCACCAGCTCTCCGGCGGCCAGCGCCAGCGCGTGATGATCGCGATGGCGCTCGCCAACGAGCCCGATCTGCTGATCGCCGACGAGCCGACCACCGCGCTCGACGTCACCGTGCAGGCGCAGATCCTGACGCTGCTGAAGGATCTGCAGACCCGCCTCGGCATGGCGATGCTGTTCATCACCCACGACCTCGGCATCGTGCGCAAGCTCGCCGACCGGGTCTGCGTGATGAAGGAAGGCAAGATCGTCGAGCAGGGGCCGGTCGAGCAGGTGTTCACCGCGCCGAGCATCCCTATACGCGCGCGCTGCTCGCCGCCGAGCCGAAGCCCGATCCGGCGCCGGTCCGTCCCGGGTCGCCCGTCGTGCTGGAGACCAAGGACCTCAAGGTCTGGTTCCCGATCAAGCGCGGCGTGCTGCGCAAGGTGGTCGGCCACATCAAGGCGGTCGACGGCGTGACCATCGCGGTGCGCAAGGGCGAGACGCTCGGCATCGTCGGCGAATCCGGCTCGGGCAAGACCACGCTCGGGCTCGCGATCCTGCGGCTGATCTCCTCGCAGGGCCCGATCGTGTTCCTCGGCAAGGAGATCGGACGGCCTGAACTTCAAGCAGATGCGGCCGTTCCGCCACGACATGCAGATCGTGTTCCAGGATCCCTACGGCTCGCTGTCGCCGCGCATGTCGGTCTCCGACATCATCGAGGAAGGGCTTTGGGTGCATCACCCGAAAATGTCGCCGGCGCAGCGCGAGGAGCGCGTGGTGCGGGCGCTGCGCGACGTCGGCCTCGATCCCGAGACGCGCTTTCGCTATCCGCACGAATTCTCCGGCGGCCAGCGCCAGCGCATCGCGGTCGCGCGCGCGATCGTGCTCGAGCCGACCTTCGTCGTGCTCGACGAGCCGACCAGCGCGCTCGACATGCTGATCCAGGCGCAGATCGTCGATCTGCTGCGCGATCTGCAGAAGCGGCGCAACCTCACCTACCTGTTCATCTCGCACGATCTGCGCGTGGTGGCGGCGCTGGCGAGCACGCTGGTGGTGATGCGCCACGGCAAGGTGGTGGAGGAGGGGCCGGCCGCCGAGCTGTTCGCGCGGCCGCGCAGCGACTATACGCGCGCCTTGCTCGCCGCCGCCTTCAATCTCGAAACCGCGCCCGAGGGCGTCGTCGCGCAATAGGGCGGTTCGCATGGCGCCAGGGTCCCGCCTGCCTGCCGGCCCGCTCGCGGACCTTGCGGCCGATGTGACCGTCACCGAGACGCATCTGCTCGCCAAGGCCTTCCGCAACTACGAGCAGTATCAGTTCAGGCTCGCGGGCGACGACCGTGCGTCGCCGCCGCAGTCGCGCGATGTGATCCGCGCCGGCGGCGTGGCGGCCGTGCTGCCGGTCGACCTGGCGCGGCGCGAGGTGGTCCTGATGCACCAGTTCCGCTTCGCCGCGCATCTGGCCAACGGCAAGGGCGACCTGGTCGAGATCGTCGCGGGCCGTGTCGAAGCCGGCGAGCAGCCGGTCGAGTGCGCGCGGCGGGAAACCGTCGAGGAGATCAGCGTCGAGCCGACGCGCCTTGGTCGAACTGATGACGTACCTGTCGTCGCCCGGGCTTTCGGACGAGCGGATCACGCTGTTTCTCGCCACGATCGACGCCGCGCAGGTTCCCGATCGTGGCGGCGCGGCGACCGAGCGCGAGGTGACGCGGCCGATGCGGGTGCCGATCGACGCGGCGGTCGCGGCCCTCGGTGGCGGGACCATGCATAACGGGCCGCTGATCGTCGCCCTGCAATGGCTCGCGCTCAACCGGAGCCGCCTGGACGACATCGTCCGCGCCGGTACGGTCAAGGGCTGATGGGCGCGCTGCTCCTGGCCATCGACGGGATGGACCCGAAGCCGTGGGAGATGAGCCTGCGCGCCTGCGCGCCCGGGCGTGACCTGCGGGTCTGGCCGGATCGGGTCGGGACGGTGGGCGATGTCGAATACGCCTGCGTCTGGCGGCCGCCGCACGGCCTGCTCGCGGGATTTCCGAACCTGAAGGCGATCATCAATCTCGGCGCCGGCGCCGATCATCTCCTCGCCGATCCGGCGTTGCCGAAGGTGCCGCTCGCGCGCGTGGTGCATCCCGATCTCACCATGCGGATGGTCGAATACGTCGTCCTGCACGTGCTGATGCATCACCGCCGCCAGCGGCGCTACGATGCCCAGCAGCGCGAGCGGGTCTGGCAGGTCGGCGCGCAGCCGGCCGCGAGCGAGGTCGCGGTCGGCGTCATGGGGCTCGGCGCGATCGGCAGCGCGGTGGCGGCGGCGCTCGCGGGCCTCGGCTTTCAGGTCGCCGGCTGGAGCCGTTCGCCCCGCCCGATTACGGGCGTCCAGACATTCCAGGCGAGCGGCGCTCGATGCCTTCCTCGCGCGCACCGAAATCCTGGTCAGCCTGCTGCCCGCGACGCCGCAGACCCGGGGCCTGATCGACCTTGCGCTCCTGCGCAAGCTCAAGCGCGACGGCGCGGCGGGCGGCGCCTATCTGATCAATGCCGGGCGCGGCGCGGTGCAGGTCGATGCCGACATTCTCGCGGCCTTGGACGAGGGCACGCTCGCCGGCGCCACGCTCGACGTGTTTCAATCCGAGCCGCCGCCGGTGACGAGTCCGTTCTGGACGCACCCGAAGGTGACGGTCACGCCGCACAATGCCGGCGATATCTCGCCGCAGGTTTTCGCCGCGTCGGTGATCGAGCAGATCGAGCGCTGCGAGCGCGGGCTGCCGCTCGACAACCTGGTCGACCGCAGCCGCGGCTATTGATAACGTTCCGCGACCTGCTGCCTTCGAGCGCTACCGGGACGCGCCAATGGCTCATGTGTGCAAGCTTCCGCGCCGCCGGTTCCTGCGGCTGGCGGCTGGATCGGTCGCCCTGCCGGCCGTTTCGCGGATGGCGTGGGCGCAAGCCTATCCGACGCGGCCCGTGCGCGTCGTCGTCGGCTTTCCTCCCGGCAGTTCCGCCGACATCGTCGCGCGCCTGATGGCGCAATGGCTGGCGGCGCGCCTCGGCCAGCCGTTCGTGACCGAGAACCGGCCGGGCGCCGGCGGCGCAATCGGCACCGAGACGGTGGTGAGGGAAGCGCCGGACGGCCACACGCTGCTGTGGGCCACGTCGGCGAACGCGATCAGCACGACCTTCTATCCGAACCTCAGCTTCAATTTCCTGCGCGACATCGCGCAGGTCGCAAGCGTCGGGCGCATGCCGCTGGTGATGGTGGTGCATCCGTCGTTTCCGGCCAAGACCGTTGCCGAGTTCATCGCCTACGCGAAGGCGAACCCCGGCAAGATCAACATGGCATCGGGCGGCAACGGCGGCACGCTCCATGTCACCGGCGAGCTGTTCAAGATGATGGCCGGCGTCGACATGACGCACGTGCCGTATCGCGGCGATGCGCCGGCGCTGACCGATCTGATCGCCGGCCAGGTGCAGGTGCTGTTCGCCACCATGCCGGCGGCGATCGAGCATGTCAGGGCAGGGCGGCTTCGCGCGCTCGGCGTCACCAACGCGGTCCGCGCGGACGCGATGCCGGACGTTCCGGCGATCGCCGAGTTCGTCCCGGGCTACGAGTTCGAGCGTGTGGCATGGCGTCGGTGCGCCGAAGGCTACGCCCGCCGAGATCATCGACAAGCTCAACAAGGAAATCGGCGCGGGTCTTGCCGATCCGGGCATGAAGGCGCGCCTCGCCGACCTGGGAACGACAGGGTTTGCGCTGTCGCCCGCCGACTACGCGCAATTCGTCGCCGACGAAACCGAGAAGTGGGGCAAGGTGGTGAAGTTCTCGGGCGCGAAGCCGAATTGATACGGTTATTGGCGCACCACGCGGACGCCGGGAGGGACACGATGACGACGCGCCGGGAATTCATCAGCGGTGTGGCGGCGACCGGCGCGGTCTTCGTCGGCTGCGAGCTGTTGCAACATCGGCATGCGCACGCGCAGCCTGCGCCGCCGCGCCGGCAGGTGGTCGTGAATGGCCGCCGCGCCAAGACGGTCGACGTGCACGCCCATGTCGCGTTCCCGCAAGCCATGGCGTTGATGGGGCTGAAGCCCGAGCCGAGCGGGCTGGTGATGGGGGAGGGCCGCATCCGTGACATGGATGCGCAGGGGATCGACATCGCCGCGCTGAGCATCAACCCCTATTGGTATCGCGCCGACCGTGACGTCGCGCAGGCGGTCATCAAGCTGCAGAACGAAAAGCTCGCGGAGCTTTGCGCCGCGCAGCCGGACCGGTTCGTCGCATTCGCCACGATGGCGCTGCAGCATCCCGATCTTGCGGTCCAGCAGCTCGAAGAGGGCGTGAAAAAGCTCGGGCTGCGCGGCGTGTCGGTCGGCAGCAATGTCGACGGCATGGAGCTGTCCGATCCCAAGCTGCATCCGGTGTGGGCGAAAGCCGAGGAACTCGGCTGCCTGGTGTTCATCCATCCGGTGCGGGTCCCGGAACTCGACAAGCGGCTCGCCGGCAATGGCGAGCTGACCAACATCATCGCGTTTCCGCTCGACACGACGATTGCGCTCTCGCACCTGATCTTTGAAGGCACATTGGACCGGTTTCCCGGTCTGAAGATTTGCGCGTCCCATGGCGGCGGCTATCTGGGCTCCTATGCGCCGCGCTCCGACGTAGTCTGCGCGAACTTCCCGCAGCGTTGCAAAGGGCCGCCGCTGAAAAAGCAGCCGACCGAATATCTGCGCCAGCTCTACTACGACTCGATCATCTTCACGCCGGAGGCGATGCGGCACCTGATTGCCGAGGTCGGCGCAAGCCAGATCGTGCTCGGCACCGACTATCCGTTTCCGTGGAATCCGAAGGCGGTGGATCACGTCCTCGCGACGCCCGGCGCGAGCGAGGCCGATCTGCGGGCGATGCTGGGCGAGACTGCGGCGCGGTTGCTCGGGATCAAGCTCGACTAGAGCCGCCTTACGCTCGTCGGTTCGCTGCCCGCGGTCGCGATTCTGCGCCAGCGCTTCCTTGAGCGGCTCGGCCGCGACCGCCATGTGATGCGCGTTGGCGTGAAGGAGCGTGGACGCGTCGCGCAAGATGGCGACGTGGCCTTTCCAGAAGATCAGATCGCCACGGCGGAGATCGGATAGGCCGGCCGGCTGCGCCGAGCGCCTGCTCCTGCATGTCGCTGTCGCGCGGGCAGGCGATGCCGCAGGCGGTCAGCGAAATCTGCACCAGGCCCGAGCAGTCGAGCCCGAGCGACGTTTTTCCGCCCCACAGATAGGGCGCGCCGATGAAGCGCTCGGCGACCGCGACGAAGTCGCTCTCGCGGGCATCGAGCGGCGACAGATGGCGCGCCGGCAGGTAGCCGCCAGCCGCGGTCACGGCGAACGGCCCTTCGGTGCGTGCGACGGCGAGCCGCGCGCCGAACGGCAAGGCCTCGACCGGCGGCAGCTTGATGTTGGGTCCGGGAAACACCAGCGTGCGCAGCATCGCGACCTTGTGGGTCGCAGCCGGCCCGG
Organism: uncultured Alphaproteobacteria bacterium; assembly: GCA_963749815.1. GTDB lineage: Bacteria > Pseudomonadota > Alphaproteobacteria > Rhizobiales > Xanthobacteraceae > VAZQ01. The sequence continues at coordinate 190,155 of CAVVON010000031.1, read as the reverse complement.
GCGGCGCGAGCGCGCTGGCCGGCAGATAGCCGACATAGCCGTCGCTTTCGAGCTGGCCCCAGGCCCAGCCCTCGTCGCTATCGTAGACGGTGACGCGCTCGCCCTTGAGCGCCTCGGTGTCGAGCGGAGCATCCGGGCGCGGCGCGCGGCGCACCGGCACGTGGGGCTCGATCACCTCGCGCAGCTCGCCATCGGAAAAGCGCGCGGCCTCGACCTGGCCGCGCAGATGGCTGGCAGCGAGATCGGAGCGGACCGGCGTGATGCGGGGGTCGAACGTGCGCACGGCCTAGCCGTAGCGCTGCGACGAGCAGCGCGTAGAGCGCGCGCGCGGCCTGGCACTCGGCGCCCTCCGGCCGCCCGGGCCTGGTGCTCTGGTTCCAGGCGAAGATGTCGACATGCAGCCAGGCCTTGGCCGCGGTCACGAACCGGCGCATGAACAGCGCGGCCGTGATCGAGCCGCCGAAATTGCTGGACGAGACGTTGTTGACGTCGGCGACCTTGGAATCCAGGAGCTGGTCGTAGGGTCGATAGAGCGGCATGCGCCAGACCGGATCGTTCTCGCTCACGGAGGCCTTGGCGAAGGCGGCGGCGAGCGCATCGTCGTCGGTATAGAACGGCGGGATGTCGGCGCCGAGCGCGACGCGGGCGGCGCCGGTCAGCGTCGCCATGTCGGCGATCAGTTCGGGCTTCTCCTCGTCGGCGAGCGCGAGCGCATCGGCGAGGATCAGGCGGCCCTCCGCGTCGGTGTTGCCGATCTCGACCGTGATGCCCTTGCGCGAGCGGTAGATGTCGCGCGGGCGGAAGGCCGCCGCCGGAGATCGAGTTCTCGACCGCCGGGATCAGCACCCGCAGCCGGATCTTCAGACCCGCGGCTCATCAGCATGTGGGCGAGCGCCAGCATGGTGGCGGCGCCGCCCATGTCCTTCTTCATGTTGAGCATGCCGGTGTCGGGCTTGATGTCGAGCCCGCCGGTGTCGAAGCACACGCCCTTGCCGACCAGCGTAACCTTGGGATGGCCGGGATCGCCCCAGGTCATGTCGATCAGGCGCGGCGCGCGCGCGGCGGCGCGGCCGACCGCGTGGATGAGCGGGAAGTTCTCCTTGAGGAGGTCGTCGCCGACGGTTGCCGTCACCTTGGCGCCGTGACGGCCGGCGAGCGTGCGAACGGCTTCTTCGAGTTCGGGCGGCCCCATGTCGTTCGCGGGCGTATTGATCAGGTCGCGGGTGAGCGCGACGCCTTCGACGATGCGGGTCAGGTCGTCGCCGTCGGCGTTGCCGGGCAACTCGAGCCGGAGCGTCTTCTCGTCCTGCTTGCGGTAGCGCGCGAACCGGTAGTTGCCGAGCGCGAAGGCGAGCGCGCCGAGGCGCGAATCGTGCGGCGCGTTGGCGAAGCGATAGGCGCCGGCCGGCAGGAGACCGGGCAGGGCGCCCGGCCGGAACAGGTCGAGATGGGGATCGTCGGCGTTCTCCAGGCCGAACAGCACGCCGGCCAGTCCGCCGTCGGGGCCGGGCAGCAGCAGGTGACGCCCGGCCTTGGGCTCGAATCCCGCCGCGTCGGCAAAGGCGCGGGCGCGCGAATCGAGCCGCTCGCGCTGCTCGGCCCAGTTCGAACCGTTAACGAAGGTGACCGGCACGGCCGCCATCTGGCCGCGGGGAAAGAACATCGGATGCATTGCAGAAGTGCCCATGAACAGGCTGCTAGCACGGCTCTCCGTGATGGAGAAGGCGCAGCGGAGGACAGCCGTTAACACATATTAACGCGGCGGTTTAACCAGTCGTTAAGGTTAACACTTTATTTCTGCCGCCTCGTGGGGGGCCACGAGGTCGTGATGATTTTCTCAAAGCGTTGCAAGGCTGGCCAGGCGCTGCGGCCGTTCGCTTCGGTCGCACTGATGGCGGCGATGGCGTTCGCGGTCGCGGGCTGCAAGACCCTTGCTCCGGAAGCGACCGGTCCGCTGGGCGTCGCTGCGTCCACATCGGCCGATACGCACACCGTGATGGAGGCCTGGGCCGAGCGCTATCGCGCCATGCCCAACGATCCCGACACGGCGATCAACTACGCGCAGGCGCTGCGCGCCAACGGCCAGCGTCAGCAGGCGGTCGCCGTGCTCGAGCAGACCTCGCTGCAGAATCCCAAGCACACCGGCCTGCTCGGCGCCTACGGGCGCGCGCTCGCCGACAACGGCGCCTACAAGCAGGCGCTCGACATCCTCAACCGCGCCCATACCCCCGAGCAGCCCGACTGGCGCATCCTCTCGGTGCAGGGAGCGGTGCTCGATCAGATGGGGCGGCACGACGAGGCGCAGCGCTACTACGCCACCGCGCTGCGGATCGTGCCCGACGAGCCGTCGGTGCTGTCGAATCTCGGCCTGTCCTACGCGCTCTCCAAAGATCTGGTGCGGGCCGAATCGACGCTGCGCAAGGCATCGCTGCAATCGAAGGTCGATCCGCGCGTGCGGCAGAATCTTGCGCTCGTGGTCGGCCTGCAAGGCCGGTTCCAGGAGGCGGAGAACATCGCGCGTGCCGATCTGCCGACCGATGCCGCCGCCGCCAATGTCGCCTATCTGCGGCAGATGCTGGCGCAGCAGAACGGCATGAAGAATGCCGGTGAGCCGAAACCCAGCGTGCGTGCGCAGGGCACCTGATTTCCAAACGTTATGATGCGATTGGAATCGCCGGGCAGTGATCCGGCGATTTCGCGTCGATCTGCGAAGAAATCGCGCGACGTCCGGCAATGCCCGGTTGAACTCATCCTGGCGATTGAAAGTGAAGGTTGAGCTTGTCGCGTAACAAGACCGTGATCGTTGATGGTCGATAGACAGGGCTGATAGCAACAACAAAACCGACATAGACGCTGTTCTACTAATTTACCGGGGATTGATTGCACGCGAACGCTGCTCATCCGCTGACCTCGGGCACTATTCTCAACAATACGGTGAAGAGTCGGTACGGGCCTTGCTCGCGCCGAGAGGTCGATTGATCCGAGTCACGTGACGAGACTCGACTGGACGGAGAGATCGCGCTGTTCACCGGTCGTTGAAATGTGAGGCTTCGGACTCCTCATGATGCCGTCATGTGCACCGTTGGATCGTTTTCCCGTGGTCAGCACGCGTAGCATCAAGGAAGCGGAAGACGCGCTCAGCCGGATTCTGGTCAAGCCGTCGATCGAGATCGACGGTCGCGGCGAGCGGTTCCACGCATTGCTGCGCAGTTGTCGCAGTCAGCACATCCGCATGAGCTACAATCAGCTACGGCGCCGCCGTCCGGGTGAACGTGCCGCCGAGCAAAGTCTTTTCGCAGGTCTTTCCGCTCGCGGGAGATCGCGTGACCGAAGTCGACGGCAAGCGAGTGGCGTCGAGCGCCAGCGCCAAAATCGGGCGTGGTGATTTCGCCCGGCTTGTCGTCCAGCGCGATGCCTTGGCATTGCGTATGAGCAGCTCGCGCTGCGAATTGAACCGAAGGCCCTGATCCAGAAGCTGACGGCAATCATCGGCGAGCCGGTCGGCGCGCCATTGCAAATGGAATTGGTTCAGGATGCTGCGCACGCCCGCCGCACGCAGCTTGCGCGAACAGTTCCTGTTCGTGGTGAGCGAAGTAAACCGCACCGAGACTCCGCCGCCCTTGGTGATTGCGGAATGGGAGCAGGCCCTGATGGTGGCGTTCCTGTGCGGCAACCAGCACAACTACAGCCATCGGCTCGCGCGCAAACCGCACGATCTCGCGCCCTGGCAGGTCCGGCGCGCCGAGGAATATATCGAGGCGCATTGGAACCAGCCGATCCGGATCGAGGATATCGCGATGGTGACCGGCGCCAGCGCGCGCAATCTGTTCCGGACGTTCCGGCAAAGCCGCGGCTGCTCGCCGATGGCGTTTGCCAAGCGGATACGGCTCTCGCAATCGCGCCAGCTGTTGCAGTCGGCCGCGCCGACCAGCACCGTCACCGACGTCGCCTTCAAGTGTGGCTTCAGCGATCTCGGCCGCTTCAGCCGGGAGTATCGCCAGGCATTCGGTGAATTGCCGTCCGAGGTGCTCAAGCGCAGCCGGGCGACCGGCGATTGATCGCGCCGGCACCGCGGCGAGCGGGACCGCCCGTCTCGCGCGCCTCGCTCAGTTCATCATATTCATCTGCATCACGCGGATCGCGGCGGGTCCGAGAATGACGATGAACAGCACCGGCAGGAAGAACAGGATCATCGGCACCGTCAGCTTCGGCGGCAGGCCCGCGGCCTTCTTCTCCGCTTCCGACATGCGCATGTCGCGGTTTTCCTGCGCCATGACGCGCATGGTCTGGCCGAGCGGCGTGCCGTAGCGCTCGGCCTGCTGCAACGCCATGCAGACCGATTTTACGCCGTCGAGATTGGTGCGCTTGGCGAGGTTCTCGTAGGCCTGCTTGCGGTCCTGCAGATAGGACAGTTCCGCGGTGGTGAGGGTGAACTCCTCGGCCAGCGGGATCGACTGCGAGCCGATCTCCATCGACACCCGCTTGAACGCGGCCTCGATCGACATGCCGGACTCGACGCAGATCAGCAGCAGGTCGAGCGCATCCGGAAAGGCGCGCTTGATCGAGAGCTGGCGCTTGGCGATCTTGTTCTTGATGAACAGGCTCGGCAGATGCATGCCGAGATAAGTGCAGCCGATGCACAGTCCGAGCTTGACCATCGGCGGCTGGTCGAGCTCGATCACGACGAACACGTAGAACAGCGACACCACCAGCGAAATGACCGGCATCACCAGGCGGAAGAACAGGAAGGTGACGTAGGGCGCCTGGCCGCGATAGCCCGCCTGCACCAGCAGTTCGCGCGCGTCCTCCTGGCCGACCCACTTGGTCAGATTGAACTGGTCGACGATGGTCTGCATGTACTGCTTGGGCGACCGGCGCAGCGCGACCTTCTCGCCGCGCGCGAGCCGCTCGCGCTCGCGCTGGCGCAGCTTCTCGCGCTCGAGCGCCACCGACTTCATGCGCTTGTTCAGGCTGTCGGTGACCAGAAGCGGCATTGCCAGGGTGATGCACCGTCGCAATCGCGCCGATCGCGGCGAACAGCATCGCCAGGAACTTGGTGTCGTGGAGCTTGTCGATCAGCAGGTCGATCATGGCACTGATTTCAGAAGTCGAAATTGATCATCTTGCGCATGACCATCACGCCGATGAACATCCAGAATGCCGCACGCCGCGAGCATCAGACGGCCGGTCGGCGTGGTCCACAGCAGCTCGATGTATTGCGGGCTGGTGATGTAGACCAGCGTCATCACGGAGATCGGCAGGGCAGCGATGATCGACGCCGAGGCCTTCGCCTCCATCGACATGGCCTGGATCTTGGCCTTCATCTTCTTGCGCTCGCGCAGCACCTTCGAGAGGTTGCCGAGCGCTTCCGACAGATTGCCGCCGGCCTTCTGCTGGATCGCGATGACGATGCCGAAGAAGTTCGCCTCCGGCACCGGGATGCGCTCGTAAAGCTTGGCGCAGGCCTCGCCGATCGGGATGCCGATGGTCTGGGTCTCGACGATGGCCCGGAATCTCGCTCTTCAGCGGCTCGGGCGCGTCGGTGGCGATGATGCGCAGGCTGTCGAGCAGCGGCAGGCCGGCCTTGATGCCGCGCACCACGGTGTCGACGGCATCGGGGAAGGCGGCCAGGAACTTCGCTTCGCGCCGCTTCTTGAGAAACTTGAGCAGCCAGAGCGGCACGCCGCATCCGGCGGCAAAGCCCATGCCGAGCGCCGGCAGCAGGCCGGCATCGATCGCGAAGGTCAGAAAGAATGCGATGAACCCGATCACGCCGCCGGTGATGAAAAATCGCCGCTTCGACCATGACAGGCCGGCCTGTGCGATCTTCATCGTCAGCGGGACCGATTTGGCCTTGGCCTGCCGCTCTTCCAGCTCCTTGAGGGTGCCCTCGACCTGCTCGCGGCGCGACTTCTGCGGATTGCGGGCCGCCGCCCGTGCCGGAATCGATCCGGTTCCGGCGACCGCCTCCCGGCGCTTCTCCACCTTGCGTTTCGCCGGACAGCGACGGATAGATGAACACCCAGGCGACGCCGCCGATCGCGATCGCCACGAAGAAGAAGAGCGCGAGGTTCTGCATGACCGGCGCCGTCAGCCTTTGCCGTCGCTTGCGACCTCGGCCGCATCGAGCGCGGCTGCGAGCCGCTGCTCCTCGCCGTAGTAGCGGGCCCGCTCCCAGAAGCGCGGACGGCCGATGCCGGTCGAGCGGTGCTGGCCGATGATGTTGCCGTCGGCATCCTCGCCCATCATGTCGTAGACGAAGATGTCCTGGGTGATGATGACGTCGCCTTCCATGCCCAGCACTTCGGTGATGTGGGTGATGCGGCGCGAGCCGTCGCGCAGGCGCGCGGCCTGCACGATCACGTCGATCGATCCGCACAACATCTCGCGGATGGTGCGCGACGGCAGCGAGTAGCCGCCCATGGTGATCATCGATTCGAGGCGGGACAGCGCCTCGCGCGGCGTGTTGGCGTGCAGCGTGCCCATCGAGCCGTCGTGACCGGTGTTCATGGCCTGCAACAGGTCGAAGGCCTCCGGTCCGCGGACTTCGCCGACGATGATCCGCTCCGGCCGCATGCGCAGGCAGTTCTTGACCAGATCGCGCATGGTGATCTGGCCCTCGCCCTCGAGGTTGGGCGGGCGGGTTTCGAGCCGGACCATATGCGGCTGCTGCAGCTGCAGTTCGGCCGCGTCCTCGCAGGTGATGATGCGTTCGTCGTTGTCGATGAACTGGGTCAGGCAGTTGAGCAGCGTGGTCTTGCCGGAGCCGGTGCCGCCGGAGATGATGGTGTTGACCCGGCAGCGGCCGATCACCTTGAGAATATCGGCGCCTTCCGGCGTGATCGAGCCGAACTGCACGAGCTGATCGAGCGTCAGCTTGTCCTTCTTGAACTTGCGGATGGTGAGCGCCGGGCCGTCGATGGCGAGCGGCGGCACGATGACGTTGACGCGGGAGCCGTCGGGCAGGCGCGCGTCGCAGATCGGCGAGGATTCGTCGACGCGCCGGCCGATCTGGCTGACGATGCGCTGGCAGATGTTCAGAAGCTGCTGGTTGTCGCGAAAGCGGATGCCGGTCTTCTGGATCTTGCCCTTGACTTCGATGTAGGTCGTGCCGGAGCCGTTGACCATGATGTCGGCGATGTCGTCGCGCGCCAGCAGCGGCTCGAGCGGACCATAGCCCAGCACGTCGTTGCAGATGTCGTCGAGCAGTTCCTCCTGCTCGGAGATCGACATCACGATCGCCTTGATCGCGATGATCTCGTTGACGATGTCGCGGATTTCCTCGCGCGCCGCTTCGGCGTCGAGCTTGGCGAGCTGCGACAGATCGATCGCCTCGATCAGGGCGCCGAAGATCGTGCCCTTGGTCTCGTAGTAGCTTTCCGACCGGCGCGAGTCGACCGCGGTCGGCGCCAGCGGCGGGGAGTGCTCGGTCGGCATTCCGCCGTTGCGCTTGCCCGGCGTCGGCGCCGCCACGACCGGGGCGCCGAGGCCGACCGACGGCATCGGCGCGCGGCCGCCTTCCATGGCGGCATTGGACGCCGGCCGGGGCGCCGGCTGCGGCGCGGCTTGCGGCGCCGGCGCGGCGTGCGCCTGCGGCCGCTGCGCGACCGCCGCCGGTGCCGCGGCGCGGGTGTCAGAACCAGTGCTACGCTTTCCGAACACGAGAACGTACTCCAGTCGCTAGGCCGACCGCTTCAAGAGCTTGTCGAAGATCGGAGACAGCAGCCCCGATTTCGCTCTTTTCGTTTCGGAGCGGCCGGTCAGTGCCTGCGCGAGCTGCCGGAACATGTCGGCGACTTGTGCGATGGAGGACAGCTCCGCGATCATCTGGCCGTTGTTGGCGGCGGTGCCGAAGATCTGCGGCTCGAACGGGATGATGGCGAGCGGCTCGTCGTCCAGCGCCTTGGCGAAATCGGCGGGCTTGATCTCCGGCCGCTTCGGTACGCCGACCTGGTTGAGACAGTACGAACGGCCGGTGATCGTTCGGCCGCGCGCCCTTGAGCAGGTCGAGCATGTTCTTGGCATTGCGCAGATTGGCGAGATCGGGCGCGGCCACGATCAGGATGTCGTCGGCGCCGATCAGCGTGCGCTTGGTCCAGCCGGTCCACTGATGCGGCACGTCGAGCACGATGCAGGGCACCGTCGCGCGCAGCGAATCGAAGATCGAGTCGAAGGCTTCGGTCGCCGAAGTCATAGACCCGGTCGAGCGTCGCGGGCGCCGCCAGCAGGCTCAGATGGTCGGTGCATTTCGACAGCAGGCGGTCGACGAAGTTGGTGTCGATGCGGTCGGGCGAGAACACCGCATCGGCGATGCCCTGCGGCGGGTCCTGGTTGTAGTCGAGGCCGGCGGTGCCGAAGCGCGAGATCGAGATCGGTCACGACCGTGTCGAGCTGGAGATCGCGCGCGATCGCCCAGGCGATGTTGTGGGCGACCGTGGAGGCGCCGACGCCGCCCTTGGCGCCGATGACCGCGATCATGCGGCCGACCGGCTTGGCGTCCGGCGCGGAGAACAGGCCGCAGATCGACGCGGACGACGTCGAGCGTGCCGACCGGCGCGATCAGGTAGTCGCTGACGCCGCGGCGCATCAGCTCGCGATAGAGCACGACGTCGTTGTGCCGGCCGATCACGACGACGCGCGTGCCGGCGTCGCAGACCTCGGCGAGCTGATCGAGGCCGCCGAGCAGGTCGTCGCCGCGGCTCTCGGATTCGATCACGATGACGTTCGGCGTGGGCGAGCTGCTATAGGCCTCGACCGCGGCGGTGATGCCGCCCATCTGGATCTTCAGATGGGCCTTGCCCAGACGCCGGTCTTCGCCGGCCGCCTGGACGGCGGCGGCGGTCTCGACGGTCTCGCAGAAGGCCTGGATCGAGACGCGCGGCGCCGGCGCGATGTGCTCGCTCGCGCGGCCGCCGCCCTCAGCCCCGGATCGATTGCTGTTGTCATTACTTGCCCACGTCGCTGATCTTGCCCTTTGTCGGTGTCGGATAGGTCGTGGCCGGGCTTTCGCCGCGGTGATACTTGTCGAGCACCGTGGTGCGGCGGCCGGTATAGGGCGGCACCTCGCCGCGCGGCTGCACCAGGTCGGCCGGGTTGTCGACCATGGCGGCGAGGTTGCGCTGCGTGGCGCAGCCGAGATTCTAGTACTCGCGCGTTCTCGTTGTGCTCGCGGTCGTAGGTCGGGCCGAGATCGTACGGCCACAATCCGCACGGTCCGGCCTCGGCCGTCATGGTCGGAAAGTTGAGCCGCAGCGTCGCCGAGCTTGCGCGGCGTCGGCGGTGCGGTAGGGCCGGACTTCGACCACGCTGCGGCGGCACGCCGGCGGCGGACAGAACGGCGCGGACCTCGTGCACCGCATTGGCGGCGGCCAGCTCGTTGCGCGTGCCGGCGGGCAGTTCGATGACGATGCCGCCGGTCGCGTCGCGCCGCCAGCTACTGGCGAACGCCAGGACGTCGGCGCGCTGAGCGGGCGTCAAGCCGCCGCGCTTGCTGCCGATCAGAAGCTGCACGGTGCGGGCGCCTTCCTTGATGGCGATCGGATGGCGCTGGCGATAGTCGTTCGGCGAGCCCGCTGCGGCACCGTCTGCGTTGGTGTAGCAGCCGCTGAGCGCGAACGCGCAGCCGGCGACCGCCAGCGCGCGCAGCATCGCTGCAGCGCCGCGCCGCATCGGAGCCGCGCTGGGCCGCCGGAAGTTGCTGTGAGGTCATCGTCGTGTCTCCTGGCCCAGGCCGTCAGTCGAGGATGAAGCCGTACTGGCCGTGATACGCCGCCTTCGGCTCGACCTTGTCGGCGACGCCGTAGATGCGGTTGAACTTGCCGAGCAGCACGCTCGCGGGATCGCTGGCGTCGGCGAAGCCGTCGTCCGGACGCGACAGTTCCTTCTGCGCGACGGCGCGCACCACATAGGGCGTGACGATGACCATCAGCTCGGTCTGCCGGTTGATGTAGTCGCGGCTCTTGAACAGCGTGCCGAGGATCGGCAGCTGCATCAGGCCGGGAATGCCGTTGATCTGCTGCTTGGTCTGCTCCTGGATCATGCCGGCCAGCGCGAGCGAGCCGCCGGAGGGGATCTCCACCGTGGTCTCCGTGCGGCGCGTCCTGATCGACGGAATGGTCAGGGTGGTGCTCTCGCCCGAGCCGAGCGACTGCACCAGCGTGAGCTGATTGTCGGTCGACAGCTCGGAGACCTCGGTCATGACCTTCAGGCTGATGCGGCCTTCCGACAGCACGACCGGCGTGAAGTTGAGGCCGACGCCGAACTTCTTCCACTGGATCTGGTATTGGCAGTTCCGCGTCACCGGATCGCAGGTGAAGCCGGCCGGGATCGGGAACTCGCCGCCGGCGAGGAAGCTCGCGCTCTCGCCGGAGATCGCGGTCAGGTTCGGCTCGGCGAGCGTGCGGATCACGCCGGCGCGTTCCATCGCGCGCAGCGTCGCGCTGATCGATTTCCACGAGGCCGGTGATGGCGTTCGACTGGACCAGCGCCTGGCCGTAGACCGGGAACGGATTGGTGTTGTTGAAATTGAGCACCGCCGAGCCGATGCTGCCGGCGCCGCTGAGGTCGATGCCGAGCTGCTTGATGACGTCGCGCTGCACTTCCGCGACCGTCACCTTGAGCATGACCTGGTCGCGGCCGTGGATGGTGATGCCGTTGACGACCTTCTTGCCGTCGTCGACCAGGCGCGACGCGATATCGAACGCGGTCTGCGCCTCGACCGGGCTCGAGACGTTGCCGAGCAGCACGACGACCGTCGCCCAATGCCCTCGACCCGGATGTCGAGGTTGGGCAGCGCCTGCTTGAGCGCGGCGCGCAGCCGTTGAGATCGCGCGTGACCGCGATGTCGAAGCCGGCGATCTGGCGGCCCTCGGCGTCGAAGAAGATAGACGTTGGTCTGCCCGACCGCGGCGCCGATGATGTAGGCGCGCCGCGTCGAGCGGATCACCGCATTGGCGATCTTCGGATCGGCGACCAGCACGTCCTTGATGTCGCGCGGCAGGTCGATCACGACCGACTTGCCGATGCCGAGCGGCACGAAGCGCGAGCTGCCGTCGCTGCCGACCACCTGGATGACCGGCGAGCGCGCCTCATTGGCGCGGTGCGCGGCCGGTGGCCACCAGCCCGAACGCAACAATCAACGCAACAAGCAGGGCGGTGCGGAATCAGCGAATTGTTGCCCATTGTCGGTCCCCTCGTGACTACTCACTTGCTCGGTGGTCGTGCGTGGTGACGCCGAAGCGCACCATGTTGACGCCGCCGCGCCGCGAGTCGTCGCGGGCTTCGGGCTTGTCCTTGCCGTCGAAGTCGACGAGGCTGCGCAGCGCGAGCGAGAGCGTGCCGAGCTGGCGCGAGACGCGCGAGCGTTTCGGCCTGGCGCGGCGTCAGTTCGAGCGTCGCGGTCTTGCCGACCACGACGCGCTGCCCGTTCTTCTCCTCGACCGTCTGGTCGATCGCGAGCACGCGCACGTTCGACAGGATGGTCTCGCTGGTGTGGATTTCGATGCCGGCCGCCTTCTCGGCCTCGCGGTCGCGGCGCGACAGGATGACGTCGACGTGGTCGTTCGGCAGGATGAAGCCGCCGGCGCCGGTTTCGGGCGAGATTTCGGTCGAGATCGCGCGCATGCCGGTCGGCAGCATCGCGGCCATGTAGCCGCGAGCCGTTGGCCTTGATCAGCTTGGCTTCGCGGATCGGCTCGCCGGCCGAGAAGGCGACGCGCGCGATCGAGCCCGACGAGCTGCTCGATGGCGTCGGGCCGGTCGCTCTTGCGGATGAAGTTTCGCTGCCGCGGCCGCGGCCGGCCAGGTCTGCCAGCGCAGGTCCTGGGCGTCGATCGTGCGGCCGAGCGCCGATGTCGGTATTGGCGACCAGAACGTCGATGGTTTCGAGCTGCGCGACGGCCGGGGCAGGCGGCGGCTCCGGCGGCGATCGGAGCGGCCGGCCAGCAAGGCGGCGATGCCGCCGGCGGCGACCGCGATGACGAGCACAACGATACGCGCGGGTTTCATACGCTTCACTTTCCACTATCACGCTGCGACCAGACGCGACCGCAACTGCCACACGACGCCCCAACCGATACGTGGTCGTGCATCGCGGATTTCAGCAGGTAAACGTCAAAGCATGGTTAATGAGGCGTATCCAAATCGAGTTAATAGTTGGTTGTGTGCCGATTCTGCGCGCGCGAAAGAAATCGCAGCAGGCTGCGATTAACGGTTGGGTAACTGCGATTTATTTTCGGTAAAGGACGTGCGCTCGCGCGCGCTCACATTCCGAGCGCGGTCATCCAGGGCGTTTCCGGATAGACCGCGAGCGCGGCGGCAGCGAGCGCGATGCCGTAGGGCACGCCGCCGTCCTTGCGGTGCAGCCGCTGCACCCATTCCTGGCCGGCCAGCAGGCCGGGCAGCGGCATCATGCGGAACTGGATCAGCAACAGCGTCAGCACGCCGCCGAACAGCGACGCGTAGACCAGGTAGTGCATGAGATGATCGAAGCCGAACCACAAGCGCGGTCGCGGCCGCGAGCTTGGCGTCGCCGCCGCCGATCCAGCCCTGGCGAAGAAGCCGAAGGCGATCACCAGCACGATGCAGGCCGCACCGACATGGAGCAGCACGTCTCACCAGCCCATGCCGCTCATCATCGCGAGCGCGAAGAAACCGGCGACCAGGAGCAGCGACACCCGGTTGGAGATCGTCATGGTCAGCGAGATCGCTCGAGGCGGCGAACGCCATGATCGCCGGGAACAGCATCAGTCGGATGGTATCGGCAACCATGGTCGTTCCGTCGTGCAGCCGGCGCCGGCTGGCGCCTGTCTGATCGTAACCGCGCGCTCCTTGCGGATCGGTTAGCGGCCAGCCGGCAACGAAAGCGCCCGCCGGCGATGCGGCGGGCTTGACGCTCTCGGTCGGGAGTTCCGGCCACCGGCCGGCCCGGGCTTATTTCAGCGCCGTTTGCACCGAGGTAAACGTCGTATTCAGGCCGGAGCCCACGCTTGCCACCGTGACGATGATGGCCACCGCGATACCCGCGGCGATCAGGCCGTATTCGATCGCCGTCGCGCCGGATTCGTCTTTGAAGAAACGCAGCACCTTCGTCATATCGCACTCCTCACTAGCGCCTGCTGTATGCCCCTCGCAGGCCGTTCTAGAGAGGGCGTCTGAAAAAACATGTATGATGGAACTTTCGACTTTGTCGCGATTACGCCAGCGTTTCTGCGAGTGTTCCGGCTGATGCGCTCAAAAGCAAAAGGCCCCGGCGATGGCCGGGGCCTTTCGTATTTGCAGGGTCTAGTCCGTCGCTTACTTGAGCGCGGTCTGGACGCTGGTGAAGGTCGTGTTGAGCTTCGAGCCGAGGCCCTGCACGACCGCGATGATCGCAACGGAGATGCCGGCGGCGATGAGGCCATACTCGATGGCGGTCGCACCCGACTCGTCCTTCACGAAGCGCGTAACCAGTTTCGTCATCTGTAGCTCCTTAGGTCCACAAGTGGCTGTCTGAGCGTGGCCCCGGGAGCCGTTATTGCCCGACTGGTCCGGAACCGTGGATGGCACCCTAGCGGCGGCCTCCTTGCAGCGAGGTTAATATCCGCAGTGAAACCGATAGACTTGGGAACAAAATCGGATGTAGTTAACAAGATATTGAGTGAGATATACTGTGGTTAAAAAGATATGTATTTGCTTTGTGACTCGTCACGAGGCTCATCTGTCATAGATATATCATGATCTATTAAAAATTATTCACGAGATGCTTCGTTGAATACAGTAAAAGTCGTTGACTATTTTATCGACCCTGAAGCAACCGCGCGCCCGAAGCATGCGTGTGCACTGCAAGATCGAAAGCGGAAACAGCGTCGATGACGCGCCGGCAAGGCTTGATCTGGCGGGCATTTGCGGAACGGCGTGCCGGCAGGCCGCGATGCAATGCAAAAGCTGAAAAGGTGTAGCGGGAAGGGCTGCCGCCACGCGCAACGGCCGATTCACGCCATCTTAACAGCGACGCTCGATATCTAACTGTCGGCAAGCATTGATGTCTCTGTGGCGTGTAGGTGGTCATGTTAGCGGAACTGTTCGCGGTCGTTCACAGCATTGGCGTGACGCTTGCCAAGATCATCCCGGTCTCGATCGCGCTCGGCGCGGCCTTCACCATCCTGACCTTCTTCTGGTCCTGCAATCCCGGCCGGCCGTGGTGGCACAAGCGCGAGATCGTGACCGACCTCTGCTACTGGTTCGTCATTCCGCTGTTCGCGCGCTATCTGCGCATCGGCCTGCTGGTCATGGGCGCGGCGCTCATCTTCAACATCAATACCGCCGAGGGCCTGGTCGAGTTCTACGACGACGGGCACGGGCCGCTCGCGCAGTTGCCGCTCTGGCTGCAGGCCGCGATCTTCCTCGTCGGTTCGGATCTCATGATGTACTGGATCCACCGCGCCTTCCACCGGCCGGCGCTCTGGCGCTACCATGCGGTGCATCACTCCTCCGAAGAGCTCGACTGGATTTCGGCGGCGCGCTTCCATCCGGTCAATATCTTCCTCGGCAGCGTCATGACCGACGTCGTGCTGCTGCTCGCGGGCATCTCGCCGAACGTGCTGGTGTTCCTCGGACCGTTCACGATCGCGCATTCGGCGTTCGTGCACGCCAACCTCAACTGGACGCTCGGGCCGTTCAAATACGTGATTGCCGGGCCGGTCTTCCATCGCTGGCATCACACCGCCGCGGCGCGGGGCGGGGAGACGAACTTCGCTTCGACCTTCCCGGTGATCGATATCATCTTCGGCACCTTCTATATGCCGAAGAACGAGCTGCCCGACGCCTACGGCGTCGCCGATCCGGCGTTTCCGCCGGGCTTCGGCGAGCAGATGATCTATCCGTTCAAGCACTGAATCCGGTCGGCACCGGCTGCCGCGCGCGGGAGTCGCCGCGCGCCCGCCCGCGCATTTGCACTTCATTCACCATTTTCGCGTCAAATCCGCCGCATGACCTGCCCGTTCGGCGCCGATGTATGGCTGCCCGAGGTGTAAGGCGCGGGAGAGTACAATGGTGTTCGGGCGTTCTGCGGTCATTGGCGCGTTCGCGCTTGCGATGACTGTCCTGCTTTGCCCCGGTCGCGGCGCCCGCCGCCGATGTCAGCATCATCCTCGATCAGGCAAAGCTCCTGAAGCTGCCCGAGAAGGTGTCGACCATCGTGATCGGCAATCCGCTGATCGCCGACGCCTCGCTGCAGCCCGGCGGCCTGATGGTGCTCACCGGCAAGGGCTACGGCACGACCAATCTCCTGGTGCTCGACCGCTCGGGCAACGTCCTGATGGAGAAGTCCATCGAGGTGAAGGGGCCGACCGCCGACACGGTCGTGGTTTATCGCGGGATCGAGCGCGAGACCTATAGCTGCACGCCGATGTGCGAGCGGCGGATCACGCTGGGCGACGGCAATACTTACTTCGATGCGACGATCGGCCAGACCGGGACCCGCAACGGGCTGGCCCAGAGCAACGCGCCCGCCGCGGCGAAATGATGATCCGCGGATCGCGCGAGCGGGCCAAAGCCGCGGATATCCGGGGTTTGGGTGGTTAGCGGATCGTTTCCAACGGTCCCGCCGTTACTGGCGATTACCACAACAATTCGAAAACATCTCTTTGCTATTACTCAACCTATAGCGATGCGAAAAGCGTCGAAAACGACGAGTGTTTTGGCCATGTACGAAACAGTCAAGTGCAAGCTCTTGCAGAGTGCGCGGACGCTTTCCGCCAAGTGCATGATCCGCCGTTTCGCCAGGCAGCAGGATGGCGCGGCCGCAGTCGAATTCGGTCTGGTCGCGGCGCCGTTCCTGGCGCTGGTTTTCGCCATCATGGAGACCGCGATCGTCTTCTTCTCCGGCCAGGCGCTGGAGACCGCGGTCGCGGACTCCGTCGCGGCTCATCATGACCGGGCAGGCGCAGACCCAGGGCTTCTCGCAGACCGCGTTCAAGAATGCGGTCTGCGCGAAGATCTACGGCATGTTCGACTGCCAGAACGGCGTCTATGTCGATGTGAAGACCTTCACGTCGTTCGCCAGCGTCACCATGGCCAGCCCGGTCGACGCGCAGGGCAACTTTCAGAACAACTTCAGCTATCAGCCCGGCGGCCCCGGCGACATCGTGGTGGTGCGGCTGTTCTATCAATGGCCGGTCTACGTGTCGCTGCTCGGGTTCAATCTCACCAACATGACCGGCGGCAAGCGCCTGCTGGTCGCCACCGCCGCGTTCCGCAACGAACCCTACGCCAACTGAGGTCGTGCGATGAAGAGCATCATGTCCCGCATCAGTCTGTCGCAGCGCTTCGCCCGCTTTAGGCAGGATGAGCGTGGTGTCTCGGCCGTCGAGTTCGCCATGCTGCTGCCGCTGATGATCACGCTCTATCTGGGCACGGTCGAGATTTCGCAAGGCGTCGGTATCGACCGCAAGGTCACGCTGACCACGCGCACCGTGGCCGACCTCGCCTCGCAGGTGTCGAGCATCAACAATACCGACATGACCAACCTGCTCAACGCCTCGGCGTCGGTGATCGCGCCCTATGACGCATCCAAGCTGAAGGTCACGGTTTCGCTGGTGACGATCGACGCGAACGGCCAGGCCAAGGTCACCTGGAGCGATACGTTCCAGGGCACCAAGCGCGCGGTCGGCTCGACCGTGACGCTGCCGGCCGCGCTCAACGTCGCCAGCACGACCCTGGTCTGGAGCGAGGTGTCATACAACTACACGCCGACCATCGGCTATGTGGTGACCGGCTCGCTCAATCTGGCCGACCAGATCTACATGCGGCCGCGACTCTCCGACACCGTCACGCGCGTCAACTCGTAGCCGTCGGGCGGCAGGCGACGGGGGCGAACGCTCCCTCGCTCAGGGGATCGGCAGCGCCGTCGTCGCCTTGATCTTCTCCATCGCGAAGCGCGACGTGACGTTGGTCAGCGGCACCGCGGCGATCAGCTTCTTGTAGAACGTGTCGTAGCCCTGGATGTCCGGCACCACGACGCGCAGCATGTAGTCGACGTCGCCGGCCATCCGGTAGAATTCCATCACCTCCGGCATGGCGCCGACCTCCTTGGCGAAGCGGTCGAGCCAATCCTGCGAATGGTCGCCGGTCTCGATCGATACGAACACCGTGACCCCGAGCCCGAGCTTGTCCTGATCGACCAGCGCGACGCGCTTCTGGATCACGCCGTCGGCCTCGAGCCGCTGGATGCGCTTCCAGCACGGCGTCGATGACAGCCCGACCAGGTTGCCGATCTCGGCGACCGAAAGGGAGGCGTCCTCCTGCAGCAGCGCGAGGATCTTGCGGTCGATGGCATCCATGCTGCTTAACCTCTCCAATTCAGACGATTTAGGCCGGTTTCGCGGCCGATGATATAAGAATATTCTTTTTTAGTCGTCCATCTTGTAACTACATAGAATGATATTCTACATCAAGCGAAATCGACCGAAGCGGCCTCCGGTCCGTTTCGTGCTTCGGCGTCGCTGAAGAGGTCTTCCATGTCACCCGTCCGCTCCGTGCTTTTCAGCGGCCCGCCGGCTTGCAGCGTTGGTTGCAGTCTCGGCGGCCGTTTGCCTCGTCCTTGCGGGAGTGCCCGCGCTGGCTGCCGATCCGCTGGTCTCGCCGCAGTGGCTGAAGGAGAACCTGGCCAGTCCCAATCTGGTGGTGCTCGACATCCGCTCCGCGCTCGATGGCGGCGGCGCCGAGGCCTATGCGAAGGGGCACATTCCGGGCGCCGTGCACAGCGACTACGACAAGGGCGGCTGGCGCGTGACCCGCAATGGCCTGCCGTTCATGCTGCCGAGCGCCTCCCAGCTCGAGGCGCTGATCAGCGATCTCGGGATCGACGAAGACAGTCATGTGGTCGTCGTCCCGGCCGGCGTGCACGTGCTCGATTTCGGCGCCGCGGCGCGCGTCTACTGGACGCTCAAGGTCGCGGGCCACGACAACGTTTCGATCCTCGATGGCGGCTTTGCCGGCTGGCAGAGCGCGGGCTTCGCGGTCGAAGCCGGCGTGAACCGTCCCGCGGCCAAGATCTTCACCGTCACGTTCGACAAGTCGCGTCTGGCCGAGCTTGCCGATGTCGAGCCCAACGGCAAGTCGCCTCGTGCGACGCTGGTCGATGCCCGGCCGGCGTCGTTCTTCGCCGGCAAGGAGAAGGCGCCGGCGGTGAAAGCCTACGGGCACATTCCCGGCGCGATCAGTCTCGACAGCGCGGCGTTCTATGACGCCAAGGCCAACCGGCTGAAGCCGAAGGCCGAGCTCGCGGCCGTCGCGGCGGCGCTGCCGGAGGGGCCGGTGGTGAGCTACTGCAACACCGGTCACTGGGCGGCAACCGACTGGTTCGTGCTGTCGGAGCTGCTCGGCCGCAAGGACGCGCGGCTGTACTACGGCTCGATGGTCGAATGGACCGCGGACGCGCAGCGTCCGGTCGACTCGGCGCGCACCCGCTTCGACGATCTCAAGAAGGCGCTCGGTCTGTAAGACGCTTCTCACGCGATCGATCGTTGCCGCCATGACCGCCATCACTGCCGAACCCGTCGCCACAGCGAAGCTGCCTCGGCTCGACTGGCCGTTCCTGTCGGCGGCCGTGCTGATCACGGCGGTGCTGGTTGCGCTGGTGCTGTTCGACGGCCAGCCGGCGTCCGCGGCGCTGATCCTGTTCGGATTTGCGCTGGGCACCGTGTTCCTCAAGGCGGAGTTCAGCTTCACCGCGGCCTGGCGGCGGTTCATCGTCGCCGGGCACGCGGACGGACTGCTCGGCGGATTGCTGCTGATCGCGGTCGCCGCGCTCGTGATCGTACCGGTCGCCGCGCTGGTGCCGGGCTTCGGCGGCGCGATCGCGCCGATCGGGCCATCGCTCGTCATCGGCGCCTGCGTGTTCGGCGTCGGCATGCAGCTCGCCAACGGTTGCGGCTCGGGCACGCTCTACACCGCCGGCGGCGGCTCCGGCCGCATGCTGATCACGCTCGCGTTCTTCGTGCTCGGCAGCCTGATCGGCAGCTTGCAGCTGCCGGCGTTCATGGCGCTTGGCGGCATCGATCCGGTGCTCGCGTCCAACTATGCGGGCGCGTGGGGCGGGCTTGCGCTCACGCTTGGCAGCATTGCGGTCGCTGCGATTGCGGCCATCGCGATCGCGCGCCGGCGGCAGGGGCGCGTCTGGCCGGCGCGGCGCATCTTAATTGGTGCGATCCTGATCGGGTTCTTGTCGATTGCGGTGTTCGCGGCCGGCCATCATCCCTGGAGCGTGACCTTCGGCTTCACGCTGTGGGGCGGCAAGCTCGCGACGCTGGCGGGCCTCGATCTCTCGCACGCCGAGTTCTGGCAATGGCCGGGGCCGAAGCGGGCGCTCGCCGACTCGGTGCTGAGCGACACGTCGAGCCTGACCGACTTCGGCATGATCTTCGGCGCGCTCGCGGCCGCCGCCGCGCAGGGCCCGTTCGCGCGTGCGCCCTGGCCGCCGTTCAAGTCGCTCGCCGCTGCGGCGATCGGCGGGCTGCTGATGGGGTGGGGCGCCAGACTAGGCTTCGGCTGCAACATCGGCGCCTTCGTTGGCGGCGTCGCGTCGGGCTCGCTGCACGGCTGGATCTGGTTTGCGGCGGCGCTTGCCGGCAGCGCGGTCGGCATCAGGCTGCGGCCGTTGTTCGGCCTGTCACGCGAGTAGCCCGCCATGCGCGTCGTCTACGCCCTTGCGCTGGTCATCGGGTTTGCGGCCATCGTGGCCGATCACCTGACCAGCCCCTCGGCGGGCCGCGCGGTATCGCCGGAGGATTTCGCCGGCGCCTGCGCGCCCTGCGGCGCGCCGTGCCCGTCGACGCGGGCGAAATAAGCCCGGTATCGTTACGCTTTCGCCAGCAGGGCCTCGACCTCGGCGCGCGTGGGCGCGCCGGCCGAGCCGCCGATGCGCGTGCATTTGATGGCGGCGGTCGCGGCCGCGAAGCGCAGCGCCGCGGCGATGTCGCGGCCTTCGGCGAGCGCGAGCGTGAAGCCGCCATGAAAAGCGTCGCCGGCGCCGAGCGTATCGACGGCCTTCACGGCGAACGCCGGGCTGCGCCGCAGCTTGCCGCCATCGCGCCAGAGAACGTCGCGCGGGCCATCGGTCACGGCGAGGAACGCTGCGGTGACGCCGGCGACCGCCGCGAGCCCCTCCGTGAGGTCGTCATGGCCGGTGGTGGCGCGCAGGCATTCGCCGGACAGAACGACATGGCTGGCGATGCCGAACAGGTCTTCGTCGAGGCTGGTCGGACGGTCGGCATCGAGCACCGCCGGGATGCCGCGCGCCCGCGCCGCCTGGAGGATCGGGCGCACGAAGTCGGGATAGCGGTTGTCGGCCAGCATCGCGTCGGCGGGCGCCACCAGCTGCGCCGGTTCGACAGGCTTAGCGGCGGCGATGCGGTGATCCCGATAGGTCACGATCATGCGCTCGCCGCTGGCGTCGATGAAGATCGCCGACAGTGGCGACGTTATGCCCGGCACGCCGGACGCAGGCGGTGGTATCCACGCGCTCGTGCGCGAGCGCGTCGAGCACGCGGTCGCCGTTCGGATCGTCGCCGCGAGGGCCGCCGAGCGGGCCGGCGAGCGCCGCGCGGCCGCCGAGCCGGGCGATCGCGACTGCCGCATTGGCGGCGCAGCCGCCCGAGACCATGAAGAAATCGTGCGCCTGCGTTTTTCCGTCAGGCTCGGGAAAGCGCTCGACCTGAAATACTTCGTCGAGCACGATGATGCCCGCGCATAGAATCGACGGTGCGCCGGAATCAGGGGAACGCAATCTCCTCCTCCACCCAGGCCCGGATGATGTGGTAGGCGATCGCCACCGTCGGCGGCGTGGTCAGTCCCGCGGGATGCCTGCCGAGCAGCATCAGCGCGATCTCCTCGCGGTCGAACCAGCGCGCGTCCTCGAGTTCGCTGCGGTCGATGACGATGTCGTCGGACAGCGCCTCGGCGTGACAGCCGATCATCAGCGAGGTCGGAAACGGCCACGGCTGGGTCGCGAAATAGGCGACGCGCCCGCAGGTGACGCCGACCTCCTCGCGGGTCTCGCGCCGCACCGCGTCCTCGATCGCCTCGCCGGGCTCGACGAAGCCAGCCAGGCACGACCACATGCTGCCGGCGAAACGGTACGAGCGGCCGAGCACGCAGCGATCGCCGGAGACCGGCAGCATGATGACGACGGGATCGGTGCGCGGAAAGTGCTGGCCCTTGCAGGCCGGGCAATCGCGCCGCCAGCCGGCGTCGACGACGTTGCTCGGCGCGCCGCAATTCGAGCAGAAGCGGTGCCGCGCGTGCCAGTGCAGCAGCGCCTTGCCCTCGGCGAGCGGCGGCAGATGGTCGGCTTCGACCAGCCCGCGGATCGCGACCGAGCGCAGATCGGTGACGACGAAATCGCCGCGCGCCTTGTGCGCTTCCGCTGCCGCCGGATCGAGGGCGATCGCAAACCGGGGGGCGCCGTCGAGCAGGCCGAGGAACGTGAGTCTCCGCCGTGGCGCCGAGCGCGCGCGCTTCGGCGAGCGTGAACAGCGGATCGTTCGCGGGCGCGGCCTTCTTGAGCACGATCAGCTCGCCGCCGACGACGTACACGCGGGCGCGCGGATCGCTTTCCAGCGCAGCCATCGCGGCGGCGTCGGCGCGCCGCTCGGCGACGCGCTCGATCAGGCTTGCGGTATAGCCGAGACGCGGCTTGGGCCCGAGATCGGGGCGAGGGGACATGGAACCTCCGGTGAGAATCGGACGCTGGCACAGCACAACGAAGGGCGCAACATTCAGCCGAATGCGACCTCCGTCCGGATGCGCGCGATGAAACTGGCGAGATCCGCGGGCGCATAGGGACGCGCCGGCGCCGCGCCCCAGACCGGTTTCGGCCAGGCCGCGTCGTCACGGCGGCGCGCGACGATGTGGATGTGAAGCTGCGCCACCACATTGCCGATCGCCGCGATGTTGAGCTTGTGGCATTGGGTGACGTCCTTGAGCACGCGCGACAGCATGGCGATCTCGTCGATCAGTTGCGCCTGCTGCTCGTCGTCGAGGTCGATGATCTCGACCGCGCCGGCGATCCGCGGCACCAGAATCAGCCACGGATAGTTGGCGTCGTTCATGGCCAGCACCCGCGCCAGCGTCAGGTCGCCGATCGCTGCGGTGTCCCGTTGCAGTTGCGGGTCCAGCGACCAGGGCGGGGATTGGGTCATCATCGGGTTCCGCGATTCGGGGATTTCGCCGGAAATTAGCAGGCCTTCCGGCCGGCGGCTTGCATTCCCGGGGCGTTCCGCCGATATAGGGGCGGGAGGTTGGCGGTGGACGAGCCACTCGCCAACCGGGTCAGGTCCGGAAGGAAGCAGCCCTAACGAGCTCCGGTTCGGGTCGCTCGTCAGCCTCCCACCGAATTCATCAACATATCTTGTCGTGCGCGGGCTTGACCCGCGTGCCCGTCGTCTTGCGAAATGGATGGATTGCCGGGGCCATCCCGGCATGAACGACGCGGACCAGGCGCCGGCAGGGCACAGGAACCGATGAGCGAATCGACCGCCGCCGATGCTGCCTACCGCGTGCTCGCGCGCAAATACCGGCCGCAGACCTTCGACGATCTGATCGGCCAGGATGCGATGGTGCGCACGATCTCGAACGCGTTCGAGACCGGGCGCATCCCGCAGGCCTGGATCCTCACCGGCGTGCGCGGCGTCGGCAAGACCACCACCGCCCGCATCCTGGCGCGCGCGCTCAATTACGAACTGCCCGACGGCTCGATCACCGGGCCGACCGTCGCCATGCCGAAGCTCGGCGTGCACTGCCAGGCGATCATGGAGAGCCGGCACATCGACGTGATCGAGATGGACGCGGCCTCCCACAACGGCGTCGACGACGTCCGCCAGATCAACGAGGCGATCCGCTATGCGCCGGTCTCGGCGCGCTACAAGGTCTACATCCTCGACGAAGTGCACATGCTGTCGACGCAGGCGTTCAACGCGCTGCTCAAGACGCTGGAAGAGCCGCCGCCGCACGCCAAGTTCATCTTCGCCACCACCGAAATCCGCAAGGTTCCGATCACCATCCTGTCGCGCTGCCAGCGCTTCGATCTGCGCCGGGTCGACGCCGGCGCGCTGGTGAAGCATCTCGAAGGCATCGCCGAGAAGGAGAAGATCGAGGTCGAGGCCGAGGCCTTGAGCCTGATCGCGCGCGCGGCCGAAGGCTCGGTGCGCGACTCGCTGTCGCTGTTCGATCAGGCGATCGCGCACGCGGCCGGTCCGGTGCGCGCCGAGGACGTCCGGCAGATGCTGGGGCTCGCCGACCGCGCGCGGGTCATCGACCTGTTCGAGGCGCTGATGCGCGGCGACGTCGCGGCGGCGCTCACCGAGCTGCGCGCGCAATACGACACCGGCGCCGATCCGGCGGTGGTGCTGGCCGATCTCGCCGAGTTCACGCACTTTGTCACCCGGGTCAAGATCGTGCCGGCGGTCGCCGAGGATCCTGCGCTGATCGAGGTCGAGCGCACGCGCGGCCGCGCCTTCGCCGAGAAGCTGTCGATGCGCGTGCTGGCGCGCACCTGGCAGATGCTGCTCAAGGGCATCACCGAGGTGCAGGCGTCGGGCCGGCCGGTGGCGGCGGCCGAAATGGTGCTGGTGCGGATCGCCTATGCGGCCGACCTGCCGACGCCGGACGAGGTGATGCGTTCGCTCGACAACGGTTCGGTGCCCGCCATGCGGCCGTCCGGCAATGGCGGTGTGGCGGCCGGGCCGGGCGCTTCGACCTCCTCCGCCCAGCGGTTCGAGCCGGCGCGGGCCGAGGCTCCCCGCGGAGCGGCGCGTTCGGCGCTTGCGGTCGCGCAGCCGGCCGGCGATGCGCCGCCCGCGCAGGCGGCCGCGCCGCTGGTCGTCGGCCGGTTCGAGGAATTGATCGCGCTCGCGGCGGAGAAGCGCGACATCGGCGTCAAGGCGGCGCTCGAGCGCGACGTGCGGCTGGTGCGCTGCGAGGACGGGCGGCTCGAGATCGCGCTGGAGAAGAGCGCGGCCAAGACGCTGGTGCACGATCTCTCGCGCAAGTTCTCGCAATGGACCAGCCGGCGCTGGATGGTGGTCGTGTCGGCGGAAGCGGGCCAGCCGACGGTGAAGTCGCAGAACGACGCGCAGCAGGTCGAGCTCAAGACCGGCGTGCGCGCCGACCCGCTGGTCGCGGCGGTGCTGGCGCGTTTTCCGGGCGCCGAGATCGTCGACGTGCGCAAGGCCGAGGCCGTGACGGTGCCGCCGGCGCCGCCGGACGATGGCGACGACGCAATGCCGGACCTCCCGGTCGATGACGATTCGTCGGCATTCGGCGCGCTCACGGAAGACGACGACCGGTAGGCAAGGCCCAATAGGACAGGTGCGTGCATGGCGGATTTTCTGGGCCTGATGAAGCAGGCCGCCGAGCTCAAATCCAAGATGGAGGCGATGCAGGCCGAGCTCGACCAGATCGAGGTCGAGGGCGCCGCCGGCGGCGGTCTGGTCACGGTCAAGCTCAACGGCAAGGGCGAGATGAAGGCGCGTCAAGATCGACGACTCGCTGATCAAGCCGGCGGAGAAGGAGATCGTCGAGGACCTGATCGTGGCGGCGCACGCCGATGCGCGGCGCAAGGCCGAGGTGCTGCTGCAGGAGAAGATGAAGGCCGTCACCGGCGGCCTGCCGCTGCCGCCGGGGCTGAAGCTGTTCTGAGTGCGTCAACGCAGGTGGTGTAACCCTCTCCCACAAGGGAGAGGGTCACGGAGCAAGCCGACCGAAATATGCCGACCGCCACCGCCGGACCCGAAATCGAACGCCTGATCCAGCTGCTCGCCCGCCTGCCGGGGCTCGGGCCGCGCTCGGCGCGGCGTGCGGCGCTGTTTCTCATCAAGAAGCGCGAGCAGATCATGGCGCCGCTCGCCGCCGCGCTGCAGACCGCGTTCGACAAGATCGAGATCTGCCGCACCTGCGGCAACATCGACACCCAGAACCCCTGCACGGTCTGCACCGATCCGCGCCGCGACCAGTCGATCATCGTGGTGGTGGCCGACGTCGCCGACCTGTGGGCGCTCGAACGCGCGCACGCGGTCAATGCGCGCTATCACGTGCTCGGCGGCACGCTGTCGCCGCTCGACGGCATCGGTCCGCAGGACCTGTCGATCGACGCGCTCATTTCGCGTGCGCACGATCCGGTGGTGACCGAGGTGATCCTGGCGCTCAATGCCACGGTCGACGGCCAGACCACCGCGCACTACATCACCGACCTGCTGCACGGCGCCAACGTGAAGGTGACGCGGCTCGCGCACGGCGTGCCGGTCGGCGGCGAGCTCGACTATCTCGACGAGGGCACGCTGTCGGCGGCGATCCGGCAGCGCACGCTGTTCTGAGTCGTCGCCCGCCGATGATGGTCGGCTTGCCGAGCGTGCCGAAATGGCCGCGCTGCTGCAGCCAGAACAGCAGCGCAAAGCTCGGCAGCGAGGTGGCGGCGCTGATGATGAAGAACATCGGCCAGCCGCTCTTCTCCGCGACATAGCCGGCGCCGGCCGAAAGATAGGTGCGCCCGACCGCCGACAGCGCAGTGAGCAGCGCGTACTGCGTCGCGGTGTGCAGCGGGCTCTGGCACAGCGCCGACAGTAGGCGACGAAGATCACCGTGCCGATCGCGCCGGTGAAATTCTCCACGATGATGGTCAGGGTCAGCGCCCACAGATTGACGCCGACCATCGCCTGCCAGGTGAAGATGAAGTTCGACGCCATCTGCAGGAACGCGCCGATCCAGAGCGCGGTCACCAGCGGATAGGCGCGCGCCAGCGCGCCGCCGGCAAAGCCGCCGATCAGGGTCGCGGCGAGCCCGACGCCCTTGACGATCGGCGGCATAGTCGTTGCGCGAGAACCCGAGATCGATCACGAACGGCGCCGTCATCGCGCCGGCGAACGCGTCGCAGAACTTGTAGAGCACCACGAAGGCGAGCACGGCCAGCGCCATGTCGCGGGTCAGGAACTCGGAGAATGCGCCGATAGGCGGCGAGCGCAACACGCGCTGACGCGGATTTTCCTTCGCGTGTGCGCTGTGCTCGGCGAGCGCGGCGGCGGATTTCTCCGGCTCCGTGGCGATCAGCACCGTGATCATGCCGATGACGACCAGCGCCGCCATCGCCAGGTAGCCGGCGCTCCAGGCGGCGTTCTTGGCGAAGCCCAGTTCCTCGAAGCCGCTCACCAGGAACAGCGCGCCCGCGGTCGATGCCAGCATGCCGATGCGATAGGCCGCCACATAGGACGCCATGCCGGCGGCCTGCTCGTCCTCCGGCAGGCTCTCGATCCGGAACGCGTCGATGACGATGTCCTGCGTGGCCGAGGCGGTCGCGACCAGCAGCGCGCAGAACGCGACCAGCCATGGCGAGGTCGCCGGATTGCAGAATGCCAGGAGCGCGATCGCGCCGATCAGCAGAAGCTGCGACAGGATCAGCCAGCCGCGCCGGCGGCCGAGCAGGACGGAAAGGATCGGCACGTCGAGCGCGTCGACCACCGGCGCCCAGAGAAACTTGATGGTGTAGGGCGTGCCGACCAGCGCGAACAGGCCGATGGTGCCGAGATCGACGCCGGACTCGCGCATCCAGACCAGCAGCGTCGAGCCCGACAGCGCCAGCGGCAGCCCGGCCGAGAAGCCGAGGAACAGCACGATCAGCACGCGCGGCTTGAGATAGACCGCGAGCGTGTCGGCGAAGCGCGGACGTGGGGCGGCCTCAGGCGTGGCGGTCATCGGCACGAGCTATCGGTGAAATGGCGGAGCGGCGCAAGCTTTTGCGCCCGATTGCGGCGAAATGAGATCGCGGCACGACAGCACGGCGCCATGGCCGGGCACTGACCCGTTGGCCATCGACGGTAGCCTGGAACTATTCCCCCGCCTGCAGCTTGCGGATGATCGGCGCCGGGATGATCAGCGGGTCGGCCGCCGGTACCGCCTCGCCCTCGAACTCGACCTCGCGGATGCGGCTGGCGCGCTTCTCGACCTTCTCGGCGGAGATCAGAATCTGCCGCACGTCCTCGTTGGCCTGGCCGAAATGCTGCTGCAGCTTGTGCACGCGCGCGTGCAGCCGCTCGATGTCGGCCATCAGATGGCCGACCTCGGCGTGGATCTGGTCGGCGGCCTCGCGCATGCGGGCATCGCGCTGGATCTGCTGGATCACGTGGATGGCGAGCATCAGCAGCGAGGGCGAGACGATGATCACCTTGGCGCGGTAGGCCTTCTGGAACAGGTCGTCGAAGCCGTCGTGCAGCTCGGCATAGACCGATTCCGAGGGCACGAACATCAGCGCCATGTCCTGGGTCTCGCCCGGGATCAGGTATTTTCCGGCGATGTCGCTGACATGCCTGCCGACGTCCTGGCGCAGGCGGGCGGCGGCGAGCTTGCGCTCCTCGTCGGTCCTGGCCTCGCGGAACGCGGTGACCGCCTCGAGCGGAAACTTCGCGTCGATCGCGAGCGGACGCTTGTCCGGCAGGAACACCGCGCAGTCGGGCCGGCTGCGGTTCGACAGCGTGAGCTGGAATTCGTAGCAGCCCTTGGGCAGGCCATCCTGGATGATGATCTCCATGCGGCCCTGGCCGAAGGCGCCGCGCGCCTGCTTGTTGGACGAGGACGCCCTGCAGCGAGGTCACCTGGGAGGCGAGCGCGGTGATGTTCTTCTGCGCGCTGTCGATCACCGCGAGGCGCTCGTTGAGCTTGGCGAGGCTCTCGACGGTGTGCTGGCGGGTCGAAGTCATCGACTGGTGCAGGTGATGGGTCACCGAATCGAGCCGCTCGTTCACGCTGCGGGTGACCTCGCTCTGGCCGCCCGCCAGCATCTCCCGCATCGCCTCGATGCGCACGGCGGTCTCGGCTTGCAGCCGCGCGATCTCGGCCACCTGCGGATCGGCAGCCGCCTCCTCACGGGCGCGGGTCGCCCGCAGCGCCACCACCGCCAGAACGGCACAAAGCGCGGCCAGCACCAGGACTGGCACGCCCGCGACCACCAGAAGATTCATGTCCATCACACCCACGATACAACGATTCGTAGCATGGGAACGAAAAGTGAACAATGTCTCAACAGCCGTCTGGGGACGGTTTGTCCCGGCCCTGGGCACCTCCGGAATTGACCCTCCGGACGCGACCCCTTACATCGCCGCCATGGCCAAGCGCGAGATCATCATCCTGCCGGACAAGCGGCTGCGGCTCGTTTCCGCGCCGGTGAAGAAGATTACCGCCGACATCCGCACGCTGGTCGAGGACATGTTCGAGGCCATGTACGAGGCGCCGGGCATCGGGCTCGCCGCCATCCAGGTCGGCGCGCCCGCGCGCGTCGTCACCATGGACATCGCCAAGAAGGATGACCCGAAGAACCCGCAGGTGTTCATCAATCCCGAGATCGTCTGAGAGCTCGGAGGAAAAGGTGACCTACGAGGAGGGCTGCCTGTCGATCCCGGAATTCTACGGCGACGTCGAGCGCCCGGCGCAGGTGAAGGTGAAGTACCTCGACCTCGACGGCAAAAAGCACGAGGTCGAAGCCAACGGGCTGTTCGCCACCTGCATCCAGCACGAGATCGACCATCTCAACGGCGTGCTGTTCATCGATCACCTCTCGAAGCTCAAGCGCGACCGTGTGATCAAGAAATTCACCAAGGCGGCCAAGCGCACGGCGGACTAGCCGCGCCTGCCGTTTTGTCAGCCGCGACGGCCAAACATGTCGCTTCGCCTCGTCTTCATGGGCACGCCCGATTTCGCCGTGCCGGCGCTCACCGAGATCGTCGGCCGCGGCCACGAGGTCGCGGCGGTCTATACGCGCGCGCCCAAGCCCGCGGGGCGCGGCATGGCGCTGTCGCCGAGCCCGGTCGAGCGCGAGGCGCGCCGGTTCGGGCTGACCGTGCTCACGCCGAAGACGCTGCGCACCGCCGAGGCCGAAGCCGAGATGCGCGCGCACGGGCGGACGCGGCGGTGGTGGTCGCCTACGGGCTGATCCTGCCAAAGCCGGTGCTGGAGGCATTTCCGCTCGGCGCCTTCAACCTGCATGCCTCGCTGCTGCCGCGCTGGCGCGGCGCCGCGCCGATCAACCGTGCGGTCATGGCGGGCGATGCCGACAGCGGCGATCACCGTGATGAAGATGGACGAGGGGCTCGATACCGGCGCGATGGCGATGGCCGAGCGGGTGCCGATCGCGCCGGACATGACCGCCGGCGAATTGCACGATGCGCTGGCGCGGCTCGGCGCCGACATGATCGTCACGGCGCTCGGCGCGCTGGAGCGCGGCACGCTGACGCTCACGCCGCAGCCAGAGGCTGGCGTCACCTATGCGGCCAAGATCGACAAGGACGAGACCCGCATCGACTGGGCAAAGCCCTGGGGCGAGGTGCACAACCACATCCGCGGGCTGTCGCCGTTTCCGGGCGCCTGGTCGGAGATCGAGATCGAGGGCAAGCCGGTCCGCCTCAAGCTCCTGCGCACCACCCGCGGCGAGGGGAGCGGTGTGCCCGGCACGCTGATCGACGACCACCTCACGGTCGCCTGCGGGCAAGGCGCCGTGCGCATCCTCGAATTGCAGCGTGCCGGCCGGCAGGCGATGAAGGCCGACGAGTTCCTGCGCGGCACGGCTGTTGCTCCCGGCGCGCGCTTGCGCTAACTGCCGCCATGCCTCGTTACAAGCTCACCATCGAATACGACGGCCGCCCGTTCGTCGGCTGGCAGATCCAGGACAACGGCCCGACCGTGCAGCACGCGCTCGAGGTCGCGGTGCGGGCGTTTTCCGGCGACAAGGCCTTCGTCCAGGGCGCCGGCCGCACCGACGCCGGCGTGCATGCGCTCGGCCAGGTGGCGCACGTCGATCTGACCAAGGAGTGGGAGCCAGACAAGGTGCGCGATGCCATCAACGCGCAGATCCGTCCGCATCCGATCGCGGTGGTTTCGGCCGAACGGGTCGACGACACCTTCGACGCGCGCTTCTCCGCCATCAAGCGCCACTACCTCTACCGCATCATCAACCGCCGCCCCGATCTGACCTTCGAGCGCGGGCGCGCCTGGCGCGTCTCCAAGCCGCTCGACAGCAAGGGCATGCATCAGGCGGCGCAGCGGCTGGTCGGCAACCACGATTTCACGACGTTCCGTCACGTCGACTGCCAGGCCAAGTCGCCGGTCAAGACGCTCGACCAGCTCGACGTCCACCGCGTCAAGGACGACATCCACGTCATGGCGTCGGCGCGCTCGTTCCTGCACACGCAGGTGCGCTCGATGGTGGGCGCGCTGGTGGCGGTCGGCGAGGGGCGCTGGACCGCGGACGACGTCACGCTCGCGCTGCAACGCGAAGAGCCGCGCCGCCTGCGCGCCGGTCGCGCCCGCCGAGGGGCTCTATCTGGTGCGGGTCGAGTACGGCGACTAGGCGCTACGCGCCGAAATACCGGTCCAGGATCGCGCGGTAGACGCGCGTGAGCGCGACGAGATCGCCGGTCGCGGTGCGCTCGTCGACCTGGTGCATGGTCTGTCCGACCAGCCCGAATTCGAGCACCGGGCAATAGTGCGTGATGAAGCGCGCATCCGAGGTGCCGCCGGTGGTCGAGAGCTTCGGCGTGTTGCCGGTCGTGTCCTTGATGGCGCCGACCACGAGATCGACGAAGCGGCCGGGCTTGGCGATGAACGGGTCGGCGTTCGACGGCTCCCAATCGATGCGCCAGCGCACCGAATTGCCGGCGGCGTCCTGCGCCCAGCGCTCGATCAGCATGCGCAGCGACGGCTGGCTGTGCTCGTCGTTGAAGCGGATGTTGAAGCGCGCGCGCGCCTCGCCCGGGATCAGGTTGACGGTGGTATTGCCGATATCGATCGAGGTGAATTCGAGGTTGGAGGCATCGAACGCCGCATTGCCCCGGTCGAGCGACTTCTCCATCAGCGCGCTCATCAGCTTGACCAGGCCGCGCACCGGATTGTCGGCGAGTTGCGGATAGGCGACGTGGCCCTGCTTGCCGGTGATGACGAGCGACGCCGTTGAGCGAGCCGCGCCGGCCGATCTTGATGGTGTCGCCGATCGCCGCCGCGTTGCTCGGCTCGCCCAGGATGCAGTGGTCGAACTTTTCCCCGCGCTCGGCGGCCCATTGCAGGAGCTTGACGGTGCCGTTGACCGCGATGCTCTCCTCGTCGCCGGTGATCAGAAACGAGATCGAGCCCTTGGGCTTGCCGTCGTGAGCGGCGAGATAGTCGAGGCTCGCCGCCATCGCGCAGGCGACCGCGCCCTTCATGTCGACGGCGCCGCGGCCGTAGAGCACGTCGCGGACGATCTCGCCGGCGAACGGCGGATGCGTCCACTTCGTTTCCTCGCCGGGCGGCACCACGTCGGTGTGACCGGCGAACACGAGGTGCGGCGCGGTTGTGCCGATGCGGGCGTAGAGGTTCTCGACCGGCGCGGTGCCGGGCTCGGCAAAGGTGACGCGATGCACCTCGAAGCCAGCCGGCTTGAGCACGCGCTCGATCAGCGCGAGCGCGCCGCCCTCCGCCGGCGTGACCGTCGGGCAGCGCAACAGGTCGCGGGCAAGCGCAATCGGGATCGGCGGACATGGAACGGCTCTATCCGCCGACGCGCGTGACGTCAACGCGCCGGCGCGGGCGCCGCGGCGAGCGGATCGGGGCCGTACTGGTTGTCGCCGATCGTGCCGCGCAGGCAGCCTAGCTCGATGAAGAACCAGATGCCGACGCCGAGCGTGGTGAAATTGAGCACGTGGTCGAGCGCGTTCAGGTGCTCCAGGTCGCCGGTCATGCCGAACGCGTCGGTCACCGCCTTGATCGCCACCGGCACCAGCATGAAGGCCGCGAAGTAGCCGGGCCGATTGCGATCGTGCAGCCGCTTCACCATGACGGCGGCGGACGGATAGAGAAATATGAACTGGAACACGAGGACAACCAACTTGAACTTGGTGTCCTCCGGGTCCAGCGACATGCCGAGCGCGAAGCCGACAGCGAACATGATGACGAGAACGATGACAAGCAGAATGATCGTTGCGAGCCAATATTTGGCGCGGTTGATCCGGCCGTCGAAGCTCGTATACAGGTGAGCGAAATTCATATTTTCCTCCAGCCGCTTGAATTGCAGAGTTAATCCTAGCCCAAAGCAAAGCGGAACGGGAGTGGCCGCAGGTCAGCCCTGCACCGGGCAGCGCCTCAGGTGCTTTCGGGCCCCCGCCCGAGCGCGGGGCCGCCGAGCGGATCGGGGCCGAAGCGGTTCTCGCCATGGGTGCCGCGGCGGAAGCCGAGTTCGATCAGGAAGGCGAGCCCGATCCCGATGGCGAAGAAGGCCAGCACCCAGTCGAGCCAGGTGACGTTGTTGGGGTCGTCGGTGAGGCCGAGGAGATCGGTCACCAGGACGATCAGCGCGATACCGATCAGCCAGGCGGCATGGATGCCGGGCTGGTCGCGATCGTGCAGGCGCTTCACCACCAGCGCGGCGGTCGGGTAGAGGGTCACGAGCTCGATGGCGGCCTCGGTCAGCCGGATCGGGAACGGCTTCAGCGAGGTCGGAAAGAACGGAACGCCGAGCCCCACCCGCGCGATCAGCTCGGCCGCGGTCAGGATCGCGAATCCGATCCAGAACTGCTGGCGGCTGATGCGGCCTTCGAACCCGAGCAGCAGGTGATTGAAGTTCATCAGGTCGCCTAGTCGCGCAGCAATTCGTTGATCGAGGTCTTGGACCGGGTCTTCTCGTCGACGCGCTTGACGATCACCGCGCAGTAGAGGCTCGGCGTCGGTGCGCCGTTCTTGCCGGCCCTGCCGGGCATCGAACCGGGCACCACGACCGAGTAGGGCGGCACCTCGCCCTGGAAGGTCTCGCCGGTGTCGCGATCGACGATCTTGGTCGATGCGCCGAGGAACACGCCCATGGACAGCACCGAGCCTTCGCGCAGGATCACGCCCTCGGCCACTTCCGAGCGCGCGCCGACGAAGCAATTGTCCTCGATGATCACCGGCCCGGCCTGCAACGGCTCGAGCACGCCGCCGATGCCGGCGCCGCCGGAGATGTGGCAGTTCTTGCCGATCTGCGCGCACGAACCGACCGTCGCCCAGGTGTCGACCATGGTGCCGGAATCGACGTAGGCGCCGAGATTGACGAAGCTCGGCATCAGCACCACGCCCGGTGCGATGTAAGCCGAGCGGCGCACCACGCAGTTCGGCACCGCGCGGAAGCCCGCGCTCTTGAAGCGCGCCGCGTCCCAGCCCTCGAACTTGGACGCGACCTTGTCCCACCAGACCGCCTTGCCGGGGCCGTGCTCGATCACGCTCATGTCGTTGAGGCGGAACGACAGCAGCACCGCCTTCTTGAGCCACTGGTTGACCCGCCAGTCGCCGTTGGCGCCCTTTTCGGCGACGCGCGCCTGGCCGCGGTCGAGAAGATCGAGCGCCGTTTCGACGGCCTCGCGCACCGCGCCCTTGGTCGACGGGTTGATGCCGTCGCGCGCCTCGAAGGCGTCGTCGATGGTCTTGGCAAGCGCCGCATCGGTCATGAGAAAGCCTCGGAAAGCATTCGGCCGCCGCGGGTTGTCGGGAATAGGGCAGGGGAAGTCAAGCGGCTCGGCCGCACCAGGAGCCGCCGGCGACGCGGCTTGGCGCGGTCCCGAAATACGCTAAGCTTGGATGCGTTCAGATTGGAATCTGCGCATGAACGCCGGCGTTACGAGATCGGTCGTGTTCCTGCGTCGATCGTAACGGTGGAGCCCGCGCTCGCGCATCCACGTCATGGGTGGGAGATGCCCCAGACCTTCCTGCAAGGCCTTCTGTCAGGCATCGGCCATCCGGTGATCGGGTTCGAGCACGTCGCTGCCGTCATCGCAGTCGGCTGCCTGTGCGCCACGCAGCGGCGCGGCGAATGGCTGGGGCTCGGCTACGTGCTCGCCATGATGATCGGCGCGGCCGCCCATATCGGGGAGGCGACCGTCGCGGGCAGCGAGTTCTTCGTGGCGGCGTCGATGATCGCGCTTGGCCTTCTGCTGGTCCGCAAGCCGCCGCTGCGGCTCGACATCGCGATCGCGCTGTTTGCGTTCGCCGGGCTGGTGCACGGCTACGCGCTCGGCGAACCGATCGCCGGCGCCGAGCGCACGCCGCTGATTGCCTATTTCATCGGGCTCGCCTTGATCCAGGCGGCGATCGTGCTGGCCGTGCTGTACGGCGCGCGCGCCTTCACCGCCCGCGGTACCGCGAATGGATCGGTGGTGCGGGTCCTCGGCGCGGTGGTCGCGGGCATCGGGGTGGCCGTGCTGGTGCAGCAGGTCATCGCGGCGGCTTGAATTTTGGCCATCCGGCGGCGCCCGAGCCCAAGGAAGGGGCGTGCGCGGGTCCGTTTGGGGTGCTAGTTTCGGATCGGCCTTGCCGGGCAGCCGTGACTAGATCGGAGAAGACCATGACCGTCCGCCAAGCGCTGCTCCCGGTTCTGCTCGCCTGTCTCACGCTTGCCGGCGCCGATGCGCGCCCGCGCCGACGCGCTCGACGGCATCATGAAGGCGAAGGTCATCAAGGTCGCGGTGCCGCAGGATTTTGCGCCGTTCGGCTCGGCCGGGCCCGACCTCAAGCCGCAGGGCTACGACATCGACATGGCGAACCTGATCGCCAAGGAACTGGGCGTGAAGGCCGAGATCATCCCGGTCACCAGCGCCAACCGCATCCCCTATCTGCAGACCAAGAAGGCCGACATCGTCATTTCGAGCCTCGGCAAGAATCCCGAGCGCGAGAAGGTCATCGACTTCTCGCATCGCCTATGCGCCGTTCTTCTCCGGCGTGTTCGGCACCAAGGCGATCGCGGTCGGCAAGGTCGAGGATCTCGCCGGCAAGACCGTCGGCGCCACGCGCGGCGCGATCGAAGAGCAGGAACTGACCAAGATCGGCGCCGTCCGGCACCACCGTCAAGCGCTTCGAGGACAACAACGCGACCATCTCCGCCTTCATCTCCGGTCAGGTCGACCTGATCGCGACCGGCAACATCGTCGCGGCAGCGATCGCCGAGAAGAGCCCGGCGCGCGCGCCGGTGCTCAAATTCGTCATCAAGGACAGCCCTTGCTTCGTCGGGCTCAACAAGAACGAGCCGCAAGCTGCTGGCCAAGGTCAACGAGATCATCGCCAAGGCGAAGGCCTCCGGCGAACTCGCCAAGCTGTCGGAGAAGTGGCTGAAGGCGCCGCTGCCGCCCGGCTTCTGAGCGCGACGCGCCCGGAGCGCCCGGCGATGACCTACAAGCTCGAATTCGGCGACCTGCTGCCCTACTGGGACGTGCTGCTGCAGGGGCTGATCTTCACGATCGTGCTGACGGTCGTGTCGACGGTCGCGGGCATCGCGCTCGGCACCGCCGGCGCGTCGGCGCGCACGTTCGGCCCGAAATGGCTCGGCGTGCATCGTCGCGCGTCTATGTCGAGCTGATCCGCAACACGCCGTTCATCGTGCAGCTGTTCTTCATCTTCTTCGGGCTGCCGGCGGCCGGCGTGAAGCTCTCCGAGATCGCCGGCCGCGTTCCTCGCCATGACGATCAATCTCGGCGCCTATTCGACCGAGATCATCCGCGCCGGCATCGAGGCGGTGCCGAAGGGCCATATCGAGGCCGGCGTCAGCCTCGCGATGATCGCGGCTCGCAGGTGCTGCGCTACGTCGTGCTCAAGCAGGCGTTCCAGAAGATCTATCCGGCGCTGTCGTCGCAGATCATCATCGTGATGCTCGGCTCGGCGGTGGTGTCGCAGATTTCGGCGGAGGACCTGACCTACGCGGCGAACTTCATCCAGTCGCGCAATTTCCGCGCCTTCGAGGTCTATCTCGTGGTCGCGCTCCTCTATCTGCTGCTGGCGATCGTCGCGCGCGCGCTGCTTGCGCGGGCTCGGCCGTGTCATGTTTCCGAAGGCCTGAGCCATGTGCGATTTCAGCTTCTGGGTCATCCTGTCGAACCTCCTGCTGGCCGACGCGCTGGACCGATCGTGCTGTCGCTGATCGCATTCGTCAGCGGCGGCATCGTCGGGCTGGCTGCTGCTGTTCGCTGCGCACCTCGCGCATCAAGCCGCTGGAATGGTTCACCAAGGTCTACATCGAGTTCTTCCAGGGCACGCCGCTGCTGATGCAGCTGTTCCTGTTCTTCTTCGGCGTCGCGCTGTTCGGCATCGAGGTGAGCCCGTGGATGGCGGCCTGGCTCGCGCTCACGTTCTGGACCAGCGCGTTCCTCACCGAAATCTGGCGCGGCTGCGTCGAGGCGCTGCCGCAAGGGCCAGTGGGAGGCCTCCGTCGAGCCTGGCGCTCTCCTACATCGAGCAGATGCGCTACGTGATCCTGCCGCAGGCCGCGCGCATCGCGATCGCGCCGACCGTCGGCTTCTCGGTGCAGGTGGTCAAGGGCACGGCGCTCGCCTCGATCATCGGCTTCGTCGAACTGACCAAGGCCGGCACCATGCTCAACAACGCGACCTTCCGGCCGTTCCTGGTCTATTCGCTGGTCGCGCTGATCTACTTCTGCCTCTGCTTCCCGCTCTCCTGGTACGCCCACAAACTTGAAGGACGCCTCAATGTCGCTCGTTAGCATCGCGGATGTGCGCAAGAGCTTCGGTCCGATCGAAGTGCTCAAGGGCGTCTCGATCGAGGTCGCCAAGCGGCGACGTGGTCGCGATCATCGGCCGCTCCGGCTCCGGCAAGAGCACGCTGCTGCGCTGCATCAACGGGCTGGAGACCTATCAGTCCGGCGCGATCGTCGGCGGACGGCATCGACGTCGGCGGCGCGAAGCACCAATCTGCGCGAGCTGCGCCGCCACGTCGGCATGGTGTTCCAGCAGTTCAACCTGTTCCCGCATCTGACCGCGGCCGAGAACGTCATGCTGGCGCCGAAGGTCGTGAACAAGGTCGCGCGGCAAGGAGGCGCGCGCGACTCGCCGCCGAAATGCTCGCCAAGGTCGGGCTCTCCGACAAGTTCGACAACTATCCGAGCCAGCTCTCCGGCGGCCAGCAGCAGCGCGTCGCGATCGCGCGCGCGCTGGCGATGCGGCCGAAGGTGCTGCTGTGCGACGAGATCACCTCGGCGCTCGATCCCGAACTGGTCAACGAGGTGCTGCGCGTGGTCGAGCAGCTGGCGCGCGAGGGCATGACGCTGATTCTCGTCACCCACGAGATGCGCTTTGCGCGCGACGTCGGCACCAAGCTGGTGTTCATGCATCACGGCAAGGTGCATGAGGAAGGCCCGCCGAAGGACGTCTTCGCCGCGCCGAAGACGCCGGAACTGGCGCAGTTCATCGGCTCGATCGGCTAGGCCAAGAGCTCCCGCAGCAGGCGATTGACCGTCTCGGCCGCCTCGTACTGCACCCAGTGCCCCGCACCGGCCACCAGCTCGAACGGCGCGTCCGGCTGGAACTGCCGCAACTTGTCCCTCGCCAGTTCCGGCGTCGAGGTCACGTCGTGCTCGCCCCAGATTCCGGCGATCGGCGCCCGCACATGCGGCAGGCAGGCTGCGAGCGAGCTCCATTTGGCGAAATGCTTGACGCGCA
Organism: uncultured Alphaproteobacteria bacterium; assembly: GCA_963749815.1. Taxonomy (GTDB): domain Bacteria; phylum Pseudomonadota; class Alphaproteobacteria; order Rhizobiales; family Xanthobacteraceae; genus VAZQ01. The sequence goes on along the minus strand of CAVVON010000031.1, from coordinate 152,695 downwards.
CGCGCGAGCGCACCGCGTTGCGCTGCTGAATGAGCAGCGCAAGATCGTCGACCTTGCGTGGATCGTGGATCATCAGCGCGCCGAGGTTGTGGCGGTGCATCTCGCGTTTCTCGGCGTCGGAGGCGAGCCAGCGCCAGGATTTCAGCGGCGCCATCTGCCGGCGCGGCAGTTCGGTGCCGGCGCTGCCGATGAGGATGAGACGCTCGACCCGGTCGCCCGCAATCGCGGCGGCGTGAGCGCCCATCAATCCGCCGAACGAGAAACCGGCCAGCGAGAAGCGCGCCTGCGGCCCGAGAATATCCGCAATGCCGGCGTGTAGGCGTCCGGCCATCGCGTCGACCGTGATCGGGGGCTCGAGCGTGCCGGAATCGCCGGAGCCGGGGAGGTCGGCCGCCAGCACGGTGTAGTCGCGCGCCAGCGCCTCGACGTTGCGCACCCAGTGCAGCCAGCTGCCGGTGCCGCCATGCAGCAGCACCAGCGGGGGGCCGCTGCCCCAGACGTGCCAGACCACGTCGCCTTCGGTGACGCGGCGCGTGGCGCCGCGCTCCAGCGCGGCGATCAGATCGGCAGGGGCGAGCGTCGAGACCGTCATGGGCGGATCGTGCGTGCTTCTTGGCGCAAGCGTTGCAAGAAACCGGCCAGATCGTCGGTTACGTGATCGACATGCGGATCGTCGCGCCCCTCTAGCTCCCAGCCTTCGCGGAACACCTCGCGCGTGCCTTCGGGCACCACCAGCACCGTGGTCATGCCGAGCGCGTGCGGGACGGCGAGATTGCGGGCGAGGTCCTCGAACATCGCGGCCTTGCGCGGGTTCGACGTCGTGCGCCTTGAGGAAGCGATCGTAGGTCTGCGCCGACGGCTTCGGCTCGAGGTCGGCGGCGATGATGTCGAAGATGCTTTCGAAATGGCTGTCGAGGCCGAGCCGCGCCAGCACCGCGTCGGCGTGACTGGCGCGTGCCGTTGGTCAGGATCAGCTTGCGGCCGGGCAGCGTCTCGATCGCCGCGCCGAGCGCCGGGTTCGGCTCCAGCGGCGAGTGGTCGATCTGGTGGACGAAATCGAGATAGTCGTCGGGCTTCATGCCGTGCTCGGTCATCAGCCCGCGCATCGTGGTGCCGTAGCGCTTGTAATAGTCCTTCTGCACGCGGAAGGCCTCGTCCTTCGAGACCTTGAGGAAGTCCGCGATGTAGTTGCGGATGCGCTCGTCGACCTGCTGCCAGAGATTGAGGTGGTGCGGGTAGAGCGTGTTGTCGAGGTCGAACACCCAGGTCTCGACATGATCGAAAATGCGTGGCGTGGCGACGGTCATGGGCGGATCGGTCGGCGTGAGGCGGCTCAATCGCCGAGCACGGACTTCAGTGGGCGATTGAACGACCAGATCACCAGGCCCGCGACGGCGGCGATGCCGGCGATCATGAGGAAGAAGTCGACCCGGCTCATGCTGCCCCAATAGCTGCCGAGCCAGCCGCCGATGAAGTTGCCGACGAAGCTGGTGCTGAGCCAGACGCCCATCATCAATGAAACCGCGCGCGTGGGAGACACTTTGGAGACCAGGGACAATCCGAGCGGCGAGAGATAGAGCTCACCCAGGGTGATGACGACGAAGTAGCCGAGCAGCCACAGCCAGCTCACCGAGTCGCCGGCGCCGACCCAGGCCGCGCAGGCCAGGATCAGGTTGGCGAGCGTCACGCCGAAGCAGCCGATCGCCATCTTGGTCACGGTCGAAGGCTCGCGGCCGCGGCTCGTTTGCCACGCCCACAGGCCGATCACAAGCGGCGTGAAGGCGAAGATCAGGAACGGGTTGAAGGCCTGGAACCAGGTGACCGGGATCTCGCCCTTCCAGACCAGAAGATCGATGTAGCGGTCGGTGTAGGTCTCGGCCCACAGCGGGATGGTGTTGCCCTGCTGCTCGTAGGTCGCCCAGAACAGGGTCGTCGGCAGGAAGAGCACGATCAGGGCCGCGATGGAGCGCCACTCGTTGCGGTCGAACGGTTTGCGCTCGGTGCCCTCGGCGCGCGCGACCTGCAACTCGTCGGGCGGCAGCGTGCGCATTCCGAACAGGTAGATCACCAGCGCGATGGTCATGCCGACGCCCGCCGCGGTGAAGCCGTAGTGCCAGCCGTACTCCTCGCCGAGCGTGCCGCAGACCAGCGGCGCCAGGAATGCGCCGAGATTGATGCCGACGTAGAAGATCGAGTAGGCGCGGTCGCGGCGGCGGTCGCCGGGCGCGTAGAGCGTGCCGACCTGCGCCGACATGTTCGGCTTGAAGCAGCCGTTGCCGATGATCAGCGTGGTCAGCGCGAACAGGAACAGCGACTGGAACGCCATCATGAAATGGCCGACCGCCATCAGGGCGGCGCCGAGCAGGATGGTGCGGTGCTGGCCGAGCAGCCGGTCGGCGATCAGGCCGCCGAATACCGGCGTGAGATAGACGAGGCCGGTATAGAGGCCGTAGATGTGCGAGGCGAACGGCTGGGTGCCGAGCTGGCCGAACAGGCTTTCCAGTCCGCTCTTGAGGTGACTTAGCCCGATCACGCCTTCGGCCTGACCCGGCAGCAGCAGATGGTTGATCATGTACAGGACGAGCAGCGCGCGCATCCCGTAATAGGAGAAGCGCTCCCACATCTCGGTCGTGAACAGGAAGGCGAGCCCGCGCGGATGGCCGAACAGGTCGTCAGGGCTCGTGGCCAGTCGTGGGTAACCGGTGACGGTCATCGTGGTCCGCTATTGCTGCGCCGATCCCGACGATTCCGGCAGCCGGTGTGAACCCTAGAACGTGGCTCGGATCGGCGTCAATTTGACGGCGGAACCGCGCGGCCGGAAACCGCCTGCGGCGCCGAAACGACTTGACGAGAGGCGTGATTTGCCGAACACCCTGCTGCAAATAAGATAAACGGAGGAATGCCCATGGTATCGACCGGTTCCCGGCGCGCGCTGCTGGCGGCTTTGGCTGCGCTGTTCGCGGCTGTTCCTCAATTGGCGCAGGCGCAGGATCAGGCGAGCTTTCCGACCAAGCCGATCCGCGTCATCGTCGGCTTCGCCGCCGGCGGCGGCAACGATCTGTTCGCGCGCGTGGTCGGGCAGAAGCTGTCCGAGCTTCTCAAGCAGCCGGTCATCATCGAGAACAAGCCCGGCGCCGGCGGACGGTTGTCGGCCGAGTACGCCGCAGGTCAGCCGGCCGACGGCTACACGCTGCTGGTCGGCGCGAGCGGCATGATGTCGATTGCGGCGGCGACGCTGCCGAAGCTCGCCTATCACCCGACCAAGACCTTCATTCCGCTCACCATGATCGCGAACTTCCCGCTGATCATGGTGATCCCGACCAGCAACCCGTCGAAGACCGTCAAGGAGGTCGTCGAATGGGCGAAGGCGCATCCCGACAAGGCGAACTATGCGACCACGTCGCCGGCTTTCACCATCACCACCGAATTGCTCAAGCTCAAGACCGGCATGCCGGGCGTCGCCATCACCTACAAGAGCAGCAACGAGATGCTGCTCAGCGTGATCGGCGAGCAGACGCTGCTCGCCATCGCCGACGGCCCGCCCACGGTGCCGATGGTGAAGGGCGGCAAGGTGCGCGCGGTCGCGGTGACGGGCAGTGTGCGCTCGCCCGAGATGCCGGACGTGCCGAGCATGAGCGAGGCCGGCTACCCCGACGTCGACGTCTATCTCTGGAGCGGGTTCTTCGTGCCGGCGGCGACGCCGCCCGCGATCGCGGCACGGCTGGAGGTGGCGTTGCGGGAGGCGGTCAAGGATCCCGAGGTGTCCGCCAAGCTCAGGGCCATGGCGGTCAATCCGGGCGGCACCTCCAGCCAGGAGTTCCGCCGGATGATCGACGCCGACATCGTGAAATTCGCCGCCGTCGCCAAGGCCGCGAACCTGACGTTCGGCGACTGACGAAATCGGGTTTCTTTGTCCTGCCGCCGTGCTAAAAAGCGGCGGGGGCGATGCCCAGCGATCTGGGAGGGCATCGTGACGTTGATCGTCTACTATCTCGTCTTCATGATTCTCGGCGACGTCGCCGACTACGGCATCGGGCTTGCCACAGAAAAAATGTTCGGCAGCGAGGTGAGCCTGATCGTCTTTCTGATCCTCTACTTCGTGTCGCTGTGGATCGCCTGGCTTCTGGCAGTCCGGCTGACGAAGCCGAAGGAGCGGACTGCAATGAGCTGACCGGGTTTCGGTCCGGCCTGAAATTGCGAGGGCGCAGCGGTGGATGCCGCTGCGCCCTCGTTCATTTCGCCGCTTTATTTCGTCGCGAGTTCAGTCCAGCGGCTCGAGCTTGACGATCGAGTGGCCGTGGTTGCTGCCGACCCAGAACGTCACCGGCGTGGTCGTGTTGTCGACATGCACGCGCCGGATGTTGGTGGTGCGCGGCAAGAGGTACTCCACCGAGGTGCCGGTCTTGGTGTCGAGCCGCACGACGCGGTCGTTGAGCATCGAGCCGGTCCAGGCCTCCTCGTTCTTGTCGATGGTCACGTCGTAGGGGTTGGTCCAGCGCGTCGGCATCGCCCATTCGGTGAAGCGCTCGGCCTTGGTGTCGAACACGCCGATCTTGTCGCCGCGATACTCGCCGAACCAGAGCCGGTCCTGCGCATCCATCTGGCCGCGGCGCAGCGCCGGCGAGGGCGTCAGGATCGGGAACAGCTTGATTTCGCCGGTCTTGGCGTCGAGGCGGCCGATGTGCTTCTGGCGGAAGTCGGTGAAGAACACGTTGTTCTTGGAGTCGGGCACGACGTCATAGATGTTGTGCGGCTCGCCCTTGGGCGCGTCCTTGAACGGCTCCCAGGTCTCGATCTTGCCGGTCGCGATGTCGAGGCGGTGGATGCCGGCAAAGCCGTTGTTCTGCGCCCAGACCTTGCCGTCGACGTGCGAGAACTGCGGGCTCACCATGTTGACCTGCGCGGCGTCGATGTTCTGCTCCGCCGGCAGCGTCCAGTAGGTGAACTTCTCGGCCTTGCGTTCGAACTTGATGATCGCGGCCTGGTACATGTTGCCGAGCCAGAGATCGCCGTTCTTGTCCTGGCGCAGCCCGAGCGCGCCGGTGGGGAACTCGGGCTTGCTGAGCCGGAGCGGATATTCCTTGTGCTCGAGCGTCTTGGGATCGAAGCGGCCGAGAAACTGCTCGCCGAAGCTCGAATACCAGGCGACGCCGTCGGCATCGACGACGACGTCATGCGGGCTGATGGTGTCGCGCGGCAGATCGTACTCGGTGATGACGACGCGGGTGGCGCGGCCCTTCGGGCGCGGCAGCGGCTTGAGCGCGTAGTTCCATTGCGGCCCGTTGCTGAGATTGATGCTGGCGAGGAAGTCGGCCATGCCGCGATAGATCGCGACGCGCTGATCGCCGCGCTCTTCCATGCGCCGCTCGCCCTTGCGCAGCTGCGGATGCTCCGGGATGCTCTGGTTCACGTAGCCCTGCATGCGCGGCAGCGTGACCTCGATGAACTCGTCGGCCTTGTGGTTCGAGCGCGCGATGCGCTCGATGGTGTGGCAGCCGACGCAGCCGAGCATGGCGTTCTTCTGCTGGTCGGTGCCGGGGAAGCTCGCGAGCCATTCGCCGTTCGACATCTGCGCGGCGAGGTCTTCGGTCTTGCGCAGCTTGAGGTCGAGCTTGGCGCCGCCGGCCGCGACGGCGACGGTGGCCGGCTGCTCGAGGTCGTAGCCGATGGCGCGGATCTTGATCGCATACTGGCCGGGCGCGAGCTTCGCCGCCGGGAAGCTGTAGCGGCCCTGCGCGTCGGTCACGACCGTTACGGTGACGATGCCGGTCTTGGCGCTGACCAGGACGCCTTCCATCGCGCCTTCCTCGGCGGAGGAGACTGTGCCGGCGAGCGCGCGGCGTTCTGCGCGTGCGCGGGCAGGGGGGCAAAATCGGCCTTGAGACCGAGGAGCGCGAGCGCGGCGAAGACGGCAAGCAATGAATTTTTCATGGGGGTTCCTTGGGCGGGCCTGCGATGCGAAACGGGCATCGTCGTTATTGTGCCGGCATTTCACTCCGAATCCGGAGTCGATTCAATCGGGGGAACGCAAACGGGCCATGTTGCGCCGCCTTTATCCCTCCCCCTGCGGGGGAGGGACAAGCGCTGCGGTTCAGCGGTGCGGACGTTTGCCGTCGCAGCGAAGCCAACGCTCCGCTGCCCGTATTGTTTGGCGGCGCCGGGTACGCCGTAGTCCGATTGCCCCCCACTTTCTTGGTGCCGCATACTGGATCGATCCGACCTGCGGGGAGGGGAGCGGAGCGCCGAAAGGCGCATCCAGATAACTCCACGCCTTCCGGCGCGTTGCGCGCAAAGAGCGATGCGCGCTCGCCTCTCGGCGCTCCACCTGCGGCTTCGCTACCGTCCGCTCTGGACGGTCACTCGGCGCCGGGCCGCGCTTTCGCCGAGGTATTCCAGCCTCAGACGTCAGCGAGCTCCTCGCAGCCGGCTCGTAGGCCAGCGGGCGGGGCCCCGGAGCCGCCCGGGTGCCGGCTTGCGTAGCCGGCCCGCGGGCGCCGCCCAACCAGGCCTCGGGATTTCCCCGAGACCGGCCCCGGAAGCTTGGCGGCTGAATCTCCGGCCGCCCCATCTTCCGGCCTGGCTCCGCATCCAAGACGCCTCATGAGTGCGCCCCTCGGTGAGCAGGGTGCGGATAGGAATAATTCCTGTAGGAAGAAAGTCAAGAGGTTCGATACTTCAACCATCGTTGAAATAATGCTTGACGGGCCGAAGATAGTTCCATATTCGTCGAAATATGGAAAAGATCGACGCCATCGCGGCGCTGGCCGCGCTCGCGCAGGACAGCCGGCTCGACGTGTTCCGGCTGCTGGTCGAGGCCGGGCCGGACGGAATGCCGGCCGGCGAGGTTGCCGCAAGGCTCAGCCTGCCGCCCAACACGCTGACCTTTCATTTCGACCGGTTGCGCATGGCGGGGCTGGTGACGGTGCGGCGCGCGGGCCGCTCGATGATCTATGCGGCGCGCTACGAGACCATGAATGCGCTGCTCGGCTACCTCACCGACAATTGCTGCGGTGGCGCGCCGGAGCAGTGCGCACCGGCACCAAGCTGCGAGCCGGCGCGGGCGAAGAAGCGGAAGAAAGAAACCGCATAGCGTTGCAACGAAGAACGAGGAGCAGGTCATGAAACGCATGCATGTTCACGTCTCGGTCGACGACATCCCGCAGGCGGTCGGATTCTACTCGGCGCTGTTCGCCGCCGAGCCGGCGGTGGTGAAACCCGACTACGCCAAGTGGATGCTCGACGATCCGCGCGTGAACTTCGCGATCTCGACGCGCGGACGCGAACCCGGGCTCGATCATCTCGGCATTCAGGTCGAGAGCCAGGACGAATTGCAGGAGGTCTATGCGCGGCTGCGCCAGGCGGACGCGCCGGTGCTCGAGGAGGGCAACACCACGTGCTGCTACGCCAAATCGGAAAAGTCGTGGATCGGCGACCCGGCGGGCATCTCGTGGGAGACCTTCCTTACCAGCGGCGAGAGCACGGTTTACGGCGACAGCTCGAAAGAAAAGAGCGGCGTGGCCCACGTCGTCCATGCCAAGGCGTGCTGCGCTCCGAGCGTCGCTGCTGTCCCGAAGCGGGCCGCCACATGAGACTATACATGTTCGAGCATTGCTCGCTCTGCTTTCGCGTGCGCATGACGGCGGCGCTCAAGCGAAAGGACTTGCAGGAAATCGTGGTGCTCGACGACGACACCGACACCATGGTCGCGCTTGTCGGAAAGCGGGTCGTTCCGATCCTGGTCAAGGACGACGGCGAGCCGATGCTCGAAAGCATGGACATGGCCAGGTACGTCGACGGGCTCGGCGGGCCGTTGCTGATCGGCCCGGAGCGGCCTGAAATCGCCGCATGGGAAGAGCGGGTTACCCCCAAGGCCGCTCGACTGACGCAGCCCCGTTACCCGCTTCTAGGCCTGCCGGAATTCGGCAGCGCTGCCGCGCTCGACCACTATCATGTTCGCAAGCGCAAGGCTTTGGGTGACCTCGTCGAGCTACGCGCCAACACCCGTCGCTACATCAGCGAGCTTCTGCCGGATTTGGAAGACATCGATCGGATGGTCGAAAGTCCGCGCGCGGTCAACGGCGCGCTCTCACTGGATGATGTCCGTGTGCTTCCGCTATTGCGGTCGCTTGCGGTCGTCAAAGGGCTTCGATTTCCGCGACGCCTGCGTGACTATTTCGAATCGATGATGACCCTTACCGGCTATCGACCCCTGCCGGCCGTTTGATGTGCTGGGAGCACAACCCTCATGACCGATCGCCCCTTCAACGTGCTGTTCCTCTGCACCGGCAACTCGGCGCGCTCGATCATCGCCGAGGCGATCATGAACCAGCTCGGCGGCGGGCGCTTTCAGGCCTATAGCGCCGGCAGCCATCCGAAAGGGCAGGTCAACCCGCACACGGTCGATCTGCTGCGCGGGCTCGGCCACGACACTGCCGGAATGCGCTCCAAATCCTGGAACGAGTTCGCCAGGCCCGGCGCGCCGGCGCTCGATTTCGTGTTCACGGTCTGCGACGACGCGGCGGGCGAAGCCTGTCCGTACTGGCCAGGCCAGCCGATGACGGCGCATTGGGGCGTGCCCGATCCCGCGGCCGCCACCGGCACGCCGGCCGAAGTCGCGCTCGCGTTCAAGGACACCTACCGGATGCTGCGCCAGCGGATCGGCGTGTTCGCGGCGCTGCCGATCCGCAGCCTCGATCAATTGAGCCTGCAGGCGAAGCTCAAGGAGATCGGCCGCATGGACGGCGCGACCGCGAAGGCCAAAGAGCCGAGCTGATGCCGTCGCTGGCAAAGCGCGCTGTTCTGCGAATGGCTGGGGACAGCCCTCCTGCTCGCCGCCGTGATCGGGTCCGGGATCATGGCGCAGCGGCTCGCGGGCGGAAACGGCGCGCTCGCGCTGCTCTGCAACACGCTGCCGACCGGCGCCATCCTGGTGGTGCTGATCCTGGTGTTCGGTCCGCTCTCGGGCGCGCATTTCAATCCGGCGGTCAGCGTCGCGCTGGCGTTGCGCGGGGAACTCGGCTGGCCGCAGGCGGCGGCCTATCTGGCGGCGCAGGTGACCGGCGGCATTGCCGGCGCGCTGCTGGCGCATCTGATGTTCGAACTGCCGCTGTGGCAGGCGTCGGCCACGGTCCGTACCGGCGCAGGGCAATGGCTCGCCGAAGCGGTCGCGACCTTCGGCCTGCTGCTGACGATCTTCGGCTGCGCGGCGCGAACGCCCGCGGCGATACCCTATGCGGTCGGGCTCTACATCACCGCGGCCTACTGGTTCACGGCCTCGACCTCGTTCGCCAATCCGGCGGTGACGATCGCGCGCGCGCTCACCGACACGTTCGCGGGCATCGCGCCCGGCGGCGTGCCGGCGTTCATCGTCGCTCAATTCGTGGGGATGGCCGTGGCGCTGGCGGCGGCAAGCTGGCTCTGGCCGACGCGCACGAACGAGGCGCGCGCCGCGGGCCAGCCCGGCTGACCGGCGACCGGCCGGGCGGCTGCCGCTACTTCGATTGGACGGCGGCCGCCTGCTGCTCCTGCGGCCGCAGGATGCAACCGCCGGCCAGCAGGAACCAGCCGAGGAAAATGTACCAGGCGGCGTTGTCCTGCACGCCGGGGATCGGCAGCTCGATCGGCAGCGCCGCGAGCACGCCGATCATGGCCAGGCAGCCGGCGACGACGAAGAGCGCGATGTTCGGGGTGTAGAGATTCATTCGGGGAGCCTCCCAGGTTTTTTCAGCCGTGGAACTTCGGCGCTGCCGGTAACCGCAGGCTTAACGCGCGGCCCTGAGGCGCCGCATCGCCCGCGTTTCCTGGGTGCAGAGTGAACGAGCGCTCAAATTGCCGTTCGAATTTTAGGCGAATGCCGAAAACATCGCGGCCTCCGGAGGGGAGCTTCCGGAGGCCGCGGGGTTTCGCCGTTCCGCTGCGCGCGCAGCGGACCGGCGGGGAGAGCGGACAACTACTGAACTGACGACAACGGACGAGACACTGAGCACAACGGACTGGGTACTGGGGACACTGGACTAAGCACCAACACACCACACGGCTAGAACGGCAGCAGCACGTCGAGCACCTGCTGGCCGTAGCGCGGCTGCTGCACGTCGGTGATCTGGCCGCGGCCGCCATAGGCGATGCGGGCCTCGGCGATCTTGGTCGAGTTGATGGTGTTGTCGCTCTGGATGTCCTCCGGCCGCACGATGCCGGCGACGATCAGTTCGCGGATCTCGAAGTTGACGCGGATCTCCTGCTTGCCTTCGACCACCAGATTGCCGTTCGGCAGCACCTGCGTCACCACGGCGGCGACGTTGGTCGGACAGTTCTTCCTTGCGGTTGACCGAGCCTTTGCCGTCGCTCGAGGAGGTCGAATCGGCGGTGAGGATGCGGCCCGGCACCGTCGCGTTGATGAGCGGCAGCTTGTTCTTGCCGAAGAAGTTGTTGACGCCGGAATCCTCGGTGTTCTTGCGGCTGCGCTGGGTCTCGTTCTCGAGCGTCGGCCTTGTCGGTGATTTGACCATCACGGTGAGGATGTCGCCGATCTGATGCGCGCGCTGATCCTTGAAGAAGGCGCGCGAGCCGTTGCGCCACAGCGAGTTCGGATTGTAGACGGCGGGCTGCGGCGCCGGCATCGGCATCTGCACCGGCTTGTAGCCGGCCTTGGCGGTCGGATTCTCGATCGCGGTGAGCGGCGGCTGCTCGCCGATCCAGCGCAGCCGGTCGAGCGCCGAGCAGCCGCCGGTCAGCGACGCGACCGCGCCGATCGCGACGATGCGGGTGGTCAGGCGCAGCGCGTTACGCAACGGGCTCGCCGGTCGGTTCGATACGGGTCTGGACTGCATGACACTCACTTTCCTGGTACGCACACGTTGCTCGTACGCACTGACGTCCGGTTACTGGGTCTGCTTGCGCGCCTGGCTGACGGTGGCGACGCGCGGCGGCGGAGCTGGTGACGGTGACGCGGCCGGGCCCGGTCACGGTCGCCTGGACGGTGCGCTTCGATTGCGCGTTGAGCACGTTGATGACGTCGCCGAGCGCGCCGGCCTCCAGCGCCTTGCCGCGGATGGTCAGGAGCGATGCCGGGCACCTCGAAGCTGATCAGCACGGTCTCGTTGCGGCCGACCAGTTCGGGCTTCATCAGGTCGGCTGGCGCGGATCGTCTGGCCCGGCCGCAGCGGGCGCTTGGCGGCGAAGCCGAGCACGTCTGCTCGAGCGAGGCCGCGGCGTCGGAAGCGAACTCGCTCTTCGGGCGGCGCTCGACCATGACGTCGGAGGCGCGGAGGATTTCGCCCTGACGCGAGCGGCCGCAGCGTGCATCGCCGCTTCGACCGTCTCGCTGACCGTGCCGGTGAAGCGCAGCGGCAGCCGCCGCGCCACCGCGCTGCCCGGCAGCTCGAAGGTGACGTCGAAGCGGCCGTCTGCGCGGCGTCGAAGGACGAGCGCACGACGGCGAGCTCGCCCGCGCGCCGGCTCGACATGGAGCGTGCGCACGTCGTGGTCGAAGGTGACCGCGAGATTCTTGGGCATCGCGCCAGGCCGTGCTGTCCGGCGAGCGCGCGCAGCGATGCGCGCCTCGATGTCCTTGGCGGTGATGGTGCGGCTCGCGCGCGTCACCGCGATCTCGGCGAGGCCGCGGGTGTCGAGGCCGAATGGATGTGGTGCGGCCGCACCGCGTCGATCACGCGTCGCGGCCGGCACGGTGCCGGTCTGGCCGAGGTCGGGCGCGCGGAAGATCGCGACGTCGGCGACCGCGCCGGCATTCTCGATCAGGTCGCCGATGCGCACGATCTCGCTGGTGACGATGGCCTCGCGCTTGAGCGCGGGCGCGGTCGATCTGGTCGAGCGCCGCGAGCTGCGCCGCGGCCGGCGCGGCGGCGAGGCAGGGCGGTGACGAGGGTGGCGATGCGGATCATGGCGAAGCCTCCTCAGCGCATCATGTTGGCGGTCGACTGCAGCATCTGGTCGGCCGCGGTGATGACCTTGGCGTTCATCTCGTAGGCGCGCTGCGCGGCGATCAGGTCGGAGATCTCGGTGACCGCCTCGACATTGGCCTGTTCGAGATTGCCCTGCTGCAGGTCGCCGAGGCCGTCGGTCGTGGGCGTGCCGTCCTGCGGCGTGCCGGAGGCCGGCGTCTCGACGAACAGGTTGTCGCCGATCGGCTGCAGGCCGGCCTTGTTGACGAAGCGCGTCAGCGTGATCTGGCCGAGCACGGTCGGCGTGGTGGTGCCGGCGACGGTGGCCGAGACCTGGCCCTGGCGCGTTGATGGTGATGGCGGTGGCGTTCTGCGGGATGGTGATGCCGGGCTGCACCAGATTGCCTTGCGGCGTGACGATGCGGCCCTGCGCGTCCATCTGGAACGAGCCGTCGCGCGTATAGGTGAAGGTGCCGTCCGGCATCAGGATCTTGAAGAAGCCCTCGCCGCGGATGGCGACGTCGAGGTCGTTGCCGGTCGGCAGCAAGCGTGCCCTGGGTCATGATGCGCGGCGTGCCGACGGTCTTGACGCCGCCGCCGAGCTCGATGCCGACCGGCAGGATGTTGCCCTGCGTCGAGGTCTGGGTGCCGACGCGGCGGACATGCTCGTAGAGCAGGTCCTGGAATTCGGCGCGCTGGCGCTTGTAGCCGGTCGTGCGCATGTTGGCGATGTTGTTGGAGATGACCTGGACGTTGAGTTCCTGGGCCATCATTCCGGTCGCTGCGGTGTGGAGTGCGCGCATGGCGGTTGTCTCCTGATCGCGCTTAGGCCGGAACTTCGGCGAGCTTGTCGATGGCGTTGCGGCGCAGGTCGCTGTGCTGCTGCAGCAGGCCGGCGATCTGCGGTGTAGGTGCGGGTGACCTCGATCATGCGCGTCATCTCGATGACGCCGCGCACGTTCGACTGCCTTCGATCGCGCCCTGGATGACGCGCACGCTTCTGGGGCCGGCTGCGGCGTGACGCCGGCGGGGGCGGTGAACAGGCTCGAGCCGTCCTTCTGCAGCTGCTGCGACGCTGTCGAAGCGCACCAGCCGCAGCTTGCCGCGCGCCGAATCCGATTTGGAATTGGCAGCCTTCGCGCACCGTGATCGTGCCGTCGGCGTTGATCGAGATGTTGCTGTCGGTGGTCTGGAACTGGATCGGCCCGCCGTCGCCGAGCACCTGGTCGCCGGCGCTGGTGACGAGCTGCGCCGGTGGCGTTGATCTGCAAGGCGCCGTTGCGGGTGTAGCGCTCGCCGCGCGGCGTCTGCACCACCAGGAAGGCGTCGCCGTCGATGGCGACGTCGAGCGGATTGCCGGTCTGCTGGACCGGGCCCGGCGCTGAAATCGTGCCAGGTCGCGCGGTCCTGCACGAAGCTCAGCCGGCGGTCGGCGGCCTGGAAACCGCTCGGCGCTGCGCGACCGGCATCAGGATATTCCTCGAACACCGAGTTGTCGGCCTTGTAGCCGGTGGTGTTGAGGTTGGCGATGTTGTTGGCGACGACGTCGAGCTCGCGATGGAGCGCGATCTGCCGCGACAGTCCGATCAGGAGTGCATTCTCCATCGGTCTTGCTCCCCTTGCATGCGACGGCGCCGCCCTCCCGAGGTCGAGCGTCCGTCGTCGCGGCAGCCGCAGCTCTCCCAAGCGGCGGCTCAGCGTCCCTCTTGCAGAGCCCGTGCCAACGGGGAAAATCAATATAAAACAATAGGTTGGAAGAATTGCGCGGTTTGCCGGGGCGGCAAATTCATGTCCTTCGAAACCACGCACCCGGCAAAATTTTCCGAGTTGGCGGCGCGTTCGAAAGCATTCCGTTAACCATTCGGAACCTAACGTTACCGCCGAGAAGGCGCGGAGGGTCGCATCGCGGTTCATCCGTGCCGCGCGTTTCGCCGGCTCTCAACGGGACGATCAAGGCATCATGGCGGCGAAGGCGAAGCAGGCAGAAGCCGAGGCCGACGAGGCCGATGCGCCCGAAGGCGAGGCGGCCGCGCCGAAGAGGAAGCTTCCGCTCAAGATGATCATCATGGCGGCCGGCGGCGCTGCGTGGTGCTCGGCGGCGGCGGCGCGGCGGCCTATCTGATGTTCTTCGGCGGCAGCAAGGACGCGAAGCTGCGGCGGCCGCGCCGGTCAAGCCGGCGGTCTTCGTCGACGTGCCGGAGGTGCTGGTCAATCTGTCCAACCCCGGCAGCGAGCGCACCCAATATCTCAAGGTCAAGATCGTGCTCGAACTGCCCGACGCGACGATGACGCCGCAGATCCAGACCGCGATGCCGCGCGTGATGGATGCGTTCCAGACCTATCTGCGCGAACTGCGCCCGACCGATCTCGACGGCTCCGCCGGGCTCTATCGCCTCAAGGAAGAACTGACCCGCCGCGTCAACGTCGCGATCGCGCCGAGCCGCATCAACGCCGTGCTGTTCAAGGAAATCGTCGTTCAGTAAGCCATGCAGCCGAAGGACCAGATCGACCAGGACGCGCTCGCCGCCGAATGGGGCCTCGCGCTCGAGGCCGACGCCGACAAGGCGGCGACCGACGAGCCCGACGGCGCTGCCGCCGACAGCGGCGAGGCCGCCGCCTCGCAATGGGCGGCGATGGTCGACGACGGCAGCGAGTTCATGCCAGAGCGCCAAGGGCGGCGCCGAGCGCATCCTCAACCAGGACGAGATCGACAGCCTGCTCGGCTTCTAGCTCGCCGACGTCTCGCTCAACGACAATTCCGGCATTCGCGCGATCATCGACTCGGCGATGGTCTCCTACGAGCGTCTGCCGATGCTCGAGATCGTCTTCGACCGGCTGGTGCGGCTGATGACGACGTCGCTGCGCAACTTCACCTCCGACAACGTCGAAGTCTCGCTCGACCGCATCACCTCGGTGCGCTTCGGCGACTATCTCAACTCGATCCCGCTGCCCGCGATCCTCGCCGTGTTCAAGGCCGAGGAGTGGGACAATTTCGGCCTCATCACCGTCAATTCGAGCCTGATCTACTCGATCATCGACGTGCTGCTCGGCGGCCGGCGCGGCCAGACCGCGATCCGCGTCGAGGGCCGGCCCTACACGACGATCGAGATCGAACCTCGTCAAGCGCATGATCGAGGTCGTGCTGGCGGACGCCGAGCTCGCCTTCAAGCCGCTCTCGCCGGTCAAGTTCAACATCGACCGGCTGGAGACCAATCCGCGCTTTGCCGCGATCTCGCGGCCGGCCAATGCGGCGATCCTGGTGCGGCTGCGCATCGACATGGAGGATCGCGGCGGCAACGTCGAATTGCTGCTGCCCTACGCGACCATCGAGCCGATCCGCGACGTGCTGTTGCAGATGTTCATGGGCGAGAAATTCGGCCGCGACCCGATCTGGGAAGGCCATCTCGCGACCGAGATCGGCCAGGCCGAGATCGCCGTCGACGCCGTGCTCTACGAGGCGAAGCTGCCGCTGCGGCAGTTGATGAAGCTCGAGGTCGGCGACACGCTCACGCTCGAACTCAGGCCGGACGCGCTCGTCACGGTGCGCTGCGGCGACGTCACGCTGACCGAAGGCCGCATGGGCCGCGTCGGCGACCGCGTCGCGGTGCGCGTCGCCAAGCCGCTGCGCAAACCGAGGACCACCTTCGCCATGTTCGAAGGGCGGACGGGTCCACCAAACGGATGGAGGCAACGTGAGCCACCAGTTTCGGACTGATGATCGAAAGCCTGGTTGCGATCCTGCTCGCTGCTCACGATCGGCTATTGCGTCGTCCTCAACCGCCGGCTCAAGCGGCTCAAGGCCGACGAGCAGGCGCTCAAGGCGCACGATCTCCGAACTGATCACCGCGACCGAGATCGCCGAGCGCGCGGTCGCCGGCCTCAAGGCCACCGCGCATGAATGCGACCAGACGCTGGGCGAGCGGCTGCGGGCGGCCGAGCGCTTCTCCGCCGGCATGGAGCGCCAGCTCAAGGCGGGCGAGATCCTGCTCACCGAATTGATGCGCACCGGCATCGCGCCGGTCCCGGCCACGGTCGTGACCCAGCCGGCCGCGCCGCCGGCCGCGAGCGTTCCCGACGCCAAGGCGGTGGTCGCCGCCGCGCAGGCGTTTGCCGACCGCGCCCGTGAGCGCGCGCGAGAGCGGGTGAACGGTCTTGCGGCATGATCCGCTTGCTCCGCGACTTCCGGCTCATTCCGATCGTGCTTGCTGGCGACCATCTCGCTGTTCGCGCTCAAGACGCTCGGGCTCGTGGTCGACGGCGGCTACACGCTGGGTGACGCCGGCCGCTTCGCCGGCGATGCGGATATCACCGGCACGATCGCCGCGGCGATCAGCCCGGCAGACGGCGCGGTGCGGCCCGCCAAGCAGTCCTGGGCGCAGCAGATGTTCGGCTTCCCCGACGTCACCGGTTCGGTCGGGTCGACCGAGAAGAAGCCGAAGGCGGTGCGGCGCCGGCCGCGGCCGCGAAGAACAAACCGGAAGAGCCGCCGAAAGGCACCAAAGGCTGGACCCCGATCCAGCTCGAGCCCGCCAAGCGGCTGTCGCCGGCCGAGCGGGCGATCCTCGAGCGGCTGCAGGAGCGCCGCGCCGAGCTCGACGCGCGCGCCAGAGAACTCGAAATGCGCGAGAGCCTGCTGCAAGGCCGCCGAGAAGCGGGTCGAGGGCCGCGTCGACCGAGCTCAAGGACCTCGAAGCGCGCCGGCAACGCCGACCAGGTCAAGCAGGACGAAGGCGATGCCGCCCGGCTTCAAGAACATCGTCACCATGTACGAGAACATGAAGGCGAAGGACGCCGCCAAGATCTTCGACCGGCTCGACATGCGCATCCTGGTCGAGGTCGCGACCCAGATCAATCCGCGGCGCATGTCCGACATCCTGGCGCAGATGACGCCGGAGGCGGCCGAACGGCTGACCGTCGAGCTGGCGGCGCGCTCCGCCAAGGGCAGGCGCGGCGGCCCCGATATGCTGCCCAAGATCGAAGGCAAGCCGACCGCGACCAATTGAGCGGCAGGGGCTCAATTCGGCCGCTCCGCCCGGTCCGATCGCTTTCCCGGCCGGTCTTCGTGAGAAACACCCGGTCCTATCCGCCACGGTTAACGGCCCTTTAAACGCGCCCGCCTAGTGTCGTGGGGCGGGGTTGTTCGCGCCGGCGAAGGACGTCGCTTGGCCCGGTGGTCAGGGTTGTGAGCGTAGTGCGTACGCGTGAAAAACGGCGTTTGCCGCGGGGTCCCGTCCGGGACCGGGCCGCGCGCTTGCTGCTGCTTGCGGCGCTGCTGCTGATCCCGCTCGCTATCGCGGGCCTCGCGCGCGCCGCCAATGCGGTCAAGGGCGAGGTCAGCGCGACCGTCGAGAACGGCTTCGCGCGGCTCCTCTTCAAGCTGGCCGAGGACGTCGAGTCGCAGGCGCGGCTCGCCAACGGCATCCTTATCGTCACCTTCAAGCGCCCGGTCGACATCAATGTCGACAAGCTCGCCGCCAGCGCGCCGGACTACGTCAGCGCGGCGCGGCGCGATCCCGACGGCAAGGCCGTGCGCATCGCGCTCGCGCGCAAGGTGACGATGAACGCCATGGCCGGTCGGCCGAGCGGCTGTTCGTCGATCTCCTGCCCGATACCTGGACCGGCGCTGCCGCCCGGCCTGCCGCGCGAGGTGATCGAGGAACTGGCGCGCCGCGCGCGCGAGGCCGAGAGCAAGTCGCGCCAGCAGCGCGCGCTCGCGCGGGAAATCAAGAAGCCGTCGGTGCGCGTTCGGGTCGCCAGCCAGCCGACCTTCACGCGCTACGTGTTCGAACTGCCCGACCTGATCGGCGTCAGCAGCCAACAACGCCAAGGACAGGCTCACGCTGATCTTCGACGCGGTGCTCAATTTCGATCTGGCCGACGCCAGGGCGTCGCTGCCGGCGGCGATCAGCGCGATCGACAGCGAGCTCGACCAGGACACCGTGCGGGTGCGCTTCAGCTTCGCCGACAAGGTCGACGTGCGCACCTTTCGCGAAGACATGAGCTACATCGTCGATGTGACCGCGACCGGTACGAAAGAGTCCGCGCGCGAAGGCGTCGTGCGTTCCGACGAGCTTTCGCGCCTGGCGGCGCAGGCCGCAGCCGAGCGGGTGGCGCCGCCCACGGTCGAGCCGCCGCAGACGCTGCCGGCGCGGGTTCCGGCCAACGCCGCGGCCGAGAAGCCCGCTCAGGCGCAGCCGGCGCCGAGCCCGCCACCGCAGCCAGCGGCACCTGCCGCCGCCGAGGCATCGGCGCCGTCCGCCCCGCCGGCAATGCCCGCGCCAGCCGTCGGAGGCCGCGCCCGCGCCGCAGCCGGCTGCGGCACCGGACGGCGGTCGTTCCTCCAGCACCAACCGCCGGCGGCCGCACCCGCGCTCGCGGCCGCTCCCGAGCAAGCCGTGGCGCCGGCCGCGCGGCCCGCCGCCCAGGCGGCGAAACCGGTGAAGCCGCCGCGCGATCCCGGCATGCCGGTCAATGTCGAGCTCAAGCGCCAGAACGACAACCTGATCCTGCACTTTCCGTTCGCCAGCCCGACGCCGGCGGCGGTGTTCCGGCGCACCGACACGCTGTGGCTGGTGTTCGACACCAGCGCCGAGATCGGGCTCGATCAGCTCGATGGCGAGACCAGCCGGACCATCAAGGCCGCGACGCTCGCGCGGCAGGACGACCTTGCGGTGGTCCGCATCAAGCTCGAGCGGCCGCGCCTCGTCGGCGCCACCACCGACGGGCCGGGCTGGACCATCTCGATCGGCTCGGAGGTGATCGAGCCGACGCGGCCGCTCGGCATCAGCCGCAACATTGTCGGCACGGTGCGCTCGAGCATCACCATCCCGTTCGACGATCCGCGCCAGGTGCACCGGTTGAGCGATCCCGAGGCCGGCGACACGCTGCTGGTCGTGACCGCGCTCGGCCCGGCGCGCGGTTTCGTCAAGACCCAGGACTTCGTCGACCTGCGCGCGCTGGCGTCCGCGCACGGCGTGGTGATCCAGCCGCATCGCCGACGATCTCAACGCCGAGCTCGCGGCCGACAAGATCGTGCTGACGCGGCCGTCCGGGCTGACGCTGTCGGCGGCGCTCAATAGCGGTCCGCGGACGGCCACGACGGTCTATCAGCCGCATGTGATCGACGCGCAGGCCTGGGGCTTCGACCGGCAGGTCGATTTCAGCGAGCGAAAGTCGCAATTGATCGGCACCGCCGCCGACGCCAAGGACGCCAAGCGGTTCGTCGCGCGCCTCGATCTCGCGCGCTTCTATCTGTCGCGCGACATGCCGGCGGAGGCGAAGGCGGTGCTCGACGTGATCGTCGGCGACAATCCGCCGTCGCCGGAGGATGCGACGCCGCTGGTGCTGCGCGCCGTCGCGCTGATCCTGATGGGACGGCCGGAGCAGGGACTGCGGGACCTCGCCAACCCGTTCGTCGGCAACCAGTAGGACGCGCCGCTGTGGCGGGCGCTTGCCTATGCCAAGCTGGGCCGATGGAGCGACGCGCGCGAAGGCTTCCGCAACACCGGCATGGCGATGGGCACGCTGCCGGTCGAATTGCAGCGCCTGATGCTCAAGGAGATGATGCGCTCCGCGATCGAGGTCGGCGACATCACCGGCGCCATCAACCAGATGCACGAGTTCGAGGCGGTCGGCGTTCCGCGCGAGATGCAGCCGGCGATGGCGGTGCTGGGCGGCCGGCTGGCCGAAGGGCTCGGCCGCGTCGACGACGCGCTGCGCGACTACCAGACCGCCGCGGATTCCTGGGACCGGCCGATGGCGGCGCAGGGCCGGCTGCGCGAGATCGTGCTCAAGCGCTCGCTCGGCAACTTCACCCGCGCCGACGCCATCGCCGAACTCGAGACGCTGACCATGGTCTGGCGCGGCGACGAGACCGAGGTCGAGGCGCTGCAGTTGCTGGCGCGGCTCTATACCGAAGAAAGCCGCTATCGCGACGCCTTCCAGATCATGCGCGCGGCGCATGATCGCGCATCCGACCTCCGAGGTCACCCGCCGCATCCAGGACGAGGCGGCCGAGACCTTCGACGCGCTGTTCCTGGGCGGCAAGGCCGACGCGCTGCCGGCGATCGAAGCGCTCGGGCTGTTCTACGATTTCCGCGACCTGACCCCGATCGGCCGGCGCGGCGACGAGATGATCCGGCGGCTCGCCGATCGGCTGGTCGCCATGGATCTGCTCGACCAGGGCGCCGAGCTGTTGCAGCACCAGGTCGACCACCGCCTGCAAGGCGCCGCGCGCGCGCAGGTCGCGACCAAGCTCGCCGTCATCTATCTGACCAACCGCAAGCCCGACCGGGCGCTGGCGACGTTGCGGGCGAGCCGCGTCGCCGAGCTCAACAACGAGCTGCGCAGCCAGCGGCTGCTGATCGAGGCGCGCGCGCTCTCGGACCTGGGCCGGCACGACCTGGCGCTCGAAGTGATCGCCAACATCGAGGGCCGCGAAGCGATGCGGCTGCGCGCCGACATCTTATGGGCGGGACAGCGCTGGCGCGAGGCCGGCGAGCAGATCGAGTTGCTGCACGGCGACCGCTGGCAGGAATTCGACCAGTTGACGACGACCGAGCGGACCGACGTGCTGCGCGCCGCGATCGGGTACGCGCTCGGCGAGGATGCGATCGGGCTTGGCCGGATGCGCGAGAAATATGCCGGCAAGTTCGGCGAGGGCGTCGACCGTCACGCCTTCGAGGTCGTCACCGCGCCGATCGGCACCAGCGGCCGCGAGTTCGGCGAAATCGCCCGTGCGGTGTCGCTGGTCGACACGCTCGACGGCTTCCTCGCCGACATGCGCGCGCGTTATCCGGAGAACGCGGCCCCGGCCGCCAAGCCGCAGCGTGCGCCCGCCGCTGCGACGCAGCCGCCGGCAGCGCCGGCGCCCAAGCCTGAGTCTGCGACCACCGGCAGCGCTGCGAACGCCGGAAAACCGCCTGCGGCTGCCGCCGGGCACTGAGATCGCGCGATCCCGATTGCGGCCCGGCGCGATTTCGAGTATCGTGTGCGACGGGGATATTGGGGGTTGGCCACTCGAAAGACGTGATCCCCGATGATCGAGCGTTTCCACGACCTTCCCGCCCACTCCTTCCGTAATATCCGCCCTGCATTTGCCAGCCTGTCGTTGGCCGTGGCGCTGCTGTGGCCGCAACCCGGCGCCGCGCAGGTGCCGACCGCCGACGTGCAGAACACCTGCCGGATCGCCTCCGCCGTGATGGTCACCCTGATGGGCGGCACCACGGTCGAGCAGGGGCTGAACGGCTGCCTCGATTCCGAGAACACTGCGCGAGCGACGATCATCAAGGATTGGGCCACGTATTCGGCCGGCGACCGCACGCAGTGCCTGCAGACCACGGTGTATCTGCCGAGCTACGTCGAGTGGCTGACCTGCCTCGAAATGGAGCGCGACGCGCGCCGGTTGCGGACGGAGCGCAACGAGCCGCCGCCGGCCGGACCGACCACCATTACGACCTTGCCGGTGGTGCTTCCGAAGCCGTTGTGGTGAGCGCGCTCACGGGCCGAGGCGTTTGAGGTCGGCGGCAGCGCCGGCGAATTCAATATAGCTCTTCGGGCAGATGTCGGCTGCGCGCTGGAGCGCTGCCTTGGCGCTGGCCTGATCATTTTTCAACAGATGCCACTCGCCGGTGTAAAATTCCGCCTCGCAGCGTTCGTTCGGTGCGGTCGCGGCCGATGACAATTCCTCCATGGAATGCCGGCCGAGGTAGAAGTCGATCACCGGATAGGGCCAGCGCTTGCTGGTAAGCCGCGCCGCGTTGACGCCGAGTTCGCCCGCGCCGTCCTGTCCAAGCCGTCCGCGCGCCAGATAGCGCCACAGCATCGAATACGCATTGTCGGCGGTATCGTTGGCGCGCAGGAGGTCGGCCGCGGCGGCGGCGAAATCGCCCTTGTAAAAGTAGGCATAGCCGCGATTGCTGTAGCCGGCGAATTCTTTGGGTTCGACCCGGATGGCTTCGCTGAAATCGGTGATGGCGAGATCGAGGTCGCCCTTCTGCCGCCAGGCGTTGCCGCGTCCGTTGTAGAAGTCGGAAACGGCAGTGATGCGGATCGCGCTGGTGTAGTCAGCGATGGCGCGGTCGAGATCGCCCTTTCCGGCGAAGACCTCGGCGCGGTTGTAGAAGGCCCAGGCGTATTTCGGCTCGATGCGCACGGCTTCGGTGAAGTCGGCGATCGCCTGGTCGAGATCGCCGTTGCCCTGTGCGGCGAGACCGCGGATGTTGAATGCCCAGGCATACTGCGGCGTGAGCCGGATCGCTTCGCTGCAATCGGCAATGGCGCGGTCGTAGTCGGCTTTGTCGTACCAGGCCGCGCCGCGATTGGCGAAGGCGGAGGCATATTTCGGATTGAGCCGGATCGCCTCGGTCGAAGTCGGCGATGGCGCGGTCGTTGTCATTCTTGTTGCGCAGCGCCATGCCGCGATTATTGAAGGCCCAGGAGTCCTTCGGATCGAGGCGGATGGCGTCGCTGTAGTCGGCGATGGCGCGGTCGTCGTTGCCCTTCTGGTACCAGGCGTAGCCCCGGTTGTCGTAGGCCCACGAGTCGCTGGGATCGAGGCTGATCGCTTCGCTGCAGTCCGAGATCGCTCGGTCGTAGTCGGCGGTATCGAGCAGCGCCGAACAGCGGTTGGAATAGGCGCCCGCATAGCGCGGGTCGATTCGGATCGCTTCGGTGAAGTCAGCGATGGCACGGCCGGTGTCGTTCTTGTCGGCATAAGCTTTGCCTCGCGCGACGAAGGCGCGGACATATTTGGGCTCGAGCCGGATCGCCTGCGTGTAGTCGGTGATGGCGCGGTCGGCGTCGCCCTTGGCGGCCCAGGACAGGCCGCGATTGTAATAGGCGCGGACGTATTTGGCGTCGAGCCGGATCGCCTCGTTGTAGTCGGCGATCGCCTTGTCTTCGTCGCCCTTGTCCGACCAGATGATGCCGCGGTTGTTGTAGCCGGTGGGGTCGCGCGGGTTGAGCCGGACCGCCTGATTGCAGTCGGCGATCGCCCGATCGAAGTCGCCCTTGTCGATGTAGGCGAGGCAACGGTTGTTGTAGGCGGCGGCGCGGTTTTGCTGGGTCTCGTTGCCGTTGATGATGCGGGTGCAGGCCGCGATGCTCACGTCCGGACTGACCGGCCGGGTCTCGCCGCCGACATTGAGCCGCGAGTCGATGCCGGTGCAATCGTTCCAGTCGCGCTGGCTTGCGGCTGACGCGGGCGTAGCAAAGATCAGCGCGGCCAGGGCGGCCGCGGCAGCAATCGGGACGTGCATGATACCCCTCCAGCGCATGCCCACCGCACAAATCCTAGCATCCGCGGCGAGGGCCGTCAGGGGGTTGGTGCAGGATGAGAGGTGGAGGACGCGCTACGTCCCGTAGCTCTGGATCAGGCTGCCTGCGACCAGGCGCCAGCCGTCGACCAGCACGAAGAAGATCAGCTTGAACGGCAGCGACACCACCACCGGCGGCAGCATCATCATGCCCATCGACATCAGCACCGACGCCACCACCAGGTCGATGATCAGGAACGGCAGGAACAGCAGGAAGCCGATCTCGAAGGCGCGCTTGAGCTCGGAGATCATGAAGGCCGGCACCAGGATGCGCAGCGACATCTCCTCCGGCGTGGCCGGTCGCGGCTCGCGCGAGAGATCGGCGAACAGCGCGAGATCCTTCTCGCGCACGTTCTTCTGCATGAAGGCCTTGAGCGGCTCGGACGACGCGCTCGAACGCCTGCTCGACGCGTGATCTCGTTGTTGACCAGCGGCTTGATGCCGAGGTCGTAGGAGCGCTGCAGCGCCGGTCCCATCACGAAGGCGGTGAGGAACAGCGCGAGCGCGATCGATCACCGCGTTGGGCGGCGCGGTCGCGGTGCCGAGCGCGGTGCGCAACAGCGACAGCACCACCACGATGCGGGTGAACGACGTCATCATGATCAGGATCGACGGCGCGAGCGACAGCACGGTCAGGAACGCGATCAGCTGGATCACGCGTTCGGTCAGGCCCGCCGCCCTGGCCGAAATTGATGCTGATGTCCTGGGCGGCGGCCGGACGCCGTCAAGCCGAAGAGCAGGATCGCTACACCACCCGCCACCGTCGCTAGACGAACGCGGCGGGCGATCGCGATGCGGTCAAGGTTCTGTTCGGACGGCCCAACAAACTCGCCATCTCCTGTTCGAGGCTGTCGTAAAGCGATTTGCCGCGGCTTTGCCTCCGCGGCGGGTTGCGCTCGGCGGCGTCGCGTGCCGGCGCGGGCAGGAGCGCGGTTGCGGCGGCTGCTCGGTCGAGTGCTGCGGGCGCCGGCGGCCATGCTGCGGCTCGTCGGCTCGGCCGGGACGGCGCAGCGCGGCCTCGAGCCGCTGCGCCATCTCGGCGAGATTCTGGTCGGCCGGCGAATGCGAACTCGGCATCGGCGGCGGCGTGCGGCCTGCAGCCGGCTGCGGGCGGCGCGGCGGTGCCGGCGGCGGCGCGGCTCGCGCGCCGGCTGCGGCTCGTGCCGTCGCGCGGCTCGCGGCGCGGCGACGCGGCCGTCGCGCGTTGACCTGTTCGGGCGCCGGAGCGCGGTCCGCGCGCCAGTTCGGCTCGGCAAGCCCGGCCAGCGGATCGGCGGCGGCCGCGCGCGGCGCGGCGCTGCGGTGCGGGCTGCGGCGGCAGGGGCGGCGGCGGTTCGGGTTCGGCCTGCCACTGCGGCTGCTCTTCCAGCACCGGCGGCGGACGGCGGCGGTGCGGCCTGGCGCTGGACCCGCGGCGCGGGTTCGGCGCGCGCGACGGGCGCCGGTGCGGCGGCGGCCGGCTCGGGCTGCAGCGGCCACATCGTGCCTTCGCCGAGCGGGACGGCGCGCGGCAGCGTTTCGGGTGCGGCAGCGGGGCGCGCGGTGCGGGCTTCGCGCGGCGCCGCGCGCGCGCACGATATTGGCTTCGACCACCACGTCGGTCGGGCCGCCGATCATCAGCAGATGCTCGACATTGTCGCGCCGGATCAGGATCAGGCGGCGGCGTCCGTCGACCGCGGCGGCATCGATCACGGCGAGCCGCGGCTGGCGTCCGCGCGCCGTGCCGGCGCCGAGCCGGTCGGCGCCGAAGCGGCGCACCAGCCACGCGGTGAGCGCCGATCAGGCCGAGCACGACGATGAAGGCGAACGAGGAACCGCAGCCCGAGCGGCATTCCGCGCCGAACAAAGTATCGAACATCGCTCCTCCCTGCGCCCCAGGGGGCATGGCGTTCAAGCTTCCGGAATCGGCCGAATGGTTAACGCCAGACGGCAATATTTGCCGCCTCGAATACTAACAAAGAATTAAGAAAGACAGGCTGTCCCGCCCATCGATCCACCCACGAAAAGCTTTCTCTTGGTAAACGGCGGATTAATGGCAAATCGGCCGATTTCGCTGGTTTAACCAGGCATTAACCATACGCCCGGCAAAGTCTGCCTAGCGGTCCCCGCAGGCCTGCGACGGCCGGACCGCCAGGGGACGCCATGCCGATCTCCAATATCCCGATCTTCTCGATGCTGCGCACCCGCATGCAGTGGCACCAGGAGCGCCAGCGGCTCCTGGCCGAGAACGTCGCCAATGCCGATACGCCGAAATTCAAGCCGCGCGATCTGGCGCCGCCCGAATCTCGACCAGGTGCAGCCGGCGCGGCCGCGCTCGCGCTCGCGCGCACCAGCCCGCGGTCACCTGGCGAGTTCGGCGGGCGGACCGGCGCAGTTCCAGCTCGACGCGGCAGGGCCAGTTCGAGACCGCGGCCGGCCGGCAACGCGGTGAGCCTCGAAGACGAGATGATCAAGGTCGCGGCCAACCAGATGGACTTACCAGGCGGCGACCGCGCTCTACGCGCGCGGCCTCGGCCTGATCAAGACCGCGCTCGGCAAGCGCTGAGGCAGATCAAGGCAGATGAGGGTGAGCCATGGACTTCCTGAAATCGATCGCGATCGCGGCGTCCGGCCTGCGCGCCCAGGCCGGGCGCATGCGGGTCATCTCGGAGAACATCGCCAATGCGGATTCGACCGCGCAGCGGCCGGGCGCCGATCCCTATCCGGCGCAAGATCCCGACCTTCCGCTCCGAGATGGACCGCGCGCTCGATGCGCACGTGGTCGCGCTCGGCCCGGTGCGCACCGACCCGTCCGATTTCCGGGTCAAATACGAGCCCGGCCATCCCGCCGCCGACGCCAACGGCAACGTGAAATATCCGAACGTCAATCCGCTGATCGAAATGACCGACATGCGCGAGGCCCAGCGCTCCTACGAGGCCAACATCAACGTCATCGGCGCGACGCGCCGCATGATCCAGCGCACCCTCGACATCCTCAAAGCCTGATCCAAGGAGACCGCTCCATGACCACGCCATCGCATTGCCGCCAACGCCTATGCCAGCCTCGCACGCCTCGCCGATCCCTCGGCGGCGCTCGCCAAGGCGGTCGGCGAGAGCGCAGCGGGCCGAGCTTCGGCGCGCATGCTCAAGGACGTGATCGGCGCGGTGCTCGAGGCCGGCCGCAAGTCCGATGCGCAGAGCCAGGCGATGGCGGCCGGCAAGGCCAACATCGTCGATGTGGTCACCGCGGTGTCGGAGACCGAGGTCGCGGTCGAGGCGCTGGTCGTCGGTGCGCGACCGGGTGATCGCGGCCTACGAAGAAATCATGCGGATGCCGATCTGATCCGGCTCGCGAATCCCGCTTCGCCGGCTCTCGCCTGCAAGGAGAGCGAGCAATCGAACGCGGAGCAGTCATGACCGGACCCGAAGTTCTCGACGTCGCGCGCGATGCCATCGTCACGCTGGTGCTGGTGTCGAGCCCGCTGATGCTGATCGGCCTGGTGGTCGGCGTCGTCATCTCGCTGTTCCAGGCGCTGACGCAGATCCAGGAAATGACGCTGGTCTTCGTGCCGAAGATTCTCGCGATCTTCATCGCCATGCTGATCGCGCTGCCGTTCATGGCCGATCTGCTGCAGGGCCACATGACGCGGCTCGCGGCGCGCATCGTCGGGGGCGATGACGACTTCGGCCGCATGCGAGGAGCGTCGCACGCCTGACATCGCCGCCATCTTCGAGCGATGCGCTGCTAGGATGAGGGCGCATGCGAATCGACGTCTCCTTCCTGCCCGCGCTCGCCGCCGCCTTCATGCTGGTGTTCGCGCGCATCGGCACCATGGTGATGCTGCTGCCGGGGCTCGGCGAACTGAGCGTGCCGGTGCGCGTGCGGCTCACGGTCGCGCTGGTGCTCGCCGCGCGTGCTGCTGCCGCTGCATCGCGACGCCTATCGGCTCGATCTGCGATCGTTCGGGCCGGTGGCTGGCGATGCTCGGCGAGGAGCTGTTCATCGGCGCGCGTGCTCGGCCTGACCGCGCGGCTGACGATCTCGGCGCTGCAGGTCGCGGGCTCGGTGATCGCGCAGCAACTGGGGCTCGGCTTCGTCACCGCGGTCGATCCGACCCAGGGCCAGCAGGGCGTGATCGTCGGCAACTTCCTCACCATGCTCGGGCGTCACGCTGATCTTCGCCACCGACCTGCATCACCTCGTGATCGCGGCGCTCAACGACAGCTATACGCTGTTCCAGCCCGGCGAGCTTCCGCTCGCTCGGCGACGTCGCGGCGCTGACCACGCGCACGGTCGCGACCGCCTTCCGCATCGGCATCCAGCTCTCGGCGCCGTTCCTGGTGTTCGGCCTCCTGTTCAATCTCGGCCTCGGCGTGCTGTCGCGGCTGATGCCGCAGATGCAGGTGTTCTTCGTCGGCGTGCCGCTCTCGATCCTGGTCGGCTTCCTGATCCTGCTCCTGGTGCTCGGCGCGATGATGGCGACGTTCCTCGGCTCGGTCGAAAACGTGCTGCACGAGCTGGCGCCGAATTCGTGAGGACGCATCGTGGCCGGCGAAAGCGACGATCCGGAACGATCCGAAGACCCGACCCAAAAACGGCTCGACGAGGCGCTCGAGCGCGGCGACGTGGTCAAGAGCCAGGAGGTCAACACCTGGTTCGTGATCGGCGGCGCGACGCTGGTCCTGATGTCGTTCTCCGGCACGATGGGCGAGCGGCATCACCGACCACGCTGCGCGGCCTGATCGCCAATTCCTACGCCATCCGCATCGACGGCCGCGGGCTGCTCGAGCGTGATGAGCAAGCTCAGCCTCGAGATCATCGCCGCCGTCGCGATTCCGCTGCTGCTGCTGGTGCTGGCGGCGATCGGCGGCAACATGATCCAGCACCGCCTGGTCTGGTCGCGCGGAGGCGCTCAAGCCGAAGCTCTCCAAGATCTCGCCGGTGGCGGGCCTCGAAGCGGCTGTTCTCCAAGCAGGCGCTGGCCAATTTCGTCAAGGGCTGCTCAAGCTCGCGCTGATCGGCGCGATCATGACCGCGCTGCTGTGGCCCGAGCGCCACCGGCTCGACAGCCTGGTCACCATCGATCGTGGCCAACGTGCTGCCGATCACCCAGTCGCTGTCGCTCGAACTGCTCGGCGCCGTGGTCGCGATGCTCGCGATCATCGCGGCGGCCGACTATCTGTTCCAGTACCGGCAATGGTTCGAGCGCCAGAAGATGTCGCTGCGCGAGATGAAGGAGGAGTTCAAGCAGACCGAAGGCGATCCGGCGATCAAGGGCAAGATCAGGCAGATCCGCCAGACTGCGCATGAAGAAGCGCATGATGGCGGCGGTGCCGACCGCCTCGGTGGTCATCACCAACCCGACCCACTTTGCGGTCGCGCTGCAATACGAGCGCGGCATGAACGCGCCGATCTGCGTCGCCAAGGGCGTCGATGCGCTCGCGCGCAAGATCCGCGAGGTCGCCGGCGAGCACGGCATTCCGATCGTCGAGAACCCGCCGCTCGCGCGCGCGCTGCACGGCACGGTCGAGATCGACCAGGAGATTCCGGCCGGAGCACTACCAGGCGGTCGCCGAGGTCATCGGCTACGTCATGCGGCTCAATCGCGCGCTCGGCGCAGAACCGGTAGCAACGCTCGGACGAAACGCGACCGGCCTGCTCTGCTATAGCTGGGACGCCCGCAAGCGGCGGTGATTCGCCGCGCCGGCGCGGCCGATGTCGGAACGCGGCGGCGCCAGCGGGGATTCAAGGTCGAAAACGGCGACATGGCGCTATGGCGAATCCGACCGAGGAGATCGGGCGCGCGCGGCGGTCGACCGCACCGCGGCCGGCCAGCAGCGGCGGCAGCATCGGCCTGGTGCTGCTGATCGCGCTCCTGCTGATCGGGGCGGCGGCGGGCCTCGCTGTTCATCGGCCGCGAGCCATGCCGAGCCCTACATCCTCGCGCTGCTCGGCCGTGCTCGCCATGATCGGCGTGTTCCTGCTGTTCGCGCTCGCCGCCGGCATCCTGCGCGTGCCCGGCCGCGAGACCGGCGAGCCCGCTGGTCAAGTCGGTGGTCGACGGCGCCAACGAGGGCATCCTGGTGACCGACGCGCGCGGGCGCGTGGTCTATGCCAATGCCGCCTATCTCGAGCTGGTCGAGCGCGTCCGACGGCAGCGACGTGCGGCCGGTCGAGCGCGTGTTCATCGGCGATCCGGGCGTCTCGGAGGCGGTCTACCGGCTGCTCAAGGCGGCGCGCGAAGGCCGGCGGCTGCAGGAGGAGGTGCGGGTCGGCGCGCACCGCGGCGAGCGCGGCCGCTGGCTGCGCATGCGCGTGCGGCCGCTCGGCGAAGGCAAGCACGAGGCCGGCATGACGGTCTGGTCGATCGCCGACGTGACGCGCGAGCTCGAGCGGCAGGAGAACGTGTTCCAGGAACTGCAGCACGCCATCGACTATCTCGACCATGCGCCGGCCGGCTTCTTCTCGGTCGATGCGCAACGGCGACGATCGGCTATCTCAACGCCACGCTCGCCGAATGGCTCGATCACGACCTGGCGCAGTTCGGCTCCGGCGGCCTGAAGCTCGACGACATCGTGGCGGGCGAGGGCGCGGCGCTGCTCACCACGCTGGTCGCGGCGCCCGGCGACGTGAAGCACCGAGGTGCTCGACATCGACCTCAAGACCCGCGGCGGCCGCACGGTGCCGGCGCGGCTGTTCCACAAGGTCGCCTTCGGCGCCGACGGCGCGCCCGGCGCCTCGCGCACGCTGGTGCTCAATCGCGCGCGCGACGACGGCACCGACCCGCAGCGCGCCGCCGAGGTGCGCTTCATGCGCTTCTTCCACAACACGCCGATGGCGATCGCGACGGTCGACGGCGGCGGCAAGATCGTGCGCTCGAACGCGCTGTTCGAGCGCCTGTTCCACTCCGACGCTCAAGGGCGCCAAGTCCGACGGGCGCTCGATTCTGCCGGCGGTCGCCGAGCGCGACCGTGCCGCGCTCGAAGCCGCGATCCGCAAGGCCGCCGACGGGCAGGGCGAGATCGCGCCGGTCGACGCGGCGCTCGCCGGGCCGCGGCGAGCGGTTCGCGCGCTTCTACGTCACCGCGGTCGAGGAGCGCGATGAGCGCGACCAGGAGGCCGCGATCGTCTACGCGCTCGAGACCACCGAGCAGCGCACGCTGGAGAACCAGTTCACCCAGTCGCAGAAGATGGAGACGATCGGGCGAGCTCGCCGGCGGCATCGCGCACGACTTCAACAACGTGCTCGGCGCCATCATGATGGCGACCGACTTCCTGCTGAACGCGCACAAGCCGACCGATCCGTCGTTCCAGGACATCATGCAGATCAAGCAGAACGCCAACCGGGCGGCGACGCTGGTGCGGCATCTGCTGGCGTTCTCGCGCAAGCAGACCTTGCGGCCGCAGGTGCTCGGCCTGCGGCGATGCCGCTGGAGGATCTGGCGATCGTGGTGCTGCGCCGGCTGATCGGCGAGAACGTCACGCTCGAGGTGGTGCACGGCCGCGACCTGTGGCCGGTCAAGGCCGACATCGCCCAGTTCGAGCAGGTGATCATCAATCTCGCGGTCAATGCGCGCGACGCCATGCCGGACGGCGGCAAGCTCACGGTGCGCACCAGCAATGTCGGCGCCGAGGAAAGCGCGCGCTATCAATACAAGGGCATGCCGCTCGGCGAATACGTGCTGGTGGAGGTCGAGGACACCGGTACCGGCATCGCGCCGGAGCTGATCGACAAGATTTTCGACCCGTTCTTCACCACCAAGGACGTCGGCAAGGGCACCGGGCTCGGGCTCTCGACCGTCTACGGCATCGTCAAGCAGACCGGCGGCTTCGTCTATGTCGAGTCCGTGCTGGGGAAGGGCACCATCTTCCGCATCTTCCTGCCGCGCTACGTTCCGGGCGCCGACGATCTGCGAGCCGCCGCAACTGCCGGAGACCACCGCGCCCGCGATCGCCGGCGACGGTCTCGGCCGCCGACGAACTGGTTCGCACCACGGCGACCGATCTCACCGGACACGGCACCATCCTGCTGGTCGAGGACGAGGAGGCGCTTGCGCATGCTCAACGCGCGCGGGCTCACCTCGCGCGGCTATACGGTGATCGAGGCCGGCAACGGCGTCGAGGCGATCGAGCTGCTGGAGAAGCGCGGCGGTCACGTCGATCTGGTGGTGTCGGACGTCGTGATGCCGGAGATGGACGGCCCGACGCTGCTCAAGGAGCTGCGCAAGCGCAATCCCGCGGTCAAGATCGTCTTCGTGTCCGGCTATGCCGAAGACGCCTTCGAGAAGCATCTGCCGGAAGACGAGCGGCCGAATTTCCTGGCCAAGCCGTTCACGCTCAAGCAGCTGATCGCGAAGGTGAAGGAGACGATGACGGATTAGACCCGCGCTTGGCGGCCGTTTCGTCACGTCGCGTGGGCGTGCGGTTCCGTGGTCCGCTCGAACTGGACGCCGAGCTGGTGCTCGTTGCGCCAGACCACCCGGCAGAGCCGCCGCGCCTGGCCGTTTTTCGACAGCAGCAGGACGAAGCGATCCGGGATGCTGTCGGGCTCCTGGACGTCGAGCCGTGCCCCGGTGTCGGAGACGTCCGAGATGGTGGCGGTGGCGCTCTTCCCGGTTTCGAAATGCAGCCATGCGCCGTGGCGCAAGGGCTTGCGGGTTTTCTTGCGCTGTTCGGATTTCATCGGTGCAAAGCGGGCCGCAGCATGAGGGCCGGGCAATCTACCGCATGGTCAATTACCAATTAATAAACGGGAAAGGAGTTGCGGAACCGGTCCGTTCTCTTGGGGAAGGGGACAAAAGCCTCGTTTCGGCCCGAATGGACGATAAATTTGGCGGACATGGACGAGCCGACCCAGCCACGCGAGACCCGTGACCCCGCCGAGGAGCAACGCGACCGGCGGATCACGAACATCTTCCTGATCGTGTTCTTCGCGGTGATCGTCGGATCCGGCCTCTGGCTGGTCAACGCCATGGTCGAGCAGAAGGCGATCGACGATTGCGCATCCACCGGCCGGCGCAATTGCGCGCCGATCGACACCACGACGGTGCGCTAGGACGTCGCCGGACGCGCCCCGTCACCACAACTGCTTCGACGCGAGCCGCGCGCCTTCGGCGAGCGCGGCAAGCTTCATCCAGACGATCTTGCTGTCGACCTGGAGCCGGCCCGCGAACGTGCCGAAGCCGCAGTCGACGCCGACGATCACGTTCTCGCGTCCTACGACTTGCGCATATTGCACGATCCGGTCGGCGACCAGTTCGGGATGCTCGACGAAGTTCGAGGTGGAATCGATCACGCCCGGGATCACGATCTTGCCGCGGCGGTCGCATTCCTTCCAGATTTTCCACTCGTGCCCGTGGCGCGGATTGGCGGCCG
Organism: uncultured Alphaproteobacteria bacterium; assembly: GCA_963749815.1. Lineage (GTDB taxonomy): Bacteria > Pseudomonadota > Alphaproteobacteria > Rhizobiales > Xanthobacteraceae > VAZQ01. The sequence goes on along the minus strand of CAVVON010000031.1, from coordinate 120,128 downwards.
GAAACGACAGCGCCTGCGGCTTGCCTTGCAGCACAATGTCGATGATGTCCTTGATCGGCACGTCGGTGTGATGCGGGCCGAGCGTCGAGCCCCAGCAGATGTGCATGCGCATGCGCTCGGCGGGCAGGTCCTTCACCGCCTGATTGAGCGCCTCGACATTGACCGCGATGATCTTGCGGTAGTCCGCAAGGCTCAGATCCGGATAGACCATGTGGTGGGAGATCGCGAGATCGGGGCAGTCGAGCTGCAGCACGAAGCCCGCCTCGACGATCGCGCGATATTCGCGCGCCATCACGTCGGCCAGCGTGAACAGATACTCCTCCTCGGTCTTGTAGTAGCGGTTCTTGAGATAGCGCGCGATCTGGCCCGGCGACGGCGACGTGAAGAACAATTCCTCGGCCTTGGCGCCGGCCATCGCGCGCTTGGCCTGCGCGATGTCGGCTTGCGCCGCGGCGAAGTCGCGCCAGCCGACCGGACCCGAGCAGGCCGGCCGGTGCTGGAACGGCGAGGCGAACTGCAGCAGGATTTGCGCGAGCTCGGGGAATTCCGGCTCGCCGGTGCCGAGCGGGGTGGCGCTCGGGCCCTCGAAGCCGGTCAGCCGGTCCTTGACGTGCACGGTGTAGTCGGGCCGGCCTTGCTCGCCGTCATTGATGATGTCGAGGCCGCAGGCGATCTGCTGCTGGACCGCCGCAGAAACAGCATCGCGCACCGCTTCGGCAAGCGCCGCCTTGCTCGGCCCGGGATGGTTCCACTCCGCGAGCATCAGTTCCACCACGCGCGGCGGCCGCGGCAGGCTGCCGGTGTGGGTGGTCAGGATCCGGTCCGTGCTGCCGCGCATGTCTGATTCCGGAATTCACGTGGGTTTTGAGGGGAACTTCAGTGCCCGATCGGGGCGGGTGCCACAAGTGGGATGAATTTGAGCATGGCCGAATTCTTAACCGTTCCGGCCTAGCTTTTTGCGCTGGGTGGGACGTGAGCGCGGGGACATCGCGATGTCCGGATTGAAGAACCTATTGCTGCTGGCGGGCGACGCGCTCCTCTATTTCACAGTGCTGGCTGCGTTATTCCGGGCGCGGGCACGTTTCGGCATCGGCGCATTCTTCTGCGCGCTCGGCGTGATGCACTTCCTCGAGACCTATCTCGCCAGCATCTTCTATGTCGCGCTGCCGTTCGGCATCGTCACGTCGCCCGGCTCGACGGTGCTGTTCACCGGCAAGCTGATGATGCTGCTGATCGTCTATATCCGGGAAGACGCGCGGGTGGTGCGGCAGCCGATCTACGGCCTGCTGATCGGCAACCTGCTGCTGTTCGCGCTCGCGGGCGCGATGCGCTTCCACGATCTGGTCTCGCTGGCGCCCGGGCGCGTCGCCGATTTCGGCTTTTTGGATGAAATCGGCGCGCTGATGATCTGGGGCACGGCGATCCTGTTCGCCGACTGCATCATCATCATTCTGCTTTATGAGCGCGTGCGCTCCTGGTTCGGCGACCATTTGCTCGCGCGGCTGGCGTTCACCGCCGCGGTGGTGCTGAGCTTCGACCAGGTGATGTTCTTCGGGGGCCTCCATCTGCTCACCGGCGCGGGCTGGCCGGTGCTGTTCGGCGGCTGGGCCGCGAAGATGGGCGCAGTCGCGCTCTACAGCGTCCTTGCAACCGTCTATCTGCGCCGGTTCGAGCAGCCGCTGCTGCGCGGAATGCGCATGCCGCGTATCGCCGACATCTTCGATACGCTCACCTATCGCGAACGCTACGAGGCGCTGCTGGCGCGCACCGGCCGCGACGCGCTCACCGGTGCGCTCGATCGCGGCCGGCTGGAGGCGCAGGGCCGCAGCGCGGTCGACGTGGCGCGGTTCGCCGGCCGGCCGGTAAGCCTGATGCTGGTCGACATCGATCATTTCAAGACCTTCAACGATCGCTTCGGCCACGCCGCCGGCGACGATGTGCTCAAGCGCATCGCCGGAATCGTGATGGAGACCGTGCGCGACGACGACCTGGTGTTCCGGTTCGGCGGCGAGGAGTTCGTGGTGATCTGCGACCGCCTGGCGGCGGCGCCGGCGCTGGTGCTCGGCGAACGCATCCGGCGCGCGATCGCGCAAAGCGGCGACGAGGCCGCGCGCGTGAGCGTCAGTGTCGGTATCGCGACCTGCGCCCAGGATGCCGCGGACTACGATGGCCTGTTCGCGGCCGCCGACCAGCGCCTCTATCAGGCCAAGGCCGCGGGCCGCAATTGCGTGGTCGGCGAGCGCATCGCCGGCGATACGCCGGTGCGGCTCCTGCAGGCGGTGTGACGCCTGGACGCTTGACCGTAGCGGCCGCCTTGCAGAGCACCTTGTCGCCGAAGCTGGCGGAGCAACCGCCGGCCACAAAGACGGATCAAGGGAGGACGGCCATGACCCACGCTCCGGGACGGCGTGCGTTTTTCAACAACTGCACCTGCTGCGGCACATCCGGCGGTTTCAGCGCGACCGGGCTCGACCGGCGGCGCTTCCTTGCCGGCAGCGCCGCCGTCGCCGGCAGTCTGGCGGCGCCCTCGGTGCTCGGGCTGTCCGGCGCGCTGGCGCAGGCCAAGCCGCACCGCATCGACGTGCACCATCACATCGTGCCGCCGACCTGGTTTGCCGCGATGGAGATCATCGGCCGCAGCGACGTCCCGCTGAAGAGCTGGTCGGTCCAGAAGACCATCGAGGACATGGACAAGGGCGGCGTCGCCGTCTCGATGACGTCGCCGACGCTGCCGCAGGTCACGCCGCTCGGCAAGGACGTCGCGATCCGCATCGCGCGCGAGTCGAACGAGTACGCGAAGAAGATGGAGAGCGATCATCCCGGCCGCTTCGGGACCTGGGCGATGCTGCCGATGCCGCATATCGACGAGAGCCTGAAGGAGATCGCCTATGCCTTCGACACGCTGAAAGTCGACGGCGTCGGCATCATGACGAGCTATCGGGACAAATGGCTCGGGCATCCCGATTTCGCTCCGGTCTGGGAGGAGCTCAATCGCCGCAAGGCCACCATCTACACGCACCCGACGCAGGCCAATTGCTGCGCCAATCTCGTGCCGGGCGTGCCGGACTTCATGGTCGAGTACGGCGCCGACACCACCCGCACGATCGCGAGCCTGATCCTCAGCGGCACCTCGCAGAAGTACAAGGACATCAACTGGATCTGGTCGCACGGCGGCGGCGCACTGACGGCGTTCGCCTATCGCTTCCAGCATCAGGTCGTGAGCGTGCCGCCTTACCGCGGCAAGATTACCCTCGACCAGATGAACGCCGAGTTGCGGCGCTTCTACTACGACACCGCGGCGATCCCCGGCGCGGTCACCATGGGTGCGCTGAACGAACTCGTCACACCGTCGCAAATCCTCTACGGCACCGACTTCCCCTATGGCACGGCGGCCTACACCACGCAGGGCGTCACGTCATTCTTCAAGGGCGCCGACCTCGCCAAGGTCGACCGCGAGAACGCGCTGCGGCTCATTCCGCGGCTGAAGACGGCTTAGGGCAGGGCTCTCATCGTTTCGAGGCGGCGCGCTTCCGGCGCCGCTTGGCCGCGTGCAACTTCGCGCGCCGCACTTTGCGCCGCTTCTCGATGCACTTCGCGCACTTGCAGCCGGCCGGCGTGATGACGTTCTTGAAATAATCCGAACCGTAATTGTAGGTGATCTCCTCGCCCGGTTTGATCGCCCTGGTCGCGCGGATATAGACCTTGCCCCGGAGCCGGTGCGATTCCGCATTCGGTCGGCAGGAATGATTGGCGTAGCGTGCGGTGTTGCTGCGGCCCGAGCCGTCGATCGTCCAGCGGCTGTTGATCTCGTAGAGATAGCGGCTGCCGCGCGCCTCGAGCTTGTCGGCCTGCGCGTTGGTGAGGCGCGGACCTTTGTATTCCACGATCAACGTGCGCTTTTTGATCGGCGCGGTTGCGAACAGGCCTAAGCCGGTGCGCGCGCGTCCGACCCGGAACGGTTTCCTGGACGGCATTATTATTCCGGCTGAATTCCGGTTTCGCGGATGAGCTGGGTCCAGTTCGCGGTCTGCACCCGCACATACTCGCCGTAGTCGTCCGGTCCGCCGGTAATGATGCCGACGCCGGCATCCGAAAGGCGCTTGCGGATCTCCGCGGTGGCGAGCGCCTTCTCGACGGTCTTCGCCAAGGTCTCGACGATCGGGCGTGGCAGGCCGACCGGCGCCGACAATCCGCAGAACGGCAGGATGTCGAAGCCCGGCATCACCGTCTCGTTCAGCGTCGGCACGTCCGGCAGTTCCGGGCTGCGGGTACGGCTCATCATGGCGAGCGGGCGGACCCTTCCGGCGAGCGACGACGCCAGGCCGGTCTGCAGGTCGGGCACCATCATGTGGATGTGTCCGGCGATCAGGTCGGTCATGCCGGCGGGCGTGCTGCGATAGGCGACGCGCACGATATCGACGCCGGTGCGGATCTTGAGCGCCTCGCCGACGATCTGGCCGGAATTGTTGCCGAAGCCGTAGGTGAGCTTGCCGGGATTGGCCTTGGCGTGCGCCACGAACGCCTGGATGGTGTCGGCCGGCACTGCCGGATTGACGGCGATGAACGACGGAAAGCTGCCCATGCGCGCGATGTGGGTGAAATCCTTCACCGGGTCGAATGGGAGCGACTTGAACAGCGCCGAGCCGGCGAAGGCCGAGCTGGCGCTGAGCAGGAGCGTATAGCCGTCGGGCTGCGCCCGCTGCACCGCGCTGGCGGCGAGCAGGCCGGCCGCGCCGACCCGGTTCTCGACGATGAACGGGTGTCCCAGTTCCTGTTGCAGGAAGTTGCCGATGATGCGGGCGGTCGCGTCCGAGATGCTGCCGGGCGCGAACGGGTTGACGATGGTGACGGTCTTTTGCGGATAGCTCTGCGCGAAGGCGCTGCGCGCGCCGGTCAGGATCGCGGCGGTTGCGGTTGCGCCATGGAGGAATTGCCGCCGGGTGGTCCGGGTGTGCATTTTGTTCTCTCTCACGATCGTGGGTTGAGTTTATCCCGGCGTGCCAAACCTAATGTGCCGCGCGCAGCCCCATGCGCGCAAGCCGCGGCAGCACCTCGGCGCAGAAGTAGGGCACCTCGGCGAGATAGTTGACGAACGAGACCGCGATGCCGCGCACGCCGGCCTTGTTGATGTTGGAAAGCTCGCCGGCGATATGGTCGGGCGTGCCGACGAACGGGTAGCCGCCGATGGCGTTGGCGGCGAAAAACGCCCGCCGCTTGACGTATTCCTCCATCGGCATGGTCTGCGGCGTGATGTTCTTCAGCGCCAGCATGCCATCGACGGCGCCGAGGTCGGCGTTCTCGATGATGGCGTGGCGGTAGTAGTCCTCCGCCTCCTTCTGGGTCGGGCGGCAGATCACCTGGCCGACGGTGTAGAGCTCGATCTCGCGGCCGATCGCCTGCGCGCGCGCCTTGATGTCGGCGACCGCCTTGGCGCTCGCCTCGAGCGAGGTCTTCTGGGCGGCGTTGGCGGTGAAGAAGGCGTCGCAGTTCCGCAACGCGAACGCCTGGCCGGTCGCCGGTCGAGCCGGCATTCATGATCAGCGGTCGCGTCCCGCCATAAGGCTTGGGATGCGCGCGCACGCCGTGCAGATGCAGGAACTCGCCGTCGACATTGAAGTCGTTCTCGTCGCCCCAGGCGCGCTTGACGGCGTCGATCCATTCCTGCGCGTAGGCGTAGCGGCCCTCGTGGTCGCGCTGGGTGACGCCGAACATCTCGAACTCGCCCTCGTTCCAGCCGGCCACGATGTTGAGGCCGAAGCGGCCTTCGCCGATGTGGTCGGCGGTGACGAATTCCTTGGCGGCGATGATCGGGTTGAACAGCGGCGCATGCACGGTGCCGAACACGGTGATGCGCTTGGTCGCGGCGAGCAGGCCCGCCGCCCAGGTCACGGTCTCGAGCGTCTCGCCGTGAAAGTCGGTGTCGCCGCCGTAGCCCTTCCAGCGCCCGATCGGCAGCATGAAGTCGATGCCGGCGTCGTCCGCGATGCGCGCGAGCTTGAGACAGTCGGGCCAACTCGCCGACCAGCGCTCCGGCACCTTGGTGGCCGAGCGGCCGGACGAGCAGTTGGCGCCGAACAGGCCGATCTTGAGCGCATTGGCGTTGTACATCGCCAGGCGGTCTTGCATCGAATGGGTGCGGGCAAGCACGGCAAACTCCTCAGGGCTTGTACGGCCCAAGCTCCTTGAGCACGGCTTCGACGAACGACATGTCGACCACGTCGGCGAGGTTGACCTCGCCCTTGATCAGGCCCTGCTCCTTGTAGAAGGCGTAGTCGTAGGCGAGGCTGTCCTGGTTGACGCGGCCGTCCGGGTTCATGCCGGTCGGTGTGATGGCCTTGTAGATGTCGCGGTTCTTGATCGCTGTCGCCGCGGTCAGGATCGCAATCACCTCGTCGGCATTCGGGCCGGCAAGCCGTCCGTCCTTGAGCGCGCCGTTGTAGAAGCGGATGGCGCGCACATAGGCGCGCATGAATTTTCGCGCCGCGTCGCTCTGCTTCAAGGCGAACTGCTCGGAATAGAGCAGCACCGCGATCTGATGATGCGGCAGCACCTCGTCGTCGGATTTCACCACCACCGCATCGCCGCTCCTGACCGCGATCGCGGCGGCGGGCTCGACCGAGGCCGAGGCGTCGACCGACTTGTTCTTGAGCGCGGCGACGTGATCGGGGAGCGGCATGTCGACGGTCTCGACGTCGGAATATTTCAGGCCGACCGACTTGAGCAGCGTGTTGAGGGTCGAGGTGTTGCTCACGCCCGGCGCGTTCATGGCGAACTTCATGCCCTTGAAGTCCTTGAGCTCCTTGAAGCGGCCGCTGTCGACGTGATCCTTGCGCACCAGCACCTTGGTGCCGCCGTAACCGGGCGGGGAGGAGGCCTTGTCGGCGACGATCTTGAGCTTGATGCCGCGCGCGACCGCGTTGTAGAGCCCGGCCGAGGCGGAGCCCGCGCCGGCCTCGATCTGGCCGGCGCCGAGCGGCGCCACCATGTCGGCGGCGGAGCGGAAGTTCTGCACCTTCACGTCGAGGCCTTCGGCGCGGAAGAAGCCCTTGCTGTCGGCGATGTAGATCGGGGCGTCGCTGATGACGCTGGCGGCGCCGACCGTGATGGTCTGCGCGCCGGCGGCCGAGGCGAGCAGCAGGAGCGATGCGATAGCGCTGGCCATCACCCTCATGGGACAGCATCCTCCGCGGGCGCGCCGATCACGGTTGTTTATGATCGTTTTATGGAGGATCGGCGAACGGGTTCCGCGCGTCAATATTGCAGGCCGCGCGGGCTTGCCGTCAAACGGGGCGCGCCGTTGACGATGTCGGCAAAAAGCCGCAATCGATGGCCCTCTTCGCGACCGCCGGTTCATTGCGGACCGGGGTCAACCTTTCGGGAGATACGACATGAAGTTCGTGGCCGTTGCACTCATGCTCGCCGGTTCGGCGATGGCGAACACCGCGGTGCTGGCGCAGAAGATGAATGCCGACGACCTGAAGTGGGTCAATGCGTGCATCACCGACAACAAGGGCGGTGCGTCGGACGCGGTGATCCGCGCCTATTGCATCTGCATGAACGAGAAGATGGATAACAACGAGACCCAGTCCATCACGCAGTGGGAGAAGACCCATCCGGCCGAGCGCGCCGCCTGCGACAAGCAGTCGGGCTGGAAGTGATCGCTCGCTGATCGCGCCGTCTTGTCATGCGTCATGGCCGGGCATTGTCCCGGCCATCTCGTTTAGGAGGGCACAGTGCCCTCCTAAGCGGGATGCCCGCGACAAGCGCGGGCATGACGACAGAGAGAACGGCGGTCATCACCCGTGCGCGTTGAGCACCTTGCCGCCGGCGGTGACCGGCTTGGCGGCGATCAGGATGAAGGCGATGACGCAGGGCGCGGTGCCCTTGTTGACCCAGTTGTGGATGGTGCCGCGCTGCACCAGCACGTCGCCGGCCTTGATGTGCACCGAGGCGCCGTCGTCGAGCTCCATGTCGATCTCGCCGGACAGCACCACCGCATAGTCGATCGAGTCGGTGCGGTGGTTGCGGCCCTGGACGCCGGGCGAGAAGCTGACCACGCGGAACACCGTGCCGTTCTCCAGCGTGGTGCCGGTCTTGCGGCTGGAGGCGTCCGCGCTGCCGTCGTTGTTCGCCGGGAAGCCCTCGGTGGTCCAGACATTGGTCGATTGCGCGCCGGGGCGGCCCGAGACCACGTTCTTGGCGACCTCGTCGATGATGACCTTGGCGCGGCCGTGGTCGTCGTGACCGGTGACGACGCGGCGGACGGTGAGCGACATGGCGTTTCTCCTTGGGCTGTTGGTTGAGAAACATGTCGCGCAAGGCGGCATGAATTGCAATGCGCGGCCCGTGTCCGTCATGGCCGGGCTTGTCCCGGCCATCCACGCCTTGCTTTACTGACGGCAGAAGGCGTGGATGCCCGCCTACGCGGGCATGACGCCGGGAGAAACGCTCCAACGTCGAGGCATGCCATGCGCTACGAGCTCTACTACTGGCCGGAAATCCAGGGGCGCGGCGAATATGTGCGGCTCGCGCTCGAAGAGGCCGGCGCCGACTATGTCGACGTGGCGCGCGGGCCGGGCGGCGCCGACAAGATGTTTGCGCTGATGGAGCGCCAGAGCACCCCGCCGTTTGCGCCGCCGTTCCTCAAGGCCGGCAAGCTCACGATCGGGCAGACCGCCAACATCCTGCTCTATCTCGGCGAGCGCGAGGGGCTCGCGCCCGCGAACGCCGCCGGCCGGCTGTGGACGCACCAGCTGCAACTGACGATGGCGGATTTCCTCGTCGAGATCCACGACACCCACCACCCGATCGGCTCGGGCCTCTATTACGAGGACCAGAAGAAGGAGGCCAAGCGCCGCACCGCGGATTTCATCCGGAATCGCGCGCCGAAATATTTCGGCTATTTCGAGCGCGTGCTGGCGAAGAACGGCGGCGGCACTCTGGTCGGCAAGCGCGTCACCTATGCGGACCTGAGCCTGTTCCAGATCGTCGCCGGCATGCGCTATGCTTTTCCGAAGGCGACGAAACGGCTGGAAGCCACACACAAACGCGTGAGCGCGCTGCACGACCGCGTCGCGGCGCGGCCGCGGATCGCGGCGTATCTCGCGTCGCCGCGGCGGATCGCGTTCAACCAGATGGGCATCTTCCGGCAGTACAAGGAGCTGGACGGGTAAGCTTGAAGTAGGGCGGGCAAAGCGAAACGCGCCCACCATGCTTCTGCGGTCACGTTGCTCGCGTGGGCACGGCGCGTGCCGCGCCTTTGCCCACCCTACGGACCATTGAGGAATTCATGTCTGCGCAAACGACCAATGGCCCGAGCTTCCCTACGCGGCGTGGAAAGACACCGCCGCCACGCTGCAATTGTGGACGCAGATCGTCGGCAAGGTCCGGCTCGCGCTGACGCCCTGGCTCAATCATTCCTGGCACGTCACCTTGCATGTGTCGGCGCGCGGGCTCGCGACGCCGCTCATTCCGGCGGGCGAGCGCGCCCTGCAGATCGAGTTCGACTTCATCGACCATGTGCTGTGGCTGCGCACGTCCGACGGCCACGTTCGCCAGCTGATCCTCAAGCCGATGCCGGTCGCCGAGTTTTATGGCGAGGTGCTGCATGTGCTGTCGGAACTCGGCATTCCCGTGCGCATCGACGGCCGGCCGAACGAGATCCCCGATGCCGTGCCGTTTGCGCAGGACCTCGCGCACGCATCCTACGACCGCGACTACGCCAACCGGTTCTGGCGCGTGCTGCTTGCCTCTCACCAGGTGTTCGCGCAGTTCCGCACCGCGTTCCTCGGCAAGACGAGCCCGGTGCATTTCTTCTGGGGCAGTTTCGATCTGGCGGTGACGCGCTTCTCCGGGCGGGGCGCGCCGCGTCACCCCGGCGGGGTGCCGGCGCTGCCGGACGCGGTGACGCGCGAGGCCTATTCGCACGAGGTGTCGAGCGCGGGCTTCTGGCCGGGCGGCGGGCCGATCGACTACGCGGCGTTCTATTCCTACGCCTATCCGGCGCCGGAGGGCTTTGCGGCCGCCAAGGTGCGGCCCGCGGATGCGTTCTTCGCCAAGGAGCTTGGCGAGTTCATCCTGCCGTATGACGCGGTGCGCACGGCGGCCGATCCGAAGGCCGCGCTGATGGAGTTCCTGCAGAGCACCTATGACGCGGCGGCGGACCTGGCGAAATGGGACCGCCGCGCGCTCGAGTGCGAGATCGGGCGGCCGAAGGTGGTGCGGCCGGTGTAGCTGCATCGCAGCCGCGGGAGGGCGGTGAGGGATGGTCATGCGCGTGATTGCAGCTTGCGCCGCGGTGCTTGCGCTTCTGATCGTGCCCGCGCGCGCCGAAGGGTGCGGCCGCCGCAAGGGGCGGCCGGCGCGTCCGGTCACCGCATCGCGCTGGTGGTCGCCAATGCGGCCTACCGGAGCGTGCCGATGCTGAAGAACCCCGGGCGCGATGCCGACCTGGTGGCGCGCGCGCTGCGCGGCGTCGGTTTCCAGACGGTCACGCTCGCCGCCGATGTCGACCGCGAACGGCTGCTCGCCGCCTTGCAGGACTTTGCGCGCGCGGCGGCCGCGGCCGATTGGGCGGTCATCTACTACGCCGGGCACGGCATCGAGATGGACGGCACCAACTACCTCATTCCGGTCGACGCCCGCCTGCAGGACGAGCGCGACGTCCCGAAGGAGACCGTCGAGTTCGATCAGCTGTTCAAGGCGATCGAGGGCGCCAAGGCGATGCGCCTCCTCTTCCTCGACGCCTGCCGCGACAACCCGTTCCTCGGGACGATGCGCCGCGCCGATCCGAACCGGCCGTCCGGTCAGGGCCTGGCGGTGCCCAACCCCACCGCCGGTACGCTGATGGTCTATTCGACCAAGGCCGGCGCGGTCGCGCTCGACGGCGCGGGCGACAACAGCCCGTTCGCGCTGGCGCTGGCCGGGCACATGGCCACGCCCGGTCTCGACGTCAGGAATTTCCTCGGCCGGGTGCGCGACGACGTGCTGCGCGCGACCGGCAATCGCCAGTCGCCGTTCGCCTTTGGCTCGGTGCCGCAGGGGGACTACTTCTTCGTGCCGCCGTAGGGGGCGGGTCGCGAGATTGCCGGCGAGCCGTCGGACGATCTGGCGCCCGGGACGTTGAACAGCATCTTGAAGCAGGCGGGCCTGAAAGGAACAACGCTGATGCGCTACGCGATCGTGATCGAGAAGGCGGAGAGCAATTATTCGGCCTATGTGCCGGACCTGCCCGGCTGCGTTGCGACCGGCGCGACGGTGGCCGAGGCGGGGCAGAACATTCTTGAGGCGATTCGTTTCCACATTGACGGTCTAAAGGCCGACGGTTTGCCGGTGCCGAAGGCGACGAGCATTGCGGAGTATGTCGAGGCGTAGGTCGTAGCCCGCATGGAGCGAGGCGGAATGCGGGGTGATGGCCGGTCGGTTGCCCCGGATTTCGCTGCGCTCCATCCGGCTACGCGCTGAGAGCGAAAAATCGCCGCAGGACGATGGAAGTCGGCGGCAAAGCTGACTAGAACATCCGCCGAAACAAACCCTGTTGTGCGGATAGCCCCCATGAACGCCCCCCTCACGTCCCACCCCGTCCCGCCCTACCGGCACACGCCGCTGTTCCCGCTCGGCAAGGACGACACGCCCTACCGCAAGATCGAGGTCCGGCCTGCCAACCGGCGTGCGCGTCGAGAAAATCATGGGCCGCGACATGCTGGTGGTCGAGCGCGAGGCGATGCGCGCGCTCGCGGAGGCGGCGTTCACCGACATCAATCATCTGCTGCGGCCCGGCCACCTCGCGCAGCTCAAGAAGATCCTCGAGCGACCCGGAGGCGTCCGACAACGACAAGTTCGTCGCCTACGACTTCCTCAAGAACGCCAACATCGCGGCCGGCGGCGTGCTGCCGATGTGCCAGGACACCGGCACCGCCATCATCATGGGCAAGAAGGGCCGGCTCGTCTTCACCGACGGCGACGACGAGGCGGCGCTCGCCGAGGGCGCGCGCGACGCCTATCTCAAGCGCAACCTGCGCTATTCGCAGCTCGCGCCGATCTCGATGTTCGAGGAGAAGAACACCGCAGTCGAACATGCCGGCGCAGGTCGAGATCTACGCCGGAGGGCGAGGACGCCTACAAGTTCCTGTTCATCGCCAAGGGCGGCGGCTCGGCCAACAAGTCGTTCCTGTTCCAGGCGACGCCGTCGATCCTCACCCACGACCGCATGATCGCGTTCCTGAAGGAGAAGATCCTGACGCTCGGCACCGCGGCGTGCCCGCCCTATCACCTGGCGATCGTGATCGGCGGCACCTCGGCCGAGCTGACGATGAAGACCGTGAAGCTCGCCTCGACGCGCTATCTCGACGAGCCTGCCGACCAAGGGCAGCGAGGACGGCCACGCCTTCCGCGATCTCGAGATGGAGCAGGAGGTGCACAAGCTCACGCAGTCGCTCGGCGTCGGCGCGCAGTTCGGCGGCAAGTATTTCTGCCACGACGTGCGCGTGATCCGGCTGCCGCGCCACGGCGCGTCGCTGCCGATCGGGCTTGGCGTGTCGTGCTCGGCCGACCGCCAGGCGCTCGGCAAGATCACCCGGGACGGCGTGTTCCTGGAGGAGCTCGAGCACAATCCGGCGAAATATCTGCCGGAGGTCGACGACCGACAAGCTCGGCGGCGACGTGGTGCAGATCGACCTGCGCAAGCCGATGAAGGAGATTCTGGCGCAGCTCTCGAAATATCCGATCAAGACGCGGCTCTCGCTCACCGGCCCGATGATCGTGGCGCGCGACCTCGCGCATGCCAAGCTGCGCGAGCGGCTGGAGAAGGGGCAGGGGCTGCCCGACTATTTCAAGAACCACCCGGTCTATTACGCGGGCCCGGCGAAGACGCCGGAGGGCTACGCGTCGGGCGCGTTCGGGCCGACCACGGCGGGGCGCATGGATTCGTTCGTCGGCGGATTTCCAGGCGGCCGGCGGCTCGATGGTGATGCTCGCCAAGGGCAACCGCTCGCCGGCGGTGCGCGAGGCCTGCAAGAAGCACGGCGGCTTCTATCTCGCCTCGATCGGCGGCGCGGCCGCGAACCTCGCCGAGCACTGCATCAAGAAGGTCGAGACGGTGGAATATCCCGAGCTCGGCATGGAGGCGATCTGGCGCATCGAGGTGGAGAATTTCCCGGCCTTCATCGTGATCGACGACAAGGGCAATGACTTCTTCAAGGAATTGAATTTGGGGTGACCTCACTCCGCCGTCATGGCCGGGCTTGTCCCGGCCATCCCGTTTAGGGAGGCACGGCTCTTGCCCACATGACCGGGATCACCGGGACTCGCGCCTTCGGCGCGGCCCGGTGATGACGGCGCGTGCAGAGGCGGGCGCTGCCGGCGGGCATGGCCGTCCGGCGGCCCGTCCGCTAAAGTCACGGTACGCGATCCGATAGAGGACCTCAGACCATGCCATCCCGTGCCCTGACGGTGGCCGCCGCCATCGCGATGCTGACGATCACCGGCCCGCTCGCCGCCGCGACCATCGAGTGCAGCCAGATCGGGGTCGCCTACGACGACCTGTTCCTGGACGGGAACAAGCGGGTCGAGGCGATCTCCGCCGAGTTCAAGGCGCTGCCGGCGAAGGGCGCCGATGCCCAGCGCGACGCGATCCGGCGGCGGTTCTGCGCGGTCGGCGGCGAGATGGTCGGGCTCTACAAGTTCGTGCGCGCGCTCGCCAACGAATGCTCGACCAAGGGCGACAAGATGGGCGATCTGCTCGACGTCATCAACAAGCAGCTCGGCCTCGCCTGCAGGGCATCAAGGAACCGTGCAGCTAGGTCATATGCCCGCCCGGGCGTGGGCTTGACCCGGCGCTCCGACTTCAACGAATATTTTGCCGACGACCCGATAAGCGCGGCCCAAGCTGCACCCGGCTCAGGAGGAAAGAACAATGCCCGGCATCAAAGTCACCGACATGGCCTATTCGCGCCTCAAGGCGCCCGACCTCGACAAGATGGAGGAATTCCTCACCCGCTTCGGCATGACGCGGTCCGAGCGCACCAACACGGCGCTCTACATGCGCGGCACCGACAACCCGCACCACCTCCACGTCACCGAGAAGGGCGACGCCGAAATATGTGGGCTTTGCCTATTACGCCAGGAACGAGGACGATCTCGCCCGCATCGCCAAGGCGCCGGGCGCGTCCGGGATCGAGAATATCGACGAGCCGGGCGGCGGCAAGCGCGTGCGGCTGACGCGAGCCCAACGGCTACCAGATCGAGGTCGTGCACGGCATCGCGACGGTGCCGCCGATCCAGGTCACGCGGCAGCCGCTCAACTCCGGGCTGGAGCCGCTGGCGCGGCCGGGCGAGCTGATGCGGCTGCCGAAGGGGCCCTCGCACGTCAAGCGCGTCGGCGCACGGCGTGATGATCACGCCGAAGTTCGAGGAGACGATCGCCTGGTTCCGCGAGACGCTGGGCTTCATCTGCTCCGACGACGTCTATGCCGGCGAGAAGGACCACCTGATCGGCTCGTTCAACCGCTGCGACGCCGGCGACGACTACGTCGACCACCACGTGTTCTTCTGCCTGCGCGGCGAGAAGACCGGCATCAACCACGTCTCGTTCGAGGTCCAGGACATCGACGACGTGGCGATGGGCCACCACTACCTGCAGCAGTTCAAGGCCTACGAGCACATGTGGGGGCTCGGCCGTCACGTGCTCGGCAGCCAGGTCTACGACTACTGGGCCGACCCGTGGGGCCGCGTGCACGAGCACTGGGCCGACAGCGACCGGCTCAACATCAAGAACGGCTCGAACCTGGTGGCGGTCGAGGAAGCGCTCACCTCGCAATGGGGCGAGCCGCCGTCGGAGAAGTTCATCAACACCGCGAGCCCGTAAGCTTTGTTTTCCTTCTCCCCGCAATTGCGGGGAGAAGGAACAGGTGGCGCCGTTACTTCGCCAGCAGCGCAATGCCGCTCACGATCAGGATCGCGGCCACCAGCCGCTTGAACGTCGTCTCGCTCATGCCGGTGTGAAAGCGGTCGCCGATCAGGATGCCCGCGAGCATCAGCGGGAACGCCGCCGCGAACGCGATCCACACCTCCGCGTTGAATTCGCCGACCGCGTAGTAGCCCGCGCCGCGCACCACGCTCAGCGCCAGGATCATCGCCGACATGGTGCCGCGGAAATGCTCTTTCGCGAGCTTGAGCACGTCGAGATAGATCGCGAAGAACAGGCTCGCCATGGTGCCGAAGGTGGTGCCGACGGCGCCGGCCAGCATGTTGGCGACGGGCGCGACGACGCGGGGCGGAAGCTGCGAGGTGCCGGGCGGCCGTAGGGTCGTCCAGAAGGCGTGCGCGCCGTAGCCGATCACCAGCAGGCCGAGGCCGCGCGCCAGCGTGCGGGCGTCGAGCATCTTGAAGGCGAACAGCCCGATCGCGACCCCGACCAGGCAGGCCGGCGCCATCTGCAGCATCACGCGCCAGACGATCAGGTTCCAGTCGCGTCCGACGATGGTGGCGGACGAGGCGATGCCGAGTAGCGTCCAGACCGGAACCAGGATCTTCAGCGGAATGACCAGACCGAGCAACGGCATGGCGAGCGCGCCGCCGAAGCCGGTCGAGCCGCGCAGCCCGTAGGACAGCACGATCACCACGCAGCAATAGACGATTTCCAATGGTGATAGCGCCGCGATGTCACGTCCCCGTAGTCGAGAAGCCGATCGAGGAAATCCGGTCCGCGATGGGCGGCAAGTGAGTTCGGGCGACGGCGCAATGGACCGCCGCCCGCGCTCCTTGCCGTCAGCGCGCTGGCAGCGCGGCCACCACCTCGACTTCGATCAGTCCGCCTTCGCGTGCGAGTCGCGAGATCTCGATCGTGGTGCTGGCGGGCGGATTGGCTTTGTTGACGTACTTGTCGCGCACGTCGCGGTGGATCGGCAGCTGTGCCCGGATGTCGGTCAGATAGACGTTCATCTTGATGACGTCGTCCCACTTCGCGCCTACGGCCGCCAGCGCCACTTTGATGTTCTCATACGCCTTGGTCGCCTGCTCGCGAAAATCCGACGAGACGACCTTGCCGGACGGGTCGGTGCCGAGCTGGCCGGCGAGATACAGGATGCGGCCCGGGCGGTTGACGTCGACCACATAGGTGTAGCCGCGCGACGGTCCGAGCGGCTCCGGATTGACGAAGCGAATGTCGGTGCCGGTCTGGGCGGCGGCGGGCAGCAAGGTGGCGAGCAGTACGATTGTGGAACAGGTGGGCAGCAATGTCGTTCCGCGGGTCATGTCCGTCTCCTGAGCGTGGGGATCAATGGGCGCTGCCAGCATATCCGGCTGCCGCGCCGGTCCATCTTGCGGAAATGCAGGACTGCCCGATGTCCAGCGCTTGCGGGCAACCCGCGTGGACGTGATAGGCTGCGGCCCCATCCCGGAGGTGCCGCGATGATCACGACCGTTGTGCAGTTCCAGTTGCCGTCCCCGATCACGCTTGCCGAAGCAACCAGGCGCTTCGAGTCGAGCGCGCCGAAATACCAGAACATCCCGGGCCTGATCCGCAAATACTACATCCGCTCCGAGGACGGTCGCGTCGCGGGCGGCATCTATCTGTGGGAGACGCGCGCCGCGGCCGAGCGGGTCTACAACGGCGAATGGCGCGAGCGGGTCGAAACGCTCTACGGCGCCAAGCCCGCGATCGCCTGGTTCGACAGTCCGGTCGTCGTCGACAACCTCGCCGGCGGCGCCATCACCAAAGCGGCGTAAGCAAAAAACCTCAAGAGACTTTCATGCAGAACGAAGCCTCAAGGCCCACCATGTTCACCGCGGGCGCCGCGGTCGCCGCCATCCTCAGTCCGACCCGCGCCAAGGGGCCGCCGGTCTGGCTCGACATGGACCAGGAGGCGCTCGACGCCGCCTACGACCAGCAGATGTACGCGCCGAACCGCGACCAGATCGGCCGCCGCCGCGTCGTCAACAGCGAGCAGACCCGCGCCATCCTCGGCGCGCCGCTGCGGATGAGCTACGGGCCGACCGAGATCGAGGCGCTCGACGTCTACCGCACCAAGGCGGCGAACGCGCCGGTGAACGTGTTCGTGCATGGCGGCGCCTGGCGCGCCAACCGCGCCGCCGACTACGGCTACCTGGCCGAGCCGTTCGTCAACGCCGGCGCGCATTTCGTGGTGCTCGACTTCATCAGCGTCGACGAGGCCGGCGGCAGCCTGTTCCCGATGGCCGAGCAGGTGCGGCGCGCGATCGCGTTCGTCTATCGCAACGCCAAGTCGTTCGGCGGCGATCCGGACCGGCTCTATCTGTCGTCGCATTCCTCGGGCTCGCATCTCGTCCGGCTGCGCCGTGACCCACGACTGGGCGAAGGAGGGGCTGCCGCGCGACATCCTCAAGGCCGCGACGCTCAGCAGCGGCATGTACGATCTCAAGCCGGTGCGGCTCTCCAAGCGCTCGAAATACGTCAAGTTCACCGACGAGATGGAGCAGGCGCTCAGCGCGCAGCGCCATCTCGACAAGCTCGCGACCCCGCTGATCCTCGCCTACGGCACCTACGAGACCCCGGAGTTCCAGCGCCAGACGCGCGACTTCGCGGCGGCGGTGCGCGCCGCCGGCAAGCCGGTCGAACTGCTGGCCGGGCGACAGCTACAATCACTTCGAGATGCTGGAGACGCTCGGCAATCCCTACGGCCTGCTCGGCCGCGCGGTGCTGGCGCAGATGGGGCTGTGACCGCCGCAGGCGGAACCCGCCCGAGAAACGAGCAAAATCCGCCGTCACGGTAAGGTCCGGTTTACGGGCCGGGCGGTTGGTAACCAAATAGTCACGGTGTCGCGCGGGCGTGCCGGGAATTAACGGCACAACAAGGCGTTGCACCTAGCGTCGGTCCGTTTTGCGGATCGGAGCGATGGCCGGCCTTCTGCCCATTCTGGTTGCCCTTGGGGTGCTTGCGGCAGCGCTCGGCGCCTGCCTGCTGAGCCGCCGGCGCGCGCGCCGGTCGCGCGCCGCGCTGTCGGGCAAGACCGTCATGCTCGACGAGGCCCTCAACAACATGACGCAGGGCCTCAACATGTTCGACGCCGCCGGCCGGCTGGTGGTGTCGAACGAACGCTATCTCGCGATGTACCGGCTCTCGCCCGAAGCGGTGCGGCCGGGGGTCACGGTGACCGATCTGGTCAAGCTGCGGCTCGAGGCCGGCACCTTCTTCAAGCACACCGACCCTGCGCAATATATCGGCGAGCTCATGAGCTCGATCACGGGGCGCAAGCCGACCCGCACGACCCGCGAACTGGCGGACGGCCGCGTCATCACCGTCGTCAATCAGCCCACGGTGGGCGGCGGCTGGGTGGTCACCCACGAAGACGTCACCGAGCGGGCGCGGGCCGAGCGCGAGCTGGAGCAAACGCGCAACTTCCTCGACACCGTGATCGAGAACGTCCCCGCCACCATCGTGGTGAAGGACGTCAAGACGATGCGCTACATCCTGATCAACCGTGCCGGCGAGGAGTTCCACGGGCTGTCGCGCGATCAGGTGATCGGCAAGACCGCCGAGGAGTTCTTTCCGCCGGACGTCGCGGCGGCGATCGCGATGCGCGATCGCGAGCTGATGCGAGCACCCCGGCAAGTTCTTCTACGACGAACATCCGGTGCATGACGCCCGGCAAGGGCAGCCGGATCGCCGTCACCACGCGGCTGCCGATCCTGGGCGACGATGGTGCGCCGAAATACCTGCTCACGGTCGTGCAGGACGTGACCGAGAAGAAGCACGCGGAGGCGCGCATCGAGCGGCTTTCGCATTACGACTCGATGACCGAGCTTCCCAACCGCGCCGCGTTCAACGAATGCTTCGCGTCGGTCATCGAGCGGGCCTCGAAGGCGGACGAGAGCTTCGCGCTCCTGTCGGTCGATCTCGACCGCTTCAAGGAGATCAACGACGTGTTCGGCCATGCGCTGGGCGACCGCCTGCTGCGCGCGGTGGCGGAGCGGCTGAACGCGGTGCTGGAGGGCGCGTTCCTGGCGCGTCTCGGCGGCGACGA
Organism: uncultured Alphaproteobacteria bacterium; assembly: GCA_963749815.1. GTDB lineage: Bacteria > Pseudomonadota > Alphaproteobacteria > Rhizobiales > Xanthobacteraceae > VAZQ01. The sequence goes on along the minus strand of CAVVON010000031.1, from coordinate 101,129 downwards.
ATTCGCCGCCCTGGTCACCGAAAGCCCGGCGCCCACGCAGGCCGCGCGCCTCGCGGAGCGGTTCCAGGCCGCGGTCGCCGAGGAGTTCGAGATCGACGGCCACCGGCTGCGCGTCGGCCTGAGCATCGGGATTGCGATCTATCCGCTCGACGGCGCCGACGAGACCGCGCTGATCGGCAACGCCGACGCGGCGCTGTACCGGGCCAAGGCCGAGGGCCGCGGCTCGGTGCGCTTCTTCGAGGCCGACATGGATCAGCGGCTGCGCGAGCGGCGCGCGCTGCTGCAGGATCTGCGTTCCGCCGTCGAGCATCGCGAACTGGCGGTGTTCTATCAGCCGCAGGCCCGCATCGATGGCGAGATCACCGGCTTCGAGGCGCTGGTGCGCTGGCAGCATCCGGTGCGCGGCCCGGTCTCGCCGGGCGAGTTCATTCCGATCGCCGAGGAGAGCGGGCTGATCCTGCCGCTCGGCGAATGGGTGCTGCGCGAGGCCTGCCGCGAGGCGGCGTCCTGGCCGAACGCCGCTGCACGTCGCGGTCAACCTGTCGGCGGTGCAGTTCCGGCACGGCGACCTCGCCGCGCTGGTGCACGAGGTGCTGCTCGAGAGCGGGCTGTCGCCGGGCCGGCTCGAGCTCGAGATCACCGAGAGCGTGCTGATCGACGATCTGCCGCGCGCGCTGTCGATCCTGCGCCGGCTCAAGGCGCTGGGCGTGCGCATCGCGATGGACGATTTCGGCACCGGCTATTCGTCGCTGTCGAACCTGCAGGCGTTTCCGTTCGACAAGATCAAGATCGACCGCTCGTTCATCTCCAACCTCGAAAGCAACGGCAGTCCGCGACCATCGTGCGCGCGGTGCTGGCGCTCGGGCGCGGCCTCGACCTGCCGGTGGTGGCGGAGGGCGTGGAGACGCAGGCGCAGCTCGCCTTCCTGTCGCAGGAGGCCTGCGCCGAGGTGCAGGGCTATCTGTTCGGCAAGCCGCGGCCGATCGCGGACTATGCCGCGCTCGTCGGCCGCGTGCCCGCACCCGTCGAGCAGGCCGCGAACGTCGCCTGACGTTGACAGGATCGGACCGGGCGGCGCAAATCGCCGGCCTCCGTCAGCCCGCCGCCAGGATGCTCCGCCATGACGCTGCCGATCCGCGCCACCATCCTCGCTGTTGCGCTGGCGCTGCCGTTCGCGACAACGGGCCGCGCCGAGACCCCGGCGGAATGGATCGCGATCGGCACGCGCGTGCACGGCGGCTTCGGCGCCTTCATCCCGATCGGCATCCGCATCGGGCTCGACGCACTGGCGCGGCTGGGCACGCAGCCGCGCGGCGTTACCGTCATGTTCCATTCCGGCGCCAAGGCGCCGTGCCCGTGCATCGCCGACGGCGTCTTGATCGCGACCCAGGCGAGCCCGGGGCAGGGCACCTTGCAGGTCGCCGCCGACAGGGCGCCCGAGGGCCTGCTGGCGGTGGTGGTGATCCGCGACCGCAAGATCGGCGCGGGCCTGCGCTATGCCATCAAGGACGAGTGGCTGGCCAAGGTGGCCGAGTGGAACCGCAGCCTCGATCCCGCCGGCCGCTATCAGGCGGCGATGGCGGCGGAGGGGCTGTTCGAGGTGGCGCCGGCGCCGTAGTGCCGCGTGCTGCGCCAGGAATCAAAATCCCGGTCGGACAGCCACTTCGCGACCGGGATTCTGAATCGGCCCCAAACCACCACGAACCGACCGGGCGACCGTAGGGAACTCGCCTTGCGGGTGCGTCAAGCCGGGTTCCGGAAACCGCCTAAGCGGCGTTAACGATGTTCGCCCCGGCGGCGCGCGCTATTTGTAGTAGCCGACCCCGGCGCCCACGTTGCCGACGCGGGTGACGAAGGATTGCTTGGGCACCGGATCGCCGCCCGACGGCTTGGGGAACAGGTAGTCGACGGTGAGGATCTGGCCTTCCTTCACCGTGTCGAAGATCCGCTGGCCGAGCGGATCGTCCTTGACCTTCAGCGCGCGGATATCGGCCCCCATGATGTTTGCGTTGGGGTGCGCGGTGAACTTGCCGTCGGTCATGTTGAAGCTGAACACGTAGAGATCGCGGTCCTTGAAGCCGTCGGTGCCGGCGGCGAAGTTGGCGACGGCGGCCGCTTCGCCCGCTTTGAGCGCAGCGGCCGCGCGATCGAGCATCGCCTTGGCTTCGGCCGCGGTCCCGAGCGACTGGGCTTGCGCGGGCAAGCCGGCGAGCAGGAGCGGCAGCAGTGCGAACGCGAATGCGATTTTTCTCATGATTTCCTCCCTGGCATTTGCACCGGCGATGCTACCACGGCGTGGCCGTTGCTCATGATGCGACTTCCGGCTGAGTCCATCTGTGGCTTGGAAGACACAGCCGGCGGGCAATCCGGCATGATTACTGATTTGTAAGTTGGAACCCGCTGCGGAGTTGCTACGCTTGCCCCTGCCTATCATGGGCGTTTCCTCCCTTTGACTTGACCCCGCTTCGGCGGGGTTTTCTTTGCCCGAGCGCGCGCCGCCGCGCCGGGCACGCCGTGTCGTAACGGCGAATTCGGCAATCGGTCGAGCCGGATAGGACGGGTGAGGTGGGGCGCGGGCGGTGCCGGGCGGCGATTCGCTGGGGCTTCGCCGGATCGCTGTCAGCCCGCCACGGCGAGGTTCGGTCCTGGCTCGGTCCCGGTGGTCCTGGGCGGGCGATGCGCCAGGCCGCCACGGACGGCTCAAAATGAAAGGCCCCGACCGTACATCCGGGTCGGGGCCGTTTCACCGTTCAGGCCGCAAGGCGGGCCTGATGCGATCGAGATTAGCGCGCTGTGGCCGGGACGCAAGATGGCCACAGGCGTTTCGCGGCCGGTGTGGCTTTTGTACAAATACGGTTCGCACCGCCGGGACGCCTAGTCCTCGTCCGAGCCCAGCGTCTTGCCGTCCTTCGGATTGACGAGATGGATCTGCCGGCAGGCTGAGCACATCACCGTTTCGTAGCTCTCGCCGTCGGACGGCGGGCTGTCCGCGATCCAAGTCTGGACTTGCAGCCCGGTCGCCGGGCAGCGGAACAGGAATGGGGCCATCGGGAAGATGTAGTCACCCCGCGCGGTCCGCGGGTTTGATCTATCGCAAAAAGAACATTTACAGAACAGAACAAATCATGTACATTACCTTGCTCGCTGGATCGGCGGCGGTTTTTCTGTCGGTCCCCCTGATTCCCGGTCTAAAGGAGTTAAGAGGCAATGGCCCCGGCAACCCTGCGCGTCGTCGAAAGTTCCTCCATGGATAAATCGAAGGCCCTTGATGCGGCGCTCTCGCAGATCGAGCGCAATTTCGGCAAGGGCTCGATCATGCGGCTCGGCAAGAACAACCGGTCGATGGACGTCGACACGGTGTCGACCGGCTCGCTCGGCCTCGACATCGCGCTCGGCATCGGCGGCCTGCCGCGCGGGCGGGTGGTGGAAATTTATGGGCCGGAATCCTCGGGCAAGACCACGCTCGCGCTGCATTGCCTGGCCGAGGCCCAGAAGAAGGGCGGCGTCTGTGCCTTCATCGATGCCGAGCACGCGCTCGATCCGATCTATGCGCGCAAGCTTGGCGTCAATGTCGACGAGCTGCTGATCTCGCAGCCCGACGCCGGCGAGCAGGCGCTGGAGATCGCCGACACCCTGGTGCGCTCCGGCGCGATCGACGTGCTGGTGATCGATTCGGTCGCCGCGCTGGTGCCGCGCGCCGAGCTCGAAGGCGAGATGGGCGACAGCCAGCCGGGCCTCCAGGCGCGGCTGATGAGCCAGGCGCTGCGCAAGCTGACGGCGTCGATCAACCGCTCCAACACCATGGTGATCTTCATCAACCAGATCCGCATGAAGATCGGCGTGATGTACGGCTCGCCCGAAACCACCACCGGCGGCCACGCGCTGAAATTCTACGCCTCGGTGCGGCTCGACATCCGGCGCATCGGCGCGATCAAGGAGCGCGACGAGGTGGTCGGCAACCAGACCCGCGTCAAGGTGGTCAAGAACAAGCTCGCGCCGCCGTTCAAGCAGGTCGAGTTCGACATCATGTACGGCGAGGGCGTCTCGAAGATGGGCGAGCTCGTCGATCTCGGCGTCAAGGCCGGCGTGGTCGAGAAGTCCGGCGCCTGGTTCTCCTACGACAGCCAGCGCATCGGCCAGGGCCGCGAGAACGCCAAGGTGTTCCTCAAGCAGAACCCCGACATCGCCAACAAGATCGAGGCGGCGGTCCGGGCGAATGCCGGACTGATCGCCGAGAAGATTCTCGCCGGCGAGGAAGGCGACAAGGATGACGACGAGGCCGAGGAGGGGTGAGTCTTTTTCTTTAAGTAGCTCTTTCAACGTCATGGCCGGGCTTGTCCCGGCCATCTCGCTTGAGGATGGCCCCCGCATTCGCGGGGTGCCTCCCGTGAGCGCGATAGACGCATTACCGCGCTTTTGGTAATCGCTTGCGCGCCTGCGCAATCACCTCGGGCATCGCCGCCTCGTTCGCCGGCGCCATGATGTGCACGCCGGCGACGCCCGGAATGGCGGAAAACTCCTCGATCAGCTCGACGGCGATACGCTGGCCCTCCGCGGCCGGATCGGCGGCCTGATCCATGCGCGCCACGATCGCGTCGGCGATGATGGTGCCGAACAGGTGCTCCTTCATCCAGCGCGCGGACTTGCCCGAGCGCAGCGGCGCGATCCCGGCGATCAGGTGAAATCCGCGCGTCGCCTCGTGCTCCGCGAGCCGCTCGGCATAGCGGCGCAGCACCGCGCCATCCATGCAGAACTGGGTCTGCGCGAACTGTGCGCCGGCCGCGATCTTGGCCGCGAGCTTCGTCGGCTGCCAGCCGGGCGGCGGGTCGATCGGCAGGTCGGCGGCTGCCGAGAAAGAACCGCGCCTGGCCGCTGATCTTGCGCCCGGTCGGCAGTTCGCCCTGTTCCCCCATGCGCCGCGCCATGGCGGTAAGCGCGGTCGAATTGATGTCGAACACCGGCTTGGTGTCGGGCTGGTCGCCGGCCTTGGGATCGTCGCCGGTCAGCAGGAGAAGGTTGTGGATGCCGATCGCCGCCGCGCCCATCAGGTCGCCTTGCAGCGCGATCCGGTTGCGGTCGCGGCAGGTCAGCTGGAGGATCGGCTCGATGCCGTTCTGGATGAGGATCGCGGCCGCGGCCGGCGCGGCCATGTGGGCGCGGGCGCTGGCGCCGTCGGTGACGTTGACCGCATCGGCGAGCCCCTTGAGCGGCAGCGCCTTGGCCATGAGGTCGGCCGGATCGAACGACGCCGGCGGCGTGATCTCGGCGGTGATGACGAACTGCCCGGCCCGCAGCAGCTGTTCCAGGCGCGAGGCGGGCGGCGCGGCGGGTGCGGTCATGGTGCGTTCGGATCGGCCGTTTGCTGGAGTGACGGAGGGCGTGCGCTGGCGAGGCGGCACGCTTATATCCGATTGTCCGCGCGGTCCAGCCGTGGGCTTGCGCCCGCCGTTCCTGGACAGGGCCGGGGGGCACCGTTAAATAGGCGCGGAAACATCAAGCGCGGCGGGCGGTTAGCGCCTCATCCGGGTCCGCAGGCGGCCCGCAGCCATGGAAAGAGCCTTCCTCGAATGAGCGGCGTCAACGAAATCCGGTCGACCTTCCTCGGCTACTTCCAGAAGCACGGCCACGAGATCGTGCCGTCCTCGCCGCTGGTGCCGCGCAACGATCCGACCCTGATGTTCACCAATGCCGGCATGGTGCAGTTCAAGAACGTCTTCACCGGCCTGGAGAAGCGCCCCTATGTGCGCGCCACCACGTCGCAGAAATGCGTGCGCGCCGGCGGCAAGCACAACGACCTCGACAATGTCGGCTACACCGCGCGCCACCACACCTTCTTCGAGATGCTCGGCAACTTCTCGTTCGGCGACTATTTCAAGGAGCGCGCGATCGAGCTGGCCTGGAACCTGGTGACCAAGGAATACGGGCTGCCGAAGGACAAGCTCACCGCCACCGTCTATATCGACGACGATCAGGCGTTCGGCCTGTGGAAGAAGATCGCGGGCCTGCCCGAGAGCCGCATCCTGCGCATCGCCGGCTCCGACAATTTCTGGCAGATGGGCGACCTCGGCCCCTGCGGCCCGTGCTCGGAGATCTTCTACGATCACGGCGAGCACATTCCGGGCGGGCCGCCGGGCTCCGCGGACGCCGACGGCGACCGCTTCATCGAGATCTGGAATCTGGTGTTCATGCAGTACGAGCAGCTGCCCGGCGGCAAGCGCGTCGAGCTGCCGAAGCCCTCGATCGACACCGGCATGGGGCTCGAGCGCATCGCCGCGGTGCTGCAGGGCACCCACGACAACTACAAGATCGACCTGTTCGGCGCGATCATCTCGCACATCGCCGACCTCACCAATGTCGACGCCGACGGTCCGCAGAGCGTCTCGCACCGGGTGATCGCCGACCATCTGCGCGCCTCCGCGTTCCTGATCGCCGACGGCGTGCTGCCGTCGAACGAGGGCCGCGGCTACGTGCTCCGCCGCATCATGCGCCGCGGCATGCGCCATGCGCAGCTGCTCGGCGCCAAGGAGCCGCTGATGTGGCGGCTGGTGCCGACGCTGACCCGCGAGATGGGCCAGGCCTATCCGGAACTGGTGCGCGCCGAGCCGCTGATCGCCGAGACGCTGAAGCTCGAGGAGACGCGCTTCCGCAACACGCTGGAGCGCGGGCTCGCGATCCTCGACGAGGAAACCCGCAACCTGCGCAAGGGCGACAAGTTCAACGGCGAGACCGCGTTCACGCTCTACGACACCTTCGGCTTTCCGCTCGACCTGACCCAGGACGCGCTCAAGCCGCGCGGCATCGCGGTCGACACCGACGCGTTCAGCGCCGCGATGGAGAAGCAGAAGGAAAAGGCGCGCGCCTCGTGGGCGGGCTCCGGCGACGCCGCGACCGAGGCGGTCTGGTTCGGCCTGCGCGAGAAGGTCGGCGCCACCGAGTTTCTCGGCTACGAGACCGAGACCGCCGAGGGCGTGGTCGCGGCGCTGGTCAAGGACGGCAAGGAGGTCGCGGCGCTCGGCAAGGGCGAGGCGGGCGCGGTCGTGCTCAACCAGACGCCGTTCTACGGCGAGTCCGGCGGCCAGGTCGGCGACACCGGGATCATGCGCGGCGAGGGCGTGCGCTTCCGCGTCACCGGCACGCAGAAGAACGCCGGCGACCTGTTCGTGCATTCCGGCACGGTCGAGGAGGGCACGCTGAAACCGGGCGCCGCGCTCGCGCTCGAGGTCGATCACGCGCGGCGCAGCAGCATCCGCCAGAACCATTCCGCCACCCACCTGCTGCACGAGGCGCTGCGGCTGGTGCTCGGCGATCACGTCGCCCAGAAGGGCTCGCTGGTCGCGCCCGACCGGCTGCGGTTCGATTTCGCCCATCCGAAGCCGATGACGCCCGCCGAGATCGAGCGGGTCGAGGACATCGCCAACGACATCGTGCTGCAGAATTCGCCGGTGACCACGCGGCTGATGGCGGTCGACGACGCGATTGCGTCCGGCGCGCGCGCGCTGTTCGGCGAGAAATACGGCGACGAGGTGCGCGTGGTGGCGATGGGCGACAGCGGCAACGCGCTCGGCTGGTCGGTCGAACTGTGCGGCGGCACGCATGTCAGGCGCACCGGCGACATCGGGCTCGTCTCGGTGGTGAGCGAGGGCGGCGTCTCGGCCGGCGTGCGCCGCCTCGAAGCGCTGACCGGGACGCATGCCCGCAAGGCCGCCCAGCACTTGGGCCAACTGGCCAAGGCGGCGTCGGCGGAGCTCAAGGTGCCGCTCGAAGAGCTGCCGGGGCGTCTCGCCCTGGTGCTCGACGAACGCCGCAAGCTCGAGCGCGAATTGTCCGACGCCAAGAAGAAGCTCGCGATGGGCGGCGGCGCCAAGTCCGACGCCGCCGACGGCGTGCGCGTGGTCGGCGACGTCAAGCTGATGGCGCGAGCGGTGACCGGCATCGAAATCAAGGATCTCAAGAGCCTCGCCGACGAGGGCAAGAAGCAGCTCGGGTCCGGCATCGTGGCGCTGGTCGCGACCAGCGAGGACGGCAAGGCCAGCATCGTGGTCGGCGTGACGCCCGATCTCACCGCGCGGTTCTCGGCGGTCGATCTGGTGCGCAAGGCCTCCGAGGTGCTGGGCGGCAAGGGCGGCGGCGGCAAGCCCGACATGGCGCAGGCCGGCGGCCCGGACGGCGCCAAGGCCGACGAGGCGCTCGCGGCGATTGCGGCGGCGATCGGCGGCTGAGGCCGGGTCCTAGGCCGCGCGTCGCATCGCGGGTTGCGCCCGCATCGCGTTCCGGCGGGCCAGGAGGGGCCAGACATGTTGCGGCGAAGCAAGCGCCCGGCCGGCGATGTCAGGCGCCGCGTCTACGAAATCCTGGAAAACGCGCCGATGGGCGGCTTCGCCAGCCACGTCGTCGGCCGGGCGCTGATCGTCCTCATCACCGTCAACCTGCTGGCGATTGCGCTCGAGTTGGTGCCGGAATACGGCGCACGCTATGCGGTGTGGTTCGACGCGGTCGAATTGATCTCGCTGGTGGCGTTCACGGTCGAATACGTTCTGCGTCTGTGGGTGGCGGTCGAGCATCCGCCCTATCGGCACTATTCCGCCGGCAAGGCGCGGCTCGCCTATGCCACCAGTGCGGCCGGCATCATCGACCTCCTCGCCATCCTGCCGTTCTGGCTCGCGTTCATGCTGCCGGCCGATTTCCGGGTGGTGCTGGTGTTCCGCTTCGTGCGGTTCCTGAAACTGACGCGCTATTCGCCGGCGATGCGTTCGCTGCTCGACGCGCTCTATCGCGAGCGCCGTGCGCTGTTCGGCTGCGTCATCATCCTGACCGGCACCGCCCTGATCGCCGCCGCCCTCATGCATCTCGCCGAAGGCAAGGTGCAGCCCGACAAGCTCGGCACCATCCCGGATGCGATGTGGTGGGCGATCGTGACGCTCGGCACCATCGGCTACGGCGACGTGGTGCCGGTGACGGCGCTCGGCAAGATCATCGCCGGCGTGACGATTTTTCTCGGCCTGGTCATGGTGGCGTTGCCGATCGGCATCATCGCCAATGCGTTCGCGGACGAGGTGCACCGCCGCGACTTCGTCGTCACCTGGGCGATGGTGGCGCGGGTGCCGCTGTTTTCGACGCTAGGAGCGCGCGAGGTGGCCGACATCATGCAATTGCTGCGTGCGCAGCAGATCGAGCCGGGCGGCTCGGTGGTGCGGCGCGGCGACCCGGCGCATTCGATGTATTTCATCGCCGCCGGCGAGGTCGAGATCGAAATGCCGGACAAGCGCGTGCGGCTCGGCGTCGGGCATTTTTTCGGCGAGATCGCCGTGCTGCGCCGCGCCCGGCGTTCGGCCAACGTCAAGGCAGTCGCGCGCACCAGCCTGCTGGTGCTCGACGCCCACGATTTCCATGCGCTGATGGAACGCGATCCGCACATCGCCAGCTCGGTGCACGAGGTGGTGCGCTCCCGGCTCGGCCGCGACCTCGTCTCGCCGAAGGGCGATCTGGTGACCGAGGAGATCGAAGACGGCGTACCGGAGGCCGAGCCGCCGCGCTCATAATTGTTTTTCGAGCATGATCTTTCCCGAAAACCGGTTCCCCCTTTTCGCGATCATGCTCTAGCATCGCCCCGAGTGCGGGTCGCCTTGCGCGGGAAGGCCCGGCCCGCACCCACGGAGAGCGCGCGTGGAACACGCCCCCTGGCTGAAGGACGTCGTCGTCTTCCTCGTCGCCGCAGGGCTGGTCGTTCCGCTGTTCCACCATGCGCGCATCGGGGCGGTGCTCGGCTTTCTGGTCGTCGGCGTTGCCGTCGGGCCCTACGGGTTCGGCCAGTTCGCGCCCGAGCATTCGTGGATCCGCTATCTCACCATTGAGGACCGCGGCCGGGTCGACACCTTCGCCGAGTTCGGCGTGATGTTTCTGCTGTTCCTGATCGGCCTCGACATGTCGCTCGAGCGGCTCTGGGCGCTGCGCCGCTACGTGCTCGGCATCGGCGGCGCGCAGTTCCTGCTGTCGGCGATTGTGATCGCAATTGCGGTGCGGCTGTTCGGCGCCAGCGCCCACGCGGCGATCGTGCTCGGCCTCTGCCTTGCCATGTCGTCGACCGCGGTGGTGATGCAGCTTCTGGAGGAGCAGGGCCGGACCGCGACGCTGGTCGGCCACGTCGCGATGTCGGTGCTGCTGTTCCAGGACCTGATGGTGGCGCCGGTGCTGCTGGCGACCGAGGTGCTGGGCCGTGGCGGCGGCAACATGGCCTGGACGGTGGTTTCGGCGCTGGCGCAGGCGCTGGTCGCCGTGGTGGCGATAGGGGTCGCCGGGCGGCTGGTGCTGCGCCCGGTCTTCCGCTTCGCGGCCAGGACCGGCAGCCGCGAGCTGATCATGGCGATCTCGCTCGCCATCGTCATCGGCGCCGCGGTCGCGACCGGTCTGGTCGGGTTGTCGACTTCGCTCGGCGCGTTCCTGGCCGGCGTGCTGCTGTCGGAGACCGAATACCGCCACCAGGTCGAGATCGATCTCGCGCCGGTCAAGGGCCTCCTCCTCGGCGTGTTCTTCATCTCGGTCGGCATGACCATCGACCTGCGCGCGGTGTGGGAAGGCCTCCACATCGTGCTGGCGGTGGTCGCGCTGCTGTTCGTGGTCAAGGCGATCGTGCTCTATGTCGCCTCTCGGATGTTCAAGGTCGGCCCGTCGGCCTCGGCCGAGGTCGCCATCCTGCTCGCGCAGGCGGGCGAGTTCGCCTTCGTGGTGATCGTCCTCGGCCTGCGGCTCGACGTGATGGCGCCGAAGACCGCGCAGCTCGCGACCGCGGTCGCGGGCATCAGCATGATGCTGACCCCGCTGCTCGCGATCTGCGCGCGCTGGTTCGCACGGCGGCTGCAGCACCTCGATCACGGCCGCCAGATGCCGCTCGCCGGCTTCGGCGAACTCAAGGACCATGTGATCATCGGCGGCTATGGCCGGGTCGGGCAGACCATCGGGCGGCTGCTCAAGGCGGAGAACGTGCCGTTCGTGGCGCTCGACACCAACGGCGACCTGGTGACCGAGGTGAGCGAGCGCGGCGACAAGGTCTATTTCGGCGACGCGGCGCGGGCGGAGTTTCTCGAACGCGTCGGGGCGGCGCATGCGCGCGCCTTCCTGGTCACCGTCAACGCGCCGCACGCGGCCGAACGCATGGTGGCGGCGGTGCGGCGCAAGCGGCCCGACGCGCCGGTGTTCGCGCGGGCGCGCGATGCGGCGCACGCGGCGCGGCTATTGAAGCTCGGCGCGGTCGGCGTCACGCCGGAAGCGTTCGAGGCGAGCCTGCAGCTCGGCGGCCGCGTGCTGGAGGCGCTCGGCCTGCCGGGTGAGGTCGTGAGGGACCGGCTGGCGGCGTTGCGCGACCAGGAGGTCGGCCGCCTGGCCGACGCGGACGACGACAAGTCGGGGTGAGGGCGGCCACGCTGGCTTGGCAGCGCGCTCATGCCAGCGCTGCCGCCGGGCGCTGCCGGCGAGATCGCAGCCGCCCTTTTGCAGGAACACGTAGTCGGTGGCGTAGGGCGCGCTGCGGAACGCGCCGGCCTTCTCGCATGCGCCGGTCAGCACGCCGCCCTCGGTGTTGATGCGCTGGATCGTGGTCACGCCCGACAGCGTGCCGCGGCCGCGGTGCGAGGTCGCCTCGAGCCTGAGCCAGGGAATGTCGTTGGCGGTCTTGCCGGGCGCATTGGCGACGACCTTGCCGACCACCGCGCTGCCGTCGATGTGCTCCCAGTTCGGTCCGGCATAGTGGCGGCCGACGGTCTTGCCGCTGAGCAGCAGCGTCGCGATCGGTTCGCGGAACGCCCAGGCGAGCTTGCCGTCGGCGCCGGCCTTGCACTCGTAGACCTGCGCGCCTTCGGCGTGGAAGGTCGCGACCGTGGCTTCGCCCGGCGCGGCGATCGGCGGCGGCACCTGGGCGAAGGCGCTGGCGGAAACAGCCATCGCGGTGGCGGACGACAACAGGAGCAGCAGACATCGTGCGGTGCGCATGACAGCCTCCAACTCTTTGCAGCGGTGAAGACCTTTTGAAACGGCGAAAACGCCGCCGATCATACTAGCGCCGCCGTCGCCGTTCCAGGCACGGACGCGTGATTGAAAAGCAAAGCTTTCATGAAAAGCGCGCGGCGCGAAGGTCTCGCACCGCGCGCCGAATGCAGGGCGCCGGCCGGATCAGGCCGCCATCGCCTTCTTCAGGTTCTCGTCGACCTTGTCGAGATAGCCGGTGGTGGAGAGCCACTTCTGGTCGGGACCGACGAGCAGCGCCAGGTCCTTGGTCATGAAGCCCGCTTCCACGGTGTCGACCGTGACCTTCTCCAGCGTGGCGGCGAACTTGGCGAGCGCGGGATTGTCGTCGAGCTTGGCGCGGTGGGTCAGCCCGCGCGTCCAGGCGTAGATCGAGGCGATCGAGTTGGTCGAGGTCGCGTTGCCCTTCTGGTGCTCGCGGTAGTGGCGCGTCACGGTGCCGTGGGCGGCTTCCGCCTCCACCACCTTGCCGTCCGGCGTGGTCAGCACCGAGGTCATCAGGCCGAGCGAGCCGTAGCCCTGCGCGACGGTGTCGGACTGCACGTCGCCGTCGTAGTTCTTGCAGGCCCAGACATAGCCGCCCGACCACTTCAGCGCCGCCGCCACCATGTCGTCGATCAGTCGGTGCTCGTAGGTGATCTTCTTGGCCGCGAACTTGTCCTTGAACTCGTTGTCGAAGATCTCCTGGAAGATGTCCTTGAAGCGGCCGTCATAGACCTTGAGGATGGTGTTCTTGGTCGACAGATAGAGCGGGTAGTTGCGGGCGAGCGCAAAGTTCATCGACGCGCGCGCGAAATCCATGATCGACTGGTCGAGATTGAACATGCCCATGGCGATGCCGGCGCCCGGGAACGCGAACACCTCGCGCTCGATCTTGTTGCCGTCGTCGCCCACGAACGTCAGCATCAGCTTGCCCTTGCCGGGCACCTTGAAGTCGGTGGCGCGGTACTGGTCGGCATAGGCGTGGCGGCCGATGATGATCGGCTTGGTCCAGCCGGGAACCAGCCGCGGCACGTTCTTGCAGATGATCGGCTCGCGGAAGATCACGCCGCCCAGGATGTTGCGGATGGTGCCGTTGGGCGAGCGGTACATGTCGTGAAGCTTGAACTCCTTCACGCGGCCTTCGTCGGGCGTGATGGTCGCGCACTTGACCGCGACGCCGACCTCTTTGGTCTTGTTGGCGGCGTCGATGGTGATCTGGTCGCGGGTCTCGTCGCGCTTCGCCATGCCGAGATCGTAGTAGAGCAGGTCGATGTCGACATAGGGATGGATCAGCTTGTCCTTGATCAGCTTCCAGATGATGCGGGTCATCTCGTCGCCGTCCATCTCGACGATCGGATTCTTGACCTTGATCTTCGCCATTCTAATGAGCCACCATTTGAGAGCCGCCTCCGAACTTGGCGTCAGAGCGCGGCGAGCGCGGCGTTCAGCGTGGCGCTCGGCCGCATCGCGGCCGACGCCTTGGCGGAATCGGGCAGGTAGTAACCGCCGATGTCGACCGGCTTGCCTTGCGCGCCGATCAGTTCGCCATTGATCTTGGCCTCGTTCTTGGCGAGCGTCTCGGCCAGCGGCTTGAAGCGGGCTTGCAGCTCCGCATCCTTGGTCTGCGCGGCCAGCGCCTGAGCCCAGTACAGGGCGAGGTAGAAATGGCTGCCGCGATTGTCGATTTCGCCGACTTTGCGCGCAGGATTGCGGTTGAACTCGAGGAACTTGCCGATGGCCGTGTCGAGCGTCTCGGCGAGAACCTGCGCCTTGGCGTTCTTGTAGGTCTGCGCCAGATGTTCGAGCGACGCGCCGAGCGCGAGGAACTCGCCGAGCGAATCCCAGCGCAAATAGCCCTCTTGCTGGAACTGCTCGACGTGCTTGGGCGCCGAGCCGCCGGCGCCGGTCTCGAACAGACCGCCGCCCGCCAACAGCGGAACGATCGACAGCATCTTGGACGAGGTGCCGAGCTCCATGATCGGAAACAGGTCGGTCAGATAATCGCGCAGCACGTTGCCGGTGACGGAGATCGTGTCCTGGCCCTTGCGGATGCGCTCGAGCGAAAACTTGATCGCTTCGACCGGCGGCAGAATGCGGATGTCGAGCCCCGCCGTATCGTGATCCTTCAGGTACTTCTCGACCTTGGCGATGACCTGCGCGTCATGCGCGCGATTCTTGTCGAGCCAGAACACCGCCGGGGTGCTGGTGAGGCGCGCGCGGCGCACGCCGAGCTTGACCCAGTCCCGGATCGGGGCGTCCTTGAGCTGGCACATGCGGAAGATGTCGCCGGTCTCGACCGGTCGCTCCAGCAGCACCTTGCCGTCATCGGCGACGACGCGCACCGTTCCGCTCGCGGGAACTTCGAACGTCTTGTCGTGCGAGCCGTATTCCTCGGCCTGCTGCGCCATCAACCCCACGTTCGGCACCGAGCCCATGGTCTTGGGATCGAACGCGCCGTGGGCCTTGCAGTCCTCGATGACCGTCTGAAACAGCCTCGCGTAGGCACGATCGGGAACCACGGCCTTGGTGTCGTGCAGCTTGCCGTCGGCGCCCCACATGCGGCCGGATTCGCGGATCATCGCCGGTATCGAAGCGTCGATGATGATGTCGCTCGGCACGTGCAGGCAGGTGATGCCCTTGTCGGAATTCACCATTGCGAGGCCCGGCCGCTTCGCGTACTCGGCCGCGATGTCGGCCTTGATCGCTTTCTTCTCGGCTTCCGGCAGCGTCTCGATCTTCGTCAGCAGATCGCCGAAGCCGTTGTTGAGGTTGACGCCGAGACGCTTCAGCGTGGCGGCGTGCTTCTCGATCACATCGGCGAAGAATTCGGAAACGACATGGCCGAACACGATCGGATCGGCGATCTTCATCATGGTCGCCTTCACGTGCAGTGAGAACAGCACGCCTTGCTTCTTTGCGTCATCGATCTGCTGGGCAAAGAAGGCGCGCAGCGCCTTGCGGCTCATCACCGCCGCGTCGATGATCTCGCCGGCCTGAAGCGGCGTCTTCGCCTTCAGCACCGTGACCTTGCCGTCGGCGCCGACCAGTTCGATGCGGGCGTTGGTCGCCGCCGCGACCGTGGTCGCGATTTCCGAGCCGTAGTAATCGCCGCCCGACATGTACGCCACATGCGATTTGGAGCTGGAACTCCAGGCGCCCATCTTGTGCGGATTGTTGCGGGCGTATTGCTTGACGGCGCCGGCGGCGCGGCGGTCGGAATTGCCCTCGCGCAAGACCGGGTTGACGACGCTGCCGAATATCTTGGCGTAGCGGGACTTGATGTCCTTCTCGGCTTCCGTCGTCGGATTGTCCGGATAGTCCGGAACGGCGTAGCCCTTGCCTTGCAGTTCCTTGATCGCCGCCCTGAGCTGCGGGATCGAGGCGGAGATGTTGGGCAGCTTCATGATGTTGGCTTCGGGCCTCAACGTGAGCGCGCCGAGTTCGGTGAGTTCGTCGTTGATCCGTTGCGCAGGAGTGAGCTTCTCGGGGAAGGTGGCGATGATGCGACCGGCCAGCGAAATGTCCTTCAGCGTCACCGACACACCCGCCGCGCCCACGAAGGCTTCGACGATCGGCAGCAGGGAATAGGTCGCGAGCGCCGGGGCCTCATCGACCTTTGTCCACATGATTTCGAGATTTGGCATGCTAGCACCTCTGATCGCCGTGCTTGTTTGGGCCGACCGGAAACTGACCATCGATGGGTGCGGGGACGGCTTGTCCCCTGGGCCCTCAAATGAATTGTTCTCGGCGCGGACATCGCCAACCGGGGATCCGACTGACGGGAATTCGGCGCGCGCCCTATAGCATCCGCACTCCGCTGGTAAAAGCCTTGTTAGTGGCTGCGAAATAGGCGCTGGCGGGTCAGAATGCGGCTGGCGCATGAGCGGCTTGACGCAAGCGGCGGGCTTGGGCAGGGGCTGCGCCTTCAGGGCACTTGCCTGCCGAGGAGCACTGCATGCCAGGCGCTGGCACCGACAAGACCAAGAACTGGGCGGTGCTGCCCGGCCCGATCGTGATCCTGGTCGAGCCCCAGCTCGGCGAGAACATCGGCGCCGCCGCCCGCGCGATGGCGAATTTCGGCCTGTCGCGGCTGCGGCTGGTCAAGCCGCGCGACGGCTGGCCGAACCCCCAGGCGCGCCGCTCGGCGTCCGGCGCCGACCGGGTCCTCGACGACGCGGCGCTGTTCGAGACGGTCGAGGCGGCGATCGCCGACTGCACGCTGGTGCTGGCGACCACGGCGCGCGCCCATGACCAGGCCAAGCCCGTGCTCAGCCCGCAGGAGGCGGCCGCCGCGCTCGCGCCGCATGTCGGGGCAGGCGAGAACGTCGCGGTGCTGTTCGGCCGCGAGCGCTGGGGACTGGAGAACGACGAGGTGGCGCTCGCCGACTGCATCGTGACCTTTCCGGTCAATCCGGCGTTTGCCTCGCTCAATCTTGCCCAGGCGGTCGCGCTCGTTTCCTACGAGTGGTTCAAGCACACCACCGGCAATGCGCTGCCGTTCGCCATGCCGCAGAGGTCGGAGCTCGCCGGTAAGGCGCAGGTGCAGGCGTTCTTCGACAATCTCGAACGCGCGCTCGATCAGGTCGAATTCTTCCGGCCCGAGGACAAGCGCCCGACCATGCTGGTCAACCTGCGCAACGTCTTCGCCCGCATGCAGCCGACCAAACAGGACATGCAGACCCTGCACGGCATCGTGATGGCGCTGTCGGAGGGCCGCAAGGGACCCGCGCGCGGCGGCGTGCTCGACAGCGAGGAGGCGAATGCATTGCGCGCGCTGCTCGCCGAATACGGCGAAGCGCGGGTGCCGGGCGAGCGCGGTCCGGTGCGCGGCCTGTCGCGGCTGCTGCGCCGCAATCCGACCGACGCCGAGCGCAAGCTCTGGGAGGCGCTCACCAAGGACCGGCGCTTTGCCGGGCAGGGCTTCAAGCGTCAGGTCCCGGTCGGCGCGCACATCACCGACTTCGTGTCGTTCCCGCTGCGGGCCGTCATCGACATCGTGCCCGACGGGGAGAGCGACGCGGCCGCCAAGGCGCGTGCCGACAAACGCGCGTGGCTCGCGCAGCGCGGCTATCTGATCGTTCCGATCATGGCGCAGGATATCGCAAGCGACGTGCAGGCGGCGCTCGCGGAACTCGAGCAGCGGCTGGCCGGGCGTGAGTCCGCTGAACGCTGAGACAGCGCCCGCTCAGCCCTTCGACTTGATGTCGGCGACGGCCTGCGCCATCAGCTCGTCCATGGTGCGGCGGATCTGATGGTCGGACTGGACCACGCCCTTGGCGTCGAAATCCTTGCGGATCTTGCGCGAACACGTCGTGGTCGCCGGCCTCCTCGAAATCCGCCATGACCACTTCCTTGGCGTAGGCTTCGGCATCGGGGCCGGTCTTTCCGAGCTTCTCGGCCGCCCACAGGCCCAGCATCTTGTTCCGCCGCGCGTTCGCCTTGAACCGCAACTCCTCGTCGTGGGCGAACTGCTTCTCGAAGCCTTCCTCGCGCTTGTCGAACGTGGTCATGCCTGCCTCATTGTCTCGGGAGCAGCGCCGCTGCGCTGCCCGTGCTGTCGGTGTCTCAAGGTCGGTAGCTTATCTGGGAATTATGTCGCTCGATTTGAAGCGCCGCCGTTGCATGCTGCGTCAAATGGCCGGTGACGGCCGGCCCCGCAGTTCCGACATCATATCACGGCCGAGCGGCGCTGCCCGGAAATCGCGCATGTGCCTTGCATATCGGTCTGGGATGGGCAAGGCAACAGACGCGCGTGTGATTCGCGCGCGCGTTTCGCGTCGGATCATGGCCGATTGTCGCGATTGTGCTGCCTCCCCCGATGGGCTAGTTTGCGGACGTGGCAGGCGTCGCCTTCGTCACGCCGCCCGCGTTACACCGCCGCGGACAAATTCTTACCCCCGGAGCCACGGCATCCAGATGGACATTAACAAACCACGGTACACTCCAATGAGCCGCCGTCGCCGCATCTATGAAGGCAAGGCGAAGGTCCTGTACGAGGGACCGGAACCCGGAACGCTGATCCAGCACTTCAAGGACGACGCGACCGCCTTCAACGCGAAGAAGCATGAGGTGATCGAAGGCAAGGGCGTTCTCAACAACCGGATCTCCGAATACGTCTTCCAGCACCTCAACGACATCGGGGTGCCGACGCACTTCATCAAGCGGCTCAACATGCGCGAGCAGTTGATTCGCGAGGTCGAGATCATTCCGCTCGAAGTCGTGGTGCGCAACGTCGCGGCGGGCTCGCTGTCGACAGCGGCTCGGCATCGAGGAGGGCA
Source organism: uncultured Alphaproteobacteria bacterium (assembly GCA_963749815.1). Taxonomy (GTDB): domain Bacteria; phylum Pseudomonadota; class Alphaproteobacteria; order Rhizobiales; family Xanthobacteraceae; genus VAZQ01. The sequence continues at coordinate 82,854 of CAVVON010000031.1, read as the reverse complement.
CGCAGCTGCCGCGCTCGATCATCGAGTTCTATTACAAGAACGACGCGCTCGGCGATCCGATGGTGTCGGAGGAGCACATCACGGCGTTCGGCTGGGCGACGCCGCAGGAGATCGACGACATCATGGCGCTCGCCATCCGCGTCAACGATTTCCTCTCCGGCGTCTTCCTCGGCGTCGGCATCCGGCTGGTCGACTTCAAGATGGAGACCGGCCGGCTGTGGGAGAACGAGATGATGCGGATCGTGGTGGCGGACGAGATCTCGCCCAATTCGTGCCGGCTGTGGGACATCAAGTCGAACGAGAAGCTCGACAAGGACCGCTTCCGCCGCGACCTCGGCGGCCTGCTCGAAGCCTATACCGAAGTCGCCAAGCGGCTCGGCATCATGAACGAAGGCGAGCGCCCGCAGGGCACCGGACCGGTGCTGGTCAAGAGCTGACGCTTCGCGCGCGTGACGTGATGACACGCCGGACAATGCAGAAGGGCGCCCTCCTGGGCGCCCTTTGTTTGTTGGCGGCGAGCGGCGCCGGCTTCGCGCAGAGCTATCCCGTCAAGCCGGTGCGGCTGGTGGTGCCGTATGCGGCGGGCGGCGGCACCGATGCGCTGGCGCGCTTTCTCGCGCAATGGCCTCGAACGGCGGCTCGGCCAGCCGGTCATCATCGAGAACCGCCCGGGGCAGGGCACCGCCACCGGCGCCGCCTACGTGGCCCGCTCGGCGCCCGACGGCTACACGCTGCTGGCCGCCACCAGTTCGACCCTGGCGTTCAATCCGACCGTCTACCGCAAGCTCGGCTATGATTCGCTCGCTCGACTTTTCGCCGATTTCGCTGATCGCGGCGGTGCCGTTCGTGCTGATCGTCAACCCGTCGCTGCCGGTGGCTAACGTCGCCGACCTGGTGCGGCTCGCCAAGGCGCGGCCGGGCGAGCTGAGCTACGCCTCCGGCGGCAGCGGCGCGCCCCATCACATCTACATGGAACTGTTCAAGAGCGTGACCGGGATCGACATCAGGCACATCCCCTATCGCGGCGGCGGGCCGGCGCTCAACGACGTGATCGCCGGCCACGTGCCGATCATGTTCGGCGATGCCGGCCCGGTGACGGCGCTGGTGCGCGAAGGCCGCGTGCGGGCGCTCGGCGTCACCACCGGCAAGCGGGTCGAGACCCTCCCGGACGTGCCGACGCTCGCCGAAGCCGGGCTTGCGGGCTACGAAGCCAACTCTTGGCAAAGCATGGTCGCGCCTGCCAATGTGCCGGCGCCGATCGTCGCAGCCTTGAACCAGGCGCTGACCGGCGTCGCTGGCCGAGCCGGCGACCCGGGAGCACTTTCTCAAGCTCGGCATCCAGCCGATGGCGAGCACGCCGGAGGAGTTCCGCGACTATATCCGCGCCGAAATCCAGAAATGGGCGCCGATCATCAAGGCGGCCGGCGCCACCGAAGATTGAGCGAGGACTGTCATGAGCAAGGATTTCACCATCGGCCTGGTCGTGCCGTTCGCCAAGGACGAGGTTCCGGACGAAGGGCTGCAGATGTATCCGGGCGTGCGCTTCCTGCCGCGCGGCGTGGGCGTGCGCTCGCTCACGCCGGAGGGCTACGACAGCGCCTGGCGACGGCATCCTGCCGGCGGCCGAGTATCTCGCCGCGCAGGGCGTCGATGCGATCATGGTGATCGGCACCTCGCTCACGTTCTATCGCGGCTCCGACTTCCACGACCGACTGCTCGAGACGCTGCGCAAGCGCACCGGCCTGCCGGTCAGCACCATGAGCCAGGCGGTGGTCGACGGGCTGCGCGCTTCGACGCGCGCAAGATCGTGGTCGCGACCGCCTACGCGGACGAGGTCAACCGCGGCTCAAGGCGTTCCTGGAGGCGCAGGGCTTCGAGGTGCTGGGCGCTGGAAGGTTTCGGCCTGCTGGGCTTCGGCGAGCCCGGCAAGATGAGCGAAGCCGACATCGTCGGGCTCGGCGCGAAGCTGTGCACCGCCGCGCCCGGCGCCGAGGGGCTGCTGATCTCCTGCGGCGGCCTGCGCACGCTCGGCGTCGCGAAGCCGCTGGAGGACCGCTACGGCGTTCCGGTGGTCTCCAGCACGCAGGCGGCGTTCTGGGCGGCGATGCGGCTCGTCGGCGAGAGCGGGCACGTCGCGGGCCGCGGCCGGCTGCTGGAGCAGTCGGTGGCCGCCCCTGTGCACTGAGGCGGTTTGCGCCTAAATTTGGGGATGCCGGCGGTCCTGCGGCCGTTGCACGGAAATCGGGCTTGCGGGCCCCGCAATTCGCCCGCTATCGCCTGCGCTGGAATTGGACATGAAAGCCCGCGTCACCGTCACGCTGAAAACCGGCATCCTCGATCCGCAGGGCAAGGCGATCGAGGGCGCGCTCAAATCGCTCGGCGTCGAGGGCGTCGCGAGCGTGCGCCAGGGCAAGGTGTTCGACATCGAGATCAAGGGCCGCGACCGCAAGAAGGCGCAGGCGCTGCTCAAGCAGGCGGCCGACAAGCTGCTCGCCAACACGGTGATCGAGAATTATCGCGTCGAGGTCTGGCAAATGACCGCGCTGCGCACCGGCGTCGTGGCGGTGATGCTCGGCGTTGCGTTCGCTGGCTTGCCGGCAAACCAGCGGCGTGGCCGTCGACGCCGCGCCGCAGCCCGCCTGGACCGAGGTGAAATGGCCGTTCCCGATCGACCAGTGGGGCACCGGCCGCGCCTTCCGTCTGCGGCGCCGCCGACTGCGGCAGCGAGATCACGCTCTACCTGCGCGCCAAGCTCGGCTTCTGCAACTGCGCGACCGGCGTGGCCGACGACGACGAGCTCGACCGGGTCGGCGACCTCGAACTGTTCAGCGACAAGTTCGAGGGGCTGGCCGACGGCCGGTTCGATCGCGGTCGGCTGGATGAAGGGACGCAGCCGGCCGTACCAGGTCGAGATGCGCTACGGCGCGCCGCGCGCGGCGCTGGCGATCGCCTTCAACGACAAGTGCGACGTGGTGGTCGCGACCGTGGTCGCCGAGCGCGACGCAGCTTGCCGGCGGCCGAGCGCGCCGCGCTCGATTTCCTCAACGGCGATCTGGTGCTGCGCTGGGCGCGAGGCGGAGCTCGGGCATCGTGATGAAATCCGCCGTCCTCGTCTTTCCCGGCATCAATCGCGAGCGCGACATGGCGCGCGCGCTGAAGCTGATCTCCGGCCGCGAGCCGGCGATGGTCTGGCACGCCGACACCGCGCTGCCGGCCGGCACCGACCTCGTCGTGATGCCGGGCGGCTTCTCCTACGGCGACTATCTGCGCTGCGGCGCGATCGCGGCGCGCGCGCCGATCATGGACGCGGTGCGCGCAGCATGCGGCCGACGGCGGGCTCGTGCTCGGCGTCTGCAACGGCTTCCAGATTCTCTGCGAGTCCGGGCTGCTGCCGGGCGTGCTGATGCGCAACGCCGCGCTGAAGTTCATCTGCCGCGACGTCTATCTGCGGGTCGAGCGCTCCGACACGCCGTTCACCCGCGGCTACAATGCCGGGCAGGTGATCCGCGTGCCGGTCGCGCACGGCGAGGGCAACTACGTCGCCGACGCCGAGACCGTCGCGCGGCTCGAAGGCGAGGGCCGGGTGCTCTACCGCTATACCGCGCCGGACGGCAGCGCTCGATCCGGCCTGGAACCACAACGGCGCCACCAATGCGATCGCCGGCATGCTCAACGAGCGCGGCAATGTGCTCGGCATGATGCCGCATCCGGAGAACCACGTCGAGGCCGTCGCTGGGCTTGACCGACGGCCGCGGGCTGTTCGCCGGGCTGGTCGATCATTTCGCCAAGGCGGCGTAGGAACCGCCGTCCATTCCGGCGGCATGTCGGTTTCGAGACATGCGCATCAGGCTGTGGAACCATCACCATTACGCATTGCAGGCCGAGGGCCGGCAATGACATCTAAGGCGCATGGCGAAGACCGCTAAGAAACGACCGGTGCGCAAGGCCAAGCGGCCGCCCGCGCGTCAGACGGCGAAGCCCGCCAGGCGCGCCGCGAAGCGCCGGCCGGCGCCCGCCCGCAAACCGGGCATCACCCCCGAACTGGTCGCCGCCCACGGCCTCAAGCCGGACGAATACCAGCGGCTCCTGTCGCTGATCGGCCGCGAGCCGACGTTCACCGAGCTCGGCATCTTCTCGGCGATGTGGAACGAGCACTGCTCGTACAAATCCTCGAAGATCCATCTGCGCACGCTGCCGACCAAGGCGCCCTGGGTGATCCAGGGGCCGGGCGAGAATGCCGGCGTCATCGACATCGGCGACGGGCTCGCCTGCGTGTTCAAGATGGAGAGCCACAACCACCCGAGCTACATCGAGCCCTACCAGGGCGCGGCGACCGGCGTCGGCGGCATCCTGCGCGACGTCTTCACCATGGGCGCGCGGCCGATCGCCTGCCTCAACGCGCTGTCGTTCGGCGCGCCCGAGCATCCCAAGACGCGCCATCTCGTCTCCGGCGTGGTGGCGGGCATCGGCGGCTACGGCAACTCGCTTCGGGGTGCCGACGGTCGGCGGCCAGGTGCGCTTCCACACCCGCTACGACGGCAACAATCTGGTCAACGCCATGGCGGTGGGCCTCGCCGAGACCGACAAGATCTTCTACGCGGCGGCCTCCGGCGTCGGCATGCCGATCGTCTATCTCGGCTCCAAGACCGGGCGCGACGGCATCCACGGCGCCAGCATGGCGTCGGCCGAGTTCGACGAGGATTCCGAGGAGAAGCGCCCGACCGTGCAGGTCGGCGACCCGTTCTCCGAGAAGCTGCTGCTCGAAGCCTGCCTGGAGATCATGGCCAAGGACTGCGTGATCGCGATCCAGGACATGGGCGCGGCCGGGCTGACCTGCTCGGCGGTCGAGATGGGCGCCAAGGGCGACCTCGGCGTCACGCTCGATCTCGACACCGTGCCGTGCCGCGAGACCGGCATGAGCGCCTACGAGATGATGCTGTCGGAGAGCCAGGAGCGCATGCTCATGGTGCTCAAGCCCGAGAAGGAGCAGGAGGCCGAGGCGATCTTCCGCAAATGGGGGCTCGACTTCGCGATCGTCGGCGAGACCACGCCGACCAAGCGCTTCATCGTGCGCCACGGCGGCAAGGTGATGGCCGACCTGCCGATCAAGGAGCTGGGCGACGAGGCGCCGGTCTACGACCGCCCGCATGTCGAGACGCCGAGGCGTTCGGCGGTGCGGGCGGCCGACGTGACGCCGCCGGTCTCCACCACCGAGGCGCTGGCGATGCTGATCGGCTCGCCCGATCTCTGCTCGCAAGCGCTGGGTGTGGGAGCAGTACGACCACGTCATCCTCGGCAACACCGTGCAGCGGCCGGGCGGCGACGCCGCGGTGGTGCGCGTCAACGACGGGCCGAAGGCGCTGGCGCTCACCACCGACGTGACGCCGCGCTACTGCGAGGCCGACCCGTTCGAGGGCGGCAAGCAGGCGGTGGCGGAAGCCTGGCGCAACATCACCGCGGTCGGCGGCGCGGCCGCTCGCCGTCACCGACAATCTCAATTTCGGCAATCCGGAGCGGCCGGAGATCATGGGGCAGCTCGTCGGCTGCATCCGCGGCATCGGCGAGGCCTGCAACGGCGCTCGACTTCCCGGTCGTGTCCGGCAACGTCTCGCTCTACAACGAGACCAACGGCCGCGCGATCCTGCCGACGCCGTCGATCGGCGGCGTCGGCGTGCTCGACGATTTCACCAAATCGGCGACGCTCGCCTTCAAGGCCGAGCGACGAGGCGATCCTGCTCATCGGCGAGACCAGCGGCTGGCTCGGCCAGTCGCTCTATCTGCGCGAGATCTGCGAGCGCGAGGAGGGCGCGCCGCCGCCGGTCGATCTCGCGGCCGAGACGCCGCAACGGCGATTTCGTGCGGGCGCTGATCGCCGAAGGGCTCGTGACCGCGGTGCACGACGTGTCCGACGGCGGGCTGCTGGTGGCGCTGGCCGAGATGGCGATGGCGTCGGGCATCGGCGCCGAGCTCGACGCCGCGCCGTTCGCGCCGCACGCGTTCTGGTTCGGCGAGGATCAGGCGCGCTACGTGCTCGGCGTCAAGGAAGCGGCGGCGGACAAGATCGCGGCGCGCGCCAAGGCCGCGGGCGTTCCCGTGCGGCCGCTCGGACTGACCGGCGGCGACGCGCTCACGCTCAAGGGCGAGCGGCCGATCGCGGTCGCGAAGCTGCGCGAGCGCTTCGAGGGCTGGCTGCCGGCCTATATGGCCGCGCAAGGCTAGGTGCAACGCTCTATCGTCTTCCGCTCATGCCCGCGGAAGCGGGCATCCAGTTCTTGATCAGTACTGGCCCCGCTTTCGCGGGGACGAGCGGAAAAAGTGCTGTCCGACAATCGCTAAGCCTGTCCGCGCGTCTCGAACATCGCCGCCTGCAGCGATTCCTCGGCGCCTTCGCCGGCCCACACCACGAACTGATAGGCCGGATAGTAGCGCTCGCAGGCATTGGACGCGGCGCCAAGCAGCACCTCGCACTGGCGGGCCGACGGCGCGGCGCCGCCCGCCAGCACCAGCGCGCTGCGGTACATCACCAGGCCGTCCTTGAACCACAGATCGAAGTGCCCGACCCAGAGCTGCTCGTTGATCAGGGTGGTGAGCCGCTGCAGCTCCGCATGCGTGTGCTCCGGCGCCTTGAGCTCGAATGCGAGCGCAAGATGCAGCGCCTCGAGGTCGAACATCCAGGTGAACGAGCCCTGGTAGTCGGTCCACTTGCCGCGCACCACCATGGTGATCTCGTCGCTGGTCGGGCGCTCGAACGACCAGTCGTTGGCCCTGGCCATGTGCTCGATCACCTCGAGCGGGTTGGCCCGGGGCTCTTCGATGATATCGAGCGCGCTCATGGCGTCACCGCCGCGGGTCTTGCGCAAGGCGGCCGCGAACCCGCGTTCCGGATATCGGATTTTTGTGAGAGGCGTGCCGGCGGCACGCGCAGCCAAACGTACGGCCGGACCGGCCGTGGCGAGGTGACCCGCATAATCACTCCTGAGCGGTTGGGCCGCCTCACGCCACGCACACGGCGCGCCGGAGCCCACAGGTTACACTGACAAATTCGCGCTTGCGGCCGAACGCAACGGAGCCGGGCGCGAACACGGCAAATCCTTCTTAAACATTTTGTTGCTGGTGTGATCCGATCTTGAAGATTGTGCGGCCCTGCGCGCAAATCGCCGGCCCGGCAGCCGCATTGCATCGGCGGCCGAGTTTCCATATCTTCCGGCTGGTTCTGGAGCGATTTGAACCGGATAGCCGCATCGTATTCGCCGGTCCGCCTGCGTTTGTTGGATCGGCGACGTCTGTCCGGACGGGAAGGCGACCGCCATGCCGATGGACGCAAACGAGATCGAGCGGCTGATCAAGGCGCGCATTCCGGATGCCGACGTCACCATCCGCGACCTCGCCGGCGACGGCGACCACTATGCGGCGACCGTGCTCGCGGAGTCGTTCCGCGGCAAGTCGCGGGTGCAGCAGCACCAGATCGTCTACGAGGCGCTCAAGGGCGAGATGGGCGGCAAGCTGCACGCGCTCGCCCTGCAGACCGGCACGCCCGAAAGCTGACCAATCTCGAGAAGGACGACCCGATGCGAACGGCATTGACCGCGCTTGCATTCATCGTGTTCGCTGGCGGCATGGCCGCCGCCCAGACGTCGCCCCATGGGGTCAAGACCCTCAAGCCGGAAGGCGCGATCAAGACCACCGGCACGTGGGACGTCGGCACGCGCGCCGGCGATTTCGTCTACGTGGCGGGGATGCGCGGCATCGACCCCAAGACCAACACGCTGGTCCAGGGCGACGAGGCGCGCATCCGCCAGGGCTTCCTGAACATGAAATTGATCGCCGAATCGGAGGGCGCGACGCTCCAGGACGCGACCCGGATCGTCGTCTATGTCACCGACATGTTCCGCTTCCGGCCGCTGGTCAACAAGGTCCAGGAGGAGCTGTGGGGCAAGGGCCCGTATCCGCCCCGCACCATCGTGGAGGTGCACCGCCTCAACCAGGACGACATTTTCGAGGTCGAGGGGACCTTCTACGCCCCGGTGAAGAAATAGCAGGGTTGTGAACGGGCCCCCTTGGGATGCGGGGTGGTTCTGCGCTACATATATGGCCAGCAAGGCCGGTTTCCCGGGACCGGTAGATCAGGGCGCCGGCGGCGCCAGAAGGACAGGCAATGGGCATCGAGCAATTCATCGACAACGAGGTCAAGGGCAACGAGGTGGTGCTGTTCATGAAGGGCACGCCGCAGTTCCCGATGTGCGGCTTTTCCGGCCAGGTGGTGCAGATCCTCGACCACCTCGGCGTGACCTATAAGGGTCTCAACGTGCTCGAGTCCGACGACCTGCGGAACGGCATCAAGACCTATTCCAACTGGCCGACCATCCCGCAGCTCTACGTCAAGGGCGAGTTCGTCGGCGGCTGCGACATCATCCGCGAGATGTTCCAGGCGAACGAATTGCAGCAGCTGCTCAAGGACAAGGGCGTGACGGTCAAGGAAAGCGCGTAACCCGCGCTGCCGGGCGCGTTCGCGCGCCGGCTGACGCCTGTCGAAATGAAAACGCCGCAGTCCGGTGACCGGGCTGCGGCGTTTTCTATTGGGCGGGATCGATCGTCAGCGCGAATAGAACTCGACCACCAGGTGCGGTTCCATCTGCACCGGGTAGGGGATCTCCGAGAGGTGCGGGATGCGCGTGAGCTTCGCGGTCATCTTGGAATGATCGACCTCGATGTAGTCCGGCACGTCGCGCTCGCCGAGCCCGGTCGATTCGATCACCAGGGCAAGCTGCTTTGACTTCTCCTTGACCTCGATCGCCTCGCCGACCTTGACGCGATAGCTCGCGATGGTCACGCGCTTGCCGTTCACGCTGACATGGCCGTGGCTGATGAACTGGCGGGCCGCGAACACGGTCGGCACGAACTTGGAGCGGTAGATGATGGCGTCGAGGCGGCGCTCCAGCAGCCCGATCATGTGCTCGCCGGTGTCGCCCTTGAGGCGGCGCGCCTCGGCATAGATGCCGCGGAACTGGCGCTCGGAGATGTTGCCGTAATAGCCGCGCAGCTTCTGCTTGGCCTTGAGCTGCACGCCGTAGTCGGAGAGCTTGCTCTTGCGCCGCTGGCCGTGCTGGCCGGGGCCGTATTCGCGTTTGTTGACGGGGCTCTTCGGACGGCCCCAGACATTCTGGCCCATCCGGCGGTCGATCTTGTACTTGGCCTCGTGGCGCTTGGTCATCGCGTCCTCATGATGATGGATTGAGGATCGCGCCCTCCTCTGTCCCGGATTTCCCGGAACCGACAGGTCTGGCGGCCGAAGCGCAATGAATTGCGGAAAACCGGCAAGACCGCGGGTGCGAAACGCCGCCCCGGCCGAAAGGCCCGTGCGGCGCGCGGTTTCTAGGGGGAAAGGGGGGTGAAGTCAAATAGCCCACGCGGGCCAGGGGGCAGGCCGGGCTGGCCGCCGCGCGGGGCTTTTTCGGGCTATTTCACCGTCTCGTAGACGTCGATGTCGACCGCGCCGGCCAGCAGCGACCGCCAGGTCTGCATATAGGCCTGGAAGCGCGGGTCGCTGGCGATGCGCTGGCGGTTGAGCTCCAGCGCCTCGTGGGTGTCGTATTCGATCTCCTGGACGAACCGGGCCGGGTCGTCGACGTTCTGCAACAGCCGCACCTTGGCGTTGCCGAAGGCCTCCCAGTACGGGCTGGCGGCCTTGATCATCGACAGGAGGTGCGCCGAATCCGCGTTCGGCAGCGTGAACTTGAACTGCAGCGTCCGCCGAACCGTCCCGGTTTCGCTCTTCTTGGTCATCGCAACACCCTGACGCAGCATTGCACAGAGCGAGCCGATAACGCTAGCGCCCGATCCCGAAGCCCGCCAGCGCCGCAGCCAGCGCCGGCTCGGCGGCGCGGCCTGAGGTGAAGCGATCTGGGCAGGGCCCCGACGGGCCGGAGCAGGCCGACGACCCCGCCGTGCGATTGCGGGCGCGGGCTTCGCCGCCGGCGAATCCCGCGGGTCATCGGCTGCTCGCCCTCTTCACAGCGGCAGGGGGGCAGGTAGACTTTGAAATGATCCCGTTACGGGATGTGCCGAATCCCGCTCATTGCAACGGTTGTGAGGACGCCATCGGCGGGCGACTTCCTGATGCGCCATGACATTGCCGGCGTCATGACATTGCCGGCGTTACGCCTCGCGTGACTGACATTTGGGAGGAATTGATGAAACTTCCCCACCGAAGGCAATTTATGCATCTCGCCGCGGGCGCTGCCGCGCTGCCGTTCGCGCCGCAGATCGCGAGGGCGCAAGGCTATCCGACACGGCCGGTGCGGATCATGGTCGGGCAGGCAGCTGGCAGCGGATCGGACACTGTCGCACGACTCATCGGCCAATTCTTATCCGAGCGCCTCGGTCAGCAATTCGTCGTCGAGAACCGGCCGGGTGCTGGCGGAAACATCGCCACTGAAGTGGTCGTGCGTTCGCCGCCGGATGGCCATACGCTTCTCTTGGCCAATTCAGCGAATGCCATCAACGCGACGCTGTACGACAAGCTTAATTTCGATTTCATCCGCGACATCGTTCCGATCAGGGGAATTGCCAGCTTCTCCTTCGTTGTGGAGGTCGGTCCATCGGTTCCGGCCAACACCCTCCCGGAATTCATCGCCTACGCTAAGGCCAACCCGGGCAAGATCAACATGGCATCGGCTGGCAGCGGGTCTCCGCACCATCTGTTTGGCGAGATGTTCAAGATGATGGCCGGCGTCGACATGGTACATGTGCCATATCGCGGTTCGACGCCTGCACTGACCGATCTCTTGGGGGGCCAAGTGCAGATCATGTTCGACGCTACACCCTCATCGCTTCCACACATCAGGGGCGGCAAGCTACGTGCGCTGGCGGTGACCACGGCGACCCGCTTGGAACTGCTGCCCGATGTTCCGACAGTAGGAGACTTTGTCCCTGGTTACGAAGCGGGTGCGTGGATTGGTTTTGGTGCCCCGAATAATACACCGGCCGCGATCGTCGATCGGCTTAACAAGGAAATCAATTTGGCCATCTCCGACTCCGCCATCAAGTCGCGTCTTGTCGATCTTGGCGGCGTGCTGCTCCCGAGTTCCCCAGCTGATTTCGGGAGGCTCATTGCAACCGACACCGAGAAGTGGGCAAAGGTGATCAAGTTTGGCGGTATCAAGCCAGCATAGCGTCGATCGGACGTTGGGCGAACATTTCGGACAGAGGAAGCGCCATGAAACTTCCCCGCCGTCGGTTTCTGCATCTGGCCGCGGGCGCTGCCGCGCTGCCGGTCCTGTCGCGGATCGCGCGGGCGCAGGCCTATCCGGCGCGACCGATCACGATGATCGTGCCGTTTGCTGCCGGCGGTCCAAACGACCGCATCGCCCGCATCATGGCCGAGCGCATGCAAGTGCTACTTGGCCAGCCGGTCATGATCGAAAACATCGACGGAGCCGCCGGCAGCATCGGTACCGGCCGTGCCGCGCGCGCCGCGCCCGACGGCTACACGATCTGCATTGGATATTGGGGCTCGCATGTCGCGAATGCGGCCATTTACCCACTCGATTACGACGTCGCGAAGGATTTCGAACCGATCTCGCTGCTGGTCGAGAGCCCGCTGTTGATCGCCGCTGGCAAAGCCACGCCGGCGAGTGATCTGAGGGAGTTTGTGAATTGGCTTCGGGCGAACCCCGATAAGGCGTCTGCGGCGGTCCCTGGCTCTGCCTCCCACGTCACCAGCGTTTTCTTTCAGAGGCAAACCGGCACGCGCTTCCGACTGGTGCCATATCGCGGCGCCGGGCCCGCCATCCAGGACCTGGCGCAAGGGCGGATCGATATGGCGCTACTCGCTGCCGGAGCGCCGCTGCCGCATGTGCGTTCGGGCGAGTTCAAAGCCTACGCCGTTTCCGCCAAGCGTCGTCTTGCTGCAGCGCCGGACATTCCGACTGTAGCGGAGGCGGGATTTCCCAATCTGGATGCAACTGTTTGGTTCGGCTTCTTTGCGCCGGCAGGAACGCCTCACGACATCATCGCCAAGCTCAACGCTGCAGCCGTGGAGGCTTTGGCCGACCCCAACGTTCGATCGCGGCTCGCTGAGTTGGCGCTGGACATATTTCCACGCGAGCAGCAGACGCCGGCGGCGCTCGCAGCATTGCAGAGGGCCGAGATCGAGAAATGGTGGCCGATCATCAAGGCCGCGAACATCAAGCCGGAGTAATCGCCTGATATCTTGATAGCTGCCGATACGCGAATCCGCCCACACGAACTACCGCCCGATTCCGAAGCCCACGAGCGCGGCCGCCAGCGCCGGCTCGATAGCGCGGCCCGAGGTGAAGACGATCTGCGCCGGTTCGGCGGGGCTCAGGCGGCGGCGCCCGGCCCGAGCAGGTCGACGATGCGGCGCGCGATCGCGGGCGCCGGGTCGATGAAGGTCACCGGCCAGGGCGACAGCGCCGTCAGCCGGTCGAGCAGCAGCGGAAAGTGGGTGCAGGCCAGCACCACCGTGTCGGTGCGCCGCTGGCCGTCGTCGACGAAGCAGGGGGCGAGTTCGTGTGCGATGGCCGCGTCGGCGACCGCCTCGCCGCGCAGCCAAGCCTCCGCCAGCGAAGCGAGGTGCTTGGAGCCCACCAGCAGTACGTCGGCGCCGTTGGCGAAGTCGCGAGATCAGGGCGCGGGTATATTCGCGCGCCACCGTGCCTTCGGTGCCGAGCACCGAGACGCGCTTCGTCTTCGAGGCCGCGCAGGCTGGCTTGATCGCCGGCACGGTGCCGACGAACGGCACGGAATACCGCGCGCGCAAGGCCGGCAGCACCAAGGTCGAGGCGGTGTTGCAGGCGATCACCACCAGGTCGGGACGGTGGGCGGCGATCAGCTCGCCCATCAGCGCGACGACGCGCTCGATCAGCGCCGGCTCGGCGTGGCCGCCATAGGGGAAGAAGGCGTCGTCGGCGACGTAGATATAGCGCGCGTCAGGGCGCGCCCGGACGGCCTCGCGGAATACGGTGAGGCCGCCGAGGCCGGAATCGAACACCAGGATGGTCGGCAAGCTCGACACGGCAGGTGTTGGTACGAAAACCGCGGCCGTCCCGCAACCTGCCGCCGCGGCTCATTGCTGCGGCGGCGGCGCTTTCGCCGGCCGGCCGCGCCTAAGCCGGGCTCGGCTCGATCAGGTCGAGATGCGGCCGCTCGGTGCGCAGCGGCACCGGCGCCGATTTCTCCTGCTGCTGCTGTTGCTGCTGCTTCTGCTTCTTCGGCCGCCGCAGGCGCGGCGCGACCAGCCCGCTGACCACGGTGAAGGTCGCGAGCAGGATGGCGGCGAGATTGCCGTCCCAATAATCGCTGAAGGCGACCGCGCCGAGCGCGTAGGCCCAGAACGGGAAGGCCAGCGTCGACACGAAGGCGTTGGTGAACCAGGCATCGCCTTCCTCGCGCACGTACCAGACGAACAGCGGCGTCAGCACGAGCCCGATGACCAGCGCGCCCTGCGCCACCGTCGTGACCGGTACGCCCGCCATGACGGCGTTCTTGCCGCCGGTCTTCTGCGCCTGTTCGAGGATGACGTTGATGAAGATGAAGAACGCCAAGACCTCGCCCGGCACGTATTTGGCGATGCGCTCGAGATAGTTGTCGGCCACCGGCGGGTTGTGTGCGTGTCCCTCGGCGCCGCCCATCGGCAGCATGTCCTCAAGCCCCGCAATGGCGAGATCACTCTCCGCAAGCTTCGGAACCCGGACCAGGCGGCTCATCAGTCCCCTCCATGTCGCAGACCGCGCGAGGTTAGGGCAGGGCCGCTGAGTTGGGCAAACCGGGGTTGCCGAAAGTTGTGGAAGAGACCGCCAGGGACGATGGACACGCGATCGATCACCGCCCTCGCGCGCGCCGATTCCACCGGCCGGTGGGAGCCGCAGCGTCGCGGCCACGCCGCTACCACAATTCCCGGATGGAGTTTGACGGGGTTGCGGGGGCTGTAACCAACGAGGACGACGAATGTTTCGTGCAAGCGAATGGGCACTGGCCGGAGGGCTTGTTCTGGTGTCGGCAGGACTGGCCGCGGCCGCGCCCGGCGTCACCACCGCGAGCCTCAAGCTGCGCGCCGGGCCGGGCACCGGCTTCGGCGTTCTCACCACCATGCCGACCGGCGCCGCGGTGAATGTGCTCGGCTGCGGTCAGGAGGGCTGGTGCCGCGTGATGTTCGCGGGCTTCACCGGCTACGCCAACGCGACCTATCTCGACGTCGGCCCGGGCGGGCCGGCCGGGGTGGTGGAGGTGGCGCCGCCCGCGGTCGCGGTTGTCCCGGGGGCCGTGATCGTGCCTGGGCCGGTCTACGGCTACGGCCCCTATTACGGCTACCGGTATGGCCGGGGCTACCGCCGCGGCTGGCGGCGCTGGTAGCGATCGGCGTGAGGAGGGCGCGCGTCAGGCCTTCCCGAACACCCGCTTGAAGATCGTGTCGACGTGCTTGAGGTGGTGGCCGAGGTCGAAATTGGCCTTCAGCTCCGCCTCGCTCAGGTGCTTGCGCACGTCCTTGTCGGCCTTCAGGAACGACAGGAAGTCGCCTTCGCCGCGCCAGACCTTCATGGCGTTGCGCTGCACCAGCGCGTAGGCGTCCTCGCGCGCGACGCCCTTCTGCGTCAGCGCGATCAGCACGCGCTGCGAATGCACCAGCCCGCCGAGGCGGTCGAGGTTCTTCTGCATATTTTCCGGATAGACGATCAGCTTGTCGACGATCGCGGCGAGCCGCGCCAGCGCGAAGTCGAGCGTGGCGGTCGCGTCCGGCCCGATCATGCGCTCGACCGAGGAGTGCGAGATGTCGCGCTCGTGCCAGAGCGCCACGTTCTCCAGCGCCGGCGTCACATAGGCGCGCACCATGCGGGCCAGGCCGGTGACGTTCTCCGACAGCACCGGATTGCGCTTGTGCGGCATGGCGGAGGAGCCCTTCTGGCCCTCGGAGAAGAACTCCTCGGCTTCCAGCACTTCGGTGCGCTGCAGGTGGCGGATCTCGATCGCCAGCCGCTCGACCGACGAGGCGACGACGCCGAGCGTGGCGAAATACATGGCGTGGCGGTCGCGCGGGATGACCTGGGTCGAGACCGGCTCGACCGTGAGCCCCATCGCCTTGGCGACATGCGCCTCCACCCGCGGATCGATCTGCGCGAAGGTGCCGACCGCGCCCGAGATCGCGCAGGTCGCGACCTCCTTGCGGGCCGCGGCGAGCCGCTCCTTGGCGCGCGCGAACTCGGCGTAGGCCTGCGCGAGCTTGAGCCCGAAGGTCGTGGGCTCGGCATGGATGCCGTGCGAGCGGCCGATGGTCGGCGTCATCTTGTGCTCGAAGGCGCGGCGCTTGAGCGCGGCCAGCAGCGTGTCGACATCGGCGATCAGGATGTCGGCGGCGCGCACGAGCTGCACGTTGAGGCAGGTGTCGAGCACGTCGGACGACGTCATGCCCTGGTGCACGAAGCGCGCCTCGGGCCCGACGATCTCGGCGAGATGGGTGAGGAAGGCGATGACGTCGTGCTTGGTCTCGCGCTCGATCTCGTCGATGCGCGCGACGTCGAAGGTGGCCTTGCCGCCCTTGTCCCAGATCGTCTTCGCCGCCGCCTTCGGGATGATGCCGAGCTTGGCCATGGCGTCGGCGGCATGCGCCTCGATCTCGAACCAGATGCGGAAGCGCGTCTGCGGCTCCCAGATCGCCGCCATGGCGGGACGGGTGTAGCGCGGGATCATCCCATCAGGCCTTCATGCCGCCAGCCGCGCGCGGTCGTGCGGCTGGCCGAGATCGACCGGCGTGCCCTTCGGGATGATGCCGGTCGGGTTCACCTTCGGGATCGCGTAGTAGTTGATCACGTAGTAGCGCGGCGTCACGGTCGCGGCGACGCCGGCACCTGGTAGAGCTCGCGCATGTAGTTGGCGAGGTTCGGAAAGTCGGCGATGCGCTGGCGGTTGCACTTGAAGATCGAGAAGTAGGCGACATCGAAGCGCACCAGTGTCGGAAACAGCCGCCAGTCGGCCTCGGTGATCTGGTGGCCGCAGAGATAGCGCTGGCGCGACAGGCGCTCCTCCAGCCAGTCGAGCGTCGCGAACAGGCCGTCGTAGGCCTCGTCGTAGGCCTGCTGCGTCTTGGCGAAGCCGGCGCGGTACACGCCGTTGTTGACGTTGTGATAGACGCGCTCGTTGACCGCGTCGATCTCGGCGCGCAGCGCCTGCGGGTAGAAGTCGGTGCGGTCGCCGGTGATGGCGTTGAACTCGCTGTTGAACATCCGGATGATCTCGGACAACTCGTTGTTGACGATTTTCTTCGTCTTCTTGTCCCACAGCGTCGGGACCGTGACCTTGCCGGTGTAGCTCGGATTGCTGGCGACATAGGCCTCGTAGAGATAGCGGAAGCCGTTGACCTTGTCGGGGATGCAATCGGGATAGCGCGGATCGTCGCCGAACTCCCAGCCCTGCTTCTTGAGGCCCGGGACCGAGTAGGCGACCGAGATCAGCCCGTCGAGCTTCTTGAGTGCGCGGTAGATCAGGGTGCGGTGCGCCCACGGGCAGCCGTGCGCCACGTAGAGGTGATAGCGGCCGGGCTCGGCCTTGAAGCCGGACGAGCCATCGGCGGTGATGCGGCCGCGGAAGACTGCAGTCGGCGCGCTTGAACTGGCCGGTCTCGCCGGTCTCCTGCGGCAACTCACCGTCGGTCCATTTGCCGTCGATCAGAACGCCCATGGGTCACTTTCCTCGTCTGAACTTGCGCACGGTTACGCCGCTTCGCCGCGCGCCAGTGCTGCGGCATTGCGGATCGCGGATATGTTTTGCCGGTAGCTTTCCGGCTTGCCGCCCTTGAACACCGCCGAGCCCGCGACCAGCACGTTGGCGCCGGCCTGCGCCACCCGGCGCGGCATTGTCGGCGTGATGCCGCCGTCGATCTCGATGTCGATCGGCCGGGTGCCGCAGAGCGCGCGCAGCCGCGCAACCTTCTCGATCGCGTGCGGAATGAAGGCCTGCCCGCCGAAGCCCGGATTGACCGACATGACCAGGATCAGGTCGACGAGATCGATCACCGGCTCGATGGTCTCGATCGGCGTGCCGGGATTGAGCGTGACGCCGGCCTTCTTGCCGAGCGCGCGGATCGCCTGCAGCGAGCGATGGATGTGCGGGCCCGGCCTCGACATGCACGGTGATGATGTCGGAGCCGGCCTTGGCGAAGGCTTCGAGATAGGGATCGCAGGGCGCGATCATCAGGTGCACGTCGAACGGTCTTCTTCGAGTGCGGGCGCAGCGCCTTCACGACGTCCGGGCCGATGGAGATGTTGGGCACGAAGTGCCCGTCCATCACGTCGACGTGGATCCAGTCGGCTCCGGCCGCGTCGACGGCGCGCACCTCTTCGCCGAGCCGCGCGAAGTCGGAGGACAGAATTGACGGAGCGATCAGGAGCGGGCGGCGCATCCGGCGGTTCTCCGGAATCCGCCGTTCGCGTAACACGGGCGCGGGGGGAGGGGCAACGGCAGCGCACCACCCGGCCAAATTTGCCGACCGGAGGCTGTCGCCGGCAATCATTGCACGGCGCGATCTGGCCGCAAGCCCAGCAAACACGCGCGTTTCTCGCTGGCCCGGTTCTTGCTGAGAAGTTGCGGGGGCGGTTTGTATCGGTTGCCGATGGAGTGAGGGTGTTCGTGTCATGTCGGTCGGTTCGGTTGGCTCCAACAGTGCCTATTCGTATCTGCAGTCGTTGCTGCCGCAGCAATCCGCCGGCTCCACGGGCACAGGGGCGCGCGCCGGCGGATCCGCTGACGTCGCTGCTGCAGGCGTTCTACCCCTCGGGTTCGGGCGATGCGGCGAGCGGCGGCTCGGCGAAGCGCGCCGGCCGGGGCGACCTCAGCCGCAGTTGAGCCCGGATACGCTGGGCGCGCTGATTTCCGCGCAAGGCCAACAAAACCAGGGCGGCTGCGCCGCGGCGCAGGCGCAATCGGTTTTCGCCGAGTTCGATGCCAACACGGACGGCGGAATCAGCAAGTCGGAGTTCGAGGGCGTGTTCGGCTCGAACGCCGACAAGAGCAAGGTCGACGGCCTGTTCAACGCGCTCGACGCCAACGGCGACGGCTCGATCGATCCGGACGAGATGACGTCGGCGGCGCGGGCCAGTCGCGGCCATCATCACCATCACGCGCACGGCATGGGCCAGGGGCAGGGGTCGGGCGGCGGCCTCGCCGGTCTACTGGCGTCGGTCGACCCCACCGGCGCCACCACGCAGACCGCGTCCAACACCGACGGGTCGAGCACGACGACCATCACCTATGCGGACGGTTCGAGCGTGAGCATGACATTGCCGTCGGCGAGCGCGAATGGCGGCACGGCGGCCGGCATCGCCGGCGGTAACAAGGCGGATGTCAATCTGTTGGAAAAGTTGATCGCCTGGCAGTCGCAACTGCTCGCGCCGGCGAGTGCCGGTACTCTTACAATCGCCTAAAACGTCCTCCCTAACGGCGATCGCTCCGCGTCACCAGATGCGGAGCTTGCCCGATGTCTTTCAGGAGCGGACGGTCCGTCGCGTTTCTCTGAAGGCGGCGGATAGGAGATCGTCATGGCACGCACCGATGCGATCGTGCTCGGCGCCGGCATCGTCGGCACCTCGATCGCGCTCCACCTCGTCAAGCGCGGCCTGAGCGTCGCGCTGATCGACCGCGATGCGCCGGGCGAGGGGACGTCCTACGGCAATGCCGGCGTGATCGAGGGCAATACGCTCTTCCCGCACCCGTTCCCGCGCGATGTCTCCGCGCTGATGCGGGTCGCGCTCAAGCAGGCGACGGAGGCGAACTACCATCTCGGCTTCCTGCCGCACGTGGCGCCCTGGCTGCTTGGCCTACCGGGCGAATTCCGCGCCCGAGCGGCGGATCGGAGTTTGCGCAACTGATGCGGCCGTTGTTCGCGCGCGCGATCAGCGAGCACGAGGCGCTGATGCAGGAAGCGGGTGCAACGCGCTACCTGCGCAAGGACGGCTGGATCAAGGTCTACCGCAGCGAAGCGGGCTTTGCCGGCACCGCGCGCGAGCGCGACTATGCGGCGAGCCTCGGCATGGCCTGCCGCGTGCTCGACCCCGACGCGACGCGCTGCAATCGAGCCGTCGCTGGCGCCGGTGTTCGAACGCGCCGTGCATTGGCCGGACACCGCCAGCATCACCAACCCGCTGGCGCTGACGAGGGCCTATGCGGCGCGCTTCGTCGAACTCGGCGGCGTCATTCTCAACGGCGATGCGCGCTCGCTGCGGCGCGCGGGCGAGCGCTGGCGGGTCGAGACCGACGAAGGCCCGGTCGACGCAAACCAGGTCGTGGTGGCGCTCGGGCCCTGGGCGCCCGACCTGCTGGCGCCGCTCGGCATCCGGCTGCCGCTCGCGGTCAAGCGCGGCTATCACCGGCATTTCCGCGCGCGGGCAATGCCGGACTCGGCCGCCCGGTGGTCGATGCCGAGGTCGGCTATTGCGTGGCGCCGATGGAGCAGGGCATCCGGCTCACCACCGGCGCCGAATTCGCGGCGCGCGACGCGCGCGCCGACGCCGGTGCAGCTCGACCGGCTGATGCCGGCGGCGAGCGGGCTGTTTCCGCTCGGCGAGCCGGTCGAGGCCGAGGCCTGGATGGGCAGCCGGCCGTGCTTTGCGGATTCGCGGCCGGTGATCGGCCGCGCGCCCGGGCAGCCGGGCCTGTGGCTCGCCATTGGTCACGCGCACTGGGGGCTGACGCTCGGTCCCGCGACCGGACGGCTGCTGGCCGAGATGATGACCGGCGCGACGCCGTTCTGCGATCCGACGCCGTATGGCGCGGAGCGGTTCGACTGACGTTGATCGACCGAGCGCACCACGCTCGAGGTCGGCCGGCCGCTCGACGGTCGGCAGCTTCATCTCCTTGATGACCATCTCGTCATAGGCGGGCAGCGTCGTGACCGCGAACTTCGGCTTCATGACGACGATCTTGTAGCCGCCGGCCTTGAGGTCGTTGAGCAGGCCCGCGGTCGCTTCGGCGGTCGCGTGCTGGAAATCGTGCATCAGGGCGATGCCCTTGCCGTATTTCTTCAGCTTCGTCATCACCGACTGGCGCACCTGCTCGGGCTTTGCGCATCTTGAAGTCGAACGAGTCGAAGTCGGTCGAGAAGATGCCGATGTTGCGCTCGCCGAGATAGGTCACGAGTTCGGGCGGATGCTTGAGGCCCGGGAAGCGGAAAAACGGCGCCGTCGGGCCGCCGACCGCCCAGTGCACCGCGCTGATGCCCTTCTCGATCTCGTCCTTGGGGTTGAATTCGCGGACTTCGGTCTTGCCGCCGGGGACCTTGAAGCGGCCCTTGGCGGCGTTGAGCATCTGGTGCGACCAGGTGTGGGTGCCGACCTGGTGTCCCGCCGCCGCCACCTGCTTGAGGATGCGCCGGCTCATAGGTCGCGTGCTGGCCGATCGGGAAGAAGATCGCCTTGGTGCAGTGCGCGGCGAGCGCGGCCAGCACCGCCTGCGTGTTGCGCGGCCAGGGGCCGTCGTCGAAGGTCAGCACGACTTCGCCGTCGCGCAGGAAGTCATGGCTCTTGAAGTGCTCGAAGCCGAAGCCCGGGCCGCCGGTGGTGTCGATCTCGACCGTGCGGGAGACGCCGAGCGCATTCGGATTGCCGGGGCAGGAGGTCGCCGCGGCCGGTGCGGCCGGCGGCGTGGTGCCGGTGAGCTGCGCGAGCGCGGTGCCGCCGCTTGCGCCTTCCGGGAGCGTCGCCGGCGCGGACTGGCCGGTGCGTTGCGGCGGCGGGCGCTTCCGCGGCCGGCACTTCGGCAGCCGCGTTCATGGCGGGCGCAGCGGCGGGCGTCTTGGCGAGCACGGTCGGCGCGATGATGGGCTGCGGCTCGGGCGTCACGTCGGTCACGGTCCTGACCGCGACCACCGGTCCCTTGGCGGCCGGCGCGGGCGTCGCAACAGCCGAAGCCGGGGCCGACACCGTCACCGAAACATTCTTGGCGAGAAGGACGCCGCCGACCGCGACACAAGCCACGATCGCCACCGCGCACGCTGTCGCTGCGAGACGCATATTCAACCTCCAACCCACGAGCCCCGGCCGCACCCGGACGCGCGCGAAACGCACGCCTGGACGGGCGCATACCGCCAGTTGATTGGACTCTACGTGGCTAATTCGAGGCGAAGCAACAAAACCCACAATTATCGGTGTAATAAACGTGTACTGTGACAATCCTGCCAGCTTGGAATGCCGCCCGGCAGGGCGCGTCGCCTCGTAAATGCCGCGCGCGACCGCCCGCGCGAGCGCATTGGCGGCGATCGAACCCAAGTTCGGCCAATTCGTTAACCGCGTCATTGCAGCGGGCGCCGGCCGGTCGCGGCGGCGAACACGATGTCGCCGTCGAGCGGGGTGTGCACCGGGTAGATCGCGCGGGCGAGGCCGTCCTGCGCCATCACGGCGAACTGCTTGGCCTGCGCCTTGGTGAGCGTCGCGTCGGTCGCGACGATCGCGATGGTGGTGTTCTCGCCGGGGCGGCCCTTGGCGATGCGGGATCAGCGCGTCGGGCGGGCACGGTGGCGGGAAAGCCGCGCCCGCCGAACTCGCCGTCCTGCTCGTACGGCGCCGCCCAGAACTGCGGGCTCGCGCCGATCGTTGACGTTGCCGCAGGCGTTGACCGCGACCAGCGCGCCGACGGTGTGGCCGTCGCGCGTGATCGCCGAGGCGGAGCCGAGGCCGCCCTTGAGCTTGACGGTGGTGGCGCCGAAGCCCGCGCCGGCGGTGCCGAGCGCGAAGTTGACGTCGCGCGGCGGCCGCGGCCGCGTAGCCGAGGTCGCGATAGGGCGGGAAGCGGCCCCAGTTCTTGTCGCCGCCGTTGAGCAGGTCGAACAGGATCGCGCCGCTGCACGATCGGCACGCGGATGTCGCCGATCGCAAAGCCGCGGCCCTGCTCGCGCAGCCAGGCCTGCACGCCGGACGGCGCGTCGAGTCCGAAGGCCGAGCCGCCCGACAGCACGACCGCGTCGATGCGCTCGACCGTGCGGTGCGGGTCGAGCAGATCGGTCTCGCGCGTGCCGGGCGCGCCGCCGCGCACGTCGATCGAGGCCACCGCCGGCTCGTCGAACACGATCGCGGTGACGCCGGAGGCGAGGCGGGCATCGTCGGCATGGCCGACGCGGACGCCGGCGACATCGGTGATGAGATTGCGGCGGGGCATGGCATTCCTGCACGGTTGTCGATGCCGCGAGCCTATCACTCTCCGATCACATCGGCGCGATGGCCCGGCGACCGGCTTGCATTCCGCCACGCCCGGCGTCGCATCTAGATGCCATGACCGTGACGTCTCCATCTTCGCCGCCCTGATCGCCGGGCTGGTGAGTTTTCTGTCGCCTTGCGTGCTGCCGCTGGTGCCGCCCTATCTCGTCTATCTCGCCGGCACCTCGATCGAGCGGTTGGCGAATACCAAGCGCGACCCGCAGCTGCGGCGGGCGACCGTCATCGCCGCGCGTCCTGTTCGTGGCGGGATTTTCGACCGTGTTCGTGGCGCTCGGCGCCAGCGCCAGCGTGATCGGCGGGACTGCTGCGGTTCTATTCGCACGAGCTCGTCGATCGTCGCCGGCGTCGCCATCATCGTGATGGGCCTGCATTTCCTCGGCATCACGCCGATCGCGTTGGCTGCACCGGCAGGCGCGGATGGAAATCGCCCGAGCCGGTCGGGCTACTGGGGCGCCTATGTGATGGGGCTCGCCTTCGCGCTCGGCTGGACGCCCTGCATCGGGCCGATCCTGGCGGCGATCCTGGCGGTCGCGGCGTCGGAGGCGACGGTGGCGAAGGGCGCGGCGCTGCTCGCGATCTATTCGCTCGGGCTCGGCGTGCCGTTCATCCTTGCGGCGTTTGCGGTCGAGCCGTTCGCCAAGCTCCTGGCGCGATTTCGCGGCCATCTTGCCCATGTCGAGCGCGCGATGGGCGGCTTGCTGGTGCTGACCGGGATCGCGTTCCTGTTCGGTTTCTTCACCCAGCTCAACGGCTGGCTCTTGGAAGCCTTCCCGGCGCTGCAGACGTTGGGCTGAGCGCAAAAAACAAGACCCGCCCCGAGGGGCGGGTCTGTTTCATCTCAGCGCCTGGAACGGCTACTCGGCTTCGAAATAGCTGATCTTGCCGTCGGGGCCCTTCTTCCAGATGTAGAGCACGTAGCGGTCCTTCTTCTTGCCGCCGATGGTGTAGCCGGTGACGTCGCCCTTCTTGTCGAACGACAGATCGCCGAGCACGGTGTTGAACACCTTGCCGGAGTGCATCACGTCGGCCATCTTTTTCGGATCGAGCGATTTTGCCTGCTCGGCCGCCTGCTTCATGATCTGCACCGCCGCGTAGCTGTAGAGCGTGTAGGCCTGCGGCTCGAAGCCCTTCTTGCGGAATTTCTCGACCAGCTCCTTGTTGGCCGGGTTGGTGCGCGGATCGGGCGAGAACGTCATCAGCGTGCCTTCGGCGCCCGGGCCCGCGATGGCGGCGAACTCGTCGTCGGTGATGCCGTCGCCGCCCATCAGCGGCGCGCGCACGCCCTGGTCGCGCATCTGGCGCAGGATCAGGCCGCCGGTGTCGTGCAGACCGCCCCAGTAGACCAGGTCCGGGTTGGCGGCCTTGAGCTTCGAGATCAGCGCCGTGAAGTCCTTGTCGTCCTTGTTGACGCCTTCGAACATGATCTCCTTCATGCCGCCCGCGTTCATCGCCTTGCGGGTCTCGCTCGCGAGGCCCTGGCCGTAGGTGGTCTTGTCGTGCACGAAGGCGATGCGCTTGCCCTTGAAGCGCTGGACGATGATCTTGCCGGCGACGCCGCCCTGCTGGTCGTCACGGCCGCAGACGCGGAACATGTTCCACATGTTGGCGCGGTCGGTGACGTTCGGATTGGTGGCGGCCGGCGTGATCACCAGCATGTCGTTCTCCTTGTAGACGTCGGAGGCCGGGATCGTGACGCCGGAGTTGAAATGGCCGACCACGAACTTCACGGCGTCGCCGACGAACTTGTTGGCGACCGACACGCCCTCCTTCGGATCGGCGCGGTCGTCGCCGACGCTGAGCGAGAGCGTCTGGCCCATAATGCCACCGGCGGCATTGATGTCCGCGACTGCCTGCTCGGTGCCGTTCTTGAGCTGCGCGCCGAACGCGGCGCTGCCGCCGGTGATCGGGCCGCCGACGCCGAGCTTGATCTGCGCGTCCGCGGTGCCTGCGAATGCGAGGCCAACGCCGAAGGCGAGGCCAAGCGTGAGCCATTTCTTCATCGAGTTTCCCCTTGATGGAAGCGAAAAGGCATGGTCGCCCTTGAAAGCGGTCGTTATCGCCGCACCGCGCGATTCAAGCCGCAATCGCGGAAAAAGTCACCCGGATTTTGTCTCATCCAGGTTGGACGTGTCGTCGCGGCGGCGCCAGCTGAAGCCGCCGGCCGGTGCGATGATCCAACTGTAGCGTGTGACCATCTGGTCGACGCGCATCAGCCGGTAACCGAGCATCCCGAACCCCAGGCAGACCGCGTAATCGACCAGATAGTAGTGCAGCGACAAGAGCTTGCTGTCGAACAGGGCGAAGTGGATGAAGCGCACCGCCAGGCTGAGGATCAGCGTGTAGAGCGCAACCTGCCAGGCCGGCCGCCAGGTCCCGGCGATCGCCCGTCCGGTGAGCCAGGCCGCTCCGCCGCCGAGCACCACGGTGACCAGGAGAAATACGCCGAGCGAATCTTCCTCGGAGATGAATTCGCGGATCATGAAGCGCATTGGCATCCCCTCTCAGTGCCGGCCGCCTTCGAGATAGGCAGCCTTCACCTCGGGCCGCTCCAGGAGTTCGCGCCCGCTGCCCGAGAGCGTGACCTGGCCGTTGACCATGACATAGCCACGGTGCGCGAGCCGCAGCGCATGGAACGCGTTCTGCTCGACCAGGAAGACCGTGAGCTTCTCCTCGGTGTTGAGCTTGCGGATGGCATCGAAAATCTGCCGGGCGATCAGCGGCGCGAGCCCGAGCGACGGCTCGTCGAGCAGAAGCAGCCGCGGCCGGCTCATCAGCGCGCGCCCGATCGCCAGCATCTGCTGCTCGCCGCCCGACAGCGTGCCGCCGCGCTGGCCGAGGCGCTCCTTGAGGCGGGGAAACAGCGCGAACACGCGCTCGAGCGTCGGCGCTGAAGTGGCGGCGCTCGGACGCCGCCGCGCCCATCTGCAGATTTTCCATCACGGTCATGCGCACGAAGATGCGGCGGCCTTCCGGCGCCTGCGCGATCTTGAGGCGCGCGATCTCGTGGGTCGGCAGCTGGGTGATGTCGCGGCCGGCGAACTCGATCTGGCCGTCGCGGGCGCGCGGATTGCCGCAGATCGTCATCATCAGCGTCGACTTGCCGGCGCCATTGGCGCCGATCAGCGCGACGATCTCGCCTTCGCCGACCTCGATGTCGACGCCGCGCAGCGCGGCGATGGCGCCGTAATAGGCGGTCACGCCGCTGCACGCTGAGAAGCGGCGTCGTCATGGCCGGATCTCCTCCCTGCGGAAGATCCTCGTCCTCGACGCCGAGATAGGCGGCGATCACCTTCGGGTCGTTGCGGACCTCGTGCGGCGTGCCGTCCGAAATCTTGACGCCGTGATCGAGCACGACGATGTGGTCGGAAATCTCCATCACCACCGACATGTCGTGCTCGATCAGCAGGATCGAGGTCGTGTGCTCATCGCGGATGGCATAGAGGTAGTTGGCCAGATCGGCCTTCTCGCGGGTGTTCAGCCCGGCGGCCGGCTCGTCGAGGCAGAGAAGCACGGGATCGGTGCACATCGCGCGCGCGATCTCGAGCCGGCGTTGCGCGCCATAGGGCAGTTCGCCGGCCGGATCGTCGGCGCGCGGCGTCAGGCCGATCCGGTCGAGCCAGTAGCGCGCCTTGTCGATCGCGGCGCGCTCGGCGTGCCGGTAGGCGGGAACGCCGAACAGCCCCAGCACCGTCCAGCCGGAGGCGCGCATCAGCATGTTGTGCTGCGCGACCAGCAGATTCTCCAGCACGGTCATGCCGGCGAACAGGCGGATATTCTGGAACGTGCGCGCGACCTTCGCCTGCTGGGTCACCAGGTAGTCCGGCATGCGTTCGAGCAGGAACAGCGTGCCCTTGCCGTGCGACAGGCTGTGGGTGCCGCGCTCGGTGAGTGTATCGAGCTCGTCCCACACGGCGAGGTCGCCGGTCTGCAGCGCGATGCGGCCCTGGGTCGGCTTGTAGAAGCCGGTGATGCAATTGAACACGGTGGTCTTGCCGGCGCCGTTCGGTCCGATCAGAGCGGTGATGTCGCCGCGCTCGGCCACAAACGACAGATCGTTGACGGCGACCAGCCCGCCGAAGCGCATGGAGAGATGCTCCACGCGCAGCAGCGTCGACGGTACGGCGCCTGCCGCCGCTTTTGGGCGGGCGCCGGTATGCGCGGCGTCGTAGGTCGCGGTCATCCGCGGCCCTCCCGCACCATGTCGGCGGAGATGATCTTGCGCTCGACCAGCGCGGCGGTCGGCTCGCGCGTCGAGATCAGGCCGCGCGGCTTCCAGACCATGATCAGCACCATGGCGAAACCGAACAGCAGCATGCGGTATTGCGTCGGGTCGAAGTCGTTGCCGAAGATCTGCTTCAGGAAGTCGAGCTCGCGCATGATCTCGGTGCCGCCGATCATGAGGATGGCGGCGATCGCGACGCCGATCAGGCTGCCCATGCCGCCGAGCACGACGATCGCGACGATCACCGCCGATTCCATGAAGGTGAAGCTCTCCGGCGAGATGAAGCCTTGCCGCGACGGCGAAGAACGAGCCGGCGAAGCCGCCGAACATGGCGCCGAGCGCGAAGGCGGTGAGCTTGGTGTTGGTGGTGTTGATGCCGAGCGAGCGGCAGGCGATCTCGTCCTCGCGCAGCGCCTCCCAGGCGCGCCCGATCGGCAGCCGGCGCAGCCGCAGCGTGACGAAGACGGTGAGCAGCGCGAGCGCGAGGATCAGGTAGTAGAGAAAGATGGTGCGGTAGATCGGACTGTATTGCAGGCCGAACACGGCGGCGAAGCCGTCCTCGTCGGGATTGAACGGGATGCCGAAGAAGCTCGGGCGCGGAATGCCGGTGATGCCGGCATAGCCGTTGGTGAGGTCGACCCAGTTGATCAGCACCAGGCGGATGATCTCGCCGAAGGCGAGCGTCACGATGGCGAGATAGTCGCCGCGCAGCCGCAGCACCGGAAAGCCGAGCAGCAGTCCCCAGAACGCCGCGAGGCAGCCGGCGATCGGCAGCAGCACCCAGAACGCCCAGGGCCCGAGCTGCAGGAAATCGACTTCGAGGTACGGATAGGTGGAGGCAAAGCCGATGAACGGCAGCCCGTACTTCGCCAGCAGCGCGTAGGAATAGGCGCCGACCGCATAGAAGGCGACATAGCCGAGGTCGAGCAGGCCGGCGAGGCCGACCACGATGTTGAGGCCGCAGCCGAGCATCACGTAGATCAGGATCTGCACGCCGAAATTGTCGATCCACTTGGCGCCGCCCTGGAAGCCGACCATCGGCAGCACGATCAGCGGATAGGCGATGGCGAAGCCGATCGCGAGCGAGCCGAGCCAGGGCGCGACCTTGGTGAACCAGCCGGCCGTGCCGGCGGCGTGCGGCGCGCGGGCACGGCGCGCGCGCCAGGGATCGATCACCAGCGCCTGCAGGAAGCGACCGGCGGTGATGATCGCGACCAGCGTGATCAGCAGCGGCCAGCGGGTCTCGAGCACCAGCTCGTTGCGGATGTTCTGGACGGTGCGAAAGCCGATCAGCGGCACGAACAGCGCCAGCGCGATCAGGGCGGCAATTCCGGCTTCGCGCAGCGCCCGCGGCAGGTCGGCGCGCAAGGCGGAAGAACGGGCCGCGTCGGCCATCGTCAGACTTTCTCCACGTCCGGGCGGCCGAGGATGCCCTGCGGCAGGAAGATCATGGTGATGGCGAGAATGGAGAAGGCGGCGACGTCCTTGTAGTCGATCGAGAAATAGGCCGACCAGAAGGTCTCGACCAGGCCGATCAGCAGGCCGCCGATCACGGCGCCGGGGAGCGAGCCGATGCCGCCGAGCACGGCGGCGGTGAATGCCTTGACGCCCGGGACGAAGCCGTCGGCGAAGCTCACCACGCCGTAATACATCAGGTACATGGTGCCGGCGACGGCGGCGAGCGCGGCGGCGATCACGAAGGTGAGCGAGATGGTGCGGTCGACATTGACGCCGAGCAGCGCCGCCATCTGCTGGTCCTGCTCGCAGGCGCGCTGCGCGCGGCCGAGCGCGGTCTTGCTGACCAGCCACCAGAACGCGGCGAGCAGAACGGCGGTCACGACCCAGACCGTGAGCTGCTTGTAGCTCAGCGTCACCGTGATAGGTCTCGCTCGGAATCAGCACGAACTCGCCCTCGAGCATCGGCGGGATCGACTTGTTGCGCGGACCCTGCGCGACCTGCACGAAATTCGACAGGAAGATCGACATGCCGATGGCGGAGATCAGCGGCGCCAGCCGGAACGAGCCGCGCAGCGGCCGGTAGGCGACGCGCTCGATCGTCCAGTTGACCACCGAGGTCAGCAGCATGGCGACGATCAGCACGATCACCAGCGCCAGCGCGACCGAGGTGATGCCGAGCCAGGTGGTGAGGATGAGGAAGGCGATCAGCGCGATGAAGGCCGACACCATGAACACGTCGCCATGCGCGAAGTTCACCATGCCGATGATGCCGAACACCATCGTATAGCCGATGGCGATCAGGCCGTAGATCGAGCCGAGCGTGATGCCGTTGATGAGTTGCTGGACGAAGACTTCCATGCCCCACCGGCCCCGTGTCGGGGCGTTTCCATGATCCGGCACTCGCCGCAAGCTCTAGCAGGGCGTTGCCCGAGCGGCAACGGCAGGGAGCGCGCTCTCGACAGGCGTTTTGGGCCGGAGGCGAGTGCGAGGGAAACGGCCCTGCATTGACAGGTGCCCCCGAATGGCTTTGCCTGCGGTATCGTTCCGCGGGAGGCGATCGCAAGGTCGCGGCAAAGCTTGACGAAATCCGAAGACGCCATCGGCGCAAAGGGCCGGCCGTTCACCGGCGCTGAATACCTCGCCAGCCTCAATGACGGGCGCGAGGTCTATGTCTACGGCGAGCGCGTCGACGACGTCACCACGCATCCGGCATTCCGCAACGCGGCGCGCTCGATCGCGCGGCTCTACGACGCGCTGCACGACCCGAAGACCAAGGACCTGCTGACCTCGCCGACCGACACCGGCTCCGGCGGCTACACCCACAAGTTCTTCCGCGCCGCGCGCTCGCGCGAGGAACTGGTCTCGCAACGCGACGCCATCGCGCACTGGGCGCGCATGTCCTACGGCTGGATGGGGCGCTCGCCCGACTACAAGGCCTCGCTGATGAATACGCTCGGGGCCAATCACCAGTTCTACGGCAAGTTCTCCGGCAACGCGCAGGCCTGGTACCGGCGCGCGCAGGAAAACGTGCTGTTCATGAACCACGCCATCGTCAACCCGCCGGTCGACCGCGCCAAGTCGGCCGACGAGGTCAAGGACGTGTTCATCACCATCCAGAAGGAGACCGACGCCGGCATCTACGTGTCGGGCGCCAAGGTGGTGGCGACGTCGTCGGCGATCACGCACTACAATTTCCTCGGCCAGAACGCCGCGATCGTTCCGACCCACGATACCGACCTCGCGGTCATGTTCATCGCGCCGATGAACGCGCCCGGCGTGAAGCTGCTCTGCCGCACGTCCTACGAGATGATGGCGAGCGTCATGGGCTCGCCGTTCGACTATCCGTTGTCGTCGCGCTTCGACGAGAACGACGCGATCTTCGTGTTCGACAACGCGTTCATCCCCTGGGAGGACGTGCTGCTCCACCGCGACCTCGAGAAGCTCAAGACGTTCTATCCGCGCTCGGGCTTCAGCAACGGCTTCCAGTTCCAGGGCTGCACGCGCCTTGCGGTCAAGCTCGACTTTCTGGCCGGCGTCATCGTCAAGGCGCTGCGCGCCACCGGCGCCGACGAATTCCGCGGCAACCAGGCGATGCTCGGCGAGGTCATCGCCTGGCGCAACCTGTTCTGGGCGATCTCCGACGCGATGGCGATGAATCCGATGCCGTGGGTCGGCGACGCGGTGCTGCCGAACACGCAGTCGGGCCAGAGCTATCGCGTGTTCGCCGGCGAGGCCTACGGCCGCGTCAAGGAGATCGTGCAGAAGATCGTCGCCTCGGCGCTGATCTACCTGCCGTCCTCGAGCAAGGACTTCCAGAATCCGGAGATCGACAAGTATCTCGCCAAATATGTCCGCGGCTCGCACGGCATCGGCTACAAGGAGCGCATCAAGGTGATGAAGCTCCTGTGGGATGCGGTCGGCACCGAGTTCGGCGGTCGTCACGAGCTCTACGAGATGAACTACGCCGGCAACCACGAGGACATCCGCATTCAGACCCTGTGGAATGCGCGCACCAGCGGGACGCTCGACGGCATGATTGCGCTCGCCGAGCAGTGCCTGGCGGACTACGACGAGAATGGCTGGCGCGGCAACACCTGGCTCGATCCGGACGACGTGGCGTATCCGGGACTGGCCGGGACCAAGCGCGCCGCGGAGTAGGCTTCGATGAGCTGGATCGACCAACGCCCCGATGACGCCATGGACGGCGCGTTTGCGGCGGTGGGTCCGGATCCGGTGAATACCGTCGAGCCGGGGGCGTTCCGCGAGGCGATGAGCAGGCTCGGCGCCGCCGTCCACGTCATCACCACATCGGGACCCGGCGGCAAGGCCGGCTCGACCGCGACTGCGGTGTCGTCGGTGTCCGACGCGCCGCCGATCTTGCTGATGTGCCTCAACCGCCGCAGCCAGACCAATCCGGCCGTGGTCGAGAACGGCGTGTTCTGCGTCAACACGCTGGGCGCGGGCGAAGCGGAGATCGCCGATCTGTTTGCGGGACGCACCGGCGTGACCGGCAGCGACCGCTTCGCCACCGGCCAGTGGACGGTGCTGTCGACCGGTAGCCCGGTGCTGACGTCGGCGGTGATCGCGTTCGACTGCCGCATCATCGAGGTGCGATCGGTCGCGAGCCACAACGTGTTCTTCGGCGCGGTCGAGGCGGTGCGGCTGGGTCCCGCCGGTCCGGCGCTGGTCTATCACGAGCGAGCCTACAAGCGCGGCGTGAGTTCCGTTCCGCCCCGCTGATTTCGACGACTTTGCCGCCAATTCGGCGCTCAATTCGCTCGCTTTTCCAGAAAGTCCGCCGTTTCGCGACGAAACTTTGTTTGTCGCCGCGCGTTGATGTTGGGCGGTGGAGGGCAATCACTGCACATCCAACATCCTCGAGGAGATGAGTATGAACAATCCCAACCAGCAGAACCCGAACCAGCCGCGTCCGGGTCAGCAGCAGCAGGGTGGCGACAAGCCCGGCCAGCATGGCGGCAGCCAGCCGAAGCCCGGTCAGCAGCAGCAGGGCGGCCACCAGCCCGGCCAGCAGGGCGACAAGGATCGCCCGGGCAGCCAGAACCGCTAGTTCTTCGCGTTGCGAATGGCCCCGCCGGTTGGCGGGGCCATTTCCTTTGGATTGATGTGCACGGCGGGGGACGCCGCCATCGCCGGCGTTTGCTCGGCGGCCGCGCTGGCCTATGATTTCGCCATGGCTACCGCCGCGCTGCCGTTGTTTCATCTCTACGGCGATCCGCCGGACGATCAGGCGTTCGACTTCATTCATATCGAGACGATCTCGTCGCGCTCGTCGGTGCACGACTGGACCATCCGTGCGCATCGCCACCGCAACCTGTTCCAGATCCTGCTGATCGAGCGCGGCGGCGGCGAGATGACGTTCGAGGCCGCGACGCTTTCGTTCGCTGCGCCGTGCGCGATCCTGGTGCCCGCCACCATCGCGCACGGTTTTCGTTTCCAGCCTTCGGTCACCGACGGCTGGGTGATGACGTTCACCGAGGATGTCGCGGAGGCGATGGGCGATCGCCGCGGCGAGGCGCTGGCGCGGCTCAAGGCGCTGTCGGCCGAGCCGGTGGTGCCGCTCGCCGACGGCGAGCGTGACCGGCTTTCGCGGCTCGCGGCCGAACTCAACGAGGAAGCGTTCCTGGCGCGCGCCGGCTTCCGGATCGCGATGCGCGGGCTGCTCGCATTGATCGCCGTCGAGGTCGCGCGCGTCGCCGCCGGCCGCGCGCGGGCCGCCCTGAGCCCGGCCGTGAGCGAGCCGACCGGAGCGACCGTCGATGCGCTGCGCAAGCTGGTCGAGGAGCACTTCCAGAAGGAGCGCCAGCTCGCCTTCTACGCCGGCAAGCTCGCGATGACCGTCGACCGGCTCAACGACCACGTCAAGCGGGCGACCGGCGTGACCGCCGGCCACCTGATCCGCCACCGGGTCCTGACCGAGGCGAAACGGCAGCTCGTGTTCACCAGCCAGCCGATCCACGACATCGCCTACGATCTCGCGTTCTCGGATCCGTCGCACTTCGCGCGCTTTTTCCGCAAGCAGACCGGCACCACGCCGCACGAGTTCCGCGCCGCCAGGGGCGGGTAGGGCGGCTCGGCCGGCAAATAAGGTTAACAAACGGTTTCGATTGAGCCGCGACTTGTAACCAGTTAGGCCGAACCTCCCGCCGGTGAGACGCGTGTCGCCACGCAGCGATCGCCCGCCGGCCGCTGGGAGGCACAAATGCGGTCACATCTCCGGCTCGGCGCCGTCAATGCCGCACTGGTCTCATTTTATTTCGCGCTGGTCTGGGGCACGGATGCGATCCGGGCGCTGACCTCGCCGTTCAGCGGCTTCGAGCTGCCGGCGCATGCCGCGGCTGCGGCCTATTTCCGCGCGCTGTTCGATCTCAACCTCGACGGGCTCATCCGCACCGCCAACGTGCTCGCCGGCATCAAGCTGGTGATCGCGGTTGGATTTCTCGCCTACCTGATCGAGTTCTTCCGCGCGATCGCGATGCGGCGCGAGCCCAACCGCGAGACGCTCGACACGGTGCTCGCGGTCACCGCGGTCGCGATCATGCTGTGGGCCTGGCCCGCGCTCGGGTCCGGGAGCGGCGCGCTGATCCGCATCCAGGCGACGGAGTTCCTGATGCTCACCGGCGCCATGATCGTGCTGCTGGTGGAACGCCACCTGGACGAGACCGCGGCAGTGCCGCAGCGCAAGCGGCAGCAGCGGAATCGTCCGTGGACATGCTGGGCGCGCCGGGACAGATCGCCGCCGCGCCGTCGCGCTAGAACTTCACTTCAGCTTGCCGAGCTCTTTCAGGATTTCGGCCGCCTCCTTGAAGGCGTGATTGCCGGCCGGCACGCCGCAGTAGGTCGACTGCTGCAGGATGATCTCCTTGATGTCGTCGGCGCTGAACCCGCCCTGGGTGAGCGCGGCGCGCACGTGCAGGCGGAATTCGTCCCAGCGGCCGAGCGCCAGCAGGGTGCCGATGACAAGAATACGGCGGGTGCGCTCGTCGAAATGCGGCCGCGTCCAGGTATCGCCCCAGGCGGTGGCGTTGATCAGGTCGAGCCATTCGGAATTGAACGCGTTGCGGCTCGCTTCCGAACGGTCGACCCAGGCATCGCCAAGGACCTTGCGGCGGACCTTCAGCCCGCGCTGCAGTCGTTCTGCGTCATCCATCACCGCCTCCTAGTGCTTGGTCAGGAATCCGAGGACCGCATCGGTGTAGGCCTGCGGCTGCTCGACATTGGACATGTGCGCGGCGTCGACCGTGGCGTATTTCGCGCCCGGAATGTGCTGGCTGATATATTCGTTGGCCTCGGGCGTGGTGGCGCCGTCATGCTTGCCGGCGATCACCAGCGTCGGCGCCTTGATCTTCGGCAGCAGCGGGCGGTGGTCCATGTCGCGCACCGCCATGCCGCAGCCGAGATAGCCGTCGAGCGGCGTTGACGCGAACATCGCCTGGATCGGCGCGACCGTTTCGGGCGAGCGCTCGAGAAATCCCTTCGTGAACCAGCGCGCCATGTTGGCCGGCGCGAACGCCGCGACGCCCTTCTCCTGCACCATCTTGAGCCGGTCGTTCCAGCCGTTCTTGTCCGGGAAATAGCTCGACGTGTTGGTGAGCACGAGCCGCTCGACGCGCTCGGGCGCATTGGCGCCGAGCCATTGGCCGACCATGCCGCCCATCGAGAGGCCGCACCAGTTGATCTTCTGCTTGATGCCGAGCCCGTCGAGCACCGCCAGCACGTCGTGGCCGAGCCGGTCCATGGTGTAGGGGCCCTTCGGCACGCCGGACTTGCCGTGGCCGCGGCGGTCGTAGCGCACGACGCGGAAGTGCTGGGTGAACGGCTTCATCTGCACGTCCCACATCGCGCAGCGTGGTGCCGAGCGAGTTCGACAGCATCAGCACGGGCGCGCGCTCGGGTCCTTCGACCTCGACATGGATCGGGCAGCCGTCGGCGTTGATGGTGGGCATGGGCTTTCCTCGTGGTTTCTCAGGGACGTTTCGGCGAGCGCAGCGCAGGCGAGCCGATGATGCGGTCGATGAAGGTCTGCGCCACGCCCTGGTAGAGCATGGGGTCGAACAGCTTCGACAGTTCGGGTGGCGTGAAGTGCGCCTTGACGCGCTCGTCCTCGCCCAGCGTGTCCTGCAGGTTGCGCTTGCCGGCGATCGCCTTGGCGATGCCCTCTTCGACGATGCGGCGGGCGTCGAGCTTGCCGATCTTGGCGGCGAGCGCGAACGTCACCGCTTCCGCCATGATCAGGCCGTCGGTGGCGTCGAGATTGTCGCGCATGCGCTCGGCATCGACCTCGAGCCCCTGCGCGATGTCGACGACGGCTGCGAGCGCGCCGGAGGTGACCAGCGCCAGCGCCGGGAAGGTCGGCCATTCGCGCCTGCCAGCCGCCGAGCGCGCGCTCGTGCTCCTGCACCGCGGCGGCGAAGATGGTGGCGGCGAGGTTGGGCGCGATGGTCGCGGCCGCGAGTGCGGTCGCGGCGGCGGTCGGGTTGCGCTTGTGCGGCATGGTCGAGGAGCCGCCGCGGCCGGGCGCGGCCTGCTCGAAGGCTTCCGCCACCTCGGTCTGCATCAGCAGCGAGACGTCGCGCGCGATCTTGCCGCAGGTGCCGGTGAGGATCGCGAAGGCGGACGGCGACCTCCGCGAGGCGGTCGCGGTGGCTGTGCCAGGGCGCGTCCGGCAACGGCAGGTCGAGCACCGCCGCGAGCCGCTCGGAGACCGCGATGCCGCGATCGCCGAGCGCGGCGAGCGTGCCGGCGGCGCCGCCGAACTGCAGCGTCAGCGCCTCCCTGCGCAGCCGCCGCAGCCGTTCGCGCGAGCGCCCGAGCGCCGCCGCATAGCCCGCGAGCTTGAGCCCGAACGGCATCGGCACCGCGTGCTGCATCCAGGTGCGCGCGACCGTCGCGGTGCGGCGGTGCTTGCCGATCAGGTTCGCGAATGCGTCGATGGCGCGGTTGAGATCGGCGATCAGCGCGTCGATGACGGCGCGCAGCTCGAGCACCAGCGCGGTGTCGATGATGTCCTGGCTGGTCGCGCCCCAGTGGACGTAGGCGGCGGCATTGGCATCCTTGCTTGGCGACCTCGGCGGTCAGCGCCTTCACCAGCGGGATGGCGATATTGCCGACCGCGGTCGCCTCCTGCGCCGAGCGCGGCGATGTCGTAACGGTCGGCCTGCGCCGCTTCCGCGATCGCGTCGACCGAGATGGCCGGGATGATGCCGAGCGACGCCTCGGCGCGCGCCAGCGCCACCTCGAAATCGAGCATGTGCTGCAGGCGGGCGCGGTCATCCACGATCGCGCGCATCGCCGCGCTCGAGATCAGCGGCGCGAGCAGCGAGGACGGAATCAACGGATTGGTCATTGGCGATACGCGGATACAGGGCCGCCACACTAGGCCGGACGCATGCGTTCCGCCAACCCCCACAATGCGGGCCGAGGGCCTTTCCTCAAGCGCATTCAACGCTTATTACCAACCGAGACCTTTTGCCTCGCCGCGCGGAGCGCAGCGCGAGGTGCGTGAACAGACTGCGGGAGAGATGCGATGGCGATGACCATGACCGGCGAAGTGCAGCTTCCGGCGACCCGCGAGGCGGTGTGGGCGAAGCTCAACGATCCGGCGGTGCTCAAAAGCTGCATCCCGGGCTGCGAGCAGCTCGACATGATATCCGACACCGAATTCCAGGCCATCGCCACCGTGAAGGTCGGGCCGGTGAAGGCGCGCTGGAAGGGCAAGGTGCAGCTCTCCGACCTCGATCCGCCCAACAGCTACCGGATCACCGGCGAAGGCGAGGGCGGGGTCGCCGGCTTCGCCAAGGGCAATGCCAAGGTTTCGCTTGCCGACAAGGATGGCGGCACGCGCTCACCTATGACGTCGACGCGCAGATCGGCGGCAAGCTCGCGCAGCTCGGCCAGCGCCTGATCAACAGCGCGGCCAAGAAGACCGCCGACGACTTCTTCGAGCGGTTCCGGCAGGCGGTCGGGACTGGCGGATAGCCGGGCGCGACCTGTTGTCTCAACACCCCGGCAAAAGGGCAGGCCACGGAGGCGGGCAACGCCCTTGACCCGCCGGTTGCCGGGGGTCCAGAGTTGACTTGTTCCAATCCACCCATTGGGGCAAAATCGGCCCGATTTTGACCCGATCCGCCGGCGGTCATGGCCGTTGGTTCGAAAAACGAGGCCTTTGGCCCGACTTTTAGGAGGAAGCCATGTCCGCCGTCGCGATGACGGTGAACGGCAAAGCCGTCACCGGCGACGTCGACCCGCGCACCCTTCTGGTGCAGTTCCTGCGCGAGCACCTGCGGCTCACCGGCACCCATGTCGGTTGCGACACGTCGCAATGCGGCGCCTGCGTGGTGCACGTGAATGGCATGGCGGTGAAGTCCTGCACCGTGTTCGCCTGGCAGCTCGATGGCGCCAACGTCCTGACCATCGAGGGGCTCGCCGATCCGAACGGGCCGCTGCATCCGATGCAGGAGGCGTTCCGCGAGCACCACGGCCTGCAGTGCGGCTACTGCACGCCCGGCATGATCATGACCGCGGTCGACATCGTGCGCCGCAAGGGCAACGACCTCGACGATCACACCATCCGCCACGAGCTCGAAGGCAATCTCTGCCGCTGCACCGGCTACCACAACATCGTGAAGGCGATCGCGGCCGGCGCCAAGGCCATGGCCACCGGAGGCCCTCGGCAAAAGGCCGCCGAATAGGACGGAGCGTTACGGACGACGACGAAGCGTCATTGCCAGGGAGGAGACCGCCATGAGCGCGACCGGCATCGGCGCGGCGGTGCGCCGCAAAGAGGACCAACGCTTCATCACCGGCAAGGGCCAGCTACACCGACGACATCAATCGCCCGGGTCAGGGTCACGCCTATTTCCTGCGCTCGCCGCACGCGCACGCCAAGATCAAGAACGATCGACGCCAAGGCGGCCGCCGCCATGCCGGGCGTGCTGGCGGTGCTCACCGGCGCCGAACTCGCGGCCGACAAGATCGGCAGCCTGATCTGCGGCTGGATGATCCACTCCAAGGACGGCTCGCCGATGAAGATGGCGCCGCATCCGGCGATTGCGCACGGCAAGGCGTATTACGTCGGCGACGCGGTCGCCGTGGTGGTCGCCGAAACGCTGGCGCAGGCGAAGGACGCCGCCGAGAAGATCAAGGTCGACTACGAGGTGCTGCCGGCGGTCGCCGACCCGGCGAAGGCGCAAGCCAAGGGTGCGCCGCAGATCCACGAGATCGCGCCCGCACAACACGATCTACCAGTGGCATCTCGGCGATGCGAAGGCCGCCGACGCCGCGTTCAAGGCGGCCAAGCACGTCACCAAGCTCGACATCGTCAACAACCGGCTGGTGCCGAACGCGATCGAGCCGCGCGCCGCGATCGGCGAATACGATGCCGGCACCGATCAGCTTCACGCTCTGGAACACGTCGCAGAATCCGCACGTCGCGCGGCTCGTCATCTCCGCCTTCGTCGGCATGGCGCCCGAGCACAAGCTGCGCGTGATCGCGCCCGACGTGGGCGGCGGCTTCGGCTCGAAGATCTTCATCTATCCGGAGGAGGTGGTCTGCCTGTGGGCCTCGCGGAAGGTCGGCCGGCCGGTGAAATGGGTGTCGCGACCGCTCGGAGGCCTTCCTCACCGACTGCCACGGCCGCGATCACGTCACGCACGCCGAGATGGCGTTCGACGCCGAGGGCAAGATCACCGCGTTGCGGGCCAAGACCATCGCCAATCTCGGCGCCTACATGTCGACGTTCTCGTCGTCGGTGCCGACCTATCTCTACGGCACGCTGCTGTCGGGCCAGTACGACATCCCGGCGATCTATTGCGAGGTCGACGCGGTCTACACCAACACCGTGCCGGTCGACGCCTATCGCGGCGCGGGGCGCCCGGAGGCGACCTTCGTGGTCGAGCGGCTGGTCGAGGTCGGCGGCGCGCGAACTGGGCGTCGATCCGGCCGACCTGCGCAGGAAGAACTTCATCAAGACATTCCCGCACCAGACGCCGGTGATCATGACCTACGACGCCGGCGACTATCACGCGCTCGCTCAAGAAGGCGCTGGAGATCGCCGACTATGCAAGGGCTTCGGCAAGCGCAAGCGCGAAAGCGCGCGCCACGGCAAGCTGCGGGGCATCGGCTTCTCGACCTATATCGAGGCCTGCGGCATTGCGCCGTCGCAGGCGGTCGGCTCGCTCGGCTGCGGCGTCGGCTTGTGGGAATCGGCCGAGGTGCGGGTCAATCCGACCGGCTCGGTCGAGGTCCTCACCGGCTCGCCACGCGCACGGCCAGGGCCACGAGACGACCTTCGCGCAGGTCGTGTCCGAGCGGCTCGGCATCCCGATCGAGAACGTCAGCGTCGTGCATGGCGACACCGACAAGGTGCAGTTCGGCATGGGCACCTACGGCTCGCGCTCGGGCGCGGTCGGCATCTCGGCGATCGTCAAGGCGCTCGACAAGGTCGAGGCCAAGGCCAAGAAGGTCGCGGCCCACATGCTGGAAGCGGCCGAAGGCGACATCGTGTTCAAGGACGGCAAGTTCACCGTCGCCGGCACCGACAAGTCGGCGGCCTGGGGCGACGTCGCGCTCAACGCCTATATCGCGCACAAGTTCTCCGGCGCGGAGCTCGAGCCGGGCCTGAAGGAAGGCGCGTTCTACGACCCGACCAATTTCACCTTCCCGGCCGGCTGCCACATCTGCGAGGTCGAGGTCGATCCGCGAGACCGGCGAGAGCGACGATCGTCGCCTGGACCGCGGTCGACGACTTCGGCACGGTGATCAATCCGATGATCGTCGAGGGCCAGGTGCATGGCGGCATCGCGCAGGGCGTCGGCCAGGCGCTGCTCGAGGGCGCGGTCTACGACAAGGACGGCCAGCTCGTGACCGGCTCGTTCATGGACTACTGCATGCCGCGCGCCGACGAATCTGCCGGCGTATCAAGGTCGACATGACCACGACCAAGTGCCCGTCGCAACCCGCTCGGCATCAAGGGCTGCGGCGAGGCGGGCGCGATCGCGGCGCCGGCCGCGGTGATCAATGCGCTCACCGACGCGATCGGCACCGAGGACTTGGCGATGCCGGCGACGGCGCAGGCCGTGTGGCCGGCATTGCAGAAGGTCAACAACAGCCGGAAGGCAGCGCTAGGAGAAACCACGATGTACGCATTCAAATATCACCGCCCGACGACGGTGCGGCAGGCGGCGGGCCTGCTGGCCCGGGAAGAAGAGGCGAAGCTCCTCGCCGGCGGCCATACGCTGATCCCGACGATGAAGCTGCGCCTCGCCGGGCCGAAGCAACATCATCGACCTGTCGAAGATCGAGGGGCTCACCGGCATCGAGCTCAAGGGCCGTTCGCTCGTCATCGGCGCGATGACGCCGCATGTCGAGGTCGCGACCTCGCCGGTGGTGCAGGAGACCATCCCGGCGCTCGCGCATCTCGCCGGCCTGATCGGCGATCCGGCGGTGCGCCATCGCGGCACCATCGGCGGCTCGATCGCCAACAACGATCCGAACGCCGACTATCCGGCGGCTGCGCTCGGGCTTGGGCGCCACCATCATCACCAACAAGCGCCGCATCGCGGCGGACGACTTCTTCAAGGGCCTGTTCAAGACCGCGCTCGAGGACGACGAGATCATCACCAAGGTGCATGTTTCCCAAGGTCAACAAGGCGGGCTACGTGAAATTCCCCAACCCGGCGTCGCGCTTCGCGCTGGTCGGCGTGTTCGTGTCCAAGCGCGGCTCGGAGATCCGCGTGGCGGTGACCGGCGCCGGCTCGGCAACGGCGTGTTCCGCGTGACGTCGTTCGAGGAGGCGCTGAAGAAGCGCTTCGGCGCCGAAGTCGCTGGACGGCATGACGATCCCGGCCGACGGCATGTGCGAGCGACATCCACGGCAGCGCCGAATACCGCGCCCACCTGGTCGGCGTGATGGCGCGCCGCGCGGTCGCGGCGGCGGGGTAGGGCGTCCTCCAGTACGATTAACGAAAAAGATGCCCGGCACTCGCGCCGGGCATCTTGTCTTGGGAGGTATGCGCGCGGTACGCGGGGACAAAACCGGGCGTGAGGTTATAGATTGCAGATCATGAACAAGACTACTGCCAAAGCCCTGCCGGTTTCCATCGACGCCACGCTCGATCTGCTCGGCGCGGGCCGACTATCTCGCCGACCGCTCGCTCGCGACCGTGCTGTTTCTCGCGCTCAAGATGGGCCGGCCGCTGTTCCTCGAAGGCGAGGCCGGCGTCGGCAAGACCGAGATCGCCAAGGTGCTGTCGCCGACGCTCGGCCGCCGGCTGATCCGCCTGCAATGCTACGAGGGGCTCGACGTCGCGGCGGCGGTCTACGAGTGGAACTACGCCGCGCAGATGATCGCGATCCGCGTCGCCGAAGCCGAAGGCGAGCACGACCGCGAGCGGCATCGAGCACGACGTGTTCTCCGAGCGCTTCCTGATCAAGCGGCCGCTGCTGCAGGCGCTCGAGCCCGATACCGCCGGCGCGCCGGTGCTGCTGATCGACGAGCTCGACCGCGCCGACGAGGCGTTCGAGGCCTTCCTGCTCGAAGTGCTCGCCGACTTCCAGGTGACCATCCCCGAGCTTGGCACCGTGAAGGCCGAGCATCCGCCGATCGTCGTCATCACCTCGAACCGCACGCGCGAAATCCACGACGCGCTCAAGCGCCGCTGCCTCTATCACTGGGTCGGCTATCCGAACGCCGAGCGCGAATTGAAGATCGTGCGCGCCAAGGTGCCGGGCATCAGCAAGGCCCTGTCCGAGCAGGTCGTGCATTTCGTGCAGGCGCTGCGCAAGGAGGACCTGTTCAAGTCGCCGGGCGTCGCCGAGACGCTCGACTGGGCGGCGGCGCTGTCCGAGCTCGACGTGGTCGCGCTCGATCCGGCGACCGTGTCCGACACGCTCGGCGTGCTGCTGAAGTATCAGGACGACATCGCGCGCATCGAAGGCACCGAAGGCGAAGGAGCTGCTCGATGAGGTGCGCGCGGAGTTGCGGGCGGCGGAATGACTGCCGGGGCGCCGGGCAAGGCATCGGACATTGGCCGCCTCGCCGAGAACATCGTCTACTTCGCGCGCGCGCTGCGGGCGGCCGGCATTCCGGTCGGACCGGGCTCGGTGCTCGATGCGCTCGCCGCGGTGAAGGCGGCCGGCGTCGGCACGCGCGAGGATTTCTACTGGACGCTGCATGCGGTGTTCGTGAAGCGGCACGAGCATTCGCTGCTGTTCGATCAGGCGTTCCGCATTTTCTTCCGCCGCGCGGCTACTCGACAAGCTGCTGGCGAGATGCTGCCGCAGGCGCCGATGCCCGAGAACGACAAGCCGCAAGCCCGGCGCGCAGCGCGTCCAGGAGGCGCTGTTCGCCGGGCGAGCGCGAGAACGAGCAGAAGCCGCGGAGGTCGAGATCGACGCGCGGCTCACCGTGTCCGATCGCGAGGTGCTGCAGAAGAAGGACTTCGCGCAGATGTCGGCGGCCGAGATCGCCGCCGCCAAGGACGCGATCAAGCGGCTCGTGCTCTCGCTCGACGAGGTGAAGACGCGGCGGCTCTGCGCCGCAACCGCCACGGCCATCTCATCGACTGCGCCGCACGCTGCGCGCCAGCATGAAGGCCGGCGGCGCGGTGATCGATCTGAAATATCTGGGGCCGCGCACGCAAGGCGCCGCCGATCGTCGCGCTGCTCGATATCTCCGGCTCGATGAGCCAGTACACGCGGCTGTTCCTGCATTTCCTGCATGCGGTGACCGATGCGCGGAAGCGCGTGCACACCTTCCTGTTCGGCACGCGGCTCACCAACGTCACGCGCGCGCTCAAGGCGAAGGACCCGGACGAGGCGCTCGCCGCCTGCTCGGCGAGCGTCGCCGACTGGTCGGGCGGCACCCGCATCGCGACCTCGCTGCACGACTTCAACAAGCTGTGGGCGCGCCGCGTGCTCACCCAGGGCGCGATCGTGCTCCTGATCACCGACGGGCTCGAACGCGATCCCGACGACCGGCTCGCCTTCGAGATCGACCGGCTGCACCGCTCCTGCCGGCGGCTGATCTGGCTCAATCCGCTGCTGCGCTTTGCGGGCTTCGAGGCCAAGGCCAAGGGCATCCGCACCATGCTGCCGCATGTCGACGAATTGCGGCCGATCCACAATCTGGAATCGATGGCCGACCTGGTGCAGGCGCTGTCGGCCAAGGGCGGAGGGCGATCCGAAGGCGTGGTTGAAGAAGGTGGCGTGACATATATGTCGATGGGGAGTATCGGACCGTCATCCTGAGGTGCGAGCGTAGCGAGTCTGAAGGATGGCGGCCGAGGTCGACTTCAGGTGATGGGGCAGGACAGGAGACGTGACATGGAATCGCTGGCGCGCGACGAAGACATCCTCAAAGCCGCCGAGGACTGGCGGAAGGCCGGGCGCGGGGTGGCGCTCGCGACCGTGGTCGAGACCTGGGGCTCGGCGCCGCGGCCGGT
This sequence comes from uncultured Alphaproteobacteria bacterium, assembly GCA_963749815.1. Taxonomy (GTDB): domain Bacteria; phylum Pseudomonadota; class Alphaproteobacteria; order Rhizobiales; family Xanthobacteraceae; genus VAZQ01. The sequence continues at coordinate 39,996 of CAVVON010000031.1, read as the reverse complement.
CGGCTCGAACCTGGTGATCGACGACCAGGGCAATTTCCTGGGCTCGGTCTCGGGCGGCTGCGTCGAGGGCGCGGTGGTCACCGAGGCGATCGACGTGATCGAGAGCGGCAAGCCCAAGACGCTCGAATTCGGCGTCGCCGACGAGACCGCCTGGAAGGTCGGGCTGTCCTGCGGCGGCAAGATCCGGGTGTTCGTCGAGAAGGTGGAATAGGCCGTGAAGCTCGACATCCTCAAAGCGCTCAACGCCGAGCGCGACGCGCGCCGCGCCGCCGTCGTCGTCACCGATCAGGCGAGCGGCGCGCAGCGGCTGGTGAAGGCCGCCGATGCGGCGCGCGACCCGCTCAAGGAGCTGCTCGAAAAGCACATCCGCAGCGGCAAGAGCGGCATGGAGGAGACCGCGCAGGGCAAGGTGTTCCTCACCGTTCACGTGCCGCCGCCGCGGCTCGTCATCACCGGCGCCGTGCACATCAGCCAGGCGCTGGCGCCGATCGCGAAGCTGCTCGGCTATGACGTGACCATCGTCGATCCGCGCACCGCCTTCGCGTCGCCCGAACGCTTTCCCGACGTGAAGGTGATCGCCGAATGGCCGGACGTGGCGCTGCCGCCGCTCGGCATCGACCGCTACACCGCGTTCGTCGCGCTCACCCACGATCCGAAGATCGACGATCCGGCGCTGACGCACGCGCTGGCGCGCGACTGCTTCTATATCGGCGCGCTCGGCTCGCGGAAGACGCACGCGCGGCGGCTCGAGCGGCTCAAGGCGCAGGGCTTCGGCGACAACGCGCTCGCGCGCATCCATGCGCCGATCGGCCTCGACATCGGCGCGGTGTCGCCGCCCGAGATCGCGGTCGTCGATCATGGGCGAGATCACCGCGCGGCTGCGCCAGGAGCCCGAGGTGGCGCTGGAGAAGGCGGCATGAAATTCGGCGCGGTGCCGGTCGACGAGGCGGCGGGCGGGATTGCGGTGCATTCGATCCGCAAGGCCGGCATCGTGCTCAAGAAGGGCACCGTGATCGGCAAGACCGAGATCGCCGCGCTCAAGGCCGCCGGCATCGCCGAGATCGTGGTGGCGCGGCTCGAGCCGGGCGACGTGTCGGAGGACGAGGCGGCCGCCGAGATCGCCGCCGCGGTCGCGGGCGAGGGCGTGCGCGTCGACCGCGCCTTCACCGGCCGCGCCAATCTGTTCGCCGAAGCCGCCGGCGTGCTGGTGGTCGACAAGACCGCGATCGACCGCCTCAACGTGGTCGACGAAGCGATCACGTTCGCGACGCTGCCGGCCTACAAGCCGGTGGTCGCGGGCGAGATGATCGCGACCGTCAAGATCATTCCGTTCGCGGTGGCCGGCAGCGCCCGCGACGCGGCGCTCAAGGCCGTGCGCGCGCACGCGCCGCTGATCCGGGTCGCGCCCTATCGCATCCGCAAGATCGGCGTGGTGTCGACGCTGCTGCCGGGCCTCGCCGCCAAGGTGATCGAGAAGACGCTGCAGGTCACCGAGGAGCGGCTCGCGCCGGCCGGCGCGAAGATCGTCGCCGAGCGGCGCGTGCCGCACGAGCAGGCGCGCGCTCGCCAAGGCGATCGAAGAGGTGCTCAGCGACGGCGCCGAACTGGTGATCGTGTTCGGCGCGTCCGCGATCGCCGACCGGCGCGACGTGATCCCGGCCGCGGTCGAGGCGATCGGCGGGCGCATCGAGCATTTCGGCATGCCGGTCGATCCGGGCAATCTGCTGCTGGTCGGCGATGCGCGCGGCCGGCCGGTGCTGGGCGCGCCGGGCTGCGCGCGCTCGCCGAAGGAGAACGGGTTCGACTGGGTGCTGATGCGGCTGCTGGCGGGGCTTGCCGGTGCCGCGCGAGGCCATCACCGGGCTGGGCGTCGGCGGACTGCTGATGGAGATCGTCACCCGGCCGCAGCCGCGCGACGAGCCGGTTCCGGTCGCGGCCAGTCGCCGGATCGCCGCCGTGGTGCTGGCCGCCGGGCGCTCGACCCGCATGGGCGGGCCGAACAAGCTGGTCGCCGAGATCGCGCGGCCAGCCGCTGGTGCGCATCGCCGCCGAAGCAGGCGCTGGCCTCGCGCGCCAAGCCGGTGATCGTCGTCACCGGGCATCAGCGCGAGCGAGTCGAGACGGCGCTGGCCGGATTGCCGGTCGAGATCGTGCACAATCCGGATTTTGCCGACGGGCTCGGCACGTCGCTGCGGGCCGGCATCGCGGCGGTGCCGGCGGATGTCGACGGCGCGATCGTCTGCCTCGGCGACATGCCGCAGGTCGACGCCGGACTGATCGACCGGCTGATCGCGGCATTCGATCCCGCCCGCGGGCGCGCTCGTGGTGGTGCCGACCTTCGAGGGCAAGCGCGGCAACCCGGTGCTGTGGTCGCGGCGGTTCTTCCCCGACCTGATGGCGGTCGAAGGCGATGTCGGCGCGCGCCATCTGATCGGGCGCTACCCGCGAGGCGGTGGTCGAAGTGCCGGTCGACGGCGGGGCCGCGTTCATCGACGTCGATACGCCCGAGGCGCTGCGCGGCGTCAAGGCCGAGATCGAGGGCCGCTGACGGCACGCCGCCGCCGACCCTCCCCACATGGGGGAGGGGCAAACCGCCCGCCTTCACGGGCGACGGGATCTAAGAGCTAACGGCAGTACAGGATCGTGCAGACCGGCACCGGGCTGCGATGTTCGCACCTGCGCAGCGCGATGAGCTTCGCGTCCAGGATGTTCCAGTGCCGCCCGATCGTCGTTCCGCCCACGCCGCCGGCGCGGCAGACCCAGGCGGACGCCTCGGTGGCGCCGAGCGCCAGCAACGACATGGCCACGACCGCCGCCGTCAAAATCGCTTTCATCTGATCCCCCTCATTACCCACGCGAGTAGCGAAGACGCTAGGCCGGAAATGCAGCCCGGTTAGGGCGAAAGGGTGTCGCGATGCGTCCAAGTCATTGATGCCCGGCAAGATTATGGGCGATCTCGCGGCGGCCAAAGTTCCATTCACCAAGTCGCAATCCTTACCCGCTAGCGTCTTCAGGGTTCCTCGCAGGGGAGGGGATGATGACGACCATTCACCGGGCTCTGGCCGGTGCGGCCGTTGCCGCGTGCATCTGGGTGGGCGGCATGGCGACCAGCGATGCGGCCGGCGCGCTCGCGGTTGGCGCCTGCGGCGCCTATGGATTTGCCTACGATTACAAGCAGGAAGCCGCGGCGGCGCAGGCCGCGCTCGGCAAATGCGCCGGCGGCTGCAAGGTCATGCCGGTGCGCAAGGCCTGCGGCGCGATCGCGATCGACGGCCATAAGCCTTGCGGTCCGCATGGTTATGCGGTCGCCCCGCGGCTCGCGATTGCGCAGAATTCGGCGCTGCGCCAATGCTACCACTCCGGCGGCAAGGACTGCGTGATCCGCGCCTGGGCCTGCGACGCCAAGGGCTGAAAGCCTTCCAGCACGCTGATCTTATTGGAGAAACGGCGAGTTCTCCCGCCCGGCAGCGGCGGGCCTTGCGGTGGCGCGGCCACATGTATAAATTGACTGACTAGTCAGTCAATTTTGGTGCAGGCTGATGGCACCCGCAAGGACGAGCAGACCGGAGCGGCCCCGCCGCGCGACACCGCGACAGGGCGCGCGCGAGGAGCGCAAGGTCGAGCGGCGCGAGGCCATCCTGGCGGCGGCGCTCGAGGAGTTCTCGGCCCGCGGCTTTGCGGCGACGCGGCTCGACGATGTGGCGCGGCGCGCGGGCGTCGCCAAGGGCACGATCTATCTCTACTTCCGCGACAAGGAGAGCCTGTTCCAGGAGCTCGTGCGCTCGATGCTGGGCCCGATGGTCGGAGCGATCGAAGCGGCGCCGCTTGGCCGACCTGCCGGTCGCGCGTGGTCGCCGAGACGATCGTCGACCTGTTCGTGCGCGAGATCTTCGGCACGCGCCGCAAGGACGTGATCCGGCTGATCATCACCGAGGGGCCGCGCTTTCCCGAAGCTCGCCGAGTTCTACTACCGCGAGGTGATCGCGCGCGTGCTGCCGGCGATGCGCGCGCTGCTGGCGCGCGCGGTGGCGCGCGGCGAACTCCGCAATGACGCGCTGGCGCGCTTTCCGCAATTGCTGATCGCGCCGGCGCTGGTCGCGATCGTCTGGAACGGCTTGTTCGACCGCTTCGCGCCGCTCGACGTGCGCGAGCTGATGCGCGCCCATCTCGATCTCCTGTTCGGCGAAAGGGACGCGACATGATCTCGCCCGGCATCGCCGCCATCTGCGCCGTGGGCTGGCGCTCGTCCTCGCCGGCTGCAACGACAGCAAGGCGCCGATCTTCCAGGGCTGGATCGAGGCCGATCTGATCTTCGTCGGTCCGGACGAGACCGGCCGGATCGAGACGCTGTCGGTGCGCGAGGGCGATCAGGTCGAGCTGCGCGCGCCGCTGTTCACGCTCGATGCCGACCTGCAGCTGGCCGACGTCGCCGATGCAGGAAGCCGCGGTCAAGAATGCGCAGCAGGCCTACGACCGCGCGGTCGCGCTGCTCAAGACCCAGGCCGGCACGCAGAAGGCGCTCGAGGACGCCGAGGCGGCGTTGCGCACCGCGCAGGCGCGGCTCAACTCGGCGCAGACGCGGCTCGCGCGCCGCAAGGTGTTCAGCCCGGTCGCCGGCACGGTGCAGCAGATCTATTTCCGCGTGGGCGAGATGGTGCCGGCCGGCAGGCCGGTGGTCGCGCTGCTGCCGCCGGGCAATCTCAAGGTGCGCTTCTTCGTCAACGAGGCGATGCTGCCGAAGATCAAGCTCGGCGACACCATCAACGTCAGCTGCGACGGCTGCGCCGGCGACATCACCGCCAAGGTCAGCTTCATCGCGCGGTCGTCCGAATTCACGCCGCCGGTGATCTACAGCCTCGAGGAGCGCGTCAAGCTCGTGTTCCTGATCGAGGCGCGCACCGACCAGCCGGAGAGGCTGCGGGTCGGCCAGCCGGTCAGCGTCAAGCTGCGCGAGGGCACCGTGACCGCCGCGCCCGATATCGCCATCGACGTCGAGGGCCTGACCAAGTCCTTCGGCGGCCGCAAGGTCGTGCGCAATCTGTCGATGCAGGTGAAGCGCGGCACGATCTACGGCTTTCTCGGCCCCAACGGCTCCGGCAAGACCACCACCATCCGCATGCTGACCGGCCTGCTGACGCCGGACGAGGGGCGCGGCACCTGCCTCGGCTTCGACATCCGCACCGCAGGCGGACGAGATCAAGCGCCACGTCGGCTACATGACGCAGCGCTTCAGCCTCTATCAGGACCTCTCGGTGCGCGAGAATCTCGAATTCGTCGCGCGCCTCTACGGCGTGGCGAACCCGGTCGCGGCGGCGCGCGCGATGGTCGAGCGGCTCGGCCTCGACGGCCGCGAGGAGCAGCTTGCGGGCGAACTGTCCGGCGGCTGGAAGCAGCGGCTCGCGCTCGGCGCCTGCACGCTGCCGAACCCGCAACTCCTCCTGCTCGACGAGCCGACCGCCGGCGTCGATCCCAAGGCGCGGCGCGAATTCTGGAACGAAATCCACGCGCTCGCCGCCGAAGGGCTCACCGTGCTGGTCTCGACCCACTACATGGACGAGGCCGAGCGCTGCCACGAGATCGCGTACATCGCCTATGGCGTGCTGCTGGCGCACGGCACCGTCGAGGAGGTGATCGCGCAGGCGCATCTGACGACCTACACGGTTAGCGACCAGCAACGGTGAGGGGCTAGCCAAGCTCGGCGACGAGCTCGCCGGGCGTCCCGGCGTCGACATGGTGGCGCCGTTCGGAACCAGCCTGCACGTCTCCGGCCGCGACCAGGCGGCGCTCGAAGCGGCGATCGCGCCCTATCGCGACGCGGCCGGGATTGACCTGGGCGCACTCGCAGGCCTCGCTCGAAGACGTGTTCATCGACCTGATGAGCAAGGCGCAGGACAATTTCCAATGACCGCGCGCCACATGCCTCGCGGCTTCTGGCGCCGCACCTGGGCGATGCTGATCAAGGAGTTCATCCAGCTCAAGCGCGACCGCGTCTCGTTCGCGATGATCGTCATGATCCCGCTCATCCAGCTGCTGCTGTTCGGCTACGCCATCAACACCAATCCGCGCCACCTGCCGACCGCGGTGCTGCTGCAGGAGCAGAGCGACCTCGGCCGCTCGATCCTGCGGCGCTGGAGAACACGCAGTATTTCAAGGTCACGCATCTGCTGCGCAACGAGGCCGAGTTCGACCGGCTGCTGGCGTCCGGCAACGTGCTGTTCGCGATCGAAATTCCGGCGAACTTCGAGCGCGTCGGTGCGGCGCGGCGACCGTCCCGCGATCCTGGTGGCGGCCGATGCGACCGATCCGGTGGCCGCCGGCTCGGCGATGGCGGCGCTCGGCCCGCTGGTGCAGACCGCGCTCCAGCACGACCGCGCCGTTCCCGACAGCCCGGTCATGCCGTTCGAGATCCGCACCCATGCGCGCTACAACCCGGCCGCCGACACCTCGCTCAACATCGTGCCGGGGCTGGTCGGCACCATCCTGACCATGACCATGCTGATCTTCACCGCGCTCTCGGTGACGCGCGAGATCGAGCGCGGCACCATGGAGGCCTGCTGTCGATGCCGATCACGCCGATCGAGATCATGCTCGGCAAGATCGTCCCCTACGTCATCGTCGGCTTCGTGCAGGCGGCGCTGATCATCGGCATCGGCATCCTGCTGTTCGGCGTGCCGCTGCTCGGCAGCCTGTTGCTGCTGGCGCTGCTCGAGCACGCTGTTCATCACCGCCAATCTGTCGATCGGCTACACGTTCTCGACGATGGCGCAGAACCAGCTGCAGGCGATGCAGATGTCGATGATGTTCTTCCTGCCGAACATCCTGCTGTCCGGCTTCATGTTCCCGTTCGCCGGCATGCCGGTGTGGGCGCAATGGATCGGCGAGTGCCTGCCGCTGACGCACTATCTGCGCATCGTGCGCGCGATCATGCTCAAGGGCGCGACGCTTGCCGACCTGCACTTCGACGCGCTGGCGCTCGCCGGGCTGATGCTGATCGCGATGACGATCGCGGTGACGCGCTTCCGCCGCACGCTCGATTAGCGACCTATCGCCGGAAATTGAATCCGAGCCGGCCGTAGGGCCCGGCACGGTTGTCGGTATCGCGCACGTAGCCGGCGCCGACCGTCCACTCGAAGGTATCGGTTCGCAAACCGGTGAGGTGCAGCCCGGCCCTGAACTGCTGGTACTGCACGTCGCCGAGCGCGTGGAATTCCGGTCCGATCCAGGCGAGGCCGGGCACCCAGATTCCGAGTTGCAGCCGGCTCCAGAAATTTGCGCCGATGGTCGATGCGGAGAAAGCGCCGGAGATCATGAACTCGTCGGCACGGCTGCAGCCAGATGTCGACGCCGGCGCGCAGCCCGAAGTGGATGCCGCGCAGGCGGTTGAACGGGTCGTCCGGCGTCAATTTGTGATCTTGCGCATCGACGCCGAGATGCACGACCGCTTCGGACCGGTCCTGCTTGAAGCGCCAGCCGGGGCAGCGCGGCGACGAGACCGTGCTGGCCCGTGATTTCGGTCGAGCCTGACAGGTATCGGTAGCTGCCGCCGGCCAGCAGCAGCTTGAATGTGAAGCCCTCCTGTTTGAGTCCGTCGGGCGACCACAGCACGCCGCCATGCGCGAAGCCGCCGTAGCGCCACAGGTCGGTCGCCGCCGAAGAACAGGAAATGATCGTCGTTGTCGCCGGCCGCTGAGGTTTCCCGCCACTCCGACGCCACCACAACGCAATGCCCTGTCGCCGGCCGCTGCGGATTCGGCAACCGCCACTCCGACGCCACCACAACGCAATGCCAGCGCGAAGCGCGAGAACCGCGCCGACGACGACGCCTACACCACGCCACATCAAGGCCGCCCCCGGCGCCCCCGTTGCACACCACGCCTGACACCAAGGCCGCCCCCGCGCCCCGTGCACACCAAGACACCATCGATTTTCGTGCGCGCGGTAGCAAGGACTATTCAACCGCTATCGGTGGTTTTACAACCTGTGCGTCAGTCCGGACACAGGCTGCGGCTCTGGATTGGGCCGGAATGCCGTTCTGCCGCGCGTTTTCGGCATGGATCGGGGCCTCAGGCCGCGCTATAGCGGCGATGCGGCCCGATTTGGCCGCCAATCGAAGAACGCCCGCCAGCGCCCGAAAAGACAGCCAATGTCATCCACCGCCACCGCGACCGCAGTCACCCCCGATGAGGCCGCCCGGCGGCTGTCGATCGGATTCGTCAATTGGGCGCATGCGCTCGACCATTACGTGATGCTGATTTTCCCCACGGTGGTGATCGGCCTCGAAGTGGTCTACGGCCGTCCTTACGGCGAGTTGCTGCTGATCGGCACGGCGTCGTTCTTCGCGTTCGGGATCTTCTCCTTGCCGGCCGGCTGGCTCGCCGACCGCTGGAGCCGGCGCACCATGATGGTGGTGTTCTTCATCGGCTGCGGCTTGAGCTGCTTCGCCGCGGCGCTGGCGCCCGGTTTCATCACGCTTGCGATCGCGCTGTTCTGCCTCGGCATGTTCGCGGCGATCTATCATCCGGTCGGCACCGCCATCGTCGCGGCGGCCGCGATCAATCGCGGGCGGACGCTCGCATTCAACGGTGTTTGCGGCAATCTCGGCGTGGCGTTCGCGGCCGGCTTCACCGCTGCGCTGACCGCCTGGATCGGCTGGCGCGGCGCTTTCCTGGTGCCGGCTGTCGTCTGTACCGTCACCGGCATCGCCTATGCGATGTTCGTGCCGAGCGACCGGCTTCAGGCGAAGAGCCGCAGCACGACGGCCGACGTGCAGCTTGCGGTCTGGGTCATGGTTTCGGTGTTCGGCCTGTTCATCCTGATCGGGACCGCGGCCGGCCTCGTGTTCAATACGGTGACGATCGCGCTGCCGAAGCTGATCGACGAGCGCATCGGCAACGGCATCTCGCTGACCGCTGTCGGCGGGGTGGCGACGGTCGTGTTCCTGTGCGGCGCGGTCGCGCAGTTCACCGTCGGGCGGATTCTTCGACCGATATCCGCCGCACATCGTGTTCGCGATCGTGGCCTCGCTCCAGTTTGCCGGGGTGGTTTGGATATTCTTTGCCTCCGGCGCGATGCTGCTGGCGGCGCTCGCCTTCGCGATGGCATTCGTGTTCGCGCAGGTGACGGTGAACGACGTGGTGATCGCGCGCTACACCGCGGACGTCTGGCGCGCCCGCGTCTATGCGGTACGCTATTTCATCACTTACGTGATCTCGGGCGCGGCGATCTCGATGATCGCCTTCCTGCACGGCCGCGGCGGCTTCGACCTGGTGCTCGAAGTCACGGCCATCGTCGCCTTTGGCTTCGTCATCGGCACCGCCGGGGTCGGGCTGTTGGTCCACGGGGTGGAGCGGCAACGCACGCGGGCGGTTGCGCCGGCCGAGTGACTCTTAACGATAATTTCGGCCGGCTCTTGCGGAACTTCTGCCGCCTTCCCATATTGGGGCGATAGGCGACGTTGCAGCTCGAAAGGCTCCGTCGCCGAGAGACGACCACGATCAGCGGGTGACGCCGGATGTACGCGCACCTTCTTGTTCGTGGTCGTTGGCGTTTCCGGGTCAGTGCGCAACGAAAGCGGTGACGCGTAGATCTCGGTATCCGCTTTCGTGCATGTACCGAACAGCAGAAATCATTTTCTTTCGGACGCTCGCTGCCGCGCGCTCGTGGACCGTTGCCGCAATCACGCGCCGCTTGTCTCCTTCATGCACGCCGCTGCGATTAAAAGGGCTGCTGCCCTTCATTCCATTCTGACGCGGGCGTAAACTTCGCTAAGCGGCAGATCAAGTCCCAATGCTTCGAGTTCAAATCATTGCCTGCTCGCCTTCAAATACTTCCGGTCCGAGAAATCCGTCAGTGCCTCGAGTCCAGACCCAGGCCTTAATAGCGTCTTGAGCAAAGACCAGATAGGCGGCGAGGCTTGAAAGTCGCAAGTACTCGGCCGATTTGTCGCCCAGATCAACTCTTTCCGATGATGGGGAAAGGACCTCGGCGATCAGCATGGGAGCCGTTGCCGTCAAATCCTTTGGCAATTCGCCGGCGGCATCCACAATGACATCCGGAAACCGGATGGAGCCGACTTCTAAATCGACGCCGAACTCGGGCAGCACCGAGTATTTCTCGGAAGAAAGGCGGGCATCGAGTGCCTTCGCAAGATTGAGAGTAATTTGCCAGTGAGCCCGCGAGCCTCCCGTCATCATGAGAACACGCCCCCGGTCGAGTTCGTAGCGCTCTTCCTGGCTTTGAACCCAGGCAAGAAACGCCTGCTTTTCCATGCGGACGGGTGATTGAACGTTCATGTCGGCAATCTTAATGGCATTCTAAGACAGAAAAAAGGGCGCGAACTCGCGTCGCGCCCTTCCTGCATTGAAGTGCTGTACGGGACCGATCAGAAGTCCATCCCGCCCATGCCGCCGCCGCCGGGCATCTGCGGCATCGCCGAGCCACCCTTCTTCGGCACTTCGGCGATCATCGCCTCGGTGGTGATCAGCAGCGCCGCGACCGAGGCCGCGCCCTGCAGGGCCTGACGCACGACCTTGGTCGGGTCGATGATGCCCTTTTTCACCATGTCGACGTATTCGCCGTTCTGCGCGTCGAAGCCGAAGGCGTAGTGGTTGTTCTCGAGGATCTTGCCGACGATCACCGAGCCGTCCTCGCCCGCGTTGGTGGCGATCTGGCGCGCCGGAGCCTGGATCGCCTTGCGGACGATCTCGACGCCGGTCTTCTGGTCGTCGTTGTGGGTGCGCACCTTCTTGAGCACTTCCGAGGCGCGCAACAGCGCGACGCCGCCGCCCGGCAGAACGCCTTCCTCGACCGCGGCGCGGGTGGCGTGCATCGCGTCATCGACGCGATCCTTGCGCTCCTTCACCTCGACCTCGGTCGCACCGCCGACGCGGATCACCGCGACGCCGCCCGCGAGCTTGGCGAGCCGCTCCTGCAGCTTCTCCTTGTCGTAGTCCGAGGTGGTCTCCTCGATCTGCGCCTTGATCTGCGAGATGCGGTCCTCGATGTCCTTCTTCTTGCCGGCGCCGTTGACGATCGTGGTGTTCTCCTTGTCGATCATCACCTTCTTGGCCTTGCCGAGCATGGCGAGGGTGACGTTCTCGAGCTTGATGCCGAGGTCCTCGCTGATCGCCGTGCCGCCGGTCAGGATCGCGATGTCCTGCAGCATGGCCTTGCGGCGGTCGCCGAAGCCCGGCGCCTTGACGGCTGCGACTTTGAGGCCGCCGCGCAGCTTGTTGACCACCAGCGTGGCGAGCGCCTCGCCTTCCACGTCTTCCGCAACGATCAGCAGCGGCTTGCCGGTCTGCACGACCGATTCGAGCAGCGGCAGGAGTTCCTGCAGGCCCGACAGCTTCTTCTCGTTGATGAGGATGTAGGGGTCTTCCATCTCAACGCGCATCTTGTCGGCGTTGGTGATGAAGTAGGGCGAGATGTAGCCGCGGTCGAACTGCATGCCTTCGACGACGTCGAGCTCGGTCTCCAGGCTCTTCGCCTCCTCGACCGTGATGACGCCCTCGTTGCCGACCTTCTCCATCGCCTTCGCGAGGTAGTCGCCGATTTCCTTGTCGCCGTTGGCCGAAATGGTGCCGACCTGGGCGATCTCGGCGTTCGAGGTGATCTTCTTGGAGTTCTTCTTGAGGTCCTCGACGATTGCCTCGACCGCGAGGTCGATGCCGCGCTTGAGGTCCATCGGGTTCATGCCGGCGGCGACCGACTTGGCGCCTTCGCGCACGATCGCGGCGGCAAGCACGGTGGCGGTGGTGGTGCCGTCGCCGGCGATGTCGGAGGTCTTGGAGGCGACCTCGCGCACCATCTGCGCGCCCATGTTCTCGAACTTGTCCTCGAGCTCGATCTCCTTGGCGACGGTGACGCCGTCCTTGGTGATGCGGGGAGCGCCGAACGACTTGTCGAGCACGACGTTGCGGCCCTTCGGACCGAGCGTCACCTTGACGGCGTTGGCGAGAATGTCGACGCCGCGCAGCATCCTGTCGCGCGCATCGACTGAGAATTTGACTTCCTTGGCAGCCATTGTTGGTAACTCCTGTTGATCTTCGACCCTCATCCTGAGGAGCGAGCGAAGCTCGCGTCTCGAAGGATGCGGTCCGGGTTTCTGTGTCTCATCCTTCGAGACGCCGTGCTGCGCACGGCTCCTCAGGATGAGGACCGAGCATGGTTACGCGGCCTTGCGCTTGCTCGAGGCGGGCGCATCCAGCACGCCCATGATGTCGCTCTCCTTCATGATCAGGAGATCGACGCTGTCGATCTTGACCTCGGTGCCCGACCATTTGCCGAACAGCACCAGGTCGCCGACCTTGAGATCGATCGGGATCAGCTTGCCGGCCTCGTCGCGGCCACCCGGGCCGACGGCGATGATCTCGCCCTGCGAGGGCTTCTCCTTGGCGGAGTCCGGGATGATGATGCCGCCGGACGTCTTCTCCTCGGCATCGATGCGCTTGACGACGACACGATCGTGAAGCGGGCGAAATTTCATTGCGCTCTCCTTAAGTCGTTGATTGATCTTCTGGTTTGGCGGTGGACCGCCGGGCGAAACAGTGCCGCTTTGGTCCCTCCAAGCGCGCACGTAGTTCCCCCGTTCTGGGGTCGCAAGGGCGGCTTGGAAAAAATTTAGCACTCGATCCAATCGAGTGCCAAAGCGGTTGAGGCGAGCTTTAGCACTCGCCCGTGCGGACTGCCAGCGAAAAAACAGGCTTAAGTTAACCGAACTGGGCGCTGTCAGCAGTGTTGCTGAAATGCTGCTAATGCCTTGATTCTAGGAACCGTTATTCACTTTTTGTGCTTGTCAGAATCAAACCTGGGATCGACACTGATGGCGCCAGGGGACGGAGGGGAATCATGGTCTCGAAGGATTTCCGGCGCCAGCTCGACGGCTACGGCCTGACCACGGCGCAGATACTGTACCGCTTGCCCGATCATCCAAGCCTGCTCCAGACCTATGTCTGGCAGGACTACGATCTCTGCCCAAAATTTCCAGCGCTTGAACAAGTTTCTGGGGTTCTGGCTGGAGAAGCTTGAGGGGCCGCTGCACTCGGTGACGGTCGCGCATTCGCGGCTGATCAAGCCGGCAGAGATCCGGGCGGTGAACGGCGAGTTCCGGCTGCACTGAGCCGGAACGGCGAGCGCTCGTCTGTTCGCGGAGCCAACGCTCCGCCGCCCTGATTTTTTGTCGGGCGATGGGTTCGCCCGTCCCTTTTCCCATCTCGAAATGAAGATGGAGCGCCGGGGAGGCGCCTCGGGTGCGTGCGCTACGCGCACCCTTTGGCTCGCCTTGCGATCGGCGAGCCGCGCGTCCGGCGAGGACACGCGCCCCTGGTTGGCCAAGGGCTGCGCCTCCCCGTCGCTCCACCGGGCGGCGATCAATCGCCGCCCGCCTGCCTGGCCGCCGAACGCCACCGGTTGGCGTCTGGCGGCGAGCAAGGCGTGGTGCATTTATTCCTAGTGACGGAAATTGTCAAGTAGGGTGGGCAAAGCGAAGCGTGCCCAGTCTTTCGGTTTCACGTTGGCGTATCCACGTGGGCACGGCGCGTGCGCGCCTTTGCCCGCCTACGTGCTGCGGTCAGGCTGGCGCAGGTCCCTCAATCCGGATGGAACACCGTCAGCTTCGGCGGCGGCTCGCCGAATTCGAATTCGTCCCAGCGCGCGACGACGCGGTCGTAGACTTGGCGGCGGATCAGCGTGCTCTGCGGAAAGTGCTTGATATGGCGGTGCGGCTTGCAGGCGTTGATCAGCACCTTCGAGCCGTAAGGCCGCGCTTCGGCCGGGAACTGGCTCGGGTCGAGCCCGGTCGACCAGGTGTTGCGCAACAGATCGAGATCGTCCGTCGGATTGCAGCGCGTCGAGAGCGCCCACAGCACCTCGTTGAAATCGGTCGGGTCGACGTCGTCGTCGACCGCGATGATCCACTTGGTGTAGTAGGCGGCGGCCGGGCATTGCGAGGCGAGCGCCAGCACCTGCGCGGCGTGGCCGGCATATTGCTGCTGCAACGACACCACCACGACACCCCAGCCGGACGCGGCGGCGGGATGCGCATAGGCGCCGACCACGCCGGGCACGCCGATGCGTTCGAGGTCGTCGAGGATGCGCGCCGAGCGCATGATCGCGTAATAGGCGCCGATCTCGCAGGAGGGATATTTCGCCATCAGCGCCGCGGTCAGGATCGGCGAGCGGCGGTAATGCAGCGCCTTCACCTCCATCACCGGCTGCGGCGCGCGCTCGCGCCCGTAGTAGCCGGTGAACTCGCCGAGCGGGCCTTCCTCGGCGGTGTCGCCGGGATGCAGCAGCCCCTCGACCACCAGCTCGGCATGAGCCGGGATCGGCAGCGAAACGCATTCCGCGTCGGTCACTTCGATGGCGCGGCCCATCATGCCGCCGGCGACGTCGAGCTCGGATTCCTTCATGCCGAACACCTGCGCCGCCAGCATGAACATGATCGGATCGACGCCATAGGCCGCGACCACCTCGCACGGCTTGCCGCGCGCCCACCAGCCGTCGCGGTCGAGCCCGCCATGCTTGCCGGGCGAGCAGTAGAGCCCGACCCGGCGCGGCCCGTGCAGCATCTGCCGGTAGCAGCCGACATTGAGGCGGCCGGTGTCGGGGCTCGCCGTGATGGTGATGTCGCCGGTGCCGATATAGCGGCCGCCGTCGCCCGGCCAGAATTTCGGGGACGGGAATTGCGTGAGGTCGATCTCGTTGTCGCGCAGCACCACCTCGTTGACCGGCGCGGCGCTCTTGGCGACATGCCTCGGCGGGATGCGCGAGCCCATGATCGTGCGGGTGGCGGCGATCATGCCCGCATAGGACAGGGTGGGGTCGATGCCGACCGAGAGCGCATAGCGCGCCTTGCTGGCGCCGAGCATGTTGAACAAGACGCTCGCGCCCGAGGTGTTGCCGCGGATGTTGTCGAACAGCAGCGCCGGGGCATCCTCGCGCCGCGTCGCCATGAAGGCGATCGCCGACATCTCCTCGTCGGAGTCGACCGGCTTGGCGATGCGCTTGAGCTGGCCTTGCGCGTCGGCCAGCGCCAGCCATTCGCGCAGGTCGCGCCAGCGCGCCTGCCGGTGCGAGGGCGCCGCTCCGCTGTTGCCGGCCGAATTCGCCACGCGCTCTTCCATCTTGGCCCTCTCGATAATCGGAATTAAATCCTAGACACGGCCGCCGATTGATTGTAGCATCGCGGCGAACGGTTCACATCGACACAGGAGCGACGGTCATGAGTCTCGAAGGCAAGCCGCTGCGTTACCTGATCGGCGGCGACGACAACGCGCAGGGCAGGGATGACGAGGTCATCGAGCTGAGCTTCGACGCCGAGGCGCCGCCCAAGCGCGGCATCGGCATCAAGTATTGCAACCTGCTCGACGAGCAGTACGACGCCAAGAAGAAGTCCGGCAAATACGGCCCCTATCTCTCGAAGGCGTCCGACGTCGCCAAGCAATACGGCGAGGGCCAGATCGATCCGAACGGCCCGGGCTGGAAGAAGAACCTGACCGACCAGTTCGCGCGCGCGAAGGCGCAGGGCTTCGTCTATATCGAGCTCGACAATCCGGATTCCTATGCGATCGGGCCGGTGATCGGGGCGATGGATCTCGCGCAGAGCTACGGCCTCAAGGTGATCGCGAAGAATCCCGGGCCTGATGGACGACGACGCCAGGCCTACGTGGCGCATCCGAACGTGGCGGGCATCATCGTCGAGAAGGACGCCGGCACGCCGCAGGAGATGGATGCGCTGCGCCGCGCGGCCGGCAAGCCGAACCTGCAGGTGTGGTTCGTCTATTTCGGCAAGGGCAAGGCACAGGCCGACAAGCACGCCGCCGACGCCAAGAGCTTCAAGCACATGGGCGTGACCTACTCGACCAAGGGCGAATACAAGGACGCCGCCGACCTGTTGCGGCCGATCGCGGCGGCGTAGCGCAGCGTCCTTGCAGGCTCTCTTCCGCTCGTCCCCGCGAAAGCGGGGACCCAGCACTTGTCAAGAACTGGATGCCCGCTTTCGCGGGCATGAGCGGCGCCGTGCCAGGCCAGCCGATCCCGGATTTCGCTGGCGCTCGATCCGGGCTACGCTTGCTCACCAATAATAATTGCGCAGGGAGGACGACGATGGCCCACGACCACGATGCATTGACCCGCCGCCGGTTCGTGCAGGGAACGGCCGCGAGCTCGCTTGCTCTGGCCGGCCTCACCCGCACCGGGCAGGCGCAGGCCGCCAAGCCGAACATCGTCTTCATCCTGGCCGACGATCTCGGCTATGCCGACGTGAGCTGCTACGGCCAGCGCGATTACACGACGCCGAACATCGACCGCATCGCCAACGAGGGGCTGCGGTTCACGCAAGCCTATTCGAATTCGGCGAACTGCTCGCCGACGCGCACGGCGCTGGCGACCGGCCGCTACCAGATGCGGCTCGAGGTCGGCCTCGAGGAGCCGATCAATGCCTCGACGCCGAAGGGCGTCGGCCTGCCGCCGAGCCACCCGACCCTTGCCTCGCTGATCAAGAAGGCGGGCTACGGCACCAGCCTGATCGGCAAGTGGCATCTCGGCTATCTGCCGGATTACAGCCCGCTCAAGAGCGGCTACGACCGCTTCTTCGGCATCTTCGGCGGCGCGGCCGACTACTTCAATCACGGTCCGGACGCCCAGCGCAGCGGCGCGGAGGCGAGCCAGCTCCACGAGCAGGAGGTGCCGGTCGAGCGCCACGGCTACATGACCAATCTGCTCGGCAGCCGGGCGGTCGAAACCATCGACGGCTATGCGAGGTCGAAGGAGCCGTTCCTGCTGAGCCTGCACTTCACCGCGCCGCACTGGCCCTGGGAGGGCCCCGACGACGAGGCGGAGTCGAAGCGCATCCGCAACATCTTCCACCGCGACGGCGGCACGCAGAAAACCTACATGGCGATGATGCAGAGCCTCGACAGCAATATCGGCCGCGTGCTGCAGGCGCTCGACGTCAACGGCCTGGCCGGCAACACCATCGTGGTGTTCACCAGCGACAATGGCGGCGAGCGGTTCTCGAAGATCTGGCCGTTCACCGGCATGAAGGGCGAACTGCTCGAAGGGGGGCTGCGCATCCCGGCGATCGCGCGCTGGCCCGGGCGGGTTCCGGCGGGCGCCGTGTCCGAGCAGGCGATGATCACGATGGACTGGCTGCCGACGCTGGTGGCGGCGGCCGGCACGCAGCCGGATGCCGCCTATCCGTCCGATGGCGAGAGCCTGCTGCCGGTGCTGACGGCCGGCGCGGCGCCGCATGCGCGCAAGCTGTTCTGGCGCTTCAAGTCCGGCGGTCAGCAGGCCATGCGCGACGGCGACTGGAAATATCTGCGGATTGCCGGCAACGAGTTCCTGTTCGACGTCGTCAAGGACCCGCGCGAGCGCGCGCAGCTCAAGGACCGGCACAAGGACGTGTTCGAGCGGCTCAAGGGCGAGTGGGCGGCCTGGGACGCGACCATGCTGCCGGAGCGTCCGCGGCCGGCGCCCTACAGCAATCCGGGCAATGTCGTGGCCGATCACTATGGGGTGGTCAATCCGCCGCCCGCGCCGCCGCCGTCACGCTAAGTCAGCACCCCGACGATCGCGCCCATCAGGCAGGTCGCGAGCGTGCCCGACACGATCGATTTGAGCCCGAGCGACACCACGTCGTCGCGGCGCTGCGGCGCCATGGTCGAGAGGCCGGCGATCATGATGCCGAGCGAGCCGAAATTGGCGAAGCCGCACATCGCGTACAGCAGAATGAGCCGCGAGCGCGGATCGAGCGCGTCGGCGGGCAGCTTCGACAGCTCCACATAGGCGATGAACTCGTTGAGGATGGTCTTGAAGCCCATCAGCGCGCCTGCGGCCGGCGCCTGCGACCACGGAATGCCCATCAGCCAGCACACCGGCGCCATCGCGTAGCCGAGCAGGCGCTGCAAGGTGATCGGCGCGCCGTCCAGGTTCGGGCAGGAGCCCGATGATCGCGTTGGCGAGGTGGACGAGCGCGACCAGCACGATCAGCATCGCGCAGATGTTGAGCAGAAGCTCGAGGCCCGCGGCCGTGCCCTTGACGATCGCGTCCATGGTGCTGGTGGCGATCGGGCCTTCGTCGATCAGCGCGTTGGTGTGCTTCTCGCTCGTCTCCGGCACCATGATCAGGCTCATGAGGATCGCGGCCGGCGCGCCGATCACCGAGGCCAGCACCAGGTGGCCGGCGGCGTCCGGAATGATCGGCCCGAGAATGGTGGCGTACAGCACCAGCACGGTGCCGGCGATGCCGGCCATGCCGCCGGTCATCACGATGAACAGCTCGCTGCGCGTCAGCGAGGCGAGATAGGGCCGGATGAACAGCGGCGCCTCGACCATGCCGAGGAAGATGTTGGCGGCGGTCGAGAGACCCACCGCGCCTCCCACCCCCAAGGTGCGCTCGAGCAGCCAGGCGAAGCCGCGCACGATCGGCGGCAGGATGCGCCAGTAGAACAGCAGCGTGGTGAGCACGCTCATCACCAGCACGACCGGCAGCGCCTGCAACGCGAGGATGAAATCGGCGCCGGGCGCCTTGAGGTCGTAGGGCAGCGGCGCGCCGCCGAGATAGCCGAACACGAACGAGGTGCCGGCGCGGGTGGCGGCGGCGATCGCGCCGACCGCGTCGTTGATGACCGCGAAGGCCGCCCCGATGCCGGGGATTTTCAGGAGGAGGAGGGCGGTGGCGAAGGTCACCGCGAGCCCGATCGCCGCCTGCTTGAGCGAGACCGCGCGGCGGTCCTCGCTGATCAGGAACGCGAAGGCGACGAGCGCGACGATGCCGAGCGCGGATTGCAGTTGTTGCATGAAACGTCATGCGCGGGCTTGACCCGCGCATCCATCCTCCGTGTAAACTCTTCTGTCGCATGATGGATTGCCGGGTCGAGCCCGGCAATGACGCGGGAGGAAAATGTTGTGCGCATCCGTTTCGATTTCGGCTCGCTGACGCTCGAGGCCGAACTCCTCGACACGCCGACCGCGCGCGCGGTCGCGGCCGCGCTGCCGATCACGTCGTCGGCGATGACCTGGGGCGAGGAGGTCTATTTCGAGATTCCCGTGAAGGTCGCGCGCGAGCCGGGCGCGCGTGCGGTGGTCACGCCGGGCGAGGTCGCGTACTGGCCGGACGGGCACTGCATCGCGCTCGGCTACGGCCGCACGCCGATCTCGCAGGGCGACGAGTGCCGGCTGGCGAGTCCCTGCAACATCTTCGGCAAGATCGCGGGTGACGCGAAGGCGCTGGCGAAGGTGAAGGCCGGTGCGAAGATCACGGTGACGGCCGCCGGCTGAGGGCAGGCTCAATCGAGCTTGTAGCGCGACCGGCCGCCGCCGAAGAAATAAGCCGCCAGATTGCCGAGGCAGTGCATAAGTCCGATCGTGCGCAGCCGCCGGAGCGTCCCGCGCGGCAACTCACGCCGCCTTGGTCCCACCAGTTGCATCAACCGGGGAGCATGGTCGGCAAGCACGTAACGGGCTTCGCGCAGCAGGTTCGCCTTCGGAAAGCCGAGCGCGAGCTGGTTCGCGGCTCCGGCGCGGGCGTTATGAAACGCGATGATGATCGCCCCGAAGAAGTTCAGCGGCTTGATGTGGTCGATGAAGATCTCGTTCGAATAGGCCCAGCGGCCGCTGGCATAGAGGCGCGGGTTGAGTACGAGTTCCCACTCGCCGTCCTTCAACGGCGCCTCGCCCAGGCAGGCGCGCCGCACGATCGCGGAGGTCACGGGCGCAAATGGCGGCGGATGATCGAGCGGCGCCCAGACCGGTGCGAACGTGTGCAGAAAAATCGCCCACTCCCAGCCGCGGGTCGACGTCAGGTTCTTGGCCAAAAATGGGATCATGTCGATGTCCGGCCGCGCGCGGATCAGCGCCCGGATGGCCGCGACGGTGCTGCCGTCGATCATCGAATGATCTTCGAGCAGGACGATCCATGATTTCGTGCAGATGGCCGGCATTTGGGTACGGAACCGGAAGGTCGAGGCGTCCGGTACGCCCACGACGCGGAGTCCCGGCGGGTGCTCCGCCAGCGTCGCGGCATGTTCCGGCTGCAGCAGAACGACGATTTCATCGTCCGGCGCCGCCACCGCTTTCAAGACTTGCAACAGCGAGGTGACCCGCGACGCGTCGTGGACGCTCGCAATCACGAAGCTGATCGACGGATCCGGCGCCTTCCTCCCGTCGATATCTTCAGGTCGGTCCAAAGCCTCGTTCACCTGACATTGGCGGCTTCCCACCGCCGGAGGAACGCGGCGACCTCGAGGTTGTTCTTTTCCAGCATCATCATGTGGCCGTTGCCGCGAATACCATGATCCGCGAGCCGGACGAATGAATTCTTCACGCCGGCCTGCTCGAGGTATTTCGCCGTGCAGTGATCGTAGGGTGCATGGTAGGACGCCTCGCTGGTGAGGATCAGGATCGGAATGCCGGCGAGCTTCGGCAGCTTGCGCGCCGGTTCCGCCTGCATGAAGCAGCGGACCAGGCCCGCGCCGTCCGGCTCGCTCTGCCGCACGAGCTTGAGATCGTCCGGGCTTGCGGCGGCGGGCTCATAGGTCATCGGGCCGCGCGTGACGCCCCAGGGCCGCGTGACCGGACCGTCGGCGAAGTAGTCGGGCGCGCCCTTGAACAGATTTTCCTGGATCGGCGGGCCGCTCGGCTCGATGGCGAGAATGCCTTTCACCAGGTTCGGCCGCTCGTCGGCGATGCTCCAGCCCATGACGCCGGCCTGCGAGTGCACCAGCAGGACCGCGGGCCCGATGCGATCGAGCAGTTTTGCGCCGGCGGCGCGGTTCATCGCCTCGATCAGGGCCTCGTCGCCGATGGTCTCGACCTGGCTCGCGAAGAACGCGTCGAATGCCGGATCGCCCTTGGTGCCGGCGCCCGGCCATTGGGTGTGGGTTTCGGCCTGCGGCCACAGCTTCTTGAGTTCCGGCGCGGTGAAGCGCTGCTCGACATTGGCGACGTTCGGCTTGCGGGTCTTGCCGTAGACATCGCCGAAAAAGCCCGAGCGCCCGCGGCCGGACTGGTCGACGACATAGACGGCGTAGCCGTTGGCGACGAAATCGTCGGCCCAGCCGCGCCGTCCGTCCGGCGTGCCGAGGAAGTTCGCCGCGGTCTGACCGCCGCCGTGGATCATCACGACCGGGTAGGGGCGCGTCCGGTTCTTCGGAATCTGGTACTGCACGAACATCTGGCCGACCATGACGGTCTGCTTGTCGACCTCGACGTAGCGTCCCGGGATCGAGAACGAACCCTGGTCCGCGATCTCCAGCGGGCGCTGGGCGTCGAACAGGCGATCTTCGGCGCTGTCTGCTGTCATCGGAATCCAGAGTGTGGCGGCGCAAAAAATGGCGACCGCATTCGCGCAGGATCGCCGCGTGAGGCTTGGCCCGGACATGGGCTACCCGCGCCCGACGAACGGCATGCCGTTCGCCATCACGGTCATGAACAGCACGTTGGTGTCGAGCGGCAGGTTGGCGATGTAGACCACCGCGCGGCCGACGTCGTCGGCGTTCATGCGCGCCTCGATCTTCATGCTGCCGTCGGGCTGCAGCACGCCCTGGCCCTGCACCATGCGCTCGGTCAGCGGCGTGGCGGCGTTGCCGATGTCGATCTGGCTGCACAGGATATTGTCGCTGCGGCAGTCGAGCGCGGTCTGCTTGGTCAGGCCGGTGACCGCGTGCTTGGTGGCCGTATAGGCGGCAGCGCGCGGGCGCGGCGTGTGCGCCGAGATCGAGCCGTTGTTGACGATGCGCCCGCCCTTCGGGTCCTGCGCCTTCATGATCTTGATCGCTTCCTGCGTGCACACGAACATGCCGGTGAGATTGGTGTCGACCACCTTCTTCCAGGTCTCGATCGGCAATTCCTCCATCGGCACCGCCGGCGCGCCGATGCCGGCATTGTTGAACAGCACGTCGATACGCCCGAATTCCTTTTTGGTGCGGGCGAACAGCGCCCTGATCGATTCCACGTCGCTGACGTCGGTCGGGACCGAAATCGTCTTGGCGTTGCCGGCTTCCCTGGCGGTCTCGTCGAGCTTGTCGGCGCGGCGGCCGGCGAGCACCACGGCGTAGCCGTCTTTCGCCAGCGCCAGCGACACCGCCTTGCCGATGCCGGTGCCGGCGCCGGTGACAACCGCGACTTTTTGATGAGCCATCTTCGGGTTCCTCCTGGGTGGCGGTCATTATCGCCATTGCGTGCACGGTTAGGCAATGCGGTAGTATCGGACGCGGCGATCCACGGTGGGACGAGGTGGGCCGATGCGGCGACGCGACGTGCTGGCGCTCGGATTGGCGGGCCTCGCTGCGCCGGCGTGGGCGCCGCGGTCCGCGCTCGCGCAAGCGAAGTATCCCGAGCGGCCGATCCGGCTGGTGATCCCGTTCCCGCCGGGCGGTTCCTACGACGCGATCGGCCGGCCTTGGGCCGACCGGATGAAGACGCTGCTCGGCACCGTCGTGGTCGAGAACATCGGCGGCGGCGGCAGCTCGCTTGGCGCCGCCGCGGTGGCGCGCGCGCCGGCCGACGGCTACACGATCCTGCTCGGCGGAGGCGGCGCACTTGGCGGTCAACCCGGTGGCCTCGCGCCGCACCGCTCTACGATCCGATCCGGGATTTCGCGCCGATCGCGCTGGTGGTGGTGCACGCCTTCGCGCTGGCGGTTCATCCGGCGCTGCCGGTGCAGACGCTGGGCGAGCTTGTCGCGTTCGCGAGCGCCAATCCGGGCAAGCTGTCCTACGGTTCGGCGGGCGTCGGGTCGGTCAACCATCTCACCGGCGAATTGCTGAAATCGCTGACCGGCATTTCCGACATGGTGCACGTGCCCTATCGCGGAGCGGGGCCGGCCGTGACCGACCTGATGAGCGGGCAGATTCCGTTCGCCATTCCCGCCATGAACGTCGCGCTGCTCGAACTGCATCGCGCCGGCAAAATTCGCCTGCTCGCGATCACCAGCCCGCAGCGGCTCGCAGGCGCGCCGGACATTCCGACCGCGGTGGAGGCGGGGATCGCGGGCCTGGTCTCGCAAAACCCTGTCGGGCTGTTCGCACCGGCCGGAACGCGGCGGGATATCGTCGAGCAGATCGCGCAGGCGACTTCGGTCGCGCTGGCGGACGAGAAATACCGGCAGCAGCTGGTCGCAACCGGGTTCGAGCCCGCGCTCGATTCGAGCCCGGAGACGATGCAGCGCATCATTCAGGAGCGAGATCGCGCGCTGGACGCCGGTCATCAGGCGATCGGATTGCAGCTCGATTAGCGGCGTCAGCCGACCTTGGCCAGGCTCGCGGTCTCGTCGCTGATGCGGAACGAGGCCGGGCGTCGGCGAGCCGCGTGCTGATGTCGGCGGCCGGGCCGGGGCGGCCGAAGCGGTAGCCCTGCATCGAGTGCACGCCGGCCGCGCGCAGGAACAGGTGCTGCTCGGCGGTCTCGACGCCCTCGGCGGTGACCTTCATGCCGAGGCCGCGGCCGAGGCTCACGACCGCGTGCACGATCGCGGCGGCGTCGGCGCGCGTGCTCGATCGAGCGCACGAAGCTGCGGTCGATCTTGAGCTTGTCGAACGGGAAGCGGCGCAGATAGAGCAGGCTCGAATAGCCGGTGCCGAAATCGTCGAGCGCGAGCCGCACGCCGAGCGCCTTGAGGCGGAACATCGCAAGCTCGGCGGTGTCGACGTTGCCGAGCAGCGTGCTCTCGGTGACTTCGAGCTCGAGGCGGGTCGGATCGAAGCCGGTCTCGGCGAGAATGCGCTCGACCACGTCGACGAAGTCGGTGCGGCGGAACTGCAGCGGCGAGACGTTGACCGCGACGGTGATGCCCGGCCAGGCCTTGCCGTCGAGG
This sequence comes from uncultured Alphaproteobacteria bacterium, assembly GCA_963749815.1. GTDB lineage: Bacteria > Pseudomonadota > Alphaproteobacteria > Rhizobiales > Xanthobacteraceae > VAZQ01. The sequence goes on along the minus strand of CAVVON010000031.1, from coordinate 16,178 downwards.
CAGGCGCGGCGCAGCACCTATTCGCCGAGCGCGATGATGAGGCCGGTGTGCTCCGCGATCGGGATGAATTCGACCGGCGGGATCTCGCCGCGCTCGGGATGGGTCCAGCGGCACAGCGCCTCGACGCCGACCACCGTCTCGCCGCTGTTGTTGACGATCGGCTGATAGGCGACGCGCAGCTCGTCGTTCTCGATCGCGGCGCGCAGATCGTTCTCGAGCAGCTTGCGCTTGAGCAGGTCGGTGTCCATCGCCGTGTCGTAGATGCAGGCGCGGTTGCGGCCCTCGTTCTTGGCGCGATAGAGCGCCATGTCGGCGTGGCGCATGATGTCGGCGGCGCCGCCGATGTGCTCGTGGATGACGGCGATGCCGATCGAGGCGCCGATCACGATGGTCTGGTTGCTGATGGTGTAGGGCGCGCAGAGCGTGGCGATCATGCCGGTCGGCGATCGTCTGCAGGGTGGCGTGGTCGAAGCCGGCCGAGGTGATGACCGCGAATTCGTCGCCGCCGAGGCGCGCCACCAGATCGTCGCCGCGCAGCGTGCGGGTCGAGGCGCTGCGTGACGCTGCGGATCAGTTCGTCGCCGATCGGATGGCCGAGCGTGTCGTTGACATCCTTGAAGTGATCGAGATCGATGTAGAAGACGGCCGCCGTCGGGCCGCCTTGCCGCACCTTCTCGATCATCGCCTCCAGCCGCTCGCCGAAGAAGATGCGGTTCGGCAGGCCGCACAGCGGATCGTGCAGGGCGAGGTGGCGCAGCCGCGTCTCGCCGGCCGCGATGGTCGCGGCGGTGCGGCGCATGTGGCGCAGCACCAGGCCGGCGAGCAGCGCGAAGCCCGCCGAGCGCGATCGCGATGAAGGGGATGACGCTGTGGACGATCTCGGCGCCGGGCTGCTTCGGCGTCCAGGCGAAGTGGGCGATCGAGGCGCCCTGCTGATCGGTGAGGTCGAAGACGTAGTCGCCGGCGCGCAGCGGCCTGTCGTCGACCTTGCGCAGGTTGCGCAGTTGCAGCCGCGAGGCGATCTCGGCCAGCACGTCGCTCGTCGATGAATTTCACGCTCAGGATCACCGGCGCCTCGGCGTCGGCGAACTGCGGCAGTGTCGTCGGGCGAGGAGACCGCGACGGCGGCGACGATGGCGGGGCGGCTGAGAAAGCGCTGCAGGCGCAGCGCGCGGTGCAGCGACAGCTTCTTCGGCGGCTCGGCGGCCAGGACCGGCGTTTCCGGCAGGGGCGCGGCCGCGCAGCTGATCGAGCAGCGGCGTGAGGTCGGGCGTGATCGTGTTGAACCAGTTCGGATCGACGCTGCGGTGGCCGAGCGAGGCGTAGAGGAAGCTGGTCGGACGCGTCGGTGACGAAGACGAAATCGTGATCGAAGAACGATTGCAGCCGCAGGCCGACGTAGACCTGGACCCATTCGGGATCGAAGTTGATGCGGATGCTGCGGATGGCGACTTCGGACGTGGCGACGCTTTCGATCTCGCGCAGCACCCGCTCGCCGTGATTGGTCAGCGCGCGCGTGAACAGCTGCCGTTCGGTGTCGAGCGCGACCTCGTCGGCGCGCTGCGCGGAGCCGAGCACCGCGACGACGACGCAGACGATCGCGACCGCGACGATGACGCCGATCGGCACCACCACGCTCGATGCGCACGTGGTTCCAGCCGACGGCCTTGCGTGCTTCGCCGATGCTCGGACGGAGCTCGCGATCAAGTATCCTGCCCCTCGAGAGGACTGTTCTTGCGCCGAGGAGGGTAGGTCAGAATGATTGCAATTGACTTGCGGTGCTCCGATCACGCGATTTTGCATGCGTGCAGAGCCGGCATTTCACCCGATGCCGTTAACCGGCGGTAAATGATTGCGGTCAAACGCCGCGGATTCGGCGGGTCAGCGGAGGTCTGTGGTAGGGCGGCCGCGGGAATGCCCGCGTGGGCCGCCCGCAGCGCGGCCGACCAGCGCTCGCGCAGATCGTGGAAATAGGGCTCGCCCGGCTCGATCCGGTAGTTGAGTTCGGCGTCGTAGGCGTCGCGGCGGGCGATCAGGACGTCGAGCGGCAGGCCGACGCTGAGGTTCGAGCGCATGGTGGAGTCGACCGAGACCAGGCCGATCTTGAGCGCGTCATAGAGATCGATGTCGTAGGTGATGGCGCGGTCGAGCACCGGCTTGCCGTATTTGTGCTCGCCGATCTGCAGATACGGCGTGTCCTGCGTGCACTCGATGAAGTTGCCGGCGGAGTAGAGCAGGAACAGGCGCGGCCGCTCGCCCTTGATCTGGCCGCCGAGCAGGAACGAGACGTCGAACCGCACGTCGGAGGCCTCGAGCGCCTGGCCTTCCTCCTCGTGGAGCTTGCGGATGGTGCGGCCGACGCGCTGCGCCGCCTGGAACATGGTCGGCGCGTTCATCAGCGTTTCGCGTCTCGCCGGTCTCGGGATTTTCCCAGCCCTCGCGCAGCATGCTGACGACCGACTGGCTGATCGAGAGGTTGCCGGCCGACGGCGATCGCCATGATGCGCTGGCCGGGCTCGCGTGAAGACGTGCAGCTTGCGGAAGGTCGCGATGTTGTCGACGCCGGCATTGGTGCGGGTGTCGGCGAACATCACGAGGCCGTCGCGAACCAGAATTCCGCAGCAATAGGTCATGGCGGTCGCCCAACCTCCCGAATACCGAGGGAGGGTTATAGCGAGGCGTGCGGCGGACCGGCAATGGCGGTTGCAAGATCAATTCTGCGCTCTGCTGCGCGGCCTGCTCGATCACGAGCTTGACCGCGAGCGCTCTCGCCGCTGCCGCCGTAGCGGGTGCCGCGGACCGGCGCGGCGCCGAGATAATCGAGCCCGACCGCGACCCGGACATGGGCGTCGGTCGCGCAGATGCCGTTGGCCGGGTCGAAGGCGACCCAGCCGAGCCCTGGCACGAATGGCCTCGGCCCAGGCGTGGCCGGCGTCCTGCTCGATGACGCCGTCGTCGCGGCGGAAATAGCCGCCGACGTAGCGCGCCGGGATCGCCGAGGCTGCGGGCGGCGGCGATGAAGATGTGGGTCAGGTCCTGGCAGACGCCGCGCTTGAGCGCGAAGGCCTCGGCCGCGGTCGTCGGCGGCGCTCGGTCGGATCGGTGTCGTAGTGCCATCGTCGTCGTGCAGGCGCTCGAGCAGCAGGTGCAGGAGCGGCAGGGCGTCGTCGCCGGCGTCGCTCGCGGGCCGCTGCGCGCAAAGCCCGCAATCGCGGCGTCCGGCCGCGGTCAGTGGCGTCTCGCGCAGGAACAAGGCTCGGCGGGAACCGCTCGACCGCGCCGCGCACGATGCCCTGCGTGTCGCGCGTCTCGACCTCGCCCTCGACCTGTGACGGTGAGCTCGCTGAACGGGCCGTCGGCGGTGAAGGCGTGGGTGATATTGCCGAAGGCGTCCTCGTGCTGGTCGAGCCGGCAGTCGGCCGAGACGTCGATGCGCCAGTGCGAGACGTACTGGCCGTCATGATTGCGCGGCGTCAGCCGCAGCATCTGGATCACGCTCGTCGCCGGCGTGCTCGTAGCGATAAGTAGTGCGTGCGAGATGCGAGATGACGCATAGGCGGCATGGTCCGGGGCGTCAACTGTCCGCCTGATCGCGATCGACGTCCGACCCCTCATCACATCAGATACTGCTCGGTAATGGCCGCGCCGAGCGATTGTTGTCGTCGATGAATTCGCTGATGAACTCGTGCAGCCCGCTGCTGGAAGATCTCCTCCATGCGGCTGTTCTCGAGCCGCGTGCGGACCGCGCGCGCCTGCCGCTGCGCCGGCCCCTGCCGGCCATAGGCGCGGGCGATGTAATCGAGATTCTGCACCAGATTGCCGTAGCAGCTGCGAGCGAGCGCGGCATCTCGTCCTTCAGAATGAGCAGGTCGGCGATCAGCCAGGGCTTGACGCTCTCGCGGTAGACCCAGTGATAGGCGGTGAGCGCCGAGACCGAGCGCAGGATCGCCGCCCACTGGAAATAGTCGAGCGGGCCGCCGACGCGCTCGTTCGCCGGCAGCAGCAGGTGGTACTTGACGTCGAGGATGCGCGCGGTGTTGTCGGCGCGCTCGATGTAGAGGCCGAGCCGCGAGAACCAGTAGGCGTCGTTGCGCAGCATGGTGCGGTAGGCGGAGCCGTCGAAGCGCAGCGAGGACTCCTGCACCCAGCGCAGGAAGCGCATGAACTCCTCGCGCGAGGTCGGGCCGTTGCCGAAGCGCTTGAGCTCGAGCCAGGTGCCGTTGATGGCGTCCCACATCTCGACGGTGAGTGCGGTGCGCACCGCGCGCGCATTGGTGCGCGCGACCTCGAAGCAGTTGCGGATCGAGGACGGATTGGCGGTCGAGAAGCACAGGAAGTCGGTGACGGTCTCCTCGTTGGCCTCCGGATAGGCGGCCGAGAAAGCCGTGCGCGCAGCCGGCGGTCAGCACGCGCCGATTCCCATTCGTTGGTCGAGCCGACATAGGCGAGCGGCAGCGTGGTCAGACGCTGCGTCACCTCCAGAATGCGCGCGAGATATTCGGCGCGCTCCACGTAGCGCGCGAGCCAGTAGAGGTTGTCGGCGGTGCGCGAGAGCATCTACGAATTCGCTCCCGCCTGCGCGCTCGTGCCACTTCGCTCGGTGCTTCGCTCCCTCCCCCCGCGAACGGAGTGAGCGGTGGGGAGGGGAGCCGGGCCACCGAATGCGTTACCAGAAAATACGTGTCTCATCGGTCCAGCACCCAGGTGTCCTTGGTGCCGCCGCCCTGGCTGGAATTGACCACCAGCGAGCCCTTCTTCAGCGCGACGCGCGTCAGGCCGCCGGGCACGATGCGGATGCGGTCGCGGCCGGTCAGCACGAACGGTCGCAGATCGACGTGGCGCGGCGCCACGCCTTCCTCGACGCAGGTCGGACAGGTCGAGAGCGCCAGCGTCGGCTGCGCGATGAAGTTCTTCGGGTTCGCCTTGAGCTTGGAGCGGAACGCCGCGATCGTCGCCTTGTCGGCTTTCGGCCCGATCAGCATGCCGTAGCCGCCCGAGCCGTGCACCTCCTTGACCACGAGTTCTTCGAGATGATCGAGCACGTAGGTCAGATGGTCCGGCTCGCGGCAGCGCCAGGTCGGCACGTTCTTCAGGATCGGCTCCTCGCCGAGATAGAACTTCACGATCGCCGGCATGTAGCTGTAGACCGCCTTGTCGTCGGCGATGCCGGTGCCGACCGCGTTGGCGAGCGTGACGTTGCCGGCCTGGTAGGCCGACATCAGGCCGGGCACGCCGAGCGCGCTGTCCGGCCGGAACGCGAGCGGATCGAGGAAGTCGTCGTCGATGCGGCGGTAGATCACGTCGACGCGCTTCGGCCCTTGCGGTCGTGCGCATGTAGACGACCTCGTCCTTGACGAAGAGGTCGCGGCCCTCGACCAGCTCGACGCCGAGCTTGTCGGCCAGGAACGAGTGCTCGTAGTAGGCGGAGTTGTAGACGCCGGGCGTGAGCAGCACGACGGTCGGATCGGCGCTCGACGTGGACGGCGCGACCGATTTCAGCGTCGCCAGCAATTCGTCGGGATAGTTCTCGACCGGCGCGACGCGGTGGCGCGCGAACAGCTCGGGAAACAGCCGCAGCATGATCTCGCGGTTCTCCAGCATGTAGGAGACGCCGGAGGGCGTGCGGGCATTGTCTTCCAGCACGTAGAACGTCTCGGCGTCGACGCGCACGATGTCGATGCCGGCGATATGCACGTAGATGTCGTGCGGCACGCTCTGGCCGTTCATCTCCGGCCGGAACACCGGGTTCTGGAACACGAGGTCCTCGGGCACGATCCCGGCCCGCAGGATTTCGCGGCGGCCGTAGACGTCGCGGATGTAGGCGTTGATCGCCTTGACGCGCTGCTCGAGGCCCGCGCTCAGATGGTCCCATTCGGCCGCCGCCAGGATGCGCGGCAGCACGTCGAACGGGATCAGCCGCTCCTGGGCGTCGGCCTCGCCGTAGACCGCGAAGGTGATGCCGATGCGGCGGAAGAGCAGCTCGGCCTCGCGCCGGCGATAGTCGAGCACGTCGGGCGGGATTTCGCCGAGCCAGCGCGACAGCTCGCCATAGGCGGGCCGCAGCGCGCCGTCGGTACCGGTCATTTCGTCGAACGCGACCGTCATTGGTCTCCCACGGCCGCGCGCCCGCGCTACCCACGCGAACTCGCGCGTCCCAGCCATCCTATCTGCAAGCGCCGCGCCAACCCAAGGGGGCATTCGGGTTGGCCCGCCGCTCGCGATTGACGGCTCAAGCCCGTGACTTTGCTCACGTTTTGGGCGGTGCCTGACCATCCTGCAGGCACCGTCCCGTCAATCCCATCGAGGGCGCGAGAGGGTCTCGCGCGCCTCGAACTCCGTCAGTCCTTCGGCATCGGGATCTCGCCGACGTCCTTCGGCACCTTGTAGCCTTTCTTCGTCGCCGGCCGGTTGGCGATGGCGACGTACCAGCGCTTGACGTTCGGGTACTTGTTGAGATCGACCTCCTGCCACTCGAAGCGCGACACCCACGGCCAGATCGAGATATCGGCGATCGAATAGCTGTCGGCGACGAAATCGCGGCCGGCGAGGCGCCGGTCGAGCACGCCGTAGAGGCGGTGCGCCTCCTTGGAGAAGCGCTCCTCGGCGTAGGGCGCCTTGCCCTTGTTGTATTTCACGAAGTGATGGACCTGCCCGAAGATCGGCCCCGGGCCGCCCATCTGCCATTCCAGCCACTCCAGCACGCGATAGCGCGCTTCGCCCTCTTTCGGCAACAGCTTCCCGGTCTTGTCGGCGAGATAGATCATCAGCGCGGCGGATTCCATCAGCGCGATGCCGGTGTCGCGGTCGACGATCGCGGGGATGCGGTTGTTCGGGCTGATCTTGAGGAATTCCGGCTTGAACTGCTCGTCCTTGGTGATGTCGACGGCATGCGCGGTGTAGGGCAGGCCGATTTCTTCCAGCATGATGGAGGCCTTGCGGCCGTTGGGCGTGGTCCAGGTGTAGAGATCGATCACGGTTGTCGTTCCTTGTTTGCAGTCCTTCAGCTTGAAATCACGATCACGTCGGCGTCGGGCGCCGCCGCATAGAGCCGCTCGACGTCGGCGCGGCGGCGTTCGAGCGCGAGGCGCTGGTTGATGTAGCCCTTGTCGGTGATCTCGTTGGCGTCGATCGAAGGCATGTCCGGCAGCAGGATCGCCCGCGCGATGCGTTCCGACGAGCCGTTGTGCCCGGCATTCCAGCGCGCGAGCGCAGACCGCACATGCTCGCGCACGGCGGCGTGGCGCGCAAGTTCGGGCAGCGGACATTCGGTCCCGATCAGCTTGTGGCAGGCGGCCGCGTTGAGCCAGGCCAGGATGCCGATGAATGCGCGGTTCTCGCCGGTGACGACGGCATCCTGCAGGGCCGGCGAGGCCGCGGCGAGCGCGCCGAGCCGCAAGCCGCCGACATGCACCCAGGTGCCGGTCGTGAGCTTGAAGTCCTCGGTGAGCCGGCCGTGGAAGGCGATGCCTTTGTGCGGGTATGCGGGCTCGACGTAGTGCACCGCGTCGCCCGGCTTGTAGAATCCCTCCTCGTCGAAGGCTGCGGCGGTGAGGTCCGGCCGTTTCCAGTAGCCCGGCGTCACGTTCGGTCCGCGCACGCGCACTTCGAGCTTTTCGCCGGCCGGCACGAGCTTGAGTTCGCAGCCCGGCACCGGCACGCCGATCGGGCCGGCGCGGTCGAAGATGAAATGGGCGGCGGTGGCCAGCGGCGCGGTCTCGGTGGTGCCCCAGGACGAGGTCATCGGCACGCGCTGGCCGATCGCCCTTTCCGACACGGCCTCCAGCCGCGCCCAGAGATCCTGCGGCAGCGCCGCGCCCGCATAGAAGATCAGGCGCAGCTTCTGGAAGAACGTGCGCGCGAACGCATCGTCGCGTTCGAGGAACGGCAGCAGCGCGGCGTAGCCGGCCGGCACGTTGAAATAGATCGTCGGCGAAACCTCGCCGAGATTTTTCACCGTCTGCTCGATCAGGCCAGGCACCGGCCGTCCGCCGTCGATGTAGAGCGAGCCGGCGTTGCGAAGGACCAGATTGAAATTGTGGTTGGCGCCGAAGGTGTGGTTCCACGGCAGCCAGTCGAGCAGGGTGAGCGGCGCCTCGGTGACGAACGGCCAGATCTGCGCCAGCGCCTGCTGGTTGGCGGTCAGCATGCCGTGGGTATTGATCACGCCCTTGGGCAGGCCGGTCGAGCCCGAGGTGAACAGGAACTTGGCGATGGTGTCCTGGCGGATCGCCGCCACGGCTTGCTCGAGCGCCGGACCGGGGCGGCTCTGCGCCATATCGGCGAACGCGGTCACGTTGTCGCGATTGGCGCCGTTGCGGCTGGCGAGCACTTCCGCGCCGTTGAGGTCGATCGCCGCGAGCGGTCTTGCGAACGGTCCGGTGTCGGCGACGTAGATCAGCCCCGGCTGGAGCAGCTCCGCGATATGCTTGAGCTTGGCGTGATCCTGGCTTTGCAGCGAATAGGCGACCGAGATCGGCGCGACCGGGATGCCGGCGGTGTGTCCTGCGAGCGTGAGCAGCGCGTGGTCGACGCCGTTGGCGGACAGGATCATCACCGGTCGTTCGGCCGAAAGCCCGCGCTCCAGCAGCGCCTGGGCGAGCGCATCGACGATACGCCGGGCCTGCGCGTAGGTGAGTTTGCGCCAACCGCCGCCGGCGTCGCGCTCGGCCAGGAAGAGGCCATCCGGATTGCGCTCGACGGCGGCCCGGAACAGCCCGGCCAGGCTCGGCTGGTAAGAGGCCAGGACTTCCGACGAACGGCAGATGCGGCTGCCGCCGCCGGCCTCCTGCCAGACGATGCGGGGCTCGGCATAGGTAATCGGACGCACTGGCGCCGGCATCCTCACTTCCTCCCCGGCGGCCGTGCCGCCAACCGTCCCCACATTAGGATTGGGTGACTTGAAGCATCATAATGCACAATGGCAGGGTAGGGTGCAGGTCGAAACGGTCAGGACAAACATGACGGTTGCAGGCAGTTCGGAGGGCGTCGTCACCGCCGCCCTCCTGGTCATCGGCGACGAAATCCTCTCGGGCCGCACCAAGGACAAGAACATCGGCTATATCGCCGAATACCTCACCGCGGTCGGCATCGACCTTTGCGAGGTGCGGGTGGTGGCCGACGAGGAGAGCGCCATCGTCGATGCGCTCAACGCGCTGCGCCACAAATACACCTATGTGTTCACCACCGGCGGCATCGGCCCGACCCACGACGACATCACCGCCGACTGCGTCGCCAAGGCCTTCGGGGTTTCGATCGACGTCGATCCGCGCGCGCTCAAGATCATGGAGGAGCGCATGGCCGCGACCGGCACGCCGATGAACGAGGCGCGGCTGCGCATGACCCGCATCCCGAAGGGCGCCGATCTGGTGGTCAACAAGGTGTCGGGCGCGCCCGGCATCTGGATCGGCAACGTCATCGTCATGGCGGGCGTGCCGTCGATCATGCAGGCGATGCTCGACGAGGTCGCGCCCAAGCTCAAGACCGGCATCCGCATGCTGTCCGAGACCGTGCGGGCGAATGCGCGCGAAGGCGACATCGGCACCCAGCTCGGCGAGATCGCCAAGGCCAACCCGGATGTCGCGATCGGCAGCTACCCGTTCTTCGATCCGCAGAGCGGGCCGAACACCAATGTGGTCTTGCGCGCGCGCGATCCGGCCAAGCTCGCTTCGGCCGCGAAGGCGGTCGAGGAGATGCTGGTGCGGGTGCGCGGCGTGCAGAAGAGCGCGTAGAGGACCAGGAGCCTGACATGAACCGCCGCAAGCTGCTGCAAGGTGCGCTCGCCGCGGGCGGGCTCGGTGCGGTCTATCCGGACCTGAGCGCCGCGCAGGGCGCCGCGCCGACGCCGGAGTGCCGCGACGGCGACGAGCCGACGGTGCGGCAGGGCGACGGCCCGTATTTCCGGCCGAACTCGCCGGAGCGCTTCAATCTGGTGGAGGCCGGGCACAAGGGAACGCACGGTCGAACTGACCGGCGTCGTGCTGACGCGCGGCTGCCGTCCGGTCGAGCGCGCGCTGCTCGATCTCTGGCATGCGGACGAGTTCGGCGACTACGACAACAAGGGCTACCGCTATCGCGGCCACCTGTTCACCGACGCCGACGGCCGCTACCGCTTCCGCACCATCCTGCCGGCGCTCTATCCGGGCCGCACCCGGCACTACCACCTGCGGGTACAGGCGCCCGGCCGGTCGCTCGTGTCCACCCAGCTCTACTTCCCGAACGAGGCGGGCAACGCGCGCGATTTCCTGTTCCGCCGCGAGCTGTTGATGCGCACCGCCGAGGCTGGGGATGGCCTCGCCGCGCGGTTCGATTTTGTCCTCGACATGCGCTAGAACCCGCGGACTTCGCTTCAAGCCGGGGGAGAATTCATGGCGCAGCCGATGCAGCAACCGCAGGCGCAACCGCAGCAGCAAAAGGCCTTCCCGGTATCCTGGGACCAGTTTCATCGCGATGCGCGCGCGCTGGTCTGGCGGCTCGCCGGGGCCGGGCCGTTCGAGGCGATCGTCTGCGTCACCCGCGGCGGCCTCGTTCCGGCGGCGATCGTGGCGCGCGAGCTCGACATCCGCCTGATCGAGACGGTCTGCGTCTCGAGCTACGCCTACAAGCAGCAAGGCGACCTGCAGGTGCTCAAGGGCGTGGCGGCGAACATCGTCGCGCTCGCCGGCGGCGAGGGCAAAGGCGTGCTGATCGTCGATGACCTGGTCGACACCGGCAAGACCGCGCGGGTGGTGCGCGAGCTGCTGCCGAAGGCGCACTTCGCCACCGTCTATGCCAAGCCGATGGGGCGGCCGCTGGTCGACACCTTCATCACCGAGGTGTCGCAGGACACCTGGATCTATTTCCCCTGGGACACGGGCCTCGCGTTCCAGCCGCCGATCCGCGGCGCGGGGGATGTCGGTTGAGCGCCATGCTCAACCGGCGCGAACTCGTCGCCGGCCTCGCGCTTGCCGCCGGCAGCGCGCGTAGCGGCTTTGCGCAAACCTATCCGACGCAGCCGATCCGCATGCTGGTCGGCTATCCGGCGGGCGGCGGCGTCGACATCGTGGCGCGGCTTCTCGGCGAGCCGATGAAGGCCGCGCTCGGCCAGCCGGTCATCGTCGAGAATCGCACCGGCGCGGCCGCCATGATCGCCGCCAACGCGGTCGCCAAGGCGGCGCCCGACGGGCAGACGCTGCTGATGGTGGCGTCCGGCGAAGTCGCCATCAATCACCACCTCTACAAGGAGAAGATGACCTACGACCCGGCGCGCGAACTGGTGCCGATCGCGCTGGTCGGGATCGTGCCGTGCGTGGTGGTGGTCAAGGCGGATTCGCCGGTGAAGACGCCGCAGGACCTGGTCGCCTACGCCAAGGCCAATCCGGGCAAGCTGTCGTTTTCGTCCTCCGGCATCGGCAACCCGCAGCAGCTCGCGGGCGAATTGATGAACGCGATGGCCGGCATCGACGTGCTGCACGTGCCGTATCGCGGCTCGGCGCCGGCGGTGACCGACGTGGCGACCGGCGCGGTGACGATGAGCTTCTCGAGCCTGGCCGCGTCGCTGGCGCTGATCCAGGACGGCAAGCTGCGCGCGGTCGCGGTCACGTCTCGCGAGCGCATGCCGCAACTGCCGGACGTCGCGCCGCTTGTCCGAAGGCGCGCCGGGGCTGGCGGACTACGAACTGCTCAACTGGTTCGCGATGTTCGGCACCGCCGGGACGCCGGCGCCGATCGTCACGCGGCTCAACGAGATCGTCGGCAAGGCGCTCGCCGATCCGAAGATCGCCGAGACGCTGATCGTGCAGGGCATCGTGCCGCGGGCGATGACGCCGGACGCGTTCAAGGCGTTCGTCGCTTCCGAGAGCCAGAAATTCGCCGCCATCATCGAGCGCGCCAAGATCACGCTGGAGAAATAGCCGTCGCGGGGGCAGACGCCCGCCGCCGCCGCCGCTATAATTGCCGCAGAGTCCAAATCGACAACGGAGACATCGCATGGACGCCGTGACGCCGAAGGGCAAAGCCTCAGCCGACGAGCATTCCCACGTCGTTCGCCCCGCCAACATGGAATGGCAGAAGACGCGCTTCCCCGGCTGCGAGGTGAAGCCGCTGCTGTTCGACGCCAACACCGGCCTGGTGACCGCGCTGATGCGCTTCGAGCCCGGCGCCGTCCTGCCCGACCACGAGCATGTCAACATCGAGCAGACCTACGTGCTCGAGGGCAAGCTGGTCGACAAGGAAGGCCCGGTCGCGGGATTAGAGGTGACGAAGGGCGAGTTCGTCTGGCGCGAGCCCGGCAGCCGGCACGTCGCCTGGACGCCCGAGGGCGGCCTGATGCTGGCGATGTTCCAGATCCCGAACAAGTTCTACGAGCGCGACGGCCGGATCACCGACCTGAGCGGCAAGGACTGGGACGAGCTCTGGGGCCACGTGCTGAAGGCCTGAGGCGCGCCGCGATTGGCCGCGCGCCGGTATCCGCCGGGCCTGAAAGCGCGCTAAAAGCGCGTGCGCTTGGCCGCGTGGTGGAACGGTAGACACAGCAGACTTAAAATCTGCTTCTGGGAAACCGGAGTAAATCTGCTACCTTGCGCCTCGTGGGTTCGAGTCCTACCTGCCTCATCAATTTGAAAATAAAATAGAAATCGTAAAATTGGCTGGCGAAAATCCGGTTTTTTCAAGTCGCGCGTGTCGCAACAATTCCCCTTAAATTTCAATGGGCACTAGGGGGTGTCGGCAACTCCACGCAACATGGGCGCGACACGAAACTCGTCTTGTAGCCTGTGGATACAACTCGTTAGGTAGCCTGTGGATATCATTGGCGGCGATTTGTATTGATGGGTTGAGTATTGTAATCGTGGACTGCGACGTAACCCTCAGTGCAGTGAGCGGGACGGGGACGGCGACTGGAAGAGCCAATCACAGGCTCGTCGGTCGCTGTTTGGCCGGCGAGCCCCAAACGCGGGAACTCGATGAGCACGACTAGTCCGGAAGTCACAGACCGCTCCACAAGCGTTCCCAAAAAGTGCGGTGCTACTACCATCGACGCTAACGACGGCTCGGACATTATCTGGGGCGCCGGGAATATTGCGAAAGTCATCGACCGCTCGGTGCGGCAAACCTTTCATATGTTGGAGCAGGGCCACCTACCGGCGCGCAAAGTCGGCAGGCTGTGGTCGGCCTCGAGACAGCGATTGCTTGCGCACCTTGCCGGCGAATGACGCGTGTGCGACCGGAAAGCGCCGGGCCCCGCGCATCCTGTCGATCGCGAGGCCCGGGCGGATGGTGATCGTGCTGGCAGGCCGATCGGTCCGAAAGCTAATTCAAGCCCACGTCGACGGCAACCTCTCTTCGGACGAGAGGACGAGCGATGAGCAAGAACCCGCCCTTCGTCATGATCGTGAAGGAGACGCTGGACGCCCCGGCATGGAAGGCCATGTCGCACGGTGCGCGAAGTTTGTTCATCGCCCTCAAGCGGCGCTACAGCACCAACTTCAAGAACAACGGCAGAATTTATTTGTCGCAACGAAGCGCCGCTGCCGAGCTTGGGTCTGGCACAGAAGAAATCGGACGCTGGTTCCAAGAGCTGCAGTTCTACGGCTTCATCGTCATGACGCGCCCCGGGGCGCTAGGCGTCGAAGGAAAGGGCAAAGCTCCACATTGGCGACTGACCGATGTTGGCTACATGCGAGGGACCGGAAGCCGTGGCGACGAAGGCCTGCCGACCAGGGATTTCCTAAAATGGGACGGAGGAAAATTCAGACACAAACGACGGTCGGCGCGTGATGGAAAAACAAGATCCCGCCCCGGAAAGGCGGTACAGCCCGTGCCGGAAAGGCGGGACACCGCCGTGCCGGAAAGGCGGGACACTGAAGGGAACAACCGTACCGGAGAGGCGGGACATATAGCGGGCCAGAGCGTACCGGAAAGGCAGGACATATCTAGTTTGCCATTCTCACACCGGCGGTGCCGCCATATAGCACCGACCCCCGGCGGACGTCGCCAATCGGATTAGTTGAAAGTAGCTTCTTGAATGTCCGCTTAACGATCGGGGCCCCGTCCGTGACGTGTTTATATGCACACCTCGTCCGCACATCGGGTTCAATGCCGTGACGCGAAACAAACGACCTGACCGGTTGACAGTCGAAAAGCTTGCACCAGCATGCCTCGATGTGGGGGATCTTCGGCGTGCCCGCGTTTTTCGCGACCATTGGGTCACGCTGCACAGTGTTTCGCTTCGGTGGCCATTGATTGCGGAAATGCGTGTCGCCCGATATTTGATCCTCATCAAATGGGATAGGCAGATTGCGGTCCAGCCGATCCGTGTTTCATGGACGCCTTGCCATTTTGGTAACCGTCGACCTTGGGTGCATTGCCCGTCGTGTGACCGCCGCTGCGCTAGGTTGTTCATGGAATTTGGCGGGTTCTTCTGCCGCGCCTGTGTCGGCAATCCGATCTACGAAAGCCAACGTCGGAGCAAGAGAGCGAGGGTCTATTTAAAGGCCTATCGCCTCAGGCAGCGCCTTGGTGGCTCACGTCCGGTGCTTGATCCAATCCCGGAACGGCCATATCGCATGAAGGGACTGACCTACCGCCGCCTACGTGCCCGGATCAAATGCTTGGAGCAGCCCCTCGTCGGAAGCCGCGTCCTGCAGCGAGCGCCCAAGTGGATCGATTCGCTTACCTATTGATTTCGGTACTAAGGGTTGACGTCACAGACGGAACGCCGCCAGGTGCGTCAAACTGACAGACCGATCCACCAACTGACGTTTCTGATCCGCCGAGCCATCCTGAGACTGACGTCTCGTCAAACTGACAGACTGAGCACACAGACTGACACTGCCAAGTGCGTCAGAACTTGTCAGAACTGATCAGTCTGATCAGACTGAAACACAGACTGACATCTCTGAAGCGCCAGTCCAATTGCACTGGAGCCTTATACTGATATCCCTGGCGGCCGACTGAGCCTTCTGGGGCTTCAGACTGATCAGACTAAAGGCACGGGCTGACGTCTCTGAGGCGTCAGTCGAACCTCAAGACCGGCTAACCGGACGCAGATAAATTGCTTACGAGGCTTTCCCTCTGACATAGCAAAGCTGGGGCTGCAGCAGGCCAGATGTCTGCGCCAACTCCCGCTCGGCAATGAAATCGGATCCAGGGGCTTTCCCCTGAGTCAATGCGGGGCATCGTGCGATCCATGCCCGAGGCTCGCTGCCCAACAGCCTTGGCGCGGCTCAATCTCGCCAGAAGTTCTTGAACCGATCCGGGGCGAGCGCGGTGTAACGAACGGTCGATTGGATCGAGCGATGCCCGAGATAGGCTTGGATTGCTCTCGTATCCTGACCATCGGCGGCGAGCTTGAAGCCGCACCCATGCCGCAGCATGTGAGAATGGACCAGGAAGCCGAACTTGGCGGCCACGCCAGCACGGGCGACCATCCGCTGATAGCCTGCCACGCTGAGCGGCGCGCCTCGCTCCGAGACAAACACGTAGGGCGATGCAGGTGCCTCACGTTGCAGCCGCCTCAGAGCCCTCAGACTCCTTGGCCGAGATCGGGTGGACACTGGCACTGCCACCCTTGGCTCGCCTGACATGCAGCCGCCCTGTGGCAAGCTCGATGTCGCTCCAGCGCAGGGCGACAAGCTCTGAGGCGCGCAGCCCGTGGCGGTAGGCGACCAGGATGGCGGTGGCGTCACGATGCCCCCAGCGGTTCTGCTTGGCGGCCTCTATCAGCCGGTCAACCTCGCGCTCGGTCAGATATTCGCGGCTACGCCGGTCAACTGTTACATTTACTGGGGTCGAAGCCCTGCGATGAACCTGCAAGTTATCCATGGAAATGGCCCTGTCTGATCACAGGGACTGTTACAATTCTATATAGGAAGTGTAACAGTTAGCGTGAGCTGCCGTCAAGACGGGAGACAAGCATCGCAGACGATGGTCTCCAGGCTGGAGGGGCGCCGCCCTTTCGCGGCCGCAAGCGCGGTCGCATGAAACGGTGAAACGATGAAACGTCGCCGCCGCGTAGCCCGATTATGCACTTCCGCTCTTGCCCCGATAGCGGACATCGGACAGCGCGACTGCGACGTCCGAGATGGGCCCGAATCGGACGTATGCATTGCAACAAGAGCCAGCATATTAAGGCCCCCTCGACCTGTTCGTGAAAGCTGTGGGAGTTTTTGAGACGCTAACGTTGGCGTGCCGAGGATGACCCG
>CAVVON010000030.1:0-119491 GCA_963749815.1 uncultured Alphaproteobacteria bacterium | reverse complement strand
TCGACGTCGGCGGCACGCATACCGATCTGGTGCTGTTCGATACCGCGACGGGCAAGCTTTCCGTCGAAAAGGTTTCCAGCACGCCGAAGAATCCCGCGCTCGGCGTGCTCGACGGCGTGGCGCGCTTTGTCGCCAAGGGTGTCGCGCCGCACGACATCGAGTTCTTCGCGCACGGCACCACCATCACCACCAATGCGCTGCTGGAAATGCGCGGCGCCAAGGTCGGCCTCCTCATCACCAAGGGCTACCGCGCGGTGCAGGAGATCCAGGGCCAGGCCCGCGACGGCAACCTGTTCGACTATTTCTTCACCCGCCCGCCGCACATCGCGCCGCAGAGTCTCACCAAGGAAATCCCCGAGCGCTCCGACTACACCGGCAAGGTGCTCGCTCCGCTCGACCGCGATGCGGTCCGGCAGGCCGCGCGCGAGCTGAAGGCCGCAGGCGTGCAGTCGATCGCGGTCTGCTTCCTGTTTTCCTTCATGAACCCGCGCCACGAAGCCGAGACGCGGGCGCTCATTCACGAGCAATGGCCGGGCGTGCATGTCTCGCTCTCCAGCGAGGTGCTGCCGCGCATCCGCGAATGGCCGCGGCTGTCCACCACGCTGCTCAACGCCTATCTCGAACCGGTGATGGTGCACTATATCGGCCATCTCAACGGCGGCCTCGACGACCTGGGCCTCACCACCCAGCAGCGCTTCCTGATGCAGTCGAACGGCGGCGTGATGCCGTTCTCGGCCGCGATCGCCGGCGGCCGGACCGTGCACACTCTATTCTCCGGTCCGGCCGCCGGCGCGCAGGCGAGCGCCTATCTGGCGCGCGCGGAAGCGAAAACCGGCCTCGTCACCCTCGACATGGGCGGCACCTCGGCCGACATCGCCTTCATCGAGGGCGGCGTGCCGCTCGAAATCACCGAAGGCATCATCGCGCGCCGGCAGGTCGATCTGCCCGCGCTCGACATGACCACGATCTCGGCGGGCGGCGGCTCGATCGCCTGGATCGACGCCGGCGGATTTCTCAATGTCGGGCCGCAGAGCGCGGGCGCCGATCCCGGCCCCGCCTGCTACGGGCGCGGCGGCACGCGGCCGGCGGTCACCGACGCCGATCTCGTCTGCGGCTATCTCAACCCGGACTATTTCCTCGGCGGCGCGCAGAAGCTCGACGTCGCGGCCGCGCACGCGGCGCTCAAGACCCACATCGCCGACCCGCTCAAGATGGACGTGCTCGCCGCCGCCGCCGGCATCCAGCGCATCGTCGACATGCGCATGGCCGACGAGGTGCGGGTGTTCGCCGCCAAGCGCGGCGTCGACCTTTCGGCGTTCACGCTGCTGCCGTTCGGCGGCGCCGGCGCGGTGCACGCCGCCGCGGTGGCCGAAGAGCTCGGCATGCGGCGGATTCTGGTGCCGGCGCGGCCGGGCGCGTTCTCCGCGCTCGGTCTGCTCTGCACCGACGTGGTGCACGACTACATCCGCTCGGGGCTGCGCCCGCTCGACGAGGTCACCGCCGACCATGCCGAAGATATTTTCCGCGCGCTCGAAGCCAAGGCGCGCGACGAGCTTGCGGCCGAGGGCATGAGCGCCGCCGCGCCGCGCTTCGCCCGCGAGCTCGACCTGCGCTACACCGGACAGGGCTACGAGCTGCGCACGCCGCTCGACGGCCTGTTCGCCGAGCGGCTGACCGCGGACTCGCTCACCAAAGCGCGCCACCGATTCGACGAGCGCCACGCGCAGATCCATGGACACGCCGCCGGCGACCGGCCGGTCGAGGTGGTGAGCTATCGCCTGCGGGTCCGGGTGCCGGTGCCGAAATACGAGCCGCACGAAGAGACGCCGCCGGCGTCGCCGCGCGCGACGTCGGAAGCGAACAAGGGCACGTCGCACCATGTCGCTCGGCGGCACGCAACTCCAGGCCACGCTCTACGAGCGCGACCGTCTCGACATCGGCGCAAGTCTGGCCGGTCCCGCCATCGTCGAGCAGTTCGACGCCACCACCGTGATCCCGCCGGGCTGGAGCGCACGCGTCGACGGCTACCGTAACCTTATCCTCGAAAAGGCATGATCATGGACGCCATCACCATCCAGATCCTGCGCAACAAGATCGCGAGCCTGGTCGAGGAGATGCACTATCATTTCTATCGCTCCGGCTACTCGACCATCATCCGCGAGTCGCGCGATTTCTCCTGCGTGATCCTCGACCGCGACGGCCGGCTGATCGTGGCGCCGCCGATGTTCTTCCATGCGCCGGTCTACCGCCATCTGGTCGGGCGCATCCTCGAGGTCCAGGGCGCGGCCGGCAACATCAAGGACGGCGACGTGTTCGTGTCGAACCACCCCTACGAAGGCGGGCTGCCGCACGTCTCCGACATGGCCTTCGTCGCGCCGGTGTTCGCCGACGGCGAGATCGTCGCTTTTTCGGGCACGATCGCCCACAAGGCCGATGTCGGCGGCACGGTGCCGGGCTCGACCTCCGCCAACGCCACCGAGATGTATCACGAGGGCCTGCTGGTCCCGCCGATCAAGATCTGGGACGAAGGGAAACCGCTGCCCGACATCGAGCGCATCATCCTGACCAACAGCCGCCAGCCGGTGCTGCTGCGCGGCGACATGCATGCGCAGATCGCCGTGACGCAGATGGGCGCGGCGCGGGTGAAGGAGCTGTGTGTGCGCTTCGGCGCCGGGACCGTCACCGGCGCGTTCGCGGCGATCCTCAAGGGCGCGGCCGACGAACTGCGCGCCGCCATCGCCAAGCTGCCGGAAGGCACCGCGTCGGCGCAGGGCCTGCTCGACTCGGACGGCATCACGCTCGACCAGCCGATCAAGCTCGCGGTCATCGTCACGGTCAAGGACGGCGTGGCGAGCTTCGATTTCTCCGGCTGCGATCCGCAGGCGCGCGGCCCGGTCAACCTGCGGCCGTCGCTGGTCGAGGCCTGCGTGTTCTATTCGCTGATCGGCTGCCTCGGTCCGAACCTGCACTTCAACGACGGCATGCGCGACGCGGTGCGCATCGTGCTCAAGCCGCATACGGTGGTGAACGCCGATCCGCCCGGCTCGGTGTCGAACTACCAGGTGGTCAACCTCAAGCTGATCGACGTGATCCTGCAGGCGCTGGCGCATTTCAATCCGGCGCGGGCGCTCGCCAATTCCGGCTCGTCGAGCGTCATCACCGCCGCCTGGAGCAAGGGCCGGCCCGGACAGGCGACGCTGCAATACGAGATCATGGGCGCGGCCTACGGCGGCGGACCCGGACACGACGGCACGACCGCGACCGCGACGCACCTGAGCAACCTGCACATCGCGCCGATCGAGATTCTCGAATCCGAGTTTCCCTGCCGCATCACCCGCTTCGAGTTCGTGCCCGACTCGGGCGGCGCCGGGCAATGGCGCGGCGGCTTGAGCCTGCAACGCGAATACGAAATCCTGGAAGACGCCGCGATCGTGCGCCGCTTCGACAAGGCGCGCTTCCCGCCCGAGGGGCTCGCCGGCGGCAAGGCCGGCACCGCCGCGCGCTTCGTCACCAAGGTCGGCACGCCGCAGGAGCGCGACACGCCGCCCGGCCGCTACGACATGCGGGCCGGCGACCGCTTCCTGTTGCAGAGCGCGGGCGGCGGCGGCTACGGCGACCCGGGCCAGCGCGATCCCGCCGCGGTCGCGCGCGACGTGGCCGAGGGATATGTGACGGCCGAAGGCGCAAAGAAGCGACTACGGCACGTAGTCGCGGTGTCCGGTTCGGGCCTTGCCCAATTCGGCTCCCGTCGTACCATGACGGCAAAAGCAAGAACGCCACGGAGGAGCGCATGCCGGCACACTTTGTGAGTCTGATCGCGCTCGCGGTCGCCGCCGCGCTTGGCACGCAGCCTGCGGCGGCGCAGGAGCCCTACCCGTCCCGCACCGTGAAGGTCGTGGTGCCCGGCGTGCCCGGATCGACCACCGACATCCTGGCTCGCCTGGTGGCGGAGCAACTCGGCCAGAAATGGTCGAAGACCGTGATCGTCGAGAACATGCCGGGCGGCGCCATGAATATCGGCGCAACGTCGGTCGGGCGCGCCGCGCCCGACGGCTACACGCTCTTCATCGCGCCCCCTGCCCCGCTTGCGTTCAATCATCTGCTCTACAAGGACCTCGGCTACGACCCGACCAAGTTCGTCCCGATCACGCTGCTGGCCAAAATCCCCAACGTGCTGGTGGTGCGCAAGGACCATCCGGCGTCCTCGATCAAGGAGCTGATCGACTACGGCAAGGCCAATCCCGGCAAGCTCTCCTTCGCCTCGCAGGGCGTCGGCTCGACCGCGCATCTCTCCGGCTCGCAGCTCGAAGTGCTGGGCGGCATCAAGATGGTGCATGTGCCCTACCGCGGCGCGCAGCCGGCGCTCACCGACGTCATCGCCGGCCACGTCGACATGTTCTTCGACACGCTGGCCACCTCGGTGCCGCTCTACCGCGGCGGCACAGTCAAGCTGTTGGCGGTCGCCGATCTCATCCGCGCGCGGACCGTGCCCGAGATCCCGACGTTTTCCGAATCCGGCCTGCACGGCTTCAAGTCGATCACCTGGTTCGGGCTGGTGGCGCCGCCCGCGACGCCGGCCGCGATCGCCGGCAAGATCAATCAGGACACGGTCGAGGTGCTCAGAAGCAAGGAGGTCGGCGAGGCCCTGCGCAAGCTCTCGCTCGACGCCGGTGCGACCTCGCCGGCCGAGACCACGAAGTTCTTTGCCGAGGAGGCCGCCTTGTGGATCAAGGTGATCAAGGACGCCGGGATTCAGCCGCAGTAGACGCTGCGGCAATCACTTCAGCAGTCCGAGGTCGCGATAGGCGGCAAGCGCGCCCGGATGCAGCGGCACGCCGCCGAATTCGAACGCGGCCGCGCCCTGCGAGCGCAGCGGCTCGAACAGATCGGCGAGGCCGGTGAACAGCGGGTTGAGCCGCGCCAGTTCATCGCTGTCGGAGACGATGGCCTCGACCGCGGCCCGCACCACCGCGTCCGGCACCCGCGGACTCGTCACCAGAACGTTCACCACCGCAAGCTGCGCCACGTCGGCGTCGAGTCCGCGGATCGCGCCTTGGCGCATCACGGCCCGCCGGTAATACGAGATCGCACTCATGACGGTCTCGATCTCGCCCGGCGCATAGCCGAGCACGCGCACGTCGGTGCGCGCGGCGAGCTCGGTCATCACCTTGTTGGGGATCGGGCACTGGAACTGGGCGTCGATCTCGCCCGCCGCCAGCGCCTGCGCCCCCGCGGCGAAATCGAGATAGACCGGCTCGATGTCGGCTCAAGCCCCAGCACGCGCGAAGATGCCTTGCGCGTGCTGCACCATGCCGCTGGTGCGCGGCCCGACCGCGACGCGGCGGCCGCCGAGGTCGCGGACCGAGCGCAGGCCGGAACTCGCGCGCGCGATGAAGAACAGCGGCCCGGCGTTCATCGGCGCCGCCATGGCAAGCGCGAGCGGCCGGGCAAACGGCTGCTCGCCGTTCCGGGCGCGCCCGATCCAGTTCGACGCCATGAAGCCGAACTCGATCTCGCCGCCGTCGAGGCGCTGCGCGTTCTCCATGCTGGCGGAATTGGCTTCGAGCACGACCGTGGGCGCGAGCGCGGCGCGCCGCTCGAAGATCGCCTGGAGCGCGCGGCCCTGGCTGTGGAACGTGCCGTCGCGCTCCGAGGTGCCGATCCGGATCGTCATAGTTGCAACGCACTCCGCGCGTTCTCTCGCCTGCCGACGTTCGTAGCTATGTCGAATCGGCCGATGAAGGCAAGGCTGACCGCTGCTAGGATGCGCGCCGGTTTGATTCAAACGAGGAGCCTTCGATGAAACGCGTTGTCGCTTTCCTTGCTCTGCTCGCGGCCCCCGGGCTGGCGCATGCGGCCGATGCGAGCGGCCGCAACCCGATCATGCTGGCGCAGGCGCCGGAAGTCTGCACCCAGATCTATCAGCCGGTGTGCGGAACCGACGCCACCGGCAAGCGCGTGACCTACTCGAACGACTGCTTCGCGCGCGTCGCGAAGGCGACCAATGTGACGCCGGGCGAATGCCCGAAGT
This sequence comes from uncultured Alphaproteobacteria bacterium, assembly GCA_963749815.1. Classification (GTDB taxonomy): domain Bacteria; phylum Pseudomonadota; class Alphaproteobacteria; order Rhizobiales; family Xanthobacteraceae; genus VAZQ01. The sequence goes on along the minus strand of CAVVON010000030.1, from coordinate 113,460 downwards.
GACGGCAAGCGCCGGCCGATGAGCCCGCGAGCATCCATCATCGAGATCGCCCGTGCTGATCGTCGGCGGCGGCCCGATCGGCCTTGCGCTCGCGGCCGATCTCGGCCGGCGTGGCGTCGGGGCGCTGCTGGTCGAGGAGCGCGAGAACAAGCTCGGCCCCGCCAAGATGCTGGAGGTCAGCGTCCGCACCATGGAGTTCTGCCGGCAGCTTGGCATCGCCGACAGGGTGCGCAACTGGGGCTTTCCGCCCGACTGGGCGCTCGACAGCGCATTCGTCACCGACATGCAAGGCTACGAGCTCGGCCGCGTGCGCACGCCCGCGCTCGGCGCGCAGCCGCACTCGGAGTTCAGCCCGGAGCGCGGCCGGCCGTGTCCGCAGACCTGGTTCGATCCGATCCTGCAGGATTGCGCGCGGTCGTTTCCGCAGATCGCGATCCGCCACCGCGTCAGGCTCGAAAATTTCACGCAGGATGCCGATGGCGTGACCGCGACCGTGCACGATCAGCAAAGCGGACGCGTCGAAACGATCCGCGCGGCCTATCTGGTCGGCTGCGACGGATTCGACTCGACGGTGCGCGAGCGGCTCGGCATCGCGCTGACGGGGCGAGCCGCATCTCGACTGGTCGATGACGATCTATCTGAGCATCCCGGATTTCTTCCGGTACCACGACAAGGAAAAAGCCTTCCGCTACGTCTTCGTCGGGCCGGAGGGGACGTGGTCGTTCCTGTCGATCGTCGACGGCAAGGATCTGTGGCGGCTGCAGATCGTCGGCATGGACGAGACCAAGCTGCAGAACACCGACATCCCGGCGCTGATGCGGCGCTGCATGGGGCGCGACATTCCCTACACGATCGAGGACAAGACGCTGTGGGTGCGCAAGCGCACCGTCGCCGAGCGTTTCATGGACGGCCGCGTCTTCATCGCGGGTGACGCCGCGCACGCGCATCCCCCGAACGGCGGGCTCGGCATGAACACCGGCATCCAGGACGCCTTCGATCTCGGCTGGAAGCTCGCCGCGGTGCTCGCCGGCTGGGGCGGCGCCGGACTGCTCGCAAGCTACGACGACGAGCGCCGGCCGGCGTCGGCGCGCGCCGCCGAGGTGTCGCTGAAGAACTACCGCCGCCTGATCAGCGCCGCGCAGCGCGCGGAGATCGATGCGCCGACGCCCGAAGGCGACGCGGCCCGCCGCGCCATCGGCGCCGCACTGGTCGAGGAGAACGAGAAGGCCTGGCACCCGGTCGGCGTGCACCTCGGCTACATCTACCAGCCCTCCCCGGTCGTCGTGCCGGACGGCAGCCCGCAACCCGCCGACGACACGTTCGGCTACCGGCCGACCGCCTTCCCGGGCGCACGCGCGCCGCACGTGTGGCTCGGACCGGATCGGTCGATTCTCGACCTGTTCGGCGACGGGTTCGTCCTGCTGAAGTTCGCCGATGTGCCGAGCGCCGGGCTCGAACGCGCCGCCAAGAGCCGCGGCGTGCCGCTCGCGGTGCATCGGATCGACCATCGCGACGCGGCGGCCCTCTACGGCCGCGCACTCGTCCTGGTGCGCCCGGACGGCCATGTCGCCTGGCGCGGCGACCGCGAGCCGGGCGCGCGGCTGGCGGTGATCGATACGATGCGCGGCGCCGGTCCGTCGGCCACCGCGCGGCAACAGGACACACTGGCGGGCACCGGAACCTGACGCGGCGACCGGACGGGGGCTACATCATCGACGCCAATACGGCTTAGAATGCCGCCAACGGCGACACCCAAATCAACAGCCGAAAAAAGGGAAGAAGCACATGCCCCGCACCATCATCGCAACCGCGCTGGCTGCCTTGGCCTTCGGCGCGCTGCCGCCCGGCGACGCCTCGGCGCAGGACAGCGTCAAGATCGGCCTCGTGCTGCCGATGACCGGCCCGCAGGCGTCGACCGGCAGGCAGATCGACGCCGCGGTCAAGCTCTACCAGCAGCAGCACGGCGCGTCCGCCGCCGGGAAGAAGGTCGAGGTCATTCTCAAGGACGACGGCGCGGTTCCCGACAACACGCGCCGCCTGGTGCAGGAGCTGATCGTCAACGACAAGGTCAACATCATCGCGGGCTTCGGCGTGACGCCGGCCGCGATGGCCGCGGCGCCGCTGGCGACCCAGGGCAAGGTGACCCAGGTGGTGATGGCGGCCGGCACGTCGATCATCACCGAGGCGTCGCCCAACATCGTTCGAACGAGCTTCACACTCGCGCAGTCGGTGGTTCCGATCGGCGAATGGGCGATCAAGAACGGCATCAAGAAGGTGGTCTCGATCGTCTCCGACTACGCGCCGGGCACGGACGCCGAAACCGCCTTCAAGATGGGCTACGTCGCCAATGGCGGCGTGGTCAGCCAATGGATCCGGGTGCCGCTCGCCAATCCCGACTTCGCGCCGTTCCTGCAGCGCGCCGCCGACGACAAGCCCGACGCCATCTTCGTGTTCGTGCCGTCCGGCCAGGGCTCGGTCTTCGTCAAGCAGTTCATCGAGCGCGGCCTCGACAAGGCCGGCGTCAAGATCATCGGCTCGGGTGACGTGACCGACGACGACATTCTCAACAACATGGGCGATCAGGTGATCGGCACCGTGACGGCGCAGTTCTATTCGGCCGCGCATCCGTCGGCCGCGAACAAGACCTATGTCAGCGAATTCAAGAAGCAGTTCAATTTCCGGCCCAACTTCATGTCGGTCGGCGGCTATGACGGCATGCACCTGATCTACGAGACGCTCAAGAAGACCAGCGGCAAGGCGGATACCGAAAGCCTGGTCGGCGCCATGAAGGGCATGACGTGGGAAAGCCCGCGCGGCCCGGTCTCGATCGATCCGGCTACCCGCGACATCATTCAGAACATCTACATCCGCAAGGTCGAGAAGATCGACGGCGAGCTATGGAACGTCGAGTTCGCCACCTTCGAGGCCGTCAAGGACCCGGTCAAAGCCGCCAAGAAATAACGCTGTCGAAAAGCGAGCGCGGATCAGCTGCGCCGGAACCCGCCAAGGGAGAGAAACGTGAAGAGAGCTTTGCTTGCGCTGCCTGCTCGCCTGGCCGGCGCCCTGTCGATTGCCACGGCGGCAAGCTTCATCGCCGGCATGGCCGCCGCGCAATCGCCGGCGGCCAAATATCCGGACAAGCCGATCCGCATCATCGTGCCGTTCGCGCCCGGCGGCTCGACCGACGTGTTCGCGCGCGTGATCGGGCAGAAGATGACCGAGAACTGGGGCCAGCCGGTGATCATCGACACCCGGCCCGGCGGCTCCACCATCATCGGCACCGGCCTTGCGGCAAAGGCCGACCCGGACGGCTACACGCTGCTGATGACGGTGAGCAATCTCGTCACCAATCAGCCGCTCAATCCGTCGCTGCCGTTCGACGCGGTCAAGGACTTCGAGCCGATCAGCCTGCTTGGCCGCGCGCCGGTGACGATCTATACGCACCCGTCCTTTCCGCCGAGCAACGTCAAGGAGCTGGTCGCGCTCGCCAAGGCCAAACCCGGCACGCTCAATTTCGGCTCGGCCGGTCCCGCCAGCATGACGCACCTCACGGCCGAGCTGCTCAAGATGCAGCAAGGCATCGACATGACGCATGTGGTCTACCGCGGCGGCGCGCCGGCGCTGAACGATCTGCTGGCCGGGCATCTGCCGATGCAGTTCGCCACCGTTCTGCAGGCGCTGGCGCAGTACAAGGCCGGCCAGTTGCGCTCGCTCGGCGTCGCCGCCACCGAGCGCCACAAATCGCTGCCGGAAGTGCCGACGTTCCGCGAGCAGGGCTTCGATATCGTGGTGATGGAATGGTACGGGCTGCTCGCCCCGGCCGGCACGCCGAAACCGATCGTCGACAAGCTCGCCGCGGAGATGAAGCGCGTGGTGGCGCTGCCCGACGTGGCCGAGCGGCTCGGCGCCATCGAGATGCTGGGATCGTCGCCGCAGGAGCTCGGTGCATTCCTGCGCAGCGAACTCGACCGCTGGACGCCGATCATCAAGAAGCTGGGGCTCAAGGCGGATTAGGCCGCCGGGCACCGGGAACAAGGAAGCCAGATGACAGCGATCGATCCCCGCATCGTCGGGACTTGGCGGCTCACGAGCACCAAGGGCGTCGACGACGACGGCAAGGTGTTGGCTCCGCCATACGGGCCGGCGCCGAACGGCCTGGTGTGCTTCCAGACAGACGGGCGAATGTACTGCGTGCTGTGCGACGGCCGCGCGCAATTGCCGGCCGGCGAGCCGCGTCAATTCATGTCCTATGCGGGCAACTACACCTTCGATGGGACGAACTTGTCGACGCGCGTCGACGCATCATCCGATGCCAGCCGCGTCGGCGGCGAGCAGGTGCGCACGGTACGCTTCGACGGCGGCAAGCTGGTGCTGGCGCCACCGCGCCGGCTCTACGCCGGCGTCATGCAGCACCAGGAGCTGATCTGGGAGCGCGTCGCCTAGGCCGCGGCGTCGGCTGCTGGCGCAGCCACTTACGCCCGCGAGCGGCCCGCGTACCAGCCGAAACCGAACAGGACGACCGCGACCACCGCGGCCGCGATGCCGTGCTTCAGGTGGGTCTTGGTGACACCTGCCTCGAAGCCGGGGACGAAGCTCGGGAGCGAACCGGCGGGCACGACCCAATAGACAACCGCCAGCGCCAAAAAGGCCAATCCCAAAATGATCGCAATCGTCCGCATGTCCGGTCGCTCCGCAAACGAGGTCACCGGCCGGTGACCGATCCAAGTCGCCCGGCGTCTTCATAATTCGCGAACCGTCCGCTGACAATGCCTTCCGGGCGTGACCGAAGCGGCCGCTGTTCAGTCCTTGGCGTCCGCAATCTCGAAATCAGCGAGCTCGGCCCCCTCCTGAACGAAATCGCCGACCTTGCATTTGAGCGCCTTCAGATGGCCGTCGGCGGGCGCGCGCAGCGTGTGCTCCATCTTCATCGCTTCCATCACGATCAGCGGCGTGCCGCGCGCGACGTCGGTGCCGGGCTCGGCGAGAATCCGCGTCACCGTTCCGGGCATCGGCGCGACGATCCGATCCGCGCCGCCGATATCGCCGAGGTCAGCGCTGAACGGATCGACCCAATGCAGCCGGAAGCGGCCGTACGGCATGACCAGGTCGAGATCGCGGCCGGTCCAGACGGCGTGCGCGGCCGCTGCGGTCTTGCCGAACGTCACATCGATCACGTCCGCCTCACGCGCAATGAACGAAAGCGGCCTGCTCGTGCCCTCGAACGCCACGGTCACGCCGTCGCGCCCGTACTCGACCGACGCGTTCGACCGCCACTTGCCGTGCTGGAATACGATATTGCGCAGGCGCCGACCAGCCATCATCCAGCCGTCGCCGCGCCCCCACGGGGAGGGGTCTGCGCTGTCCTCCTGGCGCTCGCGCAGCAGCACCGCAGCAACCGCCGCCGCCGCGTCAATAGCGGCGAGCGGCCGGGCATCGTAGATCAGCTCCGCCAGCTCGCGCTCGATGAATCCGGTATCAAACTCGCCGCGGCGCACCAGCTCATGACCGGCCAGCGCCTTGAGGAACGGAATATTGGTCGTCACGCCCCCGATCTCGAATTTACTCAGGCCTGCGAGCAGACGGTCGAGCGCCTGCGCGCGGTCGGCGCCGTGCGCGATCAGCTTGGCGAGCATCGCGTCGTAGTAGGGCGTCACCACATCGTGGAGGTCGTAGCCCGCATCGACGCGCAAGCCGTCGCCAACCGGCTCCCGCCACCGCTTGATCGTCCCGATCGACGGCAGGAATCCCTTGTCGGGGTCTTCGGCGTAGATCCGCGCCTCGACGGCGTGGCCCTTCGCCAGAATTTCGTCCTGGATTAGCGGCAGCGGCTCGCCGGCGGCCACGCGCAGCTGCCATTTGACCAGATCGATGCCGGTGATCATCTCGGTCACCGGATGCTCGACCTGCAGCCTGGTGTTCATTTCGATGAAGTAGAAGCCGGCGTCATCCGCGATGAACTCGACCGTCCCGGCATTGACGTAGCCTACAGCCTTGGCGGCGGCGCGCGCCGCGGCGTGCATCGTGGCGCGGCGCTCCGCCGATAGCGCGACGGCCGGCGCCTCCTCCACCACCTTCTGGTGGCGGCGCTGCAGCGTGCATTCACGCTCGAACAGCGACACGACGTTGCCGTGCGTATCGCCGAACACCTGCACCTCGATGTGGCGCGCCTTGCCGACATATTTCTCCAGCAGCACACGATCGTCGCCGAACGCGGACAGGGCCTCGCGCTTGGCGCTGGCGACCGCCTCGGCAAGCTCGCCGGGCGATGCGACGACGCGCATGCCGCGCCCGCCGCCGCCGGCCGACGCCTTCACCAGCACGGGGTAGCCGATGCGGGCGGCTTCCTTCGACAGCGTCGCAGCGTCCTGCGCCTCGCCGTGATAGCCCGGCACGGTCGGGACGCCGGCCTTCTCCATCAGCGCCTTGGCGGCCGATTTCGAGCCCATCATCCGGATGGTCTGCGCCGACGGACCGACGAAGATGAAGCCCGCGTCCGCGCAGGCCTGCGCGAAGTCGGCGTTCTCCGACAGGAAGCCGTAGCCCGGATGGATGGCGTCGGCCTTGCTGGCGCGCGCCGCCGCGATGATCGCGTCGATCGACAGGTAGCTGTCCTTGGCGGGCGCAGCGCCGATGTGCACGCGTTCGTCGGCCACACGGTAGTGCCGCGAATAGCGATCGGCGTCGGAATAGACCGCGATACAGTGCAGTTTGAGATCGTGCGCCGCGCGGATGATCCGGCAGGCGATCTCGCCGCGGTTGGCGATCAGGAGCCTTTGCACCGCCGTCACATCCGGAAGATGCCGAAGCGCGTCGGCTCGGGTGCCGGCGCGTTCAGTCCGGCGGCGAGCGCCAGCGCCAGCACCGTGCGGGTGTCGGCCGGGTCGATGATGCCGTCGTCCCAGATGCGCGCGGTGGCGTAGTACGGGTGACCCTGCTCCTCGTACTGCGCGCGGATCGGCGCCTTGAATTTCTCGTCGTCGGCCGCGGTCCAAGTCCCGCCTTTGGCCTCGGTCGTCTCCTGGCGCAACAGCCCAAGCACCGAGGCCGCCTGCTCGCCGCCCATCACCGAGATGCGCGCGTTCGGCCACATCCAGAGAAACCGCGGGCCGTAGGCGCGCCCGCACATGCCGTAATTGCCGGCGCCGTAGCTGCCGCCGATGATCACCGTGTATTTCGGCACGTTGGTGGTGGCGACCGCGGTCACCAACTTGGCGCCGTCCTTGGCGATGCCGCCGGCCTCGTATTTCTTGCCGACCATGAAGCCGGTGATGTTCTGCAGGAACACCAGCGGAATGTTGCGCTGGCTGGCGAGCTCGATGAAGTGCGCGCCCTTGAGCGCGCTCTCGCTGAACAGAATGCCGTTGTTGGCGAGGATGCCGACCGGAAAGCCGGCGATATGCGCGAAGCCGCAGACCAGCGTCTGCCCGTACAGCGCCTTGAACTCGTCGAACTCGGAGCCATCGACGATGCGCGCGATCACGTCGCGCACGTCATAGGGCGTGCGCGCGTCGGCCGGCACGATGCCGTAGAGTTCCTCCGCCGCGAACAGCGGTTCGCGCGGCGGCCGCATTTCGAGATAAGGCCGGCGCACCCGGTTGAGGTTGGCGATCGCGCGCCGGGCGATGCCGAGCGCGTGGGCATCGTCGAGCGCGTAGTGATCGACCACGCCCGACTGCCGGCTGTGCACGTCGGCGCCGCCCAGTTCCTCGGCGGTCACGTCCTCGCCGGTCGCGGCCTTCACCAGCGGCGGCCCGCCGAGAAAGATCGTGCCCTGATTGCGCACGATGATGCTCTCGTCCGACATCGCCGGCACATAGGCGCCGCCGGCCGTGCAGGAGCCCATCACCACGGCGATCTGCGGAATGCCGAGCGAGGACATGCGCGCCTGGTTGTAGAAGATCCGGCCGAAGTGGTTCACGTCCGGAAAGATCTCGTCCTGCAACGGCAGGAACGCGCCGCCCGAATCGACCAGATAGACGCACGGCAGATGGTTCTCGCGCGCGATCTCCTGCGCGCGCAGGTGCTTCTTCACCGTCATCGGATAGTAGGTGCCGCCCTTGATGGTGGCGTCGTTGGCGACGATGACGCATTCGTGGCCGCTGATGCGGCCGATGCCGGTGACGATGCTCGCCGACGGCACCTCGCCGCCGTACATGCCGTGCGCCGCGAGCGCGGACAGTTCGAGAAACGGGCTGCCGGGATCGAGCAGCAGGTCGATGCGCTCGCGCGGCAGCAACTTGCCGCGCGACGTGTGGCGCTCCCGCGCCTCGTCGCTGCCGCCGCGCATGACGCGGCTGAGCTGCCTGCCGAGATCGGCCACCAGCGCCTTCATCGCCGCCGCGTTGCGGGCGAAGTCGGGCGAGCGCGGGTCGGTGACGGATTTCAGAGCGGCCATGAACCTGTCTACCGCGTCTTGTTGAACAGTTCCCGCCCGATCAGCATGCGCCTGATCTCGCTGGTGCCCGCGCCGATCTCGTAGAGCTTGGCGTCGCGCAGGAAGCGCCCGACCGGATACTCGCTGGTGTAGCCGTTGCCGCCGAGCAGCTGAATCGCGTCGAGCGCGATCCTGGTGGCGCTTTCGGCCGCATAGAGAATGGCGCCGGCGGCATCCTCGCGCGTGGTCTCGGCGCGGTCGCAGGCCTTGGCGACCGAATAGACGTAGGCCTTGCAGGCGTTCATGGCCACGTACATGTCGGCGAGCTTGCCCTGCACCAGCTGGAACTCGCCGATCGGCTGAGCCGAACTGCCGGCGCTCGTGGACGTAGGGCAGCACCACGTCCATGCAGGCCTGCATGAGTCCGAGCGGCCCCGCCGCCAGCACCACGCGCTCGTAGTCGAGACCCGACATCAGCACTTTGACGCCGCCGCCGACGCCGCCGAGCACATTCTCGGCCGGCACCTCGCAATCGGTGAACACCAGCTCGCAGGTGTCCGAGCCGCGCATGCCGAGCTTGTCGAGCTTCTGCGCGGTGGAGAATCCCTTGAAGCCCTTCTCGATCAGGAACGCCGTGATGCCGCGCGGCCCGGCGTCGGGATCGGTCTTGGCATAGACCACCAGCGTCTCGGCCTCGGGACCGTTGGTGATCCACATCTTGCTGCCGTTGAGGACGTAGCGGTCGCCCTTTTTCTCGGCGCGCGTCTTCATCGAGACCACATCGGAGCCGGCGCCGGGCTCCGACATGGCGAGCGCCCCGACATGCTCGCCGGAGATCAGCTTGGGCAGGTAGCGGCGCTTCTGCGCATCGGTGCCGTTGCGCCTGATCTGGTTGACGCAGAGGTTCGAGTGCGCGCCGTACGACAGCCCGACCGAGCCCGAGGCGCGCGAGATTTCCTCCATCGCCACGCAATGCTCGAGATAGCCGAGCCCTGCCCCGCCCCACTCCTCCTCGACCGTGATGCCGTGCACGCCGAGCTTGCCGAGCTCGGGCCACAGGTCGCGCGGAAACGTGTTGGTGCGGTCGATCGCGTCGGCGCGCGGCGCGATCTTGTCGGCCGCAAACCCGCGCACGCTGTCACGCAGCATGTCGGCGGTTTCGCCGAGATCGAAATTGAAGCCGCGAACGTCGTTTACGAGCACGCGCGCATCCTCTTTGCAGCAGCCGGCTCCCAAGAAACAATCGCTCGATTAATGCACGTCCGTTCTCGGCCGTGCAACCTCGTGGCCTCGCCGGCGCCAAAGACACCGCCGCTTGTGCGGCGCAGCTAGGCCGGCAAGGTCAGCCGCTTGCGGCCGTAGAGTTCCTGCCAGGCGGCCACGTCCTCCGACATGTCCTGCGCGGTCGAAATCAGCATCTGAGCGGTCTCGTCGAGCGCCAGGGGATGGCTTTCGGCCTCGCGGAATTCGTCGGCGCGCTTATTGAGAATTTCCTCCATATGGTCGGAGCGCTCGCGCGAACCCTCGAAGTCGCCCTGCACGCGGATGCCCGCGAGCGCGGCGCCCAGCGCCGGCAGACCCGCGGCGGCGAACGTCACGAACGGCTTGAACCACAGCAGGAAGGTTCCGAGCACGGTCGGACCGTGGCTGTCGTTCGATGCCGGGACATGCCACAGATATCCGACGCCATAGACCATCAGGAAGATCGCCAGAAAGATCACCAGGAAGACGAAGGTGAGCAGGAAGCAGCCGATGCCGATATAATGCAGGCTGTGATCGAGGCGGTGCGACGCCTTGACGTTGGCCTTGTGCCAGCCGAGTTGCCCTTCGATCTCGTGGATCAGCGTCGCGTTCAGCACCTTCCACTGATAGGTGCCGTTCAGCACCGCGGTCGGCAGGCCGATCTCCCGCAGCGTGGCGCGGATATACCAGAGCACCCACGACGGCTCGCGGTCCTCCGGATCGGCCGTCGGCACATGAATGCCGCCGAACTCGCTGACGTAAGCAAGAAAGCGCGCATGACGCAGGTTCTCGGCGAGAGTCCGGTAATGCAGCCAGCGCTCGTGCCAATGCCAATATCGACCCACCATCACCATACCCAGGATGAAGCCGATCACCAGCAACTCGACCACCACGAACGCGACCTTGATTCGCAGCACGTCCTCGCTGTGCTCGAAGAAGATACCGGCGAGCGCGATCATCACCGCCGCCGCCGACAGCAGATAGGCCAGCACATAGACGCTGCGGTAGCGGTGGGAGAAGTGCACCGCCAATTCATCGGCCCAGATGAACCGCGGCAGCAGGATGCCCTCCAGACGGCGGCGCAGATTCTCGACCGCCGGAGCCTCGTCGAGAAAGGCCTTCCACTCGCCGGTTCGTTTGTCCGGGTGTTCGGTGTGAATGCGCCAGCGCGGCCAATGCTTGGTCGCCAGCCGCTTGAGCAGATCGAACGCGGTCCAATAGGTGTTGTGACGCCAGAACTCGCCGAGGTATCGCTCCAGCCCGGGACGCGACGTCTCGCGCGGATCCTCGTGGCCGTGGCCCGACGCGGGCGCCGCGAAGATCGGCCGCAGCGCGTTCTCCAGGCTGCCATCGGTGCAATCGACATCCGGCGCGACCGGAGCGCCCGCCTCGTCGAACTCGGTGATCAGGCGAGGTTCGCGATCCTCGTGGGTCGCGAGCCAGACCACCGGGATGCCGCCGTCCAAGGCCTTGCGGGCCAGCGCACCGGTGCCGCCCGGCTTCGGCGGCTGACCGTCCCAGACCGCGATCAACATGTCGACCTGGCGCAGCAGGTAGCCGCCCGCGTCGGCATAGGACCGGTCGCGATCGTCCGGCCGCGCCTCCGGCAGCTCGGTGACGGTCGCGGCCCGTTTCAGACCCTCGTGGAACGCGCTGCTGACGTCGCGGCCGTCGCCCGAGGCGGACTTTTGAAAGTCCTCGAGATATTCCTTCTGCGGAAACGGCAGCACCGCCTCGATCTGCCACGCCTGCGGACAGGCCTTCACCGCCAAGAGATCGGCGCCCTCGGCGAAGCCGCAGGTCAGGCGGATCATCGGCTCCGCGCTGGAATAGACCGCCTTGTTGGCGTCGAGGATGTTTCTCGCCGTCGCCCTCGATCGACTTGAACACCAGCGCGAGTTGCCGCTCGACCCGCGCGACCGCGTCGTTGCCGAGCTTGTTCGGCCGGTGACCGGTGATCCCGACCCGCAAGGTCAGGCGTGGCTTCGGCGGACGATCGGACTTCGGGGAATCAGCCATGGCGGTCTCGCGCCCCTACAATAGTCTGATGGAATTCTACCCCGCCAACAAGACGGCCGATCAACGCCGTTGACGGCGGCGCCGGATTCGGTCCCAACTGACCGCCTTGCCCCCGGCGCCGGCCGCGCACAGACAATCCGACGAGTACAATCGATGAAGATCAGCAACATCGAGGCGATCCACATCGCCGTACCCTACCGATACGGCGGCCCGCTCGGCAACGCCGCCCGCTGGCGGACGATGGATACACTGATCGTCAAGGTCGAGACCGATGCCGGCATCACCGGCTGGGGCGAAGGATTTGGGCTTGCGACCTGCGCCACCACCGGAGCCGCGCTCAAGAACATGGTGGCGCCGCTCGCCGTCGGACGTGACGCCGGCGACATCGCCGGCCTGATGAACGACCTCCAGCGCAAGCTGCACAATTGCGCGCGCAACGGCCCGGTCGGATTCGCGCTGTCGGGCTTGGACATCGCGCTCTGGGACATCGCCGGCAAGGTTGCAGGCCTGCCGCTCTACCGCATGCTGGGCGGCGAACCGATCGAGCGCATGCCGGCCTATGCGAGCCTGTTGCGCTACGGCACGTCGGAACTGGTCGAGCGCAATGCCGCCGAAGCCGCGGCGCGCGGCTACACCCGCATCAAGCTGCACGAAATCACCGTCCCCGAGGTGGCGATCGCGCGCAAGGCGATCGGGCCGAAGATTCCCCTGATGATCGACACCAACTGCCCGTGGACGCCGGACGAGGCGGTCGCGATGGCGAGACGCATGGCGCCTTACGACCCGCTCTGGATCGAGGAACCGGTCTGGCCGCCGGAAGACTACCGCGGACTGGCGAAGGTCAAGAGCGAAGGCGGCGTCGCGATCGCGGCCGGCGAATGCGCCGGAACGTTCGCCGATTTCACCCAGCTCGTGGATGTCGCCCAGGTCGATTATCTCCAGCCCAGCGTGACCAAGATCGGCGGCATTTCGGAGATGCAGAAGGTGGTTGCGCTCGCGCAAGCGCGCGGCATCAAGGTCGCGCCGCATTCGCCGTATTTCGGGCCGGGGCTGGTCGCGTCGGTCCACATCTGCGCGGCGCTGCCGGACAAGCCCCCGGTGGAGCGGTTCTATTGCGACCTCGAAGCCTCGCCGTTCGGCGAACTTGTTAATGCCTCCGGTGGATATATGCGGGTTCCGGATGGCCCTGGCCTGGGTCTGGTCGTTGATGAAGCCGTGATTGACCGCTACCGTGTGAACTGACGCCGGGAAAGTCGAGCCGTTCATGAGCACAGCGCGCTTTCCGCAACTGGCCCATTGGGGCGCCTTCACCGCCTTGGTCGAGAATGGCCGTCTGGTCGCCTGCGAGCCGTTCGCGCGCGATCCGGCTCCGTCCGACATCCTCAAGTCGATGCCCGAGATGGTGCATTCGCCGCTGCGCATCGCGCGGCCGGCGATCCGCGAAGGCTGGCGGGAGCGGCGTCCGCGCACCGGCTCCGACAAGTTCCAGGAAATCTCCTGGGATGAGGCGCTCGACATCGTCGCATCCGAGATTTCCCGGGTGCGCGAGGACCACGGCGACAAGGCGATCTTCGGCGGCTCGCAGGGCTGGTCGTCGGCCGGGCGCGTGCATCATGCGCGCACGCTGGTGCGCCGGTTTCTGTTTCTCGGCGGCGGCTGCGTCGACCAGGTCGGCAACTACAGCTTCGGCGCGGCGATGTTCCTGCTGCCGCGCATTCTCGGAACGCTCGGCCCGGTGACCGGCCGCGTCACCGACTGGCCGTCGATCATCGCGCACACCAAGCTGGTCATCGCGTTCGGCGGCCTGGCGCTGAAGAACGCCCAGGTCACGTCCGGCGGCGCCGGCATCCACACGCTCGAATACTGGCTGCGGCAGGCCAAGGACGCCGGCATCGAGTTCATCTCGATCAGCCCGCTGAAGTCCGACGTGCCGGCCTTCGTCAATGCCCGCTGGATTCCGATCCGGCCGAATACCGACACCGCCATGCTGCTGGCGATGGCGCACACGCTGCTGACCGAGCACCGCCACGACGAAGCGTTCATGCAACGCTACTGCGCGGGCTTCGACGCTTTCCGCAGCTACCTGCTGGGCACGACCGACGGCACCGCGAAGGACGCCGAATGGGCCGCCGCGATCACCGGCGTGCCGGCCGACACCATCCGCGATCTGGCGCGCCGCGCCGCCGGAACGCGCAGCATGCTCAAGGTCTCGTGGTCGGTGCAGCGCGCCCATCACGGCGAGCAGCCGTACTGGGCGACGATCGCGCTTGCCGCGATGCTCGGCCAGATCGGGCTGCCGGGCGGCGGCTTCGCGTTCGGCCACGGCTCCGCCAACGGCGTCGGCACGCCGCGCGTCCAGGTGCCGGCGCCCGAAATCCCGCTGCCGGCCAATCCGGCGAAATGCGCGATCCCGACCGCGCGCATCAGCGACATGCTGCTGCATCCGGGCGAGACCTACGAGTTCAACGGCCGGCAGGAGACCTACCCGGACGTCAAGATGGTCTATTGGGCCGGGGGCAATCCGTTCCACCACCACCAGGATCTCAACCGGCTGCGGCGCGGCTGGCAGAAGCCCGAAACCATCATCGTGCACGAGACCTGGTGGAATCCGCTCGCCCGCCACGCCGACATCGTGCTGCCGGCCACGACCACGCTCGAGCGCAACGACATCGGCGGTTCGTCGCGCGACCCGTTCGTGCTCGCCATGCATCGCGCCATCGACCCGGTGCATGAGGCGCGCAACGACTTCGACATCTTCCGCGCGCTGGCGCGCCGCCTCGGCTACGAGCAGGCCTTCACCGAAGGCCGCGACGAGATGGCTTGGTGCCAGTGGGTCTACGACACCATGCGCGCCGCGGCCGAGAAGCAGGGCGTGCCGCTGCCGGGCTTCCAGCAGTTCTGGGCCGAAGGCTTCATCGAAATGCCGCCGCCCGAACGCGACTATGTGATGTTCGAGGATTTCCGCAACGATCCCGACAAGCATCCGCTCAACACGCCGTCGCGCCGGATCGAGATTTCGTCCGACGCCATCGCCCGGTTCGGCTACGACGACTGCCCGGCCGCATCCGACCTGGTTCGCGCCGGCCGAATGGCTCGGCGACAAGGCTGCCGAACGCTGGCCGATCCATCTCCTGACCCATCAGCCGCCGGGCCGTCTGCACAGCCAGATGGATCCGGGGCAGACCTCGCGCGCGTACAAGATCGGGGGCCGCGAACCGATCCACATCAACCCGGACGACGCGGCCCGCCGCGGCATCCGCGACGGCGAGGTCGTGCGGGTGTTCAACGGCCGCGGCTCTTGCCTTGCCGCCGCCGTGCTCGACACCGACGTGATGCCGCGCGTCGCCGTGATGGCGACCGGCGCCTGGTACGATCCACCGGCGAACCCGGGCGAGCCGGAGCGGCATGGCAATCCCAACGTGCTGACCCTCGACATCGGCACGTCCAAGCTGTCGCAGGCGCCGAGCGCGCAGACCGCGCTGGTCGAGATCGAGCGCTATGACGCGGTGCTTCCGCCGATTCGCGCCCACACGCCGCCGGAACTGGAGCCGGCTGGCTAGGGTGCCATGCGGTTGATATGATGCCGGCAACACAGCCTCCGCCGTCATCGCCCGGCTTGCCGGGCATGACGAAGGAGCGCCACGGATTCGGAGAAAGATGATGTCCGACAGGAAGCTGCTGACCGGCTCGTTCGTCGCCCTGATCACCCCGTTCAACAAGGACGGCAGCGGTCGACTTCGCCGCCTTCCGCACGCTGCTCAAGTTCCATGAAGATCACCGGCACCTCGGCGGTCCTGATCATGGGCTCGACCGGCGAGACCTCGATGCTCTCGCCCGAGGAGAAGAAGAAGATCATCGTCGAGTGCGCCAAGATGAAGACGGCGAAGATGCCGATCTTCTTCGGCTGCACCGGCAACAACACCGAATCGACGATCGCCAACGTGCGCTTCGCCAAGGACAACGGCGCCGACGGCGCGATCCTCGCCGCGCCCGCCTATATCTGCGCGCCGGAGGACGACATCGAGCGCTTCTTCCTCGACGTCGCGGACGCCACCGACCTGCCGCTCGGCATCTACAACAACCCGCCGCGGGTGAAGAGCGACCTGCACTGGGATCACCTGCTGCGCATCTTCAAGCATCCGAACTACGTCGTGCACAAGGAATCGACCGCGCGCGTCGGCCAGGTCGCGCAGGTGCTGGCCGGCAAGCCCGAGCGTCTCGGTGATGTGCTGCGACAGTCCCGAACCTCGGCCTGGTGGTGCCGACCATGTCGCTCGGCGGGCACGGCACCGCCAACATGACCGGCAACATCGCGCCGCGCGAGCTCGCGACGATCTCGACGCCGTGGACGAGCTACAAGGAGGCGGAGGGTTTCAAGACCGACCTATCTGCGCACGCTGCCGCTCCTGCACTTCACCTATTCGGCGATCAATCCGGTGGCGGTGAAGTCGCTGATGAAGGCGCTCGGCCTGCCGGCCGGCGACCTGCGCAAGCCGCTCACCGGCCTCGACGGCGACGCGCTCGCCAAGGGCGTGCGCATCGTGCAGCGACCTCGGGCTCGACAAGACCTACGGCTACAAGGTCAAGCCGATCTCGGCCGTCGCGGCGTGAACCTGCTTTCGCCGTTCGTCCCCGCGAAAGCGGGGACCCAGCTCTTTCTTGCCCATTCAACAAGACTGGGTTCCCGCTTTCGCGGGAACGAGCGGAAGCAGTTCGCCATCTGCGAAGGTAATTGACATGGACCTCGGCATCCGCGGCAAGAAGGCGCTGCTGGTCGGCGCCAGCAGAGGGCTCGGCAAGGCCTGCGCGCTGGCGCTCGCGCACGAAGGCGTCGATGTGACGATCGTGGCGCGCAAGCGCGAGACGCTCGAGCGCACGGCCGCCGAGATCGCAGCCGCCACCGGTGTCCAGGTGACGCCGGTCGCGGGCGACATCACCACCAAGCAAGGCCGCGCCGCCGCGCTCGAGGCCTGTCCCGAGCCCGACATCCTGCTCAACAATGCCGACGGTCCCGCGCCCGGCGATTTCCGCAACTGGTCGCGCGAGGACTGGATCGCCGCGCTCGACATGATGATGCTCTCGCACATCGAGATGATGCGGCTCACCGTCGACGGCATGATGGCGCGCGGCTTCGGCCGCATCCTCAACATCGTGTCGCGCAGCGTGAAGATCCCGCAAGGGGAGCTCGGGCTGTCGAACGGCGCGCGCTCGGGCCTGGTCGGCTTCGCGGGCGGGCTGGCGCGACAAACGGTCGCCCGCAACGTCACCATCAACAACCTGCTTCCGGGTATCTTCGACAGCGATGCGCAGCGCGAGCACATCCGCGGCATGCTGGCCGAGACCGGCAAGACGTTCGAGGAGGTCTGGCAGGCGCGGGCCGAGGGCAATCCGGCCAAGCGCTACGGCCGGCCGGCGGAGCTCGGCGCCTATTGTGCTTTTCTTTGCTCGATGCATGCCGGGTTCATCACCGGCCAAAATCTGCTGATCGACGGAGGAAGCTATCCCGGGACGTTCTGACCATCCCAATTCGAAAGGATCGACCGTGAAATCTCCGCTCATTTTCGCGCTGGCCGCCGCGCTTGCCGGGCTGCGTCCCGGCGCCGGCGCCGGCGCAGACCTATCCGTCGCGCACCGTCACCGTGGTCGTGCCGTTCCCGGCCGGCGGCTCGGTCGACGGCGTCGCGCGCATCCTGGTGCAGAAGCTCAACGAGACGGTGGGCCAGCACTTCATCGTCGAGAACCGCGCCGGCGGCGCCTCCGGCATCGTCGGCGCCAACTCGGTCGCGAAGGCCGCGCCCGACGGCTACACGCTGCTGGTCTCGGCCTCGGTCCACGTCATCAATCCGTTCCTCTACAAGAACGTGCCGTATGACGTCGATGAACGACTTCACGCCGGTCACGCTGCTGGCCGACGGGCCGCTGATCGTCAGCACCAAGCCGAGCGTGCCGGCGAACAATCTCAAGGAGCTTCTTCGAGCTGGTCCGCAAGGACCCGCAGAAATACACCTTCGGCACGACCAGCCTCGGCTCCGCGAGCCATCTCGCGATCGAACTGCTCAAGCGCGACGCCGGCCTCGATACGCTGGTCGATCGCCTACAAGGGCACGGCGCCGGCGCTGACCGACCTCATGAGCGGGACAGATCCAGCTGCTCGCCGATCCGATGCTGTCCTCGCTGCCGCTGGCGCAGGCGCGGCAAGATCAAGGCGCTCGGCCTCACCAGCCTCAAGCGGCGTGCCGTCGGCGCCGGAGATTCCGACCGTCGAGGAATCGCGGCATGAAGGGCTTCGAGTTCGTGTCCTGGTACGGACTGTGGGCGCCGAAGGGCCTGCCGGCCGACATCTCGAAGAAGCTGCAGGCCGACATCGCCAAGGTGCTGGCGCATGCCCGACGTGAAGGAGCGCCTCGCCGAGCTCGGCTTCGAGCCGATCGGCGGCACCGCCGAGCGATTTCGCCAAATACATCGAGGCCGAGATGGCGAAATACGAGAAGATCATCAAGGACGCCAAGATCAAGGCGGAGTGAGCGCGCCCGCCTGCGCGAGGAGTTGCGCGCGGATGACCTTGCCGTAGTGCGAGCGCGGCAGGCTCGCGACGAAGCGGACCGAGCGCGGCTTCTTGTAGCGCGCGAGATGCGCGCGGCAATGCTCGACCAGCTCGTGCTCGGTCGCGGTCATGCCGGGCTTGAGCACGACGAAGGCGGTCACCGCCTCGCCCCACTCGATATCGGGCAGCCCGATCACCGCGACCTCGCCGACCGCCGGATGCAGCAGCGATCGCGTCCTCGACCTCCTTCGGCATGATGCTGCTGCGCCGGAGCGGATCACGTCGTTGAGCCGGCCGACGATGGAGAGATTGCCCGTCGTCGTCGAGCTGCGCCGATGTCGCCGGTGTGCAGCCAGCCGTCGCGCAACGCTGCGCGGGTCGCCGCTCCTCGTTCTGCCAGTAGCCGGCCATGACGTTGCCGCCGCGGATCAGGACCTCGCCGGCGTGCCGCGGCGCCGCTCGACGCCGCGACCTCGATAGCCCGGCAGCGCGCGGCCGACCGATTCCATGAGGCGCGCGCGGCGCTCGGCATCGGTGTCGAGGCTGCGCGGCGGCAGGTAGCAGGTGACCGGCGCTTCGGTCATGCCGTAGAGCACGCCGATCCGCGGCCCGAGCAGCGTCCAAGCGCGCGCTCGAAGACTGCTGGGCGGAATGCGCGAGCCGCCGACATAGATCGCCTGCAGACGCGCGCAGTCGCGGATCGTCCGGCCTGCAGATGATCGAGCCAGCGCACGAGCTGCGTCGGCACCAGCGACGTGCGCGTCGCGCCGGTCTGCCGCGATGCGCGTCGGCCAGCGCTCCGGCATCGAAGCGGCCGCCCAGCACCACCGTCGCGCCGGCGAACAGATGCGACATCAGGATCACCTGCGCGATCGGCCAGAGCGGGCGGACGTTCAGGAACACGGCATCGCTCGCCGATGTCGAAGCCCTGCGATCGTGTTCTGCGCGACCGTCAGAGATTGCGATGCCGCAGCATGACCGCCTTCGGCGCGCCGGTCGTGCCGCCGCTGAAATTGAGCGTGGCGAGATCGTCGCCGATCGCCATCGGGCAGCGGCTGTTCGGACGGCGCTTGCCAGCAGCGTCTCGTAGTCGAGGCCAGCGCCCGCGCCGATGCCGATGACGCGATCGCAGGCTTTCGACCTCGTTCGTCAGGCCCGTCCACCTTCTCGGCAAACGACGCATGCGTCACCAGCGCGCGCGCGCCGGCGTGCCGCAGCAGCGCGACCAGCTCGCGCCGCGTGAGCCGCGGATCGATCGGCACGCGCACGAAGCCGGCCGCCATGGTGCCGTAGTCGGCTTCGAGATATTCGCGGATGTCGGGGATCAGCAGCGCGACGCGGTCGCCCGGGTTCGAGGCCGAGGCCGTGCAAGGCATTGCCGAAGCGCGGCGATGCGCGCGAAGAATTGCCGGAAGCGTCCAGGCGCCGGCATCGTCGACGATGGCGGTGCGGTCGCCGTGCCGGTCGCGCAAGTTGCGCGAGCGTCGCGCCGAATGTGCATCTCACCACCCGTTGAGCACGACGCGGCCGGTGACCGCGCGCCGCTCCATCAGGGCGTGGCCTTCGGCGACGCGCGGAAACGGCAGCACGCGGCCGATGAACGGCTTCACCGCGCCGGTGGCGAGCAGATGCAGCGCGATCTGCACGTCCTTGTAGGTCGCGTTGCCGGAGCCGGCGATGCGGATGCGCCGCACGATGACCAGGCCCGGATCGATCTCGACCGCGCTTGGCGCCGATATTGCCGAGCACCACCACGATCGCGTTCTGCGCGGTCGAGCGCAGGCTCTCGCCGAACGTGTCGGTGACGACGTTCTCCAGCACCACGTCGACGCCCTGCTTGCCGGTCCGCCGCCAGACCTCGCCGCTGAACTTCAGGTCCGGGCTGACGATGACCTCGTCGGCGCCGGCCTGGCGGACGATCTCCGCCTTGTCCTCCGAACTGGTGACCGCGATCACGTGCGCGCTCACGCTCTTCACGACCTGGATCTGGTGCAGGCCGAGTCCGCCGCCCGCGCCGGTGATCAGCACGACCTGGCCCGGCTCGACCTGCGCGACGCCGAGCGTCGCGCGCACGCTGGTGCCGACCGGACAGACCGCGAGCGCCGCCGCTGTCATGTCGAGACCGTCCGGCATGCGGATCGCATTGCGCGCCGGCGCGCAGGTGAACTCGGCATAGCCGCCGCCGCCGCTCTCGCCCAGCACGCGGCTGTTGCGGCAGAGGTCCTGGCGGCCGCGCGAGGCAATAGCGGCAGGCGCCGCAATAGAGCCGCTGATAGATCACCACGCGCTCGCCGACGCGCGCCGGCGGCACGTTGGCGCCGGTCGTCGACGATCTCGCCGGCGATCTCGTGGCCGAGAATGCGGCCGGGACTGGCCGCCGGGAATCTTGCCGCCGCGCGAGAGCACGTCGTGATAGCAGACGCCGGCGGCATGAATGCGCACCAGCACGTCGTCGGGACCGGGCTGCGGCCGCTCGACCTCGGTCGCCTGCAGCACCTGCGGGCGCGCCGAACTCGCGCGAACGTGACCGCCTTCATCGACGTCATGGTTGCACCATCCGTTTCACCGCGGCTCGGTGAACGCCGCCGCGCCTTCCTTGTAGTCGTCCTTGGTCTCGACGAAGGCGCGCACGGCCTCGATCTCCGCGCGCTCGGCGGCGCTGACGGCGGCGCGGGAACATCGCGAGCCGCTTGGTCGCCTGCACCGCCGCCGGCGAATAGCCGGCGATGGTCGCCGCCCATTTTTCGGCCTCGGCCTGCACGTCGTCGACCACGGCGTTGAGAAGGCCCATGCGCAGCGCCTCGTCGGCGGAGATGTTGCGCGCCATCAGCAGCATCTCCAGCGCCTGCGCGCTCGGGATCACCTGCGGCAGCCGCATCGCGCTCACGCCGGAAATCATGCCGTGCTTGACCTCGGGATAGCCGAGCACCGTGTTCTTGCGCGGCGAGCCGCAGGTCGCAATGCAGCGCGAGCGTCATGCCCATGCCGACGCAGTAGCCGTGCAGCGCCGCGATCACCGGCTTGTCGAGCGGAATGCCGACGCCCGGGATGGCGCGCATCAGCGTCTCGGTCGACACCATGCGGCCGGTGCGGCTGATCTCCTTGATGTCGGAGCCGGCGCAGAACGCCTTGCCGGGCGCGCCGCACAGCACCGCGACCCGCACCTGCGGGTCGTCGGCGATCTCCTGCCAGATCGCGCCGAGCCGCTCCTTGGCCGGCACGTCGAGCGCATTGAGCACCTGCGGCCGGTTGAGCGTGACGACCGCGACGCCGTTTGCGCGCTTTTCGAGCAGAACCGACATTTCGTCTCCATTGTGCGCCGGATGCCCGGCGTCCCTAGCGTCGCCGGACATTATTTGCTTTTCTCCGCAGCGTCACCGTCCCTCCTCTCCCGCAGTTGCCGATGCTCGACGTCTTCAACCATTTCGTGCCGAAGGCCTATCTCGATCGCCTCGGCGATCTCGATCCCGGGCCAGCCGGCGGTCACCGCGTTCCCGCGCATCAAGGCGCTATGGGACGTCGATGCCCGCCGCGCGCTGATCGACGAATTTCCGGGTCTGCAGCAGATTCTGTCGCTCGCCAATCCGCCGCTCGAACTCGTCGCCCCGCCGGACAAGTCGCCCGACCTGGCGCGCCTCGCCAACGACGAGCTGGCCGAAGGTCTGCCGCAACCACCGCGACCATTTTCCATCGTTCATCGCCTCGCTGCCGATGAACAATGTCGAGGCGACACTTGTTGAAGTTGATCGCGCAATCACAGAACTCGGCGCCTGCGGCATCCAGATGTTCACCAACGTGGCGGGCAAGCCGCTGTCGGCGCCGGAGTTCCGGCCGCTGTTCGAGCGCATGGCCAAGCACGACCTGCCGGTCTGGGTGCATCCGATGCGCGGGCCGAACTTTCCCGACTACGCCAGCGAGCAGGCTTCCGAGAACGAGATCTGGTTCAGCTTCGGCTGGCCGTACGAGACCACCGCCTGCATGACGCGGCTGATCTATTCCGGGCTGTTCGACGCGCTGCCCACGCTGAAGATCATCACCCACCACATGGGCGGCATGATCCCGTTCTTCCACGGCAAGATCAGTCTCGGCTTTCAGCAGATCTTCTTCGGCACGCCGGAGCGCAACCCGTTGGCCGAGAAGGCCGGCCTGAAGAAGCCGCCGATCGACTATTTCAAGATGCTCTATGCCGACACGGCGCTCGGCGAAGTCGGCGCCGACGCGCTGCGGGCACGACTTCTTCGGAACGGCGAAATGCCTGTTTGCGACCGACGCGCCGTTCGACGCCGAGCAGGGCCGCGCGCTGATCCGCAAGACCATCGCGGCGGTGAACGCGCTGGAGATTCCGGCGGCGGAGAAGGACGCGATCTTCGAGGGGAATGCGAAGCAAGCTGCTGAGACTGTAACAACTTGTTGCCACGTCATGGCCGGGCTTGATCCGGCCATCCCGCTTAGGTGAGCAGCGTGCCTCCCTAGTCGGGATGCCCGGCACGAGGCCGGGCATGACGACGGAAAGGTTCAGGACTGGGAAGGATCAATGCGAACCGAAACCATCAAGGTGAAACTGCGCGACGGCGAGATGGGCGCCTATGTCGCCTATCCGGACAAGACGCCGGCCGGCGCCGTCATCGCCATCATGGAGATCTGGGGCGTCAACCACACCATGCGCGAGCACGCGCGCGAGTTCGCCGAAGCCGGCTTCGTCTGCCTGGTCCCCGACCTGTTCTGGCGGCAGGAACCCGGCGTGGAGCTGTCCGACCACAACCCCGAAGACGTCAAGAAGGCGTTCGATCTCTACTACGAGTTCGACTACGACCTCGGCGTCCGCGACATGGAGGACATCCGGCAGTTCCTCAAGACCATCCCGGAATGCAACGGCAAGGTCGGCGCGGTCGGCTACTGCCTCGGCGGCAAGCTCTGCTACCTGATGTGCTGCCGCACCGAGATCGACTGCGCGGTCGCCTATTACGGCACCTATATCGAGCACCGCATCAAGGAGGCGAAGAACCTGCACCGCCCGTTCGTGCTGCACATGGCCATGAAGGACCGCTGGGTGCAGGCCGAGGTCAACGATCTGCTGGAACGGCGGCTGTCGCCCAACCCGCTGGTCACCATCCACAAATATCCCGGCGCCGACCACGCCTTCGCGCGCCACGGCGGCAGGACCTATTCCAAGCCGGAGGCCGACCGGGCGCTGGCGCTCTCGGTTGCGTTTTTCAAGGAGCACCTCGGCTGAAATCGCCGCTGGCGTGACGGGCACCGATGAGCGAAAATGTGCCACTCGGATGTCTCCAGGGAGTAAAATAAACCAGCGTGATGCCATCAGGGAGCACAACCATGGCTTACGATCTCGACCAATTCATCGCGGATTGCCGCACCAGCCTGTCGCGCGATCCTGGGCCCGGCGGCCGCGAAGAAGTCCGGCGCAATCTCGAAATCCTGCTGCAAAATCAGGACTTCGTGCAGAAGTATTGCGGCCCTGACGTTCCACGCGGGCTGAAGGTCCTGTACGAGGACCCCAAGCTCGGCTTCCAGGTTCTCGCCCATATCAACGACAAGGCGCGCAAGTCGCCGCCGCACGACCACGGCGCATCCTGGGCGATCTATGGCCAGGCCACCCACTACACCGAAATGACCGAGTGGGACCGGCTCGACGACGGCAGTGACGACAACAACACCAAGCTCAAGCCGGCCAAGACCTATCGGCTCACGCCGGGGCACGCGGGCATCTACCAGGACGGCAAGATCCACTCGATCGATTATCCGGACAATGCGCGCTTCGTCCGCGTGACCGGCACCAATCTCGACAACATCAACCGCGTGCGGTTCGACCTCGCCTCCGGCAAGTTGCACCAGATGACGCCGCAGCAGGCGACGTAGCCGCGCACGAACGCGGACCCTCTAACTGCGTCATGGCCGGGCATAGCCGTCCAAAGGATGGCGTCGCTTCGCTCGGCCTATCTCCCGGCCATCCCGCTTAGGGAAGCACGGTGCTCCTCCTAAGCGGGATGCGCGGGTCAGGCACGCGCATGACGCCGGAGAGAGCATGCTGACCAACGCGACTGCCAAACGAATTTCCCCCGCCTCGGTCAAGGCGATGCTCACCGACGGGGAGGAGCTTGCGCTCGTCGACGTGCGCGAAGAACTGATCTACTCGCAGAACCATCTGCTGTGGGCGCGCTCGATCCCGCTCTCCCGCCTGGAGCTGAAATTCGCCCGCCTGGTGCCGCGCAAGTCGACGCGCATCGTCTTGGTCGATGAAAACGACGGGCTTGCCGAGCGCGCCGCCGCGATCCTCAGCCGCCACGGCTACAGCGGCCTGCACATCCTGGACGGCGGCATCGCCGGCTGGGCCACGGCCGGCTACGAGCTGTTCTCCGGCGTCAACGTGCCGAGCAAGGCGTTCGGCGAGTTCGTCGAGCACGCGAGCGGCACGCCGAGCGTCTCGGCCGACGAGCTCAACGCGATGATCCGCGAGCGCGCCGACATCGTGGTGCTCGACAGCCGCCCGTTCGACGAATTCAATCGCGTCTCGATCCCGACCGGCATCAACGTCCCCGGCGCCGAGCTGGTGCTGCGCGTGCACGACATCGCGCCCTCGCGCGGCGACCACGGTGGTGGTCAATTGCGCCGGCCGCACCCGCAGCATCATCGGCGCGCAGTCGCTGATCAATGCCGGCATCCCGAACAAGGTGGTGGCGCTGCGCAACGGCACCATGGGCTGGACGCTCGCCGGCTACACGCCCGATCACGGCAAGACCCAGGGCGCGCCGAAGCCGTCGCGCGAAACCCTCGCCTGGGCGAAATCGCGCGCCGCCGAGGTTGCGCGCCGCTACAACATCGAGCGAATCGACCGGGACACGCTGGCGCGCTTCCGCGCCGAAGCCGACACGCGCACGCTCTATGTCTTCGACGTGCGCGATCCGGCCGAATACGCCGCCGGCCATTTTCCCGGCGCGGTGTCGGCGCCGGGCGGCCAGCTCGTGCAGGCGACCGACCAATATGCCGGCAACGCTCGGCGCCCGCATCGTGCTCTGCGACGACGCCGAGGTGCGCGCGGTGATGACCGCCTCGTGGCTCAAGCAGATGGGCCATCGCGACGTGTTCGTGCTGGCGGAAGCCGGCGGCGAGACCGGCTGGCCGGCGGCGCCGGTGCTGGCGGACGAACCGCCGGCGGCGCTGCGCATCGAGAGCGGCCAGCTCTCCGAGCTGCTGGCGCGCGACGAGGTAAGCGTCATGGATCTCTCCCTCAGCCGGGATTACCTGAAAGGCCACATCCCGGGCGCGTGGTTTGCGATCCGTTCGCGCTTCGGGAGGGCGTTCAGCAACATCCCGCCGCGCAGCACGCTGGTGCTGACATCGGAAGACGGCGTGCTCGCCGGAATCGCGGCGGCGGAGCTCAATTCGCTGGCGACCGTCCCGGTCCGCTATCTCGCCGGCGGCAACGCCGCCTGGCAGGCGGCGGGCTTTCCGCTCTCCGTCGAGGCCAAGATGGCCGATGATGCCGACGATGTCTGGCTCAAGCCGTACGAGCGGGCGAAGAACCAGAAGGAAGCGATGGACGAATACCTGTCATGGGAGATCGACCTCATGACGCGCATCGAGCGCGACGGCACGACGAATTTTGTGCACGTTGCGTCGTGACGTTGTGACGCTTCAAATGCCGACGACAGTCTAATGCCTCACGACATCATCATCCGCGGCGGCACGCTGTACGACGGCTCGGGCGCGGCCGGCATCGCCGCCGATCTGGCGATCGCCGGCGGGCGCATCGCGGCCATCGGCGAGAATCTCGGCGACGCCGCCAAAGTCATCGACGCCGACCGGCCTCGCGGTCGCGCCGGGCTTCATCGACATCAAGACGCACTCCGACTTCACGCTGCCGATCAATCCCAAGGCCGAGAGCAAGGTGCGCCAGGGCGTCACCACCGAGATCATCGGCCATTGCGGATTCTCGGTCGCGCCCTGTCTTGCCGGCAAGGTCGAGCTGCTGCGCGACTATCTGAGCCCGAGCGCGCCGTGGCTGCCGTTCCGCGAGCTGAGCTTTCCGGACTATCTCGACACCTTCCCGGCAACATCGGTCAACGCCGGCATGCTGGTCGGGCACAACACGCTGCGGCTGATGGTGATGGGCATGGAGCCGGGCCCGCCCTCGCCCGCCAGATGAGCGCGATGATCGCGCTGCTCGAGGAAGGCCTCGACGCCGGCGCGCTCGGCCTGTCGACCGGGCTGTTCACCGCGCCGGGCGCCTACGCCAAGCCCGACGAGGTGATCGCGCTCGGCCGCGTCCTGAAGCGTTACAATGCCGCCTACTTCACCCATCTGCGCGACGAGTCGAACAAAGTACTCGAAGCCGTGGAAGAAGCCATCCAGGTCGCCGAAACCTGCGGCGTCCATGTCGAGATCGTGCACTTCAAGTGCTCGGGCGTCGACAACTGGGGCAAGACCGCGCAAGCGCTCGACATGATCGCGCAGGCCCGCGCGCGCGGCCTCGACATCGACTGCGACGCCTACCCCTACACAGCCGGCAGCAACCCGCTCAAGAACCTGCTGCCGCAGTGGGTGCAGGCCGGCGGCGTGCCGAGCATGCTGGAGCGGCTGGCGCAGAAGGACACCCGCGCGCGCATCCGCGACGACGTCGCGCGCGACGGGCTGAACAACTGGGGGCGCATCGCGTCGTGGGACGCGGTGCGGATCTCGGTCTCGCCCAACCTGCCGCAGCACGCCGGCAAGACCATCGCGGCGCTGGCGGCGGAGCGCGGCGCGGACCCGATCGACGCGCTCTGCGACTACCTCGTCGACGACAAGGGCGCCACCCGCGTGCTGGTCACCTCGATCTCCGAGGACGACGTGCGCGAACTGATCCGCTCGCCGCTGCCGCTCATTGGCTCCGACGGCAACTGCGTGGCGACCTACGGCACCGTCAGCCAGGGCATGCCGCATCCGCGCTTCTACGGCACGTTTCCGCGCGTGCTCAGCCACTACGTGCGCGGGGAAAAGCTGCTGCCGCTCGAACGCGCCATTCACAAAATGACGGGCGCAACCGCGCGCGCGCTCAAGCTCGCCGACCGCGGCCTGCTGAAGCCCGGCTATCGCGCCGACATCGCGATCTTCGATCCCGCCGATTTCGCCGACCGCGCCACCTACGCCGATCCGCACCAGTATCCGAGCGGCGCGCGCACGACCGTCATCGTCAACGGCACGCCCGTGGTCGAGAACGCGACCCACACCGGCGCGCTGCCCGGCAAGGTGCTGCGGCGCGGACCAGGACGGCGCGGTGGCCTAGGCCGCGACTGACGCTTTCCATCCGCCTCATGCTGAGGAGCGGCCGAAGGCCGCGCTTCGCGCCTCCTCAGGATGAGGGCGGGGCGAAAGTCCAGACGGCTTAACGCTTCTTCTGTGCAGCCTTGAATCGCCCGCCACACCCGCTCCGGCGTCAGCGGCATTTCGAGATCGTCGACGCCGAGGTGACCGAGCGCATCGAGCGCCGCGCCCACCAGCGCGGCCGGCGAGCCGATCGAGCCCGCCTCGCCGCAGCCCTTGGCGCCGAGCGGATTGTGCGTGCAGGGCTGGCTCTCGTCCGTCTCCGAGACGAACTGCGGCAGATCGTCGGCGCGCGCGATCGCGTAGTCCATGAACGACGCCGGACACGAGGTTGCCCGCCGTCATCGTAGACGCAGTGCTCCAGCATCGCCTGGCCGATGCCCTGCGCCAGCCCGCCGTGAATCTGCCCCTCGACGATCATCGGGTTGATCACGGTGCCGATATCGTCGACGCACCAGAAACCGGCGATCTCGATCCGGCCGGTGTCCGGATCGATCTCGATCTCGCAGACATGCGCGCCGTTGCTGAAGGCGAAATTCGGCGGATCGTAGACCGCCGTGTCCTGCAATCCCGGCTCGACGTCGGGCGGCAGATTGTGGGCGGCGTAGGCAGCCTGCGCCACCTCGTTGAACGAGATACGCCGGTCGGTGCCGGCGACCGCGAACGAGCCGTCGGCGAAATCGATGTCGCCGGGCGCGGCTTCCAGCAGATGCGCGGCGATCTGCCGGCCCTTGGCGACGATCTTGTCGGCGGCGCGATCGACGGCCGAGCCACCGATCGCGATCGAGCGCGAGCCGAAGGTGCCGGTGCCCTGCGGCACCTCGGCGGTGTCGCCCTCCACCACCTCGATCTTGTCGACCGGCATGCCGAGCCGCGACGAGATGATCTGCGCGAACGTGGTGGCGTGGCCCTGGCCGTGATTGTGGGTGCCGAGCGCGACCCGCACCGCGCCGTCGGGGCCGATGCGGATGGACGCAGCCTCGTAGAAGCCGATGCGCGCACCGAGCATCCCGGCGAAGCGCGACGGCGCCACGCCGGACGATTCCACATAGCAGGCCATGCCGATGCCGCGCAGCCTGCCGCGACGCGCGGCCTCGGCGCGGCGCCTGGCGAAGCCCGCATAGTCCGAGATCGTCAGCACCCGCTCGAAGATCTTCGGAAAATCGCCGCAGTCGTAGGTCGGGCCGACCGGCGTCTTGTACGGCATCGCGCCAGGCGGAATGAAATTGCGCCGGCGGATCTCGGCGCGATCGAGCTTGAGCGTCGCCGCCGCGCGGTCGGCCAGGCGCTCGAGCACGTAGCAGGCCTCCGGCCGCCCCGCGCCGCGATAGGCGTCGGTCTGGGTCGTGTTGCTGAACACGCCGGTGCATTCGACGAAGATCGCGGGCGTGCGATAGCCGCCGGCGAACAGCGCGGTGTAGATCGCGCTCGGGATGTTGGCGCCGAAGGTCGAGAGGTAGGCGCCGAGCGCCGCGAAGGTCTCGACGTGCAGCGCGAGGAACTGTCCCTGCTCGTCGAAGGCCAGTTCGGCATGGGTGAGATGGTCGCGCGCCTGGTTGTCGACCAGGAAGCTTTCCGAGCGGGTCGCGGTCCAGCGCACCGGCCGGCCGAGCCGCTTCGCCGCCCAGACGACCAGGCTCTCCTCCGGGTAGACCTTGCCCTTGTAGCCGAAACCGCCGCCGACATCGGGCGCGACCACGCGCAGCGCGCTCTCCGGCATGCCGAGCTGCTCGGTCACCTGCTTGCGGATGTGATGCGGCGCCTGGGTCGAGGTGATGAGCGTCAGCCCGCCGGTGCCGGGCTCGATCATGCCGATCGCCGCGCGCGGCTCGATCGCCGCGCCGATGAGGCGGTTGTTGACCACGTCGACCGTGACCTTGTGGGGCGCGCTCTTGAACGCCGCGCGCATCGCCGCTTCGTCGCCGCGCGTCCAGCGGAAGCAGACGTTGCCGGGCGCGGCCTCGTGCAACTGCGGCGCGCCTTTGGCCTGCGCGGCGCGCGAGTCGGTGACGGCAGGCAGCGGCTCATAGTCGATCGCCACGAGCTCGGCGGCATCCGCGGCCTGCTCCCATGTCTCCGCGACCACCATGACCACCGGCTCGCCCACGAACCGCACGGCGCCACGCGCGAGCGCGTAGCGCGGCGGCTGCGCCATCGGGCTGCCGTCGCGCGAGCGGACGATCCAGAGCGGCCGCATCGCCTGCACGGCGTCGGCCGCCATGTCGGCGCCGGTCAGCACCGCGGCGACGCCGGGCGACGCCTTCGCCGCCGCCACCTCGATCTTGCGGATGCGCGCATGCGCATGCGGCGAACGCACCAGCACGGCAGATGAGCGCACCCGGCACGTCGATGTCGGCGACATAGCGCCCGCGCCCGAGCAGAAAGCGGCGATCCTCGACGCGGCGCAGCGGCGCGCCGATGCCTTGGTGCTCCGGCTTTCGCGGCTGAACGTTCATCGAGCGACGCCTCGCGCCCGCGTCACTGAAATTCCTCGCGCACCAGATCGAGCCGTTCGAACGCCGACTTGTCGGTCACCATGAACAGATCGGCGTCGCCGCCGACCGCCTCGTGATGCGCAAAGGTCCAGTGCGGAATGGTGAACACATCGTGCTGCGACCACGCGAAGGTCTCGCCGCCGATGGTCGAACGGCCCTCGCCCGAAACGACGAGGCAGATCACGTTGTAGGTCGCGCGCTTCGTCTTGGTGGTCACGCCCTTGTCGAGGCGCGCGGCATAGCAGTCCAGCGTCGGCATCACCGCGCCGCCGGTCGCCGGATTGACGTAGCGGATCGTGCGCATGCCGTCGGCGCCGCGCGGCGTCACGGCCAGCATGCGGCGCGTCGCCTCGCCCGGGTAGCGGTATTTCGGCGAATTGGCGGCGCCCGGCGCCGCACCCTCGGCGACGAGACCGGATTCGGCCCACAGCCGCTCCTCGCCCTCGTCCACCTGCCAGAACTCGTTGCTGCGCGGGTCGCCGGGCTCGAAGAAATGCGCATCGACCGCGCGGATCAGCGGCATGTTGGCGGCATCGAACCAGATGATGCGGTGGTCGCTCTCGTTGATGTGCCCGTGCCAGCACATCGGCGGCGTCAGGATCAGATCGCCCGCCTTCATCTCGCAGCGCCGGCCGTTGACGATCGTGGCGGCGCCGTCGGCGCTGGTCGCGAAGCGGATCGCCGCGCCGGTATGGCGATGCGGCCGCGCGCGGTCGCCGGGCTCCAGCACCGTGAAGGCCGCGAGCAGCGTGCTGGTGGTGGTGGTGTCGTCGCCGAAGGCCGGGTGCGCCAGAATCAGCGCGCGCCGCTCGATGTCGTTGATCGAAACCTCGCCGACCGAGCGGTGCAGGAACGGCTCGACGTCGCGCCAGCGCCAGTGGAACGGCGCGTCCTTGGGCTGCGGCCTGACCGGGGTGATGCGCTGGTAGCGGTCCCATAGCGGATGCAGGTGCTTCGCCTCCAGTTCGGAGACGAAGCCTCCCGTTCGCACAGGCTGCGGCGTGGTCGTCATCAGGTCTTCGGCAGCTTGGCGTCGATGTTCGACGGGTCGATGATCACATGCGTGATGAACACGCGGGGATCGACCTTGTCGCCCTTGAGGAACGACGCCAGCACGTCGACGCCGAGCCGGCCCCACAGCACCGGGTTGAGCTCGACCGTCATCGCCAGGTTGCCCTCCTTCACCGCGCGCAGCGCCGGCGGCACGCCGTTCATGCCGGTGACGAGCGTCTTGCCCTTGCGGTTGGCGGCGTTCACGGCCTGCATCGCGCCGAGCGCCACGTCGTCGTTGGCGGTGTAGATCGCCGCAAGATCGGGATTGGCGACCAGGGCGTCTTCCGTCTGCTTGAGCCCGCGCTCACGCGTCAGCGGGCCGTCCTGCTTGATCACGATCTGGATGCCGGGATATTTCGCCATCGCCTCGGCATAGCCGTCGCCGAGGTTCTTGAACGTGGGCGCGCCGGAGGGCCCGAGCAGCAGCGCCACCTTGCCCTTGCCGCCGATCTGTTTGGCGGTCCATTCGGCAATGTCGCGGCCGATCTGCTTCTCGTCCATGGCGACGTGGATGGTCTGGTTGGGCGAGGTCGAGCCGCGCGCCACCGACACGATCGGGACTTTCCCGGCAGCGGCCGCGTCATAGGCGGCATTCACGCCGACCGCGTCGATCGGCGAAATCAGGATGCCCTTCACGCCGCGCGCGATCAGGTCCTGGACGCCATTGATCTGCTTGAGCTTGTCCTCGTTGGCCGACACCGTCGCGACGTCCCAGCCGAGCTCCTGCGGCGCGGGCGCGGATGCCGCGCAGCATGGCGATGTAGAACGGGTTGTCGTCCTGCGCCAGCGAGACGCCGATGGTGATCTTCTGCTGCGCGGTCCCCGGCGGAACGAGTGCGAGCGCGGCCGGAACGGCGAGCGCCGCGGCGAGCGCGGCCATACGAAGCTTGAACATGACGGTCTACTCCCTGTCAGTGTTGCGAGCGTAGCCTTTCGGCGGCCGCCGCCGCAATGATCACGGCGCCCACCGCCACCCGTTGCCAATAGGAATCGACGTTGAGCAGGTTGAGCGCATTGCCCAGCACGATCATGATGAATACGCCGATCACGCTCTTGTAGAGCGTGCCCTCGCCGCCGTGCAGCGCCGCGCCGCCGAGCACCACGGCCGCGATCGCGGTCAACTCGTAGAACTCGCCCGCGGTCGGCTGGCCGGATTGCAGCCGCGCCGCCAGCATCACCCCGGCGACGCCCGCAAGCGCGCCGCACCAGACATAGGTCGAGGCTATCACACGGCGCACCGGGATGCCCGAGAGATACGCGGCCTCGCGCCCGCCGCCGGTGGCGTAGACGCGCCGGCCGTAGGGGGTGGCGTGCATCACGAACGACAGAACGGCGAGCAGGATCGCCGGGATCCACACCAGGTAGTGGACGCCGAACAGCCGGTCCGAGCCGAAGGCGACGAACTCGCCCGGCAGCCCGCTCTCGCCGGACACCGGCGCGCCGCCGGTGATGAGGAAGACGACGCCGCGCACCAGCACCATGGTGCCGAGCGTGGTGATGAACGGGTTGACGTTGAGCCAGGCGATGGTG
This sequence comes from uncultured Alphaproteobacteria bacterium, assembly GCA_963749815.1. GTDB lineage: Bacteria > Pseudomonadota > Alphaproteobacteria > Rhizobiales > Xanthobacteraceae > VAZQ01. The sequence goes on along the minus strand of CAVVON010000030.1, from coordinate 80,882 downwards.
ACGCCGTTGACCAGCCCGACCAGCGCGCCGGCCGCAATCCCGGCGGCGACGCCGGCCGCGATCCCGGCCTCCAGCATCACCATGGCGGCGACGCAGCCCGCGAGCGCTGCGGTCGAGCCGACCGACAGGTCGAAGCCGCCGCCCACGATCACGAAGGTCATGCCGATCGCGATCACCGCCATGATCGAGGACTGCACCAGGATGTTGGTGAGGTTGAGCGGCGAGAGGAAGCGGTCGGTCAACAGCGCCGTCACCGCGCACAGCACGATCAGCGAGATCAGCGGCATCTGGCCGGCAGTCAGTCTGCGCATGCTAGCCGCCGATCGCCGAACGCAGCTTGGGCTCGTCGAGCCCGTCGGCGCGCGTCAGCGAGGCCGCGATCCGCCCCTGCCGTACCGCCAGCACCCGGTCGCACAGCCGCGCCAGCTCCGCGAGATCGCTGGAATTGACCAGCACGCCGCCGCCGCGCGCGGCGAAGTCGCCGATCAGTGCGTGGATCTGCACCTTGGCGCCGACGTCGATGCCCTGCGTCGGCTCCTCCAGCAGCAGGATGCCGACCCGGCGCGCCAGCCATTTCGCCAGGATCACCTTCTGCTGGTTGCCGCCCGACAGCGCCGCCGCCTTCAGGTCCGGCCGGCGCGGCCGGATATCGACAAGCTCCATCAACTCGCTGACGACGCGGTCTCCGGCCGGGCGGTCGAGCACGCCAAGCCGCGACAGCGCATCGAGATTGGGCAGCAGAATATTGTCGCGCACCGACTGGTTCATGATCAGGCCGAGCCGGCGCTCGCCCGGCACCATGCCGATGCCGGCATCGATCGCCTGCTTGGGGCCGGCGAACCGGCGCCGGCGTCCGCGAATCTCGACCTCCACCGGCTGCTCGACGCCGAACAGGCTGCGCAGCATGCGGCTGGTGCCGCTGCCGAGGAGCCCCGCCAGCCCGACCGCCTCGCGCGCATGCAGCCGCAGCGGATGCACGTCGTCCGGCCGCGCCGCCAGCAGCGCTTCGCCGGCCGGGATCGGCGCCATGGCTGCCTCGCTTTCGGTCTGGCCGGTCATGGCGGAAACGAGCTCCCGCACCGAGAATTCCCCGCGGCGCGCGACCGCGGTCACGCGGCCGTCGCGCATCACGGTGCAGCGGTCGGCGAGCGACACCACCTCGTCGAGCCGGTGCGAGATGTAGACGATCGCCGTGCCCTGCGCCTTCATGCCGGTCGAGCACGGAAAACAGCCGGTCGATCTCGCGCTTTTCGAGCGCCGCGGTCGGCTCGTCCAGGATGAAGATGCGGCAGCGGCGGCGCAGCGCCTTGGCGATCGCGACCAGCTGGCGCTCGGCGAAGGAAAGCCGCGCGACCGGCCGGTCGAGATCGGGCTCGAACGCGAGCCGCGCCAGTACCGCACGCGCCTCATCCCGCATGCGGGATCGGTCGACCACGGCGAGCGGGCCGAAACCGCGGGTCGGCAGATCGCCGAGCGCGATGTTCTCGGCGACCGACAACGCCGGCACCAGGCGCAGCTCCTGCGGGATGGTGACGATGCCGGCCTCGATCGCATCATGCGGCGAAGAAAAATGGCGCGGCGTCCCGTCGACGACGATGCTGCCGCTGTCCGGCCGGTGCACGCCGCCGAGAATGCGGATCAATGTGGACTTGCCGGCGCCGTTCTCGCCGACCACGGCGTGGATTTCGCCGAAGGCGACGTCGAAGTCGACATGGTCGAGCGCGGCGGTCGCGCCGAAATGCTTCGTCAAACCCGAAACGCTGGCCGCCGAATGGGTCATCGGGTCAGCGCGGCACGAACGCGACCTGCATCTTTTCGTCGGTGAACTTGCCGCGCTCGATGATCACGTCGTTGTCGAGCGTCACCGTGCAGTCGCGCATCGGCACGTCGTAGTGGCCCTTGGTGGTGCGCTTGCCGCCGCCCTGCGAATTGGGGCCGGTGGAGAACAGGAAGTTGCCGGCGAAGCAGCGCGCCCCGGCGTGGTGGCGCATCGGATCGGCGCCATTGAGCGCGAGCGCATCCCATCGGCCCTGCGGATTGAGCCCCCAGCCGAGATGCGAGATGGCGTGGCCATCCATGTCGTTGGCGTGCGCCTTGTTGCCGTCGAGCCAGTCGCTCATCAGCTTGGCGTCGAGCCCGCCCTCGATTTTGCGGATGAAGCCGTCGCGGATGTCGAGCCGGACCTCGTCCTGCACGTAGCGGCAGTAGGGCAGCACCACGATGTCGCCGGGCGCGAACACCACCGTGCCGTTGGCCGTGCCTTCGTTCGGGAAGGTGTGGACGTGGCCGGCGCCCCAATGATCGAAGCGGCCCGCGCTTTCGGCATAGCCGTACTGGATCATGGTCGGATATTCGCCGAGCGTGACGGTGAGGTCGGTGCCGCCCGGCCGGGTGATGCGCATGGTCTTGGCGCGCTTGAGGCGATCGCCGGCATAGACCACGGCTTCCTTGAGCCCGGGCGGAGACATCAGCGTCTCCAGCTCGTCCGGCGCGTCGATGATCATCAGCACGCGGGTGCCGGCGTCGCGCGCATCCTTGAGCCAGCGCGTGAACAGCGGGATGTGCAGGCAGACCAGCATGTCGGCGGCCTTGATGGCGTCGAGCGTGCCCTTGCAGCGCCCGACCGTCTCGACCCCGACCTTGGTCCACGACGGCATGGCGTTGACGCACATCTCGTAGGCGTCGGCGCCGAAATCCTCCGCCGCCGCGAACGCCGCCGAGACATAGTCGCGCCGCGCGCCGAGATCGCTGAGCAGCACGATGGTCTCGCCCTTCCGGACGTTGCACAGCTCGAATTCCTTGCGGAACAGCATCGCGAGCTTGGCGTGGTTGAGCGCTTCTTGCATCGGGTTACTCCCCCAAATTCCGTCATCGCCCGCCCTCATCCTGAGGAGGCGCGAAGCGCCGTCTCGAAGGATCGGGCGGCCGGAGAGTGACCGCCTCGCGCTTCGAGACGCGGCCTGCGGCCGCTCCTCAGCATGAGGCGGATTGAGACCTTTCTCAATAGGCGGCTACTCCGCCGCCTCCTTCCACGTATCGCCATGCCCCTTCGGCTTGGCCTTGAGCTTGAGCTCCTTCAAATCCTCGCGCTCGCGCACGCTGTTGCGGAAGATCTGATCCTTGCCGGCGAGATACTGCGGCGGGCAGTGAACGGCAGGCGCGCCGTACCAGGCCGCCGCCCGCAGGGTGAAATACGGATCGACCAGGTGCGGGCGCGCGAGCGCCACCAGATCGGCACGGCCGGCGGCGATGATCGTATTCACCTGGTCGGCCGTGGTGATGGCGCCGACGCACATGGTGGCGAGCCCGGCCTCGTTGCGGATCTGGTCGGAGAACGGCGTCTGGAACATGCGGCCGAACACCGGCTCGGCATCCGCCACGGTCTGCCCGGTCGACACGTCGATCAGGTCGCAGCCGGCTTCGGCGAACAGCCGCGCGATCTCGACCGCCTCGTCACCGGTGACGCCGCCGTCCTTCCAGTCGGTCGCCGAGATGCGCACCGACATCGGCTTCTCGTCCGGCCACGCCTTGCGCATGGCGCGGAACACCTCGAGCGGGAAGCGCATGCGGTTGGCGAGCGAGCCGCCATACTCGTCGGTGCGACGGTTGGTCAGCGGCGAGACGAAGCTCGCCAGCAGATAGCCGTGCGCGGCGTGCAGCTCGACCATGTCGAAGCCGGCGCGGTCGGCGCGCTCGACCGCCTGCACATAGTCGGCGACCGTGCGCTCCATGTCGGCGCGCGTCATCTCCCGCGGCACCGCGCTGTGCGGGTAGTACGGCAGCGGCGAAGCCGAGACGATCGGCCAGGCGCCCTGCTCCAGCGGCTCGTCGATCCCCTCCCACATCAGCCTGGTCGCGCCCTTGCGGCCGGCATGGCCGAGCTGCAGGCAGAATTTGGTCTTCGACTGCGCGTGCACGAAATCGACGATGCGCTTCCAGGCGGCCTCATGCGCGTCGGTGTACATGCCGGCGCAGCCGGGCGAGATGCGCGCGTCCTTCGACACGTCGGTCATCTCGGTGAACATCAGCCCGGCGCCGCCGATCGCGCGCGAGCCGTAATGCACGAGATGCCAGTCGGCCGGCATGCCGTCGACCGACGAGTACTGGCACATCGGCGACACGACGGCGCGATTCTCCAGCACCATGTCGCGCAACCGGAACGGCTGGAACATCGGCGCGACCGGCTTTGCGGTGTCGACCTCGAAGCCCTGCGCCTTCACTTCGCGCGCCACCACCTTGTCGGCGTCCTTGACGAACTGCGGCGCGCGCAGCGCGAGATTGTCGTAGGTGATCGCCTTGGAACGCGTCATCAGCCCGAACGCGAACCGCGTCGGGTCCATGTTCCAGAACCGGTTGACGTGCTCGAACCAGACCAGCGACACGTCGGCGGAGTGCTGGGTCTTCTCCACCTCCTCGCGCCGCTGTGTTTCGTAGTGCTTGAGCGCCTTCTTCACGTCGCGGCCGCCGGCGGCGCGGAACGCCTCGTAGAGCGCGATGCCGTCCTCCATGGCGAGCTTGGTGCCGGAGCCGATCGAGAAATGCGCGGTCGCCTTGGCGTCGCCGAGCAGCACGATGTTGTCGTGCGCCCAGCGCTCGCAGCGGATGGCCGGGAAATTGCGCCAGATCGACCGGTTGGTGACGATCGGGTGGCCTTGCAGCTCTTCGGCGAACAGCGTCTCGACGAACTTCGCCGACTGCGCCTCATCGAGCTTGTCGAGGCCGGCGCGCGCGAAGGTCTGCGGGTCGCACTCGATGATCCAGGTCGAGCGCCCGGGCTGGTACTGGTAGCAGTGCGCGATGAAGATGCCGTGCTCGGTCTCGCGGAAGAAGAACGTGAAGGCGTCGAACGGCCGGGTCGAGCCCATCCAGACGAACTTGTTCGGACGCAGATCGATGCTCGGCCGGAACTGCTCGGCGAACATCTCGCGCACCTGCGAGTTGACGCCGTCGGCCGCCACCACGAGATCGGCGCCGCGGATATTGGGCGCGCTCGCCGAGACGTCGGACTGGTACTTGAGCTGGACGCCGAGCGAGCGGGCGCGCCGCCCGAGGATCTTCAGCAGCGTCGAGCGCGAGCAGCCGCAGAAGCCGTTGCCGCCGACGCGGTGCGTCGTGCCGCGGAAATGGATCTCGATATCGTCCCAGTAGGAAAAGTGGCCGATGATGGCGCGATAGCTTTCGCGGTCGTAGGCCTCGAAGGTGTCGAGCGTCTGGTCGGAGAACACGACCCCGAAGCCGAAGGTGTCGTCGGGCTTGTTGCGCTCGAAGACCGTGATCTGGGTCTGCGGCCAGGCCTTCTTCATCAGGATCGCGTAGTAGAGGCCGGCCGGACCCCCACCGATGACGTGAACCTTCATGCGCGCCTCCGCCTGGAGGATCGAGGTACTTGAAGCTTAGAAATTTTAGGCTTAAAGTATTTTCCAGGCAAGAGGCATTTCATGGCCTTGCAGGGACGGCACGCTCTGGTCACCGGCGGCGGACGCGGCATCGGCCGCGCCATTGCGGCAGCGCTGTCGGCGGCGGGCGCCACCGTCACGGTAACCGGTCGCGGCGAAGCCGCCCTCAAGGACGCCGTGGCCCAAGGCCACGCCGCCGGCTTCTTCGTCGCCGACGTCACCGACACCAAGGCGGTCGAGAGCGGCATCAAGGCTGCTGCCGCGGCGCGTGGCGCGATCGACATCCTGGTGGCGAACGCGGGCGCCGCCGAGAGCGCGCCGTTCATGCGCACCGATCCGGACATGTTCCGCCGCCTGTTCGAGATCAACGTGATCGGCGTGGTGCACGCGATCCGCGGCGTGCTGGAAGGCATGGTCGCGCGCGGCTTCGGGCGCATCGTCGCGGTTTCGTCCACGGCCGGGCTGCGCGGCGGCGCCTATATCAGCGCCTACAGCACGTCGAAGCATGCATTGAACGGGCTGGTGCGCTCGCTCGCGCTCGAGACGGTCAAGAACGGCGTCACCGTCAACGCGGTCTGCCCGACCTATGTCGACACCGACATGACCCGCACCTCGCTCGACAACATCGTCGCCAAGACCGGCCGCAGCCGCGAGCAGGCGCTGGCGGGACTGCTGAAGGATCGCCCGATGGGCCGATTGGTGCGGCCCGAGGAGGTCGCAGCCGCCGTGCTCTATTTCTGCTCGGCCGATGCCGCTGCCGTCACCGGCACGACGCTCGCCATCGCGGGAGGCGAGCTGTGATGGAGACGAACGCACCACCCCGCTCGATGCCGAGACCAAGGTCGCGGAGCGCCCGGACGACCACAAGACCGAGCTGCGGCTGTGGCTGCGCATGCTCACCTGCACCACGCTGATCGAGGGCGAGGTGCGCCGGCGGCTGCGCGAGCAGTTCGACGTCACGCTGCCGCGCTTCGATCTGCTGGCGCAGCTCGACCGCGCCCCGAACGGCATGACGCTCGGCGAACTGTCGCAGCGCATGATGGTGACGAACGGCAACATCACCGGGCTGGTCGACCGCCTGGAGGAGCAAGGCCTGGTCAAGCGCCGGCCCTCCCCCAAGGATCGCCGCGTGCAATATGTCGAGCTTGACCGCCGCGGGCCGAAAGTTCTTCCGCACCATGGCGCACGCCAACGCCGACTGGGTCGGCGAGATTTTCGCCGAGCTCTCCGGCGACGACATCGAGCGGCTGATGCTGGCGCTCGCCAAGACCAAGACGTCCGCGCGCAAGGCCATCGGCAACGGAGCCCCGCGATGAGCGCCGCCAACCCGGTCACGCTGCCGCTGTCCGGCTACCGCGGCCGCCACATCCGCTTCGAGGTCGACGGCAAGGTCGCGACCATTACGCTCGACCGGCCGGACAAGAAGAACCCGCTGACCTTCGACAGCTACGCCGAGATCGTCGACCTGTTCCGCGCCGCCGCCAAGGACAAGGGCGTCAAGGCCTTCGTCGTCACCGGCGCGGGCGGCAATTTCTGCTCCGGCGGCGACGTGTTCGAGATCATCGAGCCGCTGGTCAAGATGCAGACCGCGGAGCTGCTCGACTTCACCCGCATGACCGGCGAGGTGGTCAAGGCGATGCGCGCCTGCCCGCAGCCGATCGTCGCGGCGATCGACGGCGTCTGCGCGGGCGCCGGCGCGATCATCGCGATGGCCTCCGACATCCGCATCGGCACGCCCGCCGCCAAGGTGGCGTTCCTGTTCAACCGCGTCGGCCTGGCCGGCTGCGACATGGGCGCCTGCGCGATCCTGCCGCGCATCGTCGGCCAGGGCCGCGCCGCCGAGCTGCTCTATACCGGCCGCGTCCTCGGCGGCGAGGAAGCCGAGCGCTTCGGCTTCTTCAACCGGCTCGCCGCGCCCGACGCGGTGCTCGACGCAGCGCAGAAACTCGCGGCGGACCTCGCGTCCGGTCCGACCTTCGCCAACGCCATGACCAAGCGCATGCTGGAGATGGAATGGGCGATGTCGGTCGAGACCGCGATCGAAGCCGAGGCGGTCGCGCAGGCGCTGTGCATGGAGACGGAGGATTTCGCGCGCGCGTTCCACGCCTTTGCGGCCAAGCGCAAACCGGTGTTCGAGGGCAACTGAGATGAACCTCGACGAGACCCTGCGCTGGCCGTTCTTCGACGAGGCGCATCGCGGCTTCGCGCGGTCGCTCGAGCAGTGGGCGGACGCGACGCTTGCCCGGCCTGCCGCACGACGACGTCGACGCCGCCTGCCGCGCGCGCGTGAGGGCACTGGGCGACGCGGGCTTCCTCAAGGCCGCGGTGCCGGCGGAATACGGCGGGCTTTATCCGCACCTCGACGTGCGCACGCTCTGCCTCGCGCGCGAAATCCTGGCCGCCCGCGACGGCCTCGCCGACTTCTCCTTCGCCATGCAGGGGCTCGGCACCGGCTCGATCTCGCTGTTCGGCTCGCCCGAACTGAAGGCGCGCTACCTGCCGCCGGTTCGCGACGGCAAGGCGATCGCGGCCTTCGCGCTGTCGGAGCACGAGGCCGGCTCGGACGTGGCGGCGCTCGCCACCACCGCGACGCCCGGACGGGCCGTCGCACGTCCGCATCGACGGCGAAAAGACCTGGATCTCGAACGGCGGCATCGCCGATCATTACGTCGTGTTCGCGCGCAGCGGCGAAGGCGCCGGCGCCAAGGGCCTCTCGGCCTTCATGGTCGACGCCGCGACGCCGGGCCTCAACGTCACCGAGCGCATCGAGGTGATCGCGCCGCATCCGCTCGCGACCTTGAGCTTCGACGGCGTGCGCGTGCCGCTCGCCAACCGCCTCGGCAATCCGGGCGACGGCTTCAAGGTGGCGATGGCGACGCTCGACATCTTCCGCTCGACCGTCGGCGCCGCCGCGCTCGGCTTCGCGCGCCGCGCGCTGCACGAGACGATCGAGCACGCCGCGACCCGCAAGCTGTTCGGCGCGCCGCTCGGCGACCTGCAGATGACGCAGGCCGCCATCGCCGACAGCGCGAGCGAGGTCGACGCCTCCGCACTGCTGGTCTACCGCGCCGCCTGGACCAAGGATCAGGGCGCCGCCCGCGTCACCCGCGAGGCCGCGATGGCCAAGATGGTGGCGACCGAAGCGGCGCAGCGCGTCATCGACCGCGCCGTGCAGCTGCACGGCGGCCTCGGCGTCACCAAGGGCGTCAAGGTCGAGGAGCTCTACCGGGAAATTCGCGCCCTGCGCATCTACGAGGGCGCAACCGAGGTGCAGAAGATCGTGATCGCCCGCGAGCTGTTGAAGAACAGGCCGGCCAAGCCGGCGCTCGCGGCGGAGTAAGCGTGGAATGCCGGGTCGTTGTTGACGTCGATGACCACATTCGAGGAGCGACAGCCATGATCCCGTCGGCACATCGCGACAGCTTCGCGCGCGACAATCTGCCTCCGCAGAGCGAGTGGCCGGATTTCATCTTCAGCCTGCCGGAGCTGCAATATCCCGACCGGCTCAATTGCGTGACCGAGTTTCTCGACCGCTGGGTTACCGGCGGGCAAGGCGACCGGCCCTGCCTGATCTCGCCGACCGAAACGCTCACCTATGCGCAACTCGCCGAGCGCGTGAACCGCATCGCCAACGTGCTCACGCGCGATCTCGGCCTCATACCGGGCAACCGCGTGCTGCTGCGCGGGCCGAACAACCCGACGATGGTGGCGGCCTATTTCGCGGTCATCAAGGCGGGCGGCGTCGTGGTCGCGACCATGCCGCTGCTGCGCGCCAAGGAGATCGCCTATCCGCTCACGAAGGCCGAAATCCGCCTCGCGCTCTGCGACCATCGCCTCGCCGACGAGATGGAGAAGTCGCGCGCGCAGGCGCCCGCGCTCAAGCAGATCGTCTACTGGGGCAGCGGCAAGCCGGACTCGCTCGAAACGCTGATGCAGAGACCCGGCTACGACCGGTTCGCCGCCTGCGACACCGCGAGCGACGACGTCTGCCTGATCGGCTTCACCTCCGGCACCACCGGCGAGCCCAAGGGCACGATGCATTTCCATCGCGACATGCTGGCGATCTGCGACAGCTACGGCCGCCACGTGCTGCGCCCGGAACCGTCCGACCGCTTCATCGGCTCGCCGCCGCTCGCCTTCACGTTCGGGCTCGGCGGGCTGGTGCTGTTCCCGCTGCGCGTCGGCGCGTCGACGGTGCTGCTGGAAAGAGCCGCGCCCGACGATCTCCTGGCGGCAATCGCGAAATTCGGCGCCACCGTCTGCTTCACCGCGCCGACCGCCTACCGGGCGATGCTGGGCAAGCTCGGCGGACACGACATCTCGTCGCTGCGCAAGCCGGTCTCCGCCGGCGAGGCGCTGCCGAAGGCGACGTTCGACGCCTGGCTCGCCGCCACCGGCCGAAAAATTCTCGACGGCATCGGCGCGACCGAGATGCTGCACATCTTCATCGGTTCGCCCGAAAATGAAATCCGCGCCGGCGCGACCGGCCGCCCGGTCCCCGGCTACGAGGCGCGCGTGGTCGACGACGACGGCCGCGAGGTTCCGCCCGGCACCATCGGCCGGCTCGCGGTGCGCGGACCGACCGGATGCCGCTATCTCGCCGACAGGCGCCAGGCGAAATACGTGGAGCGCGGCTGGAACATCACCGGCGACACCTACCTGATGGATGCCGACGGCTACTTCTGGTACCAGGCGCGCTCCGACGACATGATCGTCTCCGCCGGCTACAACATCGCCGGCCCGGAGGTGGAGTCGGCGCTGCTCATGCACCCGGCGGTCGCCGAATGCGGCGTGGTCGGTGCGCCCGACGAGGACCGCGGCCAGATCGTCAAAGCCTATGTGGTGCTGCGGCCGGGCCACAGCCCGGAACCCGCGCTCACCAAGCTTCTGCAGGACTACGTCAAGGAAACGATCGCGCCCTACAAATATCCGCGCGCGATCGAATACGTGACCGCGCTGCCGCGCACGCAGACCGGCAAGCTCCAGCGCTTCGAACTGCGCCGCATGGCGTCCGACAACGCCGCCCACCGGCTTGCCTCATGATTGAACCGGGAACCAGCCAATGACCGCGACCAAGGCACGCCATCCAGCCGCTGCTCGATCAGGACGACGAACTGCCGCGCACGCTGCAGCCGCAGGGCTGGCCGCGGCCGCACGGCTACGCCAACGGCATGACCGCCAAGGGCCGCGTCATCGTCACCGGCGGCATGATCGGCTGCGACGCCATGGAGAATATCGCGGACGGCTTCGCCGCGCAGGTGCGGCTCGCGCTCCTCAACATCCGCGCCGTGCTCGCCGAAGGCGGCGCCGGGCCGGAGCACATCGTGCGGCTCACCTGGTACGTCGTCGACATGGACGAGTATCGCAAGAGCCGCAAGGAGATCGGCCGCGCCTATCGCGAGGCGTTCGGTGCGCACTACCCCGCCATGGCGGTGGTCGGCGTCAAGGAACTGTTCGAGCCGAAGGCGCGGGTCGAGATCGAGGCGACGGCCGTGGTGGCGTAGTCATCCGCCCAACAATGCCGGCAGCCAGGTCGCGATCTTCGGCAGCACGAAGATCAGGACCAGCATCAGCACGCTCATCGCGATATACGGCATGGACGCCATGTAGACTTCGTGCATCGTGATCGTCTTCGGCGCCACGCCCTTCATCGTGAACAGCAGCAGCCCGAACGGCGGCGTCAGCAGTCCAAGCTGCATGCAGATCAGGAACAGCACGCCGAACCAGATCGGATCGACGTTGTGCTGCAGCACCAGCGGCATGAAGAACGGCAGCGTGATCAGCATCATGCTGACCTGATCGACGAAGCAGCCCAAGAAACAGCAGGATCAGCAGCATCACGATGATGAGCGTGTTCACCGACAGGCCGAGCCCGGTCACGAGGCCGATCATGCCGTTGACGACGCCGGAGAAGCTCAGCACCTGCGAGAAGGTCGTCGCGCCCACGATGATGAACAGGATGATGCCCGACACCGCGACGGTGCCCATCAGCGCCTTCATCAGGCCGTCGATCGTAAGGCTGCGGTAGGCGGCGGCGAACACGATCGTACCGGCGGCGCCGAGCGCGGCGGCCTCGGTCGGCGTCGCCCAGCCGCGCGTCATCGCGCCGATCACCAACCCGAAAATCAGCACCAGCGGCAAGACGTAGAGCAGGAACGGCGCCCAGCGCGCCGCTCCCTGCGGACCCGCCTCGGCGATCGGGTCTTCCGGCGCCAGTGCGGGATTGAGCGTGGCGCGCAGCACGATGTAGCCTACATACATCACGCTCAGGATCAGCCCCGGCACGATGCCGCCGATCAGCAGCCCGGAGATCGAGATGCCGGCGAGGCTGCCGAGCAGCACGGTCAGCGCCGACGGCGGGATCAGCATGTCGACGCCGCCGATGCCCATGATCGGCCCCATCGCCATGCGCGGGTCGTAGCCGCGCTGCAGCATGGTCGGCAGCATCAAGCTGCCGAGCAGCGCGGTGGTGGCGATGGTCGAGCCGGAGATCGCCGAGAACACCGTGCCGGCGACGATCGCGATCACCGCCAGCCGGCCCGGCACGCGGCGGATCAAGAGCGCGAATGCGTCGATCGCCCGGAGCGCGATGCCGGTGTGGAACAGCACCTCGCCCATCAGCACGAAGAACGGAATGGGAGTGAGCGCGAAGCTGGTGATCGACTGCACCGCATTGCGCGCAAGCTGCGAAAGACCCGGTTCGCCACCGAGAAACAGCCAGGCCCCGATCACATTGAGCACGAGGAAAGCGAATGCCACCGGCAGGCCGAGCCCCATCACCGCGACCAGCCCGCCGAACAGAAGAAAGCTGCCCTCGATCCAGGTCATGGCGTCAGCTCACGGAGGTCGCTTCGACGCGGCGCGTCCGCTCGCCCGCGATCAGCCGCTGAAAGCGGAACACGAATTCGATGGCCAGCAGCACGAACGCAATCGGCAACGGCGCCAGCAGCCACCATTCGGGAAAGACGAGATTCTTGATGGTGATCGCGCCGAGCCGCGCGCTGTCCGCGGTCATGGCGAGGCCGTAGCGCACCAGCACCAGGCAGACCGCGAAGCCGAGAACGTCACCCACCGCTTCCATCAGCCACGCGACGCGCGGCGGCACGAGCGTAAGGATGATGTCGAGCCGCACATGCTGACCGCGCCGCAGCAGCCACGGGGCGGTCAGCAGCGTGATCAGATAGAGCGCGTATTCGGTGACCTCGTTCGCCCACGAGATGCTGCTACCGGCGAGATTGCGCAGCAGGATGTCGGCCGTCACCACGACCACCATGGCCAGCAGGATCAGCGCCGCCAGCTTGGCGAGCACGTCGAGCAGGCGGCCGAAGAGAGTCGATAGGCGATCCACGGTTTTCATCACGAGTGAGGCCAGTGCTCCGCGCCACACGCTTCACCCTCCCCTGAGGGGGAGGGTCGGCGAGCATCGGAGCGTAGCGAAGATGCGCGCCGGGGTGGGGTGAACCTTACGGCTCGAAGAAATCACCCCACCCCGCCTCGCTTCGCTCGGCGACCCTCCCCTCCAGGGGAGGGTGCGACCGAGTGCATGGCCCGCGGAAACTCAATTCCCCGCCAGCTGCCGCAGCTTCGACCCGGTCTCCGGCGCCTTCTTGATCACCGACTGCCATGCCACGTCATAGGCCTTGTCGAGGAACGCCTTCGACGCCGCCGGCCCGAAATCGAGCGCCTGGATGCCGGCCTTCTCCTGCCGCTCGCGCTCGGCCTTGATGACCGCGACCTTCTCGGCGTCGAGCCCTTCGAGCCACAGCGCCGCGTCGTTGAGCACCTTGCGCTGCGCGTCGGTCAGGCTCTTCCAGGTATCGAGGTTGACCAGCACGTTGACCTCGACGCTGTAGAACGCCGGCTCCATGCGGAACTTGGTCACCTTCTCCCAGCCGAGATCGAAGATGCCGGTCACCGGCCAGCCGTAGCCGTCGGCGACGCCACGCTCGAGCGCGGTATAGACCTCGCCGGGCGGCGTCGTGATCGAGGTGCCGCCCAGCGCCTCGACGATATCCTTGTAGACCGGCGTGACGCGGATCTTCAGGCCGGTGAAATCGATCTTGTCGATCTTCTTGTTGAGATAGATGTGGAACGGCACGTTGTGGAACTGCCGCGCCAGATACTGCGAATTGAGCTTCTGGTTGTGCAGCTGGTTGATGTACTCCCAGGTGCCGTTGGCGCGCTGCTCGCTCATCGGCTTGCCGTTGAGCTTGAAGCCGTCGGCCTCCGGCATCAGGTTGGTGTAGAACGCACCGGTCACGTTCGCCATGTCGACCACCTTGGTGCGCACGGCGTTGCCGACCTCGAACGGCGGCACCGCGCGCGGCCCGCCGATATAGTTGATCTTGATCACGCCCTTGCCGTCGGCATTCACCTTCTCGACGAAACGCTCGAAGTTCTTGGAGAACTCGGTGCCCTCGGCAAACGACGAAACCGCCCGCAAGGTGACTTCCTGAGCCGCGGCCGGCGCCGTCAAAACAACCGCCGCAAGGCCCGCAACCAGCGTCAAACGCATGATTTTCCCTCCATCCGGGCCAACAGGGAGCCTGTCGGCATCAGGTGCTTTTCCCGTATAATCGGGCTGCCGCGCGGCGAGTCAATCGCGGCGCGAAGAGGTCTGACGACATGGCGGAACGCTCGTTCAAGGAAGAGGTCGAAAAGCTCAAGCTCGGCGCGGGCGGCACGTTCCGCGGCGAGGGCATCCTCGCCGTCACCAAGGCGCTGCTGCAATCGGGCGTGTCGTACGTCTCGGGCTATCAGGGCGCGCCGATCTCGCACCTGATCGACGTGCTGGCGGACGCCAACGACATCCTCGCCGAGCTCGGCGTGCGCTTCGAGGCCAGCGCCAACGAGGCCGCCGCCGCCGCGACGCTCGCGGCGTCGGTCAACTATCCGCTGCGCGGCGCGACCACGTTCAAGGGCGCGGTCGGCGTCAATGTCGCGTCCGACGCGCTCGCCAACCTCGCCTCGGCGGGGGTGACCGGCGGCGCGCTCATCATCGTCGGCGAGGACTACGGCGAAGGCTCCTCGATCATGCAGGAGCGCAGCCACGCCTTCGCGATGAAGTCGCAGATCTGGCTCCTCGATCCGCGGCCGAACCTGCCCTCGATCGTGAATGCGGTCGAGAACGGCTTCGAGCTGTCGGAAGCCTCGAACACGCCGGTGATGCTGGAGCTGCGCATCCGCGCCTGCCACGTCTACGGCAGCTTTCCGACGAGCGACAACGTGCGGCCGAGCTTCACGCTCCAGGATGCGCTGGAGAACCCGCGGCGCGACACCAACCGCGTCGTGCTGCCGCCCGCGAGCTACCTGCACGAGAAGGAAAAGATCGAGAAGCGCTGGCCGGCGGCGGTGCGCTTCATCCAGGAGCACAAGCTCAACGAATTCTTCGACGGCGACGCTGACGACATCGGCATCGTCATGCAGGGCGGCATGTACAACACCGCGCTGCGCGCGCTGGAGAACCTCGGCCTCGCCGACGTGTTCGGCGACAGCCGCATCCCGCTCTATGTGCTCAACGTCACCTATCCGCTGATCGACGCCGAGTTCGCGCGCTTCTGCGCCGGCAAGCGCGCGATCCTCGTGATCGAGGAGGGCCAGCCCGAATTCATCGAACAGGGCATCAACACCATCCTGCGCCGCGCCGACATCCAGACCCGCATCGAGGGCAAGGGCATGCTGCCGATGGCGGGCGAATACACCGGCGGCGTGGTGAAGGACGGCATCGCCAAATTCATCGCCGCCTACCGGCCCGACCTGCTGGAAGAGGCGCGGCCGGCGGCCGAAACCGCGTCCCGCCTCGCGACCGCCAAGACCGCCATCGCCGGCAAGGTGCACGGCCGTCCGCCGTCATTCTGCACCGGCTGCCCGGAGCGGCCGATCTTCGCCGCCATGAAACTGGTCGAGCGCGAGCTCGGCCCCCACCACGTGAGCTGCGACATCGGCTGCCACCTGTTCTCGGTGCTGCCGCCGTTCAACATCGGCGCCTCGACCATGGGCTACGGCCTCGGCGGCGCCGGCGCGGCCGCTTTCAACGCACCGGCAGGCAGGCGCGCGATCGCGCTGATCGGCGACGGCGGCTTCTGGCACAACGGGCTCAATTCGAGCGTCGGCAACGCGGTGTTCAACAAGAGCGACAACGTCCTCATCGTCGTGGACAACGGCTATGCGGCGGCGACCGGCGGCCAGGACGTACTGTCCTCGGCCGCCGACAACACGCAGCGCTCGACCAAGAATCCGATCGAGAAGGCGGTGCGCGGCGTCGGCGTCGACTGGGTACGGACGCTGACGCGCACCTACGACATCGCCAAGATGCGCGACACGCTGAAGGAGGCGCTCACCACTGCGGCGAAGGGACCGAAAGTCATCATCGCGCAGTCCGAATGCATGCTGAACAAGCAGCGGCGCGAGCGGCCGCTCGTGCGCAAACGTCTGGAAGGCGGCGAACGCGTGGTCCGCGAACGTTTTGGCGTCGATCCCGACACCTGCACCGGCGACCATTCCTGCATCCGGCTGTCCGGCTGCCCGTCGCTGACGCTCGCCCCCAACCCGGACCCGCTGCGGCGCGAGCCGGTCACCAAGGTGATCAACTCCTGCGTCGGCTGCGGCCTGTGCGGCGAGGTCGCGCACGCGGCGGTGCTGTGCCCGTCGTTCTATCGCGCCTCGATCGTCAGCAATCCGAGCGGCTGGGACCGCTTCAAGGCCAGCCTGCGCGGCGCCGTGATCGGCTGGCTGCAGCGGCGCATCGACCGCCGGCTCGCGGCAGCCTGAACCGCGATGGACGCCGCCGTCGCCAAACCCCGCCCGATCACCATCGCCATCCTCGCGCTCGGCGGCGAGGGCGGCGGCGTGCTCGCCGACTGGATCGTCGATCTGGCGCAGCACGGCGGCTACCTGGCGCAGACGACGTCCATCCCCGGCGTCGCGCAGCGCACCGGCGCGACCATCTATTACGTCGAACTGTTCCCCGCGGCCGCCGCACAGGCCGCCGGCCGCGCGCCGGTGCTGTCGCTCTTGCCGATGCCGGGCGATGTCGATGTCGTGCTCGCGTCCGAACTGATGGAGGCGGCGCGCGCGGTCGAGCGCGGCTTTGTCACGCCGGACCGGACGCGCCTCATCGCCTCGACCCACCGCGTGTTCGCGATGACCGAAAAGATCGCGCTCGCCGACGGCCGCGCCGACGCAGCGGCGCTGCTCGCAGCCTGCCGGGACGCCGCCCAAAACCTCATCGCGTTCGACATGGCGGCGATCGCCGATGCGACCGGCAGCGTGCTCAGCGCCGTGCTGTTCGGCGCGCTCGCGGGTTCGGACGCGCTGCCGTTCCAGCGCAGCGCGTTCGAGGCCGCGATCCGGCGCGGGCAGGTCGGCGTCAAGGCGAGCCTGATGGCCTTCGGCGCGGGCTACGAGGCCGCGCAGACGGGCGTTGCGCCCTCCTTCGTCCCGGACGCCGGCGGCAGGCCGCTCTCGTCCGCGCTCGGCGAATTGACGCGCGAGTTGGAGCGCGACTATCCGCCGGCCGTGCTGCCGATCCTTCTGGCCGGCATCGAGCGGCTGAACGACTACCAGGACGCCGCCTATGCCCGCGACTACATCGCGCGGCTGAAACCCATTCGCGATGTCGCGCAACGGCACGGCGACGGCGCCGCCCGGCTCATCGACGAGACCGCCCGCCAGCTTGCGCTCGGCATGGCCTACGAGGACACGATCCGGGTGGCGGAATTGAAGATCCGGGCGAGCCGCTTTGCCCGGGTGCGCGAGGAGGCGCAGGCCGGCGACGGCCAGATCCTGGAGATCGCCGAATTCTTCCATCCCCGCACCCAGGAGATCGCCGACACGCTGCCCGCGGCCCTCGGCGGCTGGCTGATGCGCACCCGCTGGGCGCGCGCGCTGGTGGATCGCTTCACCCGCAAGGGGCGCGTCATCAAGACCACGTCGATTTCCGGCTTTTCGCTTCTCTATCTCCTGTCACGGCTCAAGCGCTTCCGGCGCCGCTCGCTGCGTTTCGGCGCCGAGCAGGCCGCGCTCGCGCAATGGCTCGGCCTCGTGGCGGACACTGCCCGCAGCGACTACGCGCTTGCGGTCGAGGTCGCGCGCATGCGCGGTCTCGTCAAAGGCTACGGCGACACCCACGAGCGCGGGAGAGCGAAGTTCGACCGGCTCGCCGCCCTCCTGCCCCGGCTGCGGCAAGAGCCGGACGCTGCCGCCGCGCTCGACCGGCTGATCAAGGCCGCGCTCGCCGACGAGGGCAACGAGGCGCTCGACCGGGCGATCGCCGCGCTCAACGCCACGTCCCCCTCACGCGCAGCGTCGCCGGTCCGCCTGTAGCCCCTTTTCGGCTTTGACTCGCCTTCGCCATTCCCCTCACACTGCGGGCCGATGACCTTGGCTCGGCCCATCACGTTCTGGATCGCGATGCTCGCGGCGACCATCGCCGTGGTCGTGCTGCTGCGCGAGGTGCTGCTGCCGTTCGTAGCCGGCATGGTGCTGGCCTATCTGCTTGACCCCCTGGCCACCCGCCTCGAACGGCTCGGCATGAACCGGCTGCTGGCCACGCTCACCATCGTCATCCTGTTCATCGTCAGCGTCGTCGCCATCATCGCGCTGACCGCGCCGATCATCGTGCGCGAACTCGGCTACTTCGTCGAGAATGTTCCGCTCTACATGAAGCAGATCCAGGACCTCGCGACCGATCCAAAACATCCCTGGCTGAGCAAGCTGATCGGCGAAGGGTTCGGCAGCGCGCAACAATCGATCGGCGAACTGACCACGCTGGCGGCCGGCTGGTTCAGCACCTTCCTGCGCTCGGTGTGGTCGGGCGGCCAGGCGCTGCTCTCGGTGTTCTCGCTCGCGATCGTCACGCCGATCGTCGCCTGCTATCTGGTCTACGACTGGAAGCGGATGATCGCCGTCATCGACAACTGGGTACCGCCGGCGCGGCGGGCGACCGTGCGGGCGCTGGCGCGCGACATCGACGACACCATCGGCGGGTTCGTGCGCGGCCAGGCCGCGCTGTGCCTGATCCTCGGCGTCTTCTACGCGCTCGCGCTGTGGCTGATCGGCCTCAAGCACGGCATCCTGATCGGCTTTGCCGCCGGGCTGATCAGCTTCGTGCCCTATCTCGGGTCGCTCACCGGGCTTGTCGTCTCGACCTGCGTGGCGATCGCGCAGTTCTGGCCGAACTGGACCCCGATCCTGCTCGTCCCGGCGATCTTCTTCGCCGGCCAGTCGCTCGCCGACTATGTGCTCTCGCCGTATTTGGTCGGCCGGCGCGTGAACCTCAATCCGGTCTGGCTGATGTTCGCGCTGTTCGCGTTCGGCTATCTGTTCGGCTTCGTCGGCCTGCTGATCGCGGTGCCGCTGGCCGCCGCCATCGGCGTGCTGGTGCGCTTCGCGCTGGCGCAATACTACGCGAGCCCGATCTATTCCGACGGCGCGGAAAAAGCCGCCGCGGAGGCGATTGCGCCGCCGCGCAAGGAAATCGCCTGACATGCTGATGACCGGCAGCGAGTACCTCGAAAGTATCCGCGACGGCCGCCGCGTCTACATCGGCAGCGAGCTGGTCGAAGACGTGACGGCGCACCCGGCGTTCCGCAATGCCGCGCACTCCTTTGCCATGATCTACGACCGCAAGCGCGCCAGCGAGAACCGCGACGTGATGACCTTCGAGGAGGACGGCGACACCTTCTCCACCTACTTCCTGTTGCCGAAGACGCGCGAGGACCTCGTCCGCCGCTACGAAACCCATCGCCGCATCGCGTCGTGGACCTACGGCCTGCTCGGGCGCGGCCCCGACAACTTTCCGAGCTACGTGAGCGGCCTGGTCATGGATCCGGCGATGTTCGATCGCATCCGCCAGGGCTTCGGCGACAACATCAAGCGCTACTACCGCCACATGCGGGCCAACGACATCTTCTGCTCGCACACCGTGACCAATCCGCAAGGCTGGCGCGCCGCTCCGGCGGACGCGCCGCAACGCACGCCGACCCTGCGCGTGGTCGGCGAGGACGACCGCGGCGTCACCATCAACGGCCTGAAGATGCTCGGCACCGCGTCGCTGTTCTGCCACGAGACCTGGTGCGGCAATCTGCAGCCGGTCGCGCCCGGACAGGAGAAGGAGGCGATCACCTGCGTGGTGCCGCTCAACGCGCCGGGCGTCAGCCTCTGGGCGCGCAAGCCCTACGAGCGCTACGCGGTGAGCGAGTTCGACAACCCGCTCGCCACGCGCTTCGACGAGACCGACAGCGCGGTGCTGTTCGAGAACGTGCATGTGCCGTGGGAGCGGGTGTTCTGTCACGACAACACCGAGATGTCGCGCGCGATCTACATGCGCACGCCCGGGTCACGCGATGGCCAACCATCAGGCCAATGTGCGCTTTCTGGAGAAGCTCAATCTCATCTTGGGTCTCGCCAGCAAGCTCGCCGACATGAACAACGTCCGCAACGTACCGGCCGTGCAGTTCACGCTCGGGCGGCTCGCCGCCATGCAGGCGACGCTCGAGGGCCTGGTCATGGGCCAGATCAATGCCGGCGAAGCGCAGGTACCGGGCTTTCACACCCCCAACCGCCGCTACGTCTACGGCGCCCTGCACTGGTGCACCAGCAACCACGCCGACATCTGCGACACGGTGCGCGAACTGATGGGCGCCGGCGTGTTCCAGATGCCCGCCGATGCGTCGGTGCTGAATGACCCGGCGCTGCTCGAGAAATTCGAGACCTACTGGTCGGTGCCGGGCCAATCCGCCAAGGACCGCATGAAGCTCACCAAGCTCGCCTGGGACCTGCTCGGCTCGGACTTCGCCGGCCGCCACATGCAGTATGAGAAGTTCTACGCCGGGCCGGGCTTCGTCATGAACAGCTACAGCTATTTCACCGGGCCTTGGAGGGATTGGACAAGCACGGTCGACAACCTGCTCGCGAGTTACGACGCGCCCGGCACGCCGTCGAAATAGCCGCGCCATCCCGTGCGGTTATGCCGCCAGCCGTCCACCAATTGGGTCTGGTCAGTCCCCCGACCCTATGCCATCTTTTCCGGGCAATTTGGCCGCACGAGGGAGCGAAACATGCCTACACGAAAAAACGTCCTGCTCACAACCATAGGCGCTGTCCTTGCCGGCGGTCTGGCCGGATCGCTCCTCGCTTCGGCGGCCTACGCGCAGGCCGACAAGACCTTCGTGATGAAGCTGTCGACCGCCACCATCAACGACACGCAGCACGAATGGTTCAGGCGCTTCGCGGCGCTGGTCGAGAAGGACTCCGGTGGCCGCATCAAGGCCGAGATCTATCCCGCGAGCCAGCTCGGCTCGATCCCGCGCCAGATCGAAGGCGTGCAGTTCGGCTCGATCCAGGCCTGGATGGGCCCGCCCGAGTTTCTGGTGGGCGTCGACGAGCGCTTCGAAGGGCCGAGCGCGCCCGGCCTGTTTTCGAGCGTCGATCAGGTCATGAAGGTGATGCAGGACCCGCCGATCCAGAAGATGATCTATGGGCTGGGCGTGCCCAAGGGGGTGGTCGGCATTGGCTTTGCGCCGATCGGACCGTCTTCGATCCTGTCCAAGAAGCAGATCACCAAGCTGGCCGACTTCGCCGGCATGAAAACGCGGGTTCTTGCCTCGCCGTTCCAGCTTGAATTGATCCGCCGCATGGGCGGCAACCCGATCGCGATGACGCTCGCCGACGTGCTGCCCGGCCTGCAACAGGGCACGATCGACGCGACCCTGACGACGATGACGATCTATTCGACGATGCGCTATTACGACGTCGGCAAGTACGTCATCCAAACCGACCAGCCCTACGTGAACTCGCTCACGATCATGAGCAAGCGGTGGCTCGACACGCTGCCGCCCGACCTGCAGAAGGTCGTCGCCGACAGCGGCGCCAAGATCACCGCCGAGATCACGCCTTGGGTGAAGGAGTTCTTCGCGGCCCAGACCAAGGTCTATACCGACAACGGCGGGATCATCTCGGAACTGCCGCCCGACGAATTCAAGGCCATGATCGCCAAGGTCTCCACCATCGGCGAGGACCTATCGAAGAACAAGCCGGCGCTGAACCAGACGGTGAAGGCGCTGTTCGAATCGGCCGCCCGCAACAAGTAACCGCTTTGCGTCCGGACATGCATTGATCGGGAAGCGCCAGGATCCCTCCTGGCGCTGATCGTTGATACGGCCTCGATACAGGTTGCCCGATGACAGACACCATTCTGCGGGGCGTGCGGGCGCTGCTTGCCACTCTGCGCGTCCTCGCCGGTCTCCTCCTCATCGCCAGCGTGCTCCTCAATTTCTCGAATGTCGTGGCGCGCTACTTCTTCAGCGCATCGATCTTCTGGGCCGAAGAGGTGATGCTGTATCTGATGGTCGCCTGCGTCTTTCTCGGCAACGGCGTCGTCGCCTGGTCCGGCCGGCAGCTGCGCATGGACGTGATCGTCCGGATGATGCCGAAGCCGATCGAACGGGCGCTTGCGCTGATGTCGGAACTCGTTCTGATCGCAGTCGCGGTGCTGATTTCCATATTTGCGTGGCCGGTGATCCGGAATCTCTGGGAATTCGACCAGCGCAGCCAGTCCGCCGATGTCCCGATGGTCATTCCCCAGGCCATGGTGCCGATCGGGCTCTCGATCATGGCGCTCCTGGTTGCGGTCCGGCTCTTGACCGGCGCCAAGGATCCCGCGCCCGGAAGTTCCGGCCATTGATGGGCACGCACCGATGACCCGCGGGACGAAACATCGATGCTAGCAGCCTTCGTGTATTTCGTTCTTCCCGCGATCCTCCTGATTCTCGGGCTGCCGATCTTCCTCGTGCTGCTGGTCACGTGCCTGGTGGCCGCGGTGTTCGTGGCCGACGTGCCCACCGAAGCGATCCAGACCTACCTGTTCGGCGGCCTCGACAACCTGCCGCTGCTGGCCGTGCCGTTCTTCGTGTTCGCCGGCGAGATCATGGCGCAGGGCGGGATCGCACGGCGAGTGGTCGTCTGGGTGGTATCTCTCGTCGGCGGCGTGCGCGGCTCGCTCGCGGTGACGACGGTCGCTGCCTCGGAAGTGTTCGGCGCAATGGCGCACACCGCCGTCGGCACCGTGGTCGCCGTCGGCCGCATGCTCTATCCGTCGCTGCGCGAGAGCGGCTACAACGACCGCTTCTCGCTCGGCCTGATCGCGTCGTCAGGCGCGATCGCGGTCGTGATCCCGCCCTCGATCGCCATGATCCTCTACTCGCTGTCGGCGCAGCAATCGGCCGTGGCGCTGTTCACCGCCGGCATCCTGCCGAGCCTGCTGATCGGCTTCGTCGACGCGCTCTATGTGATCCTCTACGCCCACGTCAAACGGGTGCCGCTCACCGCGAAGGCGCGCTGGAGCGCGATCTGGACCTCGACCAAGGAGGCGAGCTGGTCGATCAGCACCATCGTGGTGATCCTCGGCGGCATCTATGGCGGCGTCTTCACGCCGACCGAGGCGGCCGGCGTGGCGGTCGTCTACTCGCTCTTCGTGACCATGGTGGTGCACCGCGAGGTCGGGCTGCGCGAACTCTGGAGCATCATTCAAAGCTCGATCTTCCTGATTTCCCAGATTCTGATGATCGTCACCGCGGCCGGGCTCTATTCCTGGCTGCTGACGACCAGCGGCATTCCGCAGACGATGATCGCCGAGATCAACGCCTTGCAGATGCCGCCCTGGGCGCTGCTTCTCGCAATCAACGTGCTGCTCCTGATCATGGGCAGCTTCCTCGAGCCGCCGGCGGCAATCCTGATCCTCACTCCCCTGCTGCTGCCGGTTGTGCAGGCGGTCGGCGTCGATCCGGTCCACTTCGGGATCATCATGGCGGTCAACCTGAGCATCGGCATGTACACGCCGCCGTTCGGGCTCAACCTGTTCGCATCGCAGGCGGTGTTCCAGACGCCGCTCGGCAACATCTATCGCGGCGTGCTGCCGTTCCTGGTGATCAATTTCGCGACCTTGATGGTCATCACCTACGTGCCGGCGATCTCGATGGTATTCCTCTGGAAGTGACGGCAGGGCCGAGGATATAGTCCCGGCTGACGACACGCGCCGCGGCGCAAATGACACGCAGGGAGCTGACAATGGCGGAAGAGACGACCCAACGACTGGCGCAATTCGCCTCCGCGCTGCGCTATGACGATCTGCCGGTCAAGGTTCGCGACCACTGCAAGAACCTGCTGCTCGATACGCTCGCCTGCGCGATTCCGGGCCATCAGGGCGAGGAAACCCACCAGATCGCCGCGCTGGCGTCGGCGCTGGCGCAGTCGAACGAAGCGAGCGTGATCGGCGGCGACCACCTCTCGCTCGCCGGCGCGACGCTGCTCAACGGCTATCTCGTCACCGCGGTGACGATGTGCGACGTGCATCGCGCCACGCTCACGCACGTGACGCCGGAGGTGATGCCGCCGGCGCTCGCGATCGCCGAGCGCGACCAGAAATCCGGACGCGACCTGCTGGTGGCAATTGCGGCCGGCTGCGAGATCACCACGCGGGTCGGCATCGGCTCCGACTACCCGGCGTTCCGCGCCCGCGGCTGGCACGGTCCGGGCACGCTCGGCCCGTTCGGCGCGGCGGCGGCCGTCGGCAGCCTGCGCGGCTTCGACGCCGACACCATGGCGCGCGCATTCGGGCTCGCTGGCAGCCAGTCGGCCGGCACGTTTGCCGCCTGGGGCACGCCGACCGTGAAGTGGCACCAGTGCCGCGGCGCGCTGTCCGGCCTGATGGCGGCGCTCTTGGCGGAGCAGAAATTCGTCGCCACCAAGGAATTCCTGACCGCCAAGGACGGCGGCTTCTACAACGCCTACAGCAACGGCGGCAAGCCCGAGCTCGCGACCGGCGATCTCGGCAAGCGCTGGGAGCTCGAGCAGATTGCGCTGCGGCAATGGCCGTCTGCGTCGCAGACGCAGGGCATGAACACCGCGCTGTTCGACATCATCGACAAGCACGACATCGACCCCGACAAGGTCAAGGTCATGCGCATCGGCCTCACGCAGACCTGCTTCGACATGCACGGCAAGCTGCAGAAGTACAAGGGCAAGTTCGAAGCGCTGATCTCCGCGCACTACGCGGCCGCCGTGAGCCTGCACGATCGCGCGCTGACGCTCGCGCAATTCGAGCCGGCGCGCTACGACGATCCGAAGGTGCGGCGCACCGCCGAGCAGAAGATCGAGATGAAGCCCGATCCGTCGCTGACGGGCTCGCAGGCGACCGTCGAGATCGAGATGGCGGACGGCAAGAAGTACAGTGCGCGCTGCGTGCACCCGCGCGGCTCGTACGAGAACCCGCTGTCACGCGCGCAGGTCGAGGACAAGTTCCGCACCTACGCCAAGAGCCGGCTGTCGGCGTCGCGCATCGAAGAGGTGATCGCCGCGGTCAACGGGCTGGAGAGCCTGCCCTCGACCCGCAAGCTGATGGAGCTGTTGCGGCAGGACGCCCGGCGGCAGGCGGCTTGAGGCTGGGCGCACACGCGCGGCGAAGGCGGCGTGCTACCTCTCCCCGCTTGCGGTGAGAGGTAGCCCTCACACCCCCGCCTCGGCCTTGATCATCTGGTCGAGCATGCGCCGCGCCTGCAGTTGCGCGGCGTCGCCGGTGATGTCGATCAGCCCCTCGAGCGAGCCGCCGGTGCGGTTCTGTTGCACCGCCTCCAGCATCTCGGCGTCTTCCAGGAAGGTCGCCTTCGATCCCTCGTAGAGCATCCGCGACATCTCCGGATCGCCGACCCGGAAGTCGCGCGCGAAGCAGAACATGTAGTGCGTGGTATTCTCGGTCTCGGGCGTGACCAGGTGGCTCGACCAGATCGAGATGCCCTGGCTGCGGTCGCCCTGCGGCGCGCCGGTCCCCGCCTTGGCGCAGCCGACGTCGAGATAGACGGTCGCCGGCGGCTTCCAGGTCACGAACTGCCAGCGGTCGACATTGCTGGTGAAGTTGCCGGCCTTGGCGAACAACGGCGGCGGCACGAAATCGATCATCCAGCGCCCGACCTTGACGCCGTCGGGCAGCCGCTCGGTCTTGGTCGGCGTCGTCGCCTCGCGCGGATCGCCCGCGATGGTCTTCTTGTGGACGTGCGCGACGTGGGTGAGATCGAGCAGGTTGTCGATCAGGAACTGGTAGTTCGACTTGACGTGGATGTAGCCCGGCGTCGCCGTCCATTTCGGATCGTCGAGCCAGTAGAGGTCCGGGACCTTGCTCTCGTCGGCTTTCGCGGCGTCGCCCATCCAGATCCAGACCACCCCTTGCTTCTCGCGCACCGGGTAGCTCTTCACCTTGGCGTTGCGCGGGACGGTGGCCTGCCCCGGCACCTCGACGCAGGCGCCGTGGATGTCGAACTTCAGGCCGTGGTAGCCGCACATGAGATATTCGCCGGCCACCTCCCCCTTCGACAGCGGCGCCGCGCGATGGCAGCAGCAGTCCTCCAGCGCCGCGACCTGGCCGGAGGCGTTGCGGAACAGCACGACCTTGTCGTTGAGAAAGATGCGGCCGACCGGAACGTCCTTCAGATCGTTCGACCAGATCGCCGCATACCAGCCGTTGCGCAGGAACATGTGATCGGACTCCCCGAATTCCTCAGTCGCCTACTTGATGAAGTCGTTGGTGTAGAGCTCATCCACGGGGAGCTTTTTCTGGATGATTCCCTTCTCCAGATAGAAGTCCTGCAGCTTGCCCAGCCGCTCCGCGTTGACCTCACCCAACTGCCGCTGGCCGGGATACACCAGCGTGACGTAGTAATTGAACGTCGCCTTGATGGCGCCTTCCTTGCCTTGCCACTCCGGAACGAACTTGACGAAGTCGGCCGCCGCCTTGTCCGGGTCGTCCATCATGTCCTTCATGCCGCGCAGCGCCGCCTTGACGAACTTGCGCACCAGTTCAGGCTTCTCCTTGATGACCTGATCGGACACGCCGATCCCCTGCGCCATGTGCGGGAAGAACTCGTCGGTCGGGATCACCTTCACCTTGGTGCCGGCGGCCTGCACCGGCGGGATCCAGTCGGGCACGCCGGCCATCGCTTGCGACTTGCCGGTGGCAAGGAATTCCCACACGCCGGCCGGGCCGGCCGACTGGATGTTCACGTCATCCGGCTTCAGGCCTGCGCTCGCCAGCAGTCCCAGCAGCGCATAGAAGGTGGTGTCCTGGAACGACATCACCGAGATGGTCTTGCCCTTGAGGTCGCTCGGCTTGGCGATGCCGGAATCCTCGCGCGCGACCAGCTGCATGAAGCCCTTGCCGCCGAACATCGCGACGATCTTGATCGGCACCCCGTTGGAACGCGCGATGATCGGGCCGTCGCCGACGATGCCGCCGATCGGCGCATTGCCTGCGCCCACCTGCTTGGCGACGTCGACCCCGCCGCGGCCGACCGCGTAGCTCACGTCGAGCCCGGCTTCGCTGAAATAGCCCTTGCCCTTGGCCAATTGGATCGGTCCGAACGCCGGCAGGCTCGGCGGCGCCGGGAACAGATACGTCACCGCTTCGGCGGCGCTCGCATCGCGCGCCGGGGTCGCGGTGAAACCGACGAGCGCGCAGATCGCCGTGCACGTGACGATCCTGCCGATGGACGAAACAACATGAGCACGCATGACGGTTCTCTCCTTCAGGATCGAGCGACAGGTTATCCGACGGTCAGAACGGCACCACCAATCCCTCGTGCGGCGCATCGCAATTGACCAGATCGACCCGCTTCCAAGCAATTCGAATGCCATTCGCGGCAACGACCAGCCGGTGAAACGCGGTGCCGCCGAACGTCCGCTGCTCCTCGCGGCGGTATTCCAGGATCTGGAATTTCGACCGGACGGTGCAGGCGCGGCCGCCCGCTTCTGCTTCTTCCATCGTCACGTTGCCGATCATGCGGCTGGTGCGCGAGCGCGGCTCCTGCGAATAGATGCGCGGGCTCGCCAGCCGGCGCACGCGCGTTTCGAGCAGCCGCCGGTCGTCATAGATCAGCGAGATCGTGTCGCGCGGATTGTCCTGATTGGGCTGCGACGGCACCCAGTACCAGGCGTCCTCGGTGAACAGGGCGAGCCACTCGTCGAAACGCGCCTCGTCGAGCAGCCGCGCCTCGTGGATCAGGAATTGCTCGCATTCGGCGACACTCAGCCCCGCGGCGCGGGCATCGGCTTGGGCGGATGCCACCGCCAGCGGCGTCACGGCACGATCTCCGCCGCCTGCACCATCGATCCGCCGAACCGGCGTTCGGTGCGCGGCTTGTCGTCGGTCATCAGCGCCAGCCAGGCGTCCATCATGTTGCGGATGTAGACCTCGCTGGTCGAGTTCTTGCCGCGCCGGCCGTTGTGCTCGTCGGGCAGATCGCCCTCGTAGCCGCGCCCGATCTCGAGCCAATCCGAGCCCGCGCTCGCGAGGCCGAACGCAATGCGCGTGTAGATTTCCAGATCGTCGGTGAGCACCAGCGAGCCGGTGCCGTTGACGATATTGGCGAAGCTGATCGCATTCCGGAACATCTGTTCGGGCGCGCCCTTGAGGCGGAACGCATAGGTGTACACCACCGTCTCGTTGACCGAGATCGGATGCACCACGCGCAACTGCTGGAACTGGCTCATGAACGACAGGTTGGGATAGACGTTGCTGTTCCAGCGCCGGGTGTCGAGAATCCGCTTGGTCTCCGCCTTCCCCTTCTTCGCCTCCAGCGCGGCGACGTAGTCGCGGTAGATCGGATCGTTCAGCGCCGCCACCAGCTTGGCGTCGTCGTGATAGTCGCCGAGGAAGCTGTGGCCGTTGGGATAGGTCCAGATCCCGACCTTGGCCTCCCAGAAGCTGTAGGGCGCGCCGTTCTGCCGCATCTGCCGGATCGCGATCTCGCCGGAGCCGTCCGAATAGGCATCGTCGGATTGCGCCTGCGCGGCGTCGATCGAGGACTGATGCACGAACAGCGGATGCGCGGCGTCGCACAGATTTTCGAGATAGAGTTTCCAGTTCGCCTTGTAGGTGTGCTTGAACATGCCGCCGGCGACTTCGAGCTCGCCGTCGGGCGCGCGGTCGATCATGTCGTCGAGCGACGTGGTCATGTAGCCCAGGAAATCCGTCAGGCTCGGCCCGTCTTCCGCGAGGCTGCCGAAGATGAAGCCGCGGTAGCTCGCGACCCGCGGCACCCGCCGCATCGCGATCTCCGGGTCCTTCGGGTCGAAGTGCGACGGATAGCCGTGCAGCAGCGGCGCGGCCTTGAGCTTGCCGTCGAGGTGATAGGTCCAGCCGTGATAGCAGCAGCGGAATTCGTCGGTGTGTCCGCCCTCGGACGCGACCACCATCGAGCCGCGGTGCGCGCACTGATTGTGGATGAGCTGGATTTTTCCGTCAGCGTCGCGCACCAGCAGGAGCGGCTTGCGGCCGATGCGGGTGGCAAGGAAATCGCCCGGCGCCTTGATCTGGCTTTCGTGTCCGACATAGATCCAGGCGGCGCCGAAAATCCGCTCAAGCTCGAGCTCGAAGATCGCGGCATCGGAATAGACGCGGCGGTGGACGCGGCCGGGCCGGACCAGTGCGCGAATATCGTCGCCAGCGATCGGGGTCATGTGTCCTCCGCCTTCGGGCGGTGCGCAACCGTCCGTCAAACGATATGCCAGCGTATCGCCTTGGCTGGGCGGCTTGCAACCGCGCTTGCGCCGGGGCCGCGCTCAGGCCGCTGACGACGCCTGCCGGATCGCCTGCACGAGACGATCGGGCCGCACCGGCGTCCGGTTGAGCTCGATCTTGTAGGCGGCGAGCGCGTCGCACACCGCGTTGGCGATCGCGACCGGCGGCGCGATCGCGCCGCCCTCGCCCACGCCCTTGACGCCGAACGGGTTGAGCGGCGACGGCGATTCCTGATGCACCACCGTCATCGCCGGGATGTCGCACGCGGTCGGCAGCATGTAATCGGCGAACGAGCCGGTGAGCAGCTGGCCCTCCGCGTTGTAGTGAAACTCCTCCAGCATCGCACCGCCCAGGCCCTGCGCGGCGCCGCCGACCACCTGCCCTTCCAGCAGCAGCGGATTCACCACCACCCCGCAGTCGTGCGCGATGACGTATTTCTCGATCGTGACCGCACCGGTTTCGGCATCGACCTCGACCACGACCGCATGTGTCGCATAGGACCAGGTGACGGTCGGCGGCTCGAAGTAGAACGTCTCTTCGAGGCCGGCGTCCATGCCCTGCGGCCGGCGGTTGTCCCAGCCGGGTTTTGCCGCCTGCGCGATCTTGGCGAGCGTCAATTCGGAGCCCGGCACGCCGACGATGCCGACACCGCCCCTTCGCAGTTCGAGATCGCCCGGCGCGCATTCCAGAATGTTGGCGCCGATGGCGAACACCTTTTCGCGCAGCCGCTCGCTCGCATAGTGGATCGCGCCCGACAGGTTGACGGTGCTGCGGCTGGCGATGGTGCCGAAGCCCATGGAGATCGACGCGGTGTCGGCGATCGACAGCACCACGTCGTCGGGCGTGACCGACCACGCATCGGCGACGATCTGCGCGAAGATCGTCTCCATGCCCTGCCCCTGCGGGCAGACGCCGGACGAGAGATAGAGCTTGCCGGAGGGATCGATCCGCACCGTCGCGCTCTCGAACGGGCCGACGCCGGTGCCCTCGACATAGCAGCCGAGGCCGAGCCCGAGGTGGCGGCCCGCCTTGCGCGCGGCACGCTGGCGCTCGCGGAATGCCGCCAGCCCGCCGATCCCGTCGAGCGCCTTCTTCAGCGCGGACGGATAGTCGCCGCTGTCGTAGACGATCGGCTCGCCGTCGCGATACGGGATGCCGACGCGATACGGCATTTCGTTCGCCGGAATCATATTGCGCAGCCGCACCTCGGCCGGGTCGAGCTTGAGCTCGCCGGCGACCAGATCGATCGACCGCTCCATCGCAAAGGTCGCCTCGGGCCGCCCCGCCCCGCGATAGGGCGCGTTCGGCACCTTGTTGGTCATCGCGATCTTGGCGCTGAACGACATCGCCGGGATCTTGTACGGGCCCGGCACGTGCACCGCGGTGTTGTAGACGACGCCGGCGCCGATCGGATTCCACGCGCCGCAATCGACGATGAA
Source organism: uncultured Alphaproteobacteria bacterium (assembly GCA_963749815.1). Classification (GTDB taxonomy): domain Bacteria; phylum Pseudomonadota; class Alphaproteobacteria; order Rhizobiales; family Xanthobacteraceae; genus VAZQ01. Next base: position 50,481 of record CAVVON010000030.1, on the reverse strand, counting down.
ATCGTCGCGGATCGCCAGGATCCGGCCCTCGCCGTCGAAACCCACATCGACATCGTGGGTCTGGTCGCGCGAATGGCACGCGCTCATCAGATGCTCGCGCCGGTCCTCGATCCATTGCACCGGCCGCCCGAGCGCGCGCGCCAGGAACGGGATCAGCAGATCCTCCGGATAGACGTGGCCCTTGACGCCGAAGCCGCCGCCGACGTCGAGTGCGACGCAGCGGATGCGCGCCTCGGGCAGTTGCAGCACGCCGGACGCCTCGCGCCGCACCCAGTGCACGACCTGGGTCGAGGACCAGATCGTGACCGTGTCGGTGCGCCCGTCGTAGGCGCCGACCACGCCGCGGCATTCCATCGGAATCGCCGCATAGCGGTGATGATGGAAGCGGCGCTTGAGCCGGTGCGGCGCGCGAGCGAGCGCCGCCGTACAGTCACCCTTTTCGATCGTGAACGATCCGACCAGGTTGGTCTGCAACCGCTCGTGCACGATGGTCGCGCCGGGAGCCAGCGCCTCCTCCGGATCGACCACCGGCGTCACCGGCTCGAGGTCGACGACGACGAGTTGCGCCGCATCCTCGGCGGCATGGCGGCTCTCCGCCACCACCACGGCGATCGCCTCGCCGACGTGCCGGACCTTGTCGTGCGCCAGCAGCGGCTGCTGCGGATTGAGGAACTTGTGCTGGACCTGCGTGGTCCATTTGCTCGGCAGCGAAAGCTGGGTGTCCGACACCGGCGGCACAAGCTGCACCAGTTCCGGGCCGCTCAGCACGTGGACGACGCCCGGCGCGGCCGCGGCGCGCGACATATCGACCGAGCGGATGCGCGCATGCGCCGTCGGGCTGCGCACGAATGCCGCGTGCAGCATGCGCGGCAGGTCGAGGTCGGCGACGAACTGCCCCTGCCCGGTGAGCAGGCGGCGGTCCTCGCGGCGCAGGATCGAGCGGCCGACGAATGTATTCTTGCGTGGATCGTTCATGGATGGAGCACTGTCAGGGATGCGGTCGGGCTCGGCGGAGCCTGCGGAAGGGAGCGTGCGGACAGATTGGCCGCCCCCGCCGGGTAAAGCAACCGGAACGGAAATCCGGTCATACCGGGCCGGCAATCCAGAATTGCATGACGTCATCAGGCTTGATTTTCGCCGCCGGAACCGCTGCAACAAAGGCACAGGATCGCACCCCCGCATGACCGCCAGCCCAGTGTCCTCCCTCACCGTCAACGGCATCCGCGTGGAGCTGATCGAGCGCGGCGCCGGACGGCCGCTCTTGTTCCTGCATCCGTTCACCGGCATCGAGCCGACGCAACCGTTCCTGGACCGCCTGGCCGCCCGCGCGCGCGTGATCGCGCCCACGCATCCCGGCTTTGGGCGCTCGGAGGCCCCGCCGTCGTTCGATACCGTCGACGACCTCGCCTACTTCTACCTCGACCTCCTCGAGCAACTCGACCTGCGCGATGTCATCCTCGCCGGGGTGTCGTTCGGCGCCTGGATCGCGGCCGAGATCGCGATCAAATCGACCGCCCGGCTGTCGCATCTCGTCCTCGCCAACGCGGTCGGCATCAAGGTCGGCGACCGCGAGACCCGCGACATCGTCGACATCTTCGCGATGCCTGAGAGCCGGTTTCTCGAGCTCGCCTATTGCGACCCGAAGGTCGCGCAGCCGTCGACTACAAGTCGCTGCCGCTCGAACAGGTGCTTGGCCCCTCGCGCAACCGCGAAGCGACCGCCCGCTACGCCTGGTCGCCCTACATGCACGATCCCAAGCTGCGCGGCAGGCTGCACCGCGTCGGCATTCCCACGCTGATGCTGTGGGGCATGAACGACCGTATCCTGTCGGAGCCGTATGGCCGCGCCTATTGCGCGTCCATTCCGGGCGCGCGCTTCGAGCCGATCGAGCGCGCCGGGCACTTTCCGCACCTGGAGCAGCCGGACGCATTCGCCAGTCGCCTATTCGCGTTCGTCGAGGGAACACCGACGATGAGAGTCTATCATTTCAGCGAGCAGCCCTATCCCGACGTCTGGGACGATCACCAGGGCACGCTGCGCGTCACGCTCTCCAACCGCAAATGCGACCCCAAGGTCGCGTCCGACCTGTTCCATCGTTACTACGACGAGTGGCTCTTAGCGGAAGAGCTCGGCTACGACATCATGCTCAACGAGCACCACCAGACCGCGACCTGCATGTCGTCGACGGTGATCGTGCCGCTGTCGATCCTGGCACGACAGACCAAGAAGGCGCGGCTCCTGGTGCTCGGCTATCCGATCGGCCACCGGCCGGACCCGCTGCGCGTCGCCGAGGAGCTTGCCGACCGTCGACGTGATCTCGCGCGGCCGCCTCGACATGGGCTTCATCAAGGGCATCCCGTACGAGTTCGCGTGCTCGAACCAGAATCCGGTCGGCGTGATGGACCGCTTCTGGGAGGCGCACGACTTCATCATCAAGGCGATGTCGCCGCACACCGAGCCGTTCAACTGGGAGAGCGAGCACTTCCACTACCGGCACGTGAACATCTGGCCGCGGCCGTGGCAGCAGCCGCATCCGCCGGTCTGGAGCACCACCGGCAGCCGCAGCAACGCCCGCGTGCTGGGCGAGCGCGGCTACGTGATGGCGACGCTCGGCACCGGCTACAACACGCGCGCGCTGTTCGACGTCTATCGCGAGGGCTACATGTCCAAGGGGCGGCCCGCGCCGACCGCCGACCGGTTCGCGTATCTCGGGCTGGTTGCGGTCGCGCACAACGAGACCGAGGCGCGCGCGCGCGGCGACCGGGTCGCGAGCTACCTGCGCTCGACCGGCATCGTGCATCCCTGGTTCCGCAATCCGCCCGGATTCCTGTCGGTCGAAGAGAACGCCCGCCTGATGCGCGGCGAAACGCCGCCGCGCAGCTACACCAAGGATCGCCGCGTGATCGACATGCGCGCCGGCAACGTGCAGGAGCTGATCGACGCCGGCATCCTGTTCTGCGGCACTCCGGACCAAGTCTACGAGCAGATCGTGGAGTTCTGCGACTATTGCGGCGGGATGGGCAATCTCCTGATGATGGGTCAGGCGGGCCATATGTCGCACGCCGATACGGCCGAGAACCTGACGCTGTTCGCGCGCGAGGTGATGCCGCGGCTCAAGGAATACAAGCAGCCGGCAGCGGCTGCCGCCAGCGCGGCGTGATTCACCATCAAGGGAAGCGTCAGCGCCGCCGCCGATGGTGACGAAACTGTAATGCACATGACAGAAGCTTAATTTGGATTCAGCGGGCGCGCGACCTAGCATCATGACAGTCGCGCTGCACTCCCAGCCCCCCGACACAGCGCGATGAAGCTACGAAGCCCTGGCCCGCCCCGGCCGGGGCTTCCTCTTTTGGCGCGCGGCCTCCGTTCAACAACCGATCACCGGATCGTCATGCGGATGAACGAACCTTAATTTGGCTTCGCGCATCCACGCCTCTAGCTACGCCGCCAGCACTCGCGCATTCCCGATCTCAACGCCCATTCGGACGGCTTGCGCGATAAAAAAGAAGAAGAGAAGCCCGGCAGCCCTTGCAGCCGGGCTTCTCAAATAACTGACAGGTCCTCGAGATGCCCGAGTCGAGCTTGCCGGTCTGGCGCGTGTACCGGATCCAGGGCCGCAAAGCCCTGGTCGTCAAAGCGCTCAAGGCCCCTGACGCCGACAGCGCGTTGCGGCTGGTGGTGGATGACCTGGGAATTACCGACCCGGCCGAGCGGGAACGCTTCTTCGCTCGGTTGGATGATTAGAGCCGCGCGCGACAGAGCTCTCTGCCCGCGCTGGGGCTGACTCGCCGCAACAGCGGCCCTGGCAATTTGCGCGTTCCGGACAGTATCCTGCCTTCGCCCCTCCCCGCGGGTGCGTCCATGTGCCTGATTCTGAAGTGGACCGGCGCGGCGGACGGAGGATAATGGCTCATGGAGCCGCCAAGACACTTTCCCGTACCGCATGTCCCCGGCCCGGCCCGCGTATTCCTGTTCATCGCCGCCGTGCTCTCCGTGGTGGGCCTTGCCGCTCTGTTCGGCGTCGCGCGGGACTACGGCTACGTTCGCGCCACTCTGCTGACCGCCAGCAGCAGCGGCAACTACCATGCGCTTGGCGAGCGGCTTGCCGCGCGCGCCAGCCGCGCGCACGGCACGCTGACCGTCGTGGCGACCGAGGGCTCGGTCGACAACGTCGCTCGTCTCAGCAGCGGCGCACGCTGCACGCCGGCATTCGCGTTCATACAGGACGGCACGCCGGTCCCGGCAGGCGCCAAGCTCGAGGTGCTCGGCAGGCTGCCGCAGAGCGAAGTCCTGCTGCTGCTTGCCAAACGCGACCGCCGCTTCGCTTCGTTCTCCGATCTGCGCGGAGTGTCGGTCGGCATCGGCCCGGAGGGCTCCGGCACCGCTTATCTCATGCGGCAACTCTTCGAGGATCAGGATCTGCGCGATCTCGGCACGCGGCTCTCTCCGCACGAGTGGTCCGAACAGCTTCAAATGGTCGCCGAAGGCCGACTCGATCTCGCCGCCATCGTGATCAGCGAGGACGCTCAACTCGTTCACCAGGCGGTGCGCCAGTACGACCTCGATATCGTGTCGCCACAGGGGCTCGAAGGGCTGGTGAAGCGTCATCCCTGGCTCGAGCTCGGACGCATCCCGACCGGCCGCTATAACCTGGAGCGGCCGACGCCGTCCGCCGACCGCCTGGTCGCGGAGGTAGAGACGCTGGTGATCGCCAACGCCTGCGCCAAGCGCGCCGAGCGGATCGCATTGCTCGCTCTGCTCAGCGAAGAGTTTACCGGCTTCGTGCGCGCCAATCCGCCGAAGTCGATCGAGTCCGGCAGCGCCCTGCCGCTCGCACCTGAGGCGCGGCAGTTCTTCGTCACCGGCGAGCCCGAGATCGCGGATCGGTACTTCCCGTGGCTGGTCAACTTGATGTCACCGGTCTACTGGGTCTATCTGGCGATGGCGGCAACCATCTTGTTCAACGCCATGCGCGGCTTCAGCCGTTTCCGTCTATGGCGGATCGATTCGGCGCGTGAGAAGCTCAAGGCGCGCATCGCCGCACTCGCCAGCCCGATGTTCCAGGCCAAGCCGGGTGCCGTGCACCCGCCGGAGGCCGCGCGCAGCGAGCCGGAGGCAAGCGCGGCCGCGGCCGAAATCTTGGAAGAGCTTGCGGAATTGCGCCGCCGCTGCCAGCGCTACGTTGCCTCGGTGGTCACGCCGATGGGCGATGAGATGTTCTACCGGTACCAGGAATTGCTTATCAACGAGTTGACCGCCGCGCTCACCGCCGCCGCACCGTCCGACGAGCCGCCCGCGCGTAACATCGCCGATACGAGAACATGAGCGAAACGCGCGGCGCGCGATGGTTTCCGGAGTGGTAGCGGGGAGTGGGATCGAACCACCGACCTACGGATTATGATTCCGCCGCTCTAACCATCTGAGCTACCCCGCCATCCGAGCAACCAGCCCAGCCGGTATCCGGCAATCTGACAGGCCATCCGGGCTGACGCGGGAGGATATCGCACCGGACGGCCGATCCTTCAAGCCCCGCGTTGTCGCCGTCAAAGCCTCAAGGTTTCCGCACCACATACAGCACCGAATCCGCCGCAATCCCGGCCCGGCGGAAGGTCTCCTCGCCGAAATGCGCGGCCGGCAGCCGCTCGACGCGGAACCCGGTCGCCGCCAGCCGGTCGGCGAAATCGCGCTTGCCGTATTGGCGCACGTGGTCGTCCGCCCCGAACAGCTTCCAGCGCTCCTCCTCGGTCGTCGTCGGCTGCTCGCTGGTCTCGTCCACGCCGTGCACCAGCGGCACCATGGTGATGGCGAAGCCGCCCGGGCGCAGGATGCGGAAGATCTCGCGCATCGCCTTGCGGTCGTCGGGCACGTGCTCCAGCACGTGCGAGCACAGCACCATGTCGACCGAGCTGTCCGGGTAGACGTGCATGTCGCAGATGTCGATGCGGTCGTCGACGGTGTGGCGAAACAGGTCGGCGCTGCGATAGTCGACGAACGGATAACCTTTGATCTTCCTTTGCAGAGCGAGCGAGGGCGCGAACTCGACCACGCGGTAGCGGCGCTTGGGATCGAGCGCGCGAAACGCCTCATCGAGATAGATCGCGTACAGGCGCTCGCGGTCGGACGCGTCGCACGAGGGACAGTAATAGGCCTGGTAGTTGAAGGTCTCGAGCTGGGAGAGCGGATAGAAGCCGTTCGCGCGCGTGAGCTCTTCGTAGCGCGGCGACAGCGGCTTGAACGCGCGCAGATTGACCTTGCAGATCGGGCAGCAGAACGTCTCGCCGCGGTATTTCGGCAGCCTGATCCGGCGGACCAGCGCCTTTTCCCACTCCTTCAGCGTCACATGCGCGACGCTGTGCTTGTATTGCTGATAGGCGGCGCTGCGCTTGATCCGTTGCTTCAAACTCACTGACATTCGTGGCGGCTACACGTTTATGGGAAAGAGGCCGCAGTGATATACGAAGAGCCGGCGCGGCTCAACCGCGCCCGTGCAACCGGCTCCAGGAGAATCCGCAGCCGGAGCCGCTCAGCGCACCTTGAACACGGTATTGACCGCGTCCGGCTCGCGCTCGGCCCGCGAAACCGCGGGGCCGACGCTCATGAAAGTCTTGCTGGCGGCCATGGGTGCGAGCTTCGGGCTTTCGCCGCCGTCGGCGGCCTTGGCGGCCGCGAGCGCGGGGCCGGTCGCGGCGTTCAGCTTCGACGCCGCCGCGAACTTGGCATTCCCCTCCGGCTTGACCGCCTTGAGGGTCTCGAGGTCGACGGTCGCGTCGGCGTCGCGCGTCAGCGCCGGCGCGCGCGCCTTCGAGTCGACCTGCTGCGGTGTATTGGCACCGGCGCGGTCGAGCGTGGCCCTGGACTTGGCGTCCGGCGCCGACACCTTCGAGGACGAGCTCTCGGCCGCCGCGCCGCAGACGAGGCCGGCGGTCAATCCCAACACCACGATCATTGCGCGCATTGCACGTCCTTCCGGGAACCCGTCATGCCGGCAGCCTCGAAACCAAATCCGGCATTTCGATGGAGCGGCGCAATTCTAACGAATTTGTAACACCGCCGCCAGCATCCGGCCCGCCGAGGCCCAAAGCACATTCGACGGGCTTGCGCGGAGAAATAAACGGGGTTCAAATGCACGCTGGCGCACGCGATGGCGCCAGCGGCACCTTTCATCAAAGTCCACAGGATCATCCCATGCGAAGCTTGTCTGCGATCGCCCTGCTCATCGTCTGCGCGCTGCTGGCCTCGCCGCAGCAGGCCCTGGCGCAACAGCAACCAGCAATCGCGCGGATCACGCCGGAGGCGCTCGCGACCGCCATGACTCAGGCGGGGTGGAAGTCGCAGGTCGCCGTCGAGAAGAACGAAAAATACATCAAGATGTCGATCTTGCAGAACCGCTTGAACGCATTCATCGACCTCTACGATTGCAACCCGCAAGGCTGTTCGTTCTTCACCTTCGTGATCGTCTTTGCGAAAGACGCCAAGCAGACGCCGGCCTTGTCCAACTCATTCAATTCGCAGACCCGCTTCGTCCGCGGCGCGGCGCTCGACGACGGCCGCTTCGTCATCTTCTCGGACGTCGACCTGACCGGCGGCGTCACGCTGCGGCACCTGCAGGAAGCCGGCGGCAATTTCGAAGGCGGTGTCGGCGAATTCCTCAAGCTGATGAACTGACCGCGGCGCAGACTGTCCATCACCCATAGCGCCGCGCGCCGGCCGCGCCGGCAGCGGTCCGCTCGAACCGGATCAGCGAGAAATGCCCGAGCGGCGGCATCGGCCGGCGCTCGACCACGCGCACGCCGCCGTGGCGCTCGGCCCAGCGCGCGAGCCGCTCCCAGCGGAATTCCGGCCGCCAGCCGAGCCGCCGCGCCAGCGGCGCGAAGCCTTGCTCGAACAGCCGGCGCAGGCCGGCCTCGGCGCCGAGGTGATTGACCAGGATGATCTCGCCGCCGGGCTTCATCACCCGCACGAATTCGTCGAGCGTCGCCTCCGGATCGGGCACCGCGGTGATGACGTATTGCGCCACCACCACGTCGAAATAGGCGTCCGGAAGGCCGAGACGCTGCGCATCCATCACGGCGAGCGCCTCGACATGCGCGAGCTTGTGCTCGCGCCACGCGCTCATGCGCCTTGCGCAGCATCGGCTCCGAATAGTCGACGCCGACGATGCGGTTGTTGGGCGAATAGTCGGTCAGCGAAATGCCGGTGCCGATGCCGACGTCGAGGATGCGGCCGCCGATCCGCTCGGCCGCCGCGATCGAGGCCTTGCGGCCGGCATCGAACACCGCGCCGAAGACGAAATCGTAGACCGGCGCCCAGCGCGCATAGGCCTTCGCCACCGTGCTCTTGTCGATCTCGTCGGCCATTGGATTTCGCCCCGCAACGCTCGTGCAACATTGTCATCTTTGGATCGGCCGCGCGCCCAACCCTCCCGGTCAGGGGAGCCCTCGCTCACCGTCAATCCTGTGCGGATTTCAAATGGACCGGCGACCGTTCACCCGCGCGCTGCCGCCAACGCGACCGCCTCGGCCTTGCCGGGCGCCGCGCTCGCCACCGCGCTCTGGATGAAGCCGCCGCCGAGCACGCGCGCCTGGCCGTCGGCCGCATCGTAGAACACGCAGGCCTGCCCGGGCGACACGCCGTCCTCGCCGTCGACCAGGTCGACCTCGATGCCGGCCGCGCCGCGGCTCAGCCAGGCCGGCTGCGGCGGCCGGGTCGAGCGCACCTTGACGAACACCTCGTGCCAGCCGGCGCACAGCGCCTGATCGATCGTGCCGTCGCCCAGCCAGTTGACCTCGCGCAGCCGCATGCGGCGCGTGCGCAGCGCCTCGCGCGGACCGACCACGACGCGGCGCGTCGCCGCGTCGAGCCGCACCACATAGAGCGGATGCCCGGCCGCGATGCCGAGCCCTTTGCGCTGCCCGACCGTGAAATGGATGATGCCGTCGTGGCGGCCGAGCACCTGGCCGTCGAGAGTCGACGATATCGCCGGGCTCGGCCGCGCCCGGCCGCAGCCGCTCGATCACCTCGGTGTAGCGGCCCGACGGCACGAAGCAGATGTCCTGGCTGTCGTGCTTGTCGGCGACCGAGAGCCCGAAGCGGCGCGCCAGCTCGCGCGTCTCGGCCTTGCTGTATTCGCCGAGCGGAAAGCGCAGCATGTCGAGCTGCTCGCGCGTGGTGGCGAACAGGAAATAGCTCTGGTCGCGCTCGGCATCGCGCGCGCGATAGAGCGCGCGGCCGCCGCCCGGCAGCGGCGCGCGAGGCGACGTAATGTCCGGTCGCCAGCACCTTGGCGCCGAGCTCGCGCGCGGTCTTGAGCAGATCGCGGAACTTGATCGATCTGGTTGCACTCGATGCACGGCACCGGCGTCTCGCCCGCCACGTAGCTCGCGGCGAAGCGGTCGATCACCGTTTCCTTGAAGCGGCTCTCGTAGTCGAGCACGTAATGCGGGATGCCGATGCGCTCGGCGACCGCGCGCGCGTCGTGGATGTCCTGGCCGGCGCAGCAGGCGCCCTTGCGATGGGTGGCGGCGCCATGGTCGTAGAGCTGCAGCGTCACGCCGACGACGTCGTAGCCCTCGGCCTTGAGCAGCGCCGCCGTGACCGACGAATCGACGCCGCCCGACATGGCGACGACCACGCGGGTCGCCTCCGGCGCGCCTTCGATATCGAGCGAGTTCATCGTCACGGCCTAGCCGCTCCCGGTTCTCGGAACACCGTATTATAGGCACTCGCCGGCATTGTCGCACGGGGCGAAGCAGCCGCCTTGTGTCGATCCGTACCTGCTTCACCCGGCAGTTCTTGCCGCGCGCCCAGCAGCCGCTGCCGCTCCGGGCCTGCCGGCGGATTTCGACACCGTCATCAAGCATCTGAAATAACACGACCTTTCGCTTTGAACCCGCTGGCCCGCGGCTTGCAAAGTAATCCCCGAAATCATCCGTCCGAAAGGTCTCGCCCGTGTCCCGCGTTGCGTCCGAAGCCGCTTTTATCCAGTCCCGTCACCAGGGTCCGCACAGCCGTGCGCCGTCCAACGATGCCCGGACGCCCGCGAGTCCGTTTGGATCCCTGCTCGACATGGATTCGGCTCCCCCGCCCCGCGAAAAGCCCGATACCCCGGCAGCGCCGCCCAGGCCGGCGGCGGCCTCCACTTCCGCTCTTCCGGCGAGGCGCGGCCCAATCAGACCAACCAGACGGCCACGAGCAACGACCGTCCGGACGAGAATTCGGCTCCCCAGCAGCAACCCGCACCGTCCTCCGAAGCCAAGCCGGTCCAAGACGGCCAGCAAGAGGGCCCGCAGGCTGCCGGCGCCGGTCAGGAGGGGGACAAGGCGGCCGAGGCCGAAACCGTCGATGCGGCTCTTTCGGCGCCGACCGAAGCGCCGGTGCAGCAACCGGTCGTGTGTCGCGATCCCGGATGTGGCCCCGGTGACGCCGCCGCCGGTCAACCCGGCGCCGGTAGCTACAGACGAATCGACTGCGTCCGCCCAGGTTGGCGGGATCGCGGCGGCGGCCGTCACGACGGATGCGGCGACCGCCACCGATGCCAACGCCAATGCGCCAGCGCTCGCGACCGACGCCACGACGGACCAGAAGGGCAAGCCCAATGGCCCGCAAATCGCTCACGCCGGAGCGAAGGCCCCGGGCGAGGCGAAGCCCGCCGGCAGCGCGGGCGAAACGCACGACGGCAAGCCCGCCGAGACGCCCTCCGAATCCAGCGACAAACCAGCGCCAGCCCACGTCCACGCCGCGCCGGCGGCCGGCCCGGAGGCACCTGCGCACGAGCACGGCAAGGCGCACGCCCGCCCTGACGATTTGCAGATCGCAGCCAGCCGTCGACGCGGCCAAGCCCGCCGCCGACAACGCGCCGCAGCCCGCCAATCTTGCGCCCAACCACCTCAATGCGGCCTCCGGACCTGCGCATGCCGGCGCGGCGCAAACCGCCGCGGCCACGGCCGACGCGGCCGTGCCGGTCGCGGGCCTCGCCGTCGAGATCGCGGCGCGGGCACAGCCGGGCCGCAATCGCTTCGAGATCCGGCTCGACCCGCCCGAGCTCGGCCGCATCGATGTGCGGCTCGACGTCGATAGCAGCGGCAACGTGACCTCGCGCCTGACGGTGGAGAAAGCCGAAACGCTCGACCTTTTGCGGCGCGATGCGCCCGAGCTCGAGCGCGCGCTGCAGCAGGCGGGGCTCAAGACCGGCGACGGCGGTATGCAATTCTCGCTGCGCGATCAATCCTTCGCCGGCCGGGACGACAGCCGCCAGGCTCAGGCCATGGCGCGGGTCGTGGTGCCGGACGCCGATCTTCCCGCCATCGACACGACCCAGAGCTACGGCCGTACGCTATCGCGCAGCGGCGGCATCGACATTCACGTCTGAGGGGACAGGCTATGCCCGACGCAACCATTCTCTCTCCGGTCACGGCGTCCATCACCGCCGCCACCAACGCGGCGACGGCCACCGGCGCCACCGCGACCGACAAGACCACCATCGCGGGCAATTTCCAGACCTTCCTGACGCTGCTCACCACGCAGCTCAAGAATCAAAATCCGCTCGATCCGCTCGATACCAACCAGTTCACCCAGCAGCTCGTGCAGTTCGCGCAGGTCGAACAGCAACTGAAGGCGAATGACCAGCTTTCGACCCTGGTCTCGCTGGAGAAATCCGCGCAATCGACCACCGCGCTCGCCTTCGTCGGCCAGAACGTGGCGGTCGACGGCAAGAGCGCAGCGTTGAAGAATGGCTCGGCGACCTGGTCGTTCAACGTGCCGAAGCCGGTGAGCGCCGCCGTCACGATCACGAACGCCACCGGCCAGACCGTCTACAGTTCCAGCTACACGATGAACACCGGCCAGCAGAACTTCCAATGGGACGGCCGCGACAACAACGGCGTGCAATGGCCGGCCGGCAACTACACGATGACCATCACCGCCAAGGACGCCAGCGGCCAGGCGGTTTCGGTGCCGACCGAGATTCAAGGACTGGTCGATTCGGTCGACCTCACGGTCAACCCGCCCACGCTCTCGATCGGCGGCCAGAATTACACCGTCGACAAGGTCAAGCGCGTGGTGCGCGCCGGCTCGTAGCCGGACGCGCCCTTCCGCCGAAGTCCCCTACCCCTGCCTGGACGCGCGCGCGGCTGCCTTGCGCCGGCTGCGGCCCAAGGCGTCGCTCAGCGCGCGCTGCAGACCGGCCTGTTCGAACGGCTTGCGCAGGATCGGAAAGCGCGCCTGTGCGGTCGGCGCCACGTCGCTGTAGCCGGTGGTGAGAAGCACACCGACCGCCGGATAACGCTCGTTCAACTCCTGAGCGAGATGGATGCCGTTCATGCCATTGGGCATGACGATGTCGCTGAACACGAGATCGAATGCCGGACCGTCCTGCAAAATTCGCAGCGCTTCGGCGGCATTCTCCGCACGTGAAACCCGATAGCCCAACTGCTTGAGCATCGTCGCCGTCACATCGCCGACGTCGGGATTGTCCTCGACCACCAGGATGTGGCCTTCCTGACGGCGCTTGTGCTGCGGCAGATCGCTCGCCTGCTCGTCCTCCGCAACGGCGCCATGGCTGCGCGGCAATGCGATGACGATCTCGGTGCCGCGGCCGGGCTCGCTCTTCACACTCACGGCGCCGTGCGACTGCTGCACGAAGCCATAGACTTGCGACAGCCCGAGCCCGGTGCCTTTGCCGACGGCCTTGGTGGTGAAGAAGGGATCGAAAATCTTCGGAATAGCGTCGGCGGCAATACCCGTGCCGGTGTCGGCGAGCGACAGCTCGACGTAATCTCCTGGAACCTGATTGGACGACCGGCCGGGCTGCGCCGGCACATTGCGGGCCTTGAGCGTAAAGGTGCCGCCATCAGGCATGGCATCGCGCGCATTGACGGCGACGTTGACCAGCGCGAGCTCGAACTCGGCGGCATCGACTTCGACCGGCCAGATGTCGAACGGGATGTCGACGGCGAGCGTGATGTTGCCGCGGAGCGAACTGCCGATCATGTCGCGCACCGCCTTCACCCGCTCTTTGAGATCGACCGCCGCGGGGCTCAGCGGCTGCCGGCGCGAGAAGGTCAGGAGCTGGCGCGTGAGGCTCGCGCCGCGCTGTGCGGCGTTCACGATCGCGTCGAGTCCACGCTGCGCATCGGGATCGGTGATTTGGCGCCGCAGCATGTCCGCACGGCCGCTCACGATCATCAGGATGTTGTTGAAGTCGTGGGCAATGCCGCCGGTCAGCTGACCCAGTGCCTCGATCTTGTGCGCCTGCGCGAGCTTCTCTTGCGTCTCGCGGAGCGCTTGCTCCGCCTGCTTGCTCTCGGTGACGTCCTGGCAGACGCCCAGCATCCGCACGACCTGGCCGGCGTCGTTCTTGACGACCTCGCCGCAGCTTTGCAGGTGGCGGACAGCGCCGTCCGGCCGCACGATACGCTCGTCGATGCGGAAGCCCTGCCCGGATTGGAACGTCCGAGTAATCTCGGTCCGCACACGCTCGCGGTCTTCCTCATGCACCAGACGCAGATAGGCCTCGAAGCTGCCTTCGAACCGATCCGCCTCCAGCCCGTAGATCTCGAGGAGATGATCCGACCAGGTGACCTTGTCGTCGGCGACCTCCCAGACCCAGCTGCCGAGATTGGCGAGCCGCTGCGCTTCGGCGAGGTAGAGGCGCTTGTCGTCGAGCTCGGTCTCCACGCGCTTGCGATGTTCGACCTCGCCGGAGAGCGCCAGATTGCTGCTGGTCAGCGCCGCGGTGCGGATCTGCACGCGTTCGTCGAGTTCGCGCTGGGCCGCGCGCAGGCTCGCTTCGGTGCGCTTGCGCACCGCCACATCGGCGCTCAGCGCCAGGCTCGGCACCGCGGTCGCGATCATGAACATCAGCAGGATCAGGAACGAATCGTTGAGATCGCCGCGCCAGAACGGGCCGCCGCCGGCGAGCGTCCCCCAGACTGCGAATGCCGACAGAACCAGCGCCGCGCTCGCGGTATCGCGCGGTCCGGTGCGCAGCGCCGCCCACAGCAGCGGCACGATCGCCAGGAAGCCGAGCGGCGCGCGCTGCGCGGTCTGCTCGATCAGCGGGCTGAACGCGATCACGCCGACCGCGCAGGCGGCGGCCAAAACCAAAGCTGTCTCGCCAATTTCGTCCCGCCTGAAGGCAGCCCTCCCGCCCAGCGCCCACAGCACGATCACGGGCGTCACCACCAGCGCGCCGGCGAGATCGCCAAGCCACCAGGTCAGCCAGATCGATGCGAAATCCGGCCAGGGCGCAAAGCCTGCCAGCGCCAGGCTCAGCACGCCGATGCTGGGACTGACGGCCGTCGCCGGGAGGCTGAGCAGCGCGAAGCGCGCAACCGCTGTCGGGCTCGCAAAGCTGTCGCGGCCGCTCGACCAGCGGTTGATCAGCCAGGCGCCGATCACCCCTTCAAGCGTGTTGCCGGTGCCGATCGCGGCCGCGGTGGCGAGGGTGCCCGCGGTCGTCGCGTTGGCGACGAAGGCGGCGACGAAGATCGCCGGCCAGACCCGGTACCCGCACAGGAGAACGCTCGCGAGCGCGAGCCCGGTCGGCGGCCAGATCGGGGTGGCGCTCGGGTGGATCGACGCCAGCAGCAGGCCGCCCTTCGCAAGAGCGAAATAGGCGAGCCCGATGAGCAGCAATTGCAGCGCATACGCCGCCGGCCGGCGAAAGCCGGCGCGCGTGAATATGTCGTCGGACCTCATCGCAGCAGATGTCCCGTGTGGCGGGCGCATTGCACATACTAGAATACTCTGCCGTGGCCCCCGGTGGCACACGATTCTGGCAGAAGTAAACAGAATCCGAATTTTCGAAGGTGCGGAAGCAACGCGAACCGGCGATAAAAGTTCCATACGCGTCTGCGATCGCCCGATACCGGCCGATGCGGCACCGAATTCGCTGCGCGGCAACAATTTCCCAATTGATCCGATGCGCTTAGGTAAATTTTAAGCCGCGGCCTGTAGATTTTGGCCGAAGTTGGTCAAGTCGAGTGCGTGGTGAGTTGTCTTCATGACTGAGCCCCTGCGACCTCGGGCAAAGTATGTGATCGGGCCGGACGGAAGTCCGTTGACGATCGCCGATCTGCCGGCCCCGGGCACCAAGCGCTGGGTCATTCGGCGTAAGGCCGAGGTGGTCGCCGCCGTGCGCGGGGGCCTGCTCTCGCTTGAAGAGGCTTGCAGCCGCTACACGCTGACGGTCGAGGAATTCCTCTCCTGGCAGTATTCGATCGACCAGCATGGCCTCGCCGGCCTGCGCACCACGCGCATCCAGCAATACCGCCAGTAAGACCATCGTAAGCTTCACGACTGAAGTCTTGACGACGCCGGCCGCTCAGCCGGCGTTTCGATTCCTGGTCGGCTGATTCGCGAATTGCGATGATGGGCCTGCACCGCAGACCCTCTCCATCCTTCTTCACTCCGCCGATGCCCCCGGCAGGGGCCTCCGACCCGGATCGCGCCGGCTTGCCGTGAGTCGTTTTGGCACCACCGCGCGCCAATCGACCTGGCGTCGGCCTGCTCCGAGCCCCTTCTTGGTGCCGAGGCGCCGGTTGTTAACCGGGCGGTAACCATAAACCGGGCAATTCTTGCCGGGTGGGGATTTTCCGGGTGGGGCCGTGCAAGGACTGATCGAGTTCCTCAAATCGCTGGGAGCGGCGCGAATCGCCGCCATGGCCGCCGTCACGGTCGCGCTGGTCGGCTTCTTCGCCTTCCTGATCCTGCGCGTGACCGCCCCGCAGATGACGCACGCTGTTCACCGACCTCACGCTACGAGGACTCGGCGGCGATCGTGAAGGACCTCGAGCGCCAGAGCATCCCCTACGAGATCAAGAACGACGGCGCCATCGTGCTGGTGCCGAAGGACCGCGTGCCGCGGCTGCGCATGAAGCTCGCCGAAGGCCGGCCTGCCCAAGGGCGGCGGCGTCGGCTACGAGATCTTCGACAAGTCCGACGCGCTCGGCGCCACCAGCTTCGTCCAGAACATCAACCACCTGCGCGCGCTCGAAGGCGAGCTCGCGCGCACCATCCGCGCGCATCGACCGGGTGCAGGCGGCGCGCGTGCACCTCGTGCTGCCCGAGCGCGCCGCTGTTCTCGCGCGACAAGGCGGAGGCATCGGCCTCGATCGTGCTCAAGGTGCGCGGCGCGCTCGAGCCGCAGCAGGTGCGCGCCATCCGTCATCTGGTCGCCTCCGCGGTCAACGGCCTCAAGCCCGAGCGGGTCTCGATCGTCGACGAAGCCGGGCGCCTGCTCGCCGATGGCGCCAGCGGCGACAGCGGCCGGCGTCAGCGCCGACGAGCGGCAGGTCGCCTACGAGCGGCGGCTGCGCGACCAGGTCGAGGCCATCGTCTCCTCGGTGGTCGGCCCCGGCCGCGCCCGCGTGCAGCTCACCGCCGATTTCGACTTCAACCGCGTGACCCAGACCTCGGAGAAATTCGATCCCGAGGGCCGCGTCATGCGCTCGAGCCAGACGCGGGAGGAATCCTCCGCCGCCAACGACGCCAAGGAAGGCCAGGTCACGGTCGGCAACGAACTCCCCGGCGCCCAGCGCCAGGGCGAGAACGCCGGCGGGCGCGCGCGAGCAGAGCGCGCAAGTCCGAGGAAATCGTCAATTACGAGATTTCCCGCTCGACCAAGACCGAGGTCACCGAAGGCGGCCGCGTCAACCGCGTCTCGGTCGCGGTGCTGGTCGACGGCACCTACGCCAAGAACGACAAGGGCGAGCCGACCTACCAGCCGCGCGACAAGGAAGAGATCGACCGCATCGCCGCGCTGGTGCGCACCGCGATCGGCTTCGACCAGAAGCGCGGCGACCAGGTCGAGATCGTCAACCTGCGCTTCGCCGACGTGCCGACCAACGCGATCCCCGAGCCGCACCGGCTTCATGTCGTTCCTGCAATTCACCAAGGACGACATGATGCACGGGATCGAGCTAGCTCGTCATGGTGCTGCTCGGCATCGTGGTGCTGCTGTTCGTGGTGCGGCCGCTGGTGCGCCGCATCATCGCTCCGGACAATCCGGTGGCGCCGCAGGCCGCGCTCGCCGCCGCACTCGCCGGAGGCGACGTGCAGGGCGCGATCGCCGCCGGCGCCAGCGCCGAAGACATCAAGGCCGTGCCGAGCGCGACCGCCAAGATGATCGACATCGCCCAGGTCCAGGGCCAGGTCCACGCCCAATCGGTCCAGAAGGTCGGCGAGCTCGCCGACAAGAATCCCGAACGAAACCGTCTCCATCATCCGCAACTGGCTGCACGAAACCGCCGCCTGAACCGACGACAGATCATGGCCGCCACAGCTTCCGAAAAGGACAACGCCGTCGCCGTCTCCAACGACTTCGCGAGCGTGATGGCGACGCTGGCGAGCCGTCAGGGCGCCAGCGGCGTCGGCCGCAAGCTCACCGGCCCCGAGCGCGCCGCGGTGCTGATGCTGGCGCTCGGCGAACAGCACGGCGGCAAGATCTGGAGCCTGCTCGACGACGACGAGTTGCGCGAGCTATCGATCGTGATGTCGCACGCTCGGCACCATCGACGCGGCGTCGGTCGAGAACCTGCTGCTCGAATTCGTCTCGCGCATGTCCGCCTCGGGCGCGCTGATGGGCAACTACGACGCCACCGAGCGCCTGCTGCAGCAATACCTGCCGCCCGAGCGCGTCGGCGGCATCATGGACGAGATCCGCGGGCCGGCCGGGCGCAACATGTGGGAGAAGCTCTCCAACGTCCAGGAGGAGGTGCTCGCCAACTACCTCAAGAACGAATATCCGCAGACCGTCGCGGTGGTGCTGTCCAAGATCAGGCCGGAGCATGCCGCGCGCGTGCTCGCGATCCTGCCGGAGGAGCTCGCGCTCGACGTCGTCAACCGCATGCTCAAGATGGAGGCGGTGCAGAAGGAGGTGATCGAGCGGGTCGAGAACACGCTGCGCACCGAATTCATGTCCAACCTGTCACAGACCAGGCGCCGCGACGCGCACGAGGTGATGGCGGAAATCTTCAACAATTTCGACCGCCAGACCGAAACCCGCTTCATGACCGCGCTCGAAGACGACAACCGCGAGGCGGCCGAGCGCATCAAGACGCTGATGTTCACCTTCGACGACCTGACGCGGCTCGACGCCGGCTCGGCGCAGACGCTGATGCGCAACATCGACAAGGACAAGCTCGCCGTCGCGCTCAAGGGCGCGACCGAGACCGTGCGCCAGTTCTTCATGAGCAACATGTCGACGCGCGCCGCCAAGATGCTGAACGACGACATGGGCGCCATGGGCCCGGTGCGGCTGCAGGACGTCGACGACGCGCAGGCGCAGCTCGTCAATCTCGCCAAGGATCTGGCCGCCAAGGGCGAGATCATGATCGCGAAGAACCGCGGCGACGAAGAGCTGATCTACTGAGGACGATCGGAACGGTTATGGCATCGCCGGCACGATTTCTGTTCGACAACGACTTCGCCGCTTCCGAGAAGGCGAAGTCCGCGGTCACGCCTGCCGACCTCGCGGCCAAGCTCGCCGAGGCGGAGCGTGCCGGCTACGCCAAGGGCATTGCCGCCGCCAAGGCGGAGGCCGAGCAGCAGGCTGCCGCCGCGCTCCAGCGCGCCGTCGCCGCCATCGACACGCTCAATCGCGCGCTGCCGGCGATCGAAGCACAGCTCGCGGCCGAAGCGGTCGCGGTGGCGGTCGCCGTCGGCAAGAAGCTCGCGCCCGAACTGATGGCGCGCGAGCCGCTCGCCGAAATCTCGGCGCTGGCGGCGGACTGTTTCCGGCATCTGGTCGCGGCGCCGCACGTGGTGGTGCGCGTCAACGACACCTTGCAGACGCAGGCGCGCGAGGCGCTCGAAGAGATCGCCCGCGGCACCGACAGCCGCCTGGTCGTTCTGGCCGAGCCGGACATCGCCCCCGGCGACTGCCGGATCGAATGGGCCGACGGCGGCATCAGACGCGACGGCGCGGCGATCGCGGCCGCGATCGACGAGGCGGTCGAGCGCTACATCGCCAGCCGC
Source organism: uncultured Alphaproteobacteria bacterium (assembly GCA_963749815.1). Lineage (GTDB taxonomy): Bacteria > Pseudomonadota > Alphaproteobacteria > Rhizobiales > Xanthobacteraceae > VAZQ01. The sequence continues at coordinate 31,506 of CAVVON010000030.1, read as the reverse complement.
AACGGGCAAACCCATATCCCGTCCGTGTCCTGGAAAGGGCAGATCCACACCAACGGCGCCGGCCCTGTCCCCAACGCCAATGGCAATGCAGCCGCCGGAGGCGCGGCTGCGCCTGCCGCGGCGAATGGACATCAACACAACGGCGTCTCGTCGATGCCTGACGTTTCCTGGAGCAAGAAGCAATGACCGACGACAGCAAGGTGCCGCTGCCCGATCTCGAGAACGGCGCCGTCCCGCCGCCGGCCGATGTGGCCGCGTTCTCGCGCGACAACGAGCCGGCCAGCCGCGGCGCCGCCGACCTCGAAGCGGTGTTCGACGTGCCGGTCAAAGTCTCGGCGGTGCTCGGCCGCGCCCGCATGGAGGTCGGCGATCTGCTCAAGCTCGGCCCGGGCGCCGTGCTCGAACTCGACCGCAAGGTCGGCGAGGCGATCGATCTCTACGTCAACAACCGCCTGGTGGCGCGCGGCGAGGTGGTCCTGGTCGAGGACAAGCTCGGCGTGACCATGACGGAAATCATCAAGGCCGAACGGCAGTAACCGTAAAAGGACGAATACCATGCGCCTTCTCATCGTCGGCACCCTCAAGGGTCAGCTCACCGTCGCGACCAAGATCGCGATGGCCAAGGGCGCGACCGTCACCCATGCCGAGTCGATCGACCAGGCGCTCAACGTGCTGCGCTCCGGCCGGGGCGCCGACCTGCTCATGGTCGACGTCGCGCTCGACATCCGCGACCTGGTGCTGCGCCTCGACGCCGAGCGCATCGCGGTGCCGATCGTCGCCTGCGGCATCAGCAGCGACGCGCGCGCCGCGGTCGCGGCGATCCACGCCGGCGCCAAGGAATACATCCCGCTGCCGCCCGACCCCGAGCTGATCGCGGCCGTGCTCGCCGCCGTCACCGATGACGCGCGCGAGCTGGTCTACCGCGACGAGATGATGGCGCACGTGGTCAAGCTGGCGCAGCAGATCGCGCCCTCGGACGCCTCGGTGCTGATCACCGGCGAGTCCGGCACCGGCAAGGAGGTGATTGCGCGCTACGTCCACAGCCGCTCGAACCGCGCCCGCGCGCCGTTCATCTCGGTCAATTGCGCCGCGATCCCGGAGAACCTGCTGGAATCGGAGCTGTTCGGCCACGAGAAGGGCTCGTTCACCGGCGCGGTGGCGCGCCGCATCGGCAAGTTCGAGGAGGCGACCGGCGGCACGCTGCTGCTCGACGAAATCTCCGAGATGGACGTGCGCCTGCAGGCCAAGCTGCTGCGCGCCATCCAGGAGCGCGTGATCGACCGCGTCGGCGGCACCAAGCCGGTGCCGGTCGACATCCGCATCATCGCCACCTCGAACCGCAACCTGGTCGAGGCCGTGCGCGAGGGCACGTTCCGCGAGGACCTGCTGTTCCGCCTCAACGTCGTGAACCTGAAGATTCCGCCGCTGCGCGAGCGCCCGGCCGACGTGCTCGAGCTCGCCCAGCACTTCATCAAGAAATACGCCGACGCCAACGGCGTGCCGGCGCGTCCGCTGTCGGCCGAAGCGCGCCGCGCGCTGGTGCTCAACCGCTGGCCCGGCAACGTGCGCGAGCTGGAGAACACGCTCCATCGCGCCGTGCTGCTCGCCACCGGCGACGAGATCGGCATCGACGGCATCTTGACGCCCGGACGGCATGCGGCTCGATCAGGCCAAGGGCCCGCCGGCGGTCGCGCATGCCGCGCTCGCGGCCGAGACGGTGACGCGCGCGCTGGTCGGCCGCACCGTCGCCGACGTCGAGCGCGACCTGATCCTGGAGACGCTCAAGCACTGCCTCGGCAACCGCACCCACGCCGCCAACATCCTCGGCATCTCGATCCGCACGCTGCGCAACAAGCTCAACGAATATTCGACGACGGCGTGCCGGTGCCGCCGCCGGGCGGCGGCGGAAGCGAGATCAGAGGGGCGGCGTAGAACCCAAGTTTCCGCCTGTCCTCCGTCCGGCACCCGGGTCTCGCCTGGGCGGCGCCCGCGTCTAGACGCTTGTGCCGGGCATCCACGTCTTTATTGTCCCAATGATTGAAAGACGTGGACACACCCATGACCCCCACCCGCTTCAACACCGCGCTGATCGTCGGCGCCGGCTCCGGCCTCTCGGCCTCGCTCGCGCGCGTGCTGGCGAAGGAGAACATCAAGGTCGCGCTCGCCGCGCGCTCGACCGGCGATCTCGATGCGCTGGCGAAGGAGACCGGCGCGCAGGTGTTCGCCTGCGATGCCGGCGAGCGCGGCCAGGTCGACAAGCTGTTCGCCGAGCTCGACAAGAATTTCGGCGCGCCCGAAATCGTGATCTACAACCCGAGCTACCGCACCCGCGGGCCGTTCGTCGACCTCGATCCCGCCGAGGTGGAGAAGTCGCTCGCCATCACGGCGTTCGGCGCCTTCCTGGTCGCGCAGCAGGCGGCGCGCCGCATGCTGCCGAAGAAGCGCGGCGTGATCGTCTTCACCGGCGCCTCGGCGGGCGTGAAGGGCTATGCGCAGTCGGCGCCGTTCGCGATGGGCAAGTTCGCGCTGCGCGGGCTGGCGCAGAGCATGGCGCGCGAGCTGCATCCGCAGGGCATCCATATCGCGCACGTCGTGATCGACGGCGGCATCAAGAGCGCGCGCCGCGCCGAGCCGGCCGATGCAGCCGGCGAGCCTGCTCGATCCCGACGCCATCGCTGCCAGCTACCTGCACCTCATTCACCAGCCGCACAGCGCCTGGTCCTGGGAGATCGAGGTCCGGCCGTGGGTCGAGAAATTTTGAGCGGCGCGGGTGCCGACCGGTTAACGCTCCGGTTCTACCCCCGATTGACGAGCCGCCCCGCGCTCCTATATAGAGCCGCGCGCAACCAGGTTTTCGGCTGCCTTGCCTACGCTCCCGCTTTTTAGGGCGCCTACAGCTAGCTCCTAAAACTCGGATGTTCTGCCCGGATCCGCGATGGTCGTGGCCGGTTCGACGAGCGTACAACTGCAAGGAGGCCACGATGGCCACAGGTACCGTTAAGTTCTTCAATACCCAAAAGGGCTTCGGCTTCATCCAGCCGAGCGACGGCTCGAAGGATGTGTTCGTGCACATCAGCGCGGTCCAGCGCGCCGGCCTGACCACGCTGCACGAAGGCCAGAAGGTCAGCTACGAGATCGTGACCGAGCGCGGCAAGCAGGCCGCCGGCAATCTCCAGGCGGCCTGAAGTCCGAACGGGTTAGAACTTGAAACGAAACGCCCGGCGTCCCCGACGCCGGGCGTTTTGCTTTGCCCTCTCTCGGTCAGGGCACGAACGAACGATTGACCGCGGCTTCCGGATCGATCTTGGTCAGCGGGATGTTCTGCGCCTTCGCGGTCCAGTCCCAGGTCTTGGCGAGCAACGCCTTGTCGAAACCGCCCTTGCCGGTCTTGGCAAGCTCGTTGACCATCAGCGGGATCGACGCCGCGAACTGCTTCTCGGCGACGACCGCATCGATCTCCGGCACCATCGCCTTGAGCGCGAGCGCCGCATCCTTCGGGCTGGCGATCGCCATCTCGTGCGCCTTGGCGAAGGCCTTCACGAACTTCTTCACGGTTTCCGGCTTCTCCTTGATCATCTTGTCGGAGACGAACAGCGACAGGCCATAGCTGTCGTAGCCGTAATCGGACCAGCGGATCACCTTCAACGTCTTCTTGGTCTCGGCGAGCGGACCTTCGAAGCCCGGCGCAACGGTGATCCAGTTGACGGTGCCGGCGACCTGGCCCGAGGCCAGCAGCGGCGCGAGCGCGGCCGGGTCGACCTTGAGCAGCTCGATCTTGGCGGGATCGACGCCGTTCGCCTGCAGGATCAGCGGCCACACCACGTTCGACGACGAGAAGGTCGCGGTCGCGATCTTCTTGCCGGCGACGTCCTTCAGGCTGGTGATGCCGCTGCCTTCGGCGGTGAAGATGGCGTCCGGCGGCTGGGTGTAGATCGACAGCACCGCCGTCACCGCGACCGCGTTCTCGGCCTTGGCCTGGAGCAGCGCCGAAAGCCCGCCGGTGCCGACATCGGCGACGCCGGTGGCGAGCCTGGTCACCACGTCGGACGAGCCGCGTGCATTCTGGATCGAGACGTCGAGCCCCTCGGCCGCGAACACGCCTTTCTGCACACCGAGATAGATCGCGGCCTTGTCGCCGGACGGCAGCCAATCGTTGAGAAAGCGGATCGCCTCGGCGGCATTGGCGCTGGATAAGGCGGCAGCGGCGATTGCCGAGGCAACCAGCCCGCGCAAAAGGCAGAAATGGATCATCGGAAGCCCCTGTGCTTGTTGCTGCTGCATCCAAGCAAGCACCGCGCCATCCGGTTGGCCGCTGTCGTCGCACACAGTCCCGGCTTTACCGGCGGGAAAGGAAGCCTCGCTGCCCGCGGGTGACTGCGGCCGCCGGATATGCCAAATGTTCCGCCGCAATCGCGACGCGCGCGCAACCTTCGGCCGGCGCACGCCAAGGCCTTGATTCCATGGACGCAGCCGCCGCCCGCAGCCAGCTTTCCGCCGCCCTGGTCCGGGTGGCCGGGGGCGACCGCGCCGCGCTGCGCCTGGTTTATCAGGATACCTCTGCGAAGCTTTTGGGCGTCTGCCTCCGTATCTTGAATGATCGGGCGGAGGCCGAAGACGTGTTGCAGGACGTCTACGTGACGGTGTGGCGCAAGGCGGCCGCCTTCGATCCCGCGCGCGCCAGCCCGATCACCTGGCTGGTGGCGATCGCGCGCAACCGCTCGATCGACCGGCTGCGGGCGGGTGCGGTGAGCCGCCGCATGGAGCCGATCGAGGAGGCGTACGAGGTGCGCGACGGTTCGGCCGGCGCCGACGAGCGGCTGGAAGGCCTGCAGCAGCACCGGCGCCTGGCCGGCTGCCTCGGCGAATTGGAGCAGCGCCACGCGGCGGCGATCCGCGCCGCCTTCCTCGACGGCTCGACTTATGAAGATCTGGCCGAGCGCATGCGCGTGCCGCTCGGCACCATGAAGAGTTGGATCAGGCGCGGACTGTTGAAGCTGCGAGCCTGTCTGGAACGATGAGCGAAGACGACACCATAGACCCGGCGGATAGCGGCAGGCTGATTGCCGCCGAATACGTGCTGGGCGTGCTCGGCGCGGAGGAGCGGCGCGAGGTCGAGCGCCGCCTGCCGCTGGAGCCTGCGCTCGCCGCCGAGGTGGCGTTATGGGAGGAGCGGCTCGGCTCGCTCGCGGACGCGATTCCGCCCGTGTCGCCTGCGCCGGATACCTGGAGCCGCATCGAGACCAAAGTCGCCGCGCCCGAAGCATCGACCCAGTCCGGCCTGTGGCAGAGCATCGCGTTCTGGCGGGCGTTTGCGATCGGCTCGGCGGCGGTGGCGGCCGCGTGCATCGCGGCGCTGGTCTATGTCGGCAACCTGCCCGGCGTGCGCGGCCCGCTGATGGCGACGCTCGGCCAGTCGAGCGGACAGCCGGGCTTCGTCGTCACCGTCAGCGGCGACGGCCGTTCGCTCACCGTCGTGCCGGCGGCGCTGCTCACCAACGATCCGCGCGCGATGGAACTGTGGCTGATCCCGCAAGGCGGACGGCCGCACTCGCTCGGCCTCATCCAGCCCGGCCAGCCGATCCGCCTGACCATTCCGCCCGAACTGTCCGGAAGCGTCATCAAGGACGCGACGCTCGCCGTTTCGCTCGAGCCGCCGGGCGGCTCGCCGACCGGCCAGCCGACCGGGCCGGTCATCGCCGCCGGACCGCTGCTGGCGCTCTGATCGCTCTGCTGGGTCGAAGGGATACGGTAACTAATTACCGTGTACGCGCACATCTGGTGCAGCGCAAAAGCGCCAGCGCCGCTGCCGGAAAAACCCGATTCAGCTTGGGTTCAGGCAACCTCGGCCATTGACTTTAACCGTGATGCGTCTTGTCGCGGGCCAGTCGCGTACCTAAGTGATAATCTGAGTGGGAATGGAAGGCTGTTTTCGCGATCCTGGAAAGTAGTGCGGTGCGTCGCATTTGTAGCGTTGCCGCATGGCGTCCGGATCGCGATGGGCTGATCGGCGCAGCCCCGACCCCCCGACGCTTGCATCGATCGCCCGGAAGCCCGCCGCGGAAACGCGGCGGGCTTTTCCGTTTGGCGTCGGCTCATGGAACCCTCCGGGCGCGATCGGGAGCCGGACGCTCGCGCGCACCGGCCCGCTCCGCCTGGTCGGCGGCCCTGCCGAACTCCTGCGCGAGTTCGGTCAACGCGACCTGCACGAACACGTCGTTCGAGGCTCTCGCAAGTTCCAGACACTCCTGAGCGCGCTGGCGATATTGTCCCGACGTCATCACGGCATTGCTCTCATGCTCTAGCAAAGGCAGCAGCGCCAAATCCGTTCCGACCTTTTACAATTTTTAGGATTCGCGACTTGCGTGATCGCCGCAACCGCGCGCAAGCCGAACGCCCGGCAAATCGCCGAGCGCTACGGCGCGGTCCCCATCGCCGCCTGGAACGCGCGCCAGACCTCCGGCGGCTGGCCGGCGCAATGCCGGAAGCTCTTGAGCCGCAAATTCAGCAGCGGATATTTCGGATAGTCCGCGAGCGCGATCCCCTCGAGCGCTTCCTTCTTCTGGAAATACGGCAGTTCCACGCAGCGCGCCACGTTCGGGTTGCGAACCGTACCCTTCACCTCCTCGCCGCGCTGCATGGCGTCGATGTCGTCGAAGAAGCGCTTGCGGATCATCGCGATGCCGAGGTCGCTCGCCCCCAGCGTCTCCTTGGTGCGGTCGGCGATCCGCCCCTGCCCGGCCCAGGCGACGATGTCCTGGTTGATGACGTGGCTGGTGATCCACCGCCCGTGGTCGTCCTTGATCGGGCTCCACCAGGTCGGAACCTTGTCCTGCACGTAAGGCTCGCGGCCTTTCGGCACGCGCATGAAGAACCAGGCGACCGACAGCGTGTTCTCGTCGTCGACCGGCACGCGCCATTCGAAATGGTTGCCGAGATAGAAGCCGTTCGGCCAGAGCGCGACACGGCCCACGGTCCAATACGCGTCGGTCTCGCCCTGGTTCTCGCGCGTGCGCTTGTAGATGAAGCCGTGCTCGAACTCCTCGAACTTGAGCTTGAGGTGCTTGGCCGCATACCCGGTCTGGCCTTTGAGCCGCGCCGACCAGTTGTCGTGCATCCATTCGAAATGCACCGGGTCGCAGGAGTTCTCCTGGCACTGGAACCAGTTGCACGGCACGTCCGAGAGCACGACCTCGCGGAAGCCGTTCTCCCAGGTGAACGGCTCCCAGACCGGCAGTTCCGGCGCCGGCAGCGGACCCATATAGGCGAACAGGAGCCCGGCGCATTCCTTCACCGGGTACGCCTTGGTGCTGCAGCGATCCTTGGCGCGCGAGTTCGGATTGACGGTGTCGTCGTAGGGCTGCTCGACCACACGGCCGGCCTCGTCCATCAGCCAGCCGTGATAGTTGCAGCGGATGCCGGTCTCCTCGACCATGCCGTACGAAAGATCGGCGCGGCGGTGCGGGCAATGGCGATCGAGCAGGCCGAAACGGCCGCCCTGATCCTTGTAGAGCACGAGGTCTTCGCCCAGCAGCCGGATCGCCTTGACCGGATTGCCGTCGAGTTCGCTCGCGCCGCCGATCGGCTGCCAGTAGCGGCGCAGATACTCGCCCATCGGCGTGCCGGGCCCGACCCGGGTGAGCAGCTTGTTCTTTTCCTCCGAGAGCACGGCGCCCTCCCTCTCACACGACGGCTGTGTCGACGGTCATTCCAATCCGGTCGGCACGTTCTTGTTCTCGCTCGTGAGCTTCATGCCGGCCGCGGTCGCCATGCTCTCCATCAGCGTGGCGAAATCCTTGGCCAGATACTCCTTCGCGTCGGGCTTGAGCATCGCGGCGCCCATGTGGGCCTGCAGCACCTCGCGCGTCGCCGCCGTCACCGGCATCGGCACGTCCCATTCGCGTCCGAGCGAGAGCCCGAGATCGAGGTCCTTGCGCAGCAGCTCCGGCGTGAAGGTCGTGGTCCAGTCGAGATTGACCAGCGCCGGCGATTTATAGGCGGTGAACATCGAGCCCATCACGCCGTTGTTCATGAAGGCGAGAAAGGCATGGCGCGGCACGCCCATCTTGTTCGCCAGCAGCGTGATCTCGATCAGGTTCTCGATCACCACGCCGAGCATCACGTTGTGGGCGATCTTGCAGATGCGCGCGAGCTCGCCGTCGCCCACGTAGGAGACGCCCTTGGGCGCGAACACCTCGATCATCGGTTTCACGGTCTTGCAGACCGCCTCCGGTCCCGAGATCACGGCCGACAGCTTGCCGGCATTGATCACCTTGGCATTGCCGGACACCGGCGAAGCCACGTAGTCGGCGCCGAGCTGCTTGAGCTTGTCGCGGATGACGGCGGATTCCTCGACCGAGATCGACGAGCAGTCGACGAAGATCTTCGGGATCTTGCCGCCGTGGCCGGTGACGCTGTCCTTGCCGAAATAGACCTGCTCGACGTCCTTGCCCTCGGCGACGATCGAGAACACGACGTCGCACTCTTTCAGGTCGAACAGCTTGTCGACGATCTTGCCGCCGAGCTTGGCGAGCGGCTCGGCCTTGGCGCGCGTGCGGTTCCAGATCGAGACGTCGTAGCCGGCCTTGAGCAGCCGCTCGGCCATCGGGTAGCCCATGCGTCCCATGCCGATCCAGCCGATTTTCTGCTTCTTGTCAGCCATCACCAACGTCTCCTGCACATGCCTGTGATTTTCCGGCGCTGTCCTAGCACAGCGCCCGCGGTCTTGTCGTCACTGCGGGCCGGGCGCCGGGCCATAGGCACGATCGGCCAGCCAGTTGAAGAAGATGAGCGCGGTGCGGCACCAGATCAGCACCACGATGATCCGCGTCAGTTGGAAGCCGGTGATGACCGCGGCATCGAGGCCCAGCAGCTTGCCGGTGAGCACCATCTCGGCGAGCCCGGCCGGCGCCATCGCCAGGATCATGGTCGGCACCGAATAGCCGAACAGCCAGGCGGCGCCGGCCGCGATCAGCGCCATCGAGCCGGCCGAGAAGATCAGCACCGCGATGGCGGCCATCAGCAGGCGATGCAGCCGGGTCAGGAACTCGGGCCGGAACTGCGCGCCGAGCGAGCTGCCGATCACGATCTGGGCGGCGATCAGCAGGAGGTCGGGCATGCGCCCCTCGATCCAGCCCATGCCGGCGCAGAAGCTCGCCAGAAACAGCGGCGGCAGCAGGAACGCGCTGGGCGAACGCGTGCGAGCCAGCAGCATGCTCACCACCGTGGAGGCGGCGAGCAGCGCAACGATCGGCAGCCACGGCGCCACCGGGATTGCGAGCAGCGGATTCTGCGATCCCATTCCCACGAACGAGACCACCAGGAACGGCGCAAACACCACGACCATCGCAACGCGGGTGGTCTGCGCCACCATGATCGGCTCGAGCTGCGCGCCATAGTACGGCGCGAGCATGGTGGTCTCGACCACGCCGCCCGGAACCGTGGCGAAGAATGCCGTGTTCCGGTCGGCGCCGCTGAACCGCATGAACAGCAGGCCGGCGAGCGCGCCGACGATGGTCGAGACGAAAGCGGCGGCGATCATCAGCGGCAGCAAGTTGACGAGCTTCGCCAGGATCGCGGCCGTGAACTGCAAGCCGGTCGACGCGCCGACCACGATCATGCCGGCAGGCCTGCCCCAGCGCATCAGCTTGATCGGCGCGCCCGCGAGCGACAGCACCGCAATCGTGAACAGCGAGCCGAGCAGCCACGGCAGCGGCAGATGCACAAAGCGCGCCGCATAGCCGCCGGCGATGCCGGCGACGAGCGTGCCCGCCATGGTGAGCGCGAGCGCAAGACCGTTCGGCAGGCGTTGGAGAGCAGTCGTGAGCGACATGATGATGCCGCCGTCGTAACAGCCCCGCCGCGACAAATCCATGCCCGGCGGCGCGTGTCGCGCATGCGGCCAGTGACCAGCTTGTCTTTGCGCCGGGGATAAGCGACCGTAAAGAAAAAAGCAGCATTGCAGACGGGGAGGAACAGCGGACGTGACCGACGCCGCTCCGACGATATCCGCGCCGGCGCCGGCCGCTCAGGGCGAGGGCGTCCTGCACCTGATCGCGCGCAACGCCTTCCCGTTCCTGGTGGTCGGCGGGCTGTGGGAGATCGTGGCGCATCTCGGCGTGTTTCCGCGCAAGCTGTTTCCGCCGCTCGAAGAGGTCGCCGCGACGTTCGTGCGGCTCACCGGAAACGGCATCCTGCCGCATCACGTGTTCGACACGCTGCTGCGGCTCGCCGCCGGCTTCGCACTGGCGGCCGTCGCCGGCGTCGTGCTCGGCATCCTGATGGGCCGCTCGCGCCGGATCGAGGACATCTGCCTGCCGCTGGTGAGCATCGGCGCGCCGATCCCGGGCTTCGCCTATGCGCCGCTGTTCCTGCTCTGGTTCGGGCTCGGCAACAAGTCGACGATCCTGCTGGTCGCCTTCGTCTCGGCGTTCCCGGTCATCTTCAACACCTGGACCGGCGTGAAGGCGGTGAAGGAAATCTGGGTGCGCTCGGCGCAGGCGATGGGCGCCAACGACCGGCGGCTGTTCCGCCACGTCATCGTGCCGGGCGCGCTGCCCTACATTCTCACCGGCCTGCGGCTCGGCCTGGCGCAGGCCTGGCGCATCCTGGTCGGCGTCGAGATGCTCGCGGCGGTGCCGTGGGGACTGGGCTGGATGATCTTCGGCGCGCGCGAGTTCCTCAACACCGACGTGATGCTCGCCGGCGTGTTCGTCATCGGGGTGATCGGGTTCGCGCTGGAAAAGCTGGTGTTCCAGAAGCTCGAGCGCTTCACCGTCATGCGCTGGGGGATGATGACGTGAGCGCCCCCGGCATCGTCAATGCGCGCGCCCGCTCGGCTTATCGGGCCGGGCTCACCTTGCTTGTCGCCGCCGCCTTGTACGAGGGGATCGCCCGCACCGGCTATTTCCCGCCGGCGCTGATGCCGACCTTGCCGCAGGTGTGGACCGCGCTGGTCGATTCGATCCTCGACGGGACCATGATCGGCAACGCCGCGGCCACGCTCGCGCGCGTGCTGGCCGGCGTGGCGCTCGCGGTCGCGGTCGGCCTGCCGCTCGGCATCCTGATGGCGCGCTTCAAGCCGGTGGAGAATTTCGTGCTGCCGCTCGCCAGCGCCCTGATGCCGATCCCGTCGCTCGCCTGGGGTCCGGTGTTCATCCTCTGGTTCAACCTCGGTAACACGGTCGCGATCCTGATCGTGTTCTACGCCGCGGTGTTTCCGATGCTGCTCAACGCCTGGACCGGGGTGCGCGCGGTCAATCCGCTCTGGCTGCGCGCCGCCGGCGCGATGGGCGCGAACGAGCACGCGCTGTTCTGGAAGGTGATCGTTCCGGGCGCCTCGCCGTTCATCATCACCGGGCTGCGCCAGGCGTTCCTGCGCGGCTGGATCGCGGTGATCGGCGCCGAATTCCTGTCCGCCTCCGACACGGGGCTCGGCTGGGCGATCTTCGACGCCAAGGAATTTCTGAACTCCGCCATGATGCTCGCCGCGCTCGCCGTGATCGGCTTCATCGGCTTTGCGTTCGAGCGGCTGGTGTTCGGCTCGATCGAGCGCGCCACCGTCGTGCGCTGGGGCATGGTGCGGGCGGCGAAGGGATAAGCGGGACCCCACCGGCATCGCCTGGGCCGAATAGCGACACCGGCAAAGCGCCGCGCCGACACGGTTCTTCCGCACTTTCGCCAACACCGCGTGACACCGTGCGCGTGCTGGGGGGTCCTCAGGGAGGCGGACCCATGAAGTCGCGCTTGATTGCGTCATTGCCTGTCGTCATTTCCGGACTGCTCCTCTCCACCATCGCGGTGCGCGCTGACAAACCGATCGGGCTCGAAGCCCGGCTGGCGCAGCCGGTGATGCAGAGCGGCGAGAAGCAACAGAACTACCTGCGCATCGCGCTCAACGGCTGCAAGCCCGAGCGCACCGACCGCACGCCGGTGAACGTCGCGTTCGTCATCGACCGCTCCGGTTCGATGAACGGCGCGCGCATCGCGCAGGCGCGCGAAGCCGCCATCATGGCGGTCAACCGGCTCGACGGCGGCGACACCGCCTCGGTGGTGATCTTCGACGACAAGGTCGACGTGCTGGTCGATGCCCGCAACGTCACCGACCCCGGCTATTTCACCGACCAGATCCGCCAGGTCGGCGTGCGCGGCTCGACCGCGATCTATGCCGGCGTGATGGAAGGCGCGAACCAGGTGCGCCGCTTCAAGGACCCGCGCAAGCTCAACCGCGTGGTGCTGCTCTCCGACGGCCTCGCCAATGTCGGACCGAGCAGGCCGGCCGATTTCGGCGCGCTCGGACGCCAGCTGCTCGCCGAAGGGATTTCGGTCAGCACCATCGGGCTCGGTCGCGACTACAACGAGGACCTGATGCAGCAGCTCGCGCGCGCCAGCGACGGCAATCACGCCTTCGCCAGCGCCCCGAACGACCTGATCCAGATCTTCAACAAGGAGTTCGACGACGTGCTCGCCTCCTGCGCGCAGACCGTCTCGATCGACGTCGACCTCAAGCCGGGCGTGCGGGTGGTGCGCGCACTCAGCCGCGACGGCAAGGTCGAAGGCGCGCACGCCCAGTTCCAGCTCAACCAGGTCTATGCGGCGACCGAGCACTACGTGCTGCTCGAGCTCGAGTTCGACGGCAACGGGCGGCGCCGATCCGCAGGACTTCGGCCGCGTCAACGTCGCCTACACGGTGCCCGACACCGGCGCGCGGACGACCATCGAAACGGCGATCCGCGGGCGCTTCTCCGCGTCGAAGGAAGAAGTGACCGCCGGCCTCGACCAGACCGTGTTCGGCTCGGTGGTCGAGCAGTCGACCCGCGAGCGGGCGCAGCAGGCGGTCGCTTTGCGTGATCAAGGCCGCAACAACGAGGCGGCCAAGCTGTTCCAGGACAACGTCGCCGAGATCCGCTCCTACTTCGCCAAGGGCGGCAAGCCCTCGCCCGCGCTCGATGCGTTGCAGGGTGCGTACGGCCTGGCGTCCGGCAACGCGGCCGCGGCGCCGCCCGCGCATGGAACGAGCAGCGCAAGGTGCTGCGCCAGCTCGAGGTCCAGGGCGCCGGCGTCGGCTCGCGGTATTGAAGCTCTCTGCCCTCTCCCCGCGCTTGCGGGGAGAGTGGTCGCCGCGCCAGCGCGCGGCCGTGTGAGGAGCAGCGTCGAAGCTGCCCCACCCGCAGTCGCCTCGCTCCACACCCTCTCCCCGCGCGGGGGAGGGGAGCGCACCGACGTCGCGTCGCCAAACCACCCCGCCTTACCAACCCGCATCGCGGCTGATACACCTGTCGCCGGTCGGTACACGTCCGGGAAGCCGTGATGCCCCACATCGAAGTCCATAACGTCTCGCTCGCCTACGACACGCCGGCCGGCCGCGTGGCCGGCGTCGAGGGCGCGAGCTTCGACATCGAGCAATCGGAATTCGTCTGCCTAGTCGGCCCGTCCGGCTGCGGCAAGACGACGCTGCTCAACATCATCGCGGGCTTCCTGGCGCCGACCGGCGGCGAAATCCGCATCGGCGGCAAGCCGGTCACCGGCCACGGCATGGACCGCGGCATCGTGTTCCAGGACTTCGCCCAGCTGTTTCCGTGGCGCACCGCGCTCGGCAACGTCACCTTCGGCCTGGAGATGAAAGGCATCGGCAAGGCCGAGCGCGAGGAGATCGCCAGGCAGCAGCTCAAGCTCGTGAAGCTCGAGAAATTCGTGCAGTCCTACCCGCATCATCTGTCGGGCGGCATGCAGCAGCGCGTCGCGATCGCGCGCGCGCTGGCCTACAATCCGTCGGTGCTGTTGATGGACGAGCCGTTCGCCGCGCTCGACGCGCTCACCCGCGACGACATGCAGCGCCTGCTCGCCGACGTCTGGCGCGAGACCCGCAAGACCGTGGTGTACGTCACCCACAACGTCGCCGAGGCGGTCTATCTCGCCGACCGGGTGGTGGTGATGAGCCCGCATCCCGGCACCGTGAAAGCCGAGGTGCCGATCGCGCTTGCCCGTCCGCGCGACCCGCTGAGCGTGGAATTTCTGGACTACCAGCGCGCATTGCTGCGCCATCTCGGCCATGAGGTGCACGCATGATGCCGCTTCGAACAGTGCGACCATGGCGCGGATCGCCGTCACGTGCTGGCTCGGCTTGAGCGTGCTCGCACTCGCGCCCGCGGGCGCGCAGGACGCCTATCCGAGCAAGCCGATCCGGCTGGTGGTCGGCTTCGGCGCCGGCGGCCCGACCGACATCCCGGCGCGCTTCATCGCCGACAAGCTCGGCGACGCGCTCGGTCAGCGCATGATCGTCGAAAACAAGATGGGCGCCGCCGGAATGCTGGCGACCCGCGACGTGCTGGCGCAGCCGGCGGACGGCTACAACCTCCTGCTCTGCACGCATTTCGAATTCGATCAACACCGTCCTCTACAAGAATCCGGGTTTCAAGCTTTCGGATCTGGCGCCGATCTCGCTGATCGCGAAGTACTTACTACGGCGTGACGCTGTCGAATTCGATCCCGGCCGATAGCTTCGAGCAGTTCGTGCAGTATGCCAAGGCGCATCCCGGCGAGGTCAACTACGCGACCCTCGGGGCCGGTTCGGCGCAGGAGATCATGGCGAGGCAGCTGGAAAAGCTCGCCGGCATTTCGATGAACCGGATCCCGTTCCGCAGCGGCTCGCAGGTGATGCCGGAGCTGATCGCCGGCCGGCTGCATCTCTACGTCTCGCCGACCATCGCGGTCGTGCCGCCGCACCAGGCCAAGCAGATGAAGATTTTGGGCGTCACCAGCGCCGAGCGCCTCAAGGCGCTGCCCGACGTTCCGACCCTCAAGGAAAAGGGCATCGACTACGTCCGCTACGGCTTTCTCGGCATCTGCGCGCGGGCGGAGACGCCGCAGCCGGTCATCGATCTGCTGCATCGCCACATCGTCTCGATCGTGGCGACGCCGGACTATCGCGACCTGATCGAAAAGGGCGGCTCGCTGCCGGAGTCCTCGACGCCGCAGGAACTGAGGCAAGTCATCGCACAGACGGTGGACGACGTTGCGGCTACAATCCGCGAATTCGGCATGCAGCAAGAATAACGGCCTGGGCCTAAGACCCGGCCGAGCCTTCCAGGGAGAGCCACCATGACCAAGCATCTCACGCGGCGGCAATATCTCGCGGCGACCGGCGCGGGCCTGCTCGCCGCCGGCATGAGCGCGCGCCCGGCCTCCGCATTGGAGACCATCCGCCAGGGCTACCAGACCAACATCTGGGGCATGCCGACCTACTATCTGATGCGCTCGGGCCTGCTGGAGAAGCACGGCATCAAGTTCCAGGAATTCGCCGTGCCGTCCGGCAACCTCACCATGCAGCAGATGGTGGCGCGGCAGGTCGACCTCGGCACCTATGCGGGCCAGTCCTTCAGCATCGGCCACGACAAGGGCGGGCTCGTCGCCATCGCGATGATCGAATATGTCGGCAAGACCGCGCAGGTCGTCACCCGCAAGGACCTGAACCTCACCAAGGTCGAGCAGCTCAAGGGGCTGAAGGTCGCCAACCAGACCGGCTCCTCGGTCGGCAACATCTTCATGGACATCATCGCGCCCGGCGCCGGACTGAAGAAGGGCGACTTCCAGGAAGTGCGCATGGACGTCAACAACATGGTCTCCGCCATGGCGGCCAAGACCGTGGACGCCATGGTCAACGTCGAGCCCTACAACGCGATCGCGGTCGCCGAAGGGCTCGGCATCTCGATCATGGACTTCTCGAGTGTCGACCGCATGCCGGTGTTCATGGCGGCGACGCCCGATTTCGCCGACAAGAACGGCGACACCATCGTCGCCTATCTCAAATGCTGGCAGGAGGTCGCGAAGGACTTCAAGGAGCAGCCCGACAAGGTCGCGGACGTGATCTATTCGTTCTTCACCTCGAAGGGCTACAGCATGTCGCGCGACACGTTCGCCAAGGCGCTGGCGCGCGTCGAGGTCAGCCCGGGCTTCCCGGCCGGCCTGCAGACGCAATTGCAGAAGGACGCCGAGGTGCTGCTGCGCGAGAAGAAGATCTCCGCCATCCCGGACTGGAAGAAGGCGCTGCGCCCGGACTTCTGGGCCAAGGCCAGCGCGTAGCAGCGTTGCGGCTTGCTCATCCGTCATCCCGGGCTGACAGCGGGCAGCCACGTCACTGCGTCCGCTAAGAAGCATGGATCCCGGCGTTCGCGGGGACGACCGCCGCAGTGTGCACTGCCCCGCCCTTTTCACGCACCGCCCGAAACGCGCTAAGTGCTTGCGCCGCCCGTTCGGGCGCAACGCAAGAGTCCAAGGAGCATCCGCCAATGTCCGTCTCCGACCGCAGCCCGGTCCAACAAGGCTCGTACGAGCCCGTCACCTGGAATTTCAAGCTCATCGGCCAGCACGCGCTCGACGGCTTCGGCGGCATGGGCGAAGGCATGTCGATCCAGATTGCGCCCGACGGCCGGCGCATCCTGTGGCTGGCGCACGAGAGCGCGCCGAAGAATTTCACCGCCGTCGACGTCTCCGACCCGCGCAAGCCCAAGGTCGTCGTGCAGACCGACCTGCCGCAGAGCCACATGCGCTCGAATTCGCTGGAGACCTGCGGCAACCTGATGGCGGTCGCCTACCAGACCCAGAAGAAGGGCCAGAAGCCCGCCGGCATGGAGCTGTTCGACATCTCGGTGCCGGAAAAGCCGCGCTCGATCTCGTTCTTCGACTGCTCGGGCGAGCATTCGCGCGGCGTGCACCAGCTCTGGTTCTGCGACGGCGAATACGTGCACATGGCGTCGAGCTCGCCCGACTTCGTGCCGACGCATCCGCAGGACGACCAGTTCTACCGCTGCATCGACGTGCGCAACCCGTCGAAGCCGGTCGAGGTCGGCCGCTGGTGGATGCCCGGCACCAAGCAGGGCGACAACGTCATGCCGCCGCCGCGCCATCCGCTCGACAAGGGCTACCGCGCCCACAACTGCAACGTCTATCCGCAGCGGCCGGACCGCTGCTACCTCGCCTATATCGACGGCGGCATGCACGTCCTCGATATTTCCGACAAGGCGAACCCGAAGAAGATCTCGTCCTGGACCAACTCGCCGCCCTATACCGGCTTCATGCATACGATCGTGCCGCTGTTCGACCGCGGCCTGATGCTGGTCACCGACGAGGCGACCGAGAACAACTGCAAGGACTGGCCGAAGCTGATCTGGGTGCTCGACGCCCGCGACGAGACCAACCTGGTGCCGATCTCGACCTGCCCGATGCCGGACCACCGGCCGTACGCGGCGGCCGGCCGCTTCGGCGCCCACAACATCCACGAGAACGTGCCGCTGCCGACGTCGTGGAAGTCCGACCAGATCGTGCTCGGCACCTTCTTCAACGGCGGCTTGCGCGCCTTCGACATCGGCAATCCGTACCAGCCGAAGGAGATCGGCGTGTTCCTGCCGCCGGCCCCGCCGCTTGCGCCGACGGGCACGATTCAGCTCAACGACGTGTTCGTCGACGAGCGCGAGATCGTCTACACGGTCGATCGCCACGTCGGCGGGCTGTACATTCTGGAGATGGATTTCTGACCGGCATCGCTGCTCGGTTGTCATGCCCCGCGAAAGCGGGGCATCCAGCGCCAACTGGATCGTCCGCTTTCGCGGACGATGACATCCGGATAATCTGCGCCCATGCTCGATCTCTTCCCCTCGCGTGACGCTGGCCCGTTCGGGCGCAGGCTCAAGCGCACGCGCGGCGCGCGCATTCCGGTCACCGTCGTCACCGGCTTCCTCGGCGCCGGCAAGACCACGCTGGTGCGCCGCTTCCTCGCCACGCCCGAAGGCCGCGGCACCGCCGTCGTCATCAACGAATTCGGCTCGGTCGGCATCGACGACGCGCTGGTGCGCGACTCGACCGACGAGGTCACGCTCCTTGGCAACGGCTGCCTGTGCTGCAACACCCGCTCCGATCTGCAGAACGCGCTGCGCAAGCTCGTCGCCGAGCGCGAACAGGGCACGGTGCCGCGCTTCGAGCGCATCCTGATCGAGACCAGCGGCTTGGCCGATCCCGGCCCGATCCTGCAGACCTTCGCGACCGACCGCGCGCTCGGCGGCGAGTTTCACGTCGAGGTGGCGGTCGCGGTGGTCGACGCGGTCGGCGGGCTTGCCACGCTCGAATGGTCGGCGGAGGCGCGCAAGCAGGTCATCCTCGCCGACCGGCTGGTGATCTCCAAGACCGACCTCGCCGATCCGGAGAAGACCGGACGCCTGCGCGAGCGCCTCGCCGCGCTCAACCCGCGCGCCGACATCCATGTCGCGGTGGCGGGCGATCTCGACCCGCGCTGCCTCATTGAATCGGACGAGCGGGCGCCGGCCTCCGCACCGTCCGGCTTTGTCGCCGAAGCCGAGCACAGCGACGGCATCGAGACCTTCGTGTGGACCGCCGAGGCGCCGGTCGAATGGACCACGTTCGCGCGCGCGATCGAAACGCTGATCGCGCTGCGCGGCGCCGACCTGCTGCGCGTCAAAGGCTTCCTCAACGTCGCCGGCTGCCGCGGCCCGGTGGTGGTGCAGGTCGTGCAGCATCTCGGCCATCCGCCGGTCGAGCTGGCCGCCTGGCCGGACGCGAACCACACGAGCCGCATCGTCTTCATCACGCGCAACATCACCGAGCGCCAGGTGCGCGATCTGCTCGTCGCAATACGGAACCTTGCGCCGGGTTCCAGCTAGAGCGGCCCCGCACAATCCTGCGTGAGGGTGGTTCCCAAGCCCGGCGGCTTCGACTAGCCTCCCCATCTCGAATTATTCGCAATCGAACCTGCAGACCAAGAACCGGCGGACGATGCGCGATGGCGCATCGTCACGTCCACGGACACATCCAAGGGAGAAATGCCCCCATGGCCAAGATAACCCTCGACGTCAACGGCAAGTCGCACACGATCGACGCCGATCCGGACATGCCGCTGCTCTATGCGCTGCGCAACGACATCGGCCTGAACAATCCGCATTTCGGCTGCGGGCTCGCGCAATGCGGCGCCTGCACCGTGCATCTCAACGGCGAGCCGATCCGCTCCTGCATCACGCCGGTGTCGGCCGTGGGCAACGCCAAGATCGTCACGCTCGCGGGGCTCGGCACGCCGGAGAAGCCGCATCCGCTGCAGACCGCCTATGTCGAGGAGCAGGTGCCGCAGTGCGGCTACTGCATCAACGGCTGGATCATGACCGCCGCCTCGCTGCTCAACCGCGTCAAGAAGCCGAACGATGCGCAGATCAAGGACGCGCTGACCGGACTGAAATGCCGTTGCGGGACGCACATGGGCATCATGCGCGCCGTCAAGCGCGCCGCCGGAATGATGGGTTGAGGGAGGCAGCAATGACCAAGATGGAAAAATCCTCCGCGTTCTCCCGCCGCGCGCTGCTCAAGGGCGCCGGTGCGCTCGTCGTTTCGGTCGGCGCTCCGATCGGGCTCGACACCGTGCTCGGCATCGGCCAGGCGCTGGCGCAGGGCGCCAAGCCGCCGCTGACGCCCGACCAGCTCTCGTCCTACATCGCCGTCAACTCCGACGGCACGGTCGCCGCGTATTTCGGCAAGATGGACATGGGCCACGGCCTGTTCGTCGCCATCGGCCAGATGGTCGCCGAAGAGCTCGACGTGCCGTTCAAGGCCGTCACCGTGTTCATGGGCGATACCGCCACCAGCGTGAACCAGGGCGGCGCCTCGGGTTCGACCGGCATCCAGTTCGGCGGCAAGCAGATGCGCATGGCGGCGGCCGAAGCGCGCCGCGTGCTGGTCGAGATGGCGGCCGAAAAGCTCAAGCTGCCCGCCGGCGACCTGACCGTCACCAACGGCGTCGTGCATGCCAAGAGCGATCCGGCCAAGAAGGTCAGCTACGCCGACCTGATCGGCGGCCGCTACTTCAATGTGCAGCTCGACTGGAACAAGCAGTTCGGCAACCCGCTCTACGCGCCCGGCAAGGCGCAGCCGAAGGACCCGAAGGATCACAAGATCGTCGGTCAGCGCATCAAGCGCGAGGACGTGGCGCCGAAGGTGTTCTGCCAGGAGGATTACTGCACCGACATCAAGGTGCCGGGCATGGTGCATGGCCGCATGATCCGCCCGGCGATCGCCGGCGCGGTCCCGGTCAAGGTCGACGAAGCCTCGATCAAGGACATCCCGGGCGCGCAGGTGGTCTGGGACAAGGGCTTCCTCGGCGTCGTCGCCGACACCGAGTGGGGCGCGATCAACGCGGCGCAGAAGCTCAAGGTCGAGTGGTCGGACGTCAAGGCGCCCTTCCCCGATCAGAACGCGCTGTTCGACCACATCCGCAAGGCCACCGTTCGCAAGCGCGAGGTCGGCGGCAAGGAGGCGGGCAACGTCGACGACGCCTTCAAGACCGCGGCGCGCGTGATCGAGGCCGAGTACGAGTGGCCGTTCCAGTCGCACGCCTGCATGGGTCCGGCCTGCGCGCTGGTCGAGATCAAGGACGGCAAGGTCACCTGCTGGACCGGCACGCAGAAGTCGCACTTCGTGCAGAACGGGCTCGCCGGCAATCTCGGCATTCCGCGCGAGAACATCCGCGTGATCTGGGCGGTCGGCCCGGGCTCCTACGGCCGCAGCGATGCGGACGACTGCGCCATGGACGCCGGCGTCCTCGCCAAGGCGGTCGGCAAGCCGGTGCGCCTGCAATACACCCGCGACCAGGGCACCGGCTGGGATCCGAAAGGCCCGGCCTCGATCCACCGCGCGCGCGCGGCGATCGACGCCCAGGGCAACGTCATCGCGTACGAGTTCACCAGCAAGGGATTCTCGCGCGTCGACGTCAACACCTCGGGCAACAACCCGATCGACACGCTGGCCGGCCAGACCCGCGGCATGGAGCTCAAGTCCGGCGACGGCTTCGGCGTGCCGGCGGAATCCTACGAGTTCGCCAACAAGCGGACGGCGTGGGAGACGATCCCGCCGCTGCTCGACCGCTCCTCGCCGCTGCGCTCGTCGCATCTGCGCGATCCGGTCGGGCCGCAGATCCACTTCGCGAGCGAGTCGTTCATGGACGAGGTCGCGGCGGCACTCAACCTCGACCCGATCGCGTTCCGGCTGCGTCACGTCAAGGAGCCGCGCGACATCGCGGTCATCAAGGCGGCGGCCGAGAAGTTCGGCTGGGACTCGCGGCCCTCGCCGCGCAAGGACCAGAAGGGCAACCTGGTCACCGGGCGCGGCCTCGCCTACTCGCAGCGCAACGGCACCCGCGTCGCGGTCATCGCCGAGGTCGAGATCGACCGCGCGAGCGGCAAGATCTGGGCGAAGCGCTTCACGGTCGCGCACGACTGCGGCCAGATCATCAACCCGGACGGCCTCGAAAAGGCGATCGAGGGCAACATCGTGCAGGGCATCAGCCGCACGCTGTGGGAAGAGGTCAAGTTCGACAGCAGGAACGTGACCAGCGTGGATTGGATGACCTACCCGATCCTCGACATCACCGAGACGCCGGAGAAGATCGACTTCGTGCTGATCAACCATCCGGAGCTGCCGCCGACCGGCGCCGGCGAGCCGTCGATCCGTCCGGTCGCGGCGGCGATCGCCAACGCGATCTTCGACGCCACCGGCGTGCGCATCCGCCGGGTGCCGTTCTCGCCCGACCGCGTGCGGCAGTCGCTGTCGTAAGGCACTGACGGTGCCGCAGCCACCCTCCCCCTTGCGGGGAGGGTCGGCGAGCGAAGGCGCCGGGGTGGGGTTCGATCCAATTCGCGCGAGCTACCCTCACCCCTAACCCCTCCCCGCAAGGGGGAGGGGAACAGACCGCCGATCCGGTCGGTCTGTGCTAGACTGTTACCAACATGATCGTCCGCTCCCTCGACGAAGCCATCGCCCCCATCACCGACGGCTGCGTGCTCGCCGTCGCGCGCGAAGTCTCCGGCGTCGCGATGGCGGCGACGCGCGCGCTGATCCGGCGCGGCGTGCGCGACCTCACGCTCATTGCACTCCCCACCTCCAGCCTGCAGGCCGACCTGCTGATCGGCGCCGGCTGCATCGCGACGCTCGAAACCTCCGCCGTCAGCCTCGGCGAGTTCGGGCCGGCGCCGCGCTTCACCGCCGCCGTCACCAGCGGCACGATCCACGTCAAGGACGCCACCTGCCCGGCGCTGCACGCCGCCTTCCAGGCCGCCGAGAAGGGCGTGCCGTTCATGCCGCTGCGCGGGCTGATCGGCTCGGACGTGCTGGCGCACCGCCCGGACTGGACCGTGATCGACAACCCGTTCGGCAACCACGACCCGATCGTGCTGCTCCCCGCCATCGCTCCCGACGTGGCGCTGTTCCACGCGCCGATGGCCGACCGCGACGGCAATGTCTGGATCGGCCGCGACCGTGAGCTCGCCATGATGGCGCACGCGGCGAAGAAGACCGTCGTGACCGTCGAGAAGATTTTTGACGGCAACCTGTTCGACGATCCGGTGCTGGCGGCCGGCGCGCTCGGCGGCTTCTACATCGAGACGATAGCGGTCGCGCCGAACGGCGCCTGGCCGCTCGGCCTGGCCGATCATTACGCGAGCGACGCCGCCCATCTCGCCGAATACGCGCGGCTCGCCGCCACCGCCGACGGCTTCGCGCGCTACCTCGATCAGCACGTGCATGCGCAGCGCGCGGCATGACGGCGCAGAGTGACTTCCGCCTCGAAGAGCTGCTCGCCGACACCATCGCCGGCCTGATCGGCGACGCGCGCCATGCCGCGATCGGCAACGCCTCGCCGATCCCCGCCACCGCCGCGCTGCTGGCGCGCGAGCGCGGCCACGGCCGGCCCTACGTCTCGCTGCTCGGCAGCCGCCGCCAGAGCTTCTTCACCGACGGCGGCCGCGAGCTGTTCGATTGCGCCGGCCAGGGCCGCATCGACGTGTTCTTTCTCTCCGGCGGGCAGATCGACGGCGCGGGCAACGTCAACCTGGTCAGCATCGGCGACTACGACAAGCCGAAGGTGCGCTTCCCCGGCTCGTTCGGCGCCGCGTACCTCTATTACGTCGTGCCGAAGGTGATCCTGTTCCGGCTGGAGCACACGCGCCGCACCCTGGTCGAGAAGGTCGATTTCATCAGCGCGCCAGGCGCGAGCGCCGACAACGTCTACCGCCCCGGCGGCCCGATCGCGCTGATCACCAACCGCTGCCTGTTCGCCTTCGACCGCGAACGCCGCCGCTTCCGGCTCGCCAGCGTGCATCCCGGCCACACGGCCGAGGAGGTCGCCGAACACACCGCCTTCGCCTACGACCGGCCCGCGACCGTGCCGGTGACGCCCGCGCCGTCGGCCGAGACGCTGCGGCTGATGCGCACGGTGGTCGCGCCGCAGCTCGTCGAGGTCTATCCGCAGTTCGCCAGGGACGTATTCGGGGTCGGCCAAAGCGTTTGAAGTGCCCCCTCCCCTGTGCTTTATGCCTCGCCGGAAGGCACGGAGAAAATCACGGTGAAACAAGTCGAAGCGGCCGTCATCGGCACCGGCTGGTGCGGCGGCATCCGGGCGGAAACGCTGTCGCGCTCGGCGCTCTGCGACAAGCTGCACATCTGCGAGATCAGGCCCGATCGCCTCGCCGAGGTGAAGGCGCTGACCAGGCCCGCCACCGCGACGCTCGACTATCAGGACATCGTCAAGAACGACAACATCTCGGTCGTCTACATCTCGACCACGCCGGAATCGAACCACTACCCGATCGCGCGCGACTGCCTGCGCGCGGGCAAGCACGTGCTGCTGGAGAAGCCGATCGCGCTCGAACTGTGGGAGGCCGACGAGCTGATCATGCTCGCCAAACGCAACGGCGTGAAATTCACCATCGGCTATTCGCAGCGGTTCAATCCGAAGGTCGCCTTCGCCAAGAAGAAGATCGCCGACGGCACGCTCGGCAAGGTCGTGTCCGTGCTGGTCAGCCGCCACATCACCCGCACGCTCGGCACCAAGATCGGCAAGCGGGTGCGGCTCTCCCCCGTCGTAATGGAATCGACGCACGATCTCGACTTCGTGTTCTGGCTCTTGGAGCCGGCCAAGCCGGTGCGCGTCTACTCGCAGGGCGCCTACGGCTTCATGCAGCCGATCAACGGCTCGCACGACATCATGTTCACGACCGTCACCATGGACAACGGCGTGGTGGTGATGATCGGCGGCGGCTGGAACCTGCCGCCGAGCTATCCGAACTACTGCTCGACCTGGATGGAGATCACCGGCACCGAAGGCGCGCTGATCCTCGACGACACCGCGCGCGACCATTGGCTCAATACGATGCAAGGCGGCCAGCAATTCCCGATGTCGACCATGCCGGGCGAGCAGGTCGGCGAGGTTTACGCCGGCGGCATGGGACCGGAGACGCTGCACTTCCTCGAAGCCTGCATCCGCAATTCGCCCGTGATGGTCTCGCCGGAAAGCGCCCGCGCCGTGATGGAGGCCTATACCGCGGCCGATCTGTCCGCCGACCGCAACGAGCCGGTCGATCTGCCGCTCACCAACGAGACCATCGCGGCGGTCGCCGACTTCAAGGCGAAATTCCGGACCGGCGACAACGTGGCGGCAAAGACATGAGAACGCAAGCAAAGCCCATCGGGCTCGCGATCATCGGCGGCGGCCGCGTCGGCCTGTTCCGCGGCGAGGTGGCGAACCGTCATCCTTCCGTGGGCTGGATCGGGCTCGCCGAGAAGAATCCGAACCGCGCCGGCGAGGTGGCGCCCAAGGTCGGCGCCGATTTCGTCACCCAGAGCCACGTCGAACTGCTCAAGCGGCCCGAGGTCACCTGCGCCATCATCGCCACCGACGAGCACCTGCACGTCGATCCGATCATGGCGGCGGTCGAGCGCGGCATTCCGCTGCTGATCGAGAAGCCGCTCGCCACCGACCTGGCGCAATCCGCCAAGGTGCTCAAGGCGATCAAGGACGCCAAGATCGACGCCGTCGTCGGCTACACCCAGCGCTTCCGCCGCAAATGGCTCGCCGGCAAGGAGAAGGTGCGCTCGGGCGCGCTCGGCGACGTGACGCTGGTCACCTCGCGCGCGTTCATGAACCGGCTGGTCGCGATCGACAACTACAAGCGCACCGACGATCCGAAATCGATCTCGCCGATGGTGATCTCCGGCACGCACGCGCTCGACATGTGCATGTGGTATCTGGAAAAGAAGACGCCGGTCGAATGCTACGCCCGCTCGATCGACAAGGTGCTGGGCCCGCTCTACCAGGGCATCGACGCCACCGCCGGCATGATCATGATGTCGGACGGCTGCGTCTATCATCTCAACATTTCCTGGGCGCTGCCGGTCACCTGGCCGGGCGCGGTCTATTCGCTCGAGGTCGGCATCGTCGGCACCGACGGCGTGCTGACGATCGACGACACCCACCGCGACATGGTGCTGGCGGTGTCGAAGCCGCAGCAGGAAGGCTACAACCCGGATACCAGCCGCCTCGTGGACTTCCTCGGCTCCTATCCTCCCGGCGACATGGCGCTCGGCGAGTTGCGCGGCCCGATGGCGGAGGAAACCGTGTCGTGGCTCAACCGCGTCGCGCTCGGCCTGCCCTCGCCCGCCGCCACCGTCGAGGAGGCGCACAACCGGCTGATGCTGACCAAGGCGCTCGACCTGTCCGCCAAGCGCAAGCAGCCGGTGAAGCTGCCGCTCGACCCGGACGAGGAGCGCCGCGCGGCTTGATCCGAGCGGCATCATGCCCCGCGAAAGCGGGGCGTCGAGGCTTTATGCTGGATTGCCTGCTTCCACGGACGATGACGGCGAGTACGGGAGAGAGACCATCATGAAACGCACGGCGCTTGCGCTTTCATTTCTCCTTCTCGCGCCTCCCGCGCTCGCGCAGGATGACGTCGCCGGCTTCTTCAAAGGCAAGACCATCCGCCTGCTCGTCGGCATCGGTGTCGGCTCCGGCTACGACCTCAACGCGCGGCTGCTCGCCCGCCACATGGCGGCGCACATTCCGGGCCAGCCCGCCATCATCGTGCAGAACCAGCCGGGCGCCGGCTCGCTGACGATGACCAACGCGCTTTACAACACCGGCCCGTTCGACGGCACGGTGATCGGCGCGTCGTTCAACGGCATGCCGACAACGCCGCTCCTGCAGCCGGGCGGCGCGCGCTTCGATCCGGTCAAGCTCGGTTGGCTCGGCTCCACCAACCGCGAGACGCAGGTGATGTACGTCTGGCACACCGCGCCTGCGCAGACGCTCGACGACGCCAGAACCCGGCCGATCGTGATCGGGGCGCAGGCACCGGGCTCGACCCAGTTCGACTATCCGGTACTGGCCAACCAGCTGTTCGGTTTCAAATTCAAGGTCGTCACCGGCTACGAGAGCACACCGAAGATCCATCTGGCGATGGAAAGCGGCGAGGTGCACGGCACCATCGCCAACTGGTCGACACTCAAGGCGATCAGCAGTAACTGGATCGCCGAGAAGAAGATTCGCATCCTGGCGCAGTGGGCGCTGAAGAAGAATCCCGAACTGCCCGACGTCCCGTTTTTCTTCGACCTCGCCCAGAGCGAGACCGATCGCGCGGCGCTACGGCTGATGCTGGCGCGGCTCGAATATGGCCGCCCCTTCTTCCTGCCGCCGAACGTGCCGCCGGCGCGGCTCGATGCGCTCCGCCGCGCCTTCGACGCCACCATGAAGGACCCCGCCTACCTCGCCGAGGCCGACAAGCTCAAGATCGACGTGGAGCCGCTGTCCGGCGAGCAGGTCGTCGCACTGGTCGAACAGGTCTCCCGCACACCCGCCGAGACCGTGGCCCGCGTGCGTGCGGCGATGGAGCACCGCTAGAGGACCCATTGCGGGCGCCTGAACGGACTCCCGCCCGCCGCCGTTTGCGCTATAAAGGCGGCCCGCCCCTCCCCCCACACCCGGAAGCCGACATGGATTCGAAGACCGTTGCGAGCCGCGCACATCACACGCCCCGCCTGGAGGACGACGCCCTCTTGCGCGGGCTCGGACGCTACGCCGCCGACGCGCCGCTCACCGGCCAGGCGCAAGCCTATTTCGTGCGCTCGCCGCATGCCTTCGCCGACATCAAGTCGATCGACACCGCGGCCGCCAAGAAGGTGAAGGGCGTGCTCGCGGTGCTCACCGGCGCCGACATGGACGAGGCCAAGCTCGGCAACCTGTCGGCGCATCCGCCGGTCGCCGGCCGCGGCGGAACCAAGCTCGTCATCCCGGTCCGGCCCGCGCTCGCCACCAAGACCGTGCGCCATGTCGGCGAGGCGGTCGCGGTCGTGGTCGCCGAGACGCTGGCTGCGGCGCAGGACGGCGCCGAGGCGGTCGTGGTCGAGTACGCGGAACGCGCGCCGGCGGTCGATCTGCGCGAGGCGATCAAGAACGGTGCGCCGCAGGTCTGGCCGGAGGCGCCGGGCAATATCGCGGTCGACTGGCTCGGCATGGCCGCCGATCCCGCGGCCAACGCCAAGCAGGTCGAGGAGGCGTTCGCTTCGGCCGCGCATCGCGTGCGCGCGTCGGTGCTGCATCAGCGCATCGTCGTCGCCTCGATGGAGCCGCGCGGCGCGACCGCGAGCTACGACAAGGCGAACGACAGCTACTTTCTGCGCGCCTGCTCGCAGAGCGCCCGCGCGCTGCGCGACGGCATGGCGCCGATCATCGGCGTGCCGAATCCGAAGCTGCGCGTGGTCACCGAGGACGTCGGCGGCGCGTTCGGGCTCAAGACCGGCCCCTATCCGGAATATGCCGCGATCCTGGTCGCGGCGAAGCAAGATCGGCCGGCCGGTGCACTGGATGTCGAACCGCGCGGAATCGTTCCTCAGCGACAACCACGCCCGCGACGCCTATTCGCGACGTCGAGCTCGCGCTCGACGCGCGCGGCAAGTTCCTGGCGCTGCGCATCCGCCATCTCGGCAACATGGGCGCCTATATCGGCGCGGTCGGCGCCAACATCCAGACCGTCAACATGTCGCGCTGCCTGCCGGGCATGTACGACATCCCGCTGATCGACATCGAGACCAAGTGCGTGTTCACCAACACGATCACCACCGCGCCCTATCGCGGCGCCGGGCGGCCGGAGGCGAACTACATCCTCGAGCGCGTGATCGACGAGGCCGCGCGCGTCACCGGCATCGATCCGGTCAAGCTGCGCCGGCGCAACCTGATCAAGCCGGCGAAGCTGCCATACAAGACCGCGGTCGGCACCACCATCGACAGCGGCGACTTCGAGACGATCCTCGACAAGGCGCTGGCGCTCGCCGACTACGACGGCTTCAAGCAGCGCCGGCGCGAGGCGGCAAAGCGCGGCAAGTACCGCGGGCTCGGCATCTCCTGCATGCTGGAGCACGCCGGCGGCTTCCCGCTCGAAGCCACCGCCATGAGCTTTCCGGGCGGCGACAAGCTGATCTTCGGCCTCAACGTGCAGTCGACCGGCCAGGGCCACGCCACCACGTTCAATCCGATGGTGGCCGAACGGCTCGGCATCAAGCCCGAGCAGGTCGAGCACCGCCACGGCGACAGCGCGATGGAGATCGCGGGCTATGCCTCGGTCGGCTCGCGCTCGGCGATGACCGTGAGCCACGCCCTGATCAAGACCATCGAGGCGCTGGTCGCCAAGGGCAAGAAGATCGCCGCCAGCGTGCTGGAGACCGCCGAGGCCGACATCGAGTTCAAGAACGGCCAGTTCGGCGTGGTCGGCACCGACCGCCGTATCGCACTGTTCGACCTGGCGGCGCGCGCCGCCGAGATGAAGAAGAAGGGCGAGATCGCCGAAAATCTGGACACCAAGGTCACCGCCGAGACGCCGCTCACCTTCCCGAACGGCTGCCACATCGCCGAGGTCGAGATCGATCCCGCAACCGGCGGGCTCGAGCTCGTCGTCCTACGCGGCGGTCGACGACTGCGGCAACGCGCTCAACCAGATGATCGTGGAGGGCCAGGTGCACGGCTCGATCGTGCAGGGGCTCGGCCAGGCCATGATGGAGCACACCATCTACGACGATTCGGGTGAGCTTCTGGCCGGCTCGTTCATGGACTACGCGATGCCGCGCGCCGAGGACGTGCCGTTCTTCAAGGACGCGCTGCACAACGTGCCGGCCACGACCAATCCGCTCGGCGTCAAGGGCGCGGGCGAAGGCGGCACCACCGCGGCGATCGCCGCCGTGATGAACGCGATCGCCGACGCCATCCCGGGCGGCGCCGGCGCGCATCTCGACATGCCGGCGACGCCCGCGAAGCTGTGGGCGGCGTGCCAGCAGGCGAAGCAGGCTTAGCTTACTCCGACGTCATCACCGGGCCGGCGCGAAGCGCCGAGTCCCGGTGATCTCGAATGGGTCACATGGGGCCCACTACTGAGATGCCCACCTAGCGAACGAAGGATGGCCGGGACAAGCCCGGCCATGACGTCGGAATTTGTGTCAGAGCAGTAGGCCGCTCACCCCTGCGAGATGAACTTGGTGTTGAAATAGGCCGAAAGCCCCTCGATGCCGCCCTCGCTGCCGTGGCCGCTCTCCTTGACGCCGCCGAACGGCGTCTCCGGGGTCGAGATCGCGATCGAGTTGACGCCGACCATGCCGGAATCGAGCGCGTCGCCGACCGCGGCCGCGGTCTTGTCCGATGACGTGAACGCGTAGGCCGCGAGCCCGTATTCCAGCGAGTTCGCGCGCTGCACCACCTCGTCGAACGTCTTGAAGGTGACGATCGGCGCGAGCGGCCCGAACGGCTCCTGCGTCATGATCTTCGAATCGTCCGGCACGTCGGTGATCACCGTCGGCTCGTAGAAATAGCCCTGGTTGCCGCGCCGCGCGCCGCCGGTCTGGATCGTGCCGCCGCGCGCCTTGGCGTCGGCGACGAAGCCGTCCATGGCGTCGAGCCGGCGCGAGTTCGCGAGCGGCCCGAGCGTGGTGCCCTTCTCCAGGCCGTCGCCGAGCTTGAGCCCCTTGGCGTATTCGGTGAAGCGGGTCAGGAACTTCTTGTAGACGTTCTCCTGCACGTAGAAGCGCGTCGGCGAGATGCAGACCTGGCCGGCGTTGCGGTACTTGAACGCCGCGATGGTGTCGGCGGCCTTCTCCGGATCGGCGTCCTCGAACACGACGACAGGAGAATGTCCGCCGAGCTCCATGGTGGTGCGCTTCATGTACTTGCCGGCGAGTGCCGCAAGATGCTTGCCGACCGGGATCGAGCCGGTGAACGAGATCTTCTTGATCGCGTCCTTCGGGATCAGGTGCTCGGACACGTCCGCCGGCACGCCGAACACGAGATTGAGCACGCCGGCCGGCAGCCCGGCATCGACGAAGCACTTCACCATCTCGACGCAGGCGCCGGGCGTTTCTTCCGACGCCTTGAGGATCAGCGAGCAGCCGGCCGCGAGCGCGCCGCCGACCTTGCGCGCCGGCGTCAGCACCGGGAAATTCCACGGCGTGAACGCCGCGACCACGCCGACCGGCTCCTGCATGACGAGCTGGCGGACACCTTTCATGCGGCCCGGCACGATGCGGCCATACGAGCGGCGGCCTTCCTCGGCGTACCAGTCGATGATGTCGGCCGAGGTCATCACCTCGGCGCGCGCCTCGACATAGGCCTTGCCCTGCTCCTGCACCATCACTTTGGAAATGTGGTCGTGGCGCTCGCGCATCAGGTCGGCGGCCTTGCGCATGATCTTGCAGCGGTCATAGGCCGAGGTGTTGCGCCAGGTGGCGAAGCCCTTCTTGGCGGCGTCGAGCGCGTGATCGAGATCGGCCTTGGAGGCGTGCGGCAACTGCGCCAGCGGCTTCTCGGTCGCCGGATTGATCACGTCCTCGCCCTTGCGGCCTCCCCCGTTGTGCCACTTGCCGTCGATGTAGAGCGCGAGATCGGTATACATGGGGCCCTCACTTGTTCCGTTTTGCGGATTGCGCGGATTTTTCCGTCGCGAAGGACCTAGCACTTTTCCGGGGGCAATTCACCAGCGGCGGGGGTGTCCTGCCCTGCTTGGAGCACAGGCGCTATCCCCGCTCGTCCCCGCGAAAGCGGGGACCCAGCGCTTAACAAGAACTGGATGCCCGCTTTCGCGGGCATGAGCGGAAGGAGTTTGGACCAGCTATGTCGGCTTGCGCTTGCCCTTCGAGGCCGCGAGCGAATGCACGGTCGCGCTCTCGCCGGCGCTGCGCCGCAGCGCTTCCTTCAGGCTCGCCGGCCGCCCGTGCTTACGAAGAAGATCGCGGAACGCCTCGTCCGCCAGTTCCTGGAAATCCTTCATCTGGTCGCGCGCCAGAAGGTCGAGCGCGGCCCAGGTCTCGGCATCGAACTGCACGCGCTTGCCGGGCATGCTCAGCTCGCCAGCTTGAGGCGATCCTCCTTGCGCTCGAACCGCGAGCGAAACACCGCCGCGTCGAGCGGATCGGCGAAACAATAGCGCACGAAGCGGGCGTATTCATCCTCGACATACATGTCGAACTTTTCGACGTAGGAGGACAGGAACTGCATGATCCGGTCGTCGTCGAACGGATGGCGCGGCAGCACCACCTGATAGGGGCATTCCTCGTCCATCATGCGCTGCCAGGTGCTCCGTTTGTCGTCATCCATCACCGCCTCCTCCGACTCGCCGGGGGAGCATATGTTCATGTTTTGTTCGATTTCGTCAA
>CAVVON010000029.1:0-99390 GCA_963749815.1 uncultured Alphaproteobacteria bacterium | reverse complement strand
TCTACGCCAAGGGTGGTTTGGCTTGGGAACGGGGCCAGTACAGCGTGACCCCTTCAGCGCCGTTTAACGTCAACGGCGGCGGAAACGACCCCCTCGCAAGCATAACGGCCGCCAACTCGAGCCAGTCGCGCATCGGATGGACGTTTGGCGCAGGCGTGGAATATGCGATTGCGCCGCAGTGGTCCGCTTTCATCGAGTACAACTACCTCGATTTTGGCACCAAGGGCGTAAACACGACCCATTTGCTGAGCTTGCCCAACAGCGTTCCTGCCAGTTTTGTTCTTCCAATACAGACCAATGTCACCGAGCGCTTTAATGTGATCAAGGTGGGCCTGAACTACAAGTTCGATCGCCTTGGCTTCTAATATAAGGCCTATCCGGGGATGAGCTGACATGCCCGTCGCGGCGAAATCAATGTCTGGTTTCGGGGCTGGAGCGGACTTAACGCGGACGCACCGCCAAGTCGCTTTTTGGCCCGTTTCGGACCTGCTGGCCTCGGCGATCGATGTCCGGTTGTGATGCTGTGGACGGGTGCGCCGGGAGACCGGCGGAAGGTAGACGGTGCGTATCCGTCACGGTGAAGGCGTAGCGAGCCACACCGACCCCGAGTCATGCGCGTGTGGCCGCGAGGCTGCAAGCGAAGCGTTGATAGGGGAGAGCGTAGGCGAGGTATTGAGCGGCGTAAGACAAGTTCGGGGCGCTGATGTTTTCCGTCCAACAGAAGGCAAAATGGTTCGTGTCGCTATCGCAAGACACGAACCAGCCCCGCGTCGTCGCAGACCCTGGCATGCGCAGAAGCCTTTGTCCGGTAACGCGGGGAGATCTCCATCGCTGTCCCTACCAGTCGTGGCCGGGACCGCGTCGGGAAGGCCGGAGGCCGTAGCCGACGATGAGCGCGAGGGAGAAGTCGGACCTGCCCGTAGTAGCAGAGACCCGTTGAGACCACCGGGCAACAACAGACATCGCTCAGACCGACTGTGACGTCGCCTTTTGACCCTGAACGGACCTGAGACCTTGAATGTGTTTCCTGCGCCACACGTCCAACATGAAATCGTAGACGGAGTTCTTGGGAGGTAGCTGAGAACCAAAACGACCGAACTTAGTCCCCGACGTCTACGCGATGTTGTTCGCTGTGGCCGATAGATTACATGCAAGCGGACCCTTTATCGCTAGTGTCGCATGAATAACGGATTGTTGGGGCTTCAACGGGGGTCGTCATGCGGAAGTTTCTCTTTGGAACGGTTGCGTTCGTCGCGTTCAATGCTGGTTCGGCCGCGATGGCCGCCGATATGGGCGTCTACAAGGCCGCACCGGTCGCTGTCTACAGCTGGACTGGCTTCTATGTTGGCGGAGATTTTGGCGCGGGCTGGGGTGACCCCAACCAATCGTTCTACCAACTGCCCGGCTTCGGGGCTGGCGGCAACGTGGCGTACGCTCCGACGAATTATGGCCACTCGAAGGGTGTTCTTCTGACAGAAGGCCTTCACGCAGGTTTCAACTGGCAAGTGACTCCGAGCTTCCTTGTCGGTGTGGAAGCGGATTTCTCCAAGGCCCAAAACTTCAGTCAAAGTAACCAAACGCCTCAGTTGTTCGATAACAACGGCGCAGCAGTAGCGTTCCCCCCAGGAAATTTCCTGTTCATGACGAACAGCGTGCAGTGGCTGGGCACTGCCCGCGTCCGAGTTGGAATTCTGCCATCGAGCAACTACCTGCTGTACGTTACAGGTGGTGCGGCCTGGGAAAGCGTCCACTGGAACGGAAATCCCTTCAACCCGGCAGCGCTTGCGAACATTCAGTCCATCAACCCGCAGAGCACCGCGACGCTTTCGGGGTGGGTGGCTGGCGCCGGCGTGGAATATTTGGTGGCACAAAGTTGGACCGTGCGCGCCGAGTACCTTTTCTACGGCTTTCCCGGCCACACCGCGAGCGCAGCCTGCACCAGGTGCAACCCAGGCGCATTCTCTGGCGACGGTGTATTCACGTGGGACAAATACACCATGAGTTCACTTCGCGTCGGGGTGAGCTACAAGTTCGGCGACTACGGTTTGGCAAAGGCAAAGGCGTGGTTGCGGCGTACTGATCGCCCTGTGTCGCGCCTAGCTACAAGTTTGGCGGCGTGGGTAGGCGCGTTCCACCTCGTCACCGACCAGGTGGGCCAACGCTGCTTCCGCGATCTCGCGCGGGAACGTCGTGCGCTCGCCGGTCCAATCCCGGAATGCGCTCCGAAAACCATGCACGGTGACGCTGACCTGCAGGCGTCGCAACACCATTTCCAGTGCCATACTTGAGAGCGGCCGACCGACCTTCATTCCGGGAAAAACAAACTCGCACGTTTGAAGCTTGTGCATCCGTTGCAGGATTTCGAGGGCTCGGGCCGAGAGGAACGCGATGGTCGCGGCCGCCTTTCATGCGAGCAGCGGGAATGACCCAAACACCCGCTTCAAAATCAATCTCGCTCCATCGCGCACCTAGCACCTCACCGGAGCGAGCCGCAGTCAGGGTGGCGTACTCCAAGGCGGCCGAAGCCACGCCGTCGCCCTTCCGAAGCGTGTCGAGAAATCCTGGCACCTCGTCGAACGGCATAGCTTTGTGGTGTCCGCGCGTAAGCTTGGGTCGTTTGGAGAGCAGGGCGTCGAGGTGTCCGCGCCACCGGGCCGGGTTTTCGCCAGAACGCATTCCTCTGGCCTTGGCGAAGTCTAGGGTGCGTTCAATTCGTCCGCGTAGCCTCGAAGCCGTTTCCGGCTTTGCAAGCCACACGGGCTTCAAGACGCGCAGAACGTCATCGGTGGTGACATCAGCCACGGCCAGACTGGCGATCGGGGCGCAATAGACAGTGAGGGTCATCGTCCACTGCGCGCGATGCTTGGCGTTTCGCCACGATGGCGACATGCTGTCGATCAGAGCGGTGGCGGCCTCGCCGAAGGTCATGGTTTGGGGCTTGGCCCGTACCGAAAGCGGATCGCGTCCGCCAGCTAGGTGCTGGCGAGCCTGTGCCGCTAACGTGCGGGCGTGGGCCAGTGGCACGTCACGCGCGGACCCAAGGCCCATTTCGCGGCGGCGGCCGACCCGGCGATACAAGAAAACCCAGGACTTTGCGCCGCTTTCAGTAACGTTGAGGTAGAGGCCGCCACCGTCCGAGTGGCGACCGGGCGCTTTCAGCGATTCGACAGTTCGAACGCTGAGCTTGTTGACTTGCTGGGCCATCTTCCCCACCGCCTTCCCCACCACGATGCTCAGGATTGTACTGCGCCGGGCTGGATTGAGAAAGACATAATTCCCTATTTATTCAAGGCTTTTTGCCCATTGTTGCTTCCGCGTTGGATGGCCTTGGACCACAATTTGGCGGCCATCCTCTCCGCCATTTTTGTGACCTAGCATCCCCAAATACCCTGTCACATCGGATAAACAGTGCCTGGCGTCAGGAGCCTAGCCGCGTGACGGTGAGGCCTTTTGGGGTCATCTGGCAATTGAAGAGGCCTCCCTGTCGCAGAACCGCCTCGACTTTTTTGAATTGCTCAAGCTGCGCGAGCAAATTCTGGACGCGCGACAGGTAGATTTCAGGGTGCACGACTGAGACCGGGGTCTGATTTTGCCCGGCGACATGTCTCAACTTTTCGTTGGCCGCAATCAGGTCCCTGTGAGCGAACAGCACGACATTTTGGCGCAACCACCAGAGCACCTGAGGCTCATGCCAAATTTGGCCACGAATGATATCGAGCGGTTGCAACGCATGCTTCGAGAAAAGTGTGATCCAGTACGATAGGAATTGCTCATTGACGTGATGATGGCCGCCTTGGAACGGAATCGCCGCAGAAAACAGAATTGCCGAAGAGTGTCGCACTAGGCTTGCGACAAAGCGCTCGGCAGCACCCGGCGACAGATGTTCCGCGACTTCTAAGCAGACGACCAAGTCGTATCGACGGCCGAGATCGAAGTCAGACTCAAGGTCGGTAACCTGCAGCACGGAGGAATTGCAGACGGCATTTTTGGGATCGAGCCATGGCCCATCGATGCCATGGGCGTCACGGATGCCCCGTTCCTGCATCACGGAGAGCCAGGTTCCGATCCCACAGCCGACGTCGAGGACCGAGTTAGGTTGGAGGTATTCCCATAAAATACTCAGGATGCGATCCGCCGAAAAACGATTGGCCTGCTCTTCAGCCTTTAATTGCTTGCTGTGCAAATCCCCGTAAACATCCTCACGAACGTCACTCATTGGAATAGTCCCTGAATTGACACAGGCACCTACTGCAGTCTGGACACAGCATCGGGAGGTGGGCTTTCGGAACTCTCGCAGCGAAATTGCGCAGCAGTCTATATTTGACCATTTAGCAGGATCGCGAAAGCCCATTGTTCGTCCGGCGAGTTCATCCGATAGTGGCGAGCGCGAAGAGCTTCCGTGCTACGATGTGGTGTTGTCCGTTCACTTCCTGAGACGGCGAGAGGGTGGTCTTGAGTTCGTCGGGTGAGGACGCTTTTGGCCGGGCGTTGGCGGCCCTGCGAGCCGGACAGGCAGACGAGGCCGAGCGATCGTTCAAGAATCTCCTGAGCGCACAGCCCAGGCACGTCGCCGGGCTGAATCTGCTAGGCATCCTGTTGATCCAACTCGGCCGATTTGCCGAAGCCGAACAATACCTCAAGCGAGCATCGAAGGAGAATGCGACCTCTGACGTTACCTTTTACAACTACGGCGTTTGCCTGAAGGCGCTGAACCGGCCCTCAGAAGCGCTAGAGCGTTTCGGTCAGGCCTTGGCGATCAACCCGAATGTCGCTGACACCTGGAACTACCGCGGCTCGGTCCTGAACGAACTCGGGCGTCACCAAGAGGCGATCGCCGATTTCGATCGAGCCATCGCCGTCGATCCAAAACATCCGGCGGTGTTCTGTAACAGGGGAAACGCTCTGTTCGAACTCGGGTCATACGATCGGGCGCTGGAGAGTTTTGCGAGCGCGCTGGCGTTGCGGCCCGACCTCGTCGAGGCTTGGCTCGGTCGCGGCAATGCGTTCTTGAGGCTGAAGCGCTACGATGATGCTCTCGCCGCCCATGAAAGAGCGGCGGCGCTGAAACCTGATCTGGCCGAAGCATGGCTCGGCCTCGGCAATGTGTTCGCCGAGCAACGACGTCACGGGGAGGCCCTGGACGCATTCGAAAAAGCGCTGGCGCACAAACCCGACCTCGCGACCGCGTGGCATGGTCGCGGCAATGTGCTGAGCCAGCAGCAGCGCCATGACGATGCGCTGCGAGCCTACGAAAAAGCGCTGTCGCTCAAACCGGATCTTGCGGAGGCCTGGCTCGCCCGGGGCAATGTCTTTTTTATTTGCAAGCGCTTCGAGGATGCCTTGGAGGCCTATCAAAAAGCCCTCGCGATCAAGCCGGATTTTGCGGGAGCGCTGCTCCGACGCGGCAACGCGTTCTACCGCCTCAATCTCATTTACGAAGCGATGGCGGAGTACCGGAAAGCGCTTGCGGTCAAATCCGACTACGCGGAGGCGAGATTTGCACTCTGCTTTGCCGAATTGCCGATCGTCTATTCGGATGAGGGTGAAATCGCGTTGCGCCGCAATGCCTACGAAAAGGAGCTGGTTGCCCTCTGCGACGAAGTCAAGGCTGGAATTGTGCGCGGCAGCCTGCCCAAGGCAATCGAGAACTTTCAGCCGTTCTATCTGGCCTATCAGGGAGAGAACGACCGTGATCTTCAGCGGCGTTACGGGGCCATGGTGTGCCGGATCATGGAGCGCGAATATCCGGACACTGCGCTGACTGGCCCGCCTGCGCCCGACGAGCCTGTGAGGATCGGGATTGTCAGCGGCTTTTTCTGGCGCCATTCCAATTGGAAAATTCCCATCAAGGGATGGGTCTCGCAGTTGGATCGAAAGCGATTCAAGGTATTCGGCTATCACGTCGGTAGGGAGCGTGATGCTGAAACGGAGATTGCCCGCGGCATGTTCGATCGCTTCGTTGATCGTAACTTGACGGTCGACGAATGGCGCCGTGAGATTCTCGCCGACGCGCCGCATGTGCTGATCTATCCGGGACTGCTGATGGAGGGCCTTTCGGTGCAGCTTGCGGCGCAGCGGCTTGCCCCGGTCCAGTGCAATTCCTGGGGGCACCCGGAGACGAGCGGCATGCCAACGCTCGACTATTTCCTCAGCAGCGATCTGATGGAGCCGCCGGATGCCGCTGGGCACTACACAGAGCGGCTTATCCGGCTCCCCAATCTGTCGATCTACTATGAGCCGGTCGCGGTGGATGCGGTCACAATGACTCGCGCCGAGATCGGCTTGCGTCCGGAGGCTGTGGTGTTCTGGTGCGGGCAGTCGCTCTACAAATACCTTCCGCAATTCGACGATGTGTTTGCGCGGATCGCGAAAGTCGCCGGAGATTCTCAGTTCGTTTTTCTGCTCCAGCGCGGCGCGGTGCCGATCAACGAATTGTTCCGCACGCGGCTCGATCGGGCCTTTGCGGCGGCCGGGCTGAAGGCGTCCAACCATTGCGTGCTGCTGCCGCCGCTTGATCCGTCCCGGTTCGTCGCGGCGATCGGACAGTGCGACATCTTTCTCGACAGTATCGGTTGGTCCGGATGTAACTCGACTCTGGAGAGTTTGGCGCACGATTTGCCGATTGTGACGACGCCGGGTGTGCTGATGCGCGGGCGGCACAGCATGGCCGTCCTCCAGATGATGGGTCTGACCGAGACGATCGCCGGCACAGTCGATCAATACGTCGCAATTGCCGCACGCTTGGCGCAGCGGCCCGACGAACGGCAGGCGTTGCGCCGCCGAATCGCCGAGAACAAGCACCGGCTCTACCGAGATGGGGCGTGTATCGTGGCGCTGGAGAATTTTCTGGACCAAGCTGGGCGCCGTGCGGGCCGCTGATCGCACTTGGCTTCGGTCGGCGAAGGTAACCCAGTGGCGAGTCAGCTGGTTTCTAAGCGGTTGTGCGGGTTCTTGACCTGGAAACGGGCTCAGTAGACCGGTCCATTCCGTTCCTCGCTCCTTACTTTATGGTCTGTGCCGCCATGATCTGTGTCGCCAAGCGGCGCGACTCGCGTGTGCCGGCGCCAGGCAGATTCGACGCCGCAATGGTGTGTCTCGGCTCCGTCGCAAAACCTGGAAAACGCGCTTGGCAGCGGGGCGAGGCCCCCGGCCGCACCCGACCTGCGGCTCTAGCGTTTGAGAAGAACTTGTGAATTCAATACCTTAACAATTGGTCAGCGACCTAATCGGCCCCCCGCGCTTGAGTGACGTTTCAGCAACACCGAGTCCCAAAACGGCATTCCGGGGTGTTCAAAAGCAGCTTTGTTCGTTGCCTGTGCAGGTTCGTTGGTCAATGTTGTGCGGGCGACGGAGGGGGGCATCCCCAGTCGCCCAGTCAAGTGGCCCGGTGCCTTCGGGGAAACGAAAAGGCACCGGAACGCAAGGCGGGTTGGGGGAGTAAGGGGACCTTCCAGGGTGAGCAGCGCCCGAGGACAGATCAATCCCTCCCAGGACAACAATGGAGGTTGAGATGAAGATGGTGAAGACTCTTCTCCTCGGTGGCGCCGCGGGATTGCTGGCGGTTGCTGGGGCGCAGGCGGCCGATATGCCGGTCAAGGCGAAGGCCGTTGCTTACGTGAAGATCTGCAGCCTGTACGGCGACGGGTTCTACTACATCCCGGGCACCGACACCTGCTTGAAGATCTCGGGCTACGTGCGCAATCAGCACTACTTCGCGTACGGCGCATACATGTCGAGCGCGACCAACGGTCCGTTCTTCGGCAACGGCACCAACACCCGCACGGGCAGCCAGAACGACTACATCATCCGGTCGCGCACGAGCATGTACTTCGACGCTCGCACGCAGACCGAATACGGCACGCTGCGCAGCGTGCTGTCGGTCGGCTTCTCGTTCGACAGCCCCGGCAACGCCGGCACGGCGGCAGGCGGTATCAACCCGTATGCCAACCGCGCGTTCATCCAGATCGCGGGCTTCACCTTCGGTCAGGCGCAGTCGTACTACGACTTCTTCGTCGGCGCGGCGGTCTCCTACTACGGCCTGATCGGCCAGTCGGATACCGGTGACGGCGGCTGGAAGGTCGCGGCTTACACCGCGCAGTTCGGCAACGGCGTGTCGGCGACTCTGTCGCTCGAAGAGCACCGCGCGCTGAACAACTCGGCGACCGTCTTCGGCGCGAACTCCAACGCCAACATCACCGCGGCGTTCGGTCAGGTCTCGACCGGCACGAACGGCGGCGGCAACGGCGGCGCGACCGTCGACAACGCGAGCGCGGTGATCAACCGGATGCCCGACGTCCTCGGCATCCTGCGGGTTGACCAGGCTTGGGGTGCGGCGCAGTTGATGGGCGGCTTCGGCAACTCGAGCAGCGGCTACTATGACTTCAGCGCCGCTTGCACGGGTGCCATCGGCACCCAGGCTTCCGGCACGTCAGAACTGCGGTCATCCGGCCGACAAGTTCGGCTTCGTCGTTGGCGCCGGTCTGCGCCTCAACGCCGACGCTCTTCGGCCGGGGCGACTACTTCCAGACCCAGGCGACCTACACCCAGGGCATGCTGAAGTACGCCAGCAACACCCCGCTGGGTGGTGCGCAGGCGGTGGGCCTCGCTTCGTACAATGTCGGCCTCGGCATTGGCACGGACGTGGTCTACGGCAAGTCCGCAGCCAACCCGGGCGGATCCGCCGAACTGACCACCGCTTGGTCGGTGGCGGCTTCGTACGAGCACAACTGGAACCCGAACTGGAAGACCTCGATCTACGGCACCTACCTCGCCGTGTCGTTCAACCAGAACGCCCAGACGCTGATCTGCGCGAACCTCACCGGTTCGGCGGCCACGGCCGGCGCAGTCAATGCCACGGCGGCGACGCTGAACTGCTCGCCGAACTGGCAGGTCTGGGAAGTGGGTTCGCGTACCCAGTGGAACGTGACGCGCGGCCTCTACATGGGCGTGGACGTGCTCTACCGGAAGCTTGAGACCGGCTTCGCTGGCTACGCCGTTCGTCTACACCAGCAACACCCCGCGGCCGACTGGCGTCTACACGGCGGCGAACCAGGAGGCGCTGGTCACGACCTTCCGTATCCATCGCGACTTCCCGTACTGATCACGGGTTGACCTAAAAGGCCCCCGGCAGCGCTCGCTGCCGGGGGTTTTTTATTGGCCGCAGCGACAGGCTTACCGCCCCGGTCGCAGCGCCCCGGCCGCCTTAGGGTGGGAGCATGATCTGCTCCGAAATCCGGCTCCCACTTTCCGGGATCATGCTCTAGATTGCCGCCGTCGAAGCCTGCCCGCTCCGGAAGGCGGCGCGACGCTGCCGGAGGACGCTCGTCTCGCATGAATCGAAAAGAACGCCGCGCCGCGCAGAAGCGCGGTCAACCCCAAGCCGCCCCCGGCGCCCGGGCCCTGCTCGCGCAGGCGGTGGCGCTGGCGCAATCCGGGCAGCTCGCTTCCGCCGAAGCGGTCTGCCGGCAATATCTGGCGACGCACCCCGGCGATCCCGACGCCGAGCATCTGCTCGGTCAGCTCGCGCTCGCCGGCGGCCGGCCCGACCTGGCGGTCGATGACTTTCGGCCGGATCGGCTCCGCCGGGAAAAATCCGCAATACGCCTGCGACGCCGCGGCCGCCCTGCACCTGCTCGGGCGGCACGACGAGGCCATCGACGTACTCAGGCGCGCGACCGAACGTTGGCCGTCCGACCTTCACGCTGCGACCGCGTTGGCGGCGATTCTGAGCGACCACCGCCGCCATGCCGAGGCGATCGCTGCGCATCGCCGGGTCGTGGCGTTGAGCCCCGAAATCGGCGGCCGCGCATAACGGGCTCGGCGCGGCCTTGCTGGCCGCCGGCGAGCGCGTGGAAGCCAGCCGGCACCTGCTCGAGGCCATGAAGCGCGCGCCGGAGGTGCTCGATACCTACGCGAGCGTCGTTTCGACCCTGAACCTGCTGAAGCCGGATCTGATGGCGGCGGTGGCGCGGGCCAACCAGGCCTGGCCGCAGCGGCTTGGGCTGAACGAACTGGTCGGGCCGGGTGGCTTGGCGGAGCTCGCGGCCGATGAACTGCTGCGCTGGCTGCTCGAATCGCACACGGTCTGCGACCTCGCCGTGGAGCGCTGGGTCACCGGCCTGCGTTGCGCGCTGCTGGCCGCAGTGCGGGCCAACCCGTCCGGCGATGCCGCAACTCTGCGACTGTCTTGCACGCTCGCGCGCCAGGGCTTTCTCAATGACTACCTGTTCGCGACGACGCGCCGATGAAGATGCCGCCGCGGCGCTGCTGCGGGACGAAGTCGCCGCCGCGCTCGCCGCCGGCCGGCCGGCGGCGCCGCTCGCGCTCGCCGCCGCCGCCATGTACGCCCCGCTCGGGACGCTTGCCGGGCGCGGAACGCGCTCGCGCGGCCAGATCTGGCCGAGCCGCTCGCCGGGCTTGTGCGCCAACAGGTCAGCGAGCCGCGGGCCGAGGCCGCCGAGCGCGCGACGATCCCGAGGCTCACGGCGATCGCGCAGGACACCTCGCTCGCCGTCCAGCGTCAATACGAGGAAAGTCCCGTATCCGCGCTGGGTCCATCCGGCCGTGTTCCTGCGACCGGCCACGATGCCGGTCGAGCTGCGCCGGATCTTTCCGCACGCTCGCTGTCGGGACCTGCCGGCGACCGCGACCTCGATGTCCTGATCGCCGGCTGCGGCACCGGACGCCATGCCGTCGAATTCGCGCTGGAGTTTCCAGAAGGTCCGGATCACGGCGGTCGATCTCAGCCTGACCAGCCTGGGCTATGCGAGGCGCAAGACCAAAGAGCTGAAGATCGCCAACATCGACTACGCTCAGGCCGATCTGATGGAGCTCGGCACGATCGGCCGGACCTTCGACGTCGTCGATGCGAGCGGCGTACTGCACCATCTGGCCGACCCGTTCGCCGGCTGGCGCCTGCTGCTCGGGCTGTTGCGGCCGGGTGGCGTCATGAGGGTCGCGCTCTATAGCGAACTCGCGCGGCGCGACATCGTTGCCGGCGCGCGAATGGATCGCCGAGCGCGGCGTCGCCGTCGACGCCGCAGGAGATCCGCCGGCTCCGCCATGAGCTGCCGCCGACGCCAACTTTGCTCGCGCTTGCAGAAGATCAACGACTTCTACAGCGTCAGCGAATGCCGCGATCTGCTGTTCCACGTGCAGGAGCACCGCCTGACGCTGCCGGCGATCGCGGCATTTCTGGCCGAGCAGAATCTGACGTTGCTCGGCTTCATGCTGACGCCGGCGGCTCGCGAAGCCTACCGGCGGCGCTTCCCGGACGATCCGACCATGACCAATCTCGACCATTGGCACCGCGTTCGAGACCGACCATCCCGACACGTTTCTCGGCATGTACCAGTTCTGGATCGAGAAGCGGGCCTAAAGCCCGCTCAGCGCGCCGCGAGCTTGCCGAGCTCGGCGCCGACGCGCGCGATCACGTCGTCCCATTGACCGGGCGCGGCCTGCCGGAACAGGCGCGCGCTCGGATACCAGCGGCTCGTTTCGCCTTCGAGGCCCCAGCGCCAGTCGGGCGAGTAGGGCAGCAATATCCACACCGGCCGCCCCATGGCGCCGGCGAGATGGGCGACCGAGGTGTCGACCGCGATCACCACATCGGCGAGCGCCATGACCGCTGCGGTGTCGCCGAAATCGTCGAGCGCATCGCCGACATGGGCGACGCGCGGCTCGTTCGCCAGCAACTCGGCGTCCTCGCTGCGCAGCTCGCGCTGGATGCTGACGAACTCCACGGCCTCGTTCGCCCACAAAGGGCTAAGGCCGGCGAGCGGGACCGAGCGATTGCGGTCGTTGGCGTGCTTGGGGTTGCCGGACCAGGCGATGGCGGCGCGCAGCCGGCCGGACTGCGGCAGGCGGGCACGCCACGCCTCGACGCGCGCGGGATCGGCGGCGAGGTAGGGAACATCGGCCGGGATCGCGGCAGGCTCGGTCTTGAGGGCGAGCGGCAGGCTCCCGAGCGGGCAATAGACGTCGAAGGCTGGCACCGGCTCGCCGCGCGCCAGCACCGCGCTCGCGCCCGCCAGCTGCGCCAACAACGGCTTCAGCTCCGGCTGCACCTCGAGCACGACCTTGGCGCCCATCTTTGCGATGAGCGGGACATAGCGCGCGAACTGGATGGTGTCGCCCAGGCCCTGCTCGGCCTGCAGCAGG
The DNA here is from genome assembly GCA_963749815.1 of uncultured Alphaproteobacteria bacterium. Lineage (GTDB taxonomy): Bacteria > Pseudomonadota > Alphaproteobacteria > Rhizobiales > Xanthobacteraceae > VAZQ01. The sequence goes on along the minus strand of CAVVON010000029.1, from coordinate 87,231 downwards.
ATCGTGCGGCCCGCGAGCGGGTACTCGCCGAGCCAGAGCGGGCGGCCGTGGCCGCGGCGCTGCGCCGGCATGCCCGAGCGCTGCCAGCGATATTCGTATTGCGCGAAGCCGCGCTTGAAGTCGCCGAGCGTCAAGAGCGCCAGCGCCTGGTTGAAGTGGGCGTCGAAATAGTCCTTCTGGACGTCGATCGCCTTGCCGAAGCTCGCGACCGCATCCTGGTGGCGATTGAGCGCCTGCAGCGCAAGGCCGCGGTTGTTGAGCGCGCCGGCGTGGTTGGGGATGGCGGCGAGCGTGCGGTCGTAGGCCGCGACGGCATCGGCATAGCGTCCGAGATTGAACAGCGACAGGCCGCGATTGTATTGCACCAGCGGATGGCCCGGCGACAGCGCCGCCGCCGCATCGAATGCCGCGACGGCGTCCTGGTGCCGCTCCAGCCGGCCCAGCGCGATGCCGCGATTGAGGTGGGCCTCGGCGTGGCGCGGCGCGAGCGCCACCGCCTTGGTCGAGCGCGGCGAGCGCCTCGTCGAGGCGGCCGAGCGCCAGCAGCAGATTGCCGCGGTTGTGATGGGCGCCGGCATCGTTCGGCTGCAGCGCCAGTGCCTGGTCGAAACTCGCGAGCGCGTCCTGATCGCGCTTGAGGGCGTGCTGCACGAACCCGAGATTGGTCCAGGCGTCGGCAACGCGCGGATTGATCTTGAGCGCGGCCGTGATCAGCCGCTGCGCCTCGCCGGCGTGTCCGGTCTGCGCCTTGATGGTGCCGAGCAGGTGCAGCGCATCGAATTGATCGGGGCTCTGCCTTGAGTATGCGAGTGTAGATTTTTTCGGCGTCGCGCAGCTTTCCCTGCTGCTGTAGAGCTGTTGCCTCTTGCAAGGCCTGACCGATATTTGCACGCATAGTGTCCAAGATGAGTAGGGCCGGTTTCGCTTCAAGTATCGGTTCACTTTGATCGGGGGAGCTGGCCGATACAAACCCCGCCACATATCTGGATTGGTGAGAGTGGGATTTTAAGCTTGAGCCTATGACTTTGAGCAGGTCATTCGGTTTCGGAGTGAATTCACGCCTTTGCCACCTTTGATCTCGGACGCTTTCGTAAGCGTACGCCCGGGCCCCCACCATTCTCATCGATGAATTCGACACCAGCGTGTTCGAGTGCCGCCTTAATTGACTTAATGGCATCAATAGAAACCAGGCGTCGCGATTTTTCAAAGTCTACTATCGTTGAGATGCCAAGGCTTGATGCGTTTGCGAGCTGTGTCTGGGAAATCTCCAAAAGACCTCGAGCGCCGCGACACTGAGCGGCTGAAATTTGATCAATAATTTTTGTTGACACCCTTCCCCCCCCCCCTCCCCCCCTCGCTCTATCAACAATAAATGTTGATTGCGGGTGACGCGCTTGGCCCGCGCAACGATATAGGAAGGTATGTTGATATGAAAAGCTCATTGGCGGGTTTGGACCACGCTCTTCGCCGCACCTTCATCGGCGGCTCGGACGCCCGGGTGATCATGGGGAACGACGAGGCCGCCCTGGTGCGGCTGTGGCGGGAGAAGCGGGGGGAGGTCGAGCCCGAGGACCTGTCGGGCAACCTGGTGGTGCAGCTTGGGACCGTTACCGAGGCGCTCAATCGGGCCTGGTACGAGCGCAATACCGGCCGTCAGGTCGGTCAGGTCCAGCGCCGGGTGAAGCACGCGGCCATCGGCTGGATGGCGGCGACCCTCGATGGCGTGGTCGAGGGGCCCGGCATGGGCGATGGCGCCGTGTTCGAGGCCAAGTTCATGCTGCCCTGGTCGTTCGACGAGCAGGCCGCGGCCGCCAAGCACATGGCCCAGGTCCAGCACAACATGTGGGTGACGAACCTGCGGTCAGCGGTGCTGTCGATCATTACGGGCGGCGGCAAGTGGGTGGAGATCACCATCCCGATGGACCCGCTCTATCTGAGCGTCCTGGTGCAGGCCGAGAAGAAGTTCTGGCGCTGCGTGCAGTCCGGGGAGACGCCACACCTGATCAATGCCGAGCCGCCACGGCCACGGATCGAGGCGGTGCGGATCGTCGATATGAGCTCATCCAACAGCTGGGCGGAGTTGGCGGGCATCTTCAGGAGTACCCGGCACTGCCTATCTGGAGCACGAGCGGGCCAAGACCGAGTTGAAGGCCCTGGTGCCGGAGGATGTCCGGGAGGCGATCGGACACGGGGTGAGGGCAAGCCGATCGAAGTCCGGCGCCGTGAGCTTCGATGTGCTCGACCAGGAGGCCGCCCATGCCCCGGTCCAGTGAGTCTGTTGCGGCGCTGGCGTCTGCCTTGGCCAAGGCCCAGGCCGACCTGGTCAACCCCGAGAAGTCGCTGACCGCCACCATCCGGCTTGGTCGGTCAGGCGAGGGGCCAGAGCGCACCTTCCGGTATGCGCCGCTGTCGGGTGGTCTCGACATCGTCCGCAAGGCCCTCAGCCAGCATGAGATCGCCACCCTGCAGACCACCGCCGTCGACCAGGCCGGCGGCTTCGTCAATCTGACCACCATGCTGGCGCATGCGTCCGGCGAATGGATTGCGTCCGACTGGCCGGTCTGCCCGATCACCGACATGACGTCGCCGCAGCGCATGGGAGCGGCGCTCACCTACGCGCGGCGATACGCGCTGTTCGCGCTGGTCGGGATCGCCGGCGAGGACGATCTCGATGCCCCCGATCTGCATGATGGGCCGGGCACCCGATCGTCCAGGCTCGGCCAACGGGGCGGGGCACCGATCGCCGGGCAAGCCAACGGGGCAGGGATCCAATCGCCAGGACCGACCAATGGGGCAGGAGCGCGGCGGCGGGACAAGCGGGCAGTGACCAACCTCACCAGCGTCGACACGGCAACGGGTATGCTCGTGGTGCGGGGGCGAAGGGCACCATTGCGCCCGTCATGCTGCCGTCCGAACAGTCGGCGGCACTGCGGGAGCGGCTCCTGGGTGAGATCGCCGGCATGTTGTCGGCCGAGCAGGCGGCCAGTTGGGCGTATGAGGTCCTGCCCGCCAAGAACAGCCTGACCGCGGCCGACGCCAAGGCCGTGGAGGATGCCTTCGAGCGCAAACTGGCAGAGCTTGCCGCAACCGATCCTGCGACCGAGGTGACGGATCGCGATCAGGCCGACAGCCAGCAGGCCGACACGCCGAGAGGTCGCTGCCGGGCCGCAACCGGCCTCCACAGATGGTGTTGACGGCGCCCGGCCGGCGGGCATCGACAAGAGCGCCCTGACGCTCGCGGAGCCGAAGCGCTACCGCAACCGCGAGCATCTGCGCTTCGTCGCCACGCAGCCATGCCTGGTCTGTGGCCGCAAACCCTCCGACCCGCACCACCTGCGCTTCACCCAGCCGCGCGCGCTCGGCCGCAAGGTCAGCGATGAGTTCGTGGTCCCGCTCTGCCGCGGCCATCACCGCGCGGCGCATCGCGCCGGCAACGAGCGCGCCTGGTGGAAGACCATTGGCATCGAGCCGGTCAAGGTCGCCCGCAAGCTCTGGAAGCAAACCCGCCTGGATGATGGCGAAGTCTCGCCTCGAGACTGGTCGGTGCGAACGTGGCCTTGGTCAATCAAGGTCTCGCAAGCCCCGTACGCGACGGCAATGCGCCGTGAGCAGCACCGACATCCTTCTCAACATCGCGACCTCTGAGGGAGGGCGTCCCGCTGTATTTTCGCTGTATTTTACAGCTGTGAGCTGCGTTGGTTGAGTGGCAGGCCACAGCATGACCACTGCTGTTATTTCGCTGTATTTTCAGCGGGGAGCCTGAGCGCGACCTGCAATCGGGTCGGCCGAATCGACCGTTGCGAGCCAATGCCGGGTGATGCTACTCGAAATGGATTCCGAGCGATATGAGGCAGTGCTTTAGCTTCGCGCGGATTCATAAGCAGCTCGCGACGAATTCCGCGATGGCGCCGATCACATCGGGCTCGGCCAGCAGCGGGGCGTGGCCCTGGTCCTTGACCTCGAACGCGATCAGCGACGGCTGGCGCGCCTGCATTGCGGCCAGCGTTGCTTCCGACAGGATATCGGAATTGCTGCCGCGCACGACCATCAGCGGCTTTGCGGCGAGCGCGTCGAACTCGTTCCAGAGCGCGGGCAGGGGCTGGTCGGGGGTGACCGCGTCGAGGATGGTGCTGAGCTTGACGTCGTAGTCGGGCACCAGGCGCCCGCCGTCCTCCTTGAAGGTGCGGCGCGCATAGGCCATCCAGTCGTCGTCGGTGAGGCGGGTGAACTGTCCGCCGAACAGGCGCTTGAGGCCGCGCGCGGCGTCCGCAAAGGTCATGGAGCGCGGCAGCTTTCCGACATAGCCCTTGATGCGCATCAGGCCGGCCATATCGATCTCCGGACCGATGTCGTTGAGCACGCAGCCGGCGATCACGTCGGGCTTTGTGGCGGCCAGCACCATGGAGAGGATGCCGCCGCGCGAGGTGCCCACGAACACCGCGCGTTCGACGCCGAGCGTGGCGAGCACGGTCAGCACGTCGCCGAGTTCGACCGCGAGATTGTAGTTGGCCGGGTTGGGGTCGTAGTCGGAGCGGCCGCGCCCGCGCATGTCGGGGACGAGCACGCGCCGCGGCCCGCGGCGATCGCTCGCCAGTGCCACGGCCAGTTGCTCGAAGTCGGCGCCCGAGCGGGCGAGCCCGGCGAGACAGACCACCGGCAGCGCCGCCGACGCGCGGCCGTATTCGCGCACGAACAGCTTCAGCCCATCCGGTGCCGCGACGACGTGGCTGGCGGGGGCGCTCATTCTGGAAGCCGCCGGCGCTGTCAGTTTCCGGGAGTGCCGCGGTGCAGGTCGGCCTCGATCAGGAGCTTGGTGCCGCCGCCGAAGCGCACCCGGTAGACCTGCAGGTTCTCCATCACGCGCTGCACGTAATTGCGCGTCTCCGCGAACGGGATCAGCTCGACCCAGTCGATCGGATCGACCTTCGGATCGCGCGGATCGCCGTAGCGGGCGATCCACTCCTTCACGCGGCCGCGGCCGGCATTGTAGCCGGCGAAGGTCATGATGTAGGAGCCGTTGTAGTCCTGGGCGAGATCGCCGAGTTCGGCGGCGCCGAGCTGCACGTTGTAGACCTGATCGCTCAGCAGCCGCTTCTCGTCATACGGCTGGCCGAACTTCTTCGCCACGTAGCGCGCGGCGGCCGGGCGTCACCTGCATCAGGCCCATGGCGCGCGCGACCGAGACCACGCGCGGATTGAACGTGCTTTCCTGGCGCGCGATGGCGTAGACGATCGACGGCTCGATGGCCGGTCCGATGGCGCGGTATTCCGGCAGGCCGACGGTCGGGAAGGCGTATTGGTCGAACGGCAGGCCGCGGCTGAGCGCGCCCTTGCCGAGCAGCAGCAGCGCGCGCGCGTCCTTGTGCTGCGCGATGAACTCCGCAAGCGCTGCGAGCGCCCGCCGTATCGTTCGATCGTTCGCCGAGATCGACCGCGACGCTGGCGACCAGATCGCGCTCGTCGATGGCGTAGAGAATTTCCACCGCGCGCACGATCTCGAGCGCGGCCGGCGCAGGTGCGGGCGGCGGGCGGACGACGATGTCCTTGTGGCCGAGCCGGGCGCGGGCGATCTGGCCGTAATAGGCGGTCGAGTAACGCGCCGCGGCCTCGTAGTGGGCGCGCGCCTCGTCCTTGCGGCCGAGCTCTTCGGTGGCGCGGCCCTGCCAGTAGCCTGAGCGCGCCAGCGCGATCGGGTTGGTGCTGGCCTGGCCGATCTTGACGAAGTGGGGCAGCGCGGTCGCCGGATCGTTGAGGAAGCGCAGCGCGATCCAGCCGGCGGTGAACTGGCTCTCGGCGCGGTAATTGTCCTTGCCCGGCACCGCCGCCTCGCGGGCGATGCGATAGGCGGTCTTGGGATCGCCGAGATCGAGCAGCTTGCGGGCCACCAGGCGGCGCTCGACCCACCACTGGTCGGTATCGATCGCCTGATTGGGGTCCTGCGGAACCGTGAGCATCAGCGCAGCCGCCTCGGCCGCCTTGTCGGAGCGGCGCAGCAGTTGCGCGCTGCTGAAGATGTAGCCGGCGTCGCGCCGCGCATCCGCCGGCACCGCGTCGAGCAGCGCCTTGGCGTTGGCGGCCTTCTTGATCACCGCGATGCGCGCCTTGGCGATCGCGGGTGCATTGCCGCCGGCGCGGTTGGCCGAGCGCAGTCCGCCGTCGGCGTCCTCGGCGTAGAGGCGCATGTCCATGCGCGCCTTGTGGTCCGCGGTGGTGATGAGATCGCGGAAGACGTCGAGCGCCTGATTTTCCAGTTCTGCCGAGAAATTTTCGTTGCGCCACGCGTCGCGCACATGGCTCTGCGCGCCGGCGCGGTCGCCTTGCAGGAGCAGCGCGCGCGCGAGCGCGAACTTGCCTTTGGCGGTGAGCGGCCGGTCTTTGGCGAAGAACGTCCGCACCACCGAGGGATCGAGGCGCTCCTGCCAGAGCGTTCCCTCGGCGCGGCGGCGCAGCAGTCCGGTGCTCGGCCAGGTCGGGTTCTCGGCCAGGAAGGCGACGTAGCGGGAGAAGTCGACGGTCGAGTCGTCGCTGCGCAGGATCGCCCATTCGACCAGCTTGCGGGCGAGCGGATCGCCGATGGTGTTCTGGATCTCGGTCGCCTGCGCCGACTTGCCGTGGCGCGCGAGCGAGACCGCCTCCTTGGCGGCGGCCACGTCGACGGCCGAAGTCGTGGAGGTCGCGGCGATCGGCAGCGGCGTCGTCGGCTTGGCGGCGGCGGTTGCCGTGGTCTTGGCCTTCGCCTTGGTCTTGGCGGCCGCCGTCGTCACGGTTCCGGTGGTGCCGGCGTCCGGCTTCGGGCGCGGCTCCGGCACTGTGCTCGCGGAATCGGCCCGCTGGGATACCGCCAGCAGGCAGACGACCGCGATGCCGGTCAAAAATCGGGTCGGGCGCCGAAGGCTCAAGATCGGGTCTCTGCTGCGCTCACGTCAGGCTGCTACGTAATACTTATTCATTTGATAAGATTGATGAAGCTCTAACGGAAGGCCTCACCCTACCATTGCACCGGGACCGCGGCGAAATGGCGGCGGAGGGGGCGGGCCGGGGCTTTCACAATGGCCGGCTACCCGATATCGTGAATCGGAACGCGTCAATTGGACGCCCAATCGAACTCAGAGGATCGTATCATGACCGCCAAGACGAGCTTTCGTGGCTCGTTCACCGCACTCGTCACCCCCTTCAGCAACGGTTCCGTCGACGAAAAGGCGTTCCGCGACCTGGTGGAGTGGCAGATTGCCGAAGGGACCCACGGCCTCGTGCCGGTGGGCACGACCGGCGAAAGCCCGACCCTGTCCCACGAGGAGCACGAGCGGGTCGTGGCGTGGTGCGTCGAGCAGGCCAGGGGCCGGGTTCCGGTCGTTGCGGGGTCGGGTTCCAACTCGACCAAGGAGGCGGTCTCGCTCAGCAGGCACGCCGAGAAGGTCGGGGCCGACGCCGTGCTGGTGGTGACGCCGTACTACAACAAGCCCACGCAGGAGGGCATGTACCAGCACTACAAGGCGATCAACGACGCCATCGGCATTCCGATCATCATCTACAACATCCCCGGGCGCTCGGTGGTCGACATGTCGGTCGACACCATGAAGCGGCTCTATGAGCTCAAGCACATCGCCGGCGTGAAGGACGCGACCGCGAACATGGCGCGCGTCTCGCAACAGCGCGCCGAGTTGGGGCCGGACTTCAACCAGCTCTCGGGCGAGGACATCACCGCGCTCGGCTTCAACGCGCATGGCGGCCACGGCTGCATCTCGGTCACGTCGAACGTGGCGCCGCGGCTGTGCTCGGAATTCCAGACCGCCTGCCTCAGGGGCGACTATGCGACCGCGCTCAAGCTGCAGGACAAGCTCAGCCCGCTGCACATCAACCTGTTCGTCGAGACCAGCCCGGCGCCGGTCAAGTATGCGATGTCGCTGATCGGCAAGTGCTCGAACACGCTGCGGCTGCCGATGGTGCCGGCGTCCGAAAAGGCGCAGGCCGCGGTGCGCGAAGCGATGGTGCATGCCGGGCTGATCAACTAACGCGCGCCGTCATTGTCGTCCGTCCGGCGTGTGCCAGCGTCCGGGCGGACCGCAACGCTTTGCGGCTCGCGGGTCACGTGACTTGAAAGCGGCGGCCGCGCCGGGGGTTTCGGCGAAACGCTCGTCGCGTGCGGGAGGGACCATGCTCGAGGAATTCAAGAAATTCGCGATGCGCGGCAACGTCGTCGATCTCGCGATCGGCGTCATCATCGGCGTCGCCTTCGGCGCCGTGGTCAATTCGCTGGTCGCCGACGTCATCATGCCGGTCGTCGGCGCGCTGACCGGTGGGCTCGATTTCTCCAACCATTTCATCAAGCTGTCCTCCAAGGTCACGGCCGATTCGCTGGTCGAGGCGAAGAAGCAGGGCGCCGTGCTGGCGTGGGGCAGCTTCATCACCATCATCATCAACTTCGTGATCATTGCCTGGGTGCTGTTCCTGGTCGTGAAGGCGATCAATCGCCTGGCGCCGAAGGACGAGGCCGCGCCCGCCTTGACCAAGCAGGAACAACTGCTCACCGAGATCCGCGATTTGTTGCAGGCGCAGCGCAAGTAGCGGAATGCGCGTCCCGCACGCAGGCAGGATTTGAGAGACCGCGATGGCCGCCAAACCCGAACGCAAGGATCGCGTCATCGCGCATAACCGCAAGGCGCGGTTCAACTATCAGATCGGCGATACCTTCGAGTGCGGCATCGCGCTCACCGGCACCGAGGTCAAATCGCTGCGCACCGGCAAGGCCACGATCGCGGAGTCTTATGCGGATGCGCGCGGCGGCGAGATCTGGCTGGTCAACGCCAATATCTCCGAATATCTCCAGGGCGGCCGCTTCAACCATGCGCCCAAGCGGCCGCGCAAGCTCCTGCTCCATCGCGGCCAGATCAACAAGCTGACCGGCGCGGTCGAGCGCGAGGGCATGACGCTCGTGCCGCTGAAACTCTATTTCAACGAGAAGGGCCGCGCCAAAGTCGAGCTCGCGCTCGCCAAGGGCAAGAAGATGCACGACAAGCGCGAGACCGAGAAGAAGCGCAGCTGGGAGCGCGAGCGCGGCCGGCTGCTGCGGGCGAAGGGCTGAGGGCTTGGCCGCGGTTTGATGCCGCACGGACAAATATGCTAGAATTGCAGGATGACAAAAGAGCAGATTGAGACCGTCCTGGAGCGCGTTCGAACCTGGCCGCAATCACGGCAGGAAGACGCGCCCAAGTCTTGCTGGCGATGGAAGCGCAGGACGTGGGTCCTTATCGGTTTCCGAGGAGGAGCGAGCCGACATAGAAGCCGCACTCGCGGAGGTTGATCGTGGCGAAATCGCCTCTGATGCGGAGGTCGCTGCGGTCTTCAATCGCTACCGTCGATGAAGGTGACGTTCAGCAAGCGGGCAGTTGCGCAGCTGGATGAAATATGATCTGCGCACAACCCGGCCGCGGCAGCGGCGGTGCGTGGAGCGAATCGAAGCCCTCGCTTTGTTGCTTGGCGAGTATCCCGCAATGGGACGCAGGACGGACAAGGAGGGCGTGCGCGTCATGGGCGTGCGCCAGTATCCTTATCTGGTATTTTACAGGATATCGGCCGAACGGGATGAGATCACAATCCTTCGTGTACGCCACACCGCGCGCCGTCCTCTGATCGGATCATCGTGATCGAAGCGGCCCTCTGCGCCAGGCCGGGTTCACGAATACGTGAATGCGGTCGCGGCGCTTTCCGCTCCTGCCCCTGCATCCCGCGCATTTCGCTCCCGTAGCTCCCCCGTCGGTACCCAAGACCCTGGGGTCGGGGCCGGCACCAGACAACACCGTTTGAAGGGAGCTACCCATGTTCAAGCAGATGAAGCACCTCACGCTCGCCGGCGCGCTGATGGCGTCGGTGTTCGCCACCACCAGCGCACAGGCAGCCGGCTGGATCGTCGGCCTGGTCGACGGCAAGTCGATCGTGACCATCGATCCCGCCACCCGCAAAGTCGTCACCACCGTCGCCATCAAGGGCGCCGGTCCGATTCTCGGCATCGACGTGCGCCCGGCCGACGGCATGCTCTACGGCGTCGCCAGCGACGGCGCGATCGTCACCATCGACGTGAAGACCGGTCAGGCCACCATGAAGAGCAAGCTGAGCGAGCCGTGGAAGGCCGGCGTCACGACCACCGTCGACTTCAACCCGGTCGCCGATCGCATGCGCGTCATCAGCTCGGAAGGCGTGAACCTGCGCGTCAACGTCGACGACGGCAAGGCGATCGTCGACGGCGCGCTCAAGTTCAAGGACGGCGACGCCAACGCGGGCAAGACCCCGAAGGTCGTGGCCGGCGCCTACACCAATTCGTTCAAGGGCACGACCGCGACCGCGCTCTACGACATCGACGCCATGACCGGCACGCTGCTGATGCAGGCGCCGCCGAACGACGGCGTGCTCAATACGGTCGGCCCGCTCGGCGTCAAGCTCAATGGCGCGACCGCGTTCAACATCGTGGCGGCAGGCGAGACGAACAGCGCCTGGCTCATCACCGGCGGTGCGCTCTACGCGGTCGATCTCAAGACCGGCAAGGCCACGATGGCGGGCAAGATCGAAGGCCTCAAGGGCAGCCTCAGCGACATCGCCTGGCTCGACTGATCTCCACCTGGTCGAGCGAGGCTGCCGTCCCGCGGGGCAACCTGCGGGACGGTTTGCGTTTTGCGATTGACCTCGCGTGGCGTTCCCGGATTTGATCAAACGCCGACCGGGAGAGGACGATGACGCTGCCGACCAAGCTCGACCACTGCGTGATCCACGTCTCGGACTGGGATCGCTCGAACGCGTTCTACCGCGATGTGATGGGCGCCGAACTGGTCAAGCGGCCGGCCGGCTGGGCCTACCGGTTCGGCGACAAGCAGCTCAACGTGCATGGCGAGGGGGTGCGGCCCGCGGAGGTCGCGCGGCTGCCGGTGCAGCCCGGCAACAGCGATCTGTGCTTCGAGTGGGATGGTCCGATCGCCGACGCCATCGCGCATCTCAAGCAGCACAACATCGCGATCGAGGCCGGACCGATGCAGCGTTTCGGCGCCAAGGGGGCGGGCACCAGCGTTTATTTCCGCGATCCCGACGGTTCGCTGATGGAATTCATGTCCTATCGGCCGCAAGCGGTAGAGCCGCTGACGGCCGTCATGGCTTGCCGAGATGGGCCCGCACCGCCGCAAACACCGTGCGGAACATCTCAGGCGTGAGCACGCCGGTATTGGTGTTGTAGCGCGAGCAGTGATAGCTCGCGAACAGCTTGCGCTCGCCGATCTCGAACGCGGCGCCGTGACCGAACGGCGCGGCGGCGCGGCGGTGTTCCAGCGCCGCAAGCGTGGTGTCGTGCGCGATCCGTCCGAGCGTGACGATCACGGCGAGCTTCGGCATTTCGGCGATCGTGGCGGCGAGAAACGGCCGGCAGGTCTTGATCTCGGCGGTCGTGGGCTTGTTCTCCGGCGGCACGCAGCGCACCGCGTTGGTGATGCGGGCATCGACCAGCTCGAGGCCGTCGTCCGGGCTGGCCTTGAAGGTGCCGCGGGCAAACCCGTAACGAATGAGCGTGTCGTAGAGGAGGTCGCCGGCGTAGTCGCCGGTGAACGGCCGGCCGGTGCGGTTGGCGCCGCGCAAGCCGGGGGCGAGGCCGACGATCAGCAGCCGCGCGTCGACGGAACCGAAGGAGGGGACCGGCGCATTGAACCATGACGGCTCGCGCGCGCGCCAGTCGTCGCGAAACGCCTTGAGGCGCGGGCAGAGCGGGCAATCGCGGCCCGGCTTGGCGGCCGCGTTGGATGCGGACCCGCTGGGTGCGGTCGCGCTCGTTGGTCGCGCGCGCACGCGCGTCCTGGCTCAGTCGTCGAATTCGTCGTCGTCGGCAGCGCCCGCGGCGGCGCCGGCGCGCTGCGGCGCGGCGGGACGCTGGAGGAACTGCGGCGTGTGACGATCGCCGCGCGGCTCGCGGGGTTCGCGCGCCGCGCGTTCGGACGGGTCGCGCCCGATCTTGCCCTGCAGCTCGACGATGTCGAGGAAGATGTCGGCCTGGCGGCGCAGCTCGTCGGCGACCATCGGCGGCTGGGTCGAGATCGTCGACACCACGGTGACGCGCACGCCGCGGCGCTGGATCGCTTCGACCAGCGAGCGGAAGTCGCCGTCGCCGGAGAACAACACCATGTGATCGATGAGCCGGCGATCTCCATGGCATCGACCGCGAGCTCGATGTCCATGTTGCCTTTGACCTTGCGGCGGCCGGTCTGGTCGACGAATTCCTTGGTCGCCTTGGTGACGACGGTGTAACCGTTGTAATCGAGCCAGTCGATCAGCGGGCGGATCGAGGAATACTCCTGATCCTCGATGACGGCGGTGTAATAGAACGCGCGCAGCAGATAGCCGCGCGACTGGAACTCGCGCAGCAGCCGCTTGTAATCGATGTCGAAACCGAGCGACTTGGCGGTGGCGTAGAGATTGGCGCCGTCAATGAACAGAGCGATTTTTTCTTGCTGAGGTATCATGGTGTCTCTCGTTTAATCGTCGAAACCTTGTGGCGGCTCCGGCGCCAAAACGGCTGCCGGACAATAAGGCGGGTCGTCGTTATCGGGAACGAAGGATCGCGTGCCGTCAAATCAAGTGGCGAACGCGCGCCGCTGCAACCAACTTTTCGCATAATGGCGTGGCTCACTCCCGGAACTTGGCCTAACAGAGCCGCCCGAAGCCGCCAAGTAGATTTTCCGTCGCAGTCTGAACTTGTGATTTTTGATCTTGCGCTTTGAGTGTGACATCGCTAACTAACGCGCACATTTCGAGAAGTTCCATTTCAGGAGCAAGCGCATGGCCCGTGTCACCGTTGAAGATTGCATCGACAAGGTCGAAAACCGGTTCGATCTCGTCCTGTTGGCGAGTCACCGGGCGCGCATGATCTCGTCCGGCGCGCAGATCACGATCGACCGCGACAACGACAAGAATCCGGTCGTGGCGCTGCGCGAAATCGCCGAGACGACGATTTCGCCCGACGATCTGAAGGAAGAGCTGGTCCATTCGCTGCAGAAATATGTCGAAGTCGACGAGCCGGAGCCCGAGGCCGTGCCGCTGATCGGCGCGACCGCCGGCGCGACCGTCGATGCCGACGATACCGAGGTCACCACCGACCGGATGACCGAGGAAGAGCTGCTCAAGGGGCTCGAAGGCCTGACCCCGCCCGAGGAGCAGCCCGAGGAAGAGGAATAAGGCGCCTCCGTCGCTTCGAGGCGTTGTGCGGCCCGGCCATCAGCCGGGCCGTTGCCGTTTTGGCGGCTGTTTTTGGCAAACCATAAGGTGAACGCCTTGTGGCGGGCCGGAATCGCCATGATATCCTTGGGGGAATGACGCCGGCCGCGGATGCGGCGGCCGCCAAGGAACGAGATGGCGCGCACTTCCACCGACCTGCCGCGCATGCAGAACCAGGCCAGGGCCCGCGCGCCGCTCGAGCGCAGCCTCGAATGTTGCGACCCAAGCCCTTGGCGAAGCGGTCAAATCCAAGCGCCGGCCAAGCCGCAGATGATGCGGCAATACGACCTGATCGAGCGCGTCAGGCGCTACAATCCGAACACCAACGAGGCGCTGCTCAACCGCGCCTATGTCTACGCCATGAAGGCGCACGGCGAGCAGAAGCGGGCCTCCGGCGATCCCTATTTCTCCCATCCGCTCGAAGTCGCGGCCATCCTGACCGACCTCAAGCTCGACGATGCGACCATCGCGGCGGCGCTGCTGCACGACACGATCGAGGACACCGCGACGACCCGCGCCGAGATCGACCAGCTGTTCGGCCCCGACATCGGCGCGCTGGTCGACGGCCTGACCAAGCTCAAGAAGCTCGACCTCGTCACCAAGGAGGCCAAGCAGGCCGAGAACCTGCGCAAGCTGCTGCTGGCGATCGCCGACGACGTGCGGGTGCTGCTGGTCAAGCTCGCCGACCGGCTGCACAACATGCGCACGCTCTCCCACATGCCGCCGGAGGCGCGCCGGCGCATCGCCGAGGAGACGCTCGACATCTATGCGCCGCTCGCCGGCCGCATGGGCATGCACGAGATGCGCGAGGAGCTCGAGGACCTGGCGTTCCGCGAGCTCAATCCGGACGCCTACAAGGTGGTCAGCGAGCGGCTGGAGGCGCTGGAGGCCAGCAACCTGGGCCTGGTCGCCGACATCGAGCAGCAGCTCACCAAGAAGCTCGCCGACCGCGGCATCGACGCCGAGGTGACCGGCCGCAGCAAGCGCGCCTATTCGATCTGGCGCAAGATGGAGCGCAAGTCGGTCGGCTTCGAGCAGCTCTCCGACATCGTCGGCTTCCGCGTCGTCGTGAAGACGATGGCCGAGTGCTACCAGGCGCTCGGCATCGTGCACACGACCTGGCCGATGGTGCCGGGGCGCTTCAAGGACTACATCTCGACGCCCAAGCAGAACGACTATCGCTCGATCCACACCACCGTGATCGGGCCGGGCAAGCAGCGCGTCGAGCTGCAGATCCGCACCCGCGAGATGCACGAGATCGCCGAATACGGCATCGCGGCGCATGCGCTCTACAAGGACGGCGCCGGCTCGCCGACCGAGATGCTGTCGCGCGAGTCGAGCGCCTATGCGTGGCTGCGCCGCACCATCGAGCTGCTGGCCGAGGGCTCCAACTCCGGAGGAATTCCTCGAGCACACCAAGCTCGAACTGTTCCACGACCAGGTGTTCTGCTTCACGCCGAAGGGCAAGCTGATCGCGCTGCCGCGGCGGCGCCAAGGTCATCGACTTCGCCTATGCGGTGCATACCGACGTCGGCAACACGGCGGTCGGCTGCAAGATCAACGGCAAGATCGCGCCGCTCGTCTCCGAACTGCAGAACGGCGACGAGGTCGAGATCATCACCTCCAAGGCGCAGACCGCGCCGCCGGCGGCCTGGGAATCGCTGGTGACGACCGGCAAGGCGCGCGCCGTCGATCCGGCGCGCGACGCGCGTGGCGGTGCGCAACCAATATGCCGGCCTCGGCCGCCGCATCGTCGAGCGGCTGTGCCAGCGCGCCAAGATCGCCTATTCCGACGAGAAGCTGCAGGGCGCGCTGCCGCGGCTGGCGCGCGCCTCGATCGAGGACGTGATGTCGGCGGTCGGCCGCGGCGAGATGCGCGCCGCCGACGTCGCGCGCGCGATGTATCCCGACTACAAGGAGGAGCGCGCCGCGGCGCTGGCGCAGCAGCCCAAGCCGGAGAGCGGCTGGTTCGGGCTCAAGCGGGCGAAGTCGGTCAAGTTCAAGGTGCCGGCCGACGGCGAGCGAGCGCGCCATCCCGATCCGCGGCATCAACAGCGATCTGCCGGTGCGCTTTGCGCCGAACGGCGGCGCGGTGCCGGGCGACCGCATCGTCGGCATCCTGACGCCGGGCGAGGGCATCACGATCTATCCGATCCAGTCGCCGGCGCTGAAGGAGTTCGAGGACGCGCCGGAGCGCTGGCTCGACCTGCGCTGGGACGTCGACGAGCGCACGCCGCAGCGCTTTCCGGCGCGCATCGCAGCTGCAGACCGTGAACGAGCCCGGCTCGCTCGCGCAGGTCGCGCAGGTGATCGCCGAGCACGACGGCAACATCGACAACATCCGCATGACGCGGCAGTCGCCGGACTTCACCTCGCTCACGATCGACCTCGAAGTCTACGACCTCAAGCATCTCACCTCGATCATCGCGCAATTGCGCGCCAAGGACGTGGTGGCGAGCGCCGAGCGGGTGAACGCGTGACGATGATCTCGCGCCCTGTCGTCGGGAGGCGCTAGCTTGGCGGCCATTCCCCATCTGCGCCTCGGCGTCAACATCGATCATGTCGCCACCATCCGCAATGCGCGCGGCGGCGGTCATCCCGATCCGTGCGCGCGGCCAAGATCGCGATCGAGGCCGGCGCCGACGGCATCACCGCGCATCTGCGCGAGGATCGCCGCCACATCCGCGACGACGACATCGCGCGGCTCAAGGCGGAGATCGCCAAGCCGCTCAATTTCGAAATGGCGGCGACCGACGAGATGGTCGCGATCGCGCTGCACGACCAGGCCGCATGCCGCCTGCCTCGTGCCGGAGCGGCGCGAGGAGCGCACCACCGAAGGCGGCCTCGATGTGGTCGGCCAGCGCGATGCGGCTCGCGCCCGCGGTGGCGAAACTGCGCGAGGCCGGCATCCGCGTCTCGCTGTTCATCGCGGCCGATCCGGCGCAGATCGAGGCGGCGGTCGCGCTCGGCGCGCCGGTGATCGAGATTCACACCGGCGCCTGGTGCGATGCGCTGGCGGACGAGCGGATGGAGGCGGCGGAGGCCGAGTGGCGCGCATCCGCGAGGGCGCCGAGCTTGCGAAGCGGCTCGGGCTCGAAGTCCATGCCGGCCACGGGCTCGAACTACGAGACCGCCGAGGCGATCGCGGCGCTGCCGGAGATCGTCGAACTCAATATCGGGCATTTCCTGGTCGGCGAGGCGGTCTATTCGGGTCTCGCGGACGCGGTGAAGGAGATGCGCGCGGCGATGGACCGCGGCCGCGCCAAGGCGGCGTCATGATCATCGGCATCGGCTCCGACCTCATCGACGTGCGCCGCATCGAGAAGGTGATCGAGCGCCACGGCGAGCGCTTCCTCGAGCGCATCTTCACCGATATCGAGCGCGCGCGCGCCGAGCGGCGGGCGAAGCGGGTCGAGACCTATGCCAAGCGCTTCGCCGCCAAGGAGGCCTGCGCCAAGGCGCTCGGCACCGGGTATCCGCGCCGGGGTGTTCTGGCGCGACATGGGCGTGGTCAACCTGCCGTCGGGCCGGCCGACCATGGAGCTCACCGGCGGGGCGCTGGCGCGGCTCCAGGCGATCACGCCGGCGGGCTGCGAGGCGCGCATCGACCTCACCATCACCGACGAGGGCCCGATGGCGCAGGCCTTCGTGGTGATCAGCGCGGTGCCGGCTGCGGCGTCCTGAAATGAGCGCCGGATCGGTGTGATTCCGTGGTGCGGCGGATTGCGCCGCCCTTCACAATCCTGCGCGTGCATGGCTGCATCGCCGCGGTTCCGCCGGCTTTGGCCGTTCCTCCGTGCTCATCGCAACTGATTGAATATAAAAGAAAACTATGGATACGCGGGCATTCAAATTTGAATCATTCTGCGCTGCCATGAAATTCCCTGGCGTTGATTGCGCCCTGCCGCCCCAGCGGCTAGAAGGGCGCGGGGCGCGCACGGGGACGCGATGGATGAGAGGCCGATGAGTGTGACCACCGGAGCAAAGCGCAAGGAAGGCGGCATCGCCGAGACCGGGCGCGTGATCTTTCACGCCCTGATCATCGCGCTGGTCATCCGCACCTTTCTGTTCCAGCCGTTCAACATTCCGTCCGGCTCGATGAAGGAGACGCTGCTGGTCGGCGACTATCTGTTCGTGTCGAAATATCTCCTACGGCTACAGCCACTTATTCGCTGCCGTTCTCGCCGCCGCTGTTCTCCGGCCGGATCTGGTCGCAGCCCGCCGGAGCGCGGCGACGTCGTGGTGTTCCGGCTGCCGCGGACGACACGCACCGACTACATCAAGCGCGTGATCGGGCTGCCCGGCGACCGCATCCAGATGATCGACGGCGTGCTCCACATCAACGGCGAGCCGGTCAAGCGCGAGCGCATCGAGGACTTCGTCGAGACCGAGGAGGGCGCGCGCACGTCGCGCGTCAAGCGCTGGCGCGAGACGCTGCCGAACGGCGTGAGCTACACCACGCTCGATCTGCTCGACAACGGCTTCTACGACAACACGCCGGTCTACGAGGTGCCGGCCGGCCATTATTTCATGATGGGCGACAATCGCGACAATTCGACCGACAGCCGCGTGCTCGAGCCAGGTCGGCTATGTGCCGTTCGAGAACATCGTCGGCCGCGCCCAGATCATCTTCTTCTCGATCGGCGAAGGCGAGCACGCCTGGGAGATCTGGCGCTGGCCCTGGACGGTGCGCTGGAGCCGGCTGTTCACGATCGTGCGATGAGCCGCAAGCGCAAACGCAAAACTGCATCCGTTTCCGCGCCAGCGCCCGAACCGACGACCGGCGGCAAGCCGATTGATCTTGCCGCCGCTCACAGATCCGCCGAGCCGAAAGAACCGAAAGAGCCGAAGGCGGAACCCAAGCGGCGCCGCCGCGTCGGCACGTTTCAGTTCGAAGACCGCATCGGCTACCGGTTCAAGACCGCTGCGCTGCTCGAGCAGGCGCTCACCCACATCTCCGCCCTGACCGGCGCGCGCAACCGCGCCGGCAGCTATCAGCGGCTCGAATTTCTCGGCGACCACGTGCTCGGGCTGGTCATCTCCGACATGCTGTTCCGCGCGTTTCCGAAGGCGGACGAGGGCGAGATGTCGCGCCGGCTCGCCGACCTGGTGCGCAAGGAGGCCTGCGCCGACGTGGCGCGCGCGATCGATCTCGGCGACCGCGATCAGGCTCGGCGCGTCGGAGAGCAACGCCGGCGGCCGCGGCCGCACCGCCATCCTGGCCGATGTCTGCGAGGCGCTGATCGGCGCGGTGTTCATCGACGGCGGCTACGACGCGGCGGCCGCGCTGATCGAGCGGCTCTGGGAGCGAGCGCATGCGCACGCCGGCGCGGCCGCTGCGCGATGCCAAGACCGTGCTGCAGGAATGGGCGCAGGCGCGCGGCCTGCCGACGCCCGATCTATCGCGAGGTCGAGCGCAAGGGTCCCGACCACGATCCGGAGTTCCGCGTCACCGTCGAGCTTCCCGAATCGCGCGCCGGCCGAGGGGCTCGGCCGCTCCAAGCGCGCCGCCGAGCAGGCCGCCGCCGCCGCCATGCTGACGCGCGAAGGCGTCAAGGCGGACCGTCTCGATGGCTGAGCCCGCCGCTGCGCCAGCCGGCGGGACGAGACGCGCTGCGGCTTCGTCGCGCTGATCGGCGCGCCCAATGTCGGCAAGTCGACGCTGATCAACGCGCTGGTCGGCACCAAGGTCGCGATCGTCTCGCACAAGGTGCAGACCACGCGCGCGCTGCTGCGCGGCATCGCGATCGAGGGAACGGCGCAGCTCATCTTCGTCGACACGCCGGGCATCTTCGCGCCGAAGCGCCGGCTCGACCGCGCCATGGTGACGACCGCCTGGGCGGGCGCGCACGACGCCGACATCGTCGGCGTGCTGATCGACGCCAAGCGCGGGCTCGACGAGGAGGCGGACGCGCTCCTCGACAGGCTCGCCGAGGTGCGGCAGCCGAAGGTCCTGGTCCTCAACAAGATCGACCTGGTCGACAAGCCGGCGCTGCTGACGCTTGCGCAGAGCGCTCAACGGCGCGCGCCGTTCGCCGCGACCTTCATGGTCTCGGCGCTGACCGGCGACGGCGTCGCCGACCTGCAAGCGCTGGCTCGCCGACGCATGTCGCCGGCCGGGCCGTGGCACTATCCGGAGGACCAGATCACCGACGCGCCGATGCGCCAGCTCGCCGCCGAGATCACGCGCGAGAAGCTCTATCTGCGGCTGCATCAGGAACTGCCGTATCAGTCGACGGTCGAGACCGAGCAGTGGAAGGAGCGCAAGGACGGCTCGGTGCGCATCGAGCAGACGATCTATGTGGAGCGCGAGAGCCAGCGCAAGATCGTGCTCGGCAAGGGCGGCGCGACCATCAAGGCGATCGGCGCCGAGGCGCGGCGCGAGATCGCCGGCGTGCTCGAGCAGCCGGTGCACCTGTTCCTGTTCGTGAAGGTGCGCGAGGGCTGGGGCGACGATCCGGAGCGCTATCGCGAGATGGGGCTGGAGTTTCCGAAGGAGTAGGGGCACGCTTCTGCGACTCAGGCTGCGCCCCGCTTGGGAACATCTTGATGGAATGGACCGACGAGGCATCGTGCTCGGCATCAGGCGCCACGGCGAGGCGAACGCCATCCTCGAACTGATGACGCGCGAGCACGGCCGCCATCTCGGCCTGGTGCGCGGCGGCGCCGGCTCGCGCCTGCGGCCGGTGCTGCAGCCGGGCAATCGCGTGCAGCGCGACCTGGCGGGCGCGGCTCGACGAGCATCTCGGCCTCTACGCGGTCGAAGGCCTCGACCTGCGCGCGGCGGCCTACCTGGCATCCGCGCAGGCGCTCTACGGCGTGACGCATCTGGCGGCGCTTTGCCGCCTGCTGCCGGAGCGCGATCCGCATCCGGACATCTACGCCGCGCTCGATCACGTGCTCGACGGCCTCGCCGATCCGCGGCTCGCCGCGCCCACGGTGGTGCGTTCGAGCTGCAGCTGCTGACCGAGCTCGGCTTCGGGCTCGACCTCGAAGCCTGCGCGGCGACCGGCGCCGGGCGAGGACCTCGTCTACGTGTCGCCGAAATCGGGCCGCGCGGTGTCGCGCCTGGCGGGCGAGCCGTGGCAGGACCGGCTGCTGCGGCTGCCGGCGTTTCTCAACGGCGAGCCGGCGGCCGAGCCGTCGGCGCAGGACCTCGCCGACGGCTTCTGCGCTGACCGGATTCTTCCTGACGCGGCACGTGCTTGGAGCCGCGCGGGATGCATCTGCCGGACGCGCGCGCGAGTTTCCTCGCGGTCGTGCTCGGCCGCGGCGAAAAGGCCGCGGCGTCGTCCTGAAATCCCAGCCCTGAAAGCCGACGGGCCGCGCTTGCGCGCGGCCCGCTTTCGCCATCGCCCGCTGGCAACTACCAGCAGCGCAGATGGCCGCGGTACGACCAGCAATGGCGCCGGTGGTGATGGTGACGGCGCCAGTGGGCCTTGTGGACCACATGGCTCGACTTCGCCGCATGGGCGATCGTGTGGCCGCTCGCGGGCGCGGCGACGCTCGCCGACACGCCGCCAAGACCGATACCGATGGCCATCGCCGCAGCGATGAAGATTGCACGCATGCTTTCTCCTTGCTTCCTCGTATCGGGCGCCGCGCCGGCCGGCGCAGGTCCCGAGGCTGTGACGTTCGTCGACCGCTTGGTGGCAGTCCCGGCGTTGCAGGCCGCACCGGGGGTCGCGGCATCCGTCGTGGGGGTCGTCCCCGCCTTGCGACGACGCACGTCATTGACTCGGAGGTTACGCGCCACCGCCGGAACGGCGCATGTCCAGGACGTTCATCCCTTGTTCATGGCGCGGGATCGCATTACCCCTGACCCATGGGCAAGCAACTGATTCCCCCGCCGTCGGGCGGCGACATCGAGGACGATCGCGCTGCGCGATGCGCTCGAGGAGCGCTATCTCGCCTATGCGCTGTCCACCATCATGCATCGCGCGCTGCCGGACGCGCGCGACGGGCTTGAAGCCGGTGCACCGGCGGCTCCTCTACGCGATGCAGCAGTTGCGGCTCGATCCCGGCGCGGCGTTCAAGAAATGCGCGCGCGTCGTCGGCGACGTCATCGGCAAGTTCCATCCGCACGGCGACCAGTCGGTCTATGACGCGCTGGTGCGGCTGGCGCAGGATTTCGCGCAGCGCTATCCGCTGGTCGACGGGCAGGGCAATTTCGGCAATGTCGACGGCGATAACCCGGCCGCCATGCGCTACACCGAGGCGCGGCTGACCGAGGTCGCGCGGCTGCTGCTCGACGGCATCGACGAGGACGCGATCGACTTCCGCCCGACCTACGACGGCTCGGAGAACGAGCCGGTCGTGCTGCCGGGCGCGTTCCCGAATCTGCTGGCCAACGGCTCGCAGGGCATCGCGGTCGGCATGGCGACCGTCGATCCCGCCGCACAATGCGGCCGAGCTGTGCGACGCGGCGCTGTTCCTGATCGACAATCCGAACGCGCGCAGCCAAGACGCTGCTGAAATACGTGCCGGGTCCGGATTTCCCGACCGGCGGCGTGATCGTCGATCCGCGCGAGGCGATCGCCGAGGCCTACGCGCACCGGCCGCGGCTCGTTCCGCGTGCGCGCGCGCTGGCACAAGGAGGAAACCGGGCGCGGCACCTATCTGATCGTCATCACCGAGATTCCCTGGCTGGTGCAGAAGGGCGCGGCTGGTCGAGAAGATCGCCGAGCTGATCAACGAGAAGAAGCTGCCGCTGGTCGCCGACGTGCGCGACGAGTCGGCCGAGGACATCCGCATCGTGATCGAGCCGCGCGCGCGCACGGTCGATGCCGAGCTGCTGATGGAATCGCTGTTCAAGCTCACCGAGCTCGAGAGCCGCATTCCGCTCAACATGAACGTGCTGGTGAAGGGCCGCATCCCCAAGGTGGTCGGCCTCGCCGAGGCGCTGCACCGAATGGCTCGACGCATCGCCGCGACGTGCTGGTGCGGCGCTCCAAGCATCGCCTGGCGCAGATCGAGCATCGGCTCGAAGTGCTCGGCGGCTATCTGATCGCCTATCTCAACCTCGACAAGGTCATCAAGATCATCCGCACCGAGGACGAGCCCAAGCCCGTCCTGATGAAGACGTTCAAGCTCACCGACGTGCAGGCCGATGCCATCCTCAACATGCGGCTGCGCAACCTGCGCAAGCTCGAGGAGATGGAGATCAGGCAGGAGGACAAGGACCTGCGCGCCGAGCGCAAGGAGCTCAAGAAGCCTGCTCGGCTCCGAGAAGGAGCAGTGGAAGACGGTCGCCGGCCGAGATCAAGAAGGTGCGCGAGACGTTCGGGCCGAAGACGCCGCTCGGCAAGCGCCGCACCGGCTTTCGCCGAGGCGCCCGAGCACGACGAGGCCGCGATCGAGGAGGCGCTGGTCGAGCGCGAGCCGATCACCGTCGTGGTGTCGGAGAAGGGCTGGATCCGCGCGCTGCGCGGCACACGTCACCGATCTCTCCGGCGTCGCGTTCAAGGCCGACGACGGCCTCAAGTTCGCGTTCCCGGCCGAGACCACGTCGAAGCTTCTGGTGTTCGCCACCAACGGCCGCTTCTACACGCTCGATGCGTCGAAGCTGCCGGGCGGGCGCGGCCACGGCGAGCCGGTGCGGCTGTTCATCGACCTCGAGCAGGAGCACGACCTCGTCGCGGTGTTCCGCCATCAGGGCGGGCGCAAGTTCCTGGTCGGCGAGCGCGCAGGGCCGCGGCTTCGTCGTGGCCGGAGGACGAGTGCCTCGCCAACACCCGCAAGGGCAAGCAGGTGCTCAACGTCAAGCCGCCGGACGCGGCGCGCGCGCTTGCGCCGGTCGAGGGCGAACTGGTCGCCGCGATCGGCGAGAACCGCAAGATGGTGATCTTCCCGCTCGATCAGGTGCCGGAGATGGCGCGCGGCCGCGGCGTGCGGCTGCAGCGCTACAAGGACGGCGGGCTGTCGGACGTGAAGACCTTCAAGGCCGGCGGACGGGCTGACCTGGATCGACGCCGGCGGCCGCGTGTTCACGCAGTCGCTCAAGGAGCTCGCCGCCTGGCGCGGCAATCGCGGCGACGCCGGCCGCGTGCGCGCCGGATCGCTTCCTCGACCAACAACAAGTTCGGTCAGCTGCCGGCCACCAACGGGAAGGGCGGGGACGCGAAGTAGGTCCGCGCCGGCCGCTCCCGGCAGCAAATCCGGCAGCGCCACGGGCCTTTTGCCAGTTGCGAGGCAGCTCCGTTTGACGCGCCGGCAAAATGGCGGCTTCCCAGGTCGGCCGCTTTCTGCAATTGCAAATTATTCGCAATAAGCTATATTGTGGATGAATGGATTAGTTCGTTGCCCATGTCGTCAATACCGCAGTCGTCCTTGCCGCAAGAAATCCGCCCTGACATCCCGGACTCCGGCTGGCGCCGTTCGCGCGGCGCGCCCTCGCTGTCGGAGGTATTCGGCTCGATCGCCGCCCGCCCATCCGGCTCGATGTGGCAAGAAGCTGCTCGCCTTCCTGGGTCCCGGCTATCTGGTCGCCGTCGGCTACATGGACCCGGGCAACTGGGCGACCTCGCTCGCGGGCGGCTCGAAGTTCGGCTACGCGCTGCTCACCATCGCGCTCCTGTCCAACCTGATGGCGATCCTGCTGCAGGCGCTGTGCGCGCGGCTCGGCATCGGCGCCGGCCGCGACCTCGCGCAGGCCTGCCGCGACGCGTTTCCGCGCGCGGTGTCGATGGCCGCTCTGGGTGCTGGCCGAAATTGCGATCTGCGCGACCGACCTCGCCGAGGTGATCGGCACCGCGATCGGGCTCAATCTCCTGTTCGGCATTCCGCTCGAGATCGGCGTGCTGATCACCGCGCTCGACGTGTTCCTGATCCTGTGGCTGCAGAATCTCGGCTTCCGCTGGATCGAGGCCTTCATCGTGACGCTGCTCGGCGTGATCGCGGTCTGCTTTGCGATCCAGATCGCGATGGCCGATCCGGACTGGCGCGCGGTGATCGTGCGGCTTTGCGCCGACGACCGAGATCGTCACCAATCCGGAGATGCTCTATCTCGCGCTCGGCATCCTCGGCGCCACCGTGATGCCGCACAATCTCTATCTGCATTCCGGCGTGGTGCAGACGCGCCGCTTCGGCGACAGCGTTCCGGACCGGCGCGAGGCGATCAACCTGGCGACGATCGATTCCACCATCGCGCTGATGTTCGCGCTGCTGATCAACGCCTCGATCCTGATTCTGGCGGCGCGACCTTCAACAAGACCGGCAAGACCGACGTGGCCGAGCTCGAGCAGGTCCATTCGTTCCTGGCGCCGCTGCTGGGCTCGGCGATCGCGCCGACGCTGTTCGGCATCGCGCTCCTGTGCTGCGGCTTGAATTCGACCGTGACGGCGACGCTGTCCGGTCAGATCGTGATGGAGGGCTTCCTCGACATCCGGCTGCCGGCCTGGGCGCGCCGGCTGATCACGCGCGCGCATCGCCATCGTGCCGGCGGCCATCGTCACGATCTGGTACGGCGAGAAGGGCACCGCGCAGCTCCTGATCCTGAGCCAGGTGGTCTTGAGCCTGCAATTGCCGTTCGCGATCGTGCCGCTGATCATGTTCACGGCCGACCGCCGCAAGATGGGCGAGCTGATTGCGCCGCGCTGGGTGACGGCGCTGGCGGTGCTCACCGCCGCGATCATCATCGCGCTCAACGTCAAGCTGATCGCGGATGCGATCGCGGGCTAGCGTCCGCCACGCGAACTACTCCGCCGCTTCCGCCCAGGGCCGCTCCGCCAGCGCGGTCGATTTCAGCAGCGCGGCAAGCGCCGCGGTTTCCTCGCGGGTCAGGCCGGTATAGGGCGGGTAGGGCTCGCCGGCCGGGATGCCGATCAGGTTCATCGCGGCCTTCATCGCCGGCGCCAGCCCGCGGTGCATCCATTTCGCCGGGAACAGCGCGAACTGAAGCTGCAACTCGCGCGGCGCGCTCGTAGTCCTTCGCGACGAACGCATCGATGACGTGGCGCGCGATCTCGGAAGCCGGCGGCGGCATGGTCGCGCCCGAGCCGCCGAGCATCAGCGTGATCAGCAGCATCTGCATGGTGGTGAAATAGCGCGCATGGCCGGCGCGATCGATCTCGACGATCAGCCGCGACACCCGCGCGAGATCGCGCGAGCTTTCCTTGATGAAGGCGACGCGCGGCAGCTTGGCGAGCGCGATGGTGTCGGGAATGGAGACATCGGCGCCGGGGCCGGGATTGAGATAGAGCGTGATCGGCAGCGAGGTCTCGCGCGACACCGCCTCGAAATAGGCGATCAGATCGTCCCGCGTCGGCGGCCCGGCGAACGGCCGCAGCGGCGCCAGCAGCTGCACCGCGGCTGCGCCCATCCGTTCGGCATCGTGCGCGAGCTCGATCGCGGTCCTGAACGAGGCGTGCGAGATCCCGACCATCACCGGCGCGCGCTTGTCGACGAGCTCGATCGTGCTGCGGATCAGCGCCTTGCGATCCTCGAGGCTCAGATAGGTGTATTCCTGGGTTTCGACCCCGGCGGCGACCACCATGGTGGCGCGCGCAATCCTCGACCACGTAGTCGATCTGGCGGCGCAGCGCGCGCTCGTCGACCTTGAGATCGGCGGTAAACGGCGTGAGCGGCGCGACGATCAATCCAGGCCGGTCCATGGTCGCATCCTCCGGTGGACGATTGCGCCGCTGCCGGCGAGGCGCCTAGTCCTCGACCCGCTTCCAGCCGTCCGACGAGCCGCTCCTGCGGCAGGAAGCGGCCCTTGTAGTCCATCTTGCGCGAGCCCTGCACCCAGTAGCCGAGATAGACGTAAGGCAGGCCCATGCGGCGCGCGCGGGCGATGTGATCGAGGATCATGAAGGTGCCGAGCGAGCGCGCCGCCTCGTCGGCCTCGAAGAACGAATAGACCATCGACAGCCCGTCGCAGAGCACGTCGGTGAGCGCGACCGCGAGCAGCGGGCCGGTGCCGCGGCCGTTGATCGGGCTGTCGGTGCCGCGGCGGCGGTATTCCACCATGCGGGTCTCGACGTGGCTGTCCTCGACCATCATGGCGTAGTCGAGCACGGTCATGTCGGCCATGCCGCCGTCGCGATGGCGGGCATCGAGATAGGAGCGGAACACCGAATACTGCTCCGAGGTCGGCACCGCCACCCGCATCTCGCCGAGCAGGTCGGCGTTGCGCTCGGCGATGCGGCGCATGCTGCGGGTCGGCTGGAAATCGTCGGCGACGACTCGCACCGAGACGCAGGCGCGGCAGGTCTCGCAGGCCGGCCGGTAGGCGATCGACTGGCTGCGGCGGAAGCCGCCATGGGTGAGCAGGTCGTTGAGCTCGCCCGCGCGCTCGCCGACCAGATGCGTGAACACCTTGCGCTCCTCCTGGCCCGGCAGATAGGGGCAGGGCGAGGGGGCGGTCAGATAGAACTGCGGCGTGTTGCGCGAGTGCTGGGTCACAGGGTTCTCGAAGCGGTGCTCCCGAGGGGCAGATTCGGAACCCCGCCGGTTCGCCTAGGATTGCGCGCGCGCCGCCCGGCGTCAAACCCCCTATCGGCTCATTGCCGCCAGCGGCTGTTGCGGATCGCCTCGGCGCGGATCGGGTTGTTGATGACCACCGTGCCGACCAGCATGTCGTGCAGCAGCCGCCGGCGGTCGTTGAACAAGCCGACCAGCAGGATGAACGGGGTGAGGAACGAGACCGTCAGCCAGTAGACGATGGCGTGCACCGCGCCGAGCACGAAATAGGCCGGCGCCCCGTACCAGGTGCGCATTTCGAGCTCCATCACGCGCATGCCGATGGTGGCCGAGGCCGCGCTGCCGAAGCTCATGCCGTAATAGCAGAGCGCCCAGATCACGATCAGCGGCCAGAACAGCGGCGACAGCAGCGCGAAGATGATGCCCGCCAATCCCAGCGTGACGATGGTGGCGGCGAACATGAACAGCGCCAGAAACACGACCGGGATCGAAAGGATGACGAGGTCGATCACGAACGCCATCATCCGGCGCGCCAGCACGCCCTCGAACAGTTCGGGATTGGCGGCGGGATCGTAGGCGTGCGGCTTGAGCTCGATCGAGACGCCGATCCGTTTCGGCTCCGGCATATTCTCTATCCTCCGGCCTCGAATCCATGGGCAAATGGAGAGTAGACTGTCTGGCCGCAAGAGGCACGGCCCCTCCGCTCAGTTCCTCATCCTGAGGAGCCCGAGCCGAGCGAGGGCGTCTCGAAGGATGAGGGCCGCGCCTCGTGCTTCGAGACGCGCTGCTGCGCAGCGCTTCTCAGCATGAGGAACGACGTTGGCGGAGCATGCAAGGACGCAGGCGATGACCGTAACACTGTCCGACATCGAGGCGGCGCGGAAGGTGATCGCCGGCCAGGTGCTGCGCACGCCCATGCTGCCGGCGCCGAAGCTGTCGGCGCTGACCGGCGCCGAGGTCTACGTCAAATACGAGAATCTCCAGGTCACCAACTCGTTCAAGGAGCGCGGCGCCTTGAACAAGCTGGTTTCGCTTGGCGCCTCGGAACGCGCCCGCGGCGTGATCGCGATGTCGGCCGGCAACCACGCGCAGGCGGTCGCCTATCACGCGCAGCGGCTCGGCATTCCGGCCACGATCGTGATGCCGGTGACGACGCCGTTCGTGAAGGTCGAGGCGACGCAGGTCTGCGGCGCGGAGGTCGTGCTCGACGGAGAAACCATCGCCGAATCGCAGACGCGCGCCGAGACGATCGCGCGCGAGCGCGGGCTGACCTGGGTCCATCCCTACGACGACGCCCACGTCATTGCCGGGCAGGGCACCATTGCGCTCGAAATGCTGGAGGATGTGCCCGATCTCGACCTGCTGGTGCTTCCGATCGGCGGCGGCGGGCTGATCGCCGGCAATGCCATCGCCGCGCGGGCGAAGAAGCCCGCGATCGAGATCGTCGGCGCCGAGGCCGCGCTCTACCCGGCGTTCTGGAATGCGGTGAAGGGGACCAGTCTCCCGATCGGCGGACCGACACTTGCCGAAGGCATCGCGGTCAAGAACGTCGGCGCTCTGACGCTGCCGGTCGTGCGCGAACTGGTCGCCGAGATCGTGCTGGTCGACGAGGCGCACATCGAGCGCGCGGTCAACGTCTACCTCACCCTGCAGAAGACCATGGCGGAGGGCGCCGGCGCAGCGGGCTTGGCCGTCATGCTGGTCAAGCCCGAGCGTTTCCGCGGCCGCAAGGTCGGGCTCGTCCTGTCCGGCGGCAATATCGACCCGCGCATTCTCGCGACCGTGATGGTGCGCGAGCTCGAGCGCGAGGACCGCATCGTCTCGTTCCGGCTCACCATTCCGGACCGGCCGGGCGTGCTCGGCCACATCGCCAGCCGGCTCGGCGAACTGGGCGCCAATATCCTCGGCGTCGACCACCGGCGGCTGTTCCTGGACGTGTCGGCGAAGGACGCCAAGCTCGACGTGACGATGGAGGTGCGCGACCACGCGCACGCCGAGCAGATCCTGCAGGCACTGACGGTTGACGGCTATGCGCCGGTGCGGATCAACCCCTCGTCCGCGATGGGGTGATCCGGGCATTCAGTGACCCTCATGCTGAGGAGCGGCCGGAGGCCGCGTCTCGAAGCACGAGGCCCGGCTGTGGCCGCCCCATCCTTCGAGACGCCGTCGCTTCGCTCGGGCCGCTCAGGATGAGGGCGGGACGGGGGCTGCGGCCGGAGCGGCAAGCGGCTTCGCTCTCCGCTTTCATCTCTCTCCATGATGTCCCGGGCACTGCGAATCACCCGGCTGGGGTGCCGGGCTTGCACGAGAAAGAACTTCGCATCGCGCTCGTCTGCTTCGGCGGCGTTTCGCTCGCCGTCTACATGCACGGCATCAGCAAGGAGATCCTCAAGCTGGTGCGGGCCTCGAGCGCGCTGCATGCCATCGCCGACCGCAACGCCCGCGCCAAGTCGGCGTTCTTCGATCGCTGCGATGCCGGCGACCCGGAATACGACACCGAGCAGATCTATTTCGATCTGCTGCGCGAGATCGGCCATGACCTCGATCTGCGCGTCGTGGTCGACATCATCGCGGGCGCGTCCGCGGGCGGCATCAACGGCACCATGCTGGCGCGCGCGCTGAGCCACGACCTGCCGATGGGGCCGCTGCGGTCGCTCTGGCTGCAGAATGCCGACGTGTCGGTGCTGCTGTCGCCGGATGCGAAGGCCGGCAAGTGGAGCAAGTGGTTCCTCAAGCCGTTCCTGTGGGCGGCGGCGAAATCCGCCCGCTTCGGCCTGATCCGCGACATCGAGGTGCGGCAGAAGCTCTCGCTGTTCGTGCGCTCGCGCTGGTTCAAGCCGCCGCTCGACGGCAAGGTGATGGCCGGCCTGATGTACGACGCGGTCACCGCGATGGGCGCGCCGCGCCATGCCAAGGCCTCGCTCTTGCCGTCGGGGCATTCGCTCGACCTGTTCGTCACGCTCACCGACTTCCACGGCTATCACCAGCTCGTCCAGATCCACGATCCGCCGCTCATTCACGAGCTGGACCACCATCACGTGCTGCGCTTTGCCTATCAGCGCGGGCCGGCGGGCGAGATCAGCAGCGACTTCGAGCTCGACAATGCGCCGGGGCTGGCGTTTGCGGCGCGCGCGACCTCGTCGTTCCCGGGCGCGTTTCCGCCGGCGCGCATCGTCGAGATGGACGAGGTGGTGGCGCAGCGGCTCGGCGACTGGCCGCGCCGCGCCGCCTTCATCGCCAAGGGCTTTCCCGCTCACCTCAAGGCCAATGTCGATCCGGTGATGGCCTCCTTCCTCGACGGCGCCGTGCTCAACAACCGGCCGTTCCAGCAGGCGATCTCGGCGATCCACGGCCGGCCGGCCTACCGCCAGGTCGACCGCCGCCTGGTCTATATCGATCCGCATCCGGCATCGGCTTCGGTGCGGCGCCACAACGTGCCGGGATTCTTTTCGACCTTGCGCGGCGCGCTGTCCGACATTCCGATGTCGCAGCCGGTCACCGACGAGCTCGGCTGGGTGGTCGATTTCAACGACCGGGTACGGCGGCTGCGCGCCATCATCGACAGCGCGCGTCCGCATGTCAGCCAGCTGGTCGCCAAGGTCGTGCCCGCGACCTTCGACCGCGCGCTGTCGCGCGACGAGCTGCGCGCCTGGCGCGAGCAGGTCAACGCCCATGTCGCGGTCGATGCGGGCTTTGCCTACCAGGCCTATGTCCGGCTCAAGCTCGCCTCGGTGCGGGCCTTCGGCGCGGATCTGATCGTCAAGCTGCGCGGCGTTCCGGCGCAGTCGCCGCTCTCGCGCGTGGTCGCCGAGATCATCGACGCCTGGGCGCTGCGCAAGGGCATCGTCTACGAGCGTCTCGACAGCGTGGCGCTCGAATTCGAGACCCAGACCGGCGCCAATCTGCCGGCCTGGGTGACGTATCTCTTGGCCTTCGACGTGAAGTATCGCGAGCGCCGCCTGAACTTCATGATCGAGGGCCAGAACCGGCTTTACGAATTGCAGGGCCATGACCGGTTCGCCGGCCTCGATCCGGTCCTGGTCGACCGGCTCAAGCGCGAATTCTACCTCCGTCTCGGTCAGCTTCGCCGCCGCGAAAGCCCCGACTATTACAGCGAAGGCATCCGCGACCTGGTCGCCGACATTTTCCCGGCCGCGCCGTCGCCGGGCGAGATCAAGCATCTGCACATGTATGCCAGCCGCTTCGTCGAGGACAACCTCGAGAAGCTCGACCGGCTGATCGAGCAGCTCGCCGCCGAGATCGATCTTGCCGCCAGCACGCGCGACCTCGACGAGCTGCTGGCGACGCTCGATCCGGCGCACTGGCATCCCGAGGCCCGGCGCGAGGTGATCGTCAACTATCTCGGATTCCCGTTCTGGGACGTGCTGACCCTGCCGGTGACCGGCGGCCGCGAGATCGGCGAACTCAACGAGATCCTGGTCGACCGCATCAGCCCGCAGGACGTGCGGTCGCTGCGCGGCTTCGACGGCATCGAGAGCCTGCGCGGCGTCGGCTTTGCGCATTTCGCGGCGTTTCTCTCGCGCGCCTATCGCGAGAACGACTACCTGCTCGGACGCCTGCACGCGCTCGACCGGCTGATCGACATCGTCTGCGATTCCGCCGGCATCGATGCGGCGCACTCGACGGTCGACGTGCTGGCGCTGAAGAAGCGGGGCTTCACGCAAATCCTCGACGTCGAGGAAGAGCATCTCGACCACAGCCAGGAGCTGATCGCTGCGCTGCGCAAAGCGGTGGCGGAGATGGGCAGCTGACCTACACCGCCCCCGGCCAGCGCAGGCACTCGGCAAGCCCGCGGCCCATGATCCAGCCGAGATCGTCGGCCGACAGAAAATCGAGCTCCTCGGTGAAATGCGTCACCACCTGCCGGTAGCTCACGGTCTTCGGAATGCGCGTGATGTCGGCGCCCCAGAACGAGCGGCGCGGCCCGAATGCCGCGATCACGCGGCGCAGCGGCTCGCGCAAATTCTTGAACGGGTAGGGCTCGGTCGAGAACGCCGGCATCGCCGAGACCTTCACGTGGACATTGGGATGCCGCGCGAGCGCGATCATGCGCTCGGCGGCCGGCAAGGTCTTGTCGTCGACGGTGGCGCGCGCAAAGCCCGCGTGGTCGACGATCAGCTTGAGCGCGGGATGGCGTTCCGCGATCGCGCCGATCTCCGATAGCCGCTCCGGCGCGTGCACCATGACCGGAATGCCGTGGCGCTCCGCTTCCGGCCAGAACCAGTCGGCGGTGCCGTCGCTGAGCCAGGGCCGGTCGGCGTCGCGGTGGAAGGT
This sequence comes from uncultured Alphaproteobacteria bacterium, assembly GCA_963749815.1. Taxonomy (GTDB): domain Bacteria; phylum Pseudomonadota; class Alphaproteobacteria; order Rhizobiales; family Xanthobacteraceae; genus VAZQ01. Next base: position 55,272 of record CAVVON010000029.1, on the reverse strand, counting down.
CACGCGCACGCCGAGCATGCCGGGCTGCTCGCGCCAGCCCCTCAGCAAATCCTTCCCGGCGCCGGTCTTGATCGGCACGCGCCCCATGATGGCGAAGCGGGTGGGGTGCTTGCGCGCGGCCTCGATCACGTAGTCGTTGCGGTCGCGGTCGATCGAGGGCGGCACCAGGATCGCACGGGTGACGCCGGCGCGGTCCATGTCGGCGAGCAATTGCTCGTAGGTGTACGGGTTGTGCTCGCGGCCGTCGGAATCCATCGGCCGGTCCGGCCGCGTCGCCGGCCAGACATGCGCCTGCGCGTCGTTGATGATCATGAAAGGGCTCTCTCCGCTCATGCCCGCGTAAGCGGGCATCCAGTTCTTGACAAGGGCTGGGTCCCCGCTTTCGCGGGGACGAGCGGAGGCGAGTAGCTTGAGTTCATCCGAATTCGCGCTTGCGTTATCTCGCGTCCGCGCAGCTTCTGCGCCACCTTCGGCGCGAAATAGCTGAGCACGCCGGCCGCGCCCGCGCGCTTGAACGCGATCATGCTCTCCATCATCGCCTTGTCGCCGTCGAGCCAGCCGTTCTGCGCCGCCGCCATGATCATCGCGTATTCGCCCGACACCTGGTAGGCGAAGGTCGGCATCGCGAAGGTCTCGCGCACGCGGCGCAGGATATCGAGATAGGGCATGCCGGGCTTGACCATGACCATGTCGGCGCCCTCGGCGATGTCGAGTTCGACCTCGCGCAGCGCTTCCTCGGTATTGGCCGGGTCCATCTGGTAGGTGCGCTTGTCGCCGGTCAGCGTCACCGACGAGCCGACCGCGTCGCGGAACGGGCCGTAGAACGCGGACGCGTATTTCGCCGCATAGGCCATGATCGAAACGTCGACGAAGCCCGCGGCATCGAGGCCCTTGCGGATCGCGCCGACGCGGCCGTCCATCATGTCGGAGGGCGCAATGATGTCGCAGCCGGCCTCGGCCTCGACCAGCGCCTGCGTGATCAGGACTTCCACGGTCTCGTCGTTGAGGATCACGCCGTCGCGCAAGAGCCCGTCATGGCCGTGGCTGGTATAGGGATCGAGCGCCACGTCGCAGAGCACGCCGAGCTCCGGCACCTCTTTCTTGATCGCTCTTATCGCCTTGCAAACAAGATTGTCCGGATGCAGCGCCTCGCTGCCGTGCTCGTCGCGCAGGCTCGGATCGGTGTAGGGGAACAGCGCCAGGCAGGGAATTTTCAGCTCCGCCGCGCGCGCGGCGTCGCGCACCGCCTCGTCGACCGAGAGCCGCTCGACGCCCGGCATGGAATCGACCGGCACGCGCTTCTTCGTCCCGTCGACCAGGAACAGCGGCCAGATCAGGTCGTCGGTGGTGAGCACGTTCTCGGCCACCATGCGCCGCGTCCAGTCGGCCTTGCGGTTGCGGCGCGGGCGCGTCGTCAGATCGAGGCTCGCGGGCCTGCTCGCCGGCTTGGTCTCGACCGGGGTGAGGCGGGTTTCGATCGGGCGGCCGTATTTGATGGCCATGACGTTCTCCGGGAATGACGGCCGCTGTTTTAACCGGTCCGGCCTCGGCCCGCCAGCGGCTGGCCTTTTGCGCAGGCAGGCTCGGGTTGTCGGCGGTGGCGGCCCATGTCACGATGACGGCGACCGTTGGGAGGATTGCCATGACATCCGTCGAGCCTCGTCCGCCGCAGCCCGTCGTTTCCAACAACCAGCTCGCGTTCGCGGTCTACATCCTCTACTTCGTCGGCTATTTCACCGGTGGCTTGACCAAGATCGTCGGCGTGATCATCGCGCACGTTCAGTCCGGCGGGCCCGATCCGATGCTGAATTCGCACTATCAGTTTCAGATCCGGACGTTCTGGATCGGCCTGCTGTACATCGTGGTCGGCACGATCTTGGCGATCGTCCTCGTCGGCTTCCTTGTTCTGCTCTGGTGGTTCATCTGGTCGCTGGTGCGCAACGTCAAAGGCCTTCTGGCGCTCAACGAAAATCGCCCGATTGAAAATCCGACGTCGTGGATGTTCGGCTGATTTTTGGGCCGAGCCGCTCGGCTGAATCGATCCGATGGATTTCGACCTCACCGAAGAGCAGCGCGCCATCCAGGACACCGCGCGCGCGTTCGCGCGGACCGAAATGATGCCGCATGCGCGCGAGTGGGACGAGCGGGAGATTTTCCCGGTCGAGACGCTCCGGCAGGCGGCGGCGCTCGGCTTTGCCGGCATCTATGTCGGCGCCGACGTCGGCGGCTCGGCGCTGTCGCGGCTCGATGCCACGCTGATCTTCGAGGAGCTCTCGCAAGGCTGTCCCTCGACCGCGGCCTACATCTCGATCCACAACATGGTCGCCTGGATGATCGACACCCATGGCTCGGCCGAGCAGCGCGCGCGGTTCCTGCCGGGGCTGTGCAGCATGGCGCAGCTTGCGAGCTACTGCCTGACCGAGCCGGATTCCGGCTCCGACGCCGCGAGCCTCAAGACCCGCGCGGTGCGCCAGCTCGACCACTACGTGCTCGACGGCAGCAAGGCGTTCATCTCGGGCGGCGGCACCTCCGATCTCTATCTGGTGATGGCGCGCACCGGGGAGGGCGGGCCGCGCGGCATCTCCTGCTTCGCGGTCGAGAACGGCACGCCCGGGCCTGTCGTTCGGCGCGCCCGAGAAGAAGCTCGGCTGGAAGTCGCAGCCGACCGCGATGGTGATGTTCGAGAACTGCCGCGTGCCGGTGGCGAACCGGATCGGCGCCGAGGGCCAGGGGTTCAAGATCGCCATGGCCGGGCTCGACGGCGGGCGGCTCAACATCGCGGCCTGCTCGCTCGGCGGCGCGCAGTTCTGCCTCGACCGCACCATCGCCTACATGAAGGAGCGCCGGCAGTTCGGCACCCGGCTCGCCGATTTCCAGGCGCTCGGCTTTCGCATCGCCGACTATGCCACCATGCTCGAAGCGGCGCGCCTGCTGCTGTGGCGGGCGGCATCCGCGGTCGACGCCCGCGAGCCCGCGGCCACGCGGCTTGCCGCGCAGGCCAAGCGCCTCGCCACCGACACCGGCTTCGACATCGTCAACGGCTGCCTGCAGCTGCACGGCGGCTACGGCTACCTGCGCGACCACCCGATCGAGCGGGTGCTGCGGGATCTGCGGGTGCACCAGATTCTGGAAGGCACCAACGAGATCATGCGGCACATCGTCAGCCGCGATCTGCTCGGGAATTAGGTTAAGCGTCAGCGGCGCTCCGCCCTCATGCTGAGGAGCGGCCGAAGGCCGCGTCTCGAAGCACGAGCGCCCCGGTGTGGCCGCCTCGTCCTTCGAGACGCCCTCGCTCGCGCGGGCTCCTCAGCATGAGGGTCGGAGCGGCACAGTGACACGAATTCCGCCGGCGTCCACGATTTCTTAATTGGCGTTAAGCCATAGTCCACGGCCATTGTTTGTACAGGCGTTGCCGTGGACATTGTGCGGCCCCCACTCGTCGGTCTGATTACGCTCGCGTACCGCGACGCGGGCCGCGCGCTGTGGTCGCTGCGGGACCTGGCGCTGACCGCCGGCCTGATCGGCGTGGCGCATTCTCTGGCGATGAAAATCCTGTACACGCCCGGCTTCGCCCGGGCGACCGGATGGTTCGGCCGGGAACTCGCCGGCTTGATGCTGGCCGCGGGTTGGATCTTCCTGCTGGTGCCGTTCATGATCGCGGTGCACCGCTTCGTGCTGCTCGACGAGACGCAGGCGCACTATCTGGTCGAGCGCAGGAATCCCCGCACGCTGCGCTTCTTCGGCGCCTGGATCGCGTTGTTGCTGGTCGTAGCCACGCCGGGCCCGATCGCGCTTTCTGGGCTGGCCGCGGTGCAGCCGCTCGACTGGTGGGTCTGGATGCTGATCCTGCCGCTCGTCGTCCTCCCGGTCCTGCTCTCCCTGCGCATGACCTTGCTGTTTCCGGCGATCGCGGTCGATGCGCCCGGTGCGACCTGGGTGAATGCGTACCAGGACACCAAGGGCCACAGCTTCCGTATCTGCGTCGTCTACGTCGCGGCCGGCATCCCGGCGATTGCGACTGTCTGGGTCTGCAAGGCGCTGCTGCAGGTTCTGGTGATCTCGGGACATACGGCCTTCGCTGCCGCGGGCGTCCCGGCGGGTGTCTTAGAGGTATCGAATAACTTGATCGTGATGACGGTCAGCAATGCGCTCTACGTCGGGTGGGTGGCGCTCATGGTGGTGATCGCGTCCCGGCTTTATCAATCGCTGGGCGACCGGGTCCGGCTCCGGTCCGAGCCGCAGAGCGCCTGATCGTCGGCCGGATTGCCCCTCGTCGGCTGGCCCGCGAGCCGCTATGAGAGCGGCAATGAATTCCGAACCGGAAATATTGTTCGACCGCCGCGGCACCGCCGGGATCGTCACGCTCAACCGGCCGCAGGCCCTCAATGCGGTGAGCCACGCCATGGTGCGTGCGCTCGCCGCAAAGCTCGCCGAGTGGGAGCACGATGGGGCGGTCAGCCGCGTGGTGATCGTGGCGAACGGCGGCCGCGCGTTCTCGGCCGGCGGCGATCTGCGCTCGCTCTACGATCTCGGCCGCGCCGGACGCTATGACGAGGCGCTCGCCTATTTCCGCGACGAATACGCGCTCAACGCCCGCATCAAGCACTACCGCAAGCCCTACGTGGCGCTGATCGACGGCATCGTCATGGGCGGCGGCGTCGGCGTCTCGGTGCACGGCTCGCATCGCGTCGCCGGCGACCGCTTCGCCTTCGCCATGCCCGAAGTCGGCATCGGCTTCTTTCCCGATGTCGGCGGCACCTGGATCCTGCCGCGGCTGCCGGGCGAGACTCGGCGCCTACTGCGCGCTCACCGCCGAGCGGCTCAATGCCGCGGACGGCGTCACCGCCGGCGTCGCCACGCACCGGGTGGCGTCGGAGCGCTTTGCGGAACTGCTCGAAGCCTTGTGCGGCGCCGTCTCGGTCGATGCACTGCTCGGCGCATTCGCGCAGCCTGCGGGGGAGGGGCCGGTGACGGCGCAGCGGCCGGCGATCGACCGGCTGTTCAAGGGCGACCGGGTGGAAGATATTCTCGCCGCGCTCGACGCCGAAGCGGCCGGCGGCGGAACTGTCTCCGCCTTCGCCGGCAAGGTCGCCGCCTTGATGCGCACAAAATCGCCGCTAAGTCTGAAGCTCGCGCTCAGGCAAGTGAGGCAGGGCGCCACGCTCGATTTCGATACGTGCATGCGCACCGAATTCCGCATAGTGTCGCGCGTCATCCGGGGGCACGACGTGTACGAAGGGATCAGGGCGGTGATCGTCGACAAGGATCAGGCGCCGCGCTGGCAGCCCCTCTCGCTCGAATCCGTCACCGAGGCGGAGGTGGAGCGGCACTTTGCGCCGGTCGACCGCGAACTCGAATTGCCGGAACGGCCATGAGGGACACCGAGAATTCCCTTGAGCCGGTGCATGCCGACGACGACGAGCGCGAGGGTCGCAGGTGGTCGCAATGGCTCGTGACGTTCCTGCGCGCCATGGCGGCGGTGTCGCTGATCAAGGGACTTTATCATTGGTCGGTGGTGATCGGGATCGCCGCGCCGAACGATGTCGCCTTCGACGGCTATGCGACGCCGTATCAGGCGGCGACGATATTCTTCGCCGTGATCGATCTGGTGGCGGCGGTCGGATTGTGGCTCGCGGCGCCATGGGGCGCGGTGGTCTGGCTCACCTCCGTGGTCTCGATGGCGGTGGTGGAGGCGCTGTTCCCGCAGGTCTATGGCGGCAGCATCCTGGTCGTGATGGTCGAGGTCGCGCTGCTGGCGGCCTATCTGGGGCTGGCGCTGATGGCCGCGCGCGAGCAGCCGGCGTAGACTGAGCGAAAAGTCTTGGGAGGGACGCGATGGCGAAAATCGGTTTCATCGGCCTCGGCAATATGGGGCTGCCGATGGCGCAGAACCTGGTCAAGGCCGGCCACGCCGTGCACGGCTTCGACGTCAACAAGGACGCGGCCGGCAAGCTTGCCGCCTCGGGCGGCGCGGCGGCGGACTCGGTCGCGGATGCCTGCAAGGATGCCGAGGTCGTCGTCACCATGCTGCCCGCGGGCGAACACGTGCGCGAGGTCTATCTCGGCGCCGACGGCGTGCTTGCCGCCGTGGGCGATGGCACGCTGCTGATCGATTCCTCGACCATCGACGTCGACAGCGCGCGCGCGGTCGCCAAGGCCGCGCAGGAGCGCGGGCTCGCCATGGTCGATGCGCCGGTCTCGGGTGGCGTGGCCGGCGCGCAGGGCGCGACGCTCACCTTCATGGTCGGCGGCCCGGACGAGGCGTTTGTCCGCGCGCAGCCGTTGCTGGAAGCCATGGGCAAGACCATCGTGCATGCCGGCGCGGCCGGGAACGGCCAGGCGGCGAAGATCTGCAACAACATGGTGCTCGGCGCTTCGATGATCGTGGTGTCGGAGGCGTTCCTGCTGGCCGAGAAGCTCGGCCTCGATGCGCAAAAGCTGTTCGACATCTCCTCGAAGTCCTCCGGCCAATGCTGGTCGATGACGAGCTACTGCCCGGTGCCGGGCCCGGTACCGGCCTCGCCGGCGAACCGCGACTACAAGGCGGGCTTCACCGCCGCGATGATGCTCAAGGACTTGAAGCTCGCGCAGGAAGCCGCCAAGGCGACGCGCGCCACCACGCCGCTCGGGGCAGGGGCGGCGGCGGTGTACGAGCAGTTTGTTGCGCACGGCGACGCCGGGATGGATTTTTCCGGGATCATCCGGTTTCTGAGGGGGGCGTAAACGCTGCCCTTTGGCCTGCTTCTTGCACGGTTTACGATACCCGGTCGTCAATCGGCCGGCGCGATCAAGCGAGACAAATCACGGAGGCCGTCATGACAAATCTCGATCGTCGTCAGATGATGCGCGGGCTCGGCGCCGGGATCGCCGCAACGCTGCTCGGTCCGGCCAGATCGGCGTTCGCGGCCGTCGCGATCGACGACAAGAGCGTGCTCATCGTCGTGGACGTGCAGAACTGCTTCCTGCCGGGCGGCAGCCTGGCGGTCAAGGACGGCGAGCAGGTCGTGCCCGTCATCAATGCGATCGCCAAGAAATTTGCCTACGTGGTGCTCACGCAGGATTGGCACACGCCGGGCCATGTCTCGTTCGCGTCCTCGCATCCCGGCAAGGCGCCGTTCGAGATGATCAAGCTGCCCTACGGCGACCAGGTGTTGTGGCCGGACCATTGCGTGCAGGGGACAGCCGGCGCGGACATTTCCAAGGACATCGCCATTCCGCATGCGCAATTGGTCGTGCGCAAGGGCCACAACAAGAACGTCGACAGCTATTCGGCGTTTCTCGAAGCCGACCAGAAGACCCCGACCGGGCTCGGCGGCTATCTCAAGGAGCGCGGGCTGACGCGCGTGTTCGTGGCGGGGCTTGCCACCGATTTCTGCGTCGCCTGGACCGCGATGGATGCGCGGCGTGCCGGCTTCGAGACCTTCGTGATCGACGATGCCTCGCGCGGCATCGACAACCGCGGCTCGCTCGCCGCCGCCTGGGCGGCGATGGAGAAGGCGGGCGTGACCAAGATCAAATCGACTGATCTGACGCTGATCGTTTCCGCTCATGCCCGCGGACGCGGGCATCCAGCCCTTGAGAAGCACTGGGTCCCCGCTTTCGCGGGGACGAGCGGAGCAATTCATCGAAGCAAGTCGATCTTAGCCGACCCTGACGATCTGCTTGCCGAAGTTCTTGCCGGAGAGCAGCCGCAGGAACGCTTCGGGCATGCGCTCGATCCCATCGAGCACGTCTTCCTTGAATTGGATTTTGCCCTCGCGGTGCCAGCCGGCGAGACGCCGCAGCGCCTCGTCGCGGCGGTGCCACCAGTCGAACACCAGGAAGCCGTGGATGCTGGCGCGGGTCACGATCAGGTGGCCCATGAACCGCTCGCCGATATCGGGCTTGCCGAACTGGCCGGCGAGCGCCACGCGGCCGCAGATCACCACGCGCGCGCCGGTGCTCAGGTTTTTCATCGCGGCGTCGTGGATCGGCCCCGCGGTGTTGTCGAAGAACACGTCGACGCCTTGCGGGCACGCCGCCTTCACCGCCGCCGTCAGGTCCGCGGCCTTCTTGTAGTTGACGCCGGCGTCGAAGCCGATGTCGCGGCACCATGCGAGCTTGTCGTCGTCGCCCGCGATCGCGACCGCGCGGGCGCCTGCGAGCTTGGCGAGCTGACCGACGAGCTGGCCGACCGCGCCTGATGCGGCCGACACCACCACCGTGTCGCCGGGGCGAGGGCGGCCCACCTCGAGCAGGCCGAAATAGGCGGTCAGCCCCGGCATGCCGAGCCACGACAGCGAGCTCTCGATCGGCGCGAGCTTTGGATCGATCCGGTTGACGCCGTGCGGGCCGGCGACGTCCGGCGTCAGCACCGACCATTCCTGCCAGCCGACGCCCATCGACTCGGCGATGTCTCCGACTTTCCAGGCCGGATGATTTGACGCCACGACTTCGCCGACGCCGCCCCCTTGCATCACCTCGCCGATCTCGACGCCTTTGGTGTAGTTGGTCGAGCGGCTCATGCGGCCGCGCATGTAGGGGTCGACCGACAGCCATTTCGCCTTGACCAGGATTTGCCCGGCGCCGGGATCGGGCACCGGTTGCGCGTCCATGGTCCAGTTGTCGGGGGCGGGCATGCCCTCGGGGTATTGCGCCAGCAGCCAGCGGCGGTTCATTACGTTCTTCATGCTCATTCCATTGCCTGCCGAGCGGGCATCAATCCTCGCGTTCGAAGATCTCCCAGCCCATGGCCGCTCGCCCGGGAAAGAAATTGCTCGACGAGGTGACATTGGTCCAGGTGAGTTTCTTGCCTTCGATCGTGTAGCTGCGCTCGCTTTGCGAGTTGGACACGCGCTCGTTCCAGGACGACTCGATGTCGACGACGATCTTGTCGCCGGCGACGCGATAGCGGCCGGTCCAGGCCGCCATGGTGCGGAGAAGCTGCGTGCTGTCGGCGTCGTTCTGCGCGGGCTTGCGGCCGTCGGCAACGCGGAAGTTGGTGATGAAGCCGTTCGCCGTCATGATCAGCCGTCCGGCCGGCTTGGGGCCGAGCGCGTCGCGCGTCTCCTTGGTATCGAGTGCCTGCACCTGGAAGGCGGTGAGCTTCCAGCTTCCGATGAGCCGCTCGTCGGCGGAGGCGGGGAGGGCTGCCGGCAATGCCGCCAACGAACAGGCAACACGCTGCGAAATGCGCGCGATGCGCAAACATCCATCGTGCCGGTGTCATTTTCCCTCCCTTAACGCGATGCTGGCATCATTGACCGTGCCACACCGGTCAACGCGCGGTAAATACAATCGTTAAGCTTCGCCGTTCAATCGACCATTCACTCTGGCAAATAAACCCTATCTTTATCGTGTTGTTTAAGCCGATTTTAGACCCTGCGGCGTAATGTTTTCGGAGAGCGGGGGAACAGGGCCTCGCCGTGACAAAATAAAGATAAGTACAGGAAGGCGTCATGATGAAAGCCGTTGCCAAGACGGCGGAGCCGCTCGACCGCGAAACGCGTTTCGAGCACATCCGTCCGCTCTACCTCGAAGCCTTGACTTTGGTCGAGCGGCTGCACCGCCGTCTGCTCGACGTCATCAAGGACGAGTTCGACCGCCGCAGCCGCGCCGACATCAACTCGGTGCAGGCATTGCTGCTGTACAACATCGGCGAGAAGGAACTGACCGCGGGAGAGCTGCGCACGCGCGGCTACTACCTCGGCTCCAACGTCTCGTACAATCTCAAGAAGCTGGTCGAGATGGGTTTCCTCGACCATCAGCGCTCGCGCGTCGACCGCCGTTCGGTTCGCATCAAGCTGACCGACAAGGGCCGCGAGGTGCGCGACATCGTCGACAGCCTCTACCAGAAGCACGTGCGCACGGTGGAGCAGGTCGGCGGCATCAATTCCGAGGAGTTCGCGACCCTCAACAAGTCGCTGCACCGCCTCGAACGGTTCTGGACCGATCAGATCCTCTATCGGCTCTAAGCCTCGTACTGGCTGGCGGACCCTCCTCCGCTTCGGCAAGAGCGCAAGTCGGGATCAGCCGGCTTGCGCTTTTGTCGTTGAATCCGGCATGAATCGAGGCCTCCGCCAGGGTGGCCCTGTTGCAACGCTCGTGCTAGCCTGTGTGTGGGGGCGTCGTTCGAGCGTTGCGTCATGGCTGATCGAGGCCGGGGGAATACACCCATCAATCGGCGGAGCGTCCTGCGAAAGCTCGCGGGCGGTGTGGCGTTGGCCGGCGGCGGTGCATTGTCCGGCCGCGCCTTCGGCCAGTCCGCGACCGACGCCACGCTGCAGGCGCTGATCCGCAGCAACCAGCAGAACGATTTCGGCCAGGCCTTCGACAGCACCTCGCGCTCGATCGTGATGCCGAAATCGTCGCTGCCGACGCTCTCGGCCGCGACCGCGCAGCAGACCGAGAAGGCGATCGCCCAGTACGAGGCGATCGTGGCGCGCGGCGGCTGGCCGCAGGTGCCGCCCACGGAGCGGCTGCGCCTCGGCAACCGGCACGCCAGCATCATGCCGTTGCGGCAGCGGCTGATCGCGGCGGGCGATCTCGGCGCCAATTCCGGCAACAGCGACATCTTCGATTCCTACGTCGAAGCCGCGGTGCGCCGCTTCCAGGCGCGCCACGGCGTCAGCGTCGACGGCATGGTGCGCGAGCAGACCTTCAAGGCGCTCAACGTGCCGGCCGATATCCGGCTCGCGCAGCTTCGCACCAACGTGACGCGGTTGAAGGCCCACGGCGGCAACCTGGCGCCGCGCTACGTCGTCTGCAACATCCCGGCGGCGCAGATCGAGGCGATCGAGAATGCCGTCTGCGTGTCGCGCCACATCGGCGTCGTCGGCAAGCCCGACCGGCCGTCGCCCGAGATCAACAGCCGCATCGTCGAGATCAACTTCAATCCGTACTGGACGGTGCCGGTCTCGATCGTGCGCCGCGATCTGATTCCGAAGATGCAGGCCGAGCCGGATTATCTCACCAAGAACCACATCCGCATCTTCGACGGCAGGAACCGCGAGCTGCAGCCGACCGACATCAACTGGCAGACCCAGGAAGCGGTCAACTACATGTTCAAGCAGGATCCGGGCGAGCTCAACTCGCTCGGCGCCATCAAGATCAATTTTCCGAACGCGCACGAAGTCTACATGCACGACACGCCGCTCAAGAACCTGTTCGGCGAGGACATGCGGTTTCATTCCTCCGGCTGCGTGCGCATCCAGAACGTGCGCGAGCTGGTGCATTGGCTGCTGTCGGATACCGTCGGCTGGCCGCGGGTCGAGGTCGACCGCGTCATCAAATCGGCCGAACGCAAGGATGCCAGGCTCGCCAAGCCGGTGCCGCTCTATTGGGTCTATGTCACCGGCTGGGCGACCGCCGACGGCGTCGTGCAGTTCCGCGACGACATCTACGGACGCGACGGGCTGGGGCCGGTGGCGAACACCGCGCCGGGTTGACCTTTCGGCATACGCGCGACGGCGCATCCGCTTTCGCGGATGATGACAGCCGTATAATCTCGCCGGAACCGCGCGTGACGACGAGATCAAAATGAGCGCCTTCGGAGCAATCTCGGTCGCCGTTCTGCTCGCCGTCATCGGCACTTCTGGCGCTTCGGCCCAAACGGCTTCGGATTTCCCATCGCGTCCGGTCAAGCTCATCGTTCCGTTCGCCGCCGGCGGGCCGTCCGATGTGGTGGCGCGCATTCTCGCCGATCTCCTGTCGGCGCGCTGGAACGGGCAGTCGGTGCTGATCGAGAACCGTCCCGGCGCCGGCACCATCGTGGCGACCGCCGCCGCCGCCAAGGCGCCCGCCGACGGCTACACCATGCTGGTCGCCACCAACTCGCTGCTGATCAATCCGGCGCTCGGCCAGAAGCTGCCCTACGAGGAGAAGGATCTGGTCGGCGTCAGCATGGTGGCGACCCAGCCGGTCGCGCTGGTCGCCACCAGGTCGTTCCCGGCGAGCACCATTCCGGAGCTGGTGGCGCTCGCCCGGGCCAGCGCGCAGCCGCTCAACTTCACCTCGCCCGGCCCGCGCGGCGTCGGCCACCTCGCCGGCGAACTGCTCAAGCAGCGCGCCGGCATCGCCATGACCCACATCAACTACAACGGCAGCGCGCCCGCGCTGGTCGACCTGATCGCCGGAAGAGTCCCGCTGATGTTCGACATCTGGCATTCGGCCAAGCGCTACGTCGACACCGGCGAGCTCAAGCTGATCGCGGGGGCGGGGGCGAAGCGCCTCGCCGACGCGCCGGCCGTTCCGACCATCGCCGAGAGCTATCCGGGCTTCGACGTGATCGCCTTCAACGCCATGGTGACCCCCGCGGGCCTGCCGCCGGCGGTGCTCGACAAGCTGTCCGCCGATGTCCGCGCGGTGGTCAACTCGCCGGAGTTCGCCGAGAAGACCCGGCATCTCGGCATCTTTCCGCTCGGCAATACGCCGCGTGAGCTCGACGCCTGGATGCGCGAGCAGACCGCGCGCTGGCGCCAGATCGTGGCGGCTGCCAACATCAAGGCGGATTAGCGAGCGCCTAGTCTGCTGATGCGGTAGAATTCACTTGCGTCCCGGAATGACGCAGAACCTGTGAGGCCGCCGTGAGCGACATCGCCGACGCCATCGACTGCGACGTGCATCCCACGGTGCCGAGCGTGAAGGCGCTGCTGCCTCACCTTGACGATTATTGGCGCGAGACCGTGCAGGAGCGCGGCATCAACTCGCTCGAGACCGTCGCCTATCCGCCGAGCTCGCCGCTGTCGGCGCGCCCGGAATGGCGCGGCAAGGACGGCGAGCCGGCCACCGGCGTGTCGGACCTGTCGGCCCAGGTGTTCGACCGCTGGCACGCGGGCACCGCGATCCTCAACTGCCTCTACGGCGTGACGCTGCTGCACAGCGAGGACATGGCGAAGGCCTTTGCGAGCGCGGTCAACAACTGGACCGCCAAGGAATGGCTCGACCGCGACCCGCGGCTGCGCGCCTCGATCGTGATCCCGACCCAGAACGTCGAATTCTGCGTCGACGAGATCGAGCGCTGCGCCAAGGACAAGCGCTTCGTGCAGGTCCTGGTGCTGGCCGCGCAGGAGGCGCCGCTCGGACGGCGCGCGTTCTGGCCGGTCTATGCGGCCTGCGAGCGCCACGGCCTGCCGCTCGGCATCCATGCCGGCTCGACCTACAAGCACGCCACCACCTCGCTCGGCTGGCCGAGCTACTACATCGAGGACTATTCCGCCCATCCGCAGTCGTTCCAGTCGCAGGTCGCGAGCCTGGTCTGCGAGGGCGTGTTCGCCAAGTATCCGGGCCTGAAAGTCGTGCTCCTCGAATTCGGCGTGACCTGGCTGCCGGGCTTTCTCTGGCGGTTCGCGAAATTCTGGCGCGGCGTGCGCTCGGAGGTGCCGTGGGTCGACCGTTCGCCGGCCGACATCGTGCGCGATCATTTCCGCATGACCATCCAGCCGTTCGACGCGCCGGACGATCCGGACGAGGTCGAGAAGGCGATCGAGCACATGCGCTCGGACGCGTTGCTGCTCTATGCCTCCGACTTCCCGCACTGGCAGTTCGACGGCGACGAGCGCATGCCGGCGGGGATTCCCGCCGCGCTGCACCAGAAGATCATGGTCGACAATCCGCGCGCGACCTATCCGCGGCTGTAAGGGGCGATCGATCACGTCGTCAAGATGGAGGTGACATGCTTCGGCTCATTACGCGCGTCGCGGTCGGTGCGGCCCTGGCGGTTCTGCCGTTTGCGCCGGCCGCGGCTCAACAGGCACCGCCGGCCGGGCCGGCGTTCACTACCAAATATCTCAAGCAGGAGCCGCCGATCGGCCAGCTCCCGCCCGGCGCCAAGGCTCTGGTCGACGACCGCACCTGTCCGACGGGACAGATCAAGCAGGTGATCGGCGGCAACGTCGCGACCGGCCAGCCGCGGCTGCGGTCCTGCATCCCGATGGAAAGCGGGGCGCCGGACTGACGGCTCGCGAGCCGCGCTATTCCGGCTCGATGCCCGCGGCCTTGACCAGATCGACCCATTTCCTGGTTTCGGAGATCACATAGGCGCGCAATTCCTCCGGCGTGCTGGTCACCGGTTCGATGCTCGCTTTCAGCAGCGCCTCCTCCACGGCTTTGTCCGCCATCGCTGCCTTGAGCGCCTGATTGAGCTTGTCGACGACGGCCTTCGGCGTCTTGGCCGGCGCGAAGGCCGCGAACCAGGCGATCAGCTCGTAGTTGGTCAGGCCTTCCTCGGCCATCGTCGGCAGTTCCGGCGCGAGCGGCGAGCGCGTCGCGCTCGACACGCCGAAGCCTTTCACCTTGCCGCCGCGGATCTGCGGCAGCGTCGTGGACAGATCGGCGAACACCAGCGAAATCTGCCCGCCAAGCAGATCGGCGATCGCCAGCGGGTTCGACCGGTACGGCACGTGCAGCATGTCGAAGCCGCCCTGCGCCTTCAGCATCTCGCTCGCCATGCGCGCCGAGGTCGCGCCCTGGCCGAAGGTGAGCTTGCCCGGATTGGCTTTGCCGTAGGCGATCAACTCGCGCACGTTGCTGGCGGGCACCGAAGGATGGACCGCGAGCCCCAATGTGATGTTGCCGAGCCGGGTGATCGGCTCGAAATCGGCGATCGGATCGTAGGTGAGCTTCTTGAACAGCGCCTGATTGCCGGCGTGCGTGGTGTTGCTGGTGATGAGGATCGTGTGTCCGTCAGGTGCCGCGCGCGCGACATTCGAGGCGGCGGGCTGGCCGCTGCCGCCGGCGATGTTCTCGACCACCACCGTCCAGCCGTTAGCCGCGGTCAGCTTCTGCGCGAGCACGCGCGCGAGCGAATCGGTGGCGCTGCCGGCCGTGAACGGCACCACGAACTTGATCGTGCGCGAAGGAAACTCCTGGGCGCTCGCGAGCGCCGGCGCAAGCGTCAGCGCGCAGGCCGCCGCTATTCGCAGCGTGTTCATGACGATCGTCTCCCCGTCGTTTTGTTAGACATTGGGCGAAAGCCGCCGTTAGGATGCGTCTTGCGATGAGCAATGTCACGCCCAACCGGCGATGTCATCAGGCATGAGAACGGTCCGGATCGGGGCAGGGGCGGGCTATTCGGGCGACCGCATCGAGCCGGCGGCCGATCTCGCGGCGCGCGGTGCGCTCGACTATCTGGTGTTCGAATGCCTGGCCGAGCGCACCATCGCGCTGGCGCAGCAGGCGCGGCAGAGCGATCCCGCGGCGGGCTACGATCCGCTGCTGCGCGAGCGGTTTGCGGCGGTGCTGCCGGCCTGCGTCGCGAACGGCGTCAAGATCGTCACCAACATGGGCGCGGCCAATCCGCTGGGCGCGGCGCGCGCCGCCGCCGAGGTTGCGCGCGAGCTGGGCCTTGCGGGGCTCAAGATCGCGGCGGTCAGCGGCGACGATGTCCTCGCGGTGCTGCGCGAGCGCGACCTGCCGCTGATCGAGACGAGCAGGCCGCGTCGCCGACGTCAGGGACAAGATGATTTCCGCCAACGCCTATCTCGGCGCCGCCCCGCTCGTCGAAGCGCTGGCGGGCGGCGCCGACATCGTCATCACCGGCCGCGTCAGCGATCCGGCGTTGTTTCTCGCGCCGCTGATGCATGAGTTCGGCTGGGCGGCGGACGATTGGGACCGTCTCGGCAAGGGCACGCTGGTCGGCCACCTGCTGGAATGCGCCGGGCAGGTGACCGGCGGCTATTTCGTCGATCCCGGTTACAAGGACGTGCCGGACCTGGCGCGGCTCGGATTTCCGCTCGCCGAAGTGAACGAGGACGGGTCTGCGGTGATCACCAAGCTCGAGGGCACCGGCGGGGCGGTGTCGTTGAAAACCTGCAAGGAGCAACTGCTGTACGAAGTGCACGATCCGGCGCGCTATTATCAGCCGGACGTCGTCGCGGATTTCTCGAATGTCCGCTTCGAACAGGTGAGCGCCGATCGTGTTGCCGTATCCGGCGCCGGCGGACGCGCCCGCACCGACACGCTGAAGGTGACCATCGGCTATCTCGACGGCTATATCGGCGAGGGGCAGTTCTCCTACGCCGGCCCGGGCGCATTGGCGCGGGCGGAGCTTGCGCTGCGGATCGTGGAAGAACGGCTCAAGCTGACCGGCGTTGCCACCACCGAGCTCCGGCTGGAGATCATCGGCGTCGACAGCGTGCGGCGCGGCGCGGCGGTTGGCGATGGCCCCGAGCTTTCGGAAGCACGCATTCGCGTGGTCGGCCGGACCGATACCCTCAAGGATGCGGTCCGGATCGGCAACGAGGTCGAGACCTTGTGGCTCAACGGTCCGGCCGGCGGGGGCGGGGCCTGGAAGTCGGCGAGACCCGTGGTTGCGACCGTGTCCACTCTCCTGCCGCGCGCAGAGATCAAGCCACGCGTGCAATACGAGGTCACCTGATGAAGCTTCGCGAGCTTGCGCATGCCCGCAGCGGCGACAAAGGCAACGTGGCCAATATCGCGCTGATCGCGCATGAGCCCGGCGACTTCGCGTTCCTTGCCGAACACGTCACCGCCGAGCGGGTCAAGGCGCACTTTGCCGATATCGTTCATGGCAAGGTCGAGCGCTACGAACTGCCCGGCATCGGCGCGCTCAATTTCGTCCTGCACGAGGCGCTGGGCGGCGGCGTGACCCGCTCGCTGTCGCTCGATCCGCACGGCAAGACGCTGAGCTCCTCGCTGCTCGAGATGGAGGTGCCCGACCGGCAGGGTCACGCCGGCTAGCATTCATCGCCGCCGCCGCGGCCTAGCGCGGCGGGGCCATCGGCTGATGCCCGGAAAGCTTGGCCAGGGCCCCTTGGCGGTCGGTTTCGCGCCGCAGGAACTCCGCGAGCTTTTCCGGCGTGTTGTCGGCCGGCACCGTCATGCCGAGCGCTTCCATGCGGGTGCGGAATGTCTCGGATTGGACGATCTCGTTCAAGCTGCTTGTTCAGGTAGGCGACGATCGGCGCCGGCGTCTTGGCGGGCGCGGCGAGACCGACGAAGCCACGATGGTCGAAATTCGGATAGCCGAGCTCGTCCATCGTCGGCACCTCCGACCACGCCGTGATCCGGCTCGGGCTCGCAACCGCGAGCGCCCGCAGCTTGCCGTCGTCGGCCAGCGGCTTGGCTTGGGAAAAGAACGCGAAGGCGCCGGGGATCGCGCCGCCTGCGACATTGCGCACCGCCTCGCCCGATCCGCGATAGGGCACGCCGACGATGTCGGTCTTGGCGATCGAATTGAGCTGCGTCAGCGCGATCGCCGGCGAGGTGGCAAGGCCGGAGGTGCCGAAGCTCAGCTTCTTCGGGTTGGCCCGTGCGTCGGCGACCAGGTCCGCCAAGGTCTTGTAGGGAAGCTTGGCGTCGACGATGAGAACCAGTGGAGGCCCTTGGACGATCATGCCGATCATCGCGAAGTCGTCGATCGCGCTATAGGGCACCGGCAGGTAGTGCAGGTTCTGCGTGTCTGCGACCGAGTTGGCGAACAGCGTGTATCCGTCCGGCTCGGCGCGCGCGGCAAACGCGCCGCCGACGGTCCCCGATCCTCCCGGCTTGTTCTCGACGATGATGTTCTGGCCGGTCCGCTCCTGCAGCATGGCGGTGAGCAGGCGCACCGGCACGTCGGTCAGGCCGCCGGCCGCGAACGGCACGACGACCGTGATGGTCCGGCTCGGATAGCTCTGCGCCAAGGCGCTCGCGGGCCACAGCGCCGCGATCGACAAGGCACTCAGCAAGGACAGGATAGGCCGTCGCTTCGTCACGGATCGTTCCTCCACGCGAATGATACGGCCATTGAAAGCCCGACTGCCCGGCAAAGCGAGCCCGGGGGCGTTACGGCCGCCTTCCCCTTCAAAGCAGGTATTGGGCCATGTTCTAAGCTCGGAGACATCAGGCTCCGAATTTGCTATGGTGGATTCCAGGACGGGTCCCGGGCACCCGTCCGACGGAGACCGCCCATGAACATGGAAGTCAGGCAGGCCGAGCGCGGCGCCACGCAGACAAGTTTACGCAGTCTGCGCGAAGGCGCTGCACGCGTCGGCATCATCGATTGCGACATCCATCCCAAGAACTCGCTCGAGGACCTGAAGCCCTGGCTGAGCAATCGCTGGTGGAACTATCTGCAGACCTACGGCCAGCGCCAGCGCCACGGCTTCCTCAAGGCCTACCCCTATCCGAAGAGCCAGCCGCTCGCCTGCCGCCGCGACGCCTGGCCGCCGAACGGCGGGCTGCCCGCGAGCGACCTCGACTTCATGCGCGAGCAGTTGCTCGATCTCTACGGTATCGAGTTCGGCGTGATGAACCCGCTCTCGCCCTCGGGCCAGGGCAACCAGCTCGACGATCTCAGCGCCGCGATGGCGCACGCCACCAACGAGTACCAGGTCGACTTCTGGACGCGGCGCGAGCCGCGGCTCAAGGCCTCCGTGGTGGTGCCGTTCGAGGACGCCGAGGCGTCGGTGAAGGAAATCAAGCTGCGCGCCGGCGATCCGCGCTTCGCGCATGTGCTGTTTCTCAGCCGCACCAGCGAACTGCTCGGCAAGAAGCGCTACTGGCCGATCTACGAGGCCGCGATGGAGACCGGCCGCCCGGTCGGCGTGCACGTGTTCGGCTCGAGCGGCCGGCCGATGTCGAATACCGGCTGGCCGTCGTTCTATATCGAGGAGATCACCGAGCACTCGGCTTCGCTCGCGGCCTCGGTGACCAGCCTGATCGTCGAGGGCGTGTTCGAGCGCTATCCGCAGCTCAAATTCGTGCTGATCGAGGCGGGCTTTGCCTGGATGCCGTCGCTCGGCTGGCGGCTCGACAAGAACTGGAAGCGGATGAAGGACGAGGTCCCGCACCTGCGCAAGGCGCCGTCGGAATATCTGCGCGAGCACTTCTGGGTCTCGACCCAGCCGATGGAGGAAGCGGAGAGCCCCGAGCACCTGATCGAGGTGATGGACTGGGTCGGCTGGGACAAGATCCTGTTCGCCACCGACTATCCGCACTGGGACTTCGACGACCCGTTCACCGCGCTGCCGCCGTCGCTCAGCGAGGAGCGGCGCAACAAGATCTTCCATCACAACGCCAAGGCGCTGTACGGGTTCTAGCGGCGGCGTTCGATCGTGCCGGGCACGACGCTATTTCACTCTCACCCTGAGGAGCTCTCGCGAGCATGGCGTCTCGAAGGGCGATGTCCCGGCCGTCCACGTCTTGCTTGCAGTGCGATCGAGACAGACGTGCGATGCCCGCGCATCAGGACCGGGTCGTGACCGACGCGATAGGTTCTCGATGGCCAAGCACGTGGTCGCCGCGGTCGGCGACATCCCGCCCGGAAAGCGCAAGCTCACGCACGTCAACGGCCGCGCGATCGTGGTGTTCAACCTCGCCGGCACCTTCTACGCGCTCAACGACCGTTGCCCGCATCGCGGCGGCGACCTGCACAAGGGCATCCAGTGCGGGCTGGTCTCCTCGACGGAGCCCGGCCGCTACGACTATTCGCGCCCGGGCGAGATGGTGAAGTGCCCCTGGCACGGCTGGGAGTTCGACATCCGCACCGGGCAGTCCTGGTGCGACCCGAGCCGGGTGAGGGTGCGGCACTACAAGGTGTCGGTCGAGACCGGCAGCGGGCTGGTCGCCGGGCCCTATGTGGCCGAAACCGTGCCGGTGCGGGTCGAGGACGACTACGTCGTGATCGACGCCTGACCCCTAGATGTGGGCAATAGACCGTCCGTCCCGCCCATAGCTTGGCGGGTGCGGCTGGATTGTGCTATCGCCCGGACGAGCCCGCCCCGGCCGGGGCCCTTCGAAAATCAGCGTGGATCAATGACCAATCCGTCGCCCGTGCATGCCTCCGCATCGAATTCTGTTCACCGCCTCGCTGGCCGAGACCGATCCCGACATCGCCGAGGTGGTGCGCAAGGAACTCGGCCGCCAGCGCGACGAGATCGAGCTGATCGCGTCGGAAAACATCGTCAGCCGGGCGGTGCTGGAGGCGCAGGGCTCGGTCCTGACCAACAAGTACGCCGAGGGCCTGCCGGGACGGCGCTATTACGGCGGCTGCCAGTGGGTCGACGTCGCGGAAACCCTGGCGATTGAACGGGTTACCAAGCTTTTCGGATGCAAATTCGCAAACGTGCAGCCGCATTCGGGGGCGTCCGCCAACACCGCGGCCTTCATGGCGATGATGAGCCCCGGCGACACCTTCATGGGCCTCAACCTGGCCGCCGGCGGCCATCTGACCCACGGCTCGCCCGTCAACATGTCGGGGCGCTGGTTCAAGCCGGTCCCGTACAGCGTGCGCCGCGACGATCAGCGCATCGACATGGACGAGGTGGCCAAGCTCGCCCGCGAGCACCGCCCGAAGGTGATCATCGCCGGCGGCTCGGCCTATCCCCGCATCTTCGACTTCCGCCGCTTCCGCGAGATCGCCGACGAGGTCGGCGCGCTGCTGATGGTCGACATGGCGCACTTCGCCGGCCTGGTCGCGGGCGGCGCGCATCCGTCGCCGTTCCCGCATGCCCATGTCGTGACCTCGACCACGCACAAGACGCTGCGCGGGCCGCGCGCGGGGTTCATCCTCACCAACGACGAGGACCTCGCCAAGAAGATCAACTCGGCGGTGTTCCCGGGCATGCAGGGCGGCCCGCTGATGCACGTGATCGCCGCCAAGGCGGTGGCGTTCGGCGAGGCGCTGCGTCCCTCGTTCAAGCTCTACGCCAAGAACGTGGTCGAAAATGCAAAGGCGCTCGCCGAGACGCTGAAGTCGAAGGGTCTCGACATCGTCTCCGGCGGCACCGACACCCACCTGATGCTGGTCGATCTGCGGCCGAAGAACCTCACCGGCAAGGTCGCCGAGCTGGCGCTCGGCCGCGCCCACATCACCTGCAACAAGAACGGCATTCCGTTCGATCCGCAGAAGCCCGCGATCACGTCGGGCGTGCGGCTGGGGTCGCCGGCCTGCACCACCCGCGGCTTCGGCATCGCCGAATTCCAGCAGGTCGGCGAGCTGATCGCCGAGGTGCTCGACGTGCTGTCGCAGAAGGGCGCCGAGGAAGACTCGCTCACCGAAGGCGCGGTGCGCGCCAAGGTGAAGACGCTGCTCGGCCGGTTTCCGATCTATCAGAGGCTGAAAGGGCAAGGGCGAGCATGCGCTGTCCCAATTGCGCAAGCCTCGACACGCAGGTGAAGGACTCCCGTCCGACCGAGGACTCGTCCGTCATCCGCCGCCGCCGCGTGTGCCTGTCCTGCAATTTCCGCTTTACCACCTTCGAGCGCGTGCAGTTGCGCGAGCTGACCGTGATCAAGCGCAACGGCCGCCGCGTGCCGTTCGACCGCGACAAGCTGTTGCGCTCGGTGTCGATCGCGCTGCGCAAGCGCCCGGTCGAGCCCGAGCGCATCGAGCAGGCGGTGTCCAAGATCGTGCGCGAGCTGGAGAGCCAGGGCGAGGCGGAGATTTCGTCCGAGGCGATCGGCGAGATGGTGATGGAGGCGCTGCGCACGCTCGACGACGTGGCCTATGTGCGCTTCGCCTCGGTCTATCGCAATTTCCGCGAGGCCAAGGATTTCGAGACGCTGCTCGGTGAACTGTCGGGCGAGGAGGAGAAGGCGGGGGGGGCGGGGAGGAAATGATGGTGCGTCGCGCTCTGTGCACCGCTGCCGCAAGCCTCACGCTGCTGCACGGCGTCGCCGCGGCGGCCGAGATCAAGGTCATGATCCCGCCGCCGGTGCGGGAAGCGCTCAATGACCTGATCCCGCGTTTCGAACAGGCCTCCGGCCACAAGGTTCTTGCCACCTACGAATCCTCCTGGCTGCTGGTCGGCCGGATCGAGAAGGGCGAGACCGCCGACGTCGCGTTCCTGACCGCGGCGCAGACCGACGACCTGATCAAGCGCGGCCTGCTGGCGCGCCGCGTCGATATCGCGCGCTCGACGATGGGGCTCGCGGTGCGCGCGGGCGCTCCCAAGCCCGACATCGGCACGCCTGAGAAATTCAAGCAGACCCTGCTGGCGGCCAAATCGTTCGGGCGCAACGAGGGCGCCGACAGCGGCCGCTTCATGGTCGCGCTGCTGGAGCGGCTGGGCATTGCCGAGGCGATGAAGGACAAGACCAAGACGGTTCGGCAAGGTCCTGTCGCCGGGATGGTCGCGCGCGGCGAGGTCGAATTGGGCGCCCAGCAGATGTCCGAGCTGATGGCTGTCCCCGGCGTCGAGGCGACGCCGCTGCCGGCCGAGATCCAGCATGTCATCGTCTTGAGTGCCGGCGTGCCGGCCTCACCCACGGCAGGCGCCGCGGTCGATGAGCTGATCGGGTTTCTGACGGCGCCCGCCGCCGCCGCTGCGTTCAAGGCGCGGGGCCTCGAGCCGGGCTGACGCGACCGGTCTCCTGTCGATGCCCGCTTCGCCGCATTCTCAAAAGGATGGCTACAGCGCCGGGCGCTGCGCTACCGCATTTTCAGCCCCGTTGATTTGTACGAGGCGGCCACGGCCCAGCGCTCGGGCCGGCCCTGGTCGCTGAGGAAATACAGGATGCTGTACGCGACGATCGTGCCGTCGACCACCGCGGCGCCGATGTAGCCCATTCCCCAAGGCTGGCCCAAGTTGCTGAGGACCAGATAGACCATGAACGCCTTTTCGGCGGCGCTGAACACCATGGTCTCGAATCGCAGCCACGGGCGGAACGCAGCGACGATCATCAGCACGCCGATGCCGAACACCATGATGCCCCAGTGCCGAAGCGCGGGGACGCTTGCGGGTGTGTAGTCGACCAGCCCGCCGAGCATTGGCGTGAGCAGTTTGATGTCGATCGCGAACGGCAAGGTGGCGCAGGTGGCCAGGCCGAACACGACCAGAAACCATTTGAGGGTCTTGGCGACGAAGGCATTCACCACGCTCATGCCCACCTCCCATCGCGGGCGGGCGCCGACGATTGCGACGCCCGCCTTGATCAGTCAAAGCCCGAAGCGGCCTATTTGGCCATTGCCGCCTGGGCTGCCGCGATCTTCGCCTTCACGGCATCGAGGTTGAAGCTCGCGCCCTTCTGCATCGGCGGGAACTCGATCGCCGTCATGGCGAGCTTCTCGACCTCCTGCTGGACAAATACGAAGCGCCAGAATTCGTACTTGAACCACTGGAAGTATTCCTGCGAGCCGATCTTGGTGCCGCTCTCGGACCAACCGGTGCGCTCGAACGGATCGAGGCGCAGGTTGGTCAGGTAGGGCACGTCGGGCTTGGTCTTGTCGCCCAGCCAGCCGCCGGGCTGATCGATGAAGCGGTACTTGTAGTCGCCGATGCGCACGGCGCCGAGTTCGCTTTCGCCGAAGTACCAGATTTCGTTGCGGTTCGACGGACCCTTGCCGGTGATCAGGTCCATCTGGTTGTAGCCGTCGAGATGCACCTTGTAGGTGGTGCCGTCGATCGGCTTACCCTTCTTCAGTTCCTCGACGATGTTGGGGTTGCCCGCCGCCGCCAGGAAAGTCGGGAACCAGTCGAGCCCGGACATCACCCCGTTCTCGACCTTGCCGGCCGGCACCTTGCCCGGCCAGCGGATCATCGCCGGCGCGCGGAAGCCGCCTTCCATGACCGTGCCCTTGCTCTGCGCGAACGGCGTCTGTCCGCCGTCCGGCCAGGTGAAGACCTCGGTGCCGTTGTCGGTGGTGAAGACGACGATGGTGTTGTCGTCCATCCCCATGTCCTTGAGCTTCTGCATGACCAGGCCGACGTCGTCGTCGAGCTGCGCCATGCCGGCTTCGTGGATGGACCAGCCGTTCTTCGAGTTGCGCAGCGCCTGATACTTCGGCGACAGGTGGGTGACGATGTGCATGCGCGTCGGATTGAGCCAGAGGAAGAACGGCTTGTTGTCGGCCTTGGCCTTGTCGAGGAACTTGAACGCCAGGTCGCGGATCTCGTCGTCGACGGTCTCCATGCGCTTCGGGCACAGCTCGCCGGCGTCCTCGATCTTCTGCTTGCCGACCTTGCCCCAGCGTGGATCCACCGTCGTGTCGTCGGTGGTGGTGGCCCAGCGAATGCAGCATGTTGCGCGGACCGACCTGCGGCCTCAGGTCCTGCGGGTAGTTCGGATGGCAGGGGTCTTCCATCGCGTCGAGGTGATAGAGGTAGCCGAAGAACTCGTCGAAGCCGTGCACCGTCGGCAGAAACTCGTTCTTGTCGCCGAGATGGTTCTTGCCGAACTGGCCGGTGGCGTAGCCCATGCCCTTGAGCGCGGTCGCGATCGTCACGGCCTGCGCCGGCAGCCCGATCGGCGCGCCGGCCTGCCCGACGGTGGTCATGCCGGTGCGGATCGGCAGCTCGCCGGTGATGAAGTTGGCGCGGCCCGCGGTGCAGCTCGCCTCGGCGTAGTAGTCGGTGAACAGCATGCCCTCGGCGGCGATCTTGTCGAGATTGGGGGTGCGGCCGGCCATCATGCCGCGATGGTAGGCGCCGATGTTCCAGATGCCGATGTCGTCGCCCATGATGACGACGATGTTCGGCCGCTGCTGTTGCTTGCGCCTTGCGCCGGCAAAAGAGAACGACAAGAGCGCGATCGCTCCAATCAGGACCGCACGTGCCTGCATGCACCAGCTGGCCATCTGCCGCAGACCCTCTGGGCTTCGGCGGTGTCCCACGATGGAAACAACTCCTCATGCTTTGCTCTCCCTGTGCTCGATGCGTCAGTGGCTTCTCGCTTGATGCATCGAAATACGAAGCTGGTAGGCGGCCGAAAGCCTTGATTAGTGTCTGGCGGAAGCGTGGTAGATGGCCCGCACGAAGCGCGGTGAACGCTGGGGCATGCGGACGACTAAGCGTGCGCGGAATTGCCGGTCATGGCAATCTCAATTTTGTGACGTAGAAATAAAAGTCCGATCAATCTTCTCGATTTGTCTCCTCCTTGTTGCTCAATTCACTCTGATTTGATCATTTCTAGTGCAGCTGGAATGCTGATTTGCAAAGAGGAACGTGCCATGGATCAATTCAGCGTCAACGCCGGCGCAACCGAAACCCATCTGCCTGCCGATTTCCGCTGGCCGGGCGGCAAGCGGCTGGCGGTGTTCTTCCGTTGCGCGTTCGAGGGCTGGTCGGACGGCCATTGGCCGGGCGTCGGACCGATGGGCAACCCGCTCAAGCCCGGCGTGCCCGATCTCAATGCGATGGGCTTTGCCGAGTACGGGCACCGGCGCGGCATCTTCCGCGTGCTCGACACGCTTCGGCGCGAGGGCGTGAAGGCGACCATGATCCTGTCCGGCATCATGGCGGAGCGTCACGGCGAGATCGTGAAGCAGATATCGGACGAGGGTCACGACATCGTGGCGCATTCCTACGCCATGGACGTGATCCCGATCTATCTCGACGAAGACGCCGAGCGCGCCAACATTCGCCGCACCGTCGATCTGATCGTCCGCGCGACCGGCAAGAAGCCGACCGGCTGGATCAGCCCGCGCGGTACGCCGTCGCCGCGCACCGGGCGGCTGTTGGCGGAGGAGGGTTTCGAATGGCACGGCGACTCGCTGAATGACGACCTGCCGTATTTCGTGCATTTCCCGGCCGGCACGGTGGTGTCGTTCTCGAGCAACATGGAATGCAACGATCTGCCGCTCTACATGCGCCACGGCAATCCGCCGCGCGTGATGCTGGAGATTTTCCAGGACTGGCTCGACTACGCGCGCCGTTACGAGCAGGGCGCGGCCCGCATCGATCCGACCATCCACTCGCACGTATTCGGCAGGCCGGTCGGCATGTCGGTGTTCCAGAAGATGATCGACATCGCCAAGGCGGCGGACGACATCTGGATCGGCACGCGCTCGGAGGCGGTCAAGTATATTCTGGCGCAGCAGAAGGGTAGCGCGCGGGCGGCGTCGCGCGGTTGAGTCACGGAGGGCGGCCATGATCTCGCTGGTTCGGGTCTTCGGCGCGATTGTTCTCGTCCTGTGCGTGCATCCCGCGAACGCGCAGCAATTCCCCACCAAGCCGATCACCTTCGTGGTGCCCTATGCGGCGGGCGGCAATGTCGACGTGACCGCGCGCGTGCTGCAAGGCGCGATCGGCGACGCGCTCGGCGCGCCCATCATCATCGAGAACCGGCCGGGCGGCGGCGGGCTGATCGCCGGCGACTATGTCGCGCGCGCCGAGCCCGACGGGCACACGCTGTTCGTGGGCTCGAACGGGCCGATCCTGCTCGGGCCGCTCACCATGGCGAAGCCGGCCTACCAGTGGGCCGACGTGTTCGCGCCGGTGAGCACGCTTGCGTTCGCCACCAACCTGATGCTGGTGCGGCCGTCGTTGCCGGTGAACAGCGTGCAGGAGCTGGTTGCGTATGCCAGGCAGAACCCCAACAAGCTCACGGTCGCCACCTCGAGCATCGCCAGCATCAATCATTTCCTCGGCGAACTGTTCCGCCAGCAGGCCGGCATTACCTGGACCGAGGTGCATTACCGCGGCAACACGCCGGCGATCGCCGACCTGATCGCCGGCCATGTCGATGTCGGTTTCCAGCAGCTGATCGATGCGGCGCAGCACCTGCAATCGGGCAAGCTGCGCGCGCTGGCGGTGCCCGGCAAGGCGCGGGTGCCGTCGCTGCCGGACGTGCCGACCATGGCGGAGGCGGGCTATCCGGACGTGGAGGGGATCACCTTCAACGGCATCTTCGCGCCCAAGCGTACGCCACGGGCGGTCATCGAGAAGATCAGTGGTGCGATGCACGTCGCGCTCGCAAAGAAGACGGCGATCGACCAGCTCGCCGCCGTCGGTTCGCAGGCGCGCGCGAGCACTCCGGAAGAATTCGGCCGGTTTCTCGACCAGGAGACCGCCAAGTGGACCGCATTCGTCGGAAAGGCGAACCTCAAGCCGAAGGAATAGCCGGCGGGTTGACCCGGCCGCCAAAATTCCGTGGATACGGCATGCCGGATTTTTCCGGGCCTGACAGCGGAGGAGATCGGCGTTGAGCGCTCCTGATCCCGTGGCCAATCCCGACGACGCCCGCTTCATGGCGCTGGCGCTGGCGCTCGGGCGGCGCGGGCTCGGCCGCACCTGGCCCAACCCTTCGGTCGGGGCGGTGATCGTGAAGGACGGCGTCATCGTCGGCCGTGGCTGGACGCAGCCCGGCGGGCGGCCGCATGCCGAGACGCAGGCACTCGCCCGCGCCGGGGCGGCCGCGCGCGGCGCCACGATCTACACGACGCTCGAGCCGTGCTCTCATCACGGCAAGACCCCGCCTTGCGCCGACGCGATCATTTCCGCCGGCGTGACACGCGCGGTGTCGGCGCTGGTCGATCCCAACCCGGAGGTCGCGGGCGCCGGTCATTGGCGCATGGCGGAGGCCGGCATCGTCGTCGAGGTCGGGCCGGGCGCCGACGAGGCGCGCCGCGCCCATGCCGGGCATATCCGCCGCGTGCAGGACGGCCGTCCGCACGTGCTCCTCAAGCTTGCGGTGTCGGCGGACGGCAAGGTCGCGCTCGTCGGCCGCCGTCCGGCGCCGATCACCGGCGAGGAAGTACGCGCGCGCGTTCACCTGATGCGCGCGATGAGCGACGCGGTCCTGACCGGCATCGGCACCGTGCTGGCGGACGATCCGCTGCTCACCTGCCGGCTGCCGGGCATGTCCTCGCCGGTGCGCGTGGTGCTCGACAGCGGCCTGCGCATTCCGATGACGAGCAAGCTGGTCGCGACCGCGCGCGAGGTGCCGCTCTGGATCGTGGCCGGCGAGCAGGCGCCCGCGGAACGCGAGCAGGCGCTGCGCGGGCAGGGCGCGGACGTGCTGCGCGCGCCGGGCGCAGATGGCCGGCTCGATCTCGCGGCGGTGCTCAAGCTTC
This sequence comes from uncultured Alphaproteobacteria bacterium, assembly GCA_963749815.1. Lineage (GTDB taxonomy): Bacteria > Pseudomonadota > Alphaproteobacteria > Rhizobiales > Xanthobacteraceae > VAZQ01. Next base: position 27,560 of record CAVVON010000029.1, on the reverse strand, counting down.
TCGCCGGGCGCGGCATCACCCGGCTGATGGTCGAGACCGGACCGATCCTGGCGGCGGCGTTCCTGCGCGCCGGCCTGGTCGACGAGGTGGCGCTGTTCCGCTCGGCCAAGACCATCGGGCCGGACGGCATCGACGCCCTCGACGGGATGCCGCTTTCCGCATTAAGTCAGGGTTCGCGACTCACATCGCTCGGCAGCGAGGCGATCGGCGCGGACACGATCGAGCGGTTCGAGCGGGCCTGAAGCATGTTCACCGGCATTGTCACCGACATCGGCGAGGTGATCGCGGTCCGGCAGCGCGGCGAAGGCCTCGTGCGCATGGTGATCGCATGCAACTACGAGCGTGCCTCGATCGTCGAAGGCGCCTCGATCGCCTGCGCCGGGGTCTGCCTGACGGTGGTCGGGATCGGCGAGGCCGAAGGACACACCTGGGTTGCGTTCGACGCTGCGGCCGAGACCTTGCGGCTGACGACCGCCGGCCAGTGGCGAGAGGGTGTCCGGATCAATCTCGAGCGTGCGCTGCGCGTGGGCGACGAGCTTGGCGGGCACATCGTCGCCGGCCATGCCGACGGCATCGCCGAGCTGATCGCGCGCGAGGATTTTCCCGACATGGCGCACATGGCGTTCCGCGTGCCGGCCGAGCTCGCCCGCTACATCGCGGTGAAGGGCTCGGTCACGCTCGACGGCGTCTCGCTCACCGTCAACGAGGTGGCGCGCGACACGTTTGCGGTCATGATCATCCCGCACACGCTCCAGGTCACCACGCTCGGCGCGCTCGAGGTCGGCGAGGCGGTCAATATCGAAGTCGATCTGATGGCGCGCTATGCGGCGCGGCTGTTGGAGCCGCGCTGATCGCGCACGGCTTGCGTCCGACCCGATCCGCTTGCTACCAGGGGTCTCCAGCGGAGCAGACAGGTCATGGCCGAGCCGCGCCGAGGCGCCGGAGAAGAAGCGGGCGATATCAAGGGGGCGCGCATCCTCGTGGTCGAGGCGCGCTTCTATGACGACATCGCCGACGCGCTCCTCAAGGGCGCCACGCGCGTGCTGGACGAGGCTGGCGTGACGTTCGAGCGGGTGAGCGTGCCAGGCTCGCTCGAAATCGCACCGGCAATCTCGATGTCGCTCGAAGCCGCCGACAAGGCCGGCAAGCCGATCGAGGGCGCGGTTGCGCTCGGCTGCGTCATCCGCGGCGAGACCCTGCACTTCGAGATCGTCTCGCAGGAATCGGCGCGTGCGCTGATCGAACTGTCGGTGCGGCGCGGGCTTCCGATCGGCAACGGCATTCTCACCGTCGATACCGACGCGCAGGCCTGGGCGCGCGCCCGCCCGGAGGAAGGCGACAAGGGCGGCGAAGCCGCACGTGCCGCGCTCTCGCTGGTCCGCCTCAAGCGCCGCCTCGCTGCCCGGGGCTGATCCATGGCCCGCGACCCAGGACCCGACCGCAAGGCCAATCGCCGCGGCGCGGCGCGGCTCGCGGCCGTCCAGGCGCTCTACCAGATGGACATCGCCGGCACCGGCGTGAACGACATCACGGCGGAGTTCGAGCGGCACTGGCTCGGCCAGGAGGTCGAGGGCGAAACCTATCTGCCCGCCGAGGCGGCGTTCTTCCGCGACGTCGTGAGCGGCGTGGTGCGCGAGCAGCGCACGCTCGATCCGATGATCGATCTGGCGCTGGCGCAAGGCTGGCCGCTCAAGCGCATCGAGACGATCTTGCGGGCGGTGCTGCGGGCGGGCGCCTACGAGCTCGGCCACCGCAGCGACGTGCCGGCGCGCGTGGTGGTGTCGGAATATGTCGACGTGGCCAATGCGTTCGTCGACCGCGACGAGACCGGCATGGTCAATGCGGTGCTCGACCAGATCGCCCGGCAGTTGCGGGTGGGGGAATTCAACAAGCCCGCGGAGTAACCGGCGTCACCCGATCGCAAACGGCAGCGCCGCGGGGCTGCGGAAATTCGACGACGAGTTCCAGGCGAGCTTGTCCACCGTCAGCCGGTAGTCCGGCACGCGCTCCAGGAACCGTTTCATCGCCACCTCGGTGACCAGCCGCGCCATCTGGCTGCCGAGGCAGAAATGCTTGCCGGAGCCGAAGCCGAGATGGCCGAGCGGCCGGCGCTCGATGTCGTAGCGGTCGGGATCGGGGAATTTGCGCTGGTCGCGGTTGCCGGAGCCGAAGGCGAGCACGACCTTGTCGCCGACCTTGAGCGTCTGTTCGTGCAGGACGGTCTCGCGCGCGACCGTGCGCTTGAAGCGCTGCGCCGAGGTGTTGAAGCGCAGCGATTCCTCGATCGCCGGCGCCAGCAGCGAAAAGTCCTTCACGATGCGCCGGCGTGCATCGGGATGATCATGCAGGTTGAGCGCGAACATCGACATGAAGCTCGACAGCGATTCGACGCCCGCCATCACGAAGGTCGCGGTGGTGAGCACGATTTCGCGCTCCGACAGGCGGTCACCGTCGATCTCGGCTTCGGCGAGATGCGTGATGAGATCGTCGGTCGGGTTGGCGCGGCGCACTGCGACCTCGGCGGTCAGGAAATCCGACAGTTCCTTGAAGGCGGCGATGTGCTCGGCGGTGCGGCCCTTGACCGACTTGTCGGTCGAGACCGCCAGGATCACCTTGCGGCGGATCTCGGCATGGTCGCGCGCGGGCAGGCCGAGACTGCGGAACAGCAGGCCGACCGTGATCTGGCTCGAATAGTCGTTGATGAACTCGAAGGTCTTGGCCTCGAGAATGCGGTCGAGCGAGCGGTCGGCGATCTCGATCGTCGGGGCGATCATCTGCTCGGCGGTCTTGCGGGTGAACGCGGCCTGGCTGAGCGCGCGCAGGCGATCGTGGCGCGGCGGATCGGTGGTGCCGAGCGTGGCGCCGGCGCGGCCGGGCAGTTCGTCGATCAGGTTGCCTTGCGACGAGGAGAAGGTCTCCCAGTCGCGGGCCGCGGCGACAATGTCGTCGTAACGCGACAGGATCCAGAGCCGGCCGCTCTCCGACCAGTAGCAGGGATAGTGCTCGCGCAGGGCGGCGTAGTGGGGGAACGGATCGGCGTCGATCTCGGGCGAATAAAGGTCGAACGGTTCCTGCATCGGACGATCTTTATGCTTATTTTGCTAGCGCGAAGGCTATCATGCCCACGTAATGCAGTCACATGCAGGGCCTTTGGCGAATGAGCCGCAATAAAAAATCAGAATCCGGCGAGGACCGGCTGATCGGCCTCTATTTCAAGCCGATCGCGAAGCATCCGGGCGCGTTCGGCCTGGTCGACGATGCGGCGGCGATCGCGCCGCCCAAGGGCTGCGACCTGGTGCTCAAGACCGACGGCATCATCGGCGGCGTGCATTTCTTTCCCGACGATCCGCCGGACACGGTGGCGAAGAAGGCCTTGCGGGTGAACCTGTCCGATCTCGCCGCCAAGGGCGCAAAGCCGCTCGGCTTTCTGCTGACCTTGGCGCTGCCGAAAACCGTCGGCCCGGACTGGCTCAAGGGTTTTGCGCGCGGCCTCGGCCAGGACGCCGACCGCTACGGCTGCCCGCTGTTCGGCGGCGATACCGACCGCACGCCGGGGCCGATCACGATTTCGATCGCGGCGTTCGGCGCGGTGCCGCACGGCAAGATGGTCCGGCGCAGCGGTGCGCGGGTGGGCGACCGCGTGCTGGTCACCGGCACGATCGGCGACGCCGCACTCGGTCTGCTCGTGCGTGGCGATGCAGGCACATGCCAGGCGCTGGGGGCTCGATCGCGGCCAGGAGCAGCACCTGGTCCGGCGCTATCTCGTGCCCGAGCCGCGCAATGCCGTAGCCGCGGCGGTGCTGTCGCACGCTTCCGGGTCCATGGACATTTCGGACGGTCTCGCCGGCGATCTCGCCAAACTGTGCAAGGCTTCGGGTGTCACTGCCGCGATTGATATCGCGCGCGTGCCGTTGTCGGCCGCCGCTCGCGCCGTGCTGAAGGGCAATCCCGAACTGATCGAGACCATCCTCACCGGCGGTGACGACTATGAGGTTCTGGTGACCGTGGCGCCGCGCCAGGTGGAGCCCTTCCGCAAGGCCGCCGCCGCAGCCGGCGTTGCGGCAACGGAGATCGGCGCCATTGCGGCCGGGAAGGGCGCACCGCGCTTTCTTGGTCAGGATGGCCGGCCGCTCGCGTTGCACCAGCTGTCATACAGCCATTTCTGACCGGCTGGCCGCGCCCAATCCGCCGCGATACAGTCGAGCAAAAGGGAAGGGCGCGCCAAATGCACGACACCACCGTTTTACGCCGGCCGGAGGGAAGCACGGTCAACGACCCGCGCTACGTGACGCTGCAGCGTCGGTTTCCGACCGTGCACTATCTGCGCCATGGTGCCCGCCGCAACTTGCCGCGTTTCGCCTTCGAGTATAGCGACGGCGGCGCAGGCGTGGACGGCGGCATCGCGCGCAACTGGAACGCGCTCGACGCGGTCGAGCTGGTGCCGCGCTACGGCGTCACCACGGCCTTGCCGCCGGTCGACGTCGAGATTTTCGGCCACCGCTATGCGGCGCCGCTCGGTGTGGCGCCGATGGGCGGGCCGTCGCTCGTGTTCCCCGGCGCCGACCAGTATCTCGCCGCCGCCTGCCAGCGCGCGAACGTGCCCTACACTCTCGGCATGGTCGGCGGCATGACGGTCGAACGCGCGGCCGAGATCGCCCCGGACGTGCTCTGGTTCCAGCTCTATCGCTGCTCGAACCACGAGCACAAGATCGGCTTCGACCTGGTCAAGCGCGCGCAGGCGGCCGGCGTGAAGGTGCTGGTGCTGACCCTCGACGTGCCGGTGCGCACCACGCGCTCGCGCGAGGTCGCGGTCGGCATCACCTCGCCGTTCAAGCCCGACCTGAAGATGATGGCAGGCATCGCCACCTCGCCCGGCTATCTCAAGTCGCTGATGAAGAATGGCCAGCCGCGCTTCGCCAATCTCAAGCCCTACACCAAGAACGACGCCGATGTGAACGAGGTCGCGGCGTTCGTTCGCCGCGAGATGGGCGGCGCTTTCACCTGGGACGAAGTGGCGAAATACCGCGAACGCTGGAAGGGACCGCTGGTGGTCAAGGGCATCATGCATCCCGCCGACGCCGAGAAGAGCGTGGCGCTCGGCGTCGACGGTATCGTGGTGTCGAATCACGGCGGCCGGCAGGTCGAGGGCCTGCCGGCGGCGATCGATGTGCTGCCGGCGGTCGCCGGCGCGGTGGGCAAGCGTGCGGCCGTGCTGATGGATTCGGGCGTGCGCTCCGGCCTCGACGTGGCGCGCGCGATCGCGCTCGGTGCGGACCTCACGTTCGCCGGCAAGGCGTTCCTGTGGAGCCTGGGCGCGCTCGGCGCCGAGGGGCCCGGGCACGTGATCAATCTCATGGTCGACGAAATGAGGGCGGTGTTCGGCCAGATCGGCGCGCGCAATCCGCTCGACGCGCGCTCGGTCACGATCCGCCACCCGGGGGTCTACGATTTCTCCCGCAATGCAATGTAAGCCGGCCGGATAGATCAGTGGCATCGCTGATCTGCGCCAGCAGGGTAGCGGCTGCTCCCCTCGGCCGCTAAAAGAGCATCCGATTCTACTGCCATTTCCCCCCGCCGGAGAACGCGATGTCGGCACTTGCCGAACCGGTCCTGGATATTGCCTCGGACGATCGTCTGGCGCGGCGCAACGCCGTCGTGCTGGGGGTCGCGCAGGCGCTCGCCGGCGGCAACAACACCGTGCTGGTCGCGACCGCCGGCATCGTCGGCACCATGCTGGCGCCCGACAAGGGGCTCGCTACGCTGCCGATCAGCATCTTCGTGATGTCGATGTGGCTGAGCACGCTGCCGATGGGCTGGCTCGCGCGCAATCTCGGCCGGCGCACCGCGCTGCAGATCGGCACGGTTTCGGGCGTATTGACCGGATTGATCTTCTGCGCCGCGGTGCTGCAGGGATCGTTTCTGATCTTCTGCATCGGCGCGGTGTTCAGCGGTTTCTATGGCGCCGGGCACCACGCCTATCGCTTCGCCGCCACCGATACCGCCAGCGATGAATTCAAGCCGCGGGCGATCTCCTGGGTGCTGGCCGGCGGGATCTTTGCCGGCATCGTCGGCACGCAACTCGTCATCTTCACCAAGGACCTGTGGCCGCCGTATCTCTTCGCCGCGAGCTATCTCGGCCAGTCCGCCCTGGCGCTGGCCGCCGGCGCCGTGCTGATGCGCTCAACATCCCGAAGCCGCCGCCGCGGACGGTGGCGGGCGACGGCCGCCCGCTGATCGAGATCATCAAGCAGCCGCGCTTCATCATCGCGGTCGCCTGCGGCGTCGCGAGCTATTCGATGATGAACATGATGATGACGTCGGCGCCGCTGGCGATGGTCATGTGCAACCATTCGGTGACCGAGGCGGCGCTCGGCATCCAGTGGCACGTGCTCGGCATGTACGCGCCGAGCTTCATCACCGGCATGCTGATCAACCGCTACGGCATCGAGCGCGTCACGGCGCTGGGGCTGGTGCTGATCCTTGCGAGCGCGGTGGTCGGAATCTCCGGGACTGCGCTGTGGCAATTCTGGACCGCGATCACATTGATCGGTGTCGGGTGGAATTTTGCGTTCATCGGCGCGACCACGATGGTCACCCAGTGCTACCGCATGAACGAGCGCAACAAGGTGCAGGCGTTCAACGATTTCCTGATCTTCGGCTCGATGGCGATCGGCTCGTTCTCGTCCGGGCAATTGCTGGCGAATTCAGGCTGGCACGCGGTCAATCAGGTGGTGTTCCCGGTGGTCTTTGTGGCGGGCGCGATGCTGCTCTGGGGCGTGCTCCGCAAGCGCCAGCGCCTGGCTTGACGGCTGCGGTTTGGGCGCATTTGCCTAAAATGTTCTCCTCTCATCACGCGTGGGTAGGGGTTGCCGCCTAGCAGAGTTGCACGCACGCATCCGTGAGCGCCCTGTCATTGAACCTACGTGAAATGCGGGTGGATAATGGGCCCGTCGGCTGTATCAGGTCTTCCGCGAAGGTAACGAGCAAGGAGAGTCCAATGAGAAAGAGCACGATCGCGCTGGCGTTGGCGCTGTTGGTTGGCCCCGCGATGGCGCCAAAGGCGATGGCCCAGGGCGCGGCTATTTCCGAATCGGAAGCGCACGCGATTGCGGTCGATGCCTACGTCTACTTCTATTCGCTGATCACCATGGAGGTGACGCGCAAGCAATTCACCAACATCGAGCCCGGCAAGGAACTGGGCAAGGGCCCGATGAACATGTTCCACAATGTGCCGGAATATCCGCCGGCCGATTTCAAAGGCGTGGTTCGTTCCAACTTCGATACGCTCTACTCGATCGCCTATCTCGACATGACCAAGGAGCCGGTCGTCGTCAGCGTGCCGGACACCAATGGCCGGTACTATCTGCTGCCGATGCTCGACATGTGGACCGACGTGTTCGCCTCGCCCGGCTGGCGCACCACCGGAACGCAGGCCGGCACGTTTCTCGTGACCCCGCAGGGCTGGCGGCCCGACCTGCGCGACCGGTTCATCGAGGAGTTCAAGCTGCCGAAGGACACACGGCGCATCGAGGCGCCGACCCCGATCGTCTGGGTGATCGGCCGGACCAAGACCGACGGCCCGCCGGACTATGAGGCGGTCCGCAAGATCCAGGCTGGCTTCAAGGTCACGCTGCTGTCCGATTGGGGCAAGCCGCCGAAGGCGCCTGAGGTCAAGATCGACCCGAGCGTCGACATGAAGACGCCGCCGAAGATCCAGGTCGACACCATGCCGGCCGGCAAGTACTTCGCCTATGCGGCCGAGCTTCTCAAGGTCTATCCGCCGCACGTCACCGACGAGCCGATCATCGCCCAGATGCGGCGGATCGGCATCGAGCCCGGCAAGAGCTTCGATATCGAGAAGGTTCCGCCGGCGGTCAGGAACGCCATGCAAAGCGCGCCGGCGGCCGGACAGAAGCTGATGGAATGGAAGGTCGCGACGCTCGCCCGCGTCGCCAACTACTGGTCGATGAACACCGACACGATGGGCGTCTATGGCAACTACTATCTCAAGCGCGCCATCGTCTCGCAGTTCGGTCTCGGCGCCAACCTGCCGGAGGACGCGATCTATCCGCTCAATCTCGGCGACGAGCATGGCAAGCCGCTCGATGGCGCGAGCAAATACGTGCTGCACTTCGAGAAGGGGGCGACCCCGCCGGTCAACGCGTTCTGGTCGGTGACGCTCTACGACTCGCAGGGCTTCCAGGTCGGAAACAGCCTCAACCGCTTTGCGGTCAGCTCCTGGATGCCGTTCAAGTACAATCCGGACGGCTCGCTCGATCTGTATTTCCAGAACGAGAGCCCGGGCAAGGACAAGGAAGCAAACTGGCTGCCCGCGCCCAAGGGGCCTTTCAACCTGACCATGCGGCTCTACGCCCCGCGCACCGAGGCGCTGACCGGCCGGTGGAATCCGCCTGCCATCACTCAGGTGCCGGCGATTTCGACGCTGGCCCAATAAGCCGATCGGGGCGCCGGCGAGCCCCGTCGGCGCTCCGATGCGGCCAGCCCCGACGCCCATTATCGGCCGTTTGCAAGGCTATGGGCGCGGTCCGGCCGCCCGGGCCGTGGCTGCGGGCGGCCGACGATTCACAAGGCTTGAGAAACAAAGGGAATTCGGTCGCCACAAGCGTTGCATCCGACCGTCATATTTGGCATATCCGCGCCACTTTCAGCCGGTCCGCCGCGACAATGCGGGACCGGCGCGAGGCATAAGATAGCAGCCGGGCAGGGGGTCTCTTGCCCGCGCGCTCCAAGAACCGGGGTTAAATCCAATGACAGCTCTGTGGCTGATCGTCGCCTGCGGCGCACTCGCCATCGTTTACGCCATCTGGGCGATCCGGTCGGTGCTCGCCGCCGACGCCGGCAATGCACGAATGCAGGAGATCGCCGGGGCGGTGCGCGAGGGCGCGCAGGCCTATCTCAAGCGCCAATACGCCACCATCGGCATGGTCGGGATCGTGATCTTCGCGATCGTCTGGTACTTCCTCGGCGGCCTGGTCGCGATCGGATTTCTGATCGGGGCGGTGCTGTCGGGCCTGGCGGGCTTCATCGGCATGAACGTGTCGGTGCGCGCCAATGTGCGCACCGCGCAGGCGGCGATCTCGTCGCTCGCGGGCGGGCTCGAACTCGCCTTCAAGGCGGGCGCCATCACCGGGCTCCTGGTCGCCGGTCTGGCGCTGCTCGGCGTCACCATCTATTTCGGCTTCCTGGTCGGCACCAAGCACATGGCGGCGAACGACCGCGTCGTGATCGACGCGCTGGTCGCGCTCGGCTTCGGCGCCTCGCTGATTTCGATCTTCGCCCGTCTCGGCGGCGGCATCTTCACCAAGGGCGCCGACGTCGGCGGCGATCTGGTCGGCAAGGTCGAGGCCGGCATTCCGGAGGACGATCCGCGCAATCCGGCGACCATCGCCGACAACGTCGGCGACAACGTCGGCGACTGCGCCGGCATGGCGGCCGACCTGTTCGAGACCTATGCGGTGACCACGGTCGCCACCATGGTGCTGGCGGCGATCTTCTTCCGCGACAATCCCGACCTGCTGCTCAAGATGATGACCTATCCGCTCGCGATCGGCGGCATCTGCATCATCACCTCGATCATCGGCACGTTCTTCGTCAAGCTCGGCGCCAGCCAGTCGATCATGGGCGCGCTCTACAAGGGCCTGATCGTCACCGGCATCCTCTCGCTCGGCGGCGTGGCGCTGGTGACGCACTGGCTGGTCGGCTTCGGCACCGTTCCGGGCCAGACCTATACCGGCACCTCGCTGTTCCTCTGCGGCGTGGTCGGGCTGGTGGTCACCGGGCTGATCGTCTGGATTACCGAATACTACACCGGCACGGACTACCGCCCGGTGCAGTCGATCGCCAAGGCTTCGGTGACCGGGCACGGCACCAACATCATCCAGGGTCTCGCGATCTCACTGGAATCGACCGCGCTGCCGACCATCGTGATCATCGCCGGCATCCTGGTCACCTTCAAGATCGCCGGCCTGTTCGGGATCGCGATCGCGGTCACCACCATGCTGTCGCTCGCGGGCTTCATCGTGGCGCTCGACGCCTTCGGCCCGGTCACCGACAATGCCGGCGGCATTGCCGAGATGGCGGGCCTGCCGAAGGAAGTGCGCAAATCGACCGACGCGCTCGATGCGGTCGGCAACACCACCAAGGCGATAACCAAAGGCTACGCCATCGGCTCGGCTGGTCTCGGCGCGCTGGTGCTGTTTGCGGCCTATAACCAGGACCTGCAATTCTTCATCAGCACTGCCAAGCCTGGATCCTACTTCGAGGGGATCAAGCTCGACTTCGCGCTGACCAATCCATACGTCGTCGTCGGTCTCTTGTTCGGCGGCCTGCTGCCGTACCTGTTCGGCGCCATGGGCATGACCGCCGTCGGCCGCGCGGCATCGGCGATCGTCGAGGAAGTGCGCCGGCAATTCCGCGAGAAGCCGGGCATCATGCAGGGCACCGACAAGCCGGACTACGGCAAGGCGGTCGACCTGCTCACCAAGGCGGCGATCAAGGAGATGATCATCCCCTCGCTGCTGCCGGTGCTGTCGCCGATCGTGGTCTACTTCGTCATCTACTGGGTCGCGGGCGGCGGTGCGGTCGGCAAGGCCGCCGGCTTCTCGGCGGTCGGCGCCATGCTGCTCGGCGTGATCGTCACCGGCATCTTCGTCGCCATCTCGATGACCTCGGGCGGCGGCGCCTGGGACAACGCCAAGAAGTACATCGAGGACGGTCATTACGGCGGCAAGGGTTCGGAGCCGCACAAGGCGGCGGTGACCGGCGACACCGTCGGCGATCCGTACAAGGATACGGCGGGGCCGGCGGTCAATCCGATGATCAAGATCACCAATATCGTCGCGCTGCTGCTGTTGGCCACGCTGGCGCACTGAGCGGACCGGCACCAAGAAGCAAAAACCCCGCGGCTTGCCGCGGGGTTTTTTGTTGTCCGGCCTACGCGTGCGTCTAGAACATCTTGAACATGGCGTTGATGAAGGTGACTTCCTTGCCGGTGGTCGGCGTCGTGCGGCTCACGAAGTCGAACACCTTGCCGTCCTTGAGGCCGTAATTGGCGAGCCGCTCGACGCGCCGCCTCTTGTCGAAGTAGACCGCGATCACCCGCTGGTCGACCACGTCCTGGTGCAGGAAGTAGGCGCCGCGTTCGGTGCGCTGGGAGATGTAATAGAAGGCCTCGCCGCTCACGGTTGCGACCGTCGAGGGCGTGCCGAGCACGATCAGCACCTGCTCCTGGCTCGACCCGATCGGCAACTGCTCGAGCGCACCCTCCGGCACGATGTAGCCGCGCTGGTAGGTTTCGCCGAGGAAGCAGCCGCCGAGCAGTACGCTGAGCGCCAGCAGGACCGACGCGGTCCTGGCGGCAGTCAACCACCGGCCGTGCTCCGGACGCGAACAAGACATGCGGCTTGGGATCCCCATCCTCAGTTGCATTCGATCATACGTTGACGTACTGGGCAGCGCCACTCCGCAACCATGCCCTCGACCAACCGTTCGGGCTCTGAGCTATCCCGATGATATTGCACCTGTTTCGCCGCTCTTCGCGGTCTGCCACCATCGCCTCGCTCTATGGCATGATCGTGGCGCAGGCGCGCCAGGCGGCTTTTTACCGCTCCTACGGGGTTCCGGACACCGTCGACGGGCGGTTTGAGATGGTTACGCTCCATACGGTCCTGGTTCTTGGCCGGCTGGAGGGCGGGAGCGCCGGCCTCCGCCGGCTCGGCCAGGGGCTGTTTGACGCCTTCTGCGAGGACATGGACGCCAGCATGCGCGAAATGGGGGTGGGGGACCTGACCGTGCCCAAGAAGATGCGCCGGATCGGCGAGGCCTTCTACGGCCGGCAGGCGGCCTACCGGGAGGCGCTCACGGGGCCGGGCGATGGTCCGCTGGCGGCGGCGCTCGACCGCACCGTCTTCGCCGGGGCGGCCCCGGCGCTTGGCGCTCAGCGCCTTGCCGCCTATATGCGTGCCGCGGCGGGCTTGCTTGCGCATGCGGAGGATACGGCCTTCATGCGGGGCGAGGCTCCTTTTCCCGATCCGGACGGCATCGAACTCGCCGCTGGCGCCGAAGGCGCGAGGATGTGAGCGATGACCAGGCGCAAAAACGAAAGCCCCGTGAAGCCGCCCTGGAGCATGCCGCTCGCGATCACCGACGTGCCCGAGGAGGGCAAGCATCTCGATCTCGTGGCGGATGAGCGCGCGCGTGCGGCGATCGCCGACCTCGCCGGGCTGCGCGCCGTGCCGCGGCTCGCAGCCGAGTTCGACGTCACCTTGCACGGCCGTGACGGCCTGCACGTCACCGGCCGGGTGTCGGCGACGGTGGGGCAGACCTGCGTGGTTACGCTCGAACCGGTCGACAACGAGGTCGAGGAGGACATCGACATTATTTTTACGCCGGACGCCGTGCCGTTCGCCAAGGCGGGCGGCGCCGAGCACGGCGACGGGCCGGAACCGCTGATCGACGGCACCGTCGATCTCGGCGCCATTGCGACCGAATTCCTGCTGCTGGCGCTCGATCCCTATCCCCGCAAGCCGGGGGTGGTGTTCGAGGCGCCGCGCAAGGAGGACGACGAGGGGACGCATCCTTTCGCCGCCCTTGCGGCGCTGAAAAAGGGCCCGGCCAGGGAGGGGAACTGATTGGTCCGCCCCCTTTTTTGCCCGCGGCCTTCGCGATAAGGTCAATTCATGCCCCAAAAAATCCGTATCGCGCTCGACGCCATGGGTGGAGACTATGGGGCGGCGGTCGTCGTGCCGGGGGCTGAATGCGCGCTCGCGCGCCATGACGATATGGAATTCCTGCTGTTTGGCGACAAGACGGTGGTCGAGCCGCTGCTCGATGCCTGTCCGGCGCTCAGGGCCGCCTCGCGGCTCATCCACACCGAGATCGCGGTCGCGATGAACGACAAGCCGAGCCAGGCGTTGCGCAAGGGCCGCTGGAAGTCGTCGATGTGGCTCGCCATCGACGCGGTCAAGCGCAAGGAGGCCGACGTCGCGGTCTCGGCCGGCAATACCGGCGCGCTGATGGTGATGGCCAAGCTCGGGCTCAAGACCATGGCCGAGATCGAGCGGCCCGCCATCGCGGCGGTCTGGCCCACGTTGAATGGGCGCGCGATCGTGCTCGACCTCGGCGCTTCGATCGGCGCCGATGCCCGCCATCTGGTCGATCTCGCGCTGATGGGCAGCGCCATGGCGCAGGAGCATGCTCGGCATCGAGCGGCCGAAGGTGGGTTTGCTCAATATCGGTGTCGAGGAGGTCAAGGGGCTCGAAGAGGTGCGCGAGGCCGGCCGGCTTCTGCGCGAGGGCCAATGGCCGCAATTTCAATACGTCGGCTTTGTCGAAGGCGACGACATCGGCAAGGGGACCGTGGACGTCGTCGTGACCGAAGGCTTCACCGGCAACATCGCGCTCAAGGCGGCGGAAGGCACCGCGCGCCAGCTCAGCCATATTCTCAAGGAAGAGCTCGCCAAGACCTGGGCGACCAAGCTCGGTTATCTGTTCGCGCGCCGCGCGTTCCGCGCGCTGTCCAGCCGGATGGATCCGCGCAAGTTCAACGGCGGCGTCTTTCTCGGCCTCAACGGCATCGTCATCAAGAGCCACGGCAGCACCGATCCCGAGGGCTTCGCCAACGCCATCGAGGTCGGTTACAACCTCGTGCGTCACGACTTGCTGGCCAAGATCGGCCGCTCGCTCGCGCGACCGCAAAATACCGAGCCGCCGCGGCTCGTCGGGGGAGCGGCATTGTGAGCATCATGCGGTCTGTGGTGCTGGGCTGCGGCAGCTACCTGCCGAGCCGGACCCTCACCAATGCCGAACTGGCGAAGATGGTCGACACGACGGACGAGTGGATCGTCCAGCGCACCGGCATCCGCGAGCGCCACATCGCGGCGGAAGGCGAAACCACCTCCGACCTGGCGATTGCGGCCGCGCGCGCCGCGCTCGCGGCCGCAGGCGTCGACGCGCAATCGATCGATCTGATCGTGCTCGCGACCTCCACGCCCGACAACACGTTTCCGGCCAGCGCCGTCAGCGTGCAGGCGGGGCTCGGCATCACCCACGGCGCGGCCTTCGACGTGCAGGCGGTGTGCTCGGGCTTCGTGTTCGGGCTGGCGGCCGCGGACGGTCTGCTGAAAACCAATTCGTTCAAGCGCGCGCTGGTGATCGGCGCGGAGACGTTCTCGCGCATCCTCGATTGGCAGGACCGCACCACCTGCGTGCTGTTCGGCGACGGCGCGGGCGCGGTCGTGCTCGACGCGCAGATGCAGCCCGGCACGCGCGAGGACCGCGGCATCCTGACCTCGCACCTTCGCTCCGACGGCCGCCACAAGAGCAAGCTCTATGTCGACGGCGGCCCGTCCTCGACCCAGACCGTGGGCCATCTGCGCATGGAGGGCCGGGCGGTGTTCAAGCACGCCGTCGCCATGGTGTCGGACGTGATCGAGGACGCCTTCAAGGCGACCGGCTACACCGCCGGCGACATCGACTGGTTCGTGCCGCATCAGGCCAACAAGCGGATCATCGACGACACCGCCAAAAAGCTCGGATTGGCGCCCGAAAAGGTGGTCCTGACGGTCGACCGCCACGGCAATACCTCGGCGGCCTCGATCCCGCTTGCGCTCTCGGTGGCGGTGGCGGACGGCCGGATCAAGCGGGGCGATCTGGTCATGCTGGAGGCCATGGGCGGCGGCTTCACCTGGGGCTCGGTCCTGCTGCGGTGGTAGCCAAAGGCCCCAAATCTCGCCCCCCAGCCCCGTTGACCGCCCCTCCCCAAGCTAATATCGTCTGATAATTCAGAGAGATACTAACGCTCGCCTTGAATGGGGCTGGTCGATGGCGGGAAAAACGGTCACACGCGCCGATCTGTGCGAGGCAGTCTACCAGAAGGTAGGGTTGTCGCGCACCGAATCGGCGTCGTTGGTGGAACTGGTGCTTAAGGAAATTACCGATTGCCTGGAGCGGGGCGAGACCGTGAAGCTCTCGTCCTTCGGTTCGTTCGTGGTGCGCAAGAAAGGCCAGCGAATTGGGCGCAATCCCAAGACCGGCAAGGAAGTTCCAATCTCGCCGCGCCGGGTGATGGTGTTCAAGCCGTCGGCCATTCTGAAGCAGCGCATCAACAACGAGCCGATCACGGCGAAAGAAGACTGATCCTGACCGCGGCAGGGGAGTAGCGCGACGGTGGACAAGGCGCCGGACGCATTCCGCACCATCAGCGAAGTGGCCGACGAGCTCGACGTGCCGCAGCACGTGCTGCGGTTCTGGGAGAGCCGGTTCCACGAGATCAAGCCGCTCAAGCGCGGCGGCGGCCGGCGCTACTACCGGCCCGAGGACGTCGACCTGCTGCGCGGCATCCGGCATCTCCTGTACGGCGAGGGCTACACCATCCGCGGCGTGCAGCGGCTGCTTGCGCGAGCAGGGGATCGGCTTCGTGCAGGAGGTCTGGCAGCCCGGCGCCCCGCAGCCGGCGCAACGGCCGCCGGACGACACCGCCGACGAGGAGGCCGAGGTGCCGGCGCCGCGCAGTCCTGCCTCGCTCATTCCGTCCTCGCTCATTCCGCCGCCGCGCGAGCCAGAGCGAGCGCGCCGAGCCGCGCATCGAGCCGTCGATGGTGGCGCGGCCATCGCCGCTGCCGGCGCCGCGCGGACTGCCGGCGGAGGACGTGCGCAAGCTCAACGATGCGCTGCACGAGCTCAGCGAATGCCGCAAGCTCCTCGATGCGGTGCTCAACGAGCAGCATTGAATTTGCTCGCGGCGTTTTTCGCGCCAAGTTCTTTCGCGCCAAGTTCTTTCGCGCCAAATTCCGGTTAACGCCTCGGTAACGTTGAGCCCAGTTAAGCAGCATTTGTGGCGGCTTCGCCTCAATCCGGCCCAGCCCGCACGCGAGCCTTTGCGGCTGAAAACTCTACCGGGGGGTGGGGATAATGCGGACGTCATACCGCGCGATCGGTCGCGATCGCGTTTCGGGTTCTGCGATCATCGTGGCTGGATTGCTGTGCGGTGCGTCGGTGTTCTTCGTGGCGCTGCCGCTCGCCAATTCGTCGCCGTTTCCAACACCGCGCGATGGCGGCTGGGTCGCGGGCGACCGTGAGCCTACGCCGCCGCAGCGCACCTACCAGGTGGCGGCGGCATCGTCCTATCAGCTCGCCTCGCTGCCGGCGCGGCTGGTGCCGGCGCCGAAGGCAATTCCCGACAATATCGGCGCGCAGGCCGCGATCGAGTGGGAGGCGATGACCACCTCGTCGGGCATGCTCGCGCTGGCGCCGATCGAAGCCGCGCGCGAAGAGGTTGATGTCACCGGGTCGTTGCCGGGGCTCCGCCGCCGCGCCCGCCGAAGCGACGACCGTCGTGGCGAAAGTCGCGGCAATGCGCGTATGCCGAGCCGTCCGAGCCGCGCGCCGCCGGTCGAAGCGCGCGCTCACGCCGCAGGAGGAAGTCGACGAGTATCTCTGGGAAGTCTACCAGCGCTCGCCGATCAAGAAGGACGGCTCCGGCGACTTCACCTGGAAGGATCCGGCCGCCGCCAAGCGCGTCAAGATGTCGATCAAGGACTACGTGATCGGCGGCATGAACAAGGATTTCCGCGAGCAGCTCTATCACGCCGGCAAGGCGATGGACGAGGCCGGCGTCAATTGGACCATGCTGAGCGCGTTCCGCGACGACTACCGGCAGTCGATCGCCGCCGGCCTCAAGGCCGCGACCGGCAATTCGCTGCACGGCGGCTCGCGCGCCACCGGCGGCTACGGCGACGGCCGGGCGGCCGACATCATCAACGCCGACGGCGACCACAACGCGGTGTGGCGCTGGGTCGACCGCAACGGCGCCCGCTACGGCCTGTCGCGGCCGATGCCCGGCTACGATCCGGCGCACATCCAGCCCGGCGGCAACTGGCACGGCGTGGCGATGGCGCTGCGCACCAAGCGCACCGGCACCACTGCCGTGGCCGACGCGCAGCAGGCGGCCCCGCAGGCCGTCAACGCCCGCGGCAAGCGCACCAAGGTCGCGCACGCGCGCTAACGCCTAGCCGCTCGGCTGCAGCAGCGGCCGCAGCTCGCGGATATTGCCGAGCCGTTCGAGCGCGAACACGGCCTCGATCAGCGCCTCGGCCTTGGGCGCGCCCAGCACCGGCGCGATCAGGTCGCGGCATTTCGACACCACCTCGGCGCGCGGCATCGGATTGTCGGCGGTGCCGCGCACCGCGCGCACGTGCTCGGTCAGTTCGGCGCCGTCGGCGAGCGCGACGGTGACGATCGATTGCCGCACCACCTTTTCAAGTTCGGCATCCGGCACGACCTCGACCTTGCTGCGCTGGCGCAGCGCCGCCGCATCCTGCATGCGCGCCACGTCGTGGGCGGCATGAAACGACACGGTCTTGTCCATCAGCATGACGGCGACCATGTGCTGCAGGCAGATGTCGGGCATGTCGCGGTTGTTGACGACCGACGCCTCGCGGGTGCCGAGCCGGATGGTCACCTTGCGAACCTCGTCGGCCTCGAACGGCCGGCGCTTCTGCAGAATCTCGATTGCGTCGAGCGGCGCCTGGATCGGCGAGCCGACCGTCCACTTCTTGATGTTGGTGCGGATGATCTCGTAGCGCTCGCCGAGCTTGTCGGTGAGCAGGGCGAGGTCGTTGCGCGGCGGGTAGGCGCAGGAAATAATTGTCCGGCCCCGAGAAGATGTCGTCGATGCCGGTCCAGCCGGCGCGCACCAGCAGCGCCGAGGTGACGCCGTTGCGCGCCGGCATGCCGCCGAACACGAACGCCTTCTCGACGTGCTCGCTGTCGCGCTGCCAGGCGGCGATGCCGGCGGACTGCTGGGCGGTGTAGTCGAGCAGCCAGCGCATCTGCTGGGCGTCGAGCGAGGCCGCGCAGCCGGCGGCCGCCGCCGCGCCGAACACGCCGGCGATGCTGTGGGTGCTCAGATGCCGCTCGCGCGAGAGCGCCGGCACGCCGAGGCACATGGTGACGCGCGGGCCGATGTCGTAGCCGAGCGCGACCGCGCGCAGGAAATGCATGCCGCCGATGCTGGGCCTCCTCGCCGGCCGCGAGCGCGGCGGGCACCACCGCGCAGCCCGGATGCGACAGCGAGGGCGCATGCGAGTCGTCGGTCTCGTCGGCATGCGCCAGCACGCCGTTGGCGAGCGCGGCGTCGATCGGGCCGGCGAGCAGGTCGGAACCCACCACGGTCGCGACGTGCTTGCCGCCGTGGCTCTTGGCGAACGCGATCGCGGCGCGGCCGGGGATCAGGTCGGCGCCCGAGATCATGGCGGCGAACGTGTCGAGCACGTGATGCTTGGTCTTCTCGACCACGGCGTCGGGCAGCGCGCGCTCGCGCGCCGCGCTCATGTAGGCGCTGAGCGCCGCCATCACCGGGCTGAGGGGCTGTGCGGCCGATGCTTTGCCGGCCGGAAGGGAGGCGGCCGCCGCCGCCCCCGCTTGCAGCAGGTTGCGTCGCGTCACGATCGGGGATTCGCCGGGGTCTTCTGGCTTTTGCGTCATGGCTCGCTCCGATGGGCGACGATAAACGATGCGCGGCGAGGCAGCGAGAGGGCCGCAGGCGCCAAGGACAAACGCCATCGTTCTCGCGGCGCGATGCGCCCGAGTTTTGCGAGTCGGCCCCCCGCGAAAAACGCGAGGGGAGGTGGAGCGCCGGGCGGCGCACCAGTCTTCTGTCCGCGTCCTGCGACGCGAGCGCCCCGGTGAGGGGACGCACCGCCGCCCGACGCTCCACCGCGGCTGCGCTACCGCCCGCTCTGGACGGTCACTCGGCCCCGGGCCGCGCTTTCGGCGAGGTTTTGCTCCTCGTCCGTCAGCGAGCTCCTCGCAGCCGGCTCGTAGTGGCCAGCGGGCGGAGCCCCGGGGCCGCCCGGGTGCCGGCTTGCGTAGCCAGCCCGCGGGCGCCGCATCCTGCTCCGCCCTTGGATCGCCTCCGGAAGGCGCCCCTCAGCGAGCAGGATGGCGCATTGTGTATTTAGTCCTAGGGAAGAGTCAAGGATTATTTTCCGGATTTCGCATTCGGTCACCCGCATAGAGCAAGGCAAGGTGCGTGGAATGCCGATCGGAAATGCGGCCCGGATGCGGCTCCGTTCCGTGCGGGCGACGCGATATACTGTCGGCATGACAGCCGTGGATTCCGCGACGCCGGCAGGCATTATTCGCTGGCCCTATGTGTGGTGGTCGCTGGCGGCGCTGGCCGCGATGACCGCCGTGATCGTCGTCGGCAATCTCTGGCTGCTCAACTTCGTTCACGTCTTCTCCAGCCTGCTATGGACCGGCGTCGATCTGTTCATGGGATTTGTGCTCGGCCCGATCCTGCGGCGGCTCGACTTATCCGCGCGCCGCGACATCGTCGGGCGGCTGACGCCGCGCACCCTGTTTCTGATGCCGACCGTGTCCATTATTTCCGGCACGACCGGCTGGTTTCTGGCGGTCGCGCTCGGCTATACGGCGCTCGACTGGCCGGCCTACGGCTGGGTCGCCGCGGCGCTGGTGCTGGTCACGCTGATGACCATCCAGGGGCTTGGATTTCTCACCCCGGTCAACGTCTTCGTCTGCCTCGAATTGCAGAAGGACAAGCCCGGACCTGGGCAAGATCAGCCGCTGGATGAACCGGTATTTCTATGCGGTCGCGGCGCAAGGCACGATGCAGGTCGCGATCATCGTCATCATGACGCGCTTTCGCATGGGGATTTGAGCGTTGAGAGGGGTGGTCGGAGCGCCGAGATTTGCTAGGAGTGTGACCGCACATTGATTTTATTGAGTAATTTCCTGCAATCTGCGAAACGTGTGTACTCCGGTTGTGTACGCGAAATCAAGTTTTGCCCGGGGCTATGGAGCCTCTAGCGGAGTTGCTGCAATGGGCGTTTCACCGCTTTCCGGGTGAAGCGGCGATTATTGGTCGCCTCTTAGCAGGCTACGCCGAACTTGAGTTTGGCCTTCTTCATTGTATCGGTGATTAGGGAGGATTTCGATGCAACACTGAAAGCGATGTTTTCGAATACGCGGCAAGACGGCGCGCATCAATGTTGCTGACGCGTTGGGGCGACGCCTGTACCACGAGCGTGCACTAACCGACAACACTCGCGCCGACTTGGCCAAGCTTGCGAAGCGACATTCGCTTTCTGTGCAGGGGGTGCAACGCTCCAGGCAAGAACGAAAAGCGGAACGGGCGAAGCTTGAGCAGGGCGCTTTCGAGCCCTGGAAGAATGACACTGCAGCGCCCGAGATCCGGGCAGCCCTCGGGCGATTACAACATCCTTAAAAGATTGCCATAGCCGCCAACGATCCGCGCGTGCTTGCCAGTCTCGTGACTGTCCCGCCCGTTGTGCACGCCGTCGCTCCGGAGGCCCTTTCGCACTTAGTGCAAGGCTTTTTGGAAAAGAACCACGCGGCGGACCTCGCGCGGCTTGAAGGTATCGACGCCGCGAACGAAGCGGCCGAGACGGCAGTGCGGGCCACGCGCGATGCCTTGTACAAGTGCGGGGGCTTTACCAACGAGGCTCAATTCAAAAACCGGCTCCACGAGTGTGGAAAGCCAAGCGCCGCTGAGTTTGAGGCAGAGGGACGGGCGGCGTCGGGAGAGCCCGCGTGGTCGATCAGTGAATCGGTTATGGCCTGCAATGGTCAAGATCTGGTGGGGCTTCCGAAGTGAACGCGCGTTCGACTTCGCCGCGCTTGCCGTCCCGCGCCGCGGCGGCGGCGGGCGTGATTAGGGGCTCCCTCCTTGCAGGGCGAAGGAAACGGTGCCGGATCAAGTCAGGCGATGTGGTGGAGCGTTGCTCATCGCGAACCAATTTCCATGTGGACGCGGGCAATTGGGGAGCAGGTCAATGATTGGAGCGTTCGATGGGGTTCCCTAGTCCATTTTCTGCATATTGGATGCTTTGGGCAAAGGCGATTGCTTGAACTTGCGAGAGGTCTTATGGGGCGCGGCCAGAAAAAACCAACAATTTCAAAATCTTGGCTCGTTTCAACGAAGATTTACGCTTTATAATTATGATCGCGGCGAGGGGCTGGCGTTGCGTGGCGTTCTTGCATATGTGTTGCGCGGCGTGACCCGCCGTGATGCAAAGCGCACCCGTTGCAGCTGTTTGCTTTTCGCCAAACGGCCGCTCCACTTCGCAAACCGGCCATGTGCAGGCTGCAATGTGCCTTCAAACGGCACGCACGGGCGCGTCACGTAGGTATCGTCCAATGACCAGTCAGCCCCCTGATATCGTCCCGACAAGTTCGTTGGAGATGTTGCTCTCGCAAGTTGGCTCGTTGTCAGACGAAGCATTCAATAGCTTGAAGAGCGACATAGAATCTGAATTCGCGTTCGATACCGACGCGGAACGTTGCGAACGGTTGGCGCGGGTGCTCGATGTCTCACCCGAGACCACTGCGCTGCTGTTGAGCGCAATTTCGTTCTTGGTCGATCGGGTGTCGAGCCTCGCTCCCAATGTGTTGTCACAGGAAATATTCGACCAATTCGTTGACCAATTCGATGAGGTTGAACTGAACGTCAACTCCAAAAGGCTCCTCGCTAACAGGTTGAAAGAGTTGACAGCACCTAATCCGAAGATCGAATCTTGGGCGAAGATTTGCCGCCTCCGGGCGGGATTTTCGATTCTGCGACGGGGTTCGCTTCCCTTGTTGATCTTCGACCAGACTTTGCGGCCAGCTACGGCGCAATCCGTGGCCTTATACCAATGATTTAGTTTAGGATCACGACGGACTTCTGATGATCCGTCGAGAAAGGATCTCGTTTTTCAGCTCGATGAGAGCTCACTGAAAGCTTTGCGGAAGACTGTAGAGGACGCTCAATCCAAGTTGGAAACGCTGCAAAAACCAAATGTTCTTTCGGCTCCCGTCCTCTTCAAGAGGGGAGGGCGATAGCGTGAGCGATGACTTGGCACTCAGCCGCCTGAAGGGCGCGCATATCGGTTACTTCGGTAAATCGCGTGGTCTCTATTGGGACAAGTCTGCGCTCGGTCGTGCGAAGCGTTCTCGTTCGGGACACGTCGTTGTGGGAACCATTTCAGCAGACTTGGGCAAGCTCGAAGGGACGTTTTCGGATATTCAAGCAGATTCGTTCGCTAGACCACCGGTAAGTCACGTGATTGAAACTTATGTGGTTCTCGTGGAAGCCGCATTGGATCATCTCTGGTCCGCCAAGCTTGTGCGAGCCGAGCTCGGGGTCGAATCCCGCTCGCCGAGACATCGGAATTGGATTGTACCCGAAGCAGCTCGCGTTCGCGTGGAGGCACATGGGCATAGTGTAGCTCGCGTCGAGCCTATAACTTTGCCGGTACCGCAACCTCCTTCTGACTTCATGCCTAGTGCCAGTCTTGTCGCTTTTTGGCGTCGGGGATTAGAGGCCCATCGGGCCGAAGCCCGTCGCAATGCGCGGTTCAATCACCCTCGTGAGGTTTGGGAGGGCCAAACTACCGACGAACTCGCGCGCGTATTCTCAATTAAACTTAGACGCATGTTTTCGATTATCGGAAACAGAGAGCGTCATGGAATTGAAAATTACAAAGCGGTAGGTTCAGCTGGCCGTTTCGCGCTTGGGGTGCAATATCAAATATTAGATCGAATTCAGATTTCAGCCAGACGAGAACACGGAGTTCTTCTCGCTGCTCTACAAAGAGTTAGCTCAGTATCTTTCCTATGGTGGAAAGCTCGGCGGAAGTTGGGGTGACGTGACTTATCGCAATGACCAGTTTGAATTAGTCACGAAGCCTGAGGCTGGTATCGAGGACGAATGGGAGCCTGCCGAAGTTCTTGAATGATTTAGGGTAGACCTGTGGCGCGTTTTCGAATCTTGCATATTTCTGACCTTCATTTTTGTACTGAGCCGAACCGCCAGAACTGGATTCGGCTATTCAAACGTTCGCCAATTTCCACTCTGAGACACTTTTCCCGTGGGCAGATGTCTTTCTATCCGGCTAGTTACTCGGACGAGGTTGCAGAGAATGCGGCGCGTTTTATCTATAATCGTCGGGGTCGGTTCGACCTTGCCGTTATCTCTGGCGATCTGGGTACAACTGGTCGTGCAGATGACCTCAAGGAAGTCTACAATTATATCTACTCAACGCCACAGACCGCGTACGTAAATAATCAGAGACGGCCGACATTGCGGGGTGGGGTACGGGCTCATTTTTTGTTACCCGGAAATCACGACCGCTACGCCGATAATAAGGCGACTGCCGGTTCCAAGAATTTTGAAATGAGATTTACTTTGGACTGGCCGGGACCTGAGGTCAAAGTTCGCGTCCTACGAAGTCGCGATGGCCTTTCAAGGCTCGCTGTCGTAGCGGCCGACTTCTGCTTGAGAAACAATCAAGATGCTATGCGTCCCACTAAATTTAATCGCTGGGGGCGTGGCAAAGCGTATGACGACATCCTCGCATATCTTGAGCAAGAAACTGTCGATGTGTGGAGTAGGTGATCAGAACACGTAGCAAATGCGCTTCACCAATGATCAGGATGTGATCCAAGCAGTCGCGCCGCAGCGTCCCGATCAGGTGCTCCACGTACGCGTTCTGCCAAGGCGACCTCGGCGTTATCGGGCGATCCCGAATTCCCATCGCTCGCAGCCGAGCCGTGAAAAGTTCTCCATAGGAACGATCATTGTCGCGGATCACGTAGGTCGGCGCCGTATCCCACGGGAAGGCTTCGATGATCTGCCGCGCCAGCCACTCCGCGGTCGGATGGCGGGTCACCGCAAACCAGAGCAGTCGGCGTCGACCGTGGCCGATCGCAAGGAAAACAAATAGAAGCTCAAATGTCAGTGTCGGAACTACGCAAAGATCAATTGCCGCGATCGCGTCTGCATGGTTGCGCAGGAACGTTCGCCAGCTTTGTGACGGTGGCCCGCGGTGCCGGATCAGGTACTTGGAGACCGTCGACTCGGCGACGTCAAAACCAAGCTTGAGCAACTCGCCATGGATGCGCGGCGCGCCCCAGAGGCGGTTCTCTCTGCTCATTTGTCCAATTAGATCGCGTAGCTCACGGGTAATCCTAGGCCGGCCCGGTCGCTTGCGGGATTTCCAGCGCCAATAGGCTCGAAACCCTGCTCGATGCCAGCGCAGGATCGTGTCCGGTTGAACGACTTGAGACAGGTTGAGCAGATTTGGCCAGAGCCATGTCATCCAGACCGGCAGCGCTCGATCGGCCCCGTCCAGCCGAAGGCGCCGCGGTGTCCGTCTCAGTGCGACATCAAGCTGATGGCGCAGATACAGGTTCTCGATTTCAAGGCGGCGCGGCGACTTGAACCGGTTGGAGACGAGCGCAACGAGCAGCCGAATCAGGGCAAACATCGTGAAACAGAATGCGCTGATTCCGCCTTAACTTGCCAAGACCGCGTGGATAGAATTTTCGGAAGGGACAGGGGCAGCATCAAAGTATCGGGCTCAAGGCAGAGTGAAATCTGCCTAGAAGGTGAGATCAACCGTCCGCAGACCACGGCCAGTTGGCCTGCACCCGGTTTGGATGACAGCCGCTTAGAGCCCATCCGAGAAGTTTGGATTCATGACGAGGCGTTTACAGCAAGCCGCTTGAGCATGATGCGGATCATTGCAATTCGGACGAATGCGGCAACGGTTGTGGCGTAACGCTCGAAGTCACGAGCCAGGCGGCGGTTGCGACTGATCCAAGCGAGCGTTCTTTCAACAATCCATCGTTTGGGCAGGACCTCGAAGCCGGCAACGTCGGTCCGCTTCACGATCTCCAGTCTCCACGCACCGGTGCGCCAGACAACAAGCGCCATCTTCTTCCCGGCGTAGCCACCGTCAGCAAAGATGCGCTTGATAAAAGGGAACAGTCGTCGCGATCGGCGCAACAGCAGGAAAGCGCCGTCACGGTCCTGAACATCGGCCGGATGAACGACAACGTTCAACAAGAGGCCCAGTGTGTCGACCAGGATGTGCCGCTTGCGACCCTTGACCTTCTTGCCCGCGTCGTAGCCCGAAGGATCAAGCCAAGACCCCCTTTTTGAGCGCCCTTTGCGGTTTGTGAGTCGATGATCGCCACCGTTGGGCTGGCTTCACGTCCCGCCTGCTCGCGCACCGCAACGTAGAGGGCATGGTGGATGCGCTCCAACGTACCGTCCCAGTTCCATAGTTCCAGATAGTCGTAAACCGTGCTCTTCGGCGGCAGGTCCTTCGGCAGAGCCTTCCATTGGCAGCCGGTCCAAAGCACATAGAAGATCCCGTTCAGCACCTCACGGACGTTCACCGAGCGTTTGCGACCACCGTGTCGTGCGGGTGGGATCATGGGCTCCACAATCGCCCATTCGGCAGCAGTCAAATCGCTCGGGTAACGAAGTCCATTGCGATCCGCGGCAACGCGGTGTGCAGGCTTCCACATCGGGCGCTCCATCGAGAATCAAGCGCCCATCAATGAATCACATCAGATTCATTCGATTCAAGAACTTCTCGGAACGGCTCTTAGGCAAAGCCGGTTACCGTTCAACCGCCATCGGTTTTCGCAAGTGGCTAGGTCATATTCGGCGCAACGAATATTACATAATGGACCTTCCGCGAATCTGGCCGATCTAGAAATGCCGTGGGTCAAACGGTCCGGAGCCGCATTGCGAACGTCGTCCCGCTGCCAACTGAAATTCGTGATCTCGACAACGCTGGCATGCGCTCGGGTACTGCCGCTGTTTGTCTCCTTCTTCTTGGTTGAAGTGTTTCAGTTGAACTTGGCCTGTGTGGTCTTGCCGCCAGGTGTGGTGATCTGGACCACGCCCTTCGGCTCAGTTGGGAGGGCACTTGCCGCCTTTCCAGAAAGCCTGGTGTCGTCCGTTGCTTCCAACGCGACGCGAGCGCTTTTTCCGCCGATCACCAGGATTGCCACACCTTTGAATCCGGCCGGTGTGACCGGCTTATCGCCAGTATCCGTCAGAAAAACCTCGATGAGGCTTTCTTTTGCAACCAATTCGACGTGATAGTCGCCTGCCTCAACGACGCGCCCCCCGTGAGGGCCGTTCGCCACGTCATGGGCAAACGCCGGCAGTGCAACGATCATTGCGCTAACGGTTAGAAGCGTTCTTAGGTTCATTGGAGTCTCTCCTTACTCTTGGCGGATTAGTAGGTTTCTGTTGCTGAGATTTTCGCATCTCGCGAGTTCGGCTCGGTTTGGGCGGGTTTGCGCAGGCGCTCGATCGGCGCTTTCCCGAATTTTAGAAACAGGATGGGGGTGAGGAAAGCGTCCAGAAGTGTGGCGCTGATCAGTCCGCCGAAAATTGTCACCGCCACGGGGTGCAGGATTTCCTTGCCGGGCGTAGATGCATCGATAAGCAAAGGCAATAGTGCGACCCCGGCTGAGAGTGCCGTCATGAGCACGGGCGTCATACGCTCAAGGCTCCCGCGTATGATCAACTCATCTCCCCACGCCACGCCTTCATGCAGGGACAGGTTGATGGTGTGACTGATCTTCAGAATGCCGTTTCGGGCGGCGATGCCTGTCAGCGTGATGAAGCCGATCATGCTGGCGACCGACAGCGGCTGGCCCGCAAGCCACAACGCGGCGACGGAGCCAATCAACGCGAGCGGTATGCTTCCCATGATGATCAGCGCCAACGCGATCGAACGATAGCGGCTGAAGAGGATCACAAAGATTATGGAGAGCGACACAATGGACAGAAGGCCGATAGTGCGGCTTGCCTGCTCCTGCGACTGAAAGGTGCCTTCGAGGCTTGTGAAATAACCTTCGGGCAGGCGGACGCTTCGTATCTCCTCGCGCATCGCCTGCACGATCTTCGCCACGTCGGTGGTGCCGTCGCTGTTGGCGAGCACCACGAGGCGGCGGCGACCGTTTTCCCGTAGGATTTGATTGGGGCCATCCGTCTCCTTGATCTCCGCGATCTGCCTAGCCGGTATCCAGCCGGCCGGCGTCTCCAAAAGGAGATCGCCAAGGCGCTCTGTGGTGCGGGAGGAATCAGGCAGCCGCATCACCACATCAAAGCGCCGGTAGCCATCAACGACGCGACTAACCACCCGCCCGCTGGAGAGGCGGCTGAGCTGCTCTACCACCGCGCCGGGTTGGACCCCGTACAGCGCAGCCCGTCCGTAGTCGACGCGGATTTCAAGCTGGGGTATGCGAACCTGCTTTTCGATTTGCAGGTCGGTCAAGCCTGGAATCGCGGCTAGTCGTCGCCTTAAGTCTTCGGCTGTGCTCCGTAATGTGTCGAGATCATCGCCAAAGAGTTTCAGTGCAATTTCAGCTCGCACGCCGGACAGCATGTGATCGAGGCGATGCGATATCGGCTGACCGATATTGATTGACAGCGGCAGTACCGCAAGCCGTGCGCGGATGTCGGCAAGTATCTCGGTCTTCGGTCGCGATGAGGTTTTAAGGTCGACGTCGATTTCTGAGTAGTGGACGCCTTCGGCGTGCTCATCAAGTTCCGCGCGCCCGGTACGCCGCCCCACCGTCTTAACCTCGGGGACTTCAAGGATCAGTCGCTCAGCGACACGGCCGACTCGGTTCGACTCAGACAGCGATACGCCGGGGTTGAACAGCACATTGACGGTGAAGCTGCCTTCATTGAACGGAGGTAGAAATGC
>CAVVON010000028.1:0-120792 GCA_963749815.1 uncultured Alphaproteobacteria bacterium | reverse complement strand
ACGTACCGAAGGAGCGCGCCGACGCGCTGCGGCGCGCGTTCGACCGGACCTTGAGCGATCCGGAGTTTCTCGCCGACGCCAACAAGGCGCAGCTCGAGATCACGCCGGTCACCGGCGAGGAGGTCCAGCGGCTGGTGCAGGAGATCTACCGGACGCCGAAGGCGGTGGCCGACAAGGCGGCGGGGTATATTCGGAATTGAGTGTTGTGAATCGGTGACTTAGCCGCAAGCGCGGTGTGCCCCCTCTCCCGCTTGCGGGAGAGGGTTGGGGAGAGGGCACTAAGAGGTCATCGCGCAAAGTTCCCTCTCCCGGCTCGCATTCGCTCGCCACCCTCTCCCGCAAGCGGGAGAGGGGGCGTGCGGTGCGGTCGCCGCTAAAATCAAAAGTCGAAGAGGATGAAACGATGCAAGAAGAAGCCGGGCGCGGGCCGTACACCGGTGCGAACTACCAGGGCTGGCAGTCCGACGTCATCGTCGACCTGATCAAGCGCTACGGCTTCCCGTTCATCACGCTCAATCCGGGTGCGAGCTTCCGCGGGCTGCACGACTCGCTGGTCAATTACGGCGGCAACGAGCCGCCGATGATGCTGTGCAATCACGAGGAGATCGCCGTGCAGATCGCGCACGGCTACGCCAAGGCGACCGGCAAGCCGATGGCGGTGATCCTGCACAACCTCGTCGGCCTGCTGCACGCCTGCATGGCGATCTACTACGCCTATATCGACCGCGTGCCGATCTTCATCATCGGCGCCACCGGCCCGATGGACGAGGCGAAACGCCGTCCGCATATCGACTGGACCCACAGCGCGCTGGTGCAAGGGAACGCGGTGCGCGACTACGTCAAGTGGGACTACCAGCCGACCTCGGTCGAGGGCTTTCCGGAAAGCTTCGCGCGCGCCTATTCGATCATGACCACCGAGCCGCAGGGGCCGGTCTACATGTGCTACGACGCGGCGCTTGCAGGAGGCGCCGCTCGCCGCGCCGGTTGCGCTGCCGCCCATGAGCGCCGCCGCGACGCCGACCGCCGATGGCGCCCGACCCGGCCGCATTGCAGGCGATCGCCGGCAAGCTGCTCGCCGCCGAGCACCCGATGCTGCTCGCCGAATATGCCGGACGGCGCGCGGGCGGGTTCGAGGCGATGGTGGAGCTCGCCGAGACCGTCGGTGCGGCGGCCTGGGACGTCAACAACGCGCTCAACTTCCCGAACAAGCATCCGCTGTGCCTGAGCATGGACAAGGCCTCGCTCAAGCACACCGACCTGGTGGTCGGCCTCGACGTCAAGGACTGGGAGAAGCAGCTCACCGAACTGAACAACGCCAAGCGCATCCGCGAGACGCAGACGCCGCCCGATTGCGATTTCGTCGAGATCGGCTTCGCGGAGGTCGGCATCAGCAAATGGTCGATGGACTATTGCCGGATGCAGCCGTGCTCGATCCGCGCGCTCGGCGACACCGCGCTCGGCATTCCGGAGCTGACCCGCATCTGCAAGGAGCGGATCGCCGGCGATGCGAGGCTTCAGAAGAAGATCGCCGAGCGCAAGCTCGCGATCGGCAAGCGCCACGACGAGGTCTGGGCGAAGTGGCAGGAGGACGCGCGCAAGGACTGGGACGCCTCGCCGATCACGTTCTCGCGGCTCGCGCTCGAAGTCTGGGACGTCATCAAGGACGAAGACTGGGTGCTCACCGCCAACAATCTCAAGCACCAGGTGCGCAAGCTCTGGGACTTCGACAAGCCGTACCGCACGCCGGGCGTCGAACTCGGCACCTCGACGCAGATCGGCATCTCGCTCGGCGTCGCGCTCGCGCACCGCGGCAAGGGCCGCGTGGTGGTCGACATCCAGCCCGACGGCGACCTGATGTTCGATGCCGGCGCGCTCTGGGTCGCGGCCAAGTACCAGATCCCGATGCTGGTCGTGATGCACAACAACCGCGCCTACTACAACGACTGGGAGCACCAGATCCGCATGGCGAAGCTGCGCGGCACCGACGAGACGCGCGCGCATATCGGCATGGATTTGTTCGGGCCGGAGCCGGATTTCGCCGCGCTGGCGCGCTCGCATGGGATGCTACGGCGAGGGACCGATCGACAAGCCGCAGGACGTCGGACCGGCGCTCAAGCGCGCGCTCGCCGAGGTGAAGAAGGGGCGCCTCGCGCTGGTCGATACGATCACGCAGCACCGGTAGGTGTCACGCTGACCGAGTAGAGCGCCTCGCGGCCCGGTGGTCGCCGCTGCATGAGAGGCTGGGCCAGGGTAAGGATACTGATCATCTGGCGGTCCCTCACCCGAACCGTCTCCCCAAGAGCATCGAGCGCACCGCGTCCGGACACGACTGCCGTCAAATCTTCCGGCTGTCGTAGGCCCAGTGCAGCAGCGCCTGGCGCTGGCGCTTGCGGCACATGAGGTCGCCCGGCTCGCAGTTCTTCTGCACCTGCCGGACGTGGCGGCGGATCGCCTTCCAGCGCTTGATCTGGCGGCGGTCCTCGTCCGGCATGCGGCGGCCCATGTAGTAGCGGCAGTACCACTGGAACCAGCCGCGCGGATCGTCGGGATGGATCCAGCCCTTGCGCCGCCACTCCGACAGCGGCTGGCTGGCATCGACGCCGAAGAAGTTGAGCGCGGAGTCGCGGCCCTGCGGCGAAAGCTTGGCGCGCGTGAACCAGCTCGCGGGAAACTCCTTGCGGCAGTCGGTCATGTACTTGCCGCCGAACACGCCGAGGCGCGAGCATCTCGGCGGGCGTCAGCTCCGGGCGTGAATTCCGGATCGAAGTTGCGGCCGACCGGCGCGCTGAGCCCGTAGCGGTAGCCGCGCTGCATCGTGTCATTGACGATGACGAGCTTGCCGTTGCGCGGAACGCAACGCTTTCCGGCGCGATCTTTTTCGCCTTCCTGGCCACTTACAGCGGGTCCAGGCCGAGCTTCTTCATCACCGGCACCGCCGCGGGCGACGTCAGGAATTTCGCCAAGGCCTGGGCGGCGGCGCGATGCGTCGCACTCGCCGGAATCGCCAGCGCATAGACGATGTTCGCCTGCAGCTCGTTCGGCAGCGGCCCGACATAGTCGATGCCGGGCATCAGCAGCAGTTCGGTGATCTGCTGCACGCCGATCTCGGCTTCGCCGCGCGCCACGATCGAGCCGATGCGCTCGCCGAGCGGCGGCGTCACGGTCTTGGGCTTGATCGCGTCGGCGATGCCGAGCTTGACCAGCACGCTCTTGAGATGCACGCCGCTCGGGCCCGAGCTGATGCCGACCGACTTGGCCGCCAGCAGCGCGTTCTTGAAGGCTTCGACCGTGCCGATGTCGGGCTTCGGCGCCCCCTGCTTGACCGCGACCCCGGCGCCCGAACGGACGAAGTCGATCCGGCTGCCGGCGATCAGCCGGCCGGCCGACGTCAGGTCGGCGATGGCGGTGGGCGTCGTCACCACCAGATCGGAGTCCGTGCTCTCCCGCACCTTCGCGGGCAGCGCGGCGCCGGAGTGGAACGTCACCGTGACCTTGTCGCCGCTCGATTTCTCGAACATCGGCACGAGCTCTTCGAGAATTTCGCGCATCGCGGTCTGCGAAATCACTTTGATCTCGGCGGCGCTCGCGGCGTTCGTCATTGCGCACAGAACTCCCGCTACAGAAATCGCGGCGATCTTCGGCCAAAGCCCCATGACGTTCTCCCGTTCATCGTTTCGTTGTGAACCTACGCCGCCTCCAGCCCGTGCTTCTTCATCACCGGCACGGCGGCCGGCGCGGCCAGATAAGCGGCGAGCGCCTTGGCGGCGTCGGGCGCCTTGGCGCCGCTGCACACGGCGGCGGTGAACACCGTCATCTTCTGCAACTCCGGCGGCAACGGCCCGACGATCTCGATGCCCGGCACCGGCATCAGCTCGCTGATCTGCTGGAAGCCGAGATCGGCCTCGCCGCTCGCCAGCAGCGGCCCGATGAACGCGCCGGGCTTCGGGATCAGCGCGCGCGTCTTCATCGCCTCCTCGAGGCCGAGCTTCGGGATCACCGTGCTGGAGACATAGAGGCCGCTGGCGCCGACCGACGAATACGACACCTTCCTGGCCGCCAGCATCGCGCGCTTGAGCGCCTCGGCGGTGCTGATGTCGGGCCGCGGCGCGCCCTTGCGGATCGCGACCCCGATCCCCGAGCGCGCGACCGCGACGCGGCTTCCGGTCTTCACCGCGCCCTGCTTTTCCAGATCGTCGATCGCCTCGGCGGTGACGATCACCAGGTCGGCGCCGGCGGCATCGAGGCCCTCGACCAGGACCTTGGTCGAGGCATACGTCACCTTGAGGGTCACGCCCTGCGCCTGCTCGAAGGCCGGGGCCAGTTCCAGCATTGCCTCCTTGATGCCGTTGGTGCACTGGACGACAACGCTGCTCATTGCTTGCTCCGTTTCTCTGGCGGACCGACGCTCCGCCGCGTTATCGTGCCACGTTAGCGCATGTCCCGGAAAAAGTGGCTACCGGTTTTCCGAAAAGGGACATGCGCAAAACGCGAAAGTATTGTGCGAACCCCGCAAACAGGACCAGCGCCATGCCCGATTTGGTTCCCACCCACCGGCTGACCGAAGAGGCGAGCCTGAAGATGCTCGCGGCCGGCGTCGCCAAGGCGAACGAGCTTGACTGCAAGGTCAGCCTCGCGGTCGTGGACCAGAGCTGCCGGCTGATCGCCTTCCTGATGATGGACGGCGCGCGGCATTTTTCGATCATCACCACCAAGCGCAAGGCGATCACCTCGGCGTCGCAGCGCCTGCCGACCGGCTATGCGCCGGAGGAGAACGCGCTCAGCATGGCGGTGCGCATGGGCGACTTCACCAACGTGCCGGGCGGATTTCCGATCACCGTCAAGGGCGAGGTCGTCGGCGCGGTGGCGGCGGGCGGCGCCAAGATCGAGCAGGACGTCGAGGTGGCGAAGGCCGCGCTGGCGGCGCTGGAGGTCTAGGCGACAACCCATCGTCTCGTCATTGCCGCGTAGCTGGTCCCGGCCATCCCGCTTAGGGACGCACTGTGCCCCACCTAAGCGGGATGCCCGGCACAAGGCCGGGCATGACGTGGAGAGAGCGAAGCCTCACTTCCTCGCCGTCATCCCGATCACCGCCGACACGCCGGCGTGACCGGCGCCCTCGTGCATCTCCAGTTCCTCCTCGACGAACCGCATGTCGGAGAAGCCGCCGAACGCCTCCTCCAGCATCGCGCGGGTGTAGAGGTTCTCGACCTGCTTCGGCCCGCCGGTGCCGTATTGCAGCTGCTTGGGCGTATAGCCCTGCACGATCAGCAGTCCGCCGGGCTTGAGCGCGCGGCGCATGCCGGCCCATTTGCGCGCGCGTTCGGCGGGCGTCGAGAACTGGGTGAAGATCTCCACCACCACATCGAAGGCGGCCTCGGGATAGGCCCAGTCGTGCACGTCCGCGCGCACGAAGCTGACCTTGACGCCGCGCGCCTTCGCCAGCGCCGCGGCCTTCTGTAGCGCGGCGGGCGAGAATTCGACCGAAACGACGTCGAGCCCCTGCTCGGCGAGCCAGACGCCGTTGCGGCCCTCGCCGTCGGCGACCGCGAGCGCCCTGCCCGGCTTGGGCAGCAGCGGCTGGCAGGACTTCAGGAAGTAGTTCGGCTCGCGGCCGAAGACATAGTCGGGAACCGCGAAGCGCGATTCCCAACGCTCATATTCACCGAGAGCCACTTTCGATTTTCTCCTTCGTTACTCCGGCATCAGCGCGAACGTCCACATCGAGCCGCCGGCCGGCACCTTGTCGGCCACGAGACGGCGAATCACGGCGCCGCCGAGACCCGAGGCGATGCTGACATATTGCCGGCCCTTGTAGGTATAGGTGATGGCGGTCGAATTGACGCTGGAGCTGGTCTTGAACTGCCACACCGTCGCGCCGGTCGCCTCGTCGAGCGCGACGAACTCGCCGGTGGCCTTGCCGGTGAAAATGAGGCCGCCGCCGGTTGCCAGCACGCCCGCGGCGCTCGGCACGTCGGTCAGCGGGATCTCCCATTTCTTCTCGCCGGTCACCGGATTGATCGCCAGGAAATATCCGACCACGTCGCCCGGCTTGATGGTGGGCGCGCGGCCGACGACGCCGGTCGACTCGGCCCCGACCACCTGCGGCTTCGGCGGAGCGAGCTTCATGATCCGCGGCAGGTTCCACGAGGTGGTGTAAAGGAGCCCGGTGTTCGGATTGAACGCCGTCGGCACCGCATTCGATCCGCGCTGCGGCCAGATCTCGACCTCCTCGCCGGCGATGAACTTCTTGTAGATGTCGGTGAGCACCGGCCGGCCGGTGGCGAGATCGTAATGCGTCGCCCAGTTCACCTTCACGAACGGATTGGCGGCGATCAGCTTGCAGTTGGTGCGATCGACGACAAACAGGAAGCCGTTCTTGTTGGTCTGGATCATCACCTTGCGCGGCTGGCCGTTGACCTGGATGTCGGCCAGCACCTGCTCGTCGTTGCCGTCGACGTCGTAGACGTCGTTCGGCGTGTACTGATAGTGGCAGACGATCTCGCCGGTCTTCGGCCGGATCGCCAGCACGCTCGACGAATAGAGACTGTCCATCGCCTCGCGCGGCCGCGGATCGTAGGGCTCGGCGTTGCCGGCGCCCCAATAGACCAGATCGAGCTGCGGATCGTACGAGCCCGAGCGCCAGGTCGGCGCGCCGCCGCGCATCCAGGCGTCGCTGTTCTGCGGCCAGGTCTCATGCCCGGGCTCGCCCGGTCCCGGAATGGTGTAGCGGCGCCACAGCTTCTTGCCGGTCTCCGGATCCCAGCCGTCGAGGAAGCCGCGCGTGGTCGACTCGCCGCCGGCCATCCCGGAGATCAGCACGCCGTTGGCGACGATCGGCGCGCTGGTGGCGTAGTAGCCGTCGCGCCAGTCGGCGAACTTCTGCTTCCAGACCTGCTTGCCGGTCTTCATGTCGAGCGCGACCAGGTGATTGTCGATGGTCACGCGGTAGAGCTTGCCGTTGTAGAGCGTCGGCCCGCCGCGCGTGAACGGCACGCGCTTCATTTCGGGATCGGCCTCGACCGCCGTGCGCCAGATCTGCCTGCCGGTCTCGACGTCGAGCGCGAAGGTCCAGCGGCCGTTGATGACGTACATCACGCCGTTGTGGACGACCGGCGCCGACAGCTCGCCCGCATCGTTCATCAGGCTGGTGCTCCACACCGGCACCAGGCGCTTGACGTTCGCCTTGTTGATCTGATTGAGCGGGCTGTAGCTCTTGCGGTCGTAGCCCATGCTGTGATGCAGGACATTGTCCGGGTTCTTGCCCGCGTCGATCAGGTCCTGCGCGGTCTGCGCCAGGCCCGAGAGCGGCCAGACCGCAAACACCGTCGCCAGCAGCCAGAGTTTTTTCATGGGTCGCCTCCCTTGCGCGGGCGGGCTTTCAGCCTGCGGCTGCGCTCGCCTCGTGAGAAATTGTAGCACCCGCGACGGCACCGCGTCTCCGGTCGGCGGGTCCACCGCCTTAGCTGGGCGCAGAGCTGCGCCGCGTCCGGGACAGAAGACCTTATCCCTTGATCTGCCGGCCGGCGCGGGCGTCGGCGATCAGCGCGGTGAAGGCGTCGAGCGCGGCCTTGGCGGTGTTCGTGTAGGTCTCGGTCTTGGAGTCGAGCCACTTCTCGCCATAGCCGATCGCCGTGATCGCGAGCCGCACGCGGCCGTCGAGCCACGGCCCGCCGCCGAAGCCGCCGATCACCGGAATGCCGACCGCCTGGACCACCGCGGCGCCGGCGACCGGTCCCGAATTGGTGAAATCGAGCAGCGATGCGCCGGCGGCTTCCAAGAGCTTCGCCTCCGCGACCAGCTTGTCGGCCGCCTCGGCGGTGGCCTGCGCGGCGGGCGAGTTCTGCGCGCTGTACGGGATGCCGAACTTCGCCGCGGTCTGCGGCGTCAGCCCGAACTGCGCGAATACCGGGATGCCGGCGGCGGCGACGGCGCGCACGGCATCCGGATAGTCGGCGGCGGCGTCGAGCTTCACCATGTCGGCGCCGCCCTCTTGCACCAGCCGCGTGGCGGCGCGCACGGCGGCCGCCGGGCTCTCCTGCACCGGGCCGTAGGGCACGTCGCAACTCACCAGCGCGCGCGTCACGCCGCGGCGCACCGCTTTGCAGACGATCAGCATCTCGTCCATCGTGACCTGCAACGGATCGTCGTGGCCCCACAGGTTGACGCCGACCGAATCGCCGACCGAGACGAAGTCGACGCCGGCGCGGTCGGCGATGCGGGCGATCGGGCAGTCCCAGGCCACCACGCCGACGCTTTTCCGGCCGGCGCGCTTCATCTCCTGGAGCGCTGCGATGGTCATTTTCTCGGTCATGCGGCTGCTCACGCTGGTAGTCTTAATCTTGGCAGGGCGTTCATGAGGCTTCCGATTGTAGGCGCAGATCGACATCCGTAGTTCAAGCATTTCACGTCCAGGAAACGTCTCATCGCGATCGCAACATCGCAACTTGCGGAATTTACCGTCAACACGGTTTTCACTGGCATCATGGACAAATTTTCATAGAGTGATCCTCGGCTCGATGGCGGAAGATTACGCGGAGGCGGGGCACCGTCTCACATCCTGGTGCAAGTCCAGGTCGAGCCTCCAATTTCAGCCCAGTTGAGCACGGGCGACCGTCCTCAACCAAATATGTGCCGGCGATGACGGTTAAGAGCACCCTCTTTCACAGCGTCGACGTCGGCGACGGCTCGTCGTTCCGCCCGTGGCACATTGTCGACATCTCGAAGGACGGCGCACGGCTGCGCGTCGATACCGAGTGCGAGATCCCGGAACGCTTCACGCTGATGGTCAAGGGCGCATCGGTGAAGTTCATCAACTGCAAGGTCGCATGGCGCTCGGACTCGCACGTCGGCGTGAGGTTCGAGCAGCCCGAGGACGCAGCGCGCGACAGCGCGTAACTGCGCAGCAGCGCGTTCACCCTTGCGTGAGCGTCAATTAGGGTTATTCGGCCATTATTGTCGCCTCGCGCGTTCGATTCGACTAACAAAATAGTCGACCGAAGAGGAATGAGTGTCATGGCGAACGACCGCTCGAGCGTACTCCCCGCGGACAACAACGACTGGGACAAGGCGTGGGACGCCATCAACCGGCTTGGCGCCGCGCGCAAGCATCTCGAGCGCGACACGGCCGGTGAGACGGCTACGCTCGCTCCGGACACCGCCAAGCACGACGTCTCCGTCATTGCGCCGATGCGGCCGCGGCCTCCGCACCGGCCGCTCGCGGTCTGGATCCTGATCGGCGCGCTGTGGATCTCGATCGGAATGATCGTGTCGGCGGCGATCGTCAGCATCGCCTACTTAGTGTAAGCCGGCTTGGCGTAAGCCAACGGCTTTTCGCCGCTCCCTCGCAGCAGGGACCGGCGCTCTTCAATCCTTAAAGGCAAGACGGGACAGCCACGCGCGCGGCGACGGCCGCGGCGATCGCGGCCGCTTCAGAACGCGTTCTCGTAGGCTTTCGGGAAGAACACCGTCGCAAACAGGATGCGCAGGTCGAGCCAGATCGACCAGTTGTCGATGTAGTAGAGGTCGTACTCGATGCGGCTGAGCAGCTGGTCGTCGCTGTCGATATTGCCGCGGAAGCCGTGGATCTGCGCCCAGCCGGTGATGCCGGGCTTGACGTTGTGGCGGCGCGCGTAGAGCGCGATGCTCCGGCCCCAGGTCTCGTCGTGCGCCAGCGCGTGCGGGCGCGGCCCGACCAGCGACATCTGGCCGAGCACGACATTGGCGAGCTGCGGCAATTCGTCGATGTTCCAGCGGCGCAGGAACTGGCCGAGCCGCGTGATGCGACCATCGTTGCGCGTGGCCTGCCGCACCACCGGACCGTCGTCGAGCGTGGTCATGGTGCGGAACTTGATGATGCGGAACGATTGCTGATTGAAGCCGTAGCGCCGCTGCAGGAAGAACACCGGGCCCGGGCTGTCGAGCTTGATCAGGACGGCCACCAGCAGCAGCAGCGGCGACAGCACCACGAGGCCCGCGCCGGCGAGCACGACGTCGAACAGCCGCTTCAGCAGCACCGACGACAGCGTCAGCGGCGGGCGCAGCAGGTGCAGGCTGGCGACCGGGCCGATCTGCTCGATGACGACGCTCTCGAACCGGTCGAGCAGCGGCTCGGGCGCGAGATAGATCGAGGTCGGCACCGTCATGAACGCCTCGACGCAGCGGTTGATGACCGCGCGATCGTGCCAGGGCACGATGACGAAGATCCCGTCGAGCTCGAGCGAGCGGGCGCCGCCGACGGCGGACGCGAGTTCGTCGGCGAACCGCTGCTCGCCCCTTGCCGAGCCGTCGGGCCGCTCCAGATGTGCAACCCCGACGATCTCGAGGCCCAGTTCCCAGGCCCGATAGCGCCGGACGAAATCCCGGATGTCGGCCTCGCCGCCGACGAGAAACAGCCGCTTGGTGGCGATCAGTCCGACTTCGCTGCCGGCCACGACCGCGCGCACCAGCAGCGCATGCACGATCATCAGAACCGGGAACCCGCCGAGATAGAACAGGATCAGCCAGCCGCGCGAATGAACCTCGGTGGTCTTGGTCAGGAACGCGACGATGATCAGTGCGATGAAGGTCAGGCTCCAGAACCGGACGATGCGCTCAGGATGTTGCTTGAATTCGAGATAGGACAGAACCGAATACTCGGCGCGATAGATGTTGATGATCGCATAGAGCCAGGCCGTCAGAACCCCGACCTGGACGTATTGCGTGATGACGCCGAGGTCGCCGTACAACGCATAGTGATAGGCGACACCGGTACCGATCGACAGCAGCACGATGGCGGCGGCGTCGGTGGCGCCCGCCAGCAGACCGAACACCAGCCGCAAGAACGGCGCATGCCGGGCGGCGACGCCGCCGAGCGCAAGGCCATGGTGCTGGGTGGTACTCATGATGCAACCTTGTCCGGCTCTTGGACAAATCGAAACCAAAACGGGACACTCCCGATCGGGAGACCGCTGGTCACCGATCAAGGAGCAAGGAGCAGGCCAGCGGGTCGAACATCAAACGGGCAGAAGGGCATGGAACGCGCCGCCGTCCCGCGACGGCAAGAAGGCTCCCCAAGGCGCGGCCGGCGTTAACGATCCGGCGAGCGCTCGGTCGACCAGACCGGCCGTGTCCTTCGGGCTGAACTCGCCGGCGCAGCAACCAGCGAGCCCTGCGGCTGCTGTGCGCCGGCCGCCGCGTCCAGCATGCCCCGATAAAGCTGCTCGAGATCCCGATTCATGCGCAATTGCTGGAACGACACCTCGTAGGTCGCCCGGGCCGCAACGCCCATGGTGGCGAGATCGGCACCCTCGAGGACGCGCAGCGCCCGATCCAGGAAGCCGGGCTTGTCGATATCCATCAGCACGCCGTTAACGCCGTCGACGATGAAATGGGGAAAGGCGCCATGGTTACTGGCGAGCAGCGGGCGGCCGGCCCGCAGCACCTCGATGGCGGCGATCGGCATGCCCTCCCATCGCGACGGCATCAGCACCGCATCGTGGTCCCTGATCAGTTCGACGATGGCGGTCCTCGGCACCCAGCCGAACGGCCGCACCAAGGGCGGGATCGCCAGATCGGCGGAACCGAGGACTTTGCCTCCGACCAGGCTGAGCGTCGCCCGCGCCGGATCGATGTCGCTCCATTCCCGCAACAGCAGGTCGGCGCCCTTCTGCGGGTCCAGCCGGCCGATGAACAACAGCCGCAACGGCGCACCGGGCCGGCGCAGCGAAGGCGGCGCGATGGCCGATGCCTCGAGATCGCCGATGCCGGTCACGATGAGCGCGACCTTGCTCAACGGAAAGCCGGTGCGGCTCAGGAGTTCCTGCTCGTGCGGTGAAATATTGACGATCTTGTCGGTCAGGTGGCTGAGACCCCATTCGGTCCACTGCCAGACGTGACTGATCGGGGTCCGCGGCATCCGGTCGAACGACCAGCAATGCGCGCAATAGGCCACCAGCGGCCGCGGCCATACGGTCAACGACACGCTGCGCCCGATCGCGCCGGCGAAGCTGCTGTGCAAATGGACGATATCGGGGCGGTGACGGCGGATCGCGCGCCGCAGGGCGAAGCCAAGCGCGAGCAGCGCGCGCGGAGTCCGACCGGGCCTCGCATAGGTCTCGGTGATGCCGGTAAACCGGCCGGTGATATAGTCGCGGTGTTCCTTCGGCGCCAGCAAGATCACGTTGTCGCGACCGAACTGTTCGACCTGGTAGGGAAGGACTTCTTCCAAGTACGACGCGGGGCCGCCGATCAGACTTTCGCTGACGTGAAGGACCTTCATGCCACCTGACGTCATGTCCTGCCGAACCGGCAGCACCTCGCGCTTGGTGAATGAGGTCTTCACTGGACCATTCCAATTCATGACATCCAGTTAGCAAATGCGAGAAGCGGCTGCAGCAAATCGTCCGCATTCTCGAGCCGCATTTTCCAAGACTGGTTAAATCGGAACAGATGGTGTCCCACTGCACGGATACTTGGCGCTGCGCAGCGCCGCGAACCGTCGACGATTCCAGCGCCGCACGGCGCGCGCGTGATTAGGGTTAAGGGCGTTAAGGCGAAACGACGATACTGTCCGCGTGTTATTGAATCGACTGTGCAACAAAGCGGCGGTGCGGTGCGCGACGGCCCTTGCTGCTCGCCCCCGAGACGATTCCATGTACCACCAGACGACGCCATTCAGAACGGACACGTCGAAGGCCAGCGGACCGGTCGCGCGCCAACGCGTCGTCATCAACGGCCGCTTTGCCGGCCGCGCCGTCACCGGCGTCGAGCGCTACGCCGGCGAAATGGTGCGCGCATTGGATGAATTGGTCCGGCAGAATCATCCGCTCACTCACGGCCTCGAATTCGTGCTCGCGACGCCGCCCGCCACGCAGGTTCGGCTGCCGCTGACGCATATCGGCATCGCGCCGGCCGGCCGCTTCTCCGGCTATCTGTGGGAGCAATTGTCGCTGCCGTCGTTCGCCAACGGCGACCTGATCCTGAATCTGTGCGGCCTGGCGCCGGTGCTGCGCGCGCGCAACATCACCTGCGTGCACGATGCCCATGTGTGGCTGGTCCCGGAGAACTATTCGCGCGCCTTCCTGGCGGCCTATTCGCTGCTCCTGCCGCTGGTGATCCGCAACAGCCGGCGTTGGATGACGGTGTCGCAGTTTTCCGCGCGCGAACTCACGCGGCTTTCGGTCGCCGACCGGCCGCCGGAACTGATGACGCCAAACGGCGCCGACCACGCGCTGCGCTGGGACGCCGGCAAGTCGGCCTTGCGGCGGTCCGATCTGCCCGAGCGCTATGTGCTTGCGCTCGGCAGCCGTTCATACAACAAGAATCTCGGCCTGATCTATTCGCTGGCGGAGCAGATCGAACCGCTCGGCATCACCGTGGTGGTGGCGGGCGGCAGCAATCAGAAGGTGTTCGGAAGCGGCGACGCGGTGGCGACACGCAACGTCTGCGAACTCGGACGCATCTCCGACGACGACCTCGCGCTGTTGCTGAAGAATGCACTCGCCTTCCTGTTTCCGTCGTTCTTCGAAGGCTTCGGCCTGCCGCCGGTCGAGGCGATGCTGCTCGGCTGCCCGGTGGTGGCATCGAACAGTTCGGCGATGCCCGAAGTGCTGGGCGACGCCGCGATCTTCTGCGATCCGCGCGCCAAGGAAGAATGGGTGGCGGCGATCGGCCGGCTCGCCGGCGACGGCGCTCTGCGCGCGGACATGATCCGCCGCGGCCGCGAGCGCGCCGGGCAATACCGCTGGCGCAACAACGCAATGACGCTTCTGGAGCACGTCCGGGAGGTTCAGCAATCCGACCTTGCCCAGCCGAGGCGGGCGCTGAGCGCGCTGTCGACATGCTCGCGCTAGGACCAACGCAACCGACACTGTCGGCCGCACGGCCGCGACCGCGCCGCCGCGCTCCTGCTCGCGTGTCCGCTGCTTCTGCTTGCGGTCGCCCGCGCGCCGGCGGGCGATGCATTGGCGGCGCCTGCGAGCCTGCCCGCGTGGTCACAGCTGCTGCTCGGCCACCTCGACGGGCTGTCGTCGCTGGCGAACGAGCGCACCGATATCTGGGCGCGCCTGCCGACGGTGCACGCCGCCGCCAAGGGGATCGCCGCCGACGGGAAGACGGACGTCACCGCCGCACTCCAGGCGGCGCTCGATTCGCTCACCCGCGGCGGCACGCTGGTGCTCGACGAGGGTACCTATGTCCACTCCCGTTGCCTGAGGCTGCGGCACCCGAATGTCCGCATCCTCGGCCGCGGCGGTCGCCTGCATGCCAGCAATCCCGCCGACATGTGCGTAGCGCTGGAAGCCGACGGCACGCAGATTGCCGACGTCGAACTCACCGCCAAGACCGCGACGCGGGGCCTCGCAATCGAGCAGGCGCGGGTGGTCGTGCGCGGGCGCGACACGCGCGTCCTGAACACGCGCATCGTCGGCTCGACCTCGGCGGGCATCTGGGTCGAAGGCGCCCGCAACTACGCCATCGTCGGCAACCACGTCTCGGCCACGCTGGCGGACGGCATCTACAACAGCCAGGGCGCGACCGACGGGCTCGTCGCCCGCAACATCGTCACCTCGACCGGCGATGACGGCATCTCGGTGGTGTCCTACCGCTCCGGTCCGCGCTGCGCGGACATC
The DNA here is from genome assembly GCA_963749815.1 of uncultured Alphaproteobacteria bacterium. Taxonomy (GTDB): domain Bacteria; phylum Pseudomonadota; class Alphaproteobacteria; order Rhizobiales; family Xanthobacteraceae; genus VAZQ01. Next base: position 106,186 of record CAVVON010000028.1, on the reverse strand, counting down.
CTGATCGAGGACAACGACGTTTCCAACGTCGGCTGGGCCCGCGGCATCTCGGTGGTCGGCTCGCGCGACGTCGTGATCCGGAACAACCGCGTCGTCGGCACCGGCCGCGCCGCCGGCATCATCGTAACGCGGGAGGGCTCCTACAACACCTACGGCGTCGAACGCGTGATCGTTGCCAACAACGTCGTGTCCGAGGTCGCACAGCGGTTCCACTATGCCAGCAGCGAGAAGACCGGTCAGGCGTCGATCGATATCAACGCGCAAGCCGCTCCGACGCCGGACCTGCGTGTCCGCCAGGTCCTCGTCAGCGGCAACACCATCAGCGACGGCGCGACCGACGGCATCCGGCTGCTCGGCGCGGTCTGCGACATCACCATCATCGACAACGATATCCGCCGGCTGACGTGGAATCGGATCGCAGTCGTCAAACCGAGCTGCGCCAACCCAATCGCCCTGTGTGCGCGCAACACCGTCGACGATGCGACGGCGCTGCCGCCGTCGTGTCAATCGCGGTGACGCCATGACGATGATCAACGAGGATGTCGGAACGCTCTCGGCACGCTCGCCGGCGCCGGCCCAATCCGGCGCAGAGCGTGCGGCGGCGAAGCTTCCGGCCACCACCCAGCCGGACTGGCTGCACGGGCCGTTCCTGATCGTCACGCGGCACGATTATCGGACGGCGTTGCAGGTCAACCTGCACCACTGTGCGGCGGAGCTTGCACATCACGGGCAGGTGACCTTTTTCTCGGTCGGCTTCAGCTGGCTGTCACGGCTGACCAAGGATCCGCGGCTGGCGCTGTGGCCGCGCAGCAACCGGATGGAGACCGTCGACGGCGTCGATTGCTACCTGTGGCGCAGCGCGTTTCACCCTTTCAATCTTCGCCTGCCGTCGCTCGCGCGGCTGGAGAGCGGTCTGTTCGCCTCCTACGCGCACAATCTGCCGCGTGAGTTCGTCGAGGCCGTCGCCAAGGCCCGTTTGATCATCATCGAGTCCGGGATCGGCATCGTCTTCTTCGATGCGGTGAAGCGCCTCAACCCGTCGGCGCGCGTCATCTATTTCGCGTCCGACCACCTCAAGGCGATCAACTGCTCCCCGGCGATCGAGGCCGAGCTTGCCCGGACGATCGACCGCTATGACGCCGTGGTCTCGCCGTCCAGGCGACTCGCGCGGCAGCTTGCGACGAAAATCCCCGGCTACTTCCTGCCGTACGGCATGGACCCGGCCCGGCTCGCCGGCCTCGACGACAATCCGTTTTCCGGCGGCACCAATGCGGTCACCGCCGGCGCCAGCCTGTTCGACCGGCAGTTCTTCACGCTCGCCGCGCCGGCATTCCCGGACGTGACGTTTCACCTGATCGGATGCGGTCCGCACGCCGACGGAATCGACCTGCCGAATGTCCGCATCTACCCGCAGATGCCCGGCCGCGACGTGCTGCGCTACTTCAATCATGCGCATTTCGGAATCGCGCCCTACGCCGCTCATCTCGTCGACCCGCATCACGCCGAGTTGTCACAGAAGCTGAATCACTTCGGGCTGCTCGGTGTACCCGCCGTCTGCCCGCACATCGCCGCGGGCGATATCGCCGGCCGTTTCGGGTACACGTCGGACGATCCGGTTTCGATCGCGGCCGCGATCCGTGCCGCGCTCGCGCACGGCCACTTCCCCGGCCGGCCGTTGATGCAATGGTCCGACATCGTCGCGCGCCTGCTGCGCCCGGACGATTTCGACGACACGCGGATCTGAGCGAATGAGCAGGCAATTCAGCCAGCTTGAGCCGGACGTGAAGCGCGCAAGCCCCGCATTCGAGCACGATGACGTGATCGGCCGGTGGACCGATTGGGCGGTGCTGACGAGCATCGCGATCCGCATCGCGGCGGGCGCCGCGGGCGCGCTGCCGGCGCTGCTCGCGCTCGCGCTGCTCGACCGCGCGGCGTTCGGCCACGCCACCGCCAATTACGCATGGGCGATGCTGCTGACCGGTCCGGTGCTGCGCTTCCTCGGTCAGGCCTACTTTCGCGACCTGATCAGCTATGCCCGGGAGCCGCGATCGCCCCAGGGATCGGCCTGCATTCCGCTCTACGCATTGGCCATGGCCATTCCCACCTGCGCCCTCGCATGGTCCGGCGTGATCACCTGGACGGACGCCAGCTTCGTGATGGTCAACGTCTTCATCGTGATCGCGTCGCGAATGCAGGAGAGCTCGTTCGTTGCGCAGGGCCGGCCGACGGCCGCGATCCTGCTGTTCTATCTGTTCCCGCCGTTGGGGCACGCGCTCCTTATTCTCATGCTGCTCCCGTTCGCGTCGTCGGAGCAATTCTGGCTGGTCGCAGTCACGCAGGTCGTGAGCTTCGGTGGCTGCGTGGTTGCCGGCGTCGTGATTCAGTCGCCGCAGGGCCGCCGCCAGTTGATCCCGCACACGGTGAGCGGCCGCGCCGCCTGGCGGGCGCGAGTGGGTGGCGGTCAGGCAATTCTTCACGAGCGGCGCCCTGCTTGCCGCCACCGAGCAGCTCCCGATCGTCCTTCTCAGCACGCTCGGGTTTCGCGCCCTCATTCCGACGTTTCAGGTCGCACGCAAGCTATCGGCAGTTCCGGACGTGCTGATCCACGCGCTGAACATGCACATGATGCCGCGCCTGGTGAACTATGCCGACTCGGGCAGGTGGACCGATTTCCGCCGCGTGCTGCGGAGCTTCAGCCTGACGTCGGCCGGGCTGAGCTGCACCTACATCGCCGTCGCGATGGTCGGGATCTATGCCTTCAGCAGGCTCTCGCCCGATACGATGCAGGTCGAATTTCCGTTCTTCGCAATCTTGTTCGGCGCGGCGCTGATCAATGCCGTCACCGGCCCGCTTGGATCGGTCACCGTGCTGCAAGGCGATTTGTGGTGGATGATCGGCGGCGGAGTGAGCCTGCTGTCGCAGTTCTGCGTCTCGATGCTGGCCCTCGGCGGCCTCGGCCCGCTCGCCATTCCGTTGTCGGTGCTGGTGCAAGTGATCGTGATCCGCGCGATCACCGGCATGGCGGCGATCCTCTTGCTGCAGGAAAAGGAGCGAGAGAATGTCCCGCGACTTTCGGTTTGAACTCACGGACAGCCGGGCAACGGAGCCCCGCAGCCGTGCCGCGGAGCAACGTCTCGCGCCGACCGCGACATTTGCTCCGACGCCATGGTGGACTCTCCCCGACCGCCTGCTGATCTTCGTCATCCTGCCGCTGGCGCTGTTGATGTGCGCGGCGACTGCGCCGGTGATCCAGAACAACCGGGTCGGCTATTCGGCGCCGATCTTTCTCGACGGCTTCTACACCATGCTGGTCGTCGGCAGCATCCTGATCATCGCGGCTGCCGCCTATTTCGCCCGGCAGGGCACCGCCGGCGGGCGGGACATCCGCTTCCGCCACGGCTGTCTCGACTTCTTGTTCGTCACCTGCGTCGCCGGCTACTGCATCTGGTACGGGCCGCTGCTTTTCACCATGCCGGACCTCGTGCTCCGCGCGCTGACCGCCGACCCCGGCGCCACCTATGCGATCAAGGAGCTCGCTCCGACACTCCCCGGCGTGACCACGATCACCCAGTTCGGAATCGTGTACGTGTGCATCTTCACCGCCGCCAAGTTCGTGCAGAAAGAGCAGCTGCCGCGGCGCCACACCGTCTTTCTGCTGGTGATCTTCGCGTTCGCGCTGTTTCGCGCGCTGACCAATTCCGAGCGGATCGCCGTCATCGAGCTGTTGTTTCCGTTCCTCGTATTCCTGTGCCGGAGCGACCGCCTGACACGCAGCATGCCGACACGGATCTTCCGGCAGACGCTGCCGCTGCTGATGCTGTTCGGGAGCCCGGTGTTCTTCGCGATCTTCGAGTACAACCGCTCGTGGATCAATCACTACCAGTTCGAGTACAACAGCTACTGGGAGTTCGTGCTCGACCGCTGGGCGTTCTACTACGTCACCTCCCTCAACAACCTCTGCGGCTTTCTGGAGAACCGCGACTGGCCGACCTACGCGGGCGAATGGACCTTGCAGTGGCTGTACCGGCTGCCGGTGCTGGGCGGAGCCGTGGCGCTGGACGCAACGGACGGGAGCATCGCGACGCGATTCGAATACTTCCTCAAGGAGTACGCCAGCGACGAGTTCAACAATACCACCGGCCTGCTGGTCGTGTTCTACGACTGGGGATTGGCCGGCGGCGCGCTCTTTTTCGCGCTCTACGGGACACTCTGCGGCTTCGCCTACCGGGCATTCCGGGCCGGCCGCGGAATCCTGCAATACGCCTTCCCGCTCGTGCTCTACTCGCTGATCGAGATCTTGCGCATCGGCTATCTTTACGAAGGCCGCAGCTTCGCCGCCTTCATCGGCCTGGCGATCGTGTATCTCGGCTGGGGACGCATCGCGGCGCCGGCCGCCGCGCGATAGCGCACGCCCGCACCGCGCTCATCGCGACGCGGCGCAGCTCACATCCGGACGACCGGATCGCCGAACCGCGAACGGGCGGCGCGGAACAGCCCGAAGAACTTGCAGCGCAGCGTCGCCGGCGTGTCGTGCGCCCAGATCGACACGCGCGGCAGCGCATGCAGGTGGTCCAGATGGTCGGGGAAGATCGCGCCCTGACAGGTGGTGACCGCGGTGCGGAAGCCTGCCGTGCGGCAGATGTCCTGCTCGCGCCGGCCGAACGCCCTGGGATTGCCGAACGGGTAGGCGAAGTGAACGACCGGCTTGCCGATGACCTTCTCGAGATAGGCACGGCTGGCGGTGATCTCCTGGTGCGCCTGCGACGGCGAGCACAGCGCGAGATTGCAGTGCGTCACGGTGTGGGCGCCGATGGTGGCGAGCGGGTGGCGCGCAAGCTGCCGCAACTGCTCCTCGGTCAGCGCCTCCCGGTCGAGCAGCGCGCTGCAGTCGATCCCGTTCCGCTCGATCAGCTCACGCACCGCCGGAAGCAGGTCGTAGTTGCGATGGAGCGCGCCCTCGATCGTGACGAAGGCGCGTTTCTTGGATGCGAGGTCCGGACACGCGAACTGCCCGAGGCCGGGCAGCTCGATCTCGTCCCGCATCTGAAGCAGAGCGGTGAGCCCGAACCACCAGGCGTCGATCTCGCGCGTCACCAAGCCGCTGGTCACATAGACGGTAAACGGCGCCCCGAACCGCTCCATCACCGGCAGCGCCTGGGTGAGGTTGTCGGCATAGCCGTCGTCGAAGGTGAAGGCGACGAACGGCCGGCCCGCGGGCGCCCGCAGGCGGCGCTCGATCTCGTCGAGTGCAATGAATTCGACGCCCTGCCCTTGCAGCCATTCCAGGAACAGCCCGAGCGCGTCGGCCCGGTAGCGCAGCGTATCGAGATAGGGCGTGTCGTCGGCGACCACGCTGTGCATCGAGAAGATCGTGCCGCGGCCACGGTAGCGCAGCGCGAGCGCGCGGCTGACGCCGGTCAGATCGGCCGCCGCGGAGGCAGTCTGAACCAATGAACGCAGCACGCCGGAAATCCTCGTCAAGCCGGCCGCACCGGGCGGCGCCCGCCCGCTGCGTCCGTTTCAGGCTCGCGCTGTTGTTATAGACGGTGCGCGCTCCGCGGCATTTTCTTCGACGCGCTAACCTTAATGCGCGCGGCGACGGCGGCCGCGGCACGCGCAATCCGCGACGGCGCGCCAATCCATACGCCGCACGTGTGGAATTAACATAATCGACTGGATGTTGTCGCGGCAGGCGCAACCCTCGGCTACCGTTCGAAAACTTTGGGGACTTGGACGGACCGAGTGACGACGATCGGGCCCATTATCCGTAATCATGCGCTTGCCCGGCCCGGCCACCCGGCGGTGGTCTCGAGCGGCAAGGCGACGCTCGACTACGCGACCCTGCAACGTCAGATCGACGATATCGGGCGGCAACTGCGCCGCGGCGGACTGTCGCCCACGGCGCGTATCGGCATCGTTCTGCCGGAGGGGCCGGAGGCCGTGCTGGCGATCCTGGCGATCGTGTGCCATGCGGCCGCGGTCCCGATCAGCAATGACGCCAGCGTGCAGGACCTGAACTACCTCATCGACGATGGCTGTCTCGACGCCGTGCTGCTGACGCCGGCGGCGGCGCCGCAACTGCGCAAGGCCGCGCTGGAGCGCGGCATCGCGATCATCGAAGCAAACCCAACGCGGGGCGCAACGATCGGACTGACCGTCCGGGTTCCGCCGTGCGCCGAACCGGCCACCGGCGAGCCCGAGGCCGATTTCATCGCCCTGATCCTCCAGACTTCGGGCACGACCGGCCGGCGCAAGCTGGTGCCGCTGACGCACGCCAACCTCGTCGCGGAGGCGGGAAAGATCGGCGACTGGTTCAACCTGACGCCGGACGACCGCTGCCTCAACATGCTGCCGCTGCACTACGCGCACGGGCTGCGCCAGGTGCTGTTCCCGCCGATCCTGACCGGCGGCAGTGTCGCGCGACCGCGCAATCCGATGCAGCTCGACATCGTCGGGTGGCTCGGCGGGCTCAAGCCCACCTGGTACTCGACCTTTCCGATCTTCCATCAGTCGATCCTCGACTTGATCGTCGCCAATGACGCGCCGCCGCAGCACGTCCTGCGCTTTGCCCTGTCGGCCGGCACGCCGCTCAAGCCTGCGCTGCGGGCGGGCCTGGAACGGGCGCTCGGCGTGCCGGTGCTGGAGTTCTACGGGATCGGCGAAGGCGGCCACATGACCGCCAATCTTGCGGCACCGGGCCTGCGTCGCGACGGAACCTGCGGACGGGCGCGGAGCGGCGAATTGATGATCGCGCTCGACGGCAAAGAGGTCGAAGCGGGCCGGACCGGCGAAATCTGCCTGCGCGGCCCGACCGTGATCGCGGGCTATCTGGGCGATCCGGAGCTCAACAAGGACGTGTTCGTCGACGGCTGGTTCAGGACCGGCGACCTCGGACGGATCGACGCCGACGGCTTTCTGTCGATCGACGGCCGCGTCAAGGAATTGATCAATCGCGGCGGCGAGAAGGTCGCGCCGGGCGAAGTGGAGCGTGCCCTGCTGCGCCATCCGGCGGTCGGCGAGGCCGCCGCCTGCGGCATGCCGCATGATCGCCTCGGCGAGGACATCGCGGCCGCCGTCGTGCTGCGCGATGCCGCCCAAACCACGCCCGACGAATTGCAGCGCTTCCTGCGCAGCGAACTCAAGCTGTTCCAGGTTCCGCGCTTCATCGCGATCGTGCGCGAGCTGCCGAAGGACGTCACCGGAAAAGTTCAACGCCGGGAGCTCGCCGCAACGCTCGCGCGCGCGGCCGCAGCTTCGGCGAACTCCAACGCCGACGATCCGAACTGCCCGCTGGCGGCGGAGCTGATGCAGATCTGGTGCGGCCTGCTGCAATGCGAATCGATCGGCCTCGACGACGACTTCTTCGTGAAGGGCGGCGACTCGCTGCTGGCGGTCCAGATGCGGCTGGCGATCGAGAAGCGGACCGGCCTGGACCTGCCGGATTCGCTGCCGTTCGAGGCGCCGACGATCCGGCAGATGACACAGGCCATCACCGAAGGCAGCCATAACGGCCCGCCACCCATCCTCACCGAATGGATGACCAGCGAGCAGCGGCCGTTCTTCTTCTTTCACGGCGACTATATCAGCGCCGGGCTTTACGTCCGGCGGATGGCGCAATTCGTCGGCGACGCCGCCCGCATCGTCTCCGTGGCGCCGCACGACCCCGCGCTCGAATCGATGCCGCTGACGATCGAAGCGATGGCCCGAGACCGCGTGCAGTTCGTTCTGGCGACGCAGCCGCAGGGACCGTACCGCCTGGGCGGCCACTGCAACGGCGGCGCCGTCGCGCTCGAAGTCGCCCGGCTGTTGCATCAGGCCGGCCATCGCGTCGAGTTGGTGGCACTGGTCGACGTGCCGATGCTCAACGCCAATGCCGGAATGCGCCTGCTGCGCTCCGGCTTGTCGAACGGACTCGGTCTGGCAACCTCAGATCCTGCAGCGCAGGCGCGGCGGGCGGACGCCTGCATCGATTTTGTCTGGGCGCTGAACGGCCACGCCCGCCGGTTCTGGCATATGAGCCCGGCCAAGCGACGGGCGAAGCTCGCCAAGAAGCTCAAACTTGCCGCCGCGGCATGGCGCCGCTCACCGGATGGCCGGGCGCGGGATCGTGACGCGCCCGGTACGGACCAGGCGCTGCCCTATCTCCATTCCAAGAAATATTTTCGGACGATCGCGTCCTACGTGCCGACGCCGCTCGACGTTCCGATGGTCTACTATTCGGTCGAGCATAGCGCGCGCTACGTGAAGCGGCTGACCAGTCAGGTGGAGGTCGTGCGGATTCCGGGCGACCACTTCACCTGCGTCACGACGCATCTGCACGTCCTGGCCGGGGATCTGGCCGGACGGCTGAGCCGCTGAACCTCCGGACGCCGAAGCCCGCGCGATCAGCCCCGGTTCGCTTCCACCAACACGGTGCCGCGAACCTTGCCGGCATCGATCTGGAGCGTCGCGATCAGCGCGTCGAGCGCCCGGCGGCCGGCATCGCCGCGCTCCTGAATCAGCACGACGTGATCGACCAGCGCGGCGAAGAAGCGCGCGCTCGGGTCCTTGTCGTAGTTCGGCGCCACCACGATCACCAGATCGAACCGCCGGGTCTGCTCGAACGCAGCCTTGAGATCGTCCTCGTTGATTGCGCCCTTGCGGCGGCTCTTCGGCGAGACGAGCGGCAGCACGGTGATCTTGCTGCGCAGGTCCTGCGTCACCGCACCGGCCAAAATCTTGCGCCCGATCGCGACATCGACCAGACCCGCTTCGGGCTGATCGGCGCACAGCGCTCCGATCGTCCGCCGCTCGACGTCGGCGTCGATCAGCAGGACCCGTTCGGTTGCGGCCGCGAGGCCCGCCAGGTGCAGCACGAGGCTCCTGGTATCGTCGCCCTGGCGCGGCCCTATCACCAGCACGGTCGCGCCGACGCTCTTCTTATGGACCGCCCGTATCGCCGCATGGACCTTGCGCATCGCCGCGAAGCCGGCCGAGCCGTGGTCGGCGAGCGAATCGGCGAGCCGCGCGTCGCTCGGCACGAATTCGGCCAGTACCGGGAATGCCGGCGCCGCCTCGATCTCGTCCGGCGCCGCGATCCTGGGTGCGCGCGGCCGGCGCGGAACCGCCGGCTGCGCCGACGCATCGGCGCGCATGTCGCGCAGGAAGCCGATCCCGAGGCCGCCGCCGATGCCCAACGCCAGCGCCATCACCGAGAGCATCAGGTTGCTGGGCGGCCAGCTCCGATAGAGCGGCATGTCCGCCCGCGAGATGATCCGGACGTTCTTGGTGTCGAGCCCGCCCTGCTCGCCGGTTTCCCGCGCCCGCACCAGGAACGACTCGTAGACCGCGCGGCTTGCCTGCACGTCGCGCTCAAGCTCGCGCAACTGGACCAGCGCTTCGTTGGTCGCATAGGTGTTGCGCTTGAGCCCCTCCAGGGTGCGCGACAAACTCTCTTCGTTCGCACGCGCGCGGTCATATTCGCTGCGGGTCGCAAGCGCGATGCGGTGGACCTCTTCGGCGATGACGCGCCGCAAGCGGTCCGCCTGCGCCCGCACTTCGATGACGGCCGGATGGCGCGCGCCGAGCGTGGTCGACTGTTCGGCCTCGCGCCGCATGATCTCGGCATATTGGGCGCGCAGCGGCCCGAGCGTCGATGACTGGACCGCCTCCGTGAAGGCGCCGACCTCGGCGCCGCTGCGCTGGAGGTACTCGATCTGCTCGAACCGGGACTTGGCCTCCGCCGTGCGGGTGCGCGCGATCGTCAACTGGTTGTTGAGATCGTGCAACTGCTGCTCGCCGACGAGCTGGCCGGCACCGACGATATTGTTGCGCGACTTGAAGGTCTCGACCCGCTCTTCGGACTGGCGCACGCGGTCCTTGAGCTCCTGCAGGCGCGACGAGAGCGAGCCGGACGCGCGGCGGGATTCTTCCGACCGCGCCGCGGTCTGCTCGGCCAGATAGGCCTCGGCGATGGCATTCGCGATCCGGACCGATTTCTCACGCTCTCCGGTGGTGACCGTTACGTCGATGACGTAGGTGCGCTCGGCGCGCCGCACCCGGAGACGCTTCTGAAGCTCGGCCAGAGCGGCCAGCGTCGGGTCGTTGCGCACGCCATAATCGAGGCCCAACGGCGTGACCAGCGGATAGAGCAAGGTCCGCAGCAGAGACGATCCGCCGGTGAACTCCGGGTCCTGATCGAGCTTCAAAGTGGTGATGACCCGGCGCAATACATTGTCGGATGCCAGCACACGCACCTGGCTCTCCACCTGGAGCAGAACCGAGTCCGGCATCTGCGCGGCGGGCGTCAAGCCGTTCTCGACCACGCGCAGGTCGCTCGGATTGATCAGGAGCTGCGTCACCGCCGAATACTGATGCTTCACCAGCGCGACGAACAGCAGCATCGCGAAGAACACCGCGATCGTCGTGCGGATCATCGTGCCGGTGTGGCGCCTGACGAATTGCCAACCGCGCGCCGGATCGATGCCCAGCGTGGACGAAGTCTCCTCGACGCGCGCCGGCTCGACCGGTGTCGCCTTGGTCATCGGATAGATCGGCTGGAACATACTGACCTCGCATGCCACGACGCTTGCCGACCGCCGTGACTACTCTGCGCTTTGGTGCCTTTTCATCGCCTGGCTACAGTCATCGCGGCGCGCAAATCGATTGTCCAGACGATTTTTGCCGCACTCGATTCACCGTAAAAGATCAATGTTAATGCGGCTCCGGCGCGCGTCGCGCGCGCTCGTCTTAACGTCGATGGCGAGATTGTGCCGGAGCCCGCCAAGGTGAATGTCCGGCGCGAGTTCCACGCTCACCGGGCGGGCGAGCATCGCGCGGCCGGACATTAGGGTTATTCATTCATTCGATTGGCTTCGCCGGTTTTTATCAAATATCAAAATGGTCGGAAGCAGAGGACAGTCGTCATGGCGAAGGACCGCCCGAGCGTGCTCTCCGCGAGCAGCAGCGAATGGAACGAAGCGTGGGACGTGGTGAGCACCGTCGGCACCGCGCGCCAGCCGCTTCAGAGCGACGCCGGCGCAATCGTCAGGCCGGCCTCCGATCGCAGCCGGACCGAACTGTCGGTCCTGGAGGCATTCCGAACGCGGCCGCTGCGGCGGACGCTGTCGGTATGGATCTTGATCGGCGCGCTGTGGGTATCGATCGGGATGATCGTATCCGCCACCATCGTCACGGTCGCGTATCTCGCTTGAGGGCGGCTCGCCCGCGAGCGCCGGGCCGCGCACCGAAGATCGGCGCGATCAGAACCGTTCAACCACTGTCCGGCGACAGGCGAAGCGATCTGCTCAGTAGTATCGGCTGCTGATCGGGCTGTTGAACAGGAAGTTGAAGCCGAGTTTCACCATCTGGATATTCCGGTTGCCGGCCGTGATGGTATCGCCAGCCAGGAATGGCGTCGCGGCCGGCAGCCGGTAAGACCAGTCGTTCAGGCCCAAATAGGCGTACTCGAACCTGATCGTCCAGGTATTGATGTAAGCGCCGAACGCCCACTCGACACCGCCGCCGACGAGCCAGCCTCTCGCGAGGTCATTGCTGGCGGTCATCGACGCGCCATTCGCGTTCGTGATCGTGAAGCCATTGTTGCCAACCCAGCCGCCGCCGGCCTTGCCGTAAAAGAGCAGACGATCGAACGCCACTCCGAACCGGGCCGTCACGGTCGAGATCCAGCGATGGTTGGAGGTTACGACAAAGTGGTCTCCGAGCGCGGGGACGAACAATCTCGCATCGTTGTTGGCGTTGCTGATCGTGTAGTCGAAGTCCCCTTCCCCGCCCAACACGATGTTTCCGATCTGGAAGTTGCCGCCGACCTGGACGCCGCCGATGAATCCGTTTTTGATCCCGCCGTCGAAGTTGAGGCCGAGCGCGCTGTCGGCCCAGTCACGCTGCACCCGCGCACCGCCGAGATTGCCGCCGGCGTAAAAGCCGGTCCAATTGAAGGCCGGCGGCACATAGGGTTGGACGTGCGGCTCAGGCAGGTCGGCGCCGTGCGCGGCGATTGCCGTTGCCAGAAGAACCGCAGCCGCCCAAATCGTGTGACGCATGATGACCCTTTAACGGTCCATGAAGATCAGGCCGGGATAGCGCGCGGTGGTTATTGGAAGGTTTCGCTCCGGACGGAAGGGCCGAAGGGATTCATTTTCTTGGAGATGTGTGACCCAGAAGCCGCACTTCAGGTCAGGTTAGCCCTGTGGTTGGGCCGGATGACATCCCGTCTGACGGACGCCACCCTTTGCGGCGGCTGAATTAACCGGCTGTTTACCCTGACATGTAGAAATTGCGCTGCGGGGCACGGTGTCGGCCAATCGTCATCGCTTTTTAACGGGTTGCGTAGCGCGAGAGCAGGCGGCTCCCGCACCCGGTGGCCAAGTCAATGGATGCGGGTATGAGACCGCGGCAGGTGAAGGGTGTACGGCAGCGGGCGCAGGACGGCGCGCGCGACGTGGCGCCGCGATCCGACATATCGGTCGCCGAATGGCTTGACGGCACGCTTGGCAAGCGGGTGACCGAGGACAATGTTACACCGCTTTATGCAGCGACCGACCGGCCGCACCACGCTGCCCCGCACGTGGACCGCAACCTTGATCAAACCGACGAGTTCCGCCCCACCGCGGACCTGAACACGATCACGAGCCAGCTTGACGAGTTGGCCCGCGAGCTCGACCGGCGCAAGAGTTGCGCCACCGAAGCCGAAATCACGACAGTCAAACGCTGTCTCAACGCGCTGGCCCGCCAGATCGACGCACGCACCGCGCAAGCGGCCGGCCAAGGCGACGAACACTTCCACCCGCAATTCGACGCGCCAGCGCGTGAGACCGGCGCGCACCCGCCGGTCATCAGGCTGCACCCGCGGCAGAGCGAGGCGCTGGAGGCCGGCATCGCCGCGGTCAGGATCCTGGTGAATTCGATGGGGCCGCGGCGCAACCCACGTCCGCGCCAGCCGGACTGACGATCAAGCGGTCCCGGATGGTTTCCGCCGGAAGCCGGGTGAGCTTCAAGCCACCGGACACTTGAGCACGATCACCAGCCGCCTTGACGCACTGGCCCGCAACCTCGACCGGCGCAAGAGCAGCGCCACCGAAGCCCAGATCATGGCGGTCAGATATTGCCTCGATGCGCTCGCCTCCCGGATCGACACGCGGGTGGCCGCGGACGGTTTCGACCCGGCGATCCCGCCCGACGAGCGCCAGCTCGAAACGCCGAGAACCGGCCATGCCGCGGTCAAGGCCCCCGTGAAGTCGGCCCCGGTGTCGCGCCAACGACGCCGTCGCCGGATGCTCGACCACAGCCTCGACGGCAAGCGCGAGCATGTCGACACAAGCTCGTCGAGGCGCGACCGACTGTCCCCAGTAGCGGCGCCCGACCGCCAGATCGCAAAACCGAACGGACCACGCGAGCAAACCCCGCCAGGCGTGGATCATTTGTCGGTATCGCCCCTCGATCGCGCGATCTCGCCAATCTTCCCGCAGATCCACCCGTTGCGCCGGGACGGCGCAATCAATGCGAAGCCGGCGCGGTCATCGTCCGCGTCAATGGTCAGAGTGGGCTTGGCGGCGATTCTGGTGGCCGCCATTGCGGTCGTTGGCGCGCATTTCGTCAGCGCGCGGATGACGGGGCAGTCCGTCGTGACGCCGGTGATGGCCTTCCTTCAAGAAAACGCGGCAGCCGTCCTCAAGCGCGTTACCGGCTCGCTGCGGCGCGCGGAAACGCCGCGGCGCGCTGTTGCGCAGCAGGCGCCCCTTCCGCTGCCGGAACTATACGGTGTCTATGCCGTCAGCGACGGCCAATTGATCGAGCTCGAGGCCCTGCCCGGCCAAGTCCCGGACCAGCGAATAGCGATGTCCGGGGCGATTTCGCGGCCGAGCCGTGTCACGCTGCCGGACGGGCCGATCGCATTCATCGTGTTCCGGCGCGATGTCGCGTCCAATATCTCGGAACGCGTGCCGATCAGGGTGATCGCAAGGGTGCAACGGGCGATCGTGTTCGGTCGCGCCGGCGAACCGCGCAAGGCCGAGGTGGGCGACACCTGGACGATCCGCAATATCTCCTACGACTTCCGCGTTGCGCCGATGGATCACAACAAGGAAATGGTGCTGGTGCGGCCGGAAAGCGTGGACTTCACGTTGCCATCCGGCCGGTACGCGCTGGTCCTCAAGGGGCAGGCCTACGATTTCACCGTCGATGGCCCGGTCACCGAGCCCGCGCAATGCCTGGAGCGTGTCGAGGCCGCCAACGGCAGCTTCTACCACGAATGCCAGCACACGGACGGCGAGGCCGCAGACCTGCCTTCACCGGGCCCGCCGCCGAGCCCGGATTTGACACCGGGAGCGCGGCGTCAGGCAGCGAAGCTCAGATAGCACTGGGCGCCGATCGCCTGCTTTGCCGCGATTCAGTCCTGGTAGTAGTGCCGGAACTTGTCGCCTTTGTAGGATTCGATATGCCGTAATGCGACGGGGTCCACCTTGTTGAGGACCGTGCCGACCAGGCGATCGCGAATGACGTCAGCCTCGGAGAGCGCATCCAGAACAAGACTTCGCTTGGTCTGGCCCCACTCGACGACGAACACGAACACGTCAATGAACCGCTCGATCGTCTTCACGTCCACCACCGACATGATCGGTGCAATCTCGATGATGATGTAATCGTAGGATCTCCGCGCCGAAGCCAACAGCAGCTCCATGTCGGACGATCCAAGCAGTTCGGCAGCGTTGGGAATCCGATTCGAGGAGACGCACGGCAAGACATCCAGCCCGGAGCGTTGACGCGTCACGACCAGCTCGGAAAGCCTGGACGGATCTTCCAAAGCCTCGATGAATCCCTCGCGCGCGTTGGGCGCCAGCGCCGCGGTCAGTTTCCGCAGATGCAGATCGCTGTCGATAACGAGCGTCCGGGCGCCTGACGAAGCGACAACAACGGTTGCCAGATTGGCCGCAACGACCGTCTTGCCCTCTTCCGGTATCGAAGAAACGACACCGATCACCTTGGCGCCATGACCGGTCGGCGCCGCATCGATCAACGCCTTGATGTTACGAAGTGTCTCGGCGAAGCGGGAGTAAGGCGCGTCGAGAACAAACTCCTCGATCAGCGTGGACTTTGCCTCGATCCTTGGCAGCACCACGCATTTCCTGTCGCTGAGTTGCTCCACGGCCTTGGCCGTCCGAAATACATCCGCCAGCCATTCTCGCCCGATGACGGCCCCGACCCCCAAAAAGAGGCCGAGCATCGCGCTTCCTGCAAGGATCGCCATCGGCTTCTTGGAGCTCTTGTAAAGCGGCGCCGCCGCCCGCGTGATGATGCGGGCATTCTGGACCGGCATGGTCTCGGTCTGGACGGTATTGACCTCTTTGAATTTCTGCAGCGTGCTGTTGTACAGATTGCGCAGGGTTTCTGCCGAGCCTTCGAGTTCGCGCAGCGTCGTCTGGGCCTCGCTGTTGACCCCTGTTTCTCCCGCCAATTGCGCCACGCTGGCAGCGAGCTCACTCTCTCGCGCCTTGGCGACTTGATATTCGCTAAAGTAGACATCCGAGATCCGCTTTTCCTCGGCGCGGATTGCTGCGCGCTGGGTTTCGATCTGCGCGCGAAGCTTGACGATGATGGCGTGTTTCGGCCCGACGCGGGACGCCAGATCGGTTTCCCTGGCCGTCAGGTCCCGATATTGCGCGCGAAGTCTAACGAGGTCACTGTTGTTCAAAGCGAAATTGATCTTGCCCGATCTGGCTGGGTTGAGTAACGCGTCCGTTCCCAGCGCCGTCAATATTCCTTCACTGTCGGTCCGTTGAATGAGGTCGACCCGCTCCTTGGCTTCCGCCACGGCAAGACGGGCGTTGGCCAATTGGGTCTTGAGGTTCGCCAATAGCTCGCTGTTCTGCGGGCTCCTGCTGTCGGTCGGAAAATTGTTGGCGATCTTGTAATCCTGCAATGCGCGATCGGCCTCGGTGGCCTGCGCCTTCAGCTCGGTCAGCCGCTCCTGCAGCCATTGGCCGACCACCTTGGTCGACTTGAGCTTGCCTTCCACCGTGCTTGAAATGTAAGTGTCGGCGATGGCGTTGGCGATATTGGCGGCCTTGTTCGGATCCTGCGACTCGAACGTGACGTTGATGACGTTGGCGACATCCTCGCGATTGACGGTCAGCCGCTTGAGCAGGGCTTCAACGGCCGTTCGCTCGGCACCCGAATCCGATTCGGTCTTGGTATCGGTGTTCCCGCCGACGATGCTCCTGAAGATTTCTGCCAGCTTGGCGAACTGATCCAGAAACGTTACGCCGCCCGGGTTCCTCTGACTGGCAAATTCACTGTCGTGGGCCAGTTTCAGCGACCGGACGACCGGAACAATGACGCTGTCCGACGACAGCACATAAACCTGGCTCGCGATCTCGGATTCGTCGAAGGTCGGCTGGTCGCTGATCTTATTGGTCTGCAAATATCGGTTCACGCTCCGGTCGATCAGAATCCGGGCGCTGCTCTTGTAAGGCACCTTCACGACCACGACATAGGCGGCCGCCAACCCGAGACCGATCAAACATCCGTACAGGGGGATGCGCCACCCGCGGCGCAAGGTTTCGAAAATGTCCGCAAAGCCGATCGCAGGACGCGCGCCGGGCCCGTAGCCGTATTCCGGCTCGGGCGAGTAGTGATCTTCCAGTTGCAGTGGAAGGTCGTGATTTCTGGCGTCCATTGCGCAGCATCCATTCGAAAGCTCAGACAGCAGTGTCAGCGGTGGCGAGAATTTGCCGTCAGTGACGGCGCCTCTTCGCGCAGGTCAGCGTCTTCGGGTGGCGGCTTCGCGCCCGCCATTGACGAAGGACGTTAACCTGTCAGGCTGCTTCGCCGCCTTGATCTTTGACTCTTTGCTTCAGTCAATAACAGTAATCCCTTCACTTTCAATCTGCCCGCACTCTCACATCGGCGTTGATGGTGAACGCATTCGAGCGTCCACGGTTAATGGCGGTTGCGGGGATCGCGCTGCTGCGAGTGTGGCGATGAATCGTTAACGTCTGTCGCCTCATCGCGCCTGGATGCCTGAACGAGGCCAACCCGCCGCACGGGCGGCAGCGGGCCGCGCGCGCCGCGCGCGGGGCCAAGGGGACCATGTGTGCCCGGCCGCGGTCCCCTCGACCGGTATGCCGCGCCGCTCGACAAGAGAGGCCGCCAGTGCCGGCCAATTTCGGCCGCAAGAATTAAGAACACGATCCACAGCATCTCGAAGCCGCGCATCCACACGCTCTCGAGGCCGTTGGTGATGATGACGTGGAGCACGAGCGACAAGACGAGCCAGGCCCGGACGAAATCGCGGTCTGCCACGCGCCCGATGGCGTGGAGCGTTGCGGCGATGAAGGCCAGGAGAAGGAAATAGCCGACGTAGCCCATCTCCAGCATGGTATCCAGATAGCCGTTGTGGGCATTCGGCATCTCCTTCACCCAGCCGGGCGCATCGACGATGCTGGGCGCGTCGGGGCCGACCAGCCAGAACGATTGGTAGCCCCATCCCAGCAGCGGCCTTCGCGCGATCTCGTAGTCCGCAAAATCCCAGATGATCGTGCGGCCCGTAAAGGTCGAATCGCCATACAGCATGTACGAGAGGCGATTGATGGTGAAGCCCGTGACGGTGGACAGCACCACGAAGCAAATCGGGATCGAGAACAGGAGGATCGCCGGAGAAATGCGCGTCGCCTTCCTGATGAGCAAGGTGGCCACCGGCGAGGAGCGGAACCAGAAGTGCAAGGCCGATCGATGTTTTCGAGTTGCTCAGGACCAGCAGCGCGACGGCGATAATGGCAACGATGACGCCGAACAGCGCGCCGCAGGCCGGAATGGAACGCTTCGTGAAGCGACAGCAGCAGAGCGACGATTGCAAACTCGCCCAGATAATTCTTGCCCGAGAAATATCCCGGATAGCCCCAGGTCGCGAACTTGAAGTCGATCGGCGGCCTGCCGAATACGAAAACGAGGTTGAGGACCGCGGCGATCGCAAAGCACAGAAACAGCCCGCGCATCAGGTCCGTCGCCCGCGCCGCCAGCAAGGCCGGCAGGACAACGGATGTGACGATCATCGACCTGCTGCGCGAACCGGATGAACGAAAGCTCCGGCTTGAAGGCCCACAAGACGCTGGCGCCGGCAAACGCCAGATACGCGAACAGGCAGACGATGTGGGGCGGGAACGTCAGGCGCGAACTGTTTCGGATGGCCAAAATGACGGAAATCGCGGCCAGCAACGGCCAGAAAATCTTGTTCTCGGGCCGAGGCTCCAGAAGGCAGACCGTGTCGGTGAGGCTGCAATTCGACAATCATCAATGGAGAACATGATCGTGGCGTACACGCATGCCAGATATCGGGATGATGCGAATATCGGTCGATGATGCGGGTGGAAGGTTTGGCCCGACCCAGATCGGCGGAACGCGTTGAGGCTTTGGACATCCTGGCGCTCTAATGGGGCGGCTCTTCTGTGCCCTTCTAGCACAGCGATAGTTAATGCCGGCTAATGCCGGAGCCGCTGGCGTCTTTGGCTAGCACATCGTTGCCGCCGTGCTTTCACGCATCGCGCCTTTTCAGTGAGGTTTCATGCAACGTGCTTACCCGGCTCCCGAATCCTTTACCCTAACAAGAAGCTGACGAGTTCCTTGCTTTCGGATTTCATCGACATCCGCCCGATCAACTGGATACGTAACGCGACGCTCGGATAAATGCGCGCGTGTCGCGCGACGATGAACCGATATCGCAGAAGGGCGACCCGGCGCCGCCACAGCATGAGACGCACCGACAGGCCGCTCTGATGTCAGTCCAAGCCTACGTGGCCTCGCCGCAGTCCGAATCCGGCTACGCCGAGTTCCGCGATCCCGGCGAGCGCCGGCTCCCGCCTCAACCTGCGCGGACATCTCCCCGTGCTGGACGGCGTGCGAGGCCTCGCCATCCTGATGGTGCTGCTGCTCCACTTCGTCGGCAACATGCTGCCGACCAACGGGGTCGAGCGCGCCATCGTCGGCGTGACCAACTACGGCTCCTACGGCGTCGAGCTGTTCTTCATCCTGTCCGGCTTCCTCATCACCGGCATCCTCTATGACGCCCGCAACGAGCCGCACTACTTCCGCAACTTCTACATGCGGCGCGTGCTGCGGATCTTTCCGCTCTACTACGGCGTGCTGGCGCTCGTCTTTTTCGTGGCGCCGCTGATCCCGTTCTTGCGCGGGCCGACGCTCGACTACCTGGTGGACCGCCAGGCCTGGGCCTGGCTCTACGGGGTCAACATCTACATCGCCATCCAGGGCGACTGGTCGTTCTCATACCTCGAGCACCTCTGGTCGCTTTGCATCGAGGAGCACTTCTACTTCGTCTGGCCTCTGGTGGTCTTCCTGCTGGCGCGCCGGCCGCGGACGCTGATCGCGGTGAGCCTGGCGATCGCGCTCGGCGCCATGCTGGCCCGCCTGACCGGATCGCTCATGGGGCTGAGCTGGTGGACGACCTACGTCCTGACGCCGTTCCGCCTGGACGGCCTGGCGCTCGGCGCGTTCCTCGCGGTGATGGCGCGCCAGCCCGGCGGACTGGAGCGGCTGGTGCGGGCCTTGCCCCGCGGTGGCGGCCGTGGCCTGCGCGCTGCTGGTGGTCACCTTCGTCTGGACCCGCCTGGTGTCGCGCGACGGCATGGAGCTCGTGCTGCCGGTCCGTGCGGCGCTGATCCAGATGCTGCTGGCCTGCCTGCTGGTGTGGGCGCTCGTGGCGCCGGAGCGGTCGGCGACCTCGCGCTTCTTCCGCAGCCGCTCCTTGATCTTCCTCGGCACCTACAGCTACGGCCTGTACGTCTACCATCACTTCATCTCGTATTACCTGACCATCAACCGCACCGAGCTGGAGCTGGCGCACTGGCTCGGCTCTCATGGGGCGGCGGTGGCGCTGCAGGCGACGCTGGGCGCGGCCGCCTCGCTGGCCATTGCCTATGTCAGCTACGAGTTTTTCGAGAAGCGCTTCCTCGGGTTGAAGCGATATTTCGGGACGGCCGAACGGCCTGCACCGCGGCCTGCTGCGACGCGCGTCCGACGTGCCCAAGGGCGCCGTCGGCTCGCCGGTGTGAGCGCGCCGTATCCTGCGACGTCGCCGCTCCGCATCGAACGATCAGCTACGGCGATCCAGGATCTGGCGGTAGAAGTCCTCCAGAGCCCGGGCCGCGCCGCTCCAGGCATACCGCTGCTTCCGCAAGCTGCCTCGCCGACTGGCCGATGCGCGCCGCCAGGCCGGGCTCGGCCAGCAGGCGGTTCACCGCGTCCGCAAAGGCCGCCGGCTGATCCTCGATCAGGAGGTCGCGCCCGGGAACGGCCTCGATCCCCTCGGCGCCGAGCGTGGTCGAGACGATGGCCTTTCCCATCGCCATGGCCTCGACGATCTTGAGGCGGGTGCCGCCGCCCAGCCGCAGCGGCACCACCACGGCCGCGGCCTCCGCAAGATGCGGCCGCAGGTCCGGCACGAAGCCGGTGAGTTCGATCCGAGGCCCGGCCAGCGCCAGGAGCGACGGCGGCGGCGAGCCGCCGATGATCTTGCAGCGCGCCTGCGGGTGCGCGTCGGCGATGCGCGGCCAGATGTCCTGGACGAAGTGGATCACGCCGTCGACATTGGGCACGTACGAGAGCAGCCCGAAGAACACCACGGTGCGGCCGTCCGGCGGCGGGTCCGTGGGGCGCGGCTGGTAGTAGTCGACGTCCGCCGCGTTGGGAATGACCACCGTGCGGGCCCCGGGGACTTCGTCGAGCAGGCGCCGCTCGTCCGCCGCGCTGCAAAGGTAGACGCCATCGGCGTCGCGGTAGGTCCCCAGTTCCTCCCGCCGCAGCTTGCGCCAGTTGACTTCGGCGTAGAGACGACGGACCAGGCTGCCGCCGGCGCGCGCATACTGCCTGGCCAGGTCGTAGTCGATGTTGTGCGAGTCCACGACCAGCGGCCGGGAGCCTCTCGCCGGGCGGAGCCTGGCGCAGATCGCAGTGGCCAAGGAACGTGAACTCGAGATTGACGATGTCGAACCGTCTGGCGCGCAGAACCTGGTCCAGGGCCTGCTGCATCGCCGGCACCGTGACCCGCAGCCGCTCGAAGCTCCGGGTCGAGGCCAGGGACCGGAGCTGCAGCAACCGCTTGGCGAGGCCGTCCCGGCCGTAGGGGTTGGGGACCAGCACCACCTCGCGGCAGTAAGCCTGCATGGCGAGGCGGCACTCCTCGATGTCGAATTCGTCGTCGACCAGCATCACCGCCGTCAGGTCGTGGCGTTGCGCCAGCTCGGTCATCAGCCCATGCATCCGCGCCTGGGCGCCAAAGCGCGGCGGGCTGGCCGGCATCTGGGAAACGTAGAGAATATTGAGGCGCTCTGAGGCTCATCGGTCGGCTGTGCCGACGTTTTTAAGGCGGCTCTGCTTAGCATTAGTTGATTAAAGGTCTCGGATCATTTTGCCTGATGTTTACGAAATGCTGAAAAACGTCTGCCGCCGAGCGTATTCCCGCGATTGAGCGCGACTGCTTAAACGATGGCCGATGAGCGCCGCTGCGCGAAGGACCAGCTTGATGTGTGGCATCGCCGGGATCATCGGACGACTGGACGAGCCCAACCGCGCCGCGCTGGAGCGGATGAACGACGCCATGCTCCATCGCGGCCCGGACGCCGGCGGGACTGGGCTCTCCGCGCCGGACGACCGCGGCTGGGGCGCGCTGCTGGCCCACCGCCGGCTCGCGATCCTCGACCTGTCGCCCGCCGGCGCCCAGCCCATGGTCGACCCGGTGACCGGGCACGTCATCACGTTCAACGGCGAGATCTACAACTACCGCGACCTGCGGCAGCGCCTGGTCGGCGAGGGGCAGGAGTTCCAGTCGACCGGCGACACCGCCGTCATGCTGCGCGCGCTCGGCCTGCACGGACCGGGCGCGGTGAGCTGGCTGCGCGGCATGTTCGCCTTCGCATGCTGGGACCCGAAGCAGCGCCGGCTGCTGCTGGCCAGAGATCATCTGGGCATCAAGCCGCTCTACATTGCGCGGTCGTCCGATCCGAACGCGGGCTGGTCGGTGGCCTTCGCCTCGGAGCTTCGTGCCCTGCTGGCCTCCGGGCTGCTGGGCACGCCTCGCCTCGATCCGCAGGCCGTGGCCAGCAGCGTGTGGAACGGCTTCGTGGTCGGCCCGTGTACGGCCGTCAAAGGCGTCGAACTGCTCTGGCCGGGGCGGCTGATCGAGTTCGATGGTGCGGGCAAGGAGATCCGCCAGGAGGATTTCTGGCGCATCCCCGACCGCGCGCCCGATCCGACCATGGACGAGGACGGCCTGGCCGCCATCCTGGAGGAGGGGCTGAGGCTCCACCTCGCCAGCGACGTGCCGCTGGCGGTCTTCCTCTCCGGCGGCGTGGACTCCTCGGTGATGGCCAATCTCGCGCAGCGCGCGGCGCAGAGCCCGATCCACACCTTCACGCTTGCCTTTGAAGAGCAGGAACTCAACGAAGGACCGATCGCGAGACAGATCGCCGCCGCCATCGGGACCGAGCACCACGAGGTGGTGCTGACGGAGGGACACTTCGTCGAGAATCTGGAGGCGGCGCTCGACAGCCTGGACCAGCCGACCTTCGACGGGCTGAACGCCTACTTCATGTCGCGCGCCATCCGCGACGCCGGATTTACCGTGGCGCTCTCGGGCACGGGCGGCGACGAACTGTTCGGCGGCTACACGACCTACCGCGACCTGCCGGTGCTGCAGCGCTGGTCCCGGCGCGCCGCCTGGGTGCCGCGCGGCCTGCAGGTGGCCGCGGCCAAGCTGGCGACCTGGCCGCTGCGCCGCTCCGGCCAGGCGGTGCCGCCTCAGACCCGCTGGGCCAAGCTTCCCGAGATGGTCCGTCACGGCGACGATCTGCTGGCGCTCTACCAACTGGCCTACGCGCTCTTCCTCCCCGGATTCCAGCGGAGCTGCTGGCGCCCGGCTTCGCCGAGCCGCTGGCCGATGGCCTGCCGCCGGCGATGCGCCAGCGGATCGTCGCCGAGACCGGCGGCCGCACGCCGCTCTCGGCGATCAGCGTCATGGAGCAGCGGCTTTTCCTGGGCGAGCGGCTGCTGCGCGACAACGATGTGGCCAGCATGGCCTGCTCGCTGGAGCAGCGGGTGCCGCTGGTGGACCAAGTCCTGTTCGAGAGCGTGGACCGGCTGCCGGATCAGGCGCGCTACCAGCCGCTCGGCCGCAAGGCCATGCTGCGGCGCATCGGCCTGCGCGGCCTCGACCCGGCGCTGTTCGAGCGGCCCAAGAGCGGATTCGTCCTGCCGTTCGATCGCTGGATCCGGCGCGGTCTGAAGAACGCCATGGACGAGACCCTGCGCGACCCGCAAGCGATCGCTCCTGCCGGCCTCGATCCCGCAGCCGTCGAGCGGCTCTGGCGAGCCTTCCTCGACGGCGCGCCCGGCATGTACTGGTCGCGGGTCTGGTCGGTCTACGTCTTCATCCGATGGTGCCACCGCAACCGCGTCTTTCGCTGACGGCCGACGAGTGCCGCCGAGCGACGCGCTAGCATTCCGCATGCCGACGTCGGCGCTGCGTGCGAGCCGCGACGTCGGCCAGTCGATCGCAGTCGTTGCCGCGCTGCAGCCGGGCGCATCGGCGGCGTCGCCGACAGGTCGTCTGCTGCAGCGAAGTAGCGGCGGATCCGTTCCACGATCCGCTCGGCGGCGTGACCGTCCCCGTAGGGATTCTTGGCGGTGGCCATCGACCGATAGGCAGCCTCGTCGGTGAGCAGCCGCGTGGCGTGCTCGACGATGGCCGGTGCATTCGGGCCGGTCAGGAGCGCGGTGCCGGCGGCCACGCCCTCGGGGCGCTCGGTGGTGTCGCGCATCACCAGGACCGGCTTGCCCAGCGAGGGCGCCTCCTCCTGGACGCCGCCCGAGTCGGTCAGCACCAGCCGGCAACGCGCCATCAGCGCCACGAAGTTGCGGTAGCCCTGCGGCGCGATCAGCCGGACGTTCGACAGGCCGCCCAGCAGCCGGTTGACGTGCGTCAGCACGTTGGGGTTGAGGTGCACCGGGTAGACGAAACGGTGATCCGGGAATCGTTCGGCCAGCGTCGCGATCGCCTGGCAGATCTGCTCGATGCCGTCGCCGAAGTTTTCGCGGCGGTGCCCGGTGATGAGGACCATCGGCACTTGCGCCCAGTCGGCGCCCACGACGAGGCGCAGTTCCTCGTCGATGCGGGCGCGCAGCGCCGCGTCGCCGGCCTGGCTCGCCACCTCGATGCGCAGCGCGTCGATGACGGTGTTGCCGGTCACCGAGATGGTCTCGTCCGGGACGGCCTCGCGGAGCGAGGGCCGCGCGAGCCGCCTCGGTCGGCGCGAAGTGGAGCGACACCAGCGGCGTGGCCAGCCTGCGGTTCACTTCCTCGGGGAAGGGCGACCAGATGTTGCCGGTGCGCAGTCCGGCCTCGACGTGGCCGATCGGGATGCGCCGGTAAAAGCAGGCCAGCGACGCCGCCAGCACGGTGGTGGTGTCGCCCTGCACCAGCGCCATGTCCGGCTGGGCCGATTCCAGCCAGCCGTCGATGCCGTCCATGAGCCTGGCGGTCAGCCCCGCCAGAGTCTGGTTGGGGCGCATCACGTCGAGGTCGGCGTCGACCGCGAAGCCGAAGGTGTCGGCGACCTGGCGGAACATCTCCTTGTGCTGGCCGGTGGCCACCACGGTGCAGCGAAAGTCGTCGGCGCCGCGCAGCGCGGCCACCACCGGGGCAAGCTTGACCGCCTCCGGGCGCGTGCCCATGAAGACCAGGATGTTGCGTGTTGTGCGTCACGGCCTCATCCCCGCGCATCACTTCTGGCTCTGTGATGGCCGGCGGCCGGCCCAGGCGGCGGGCGACGATCTCGAGGCTGGCAAGCCAGCTGAACTCGCTGTTGGTGGTGAGATAACGCTTCCAGAGCTTGCGCGGCTCCATCAGCAGCCGCCAGAACCACTCCATGCCCATGCGACTGGAGCCAGCGCGGGGCGCGCTTGATGAAGCCGGCGAGCACGTCGAAGCTGCCGCCCACGCCGACGATGACGGGCACCTGGAGGCGCTCGCGGTGACGTTCGCACCACGTCTCCTTGAACGGAGTGGGCATGCCGACGAACAGCATGTGCGCGCTCGCTGGCCCGGATCTCCTCGACGATGCGCAGGTGATCGTCCGGGCCGAAGTAGCCGTCGCGGAAGCCGGCGATCTCGAGGCCGGGGTATTGCGCCCGGCTGCGCTCGACGAGCGCCGAGACCACCTCGCGCTTGGCGCCGAGAAAGTAGACGCGCAGCCGGTGCTCCGCGGCTGCCGCCAGCAGGCGCGCCATCAGGTCCACACCGGCCACGCGCTCCGGAGCCGGCTGGCCCGAGGCCCGCAAGGCCCAGACCACCGACATGCCGTCGGCCACGATGAGGTCGCCGGCGCGGCAGGCCTGCGCCAGTTCCGGGTCGCGGCGCATCATGCACAGGTGCGAGGCGTTGGCCGTGATGACCGTGTGGGAGGCGCGCGGCGCGCGGCACAGCTCGAGGCACCGCGCCACCGCGGTCGTCCATGGTCACGGTGTCGAACGAGAGGTCCGAGCAGCTCGGCCCGTTCCGCGCGCTTCGTCCGAAGTCTTCATCGGGAGCCGGGAGCCGGTGGTTCGCATGCCAGAGGTGAGCGCGCTCGGCGTTGACGCGGGCGGTGGCGGCCCGCTTGCCGATGCGCAGGCAGGCGTGCTGGTAGGCGCGGAGGAAGCTCCTGAACTCGAGATCGTCGTAGCGCGGCAGGCCCTTGAGCCAGCTCCCGAGGTAGCCCCACAGCATGGCGACGCTGCCGATCAGCATCGGGTGCGCCGGCAGGCGGTAGATGGCCACGGCCAGATAGTAGAGCGGCGAGGTGCCCATGAAGTACTGGCCGAACCCGGCCCGAACCCGCCCGGTCCAGATGCCCTTCTGGCTGGCGCCCTGCGGGCGCAGGTGGACGAAGCGGATCGGCTCGTAGATCGACGCTCTCGGCGATCCAGCCGAGCATGCGCGCGCGGTGGCAGTCGATGCCGTCCCACATCACCTGGCGCACGAAGCCGCCGATCTCCTTGAAGCAGGCGACCCGGTAGAACTTGGTCATGCCGACCGACATCTCGTCGCCGCAGACCTCCGGCACCAGCGCGCCGCTCTGCGGGTGAACGAACCACGGCTTGCCGGAGGTGGTGCCGATGCGCGGATTGCTTTCCATCCGCTCCATCAGCAGCTCGAAGTAGCGAGCCGGCAGGTCGAGATCCATGTCGAGCTTGCAGAGGTAGTCGAAGTCCTCCAGGCGCACCTGATCGAGGCCGGCGTAGAAGGCCTCGATGACGCCCGGTCCCACCTGGCGGCGGCCGCGATCGGTGCGTCGCACCACGCGCAGGTAGGGCAGCCGGCGGGCATATTCCTCCAGGATCGCCGGGGTCTCGTCGGTCGATCCGTCGTCGACGACCACCCAGAGCGCCGGCGGCACCGACTGCTGCGGCGACGCTGTCGAGCGTGCGGCGGAGGTACTGCGCCTCGTCCCGGCAAGGCGACACCAGCAAATAGCGCCGCGAGGGATTTGTCTGGAGAAACTCATCGGACGCGTTCGCCGGGGAAAGCGTACGCGTTGGTCCCAATTCGCGAACCGGCGTATGTTTCATGGACGCTGCTGCCTCGTCTGTGCACCACGTTGGGCCGCTTCTGTCCTTATTCAGGACAGCGCGGCCGGGTTGTTGGGCGCGATGGACCGTATGCAGCAGGGACTGTGCCGGGCGCGCGCTGTGGCGGCGCGAGGAGAACCGGCTCGCGGGTTAGCGTTAAGCCAGAGCTTGCGCTGGGCGGCACACGCTGCCGCCGTGGTGAAATTGATTCGGCGAGAATTAACTGACGCGCAGTAGCAACTGACGCGTCAGGAAATGCAACCGCATGAAGCCGGCACAGACACCTCATTCATTTCTCGTCCGCGTCGTCGCCGGCGCGGTGATTGCAGCGATCGGCCTGGCTGTCTGCGGACACGGGCCGACGGCAGCGGCCGAGCGCAAACCGGAAGCGGCGCCGCCGCCCGCAGCCATCGACCTGAGCGCCTTGCTGTCGGCCGACCGCGCCACGACCTGGAATCCCGGAATGATGGGAGTGGGCGGCATCCCGGTCCGATCCACGGTTTGCGCGACGCTGACGCCTGGCGGGGGAACGCAGGATGACACGGCCCGGATCCAGGCCGCCATCAACGCCTGCCCGGCCGGCCAGGTGGTGCAGCTCGCGGCCGGCACCTTCCTCATCAACAGCGGCAACTACCTGCTGATCAACAAGGGCATCACCCTGCGCGGCGCCGGGCCGGACCGGACGACGCTGGCGAAGACCGACGGCGCCAAGCCCTTCAACAGTGCGGTCGGCGCGCAGCCCTCGCCGCTGATCGTCGTCGGCACGTCGCTGTTCTCCTCGACCGGCAACACCATCGACGTGGCCGGCTCCACCAACCTGACCGCCGATGCCGTCAAGGGCGCGTACACGGTGACGGTCGCGAACGCCGCCGGGCTTTCGCCGGGCCAGATCGTCCTGCTGGACGAAGCATCCGGCGCCGGCTGGCGCGACAGACCCGCAGGGGCGCGGACAAATCTGGGCCGCGCCCGACTGGCGGGTGGTCTGGCAGAAGCACAATCCCGCCGTTCCCTACGTCGACGATTTCGCGCCGGAGGCGTTTCCGACCACGCCCAATTCCGCCGGCTCCTGGTTCTCCCGGCCGGACCGCCCCACCGCCGAGGTCAAGCAGATCGCCTCCGTCTCCGGGTCCACCATCACCTTCACCACGCCCGATTCACATCTCCTACCGGACCAGCCACGCCGCGCAGCTGTCCCGCTACGGCCGGCCGCATGTCAAAAATGCCGGCGTCGAGGACTTGAAGCTGATCGGCGGCGACGTCGGCAATCTTCGCTTCAACTGGGCGGCGCTGTCCTGGGCCAGAAACGTCGAAAGCACCGCCTGGCACGGCGAGGGCTTCGCCATCCACAGTTCGTTCCGCATCGAGCTCCGAGAGTTCTACGTTCACGACGCCGCCTGGGCGCAGCCCGGCGGCGGCGGCTACGCCATCAGCCTCTCGGCCGGCACGGCCGAAGTGCTGATCGAGAACGGCATCGCGGTGCGCGCCAACAAGGTCATGGTTGCACGATCCGCCGGCGCGGGCTCGGTGGTCGGCTACAACTACATGGACATGGGCTACATCAACACCAACGGCGCCTGGATCGAATCCGGGCTCAACGCCAGCCACATGGTCGGGCCCCACCATGTGCTGTTCGAGGGCAACTACGGCCACAACGCCGACAGCGACAACACCCACGGCAACAGCATCTACCTCACGTTCTTCCGCAATCACCTGCGTTGCATCCGGGCGCCGTTCGACAACCAGGCGGGTGGACGGATCGACGACGCCACGCAATCCCGCAACGGACCGCGGCGCTGCGCCGGCCTGATGGCCTATTCCTACTGGATGTCGTTCGTCGGCAACGTGCTCGGGCGCCGCGGGGCAGATGGACGGATGGGCACTACGAAACCACCTTCGCCGTCCGGCAAGCCCGGCATCTGGATGCTCGGATGGGACGCGGTGAAGCCATACCCGACCGACGCCCAGGTATCCGCCACGACGCTTCGCCACGGCAACTTCGACTACCTCACCAACACGGTGCAGTGGGATCCGGAAATCGGCAGCCGCACGCTGCCGAACTCGCTGTACCTGACGCGAGAAGCCGGCCTTCTTCGACGCCGGACAGCGGCTACGTCTGGCCGTGGGTGGACCCGGCGGGAACAACCAAGCTGCACACGCTGCCGGCCAAGGCGCGCTACGACGCCGGAACGCCGTTCACGCAGCCGTGAGCGACCTTCGCTCGCTTATGCACTGCGCCGCGCGATTCAATCGCCATCAAAAATAGCGATGCGATTAACGGTGAATTCGTCGAGTTCGTGAATTCGCACTGCGAGTTCGGCTACAATGCATTACGCGGCCACCAAACACACAATGCCATGAGGAGCAGACGATGCGCGTGTTGCTGACTGGACATCTGGGTTACATCGGCACGGTCATGACCCCGATGCTGGTGAAGGCCGGGCACGACGTGGTCGGCATGGACAGCGACCTCTATTCGCGCTGCACGTTCGCCGCCGGCGGCACGCATGCACGAAGTGCCGACCATCCGCAAGGATACGCGCGACGTCGACGCTCGACGATCTCGCCGGCTTTGACGGCGTTATCCATCTGGCGGCGCTCTCCAACGATCCGCTCGGCGACCTCAAGCCTGGCCTCACCGACGACATCAATCATCGCGCCAGCGTTCGGATCGCGGAACTCGCCAAGCAGGCGGGCGTCCGCCGGTTCGTGTTCGCCTCGTCCTGCAGCAACTACGGCAAGGCCGGCGAAGGCATGATCGACGAGACCGGCGCGCTCAATCCGGTGACGGCCTATGGTGAATCGAAGGTCAATTCCGAACGCAACATTTCGCGGCTGGCCGGCGACGGCTTCTGCCCGGTCTATCCTGCGCCCGGCCACGGCCTACGGCGTCTCGCCGCGGCTGCGCTTCGACATCGTCCTGAACAATCTCGTCGCCTGGGCCTTCACCACCGGGAAGATCATGCTGAAATCGGACGGCACGCCGTGGCGTCCGATCGTCCACATCGAGGACATTTCGCGCGCCTTCATCGCCGCGCTCGAGGCGCCGGCGGACGCGGTCTTCAACGAGGCGTTCAACGTCGGCCAGACCGCGCACAACTATCAAATCCGGGATCTCGCCGAGATCGTCGCCGGCGTCGTTCCCGGCTGCAAGATCGAGTTTGCGGACGACGCCGGCCCCGATACGCGCTCGTATCGCGTCAGCTTCGAAAAAATCCGCACCAAGCTGCCGCAGTTCAAGCCGCAGTGGGATGCGAAGAAGGGCGCCGAGCAGCTCTACAAGGCGTATCGTTCGTCCGGCATCACGCTGGAGGAGTTCGAAGGGCCGCGCTACCAGCGCATCGGACACATCAAGAAGCTGTTGGCCGAGGGCATTCTCGACGACGATCTGCGGCACACGCAGCCGCGCAAGAAGGCCGCCACGGCGGCGACCGCCGAGCCGCAGCTGGTCGGCTCCTGAGGCCGCGCCGCGTGCCCATGAAGAGATCGCGGAGCGCCTTTGGAGAAACCGGCCCTCGATGACATCGGCGAAGAGATCTTTGCGCTTGCCGCCAAGATCTTCCCGATCTGCCGCAGCATAACCGGAGACGGCGTCCGACAGACGCTCCGCGAGGTCGGCGCGCATATCGCCCTGGACGTCCACGAAGTTCCGACCGGGACTCCGGTGTTCGATTGGACGATCCCGCGCGAATGGAACATTCGCGACGCCTACATCAAGAACGACAGAGGCGAGAAGATCGTCGACTTTTCCAAGTCGAACCTGCACGTCATGAGCTACAGCGTGCCGGTGCAACGCGCGCATGTCGCTCGCCGAACTCAAGAAGCACATCTACACGCTGCCCGATCAGCCCGATCTCATTCCCTATCGGACGTCCTACTATGCGGAAAATTGGGCGTTCTGCATGCCGCATCGGCAGCTTCGAAGCGCTGCGGGACGAGACCTACGAGGTCGTGATCGACTCGAGCCTGACCGACGGGCATCTCACCTACGGCGAATATCTCCACAAAGGAGAGACGGAAGACGAATTCCTGCTGTCCGCCCACGTCTGCCATCCCTCGCTCGCGAACGACAATTGTTCGGGCATCGCGCTGCTGACGCATCTCGCCAAACGCCTGTCGGGCCGGCGAACGCGATACAGCTACCGGTTTCTGTTCGCGCCCGGCACGATCGGCGCAATCACCTGGCTCGCCCGCAACGAGGACCGCGCCGCACGCATCAAGCACGGGCTCGTCGTTTCCATGGTCGGAGACGGCGGCGGGCCGACGTACAAGAAAAGCCGGCGCGGAAACGCGGAGATCGACCGCGCGATGATCCACGCGCTGCAGCAGTCCGGACTGTCGCCGACGATCCTGGACTTTTCCCCGTACGGCTATGACGAACGCCAATACTGCTCGCCGGGCTTCAATTTGCCGGTCGGCCTGTTTCAGCGCAGCAAATTCGGCGCGATTCCCGAATATCACACCTCCGCGGACAACCTCGAGTTCATTCGTCCGGAACATTTGAGCGAATCCTACCGGCTGATCGCCGACACGATCGACGTGATCGAGAACGACGCGGATCTATTGCAACACCGTGCCGAAATGCGAGCCGCAGCTCGGCAAGCGCGGGCTCTATGGCGCCATCGGCGGCGACAAGAACGCGGCGGCCGCCAATATGGCCATGCTCTGGATACTCAATCTCTCGGACGGAACGCATTCGCTGCTCGACATCGCCGAGCGCGCGGATCTGCCCTTTGCGGTCGTTCACAGGACGGCCGAGGTGCTTCGGGAGCACGGACTGCTGAAGCCTGGATGACGCTTCACGGGGCGCTCGATTCCTTCGGACGCGCCGCAGTGCCCGATCCGCGCCACAATGCCCGTCAGGCCGAAAATTTCGGCCAGAGCAAATCTTTTTCCGAAATCACGCTGACCGGCAGCGGCCAGGTAATGCCGAACGCCGGATCGTCGTAGCGGACGCCGCTGGCGAGCATCCGGCGCATAGAATTCCGAAATCAGATAGTTGACCTGGGCGTTATCGCTCAGCGTCTGGAAGCCGTGCGCGAAGCCTTTGGGAATGTAGAGCTGATCCTGATTCTCGGCCGACAACTCGAAGCCGCGCCATTGGCGGAATGTCGGCGATTCGGGCCGCAGATCGATGATCACGTCCCAGATGGCGCCACTCAGGCACCGCACGAGCTTCACCTCGCCGTGGGGCTCGCGCTGGAAATGCATTCCGCGAACCGTGCCTTTGCTGGATGAGCAGGAAATACTGTGCTGCGGAAAATTCGTTTCGAGACCGTGCGCCTGGAACTCATTGACGCAAAACGTGCGCGCAAAGAACCCGCGACTGTCCTGCATCAGGTCAAGGTGGATGAGCCACGCACCGTCAAGGCTGGTCGGTTCGAACCGCATAGTTAACACTCTGCAACCGTTATCGGTTGACTTTTAGGTGTCGTCTTAAGTCTTTGTCCATCACGTGCAGCACGTTCCGACACGTCGTACGAAAAATGCGCATCACTGACTCGTCGCACGCGCGCCGGAATGATCATCATTGTTCCAACGACGCGCAAACGACAGTACTTGGTTCGTAGACGCGGTAAAGAGAGCATCGATTGCTACGTACAATGCATCGAAAAACAAGTGTCAAAACCCATTCAACTTTTACCTTACCATCTGTTTGTCCGCAAAAATCGGCGTCTTTGTGCAATAGACAGACTTGAAAAGCGAGTACTCGCCGACGAGGTAACGCTACGTCATGCTGCACAAGCCGAAGACCGCGACCTCCCGCTCGCCGATGACTGCGTCGAAAGCCGCGCACGGGCGTTGCCGGCTCTGCAGCCGATCGCTCCAGACCACCTTCGTCGATCTCGGAATGTCTCCGCTCTGCGAGAGCTTTCGGACCGCCGATCAGATCAATGAGATGGAGCCGTTCTATCCGTTGCACGCTCTGGTCTGCGACGGCTGCTTCCTGGTGCAGCTGCAGGAGTACGTCAAGCCGGAGCACATCTTCACCGAGTACGCGTACTTCTCGTCCTATTCGACATCCTGGGTCGAGCATGCGCGGCGCTATTGCGAGATGATCAAGGCGCGGCTCGATCTCGGCGCCGACAGCCGGGTGTACGAGATCGCCAGCAACGACGGATATCTGCTGCAGCACTTCCTGCCGCTCGGCGTGCCGGTCATCGGGCATCGAGCCCGCCGCCAACGTGGCCGAAGTGGCGCGGCGAAAGAACATTCCGACGCTGGTCGAATTCTTCGGTCTCGCGCTCGCGCAACGGCTCGCCTCCGAAGGCAAGAAGGCCGACCTCATCATCGGCAACAATGTGCTGGCGCAGGTGCCGGACCTCAACGACTTCGCCGCCGGCATGGCGCATCTGCTGGCGCCGCACGGCGTGATCACGCTCGAGTTTCCGCATCTCGAGCGGCTGATCGACGAGAACCAGTTCGACACCATCTATCATGAGCATTTCTCGTACTTCTCGCTCGTCACGATCGATCGCCTGGCGCGGCGGCACGGCCTCAAGGTGTTCGACGTCGAGCAGCTCGCGACGCATGGCGGATCGCTGCGGGTCTATCTCTGCCGCGCCGACGCGGCGCACGCGGTATCGCCGAACGTCCCGGCGCTGCTGGCCCATGAGCGGGCGATCGGGTTCGAGGACATCGGCAACCTACGCGCAATTTTCGGCGCAGGTTCACCACACCAAGCGCCAGCTCTGTCGTTCCTGATCGAGTGCAAGGAGAAGGGCGCGCGGGTGTGCGGCTATGGCGCGCCCGGCAAGGGCAATACGCTGCTCAACTACTGCGGCATCGGCACCGACTTCCTCGACTTCACCGTCGACCGCAATCCCTACAAGCACGGCCGCTTATACGCCGGGAATGCACATTCCGATCTATCCGGTTTCCGCCATCGACGAGGCGCGGCCGGACTATCTGCTCATCCTGCCCTGGAACCTGAAGAACGAAATCGTCGCGCAAATGCGCCATGTCGGCGACTGGGGCTGCAAGTTCGTCGTTCCGATCCCCAGCGTCGAAGTCATCGATCCGCGAGAGCTCGTGTCATGAAGGTCGTCCTGTTCTGCGGCGGGCTTGGTACCCGCATTCGCGAATATTCGGAGAGCATTCCGAAGCCGATGGTGCCGATCGGACATCAGCCGATCCTGTGGCACGTCATGCAATACTACAGCCAGTACGGCCATCAGGATTTCGTCCTGTGCCTTGGATACAAGGCCAACGTCATCAAGGACTACTTCCTGAACTACAAGCAGACCGCGAACAGCGACTGCGTCATCTCCGGACTTCGGCAAGAAGGTCGAGATTCTCGGCGAGCGGCCGCCGGACTGGCGCGTCACGCTCGTCGATACCGGCACCTGGCGCAACATCGGCCAGCGCCTGCTGGCGGTCAAACATCTCGTCAAGGACGAGGAGATCTTTCTCGCCAACTACAGCGACGGGCTGACCGACGCGCCGCTGCCGGAGATGATCGAGCAGTTCAAGGAGAGCGGCAAGCTCGGTTGCTTCATCGCCATCCATCCGCCGATCAGCTTTCATCTTGCCGAATTCGACGCGCAGCGGCTCCGTGCAGCGGATCCGGTCGAGCCAGGAATCGGAGATCTGGATCAACGGCGGCTATTTCATCTTCCGCAAGGAGATCTTCGATTTCATCCAGGAAGGCGAAGAGCTCGTGCTTGAGCCGTTCAATCGCCTGATCGAAGGCGGCCACCTCATGGCCTACAAGTACGAGGGCTTCTGGCGGGCGATGGATACGCTGCGCGACAGGCAGATTCTCGAGGACATGGTGGAGCGGGGCGACACGCCGTGGCGCCTGCAATCGCCAGCGCCGGTCAGAGCGCCGCGATGCATGAGGGCGCTGCAGCTGGCCAAGCCGGGCGATCGTCTGTCGGTTCTCTGTCTGGGTGCGCATTCGGACGACATCGAGATCGGGGCCGGCGCCACGCTCCTGAGCCTGCTGGAGCGCGGGGTCCAGCTCGACGTTCACTGGTGCGTCTTGAGCGGCGGCGGCGACCGCGAGCCGAGGCGAAAGCATCCGCGGCGGATTTTCTTGCAGGTGCGGCGAGCGCGCAGATCGAGGTGATGTCGTTTCGGGATGGATTCTTTCCCGCAGCAAGGTGAAGCGATCAAGCAATGGTTCGAGGCGCTGAAGACGCGAGTCGAGCCGGATCTCATCTTCACGCACCGGCGCGACGATGCGCACCAGGATCATCGCCAGGTCTGCCGCCTGACCTGGAACACGTTCCGGGATCACTGTATTCTGGAATACGAAATTCCGAAATGGGACGGCGATATCGGTCAGCCGAACGTCTACGTGCCGGTCTCCGCGGCGGCGCTGCAACGCAAGATCGACCTGTTGATCTCGCATTTCGGCAGCCAGCGTTCCAAGCAGTGGTTCGACGAAGAGACCTTTCGCGGGCTTGGCGCGGCTGCAGGGGCATGGAATGCCGCGCGCCGGAGCGCTATGCCGAAGCCTTCTTCGGACGCAAGCTCCTGCTGACCTGACGGAGGCACAACCATGCCCGCTCTCCGGACAGCGCGACCGCCGAGAAACGATCGGCCTCAGCACGAGCTTCACTGAGTGCAGACTGCCATGAGCAACGCATTGACCTCCCGGCTTCGCGCCGGCGACTGGGTGCAGGTCCGAACGAAGGAGGAAATTCTCCGCACGTTGGACGCCAACGGCCGGCTCGACGAACTGCCGTTCATGCCGGAGATGCTGCGAATATTGCGGAAAGACAATGCGGGTCGGCAAGCGGGCCCACAAGACCTGCGATCCGGCAGTCGGGATCGGCGGCCGCAAGATGGCGAGCACCGTCCATCTGGAGAACATCCGCTGCAATGGCTCGGCCCATGATGGATGCGAGGCCGGATGCCTGATCTTCTGGAAGGAGGCGTGGCTCAAGCCGGTCGATCGCGAGACCGCAAGCGCCCAGCGAGCGCCTTCGCGACATGGCAGCGCGCACGAGCGCGCGCGATGCACAGAGGATGTCCTCCGCACCGAGCCTCAAGATTCCGCCGGCTCCCGGCGAAACCGAACCGACCTATGTGTGCCAGAACACGCAGATCAAGTTCGCAACGCAGCCGCTGCCGTGGTGGGACGTACGCCAGTACGTGGAGGATTACACCTCGGGCAACGTCCGCCTGTCGCAGCTGGCCGTCGGCCTTCTGTACTCGCTGTGGCGGACGGTTGCCGAAGCCGGGATCGGCGTCGGCTCGGCGATGCGCTGGATCTACGACCAGTTCCAGCGCGCGATCGGCGGCACGCCCTATCCGATGCGGCCGTTCGGCGTGCCGAAGGGCAGCCCGGTGCCGAGAGCGCAACTCGATCTGCAGCAGGGCGAGCGCGTTCGCGTCAAGCCGTACGAGGAAATCCTGAAGACGCTGGACTGCAACTATCGGAACCGCGGATTGTATTTCGACGCCGAAATGGTGCCGTTCACCGAGCGCGAATACGAGGTCGAGCGCCGGCAGAAGCAGATCATCGACGAGACGAACCGGCAAGATGGTCCGGTTCAAGACCGATGCGATCGTCCTCAAGGACGTCGTCTGCGAAGCGCGCTATGCGATCTGCCGCCGCTTCTGTCCGCGCGCGATCTATCCCTACTGGCGCGAGATCTGGCTGGAGCGGGTTTCGGAACGCCAGCGACACCGCGGCCAAGCTTGAACGCTCGCAAGCGAAGGAGTGCTTGCCTTGAAACGGAGCGTCGACAGCTATTTCGAGGAGAACAAGCCCTATACCGGTCTTGGCCGGGCGTCGTTGCGCAGCGGCGTGATCTTTATCGCCGCGCGCGGCGTAAACATCTTCGTCCAGCTGGCGTCGACGATCCTGCTGGCGCGCCTGCTCAGTCCCCATGACTTCGGTCTGGTCGCCATGGTTCTGGCGCTGGTCGGCTTCGCGCCCATGCTGATCGATCTCGGCACCACCGAAGCGTCGGCTCAGAAGACGCATATTACCCAAGGCGAAATCAGCACCCTATTCTGGCTCAATGTCGCGATCGGCGTTGCGCTGACCGTCCTCCTGGCCGGCAGGCAGCGGCTTCATCGCGCGCTTCTTCGGCGAGCCGTCCCTGACCGACATCGCGCTGGTCCTGTCGCTCACGTTCATCATGGCGGCCGCTGTCGACCCAGCACTACGCGCTGATGCGCCGGGCCATGCAATTCCGGCGCATCGCGATCATCGATATTTCGGCGAATGTGGTCGGCAGCATCGTCAGCATCGCCATGGCGTTCACGGACTGGGGATACTGGTCGCTGGTCGCAAAGCCGATCGTGACGTCCGGCCTGTCGGCCATCGGCGTATGGCTGAGCTGCCCATGGGTGCCCGGACGGCCGCAGCTGACGCCGGACGTGAAGGAACTGGTCGGCTTCGGAATGGGCGTGACCGGGTTCACCATGACGGACTACCTCGCCAAGTCGGCAGACCGGCTTGCGATCGGCTATTTCTATGGCGCCGGTCCGCTCGGCTACTTCCAGAACGCATTCAACGTCTACAACAATCGTGCTCAGCATCCTCACGGAACCCCTGCACAACATCGCGGTATCCAGCCTGAGCAAGCTCAGGAACGACGTCGAAGAGCTCAAGCGGTCCTGGACCACGGCCCTGTCGTCGCTGACCTTCTTCTCGGCGGCAATATTTTCGGTGCTCGCCGTCACCGCGCAGGATTTCGTGGTGATCTTGCTCGGCGCAGAAATGGGCGCCGGCCGGTCCGCTGCTGTGTATCTTTGCCGTGCGAGGCATCGCCCATAGCGTCGAACGCACGCTTGGATGGATTCACGTCGCGATTGGACGCGCCGACCGCTGGATGCGGTGGGGATGCTTCAGCGCAGTCTGCCAACTGGTTGCGCTGGTAGCCGGCCTTCCGTTCGGGCTCATCGGCGTCGCCACGGCGTACGCGATCGTCATGTTTGGATTGTTCGTGCCGGCTTTGGTGTATGCCGGGCGGCCGATCGGAATCGGCCGCAAGGAGGTGCTGCAAGCGGCGGGACCGCAGACGCTTGCGGGACTCGTTACGGTTGCGGTTGGATTCCTCGCGCAACAGGCCCTGCTTGCCGATTTCTCTCCCTTGATGCGATTCTTCGTCTCCGTACCGATCTGTCTGACGGTCTATTTCACGCTCGTCGTCGGCGTCTTCAGAGTCACCGGCCCGCTCCATCTCGCGCTGTTCCGCACTGCGTGACCTCAGCCCGATCCGGTTGCCGGGCCGCTCATAACCTCAAGATGCAAGCAAGCCGATGCAGCCTCTCGAGCGGATTCTAGTCGACCTGGACAGCGCCCCATGGGGCGCCATTTCACGCGTGGCGCTGGGTCTCGGGATGCTGCCGGCTTTTCGCGCACTCACCGGGGGCAATGACCGGGCTCTGATCGTCGTGGTCCTGTTCGTCGGATTGCTGGTTTCGCTGCGGGTGGTTCCAGCCGTTCTGAGGCACACCCTGCCCTTTTCCGCCGAAGCAAAGACAATCTGGGCCGAACGGCGCAATATCGCCAAACAATATGATTCGTACCAATGGCAGAAGCTGTTCTGGATCGGCCTCGGCATGTTGCCCTACGCCGTTGTTGGCGGCGGCCTCAGAAGCGGCGAACTCGCCGTGACGTTGTTTTGTTTGATCGGCGGCGGTGCGGGATTGCTACTCTGGCGCAGAAGCAAAGCGGCTCGTTCGACGAGTTAGGATGCGGCAAGGGGCGGGCTGACCGACAGTGCACACACCGAGCCTCGTCAGGCACCGCCGGCGATGCCCTCTCGTTTCGAGAGCCCGGCGCAACGCCGCCATTGTTCCAGCCGGCATCGTGGACATCGGCCTGCCTGCATCGTTACAGACCGCCGACAATTCGCGCCGCGCCGCTAACCGGCCGGCAACGCTGAAAATCCAACGCGCCACCCGGCATGTGATCTC
Organism: uncultured Alphaproteobacteria bacterium; assembly: GCA_963749815.1. Taxonomy (GTDB): domain Bacteria; phylum Pseudomonadota; class Alphaproteobacteria; order Rhizobiales; family Xanthobacteraceae; genus VAZQ01. The sequence continues at coordinate 67,696 of CAVVON010000028.1, read as the reverse complement.
GTTTGACACGCGCCGCGCCGCTTGTTGCATTGCGGACTTGGGCATCGCCGGGGCCGGGAATCAGACACGTCGTTCCAATGGAACAAATACCGCGACATGGCGCACGAAAGAGCGCTTGCGTCACTGCGCCGCTTGAAGAGATCAAAAGGCGCGCGGTACATGGTTGGATTGCGTGATTTGCCACCGCGTTTCGACTGCCCTCCCCGCCCCACTGAGGCCTCCAGTTGATACGGAAATCCATCTTTCACGAGGACTGGTGGCTCGATGCTCTGGCGCCGGGGCAGTGGCGCGAGGTCACCTATTGCCGCGGCGACCGCGTCGCCGGCTATCTGCGATTTGTCGAGCGCCGCGAGGGCGCCATGACCATCTGCGAAATGCCTCGGATCACCCGCTTCCTCGGACCGATCGTAACGGTTCCGATCGGGCAAGACCGAAGCACGCGTTCGATCGGCCTATTCGGTCATCACGGAATTGCTGAAGCACCTGGCCGCCCACGATCATGTCGAGATGACGCTGGACAGCGAGTTTAGCGACCTCGCTCCCTTTCTGGCTTCCGGGTACGAGGTGAAAGTTCATCCGACCTTTCTATTGGATTGCCGCCGGCCGGCCGAGGACCTGTGGGCAGGTCTGCGGGACAAGACCAAGAATGTGATCCGGCGCGCCCGCGAACGCCTGACGGTCCGCGACGTCGACGACGTGGATCAGTTCGTCAGCTTCTATAAGGCCAATCTTGAAGGCGCCGAGCCCTACTTCGATCTTTCGCCGTTGCCGTTCGCCTTTGCTGCGGCCAAGGCGCGCCAGCAGTGCAAGATCGTGGCGGCGATCGATTCACGCGATGTCGTGCATGCCCAGGTCTTGTTCATCTGGGACGACAAATACGTGTACTATTTTCTGTCGACCCGCGACCGAAGCGTCGCGCACCTCGGCGCGGTCAGCTTGCTGCTGTGGACCGGCATTGAATTGGCCAATTCGCGCGGCCTCCGCTTCGATTTCGATGGCGGCATCACCGATGACACGAAGTACAAATTCAAGGTCGCGTTCGGGGGCGAATTGGCGAATCGATTCGATGTCGTGCGCTCGACCGCGCGTTACCAGGTTCAGCGAACCATCCGGAGAATCCCGCGGGCCATTGCGAGAAGGATTTCCGCTCGCGCTTAGAATGATACGGCCGGCGGCACCATCAGACGGATAGCGGGACAGCGGTGGGGATCAAGGCAGCGCTCAAACGTCTTGCCAACCGCATCGGCCGCTTGCCGGGCGTGTCGCAAGTCCTGCGCCGGCCGGCCGTACGCGGGATGCTGGCGGAACTGCCCGGCGCCAGGCATCTGCTCTCCGGTTCCGCCCGGCTCTCGCCGTGGGATCGCGTCCATCCGTTCGATCTCGCGCACGGCACCGACACCAGCGGGTTTGTGCCGGCCGGCGATCTGGCTCAACTCGAGCACGAGGCGGCCCGCGCGCATGCCCTCCCCTATGGCGGCTCGCAGCCGAGCATCATCCGGACCGTGCTTGCGGCACTGATGCCGCTCGATTCCTTCACCTTCGTGGATCTGGGGTGCGGAAAAGGCCGGCCACTGCTGGTGGCCTCGGAGTTTTCGTTTCACGACATCGTCGGCGTCGAACTGTCCGCGCCGCTTGCCGAGATCGCCCGGCATAACGCCGGCCTGATCGCACGGCGCTTCCCGCATCGCACGCCGATTCGGGTCGTGCTCGGAGACGCGACGCAGTTCCCGCTTCCAGCCGGCAATCTGGTGCTGTTCCTGTACAACCCGTTCGGCGACGAGGCGATCGCCAAGGTCGTCGAGGCCGTGAACGCCGCACTGACGGACGCGCAGCGCACCATCTATGTGGTCTATTACAATCCGGTTGCCGGCCACCGCCTCGATGCGTCGCCGCGGCTGCGACGCCGCTTCGCCGCCACGCTGCCCTACGCCGCGGACGAACTCGGCTACGGGCCCGATACGGAGGATCCGGTCGTCGTCTGGCAAGGCGGCGGCGCGCCGGCTCCGATCGACACGCGGGCCAACGCCCGCATCGAAATCGTCGACGCACGGTATCGCGTGAAGCTGGTGCCGCCGTAGACGTCACGCGGCTATGCCTGCGAGGCGATCTGGTGGAGCCGGAGCGCGCGGGCCTGCATTTTCTCGGTGGGGGCGATGCCGAGGACGTCGAAAACGATCCGGATGCGATGCAGCCAGTCGTGCCTGAGGGCGGCCTCGCGAACGCTCTTGCGCCGGATCGTCCGCAAGCGCTCGGGGTCATCGCTCAGCTCTGCGAGGATACGGCCAATGTCGGGACAATCGAACGGGACGTGAATCACCGCATCCGGCCAATCGAACTGCCGTTCGAATTCCTCGGAACGCGGCGCCTCGCCGATCATCACCGTACCCGCGGCGGCGCCCTCGTAGAATCGCGCGGAGATTTCATCGCGCCCCGCGGTGAATTCGGGGTCGTTGACGTGGCTGCGATTGGCGAAGAAGTAGCGGCTGTGCTTGAGGATCGTCGCCAGCATGATGCGATGTTCGTGCGGGTTGTCGACCCGGAACGTCCGCTGCTTCATGTCGAAGCCGCTCGCGGCGACCGTATCGTAATAGTAGAAGCTGCCCCGGCGCGCGGCGTCCTCCAGCAGCGCCTGATGCGTGACCGCCGATCGGCGGCCGATGTTGCAGACATCGATCGGACGCGGCTGATCCGCCGACGCAGGCGCGAAGCTCAGCACATCGGTCGCGAGCGGCAGGTAGCTGCACGGCCGGCCGGTGATGCGGGCCACGTCCTCCACGCTGTGACGCAGCCCGAGAAAGATGTGGTCGAACTCGGACAGGAGTTCGAGCAGATACTCCGGCAGCAGCCCGACCCAGACCTCGGTGATGAAGCAGGCCGCCTTGCGGCAGCGCTTGCGCCAGTTCGGCACCGTCGTGAGCGAATAGAGCTGGAAGGCGTTGCTGAACACCGGAAAGAACAGCTCGAAGTCGCGGTCCAGGATGACCTTGTTCCGCGGCTCAGGCGTGAGCTTGCGCGCAAGCGCCGGCGACCCGGAGGCCAAGCGCAAGGACTTGTAGACGCGCCGGGAGAACTCCAGATTCGACAACCCGGTCGTGTCAATCCGCTCCGCGTCCGTCACGGCCGCAAAAACGTCCTCGAATTCGTACGCAAGACAGAATGCGACGAGGTCGGCAATCCGGCGCTGCGACAGCAGTAGAACGTTGCCTTGCACGGGACCGCGTCTCCGATCAGCTCAGTACTTGTGCACGCGCCGGCAACCCGACCATTCCGTCACGCCGCATCCACCGACGACCGGCCACGCTCACAGCTTCGACGGGACCGACGAGCTCGTCGTGATCGCCGTGTTGGCCGTTCCGCCGGCCGCAAGGCCCTTCAAGGTGTATGCGTTCACGGCAGCCATCAGCGGATCGTTCACCGTGGCGGTCAGCAAGCGCAGATAGGTCAAGAACTTGGTGGTTTCGACCGAAGGCGCATTGGACGCGAAGATGACGTCCTTGTTCTTCATCTCGAATTTCGTCGCCAGGAAGTAGCCGGCGGGATCTTTCAGATTGAGATGGTAGATGATCGGAATGATCGGGCCGGTAAAGCTCGCACAATTGACCCCGAGCTGCTCGGCGACCTTCCGAGACTCGCCGCGATAGAGAAACACCGATGACGGATCGGCGAGATTGTCGTTCAGCCCGCCGGCTTTCCCGATCGACTCGGCCAGGGAGAGCCGCCACGCACCGAACGCAAATTGCCCCTGCTGCCCCGATGCGCCGAAGGCGACGAACGTCCGCGGCTGCGTGAAGACGTAGATCGTATCCTGAGGCCGAACGAAGATGTTGTTCGACGGCTCGTTGATGAGCGCCGCGAACGGCGCGGTCGCCTGGCGGCCGTCGCGCTCGACCATCACCCAGGTATCGTAGCCCGGGTTCTTGGGACCGCCGGCGCGGGTGATGGCATCGAGCAGGCGCTCGCCGTTCGCATTGACCGGGAAGCGCGACGATGTGTTGACCTCGCCGAGCACGCTGACCGACGTCGCCCGCTGGTCGACCAGCGCAACGACCGCCTGCGGCTCGATCGCGCGGTCCTTGAGCGCGGTCACGATGGCCTTTTGGACCTCGACCACCGTGCGTCCCTTGGCCGGAATCGGGCCCGCATAGGGAACGGTGATATTGCCGTTGGTATCGACCGATTGGTTCGGAAGCGTAACGAAATTGCCCGGACGGACACCGGCCTCGAGCGGAATGAACAGGCCGCCCGCCGCCGACTCGAACAACGTCACGCTGACGACATCCCCGGTGCCGAAGCGAATATCGGTCGGACCGCGCCGGTCCATGAACACCTGACCGATCTTCGTCGAATTGCGATCCAGGATCTTTTCGACCTCGGGCGTAATGCGGACGAGAGCATACGGAAGACTCTCGGCGTCCAACTGCCCTGTCAGCACGTATGAGCTTGCCGGCCCTGCGGTGGGAAGCGTGGAGCAGCCACTGTGGGCGAATGTCGCCGCCAGGGCGGCCGCGCGAAGCAAGTTCGAACGGCTGGCGAGCAGTTTCCGCGGCAGCGACAAAAGTCGCATTCGCCGCGAGCCCGGATACGCCCGGTCGTTGCAAAAGCTACTTATTTTTGCCACGCGACTGAGGCTCCAGACTAACAGACATTAAACGCACCAATTGAATATTGGTTTATGTTTAACAGCCGGTTAACGGCTTGGTTTGTCAGCAGAAACGCCCAAATCCCGTTGCGAAAAAGCCGTCCGCCAAGGGCGCCGCGATCGACGTCAAAACGGGTGGAGCAGGAAGTCGAGCACGAGCTTCTGAAGCTCGATGACTCCCGTCCGGATGCCGCCGCGCGTTTCCCACCATCGGTCCGGGTCAAAACTCGAGTAGCGCGCCGGTTGAACCGTGACCCGGATCGGATAGCCCGCCATGGCTCGATCGAGCACGCGCCGAACCCTGCGCGAGTGGTCCCTCGCCGCAACGAACACAACGGAGCGGATTTGATGCTCCTCACACCACCGTGGCAGGACCTGACCCTCACCGTCGGTCCCGGCATCGGATCTTGGAATTTGCACGATATCCGTCACGCCAAGCGACTTCAGCTGGCGAACCTGCCTCGCGCTCTCATCCTCGTAAGGCAGCCCCCGGCGGATGAATTCGTGGTCCTCTCCGCCCGGCGGATCCATGAAGACCGCAACTCGCCTGGCAATCCCGCTTTGCACGAGGTCCGCCGCTTCGAGCGCCCCGGCGCCGCCGGAATCAAGCGACACGACGATGATGTCGGCGGGTGCGACCGGTCCGCTGACGACGAGCGCCCATCCGGCCGCGCGCAGAACCGGCTCTCGTAGCGAGCGAATGCCAAAGATCGCAACCGCGGCCAAGACGACCAGCACCAGGATCGGGATCCATCTTGGCAGCCGGGGGAGCATGCGCCGATTCATGTGGCTCGATCGAAGTGCGACGTTACCTGCCGGTGAGGATTTGGCGTCCCGCGGTCAGGATGTCCAGTCTGGCGTCGCCGCGCCATGCGCGCCGTCATGTCGCGTGCAGCCGTCATACGAGACCGGACGTAGCGCCACGGGTCGATTGTTTGCGCCCGGGCAAAAGTCTATAGGCATAGTGAGTTAGCGATGAATCGGACGTTACCATGCCGCGCGTTCCCAAGGATACGCAGCCCGGACCATCCGCTCTCCGGCGCAGCATCCTGAAGCTCCTTGCCGGGACCGTCCTGGGCGCCGGCCTCGGCCGGCTCGGCGTGGACTTTGCCTTTGCGGCCGAGCCGCTGGTCGAGGCCGGCGACAAGCTGATGTCCATCGAGTTCGACTGGGCGCTGCGCAGCCGCGTGCTGGCGCGTCAGGCCGATGACGACGACTGGGAGCCGCTCACGCGGTTCGAGGCGAGCGAGACGCTCCGCCTCGCCGACGGCAAACACGATCGACCGGTTCGTGATCGTCGACAACCAACAGCAACGCGTGAGCGACGCGCACGGCCGCGGCAGGCGCCACGTCGTGCGCGGGCTCGCCGCCGAGGGCATCGAGAAGGAGGTCGGCGTCACCTGCTACGACCGCCATCCGGGCTTCGCGTTCATGCGCGTGACCTATCGCAATGCCGGCAATGCCCCGATCGCGATCGGCGGCTGGATCAGCGGCGCGCATGTGCTCAGGCCGGCCGCCAACGGTGCGCGCGACTATTGGTCGTTCTCGGGCGCCTCGCACGAGGACCGCCGCGACTGGGTGCAGCCGGTGAAGGCCGGTTTCAACCAGCGCAATTTCATGGGCATGAACGACACCGACTACGGCGGCGGCACGCCGGTGGTCGACGTCTGGCGGCGCGACTACGGGCTGGCGGTCGGGCATGTCGAAACGGTGCCGAAGCTCGTTGGCGCTGCCGCTCACGCTGACGCCGGACGGCGCGCGCGTCGCGGCCGAATACGACCACGCGGTGACGCTGGCGCCGGGCGAGAGTTTCTCGACCTTCGATACCTTCGTCGCCGTTCACCGCGGCGATTGTTTCAGCCACGCTCGAGACCTACGGCAAGGTCATGGCCGAGCGCGGCATGGTGCAGGCGAAGGTGCCGCCCGCCGGCTACGAGCCGATCTGGTGCGCCTGGGGCTACGAGCGCGATTTCACCGTCGATCAGGTGATCGGCACGCTGCCGAAGGCGAAGGAGCTCGGCCTCGTCTGGGCGGTGGTCGACGACGGCTGGCAGACGTCGGAAGGCGACTGGTATCTCGATCCGAAGAAATTTCCGCGCGGCGACGCCGACATGATCGCGCTGGTGAAGGCGATCAAGGACGCCGGCATGAAGCCGAAGCTCTGGATCGCGCCGCTCGCGGTCGATCCGGGCACCGATCTCCTGCGCGATCACGCCGACATGCTGCTGCTCGACAAGGACGGCAAGCGGCAGGACATCACCTGGTGGGACAGCTTCTATCTGTGCCCCGCCTATCCGGAGACGGTCGAGCGCAGCAAGGCGCTGGTCCGCAAGATGATGCGGCGACTGGGGCTATGTGGGGCTCAAGATCGACGGCCAGCATCTCAACGGCGTCGCGCCCTGCTACAACCCGGCGCACAAGCACGCGCGGCCGGAGGAGTCGGTCGAGAAGCTGCAGGATTTCTGCAAGGCGCTCTACGAGCAGGCGATGGCGATCGATCCGGAGGCGGTGATCGAGATCTGCCCGTGCGGCACGTCCTACGCCTTCCACAACATGCCCGCGATGAACCAGACCGTCGCCTCCGACCCGCTGTCGTCCTGGCAGGTCCGGCACAAGGGCAAGACCATCAAGGCGCTGATGGGCCCCTCGGCCTGCTACGCCGGCGACCATGTCGAGATGAGCGACCGCGCCAGCGATTTCGCATCCACGGTCGGGGTCGGCGGCATCGTGTCCACCAAGTTCACCTGGCCGCGCGATCCGAAGCCGAAGGACAGCTTCCTGCTGACGCCCGACAAGGAGATCGAATGGCGCAAGTGGATCGCGCTCTATAACCAGAAGCGGCTGGCGCAAGGCCAGTATCTCGGCGGCCTCTACGACATCGGCTTCGACAAGCCCGAGGCCCATGTCGTCGACGAAGGACGGCCGGCTCTATTACGCGTTCTACGCCGAGCGCTGGAGCGGCCCGGTCGAACTGCGCGGGCTCGGCAAAGGCCGCTACGCGGTGACCGACTACTGGAACGGCAAGACCATCGGCTCGGTGTCGGCCGCCGCCAACCGGCTGCCGGTCGCGTTCGAGCGCTTCCTCCTGCTCGAAGCAACGCCGCACCCCGGAGCGCGCGCGTGAGCGTGCCGGGCGCGGTCACGCACGAGGCGACGCGGCCGAAGGCCTGGCTGATCTACGCGTTCGCGACCACGATGCTCTGGGGCGTGTGGGGCGCATTCGCCGGGATCTCGGCGGAGCGCGGATTTCCCGAGACGCTGGTCTATTGCGTCTGGTCGCTGACCATGATCCTGCCGGCGCTCTATGCGCTGTCGCGCACCGGCTGGCGGCTCGATCGCGATCCGCGCGCGGTGATGTATGGGCTGATCATCGGGCTGACCGGCGCCGGCGGCCAGATGGTGCTGTTCTACGCGCTGACCACCGGCCCGGCCTACCTGATCTTTCCGCTGATCTCGCTGTCGCCGATCGTCACCATCGGCTGTCCTATCTGCTGCTCGGCGAGCGGACGAACATCGTCGGCGCGGTCGGCATCGTGCTCGCGCTGCTGGCGCTGCCGTTGTTCGATTTCTCGGCCGAAGGGTTCGGCGAGAGCAAGGGCGTCGGCTGGTTCGTGCTGGCGCTGATCGTGATGGCCGCCTGGGGCGTGCAGGCGTTCTTCATGAAGCTCGCCAACCGCAGCATGAGCGCGGAGAGCATCTTCTTCTACATGATGGTGACGGGGCTGATGCTGGCGCCGGTCGCCTGGGCGATGACCGACTTCAGCAAGCCCATCAACTGGGGCTTCGACGGCCCCTATCTGGCCGCCGGCATCCAGATTCTCAACGCGATCGGCGCGCTCACCCTCGTCTTTGCATTCCGCTACGGCCAGGCCATCGTGGTGTCGCCGCTCACCAATGCGGGCGCGCCGCTGATGACGGCGGTGATCTCGCTCGTCGTCATCGGCACGCTGCCGGGTCCGCTGAAGATCGTCGGCATCGCGCTGGCGTGCGTCGCGGCGCTGCTGCTGGCGCTGGCGCCGGAAGAGCAGACGGCGTGAAAACGCCATCGCATGAAAGCCATCCTCGACCTGGTCGCGCGTCACAAGGCCGGCGAGCCGTGCGGCATGTATTCGGTATGCTCGGCGCATCCGCTGGTGATCGAGGCGACGCTTCCGCCACGTCCGGCGGACCGGCGCGCCGTTCGCGCTGATCGAGGCGACGTCGAACCAGGTCAACCAGGACGGCGGCTATACCGGCATGAAGCCTGCGGACTTCCGCGACTTCGTGCGGCGCATCGCCGAGCGCGCCGGCCTCGCGCTGCGAGCGCGTGCTGCTCGGCGGCGATCATCTCGGTCCCAATGCCTGGCAGTCGCTGCCGGCGGACGACGCGATGGCGCGCGCCGAGGTGCTGATCGAGGACTATGTCGCGCGCCGGCTTCCGCAAGATCCATCTCGACTGCTCGATGTCGTGCGCGGGCGACCCGGCGCCGCTGCCCGACGAGACGGTGGCGCGGCGCGCGGCGCGGCTGTGCGCGGTCGCCGAGCGCACGCATGCCGAGGCCGGCGGCGAGCCGCCGGTCTACGTGATCGGCACCGAGGTGCCGGTGCCGGGCGGCGCCGCCGAGGACCTCGACACGCTCGCCGTCACCACGCCGGACGCGGCGCGCGCGACCATCGACAAGCACCGCGCGATCTTCGCCGAGGCCGGCCTCGCCGATGCCTGGCCGCGGGTGATCGCGCTGGTGGTGCAGCCCGGCGTCGAGTTCGACCACCGCAAGGTCGTCGGCTACGTGCCCGAGAAGGCGCGCGCGCTCAGCCGCATGATCGAAGGCGAGAAGGGCCTGATCTTCGAGGCGCATTCGACCGACTACCAGACGCCGGCGGCGCTCGCCGCGCTGGTGCGCGACCATTTCGCGATCCTGAAGGTCGGCCCCGGCGTGACGTTTGCGCTGCGCGAGGCGCTGTGGGCGCTGGACGCGATCGAGCGCGAATGGCTCGGGCCGGCGCGGGCGTCCGGCTTCCGCGACGTCGCGATCGCGCGCATGAAGGCCGAGCCGAAGCACTGGGCCAAGTACTATCATTCGCAGGGCGCGGCGCTCGACTTCGACCTGCAATACAGCCTGAGCGACCGCATCCGCTACTATTGGCCCGACCCGGAGATCGCGCGCGCGCAGGAGACGATGGTCCGCAACCTCACGCAAAATCCGCCGCCCGATGCGCTGATCAGCCAGTATCTGCCGGTCGCGCACGCCGCCGTGCGGGACGGGCTGATCGGCGGAAGCCCGGCGGAGCTCGTCATGGCGCATGTCTGGGCGGTGCTCGACGGCTATCATGCGGCGGCATCGCCCGCGACAAGAGAACCGCCATGGCTAGTCTCGGCCGCGAGGACAGCGAGCTGCAATCGCTCGGCGCGCTCTGGACCGCGCGCGAGATCGCGCAGCAGCCGGCGATGCTGCGCAAGACGCAAGCCGTGCTGGAAGCGCGCCGCGATGCGCTGGAACATTTCCTCCGCCCGCTGCTGGAGCAGCCGACCGTGCGGCTGATCCTCACCGGCGCCGGCACGTCCGCCTTCATCGGCGAATGCCTGGCGCCCGCGCTCGCCGCCAAGCTGCCGTGCCGGGTCGAGGCGATCGCCACCACCGATCTCGTCTCCGCGCCGCATCTGCACTTCGACAAGCGCACGCCGACGCTGCTCGTCTCGTTCGCCCGTTCGGGCAACAGCCCGGAGAGCGTCGCTGCGGTCGATCTTGCCAACCAGCTCGTCGCAGACATCCATCACCTCGCGATCACCTGCAACGCCGAGGGCGCGCTCGCCCGCCAGATCGCGGCCGCCGGCAACGGCATGACCATCCTGCTGCCGGAGGAAACCCACGACCGCAGCTTCGCGATGACGTCGAGCTTCACCTGCATGATGTATGCGGCGCTCGCCGCACTCACCGGCATCGGCGCCATGCAGCCGCGCGTCGACCGGATCGCGCGCGCGATGGAGGCGGTGATCGCGACGCAGGCGAGCGCGATGAAGGCGCTCGCCGGCAACGGCTACGAGCGCGTGGTCTATCTCGGCAGCGGCGTGTTCAAGGGGCTCGCGCGCGAAGCCGCGCTCAAGCTGCTGGAACTGACCGACGGCGGGATCGTCGCCGTCCACGACTTGCCGATGGGCTTCCGGCACGGCCCGAAGACCATCGTCGACGGCCAGACGCTGGTCGCGGTCTTTCTTTCCAACGACGCCTACACCCGCCGCTACGATCTCGACCTGCTGGAGGAGATCGTGCGCGACCGCAAGGCCGGCAGCGTGCTGGCGATTGCCGCGCGCGACGACGGGATTCCCGCCGGGATCGGGCGCGTGATCGTCCCCGGCATGCACGACGCCGAGGACGCCGATCTGCTGTTTCCGTTCATCGCCGCACCGCAGCTGTTCGCCTTCGAAGCTTCGCTCGCGCGCGGAATTTCGCCGGACACTCCCAACGTCACCGGCACCGTGAACCGGGTGGTGCAGGGCGTGCGCATCCACCCGTTGCGGTGACGCCGTGACCCAGGCCCTTTTCCTCGGCGTCGACGGCGGCGGCACCAAGACCGAGTTCGCGCTGGTCGATCGCGACGGCAACCTCGTCGCGACGCACGAAGGGTCCTCCTCCTACCATCTCGAGATCGGCATGGACGGCCTGCGCGCCGTGCTGCGCGACGGTCTCGCGTCGCTGTTCAAGCAGGCCGGCATCGGCGGCGGCGCCGTCACGCACGCCTTCTTCGGACTGCCCGCGCACGGCGAGGACAGCGAGGCGCAGGTGCTGCTCGACGACATGCCGGCGGCGCTGCTCGGACATCGCCGCTACCGCTGCGGCAACGACATGGTGTGCGCCTGGGCGGGCTCGCTCGGCGGCGCGGACGGCATCAACATCGTCGCCGGCACCGGCTCGATCGGCTACGGCGAGCGCAAGGGCAAGTCCGGCACGCGCCGGCGGCTGGGGCGAGATCTTCAGCGACGAAGGCTCCGCCTACTGGATCGCCGTGCGGGGCTTGAACGCGTTCACGCGCATGAGCGACGGCCGCATGGCAAGGGGCCCGCTCTACGCCGCGTTCAAGGCCGCGTTCAGCCTCGACGCCGACCTCGACCTCTGCGCCAAGGTCATGAACGCGCACACGCGCGGCAGCATCGCGGCGCTCTCCCAGTTCGTCACCCGCGCGGCGAACGACGGCGACGCCGCGGCCATCCACATCCTCAACGAAGCGGCGCGCGAGCTTGTCGTCATTGTCGAAGCGGTGCGCCAGGCGCTGCAGTTCGAAGAGGCCGAGCCCGTCCCGGTGTCCTATTCGGGCGGCGTGTTCCACGCGGGCGCCGCCGATCCTCGAACCGTTCCGGCACCATCTGGCGGCGCGATCCGGCAGCTACCGCGTGACCGAGCCGCTGCTCACGCCGTGTGCCGGCGCCGCGATCTATGCCGCGAGACTCGCCGGCGAGCCGCTCTCGGCCGCGGCGATGGCGCGGCTCGCTACGCGCGCCGGCGCAGATACACGAACCAGTAGACCGCACCCACCATGAGGCTGCCGCCGACGAGATTGCCCAGCGTTGCGATCAGAATATTGTGCAACGTTCCGCCCGCAGTCAGTGCCGGATAGTCCGCCGCGGTCCGTCCGATCGCCGCCCAGAACTCCGGTCCGGCCCACGCTTTGATCGCAAGGCCATACGGCAGCAGATAGACGTTGGCGATCGAGTGCTCGAATCCGGCGGCGACGAAAGCCGCGATCGGCGGAACGATGACCATGACCTTGTCGGTCGCGGTGCGCGCGCCAAACGACATCCAGACCGCGAGACAGACCAGCACGTTGCAGAGCACGGCGAGGACGAAGAGCTGCGCGGCCGGCAGTGCCGCCTTGGCGGCAGCAATGCCGAGCGCTGTTCGGCCGACCGCACCGCCGCCAAAATCATGCTGGCCGGCGGCGAACACCAGCGCGGCGATGCCGAGCGCGCCGCCGATATTGCCGAGATAGACCAGGCCCCAGGCCCGCAGCAGCGCCGCCAACGTAATGCGACGGCTGGCATAGGCGACGACCATCAGCGCGTCGCCGGTGAAGAGCTCGGCGCCGCCCACGATCACCAGCACGAGGCCGAGCGAGAATGCGAGCCCGGCGAGCAGGCGCGCGACGCCCCACGGCAGCGCCTCGGCGCCGCTCAAGGTCACGGTCGAGAACATCGCGCCGAAGGCGATGAATGCGCCGGCGAGCAAGCCGAGAACGACGAGCGAACCTGCGTTACGGCCCGCCTTGACCACGCCCGCGGCCTCGCATGCGAGCGCCATCTGCGGCGGCAGCAATGCGTCGATCGATTGAACGGCGGGGGCAGTCTTCGGCGGCTCGGTCACGGGGCGCAAACTAGATGGCGGGTCTCGGGCCGTGTTGACCCATGTCAAACGGCGATACACTTGATTTGTGACATTAGATGAACGGCATTATCCGCCGTGCGAGCCTTCATCCACCGGGTCAGATCGCGTGCTGGATTTGCAGAAATCGCTTCGGCCCATTCTCGTCGCGCTGCCGGCGGCCGCGCTCGTTCTCGGCCTTGCGGCGAAGTTTTTCGGCTTCGGCAACTGGTCCAGCTCGCTGTGGGTCGCGGCCACCGTTCCGGTGCTGCTGGCCCTGCTGATCGAGATCGTCACCAGCGTGCGCCGGGGCGACGTGGGGCTGGACGTCGTTGCCGCGCTCTCGATGCTCGCCGCGCTCGCGGTCGGCGAATATCTCGCCGCCGTCATCGTGGCGATGATGTATGCGGGCGGGCAGTATCTCGAAAGCTTCGCCGAAGGCCGCGCGCGCCGCGAGATGACGGCGCTGCTCGCCCGCGCGCCGCGAACCGCGCTGCGGCACCGCGACGGTGCACTGGAGGAGATCGGCCTCGACGCGATCGAGCCGGGCGACCGGCTGCTGGTCCGTCAGGGCGACGTGGTGCCGGTCGACGGCACGGTCGCGAGCGGCGTGGCGGTGCTGGACGAGTCGGCGCTGACCGGCGAAGCCATCCCGGTGCAGCGCCGCGTCGATGAAGAGGTGATCAGCGGCGCCACCAATGCCGGCGCCGCTTTCGACATGGTGGCGGTGCGCCGCGCCGCCGAGAGCACCTACGCCGGCATCGTCCGCCTGGTGGCCGCCGCGCAGCGCTCGCGCGCGCCGATGTCGCGGCTTGCGGACCGGTATGCGGTGATCTTCCTCGTCGCCACTCTCGCGCTCGCCGGCCTCGCCTGGTTCTGGAGCGCGGATCCGGTCCGCGCCGTGGCCGTGCTGGTCGTCGCAACCCCCTGCCCGCTCATCCTCGCGGTGCCGGTGGCGATCGTGTCGGGCCTTTCCCGCGCCGCCAAGCAGGGCATCCTGATCAAGGGCGGCAAAGCGCTGGAGACGCTGGCGCGGGTGCGCGCGATCGTGATCGACAAGACCGGCACGCTGACTCACGGCCGCGCGCGCATTGTCGCGACCGGCACCGTCGCAGGCCTCTCAGCCGACGAACTGCTGCGGCTGACCGCCTCGCTCGACCAGGCCTCCAAGCACATCATCGCTCTGAATGTCGTGGACGAGGCGCGCGCCAAAGGGCTCGCCCTGGCGGTCCCGAGCGAAGTGAGCGAGACGCCGGGCGAAGGCATCGAAGGCCGCGTGGACGGCCGCCGGGTGATCGTCGGCGGCATCCGTTTCGTCACCCGCCGGGCGCCCGAACCGCCGTTCGCTTCGCTCGGCGTCCAGCGAAGTCCGGGAGAAATCGCGGTCGCGGTCGCGATCGACGGCAAGCTCGCGGGCGTCCTGATCCTCGCCGACGAATTGCGCGCCGGAACCGAGTCGCTGCTGCACAATCTGCGGCAGCTCGGCATCGAGCGGATCGTGCTCGCGACCGGCGACCGCCGCGATGTGGCGGAAGCAGTCACCAAAGGCCTTTCGATCGACGCCGTCCGTTCCGAGCTCACGCCGGACCAGAAGACGCTGGTCGTTCTCTCCGAACGCAAGAACGGCCCGGTCATGATGATCGGCGACGGCGTCAACGACGCCCCGGCGCTGGCGGCGGCCGACCTCGGGCTGGCGATGGGGGCGAAGGGCGCCGCGGCGTCGGCGGAAGCGGCCGACATCGTGCTGCTGGTCGATCAACTCGACCGCGTGCTCCCGGCGATCGAGATCGCGCGGCGCTCCCGTTTCATCGCGCTGGAAAGCGTCTACGCCGGGATCGGCCTCTCGGTGGCGGGCATGATCGCCGCCGCGCTGGGCTTCATCACGCCGGTCGAGGGCGCCCTGTTCCAGGAAGCGATCGACGTTGCGGTCATTCTGAACGCACTGAGGGCGCTTTATGGATCGCCCGTGGGCTAGCGGGGCCGTCCGGCCGGCGGAACCTTTGATCTAGGTCAATTGCAGGCTGCGTCATCGCGGATGGAATGGAACTTCCGCGAGGAAGTGTGGATTGAGGTGCATCAATAGCACACGGCGCAAAGTGGCTATGAGTATGCAGCTTGCCTTCCAGTTCATGGGACTAAGACCATGCAGACACCGGTCGAAATCGATTTTCAAGACGTGGATGCGACACCGGAGTGCCGGCGCGCCATCACCACCCATGTCGCTCAGCTCGAGCAGCGCTTCGGCCGCGTAACCTCCTGCCGGGTTTCCTTGAAGGGTCCGGGCGGTCATCACCGCAGCGGCGGGCTCTACGAGGTCCACATCCAGCTCGCGCTGCCCGACGGCCGCGAAGTCAATGTCGGGCGCACGGCCCAAGCCGACGAGCGGCATTCCGACCTCGCGTTCGCGATCGGCGACGCATTCAAGCGGGCGCGACGGCAGCTTCAGGATCATGCACGCCGCCTGCAAGGACAGGTGAAACAGCACGAAGGCCAGAAACGGCCTTGAAACGGGCGGAGAGAAATTCCTCCGATCGCATGCGGAGCGCCATCGTGGAATGGCAGCCGATATCGACCGCGCCGTTCGACCGCGATCTCGAGCTGGCCGTCATCGACGGCGACGGCGAGCACGCGCTCGTCTTTCCGTGCCGCCATATCGCGGATGGCGGCTGGATCGGGGCGGCAACCAGGCAGCGGATCGACGTCCGGCCCACGCATTGGCGCGAATGGAGGTCTGCCCCCTCCTGACAC
The DNA here is from genome assembly GCA_963749815.1 of uncultured Alphaproteobacteria bacterium. GTDB lineage: Bacteria > Pseudomonadota > Alphaproteobacteria > Rhizobiales > Xanthobacteraceae > VAZQ01. The sequence goes on along the minus strand of CAVVON010000028.1, from coordinate 51,976 downwards.
GGCCGGCGGCGCGAAACCGCGCGCTTGATCCATCGCAATGCACCCGAATGGAAACAATGCGGTCATGATCCGTGCGCTAAATGCGCCGAAGATGGCGCCCGGATGGAACTCATGCCCGCTTCCCAGACCGCTCAGACAGCCTTGACGGTGGTGAATGCCCCCGCAAGCTTGGTGCCGGAGGGACAAGCCGGGCGGGCGCTGGCGCTGCGTGGCTCCCCGACCGCGGACGCGAACATCCACGCCGAGCCCACGCACGACGTTCAGCCGGGCAGAGATCGCGATTCCTATGCGGTAACCGCGCTCGCGGACATCACCGACCGGTCCCTGCACGCGGGCCTCGCGCGCCTCACCGCCGGGCTGTCGCCGGCGACGCTGGCGGACGCCTATTTCGACTGGGCGACGCACCTCGCCTACGCGCCCGGCAAGCGGATGCAGCTCGTCGACAAGGCGGTGCGCAAGAGCGTGCGCTTCGCCAACTACGCCCGCCGCTGCGCCATGCAGCGCGGACAGGGCGACCCCTGCATCGAGCCGCTGCCGCAGGACCGCCGCTTCGCCGGCGAGGCCTGGCAGCGCTGGCCCTACAATTTCATCTCGCAAGGTTTCCTGCTGCAACAGCAATGGTGGCACAACGCCACCACCGGCATTCGCGGTGTTTCTCGACGGCACGAAGAGATGGTGGAGTACGGTGCTCGGCAGTTCCTCGACATGTTCTCGCCGTCGAATTTCATGCCGACAAACCCCGATATTCTGCAGCAAACGGTCCGCACGGGTGGCAAGAACCTGGTGCAGGGGTTCCAGAACCTGATGGAGGACTGGGAGCGGACCATCTCCGGCAAGAAGCCGGTCGGCAGCGAGCGGTTCGTGGTCGGGCGCGACATCGCGGCGACGCCCGGCAAGGTGGTCTATCGCAACCGCTTGATCGAGCTCATTCAATACGCGCCGGCCAGCGGCACCGTGCGGCCCGAGCCGATCCTGATCGTGCCGGCCTGGATCATGAAATACTACGTGCTCGACCTGTCGCCGCAGAACTCGCTGGTGCGATACCTGACCGGGCGCGGGTTCACGGTATTCATGATCTCGTGGGTCAACCCCGAGCCCGAGCACCGCGACCTCGGCATGGAGGACTACCGGACGCTGGGCGTGATGGCCGCGCTCGATGCCGTGAACGCGATCGTGCCCGAGCGGAAAGTGCACGCGGTCGGCTACTGCCTCGGCGGCACGCTGCTGTCGATCGCGGCGAGCGCCATGGCGCGCGACGGCGACGACCGGCTCAGCACGTTGACGCTGCTCGCCGCCCAGACCGACTTCACCGAAGCCGGCGAGTTGATGCTGTTCATCAACGAGAGCCAGCTCGCGTTCCTGGAAGACATGATGTGGGAGCAGGGATTTCTCGACAGCCGCCAGATGGCCGGCGCGTTCCAGATGCTGCGCTCCAACGACCTCGTCTGGTCGCGCATGGTGCGCGACTATCTGATGGGCGAACGCCAGCCCATGACCGACCTGATGGCTTGGAACGCCGATGCCACGCGCATGCCCTATCGGATGCATTCGGAATATCTGCGCCAGCTCTTCCTCGACAACGACCTGGCGGAAGGACGCTTCGTCGCGGCCGGAAAGCCGGTCGCGATGACCGACATCCGCGTGCCGGTCTTCGCGGTCGGAACGCTGAGCGATCACGTCGCGCCCTGGCGCTCGACCTACAAGATCCATCTCATGACCGATTGCGAGGTGACCTATCTGCTGACGACCGGCGGCCACAATGCCGGCATCGTGGCGGAGCCGGGTCACAAGGGCCGCAGCTTCCAGATCGAGGTGAAGAAGGCGGAGGATCACTACGTCGACCCGGAGACGTTCCGGGCGAATGCGCCGCGAAAAGACGGCTCCTGGTGGCCGGAATGGGCGGACTGGCTCGATGCCCGCTCGGGCGCACCGGTTCCGCCGCCCCCGCTCGGCACGACCCACCCCGGCACCAAGCCGTTGTGCGCCGCGCCGGGCACCTATGTGCTGCAGGACTGACGCAGCTCGTATTGACTCAGATCAATGAGGATCGCTCCATAAGCGCGATGGTTGTGCGCTAATGTGTCAGGACCGATGGGCGAGCGTGCCATGCCCTATCAAGCCAATGCCGACCTCCCGAGCCGCGTGCGGCACTCGCTTCCCGATCACGCCCAGGATATCTATCGGGCGGCGTTCAATCACGCCTTCGCCGCCCATTCGCACGATCCACGGCGCGAGGAGATCGCGCACCGGATCGCCTGGGCAGCGGTGAAGCGATCCTACGTCAAGGTCGGCGAGCGCTGGGTGGCCAAGACCGAACCGCATTCGACGCACTGATCGCCCAGGTTTGGAGCCGGGCATGCGAGCAGACGGCAACGAGGACGGGAAGCGGGGCGATCCGCCGGCGGCCGACGCGCGCGCGCCCACCCAAGAGGCCGAATACGGCTCGCTCATTTCGTCGTCGTTCCTGAAGCTGTGCTTCTGGCCGTTGCTTGCCGCAACGTCGGCAGGCGACGCTTCGGCGGCGCTGCTCAAGACCATCGCGGGCGGCTGGGCACCTGACACGCGCCAGGCCGCAGACCTGCCGAAGCCCGAATGGGCCAGTCCGAACACCGTTCTGCTCGAGCTTCCCTCCATGCAGTTGCGCGATTTCTCCACCGGCCCGCAAGGCCAGCCGGCGCTGGTGTGCGCGCCGTACGCTCTGCATGGCGCCAGCATCGCGGACTTCGCCACCGGTCACAGCGTCGTCGAAGCGCTGCAGCGCGCGGGGCTCACGCGCGTGCTGGTCACCGATTGGCGCTCGGCCACGCCCGAGATGCGCCACTTCTCGATCGACACCTATCTCGCCGACCTCAACGTCGCGATCGACGAGATCGGCGTCCCGGTCGATCTGATCGGACTGTGCCAGGGCGGATGGATGGCGCTGGTCTACGCCGCGCGATTTCCCGAAAAGGTGCGACGTCTCGTTCTCGTCGGCGCGCCGGTCGACATTGCGGCAGGCAGATCGAACCTGTCGCGGATGGTCGATGAGACGCCGCTCGCCGTGTTCGAATCGCTGGTCCGGCTCGGCGAGGGCCGCGTGCTCGGCGAGTGCGTGCTCGAACTGTGGGGCAAGGCGTTGGCCACGAGCGAAGCGGATCGCGTGCTCCAGGTCGCGCCCGGGAACGATGACGCCCGCCTGCGCGACCTCGAACAGCGCTTCGACGGCTGGTATGCGTGGACGGTCGATCTGCCAGGCACCTATTACCTGCAGGTGGTGCAGTGGCTGTTCAAGGAAAACCGGATCGCCGCGGGACGCTTTGTTGCGCTCGGGCGCACCGTCGACCTCGCCAGCGTCCGCGCGCCGCTGTTCCTGCTGGCGGCGCACGACGACGAACTGGTCGCGCCCGAGCAAGTGTTCGCCGCCGCCCGCCTCGTCGGCACGGCGAAATCCGAGATCGAAATCGCGACCGAGCCGTGCAGCCACCTCAGCCTTTTTCTCGGCGCGCATACGGTTGCCACGGCGTGGCAGCGGATCGGGCACTGGCTCGGCCGCGACCTGCAGATGGCGCAGGCGTCTTGAATTCGAAGCGCACGCCGATCACGTCTGCATGCATATCGGAATACCTCGACTGCAATGCGGGTTCGTTCACGCAAAGAATGTTGGAAACTCGTCATGGCCTTCGGGTAGAGTCCCGCTCGAATAAAGTCTCGCGCGGAGGCTCGGAGCAACGCCGGCACGTCTGATGCGATTTCAAGAACGGAGGAAAAAGAGCGATGAGAATGCTGATGAGCGCCATGGCGGTTGCCGCGACCGTGATCGCGACCGAGGCGCCGGCGCAGGTTCAAGGCGTCGATCTGAACGGCCGCTGGCGCTGCGCCGAGTTCTGCCTCGGCCCACCCGGCAGCTTCGCATTCATCACCCAGAACGGCTGGGAGCTCAACGTGCTCAACGACGCCGGCCAGCCGTCGCGCGGCTGGGTCGATTACCCCGGCCGAATCTGGGTCGAGCAGGCGCAGCAAGGCGCGATCTATTCGCCGGACGGGATGCGGATTCAGTTCGACCGCGGGACGGTCTGGCTGCGTGCTCCTTGATGGCGAGCCTCCTGACGAATTGAGGCGCCGTTGAAGCAACGCCGCAAGCCGGGTTCGAAGGGCGGGCCGCCAACGGCGTCCGTGCAGGCATCGGACAAGGCGACGCCTCCCCCGGCGATGGCACGCCGCTCCACACGCATACTGATCGGCGTAGCGCTCGCCGCCGTGATCGTGGCCGGCGCCGGCGCGGCGTTTCAATTCTGGAGCGGCGGCCGTGTCCCCGGCACCGGTCCCGTCGGTCCGGACACGGCGGCGGCCTTCGTCGGCAGCGAGACCTGCGCGGGCTGTCACCGCGCGCAGGCCGTGCAGTGGCTCGGCTCGCAGCACAAGCACGCCATGGCGCACGCCACCGACGCGACCGTGGCCGGCGACTTCAACAATGCGAGCGTCGACTACTACGGGGTGCGCTCGCGATTCTTCCGGCAGGACGGCAAGTTCCTGATCGAGACCGACGGCCCGGACGGCAAGCTCGCCGTGTTCGAGGCGAAGTACACGTTCGGGATCGATCCGCTGCAGCAATATCTGGTCGAGTTTCCCGACGGCCGCCTGCAGGCGCTGTCGATCGCCTGGGACAGCCGTCCCAAAGAGCAAGGCGGCCAGCGCTGGTTCCACCTCTATCCGGACGAGGAGATCAAGCACGACGACGTTTTGCACTGGACCAAGCTCAATCAGAACTGGAACTTCATGTGCGCGGAGTGTCACTCGACCGGCGTGCACAAGAACTACGACGCAAAGGCGGACCGCTTCGCCACCACCTGGGCCGAGATCAGCGTCGGCTGCGAAGCCTGTCACGGGCAGGGATCGCGGCACACCGCCTGGGCGCGCGCGCAGCAGAGCTGGTGGCCGTTCGGCAAGGTCGAGGACCGCAGCAAGGGCCTGCTGGTCCGGTTCGACGAACGCCACGACATCCGCTGGACCATCGACCCAAGCACCGGCAATGCGCGGCGCAATTTCCCGCCGGCGACGCCGCGCAAGGAGGTGGAAACCTGCGGCCTCTGCCATGCGCGACGCGGCGTGTTTTCCGAGGACTGGGTCCCCGGACGCTCGTTGTCCGACACGCATGTCGTCTCGCCGCTCATGCGCGGGCTCTATCAGGCCGACGGGCAGATGCTGGACGAGGTCTACAACTACGGCTCGTTCAAGCAGAGCAAGATGTTCGCCGCCGGCGTCACCTGCGGCGACTGCCACGAGCCGCATAGCGCGACGCTGCGCGCGTCCGGCGACGGCGTCTGCCTGCAATGTCACGCGCCCGACAAATACGCTGCGGTCACGCATCACCGTCATGCGAGCGGAAGCCCCGCATCCGCCTGCGTGTCGTGCCACATGCCGGCGCGCACCTACATGGTGGTCGACAAGCGTCACGACCACAGTTTCCGCATCCCGCGTCCGGACCTGTCGGAAAAACTCGGCACGCCGAACGCCTGCAACGACTGTCATGGCGACAAGACGGCGCAATGGGCGGCAGCGGCGGTGGAAGGCTGGCATGGCCCGGCCCGGAAGGGCTTCCAGACCTATGGCGAAGCGTTCCATTCGGCCTGGTCGGAGCAGCCGGACGCAGCGGCGCGCCTCGCCGCGCTCGCGGCGGACCGCAACACGCCGGCGTTCGCCCGCGCCGGGGCGCTCGGCGAGCTGCGGACGCGGCTGTCGCCCGCGACCGTCGCCGTGGCGCGGGCCGCATTGTCCGATCCGGACCCGATGGTGCGGATCGGCGCGCTCGACATGCTCGAAAGCCTGCCGCCCGCGCAGCTCTGGCCGATCGCCGCACCGCTGCTGTCCGATGCCAGTCCCGGGGTGCGCATCCGCGCCGCGTCGCTGCTTGCGGCTCCCGCCGCGAGCGTGCCCGCCGCCGAGCGCGAGCGGTTCGAACGCGCCGCGGCAGAGTTCGTCGCCGCGCAGCAGCTCAATGCCGATCGGCCGGAGGCGCGCGGCACGCTCGGCAACTTCCTGGCACGGCGCGGGTTGTTCGGCGATGCCGAAGCCGAGTTCAAGGCGGCGCTGCGGCTCAGCCCGCGATACACGCCCGCCGCCGTCAACCTTGCCGATCTCTACCGGCAGCTTGGGCGTGATGGCGAGGGTGAAGCCGTGCTGCGCACGGCAATGGTCGATTCGCCGCGCGACGGCGGCCTGCACCATGCGCTCGGTCTCGCGCTCACGCGGCTGAAGAAGCCGGACGAAGCGCTGGCGGAATTCCGCCAGGCCGCCGAGCTCGATCCCGACCGGGCGCGCTATGCCTACGTGTACGCCGTGGCGCTGCATTCCGCCGGACGCGCCGGCGAGGCGATCGACATTCTGAAAGCGTCGCTCGTGCGGCATCCGAACGATCGCGACACCTTGACCGGCGCTCATCGACTTCAGCCGCGAGGCCGGAGACACCGCGAGTGCGCTCGACTACGCCGAACGGCTGGCGCGGATCGATCCGAGCGACCAGGGCCTTGCCCGCCTAGTCGAAGAGCTTCGGCGCCAGCAGACAAAGCCGGACGGGCGGTAAAAACCTTGATCAGCGCCCGAGGAGGTCGCCGCACCCGCGCTCGCAAGCCATTGCCGGAGCAGCCGCCCGACATTGAGCGGCGCGCTGGCCGGCTGATCCACCGGCTTGCCCGACAACCGCGCATTGAGATTGGCGGCGAAATCCGCCACCAGGCGGCGGCCGATATCCTGCGCGACGCCCGAGCGCGAGAATTGCGCGAGCGCGCCTTGCAGGCTGTATTCGACCGTCAGCGCGACGCGCGTGCCATCGCTGCCTTCCGGCGCGAGGCGATAGGTCACCTCGCCCTTGGTGCGCGACAGCGTGCCGCGGTCGCTGCCGGCGCCGCGGATGATGCCGCGCATCGCCGCATCGTCGCGCTCGATCGCGGCCGAGCCGGCGAAGGCCGCCGAGATCGGGCCGAGCTTGACCGACATCTTTCCCTTCACGGTGTTGGCGTCGTATTCGCTCAGCGCCGCGCCGGACAGGCACGACGCGACCAGCGGAATGTCGGCGAAGATGGTCCAGACCTCCGCGGGCGGCTTGCTGATCACGAAGCTTTCCTCGAACCGCGTCCAGCCCTGGCGCGGCTCGTCGGACGATGCGGTTGCGGAGGGAGCCGGTGCAGCCGTCGTCGCCTCGGCGGCCTTCGGCACGAACGGTGCGAACGCTGCGGCTGGCGCGGCGGCCTTCGCGGGCGCGGCCGCCGGCGCCGTGCGCCGCGCTTCGACCACGCTGCGCACCGCATTGACGATGCCGCGATAGCCGGTGCAGCGGCAGAGATTGCCGGAAAGCTCGACCCGGATGCGGTGCTTCGTCGGCGTCCGGAAGCCGCCGCACGATATCGCGCGAGGCGATCAGCATGCCGGGCGTGCAGAAGCCGCATTGCAGGCCGTGCTCGCGCGAAAACGCCTCGCGCAGTTCCGCCATGGTCGGATCGTCGTCGAAACCTTCGATGGTCTCGATCGCGAGGCCGTCGCAGGCGATCGCGAAGGTGATGCACGAGCGCGCGGGCTCTCCCGCGATCAGCACCGTGCAGGCGCCGCAGACGCCATGCTCGCAGCCGAGATGCGTGCCGGTGAGCCGGCAATGCTCGCGCAGGAAATCGCCGAGATGGGTGCGCGGCTCGACCAGCGCCTGCACCTTGCGGCCGTTCACCGTGATGGCGATCGGGGTCACGGCGCAAACACCTGCTGCAAGGCGCGCGTCACGGCCGCCGTCGCCATGCGGCGCTCGACCGGGTCGAGATCGCCGGCGGCCTCGGCAAGCGCCTGCGCCACCGCTTGCTCGGATGCGGCGGCTTTTCCGCTTTCGGCGATGCGTCGCGCCAGCGTGCTCGAACTGGACCGGTGCCGGCCGCAACGCCGCGAGATAGACCCGCGCCGCTCCGGATTCCGGATCGAACACCGCCGCCGCGCTCGCTTCCGCGAAATCGCCGGTCTTGCGGCAGAACTTGTAGTAGCCGTAACGCCCCGCCTTCGACAGCTTGGGCACATCGATCGACTCGATGATCTCGTCCTCGCGCAGCACCGTCGTGAAGGCGCCGAGCGCGAACCGCTCGGCCGGAACGGCGCGCGCGCCGGAACGGCCCCTGACGTTGATGGTCGCGCCAAGCGCCGCGAGCGTAATCTCCCAGTCCGCCGCCGGATCGGCATGCGCCAGGCTGCCGCCCATGGTGCCGCGATTGCGCACCGCCCGATAGGCGATGCCGGCCGCCACCTCGCACAGCATCTCGCCGCCGGGAAGCTGTCCGCGCCGGTCCTCGATCGCGCGAATGCGTGACGCCCGCACCGATGCGCCAGGCGCGGCCGGTGTCCTCGATGCGCTTGCAGCGCATCGAGCCGCGACACGTCCACGATCAGCGACGGGCGCGCGAGCCGCAGGTTCAGCATCGGACCGAGCGACTGCCCGCCGGCCATGAGCTTGGCGCCGCCGTCGGCTTGGCCCAGCGCCGCGAGCGCCTCCGCGACGTCGCGCGGCCGGACGTAGTCGAAGCTGGCCGCCTTCATGCGCCGCCCGCCGGGCGCTTGGCGCGCTCGATCGCCGTTAGCAAACGGCGCGGCGTGAGCGGCGTCTCCGTCACCTCCACACCCAACGGCCGCAGCGCGTCGTTGACGGCGTTGAAGATCACCGCCGGCGGCGCGATCGCGCCGCCCTCGCCCATGCCCTTGAGACCGAATTCGGTATAAGGCGAGGGCGTCTCCATGTGAAAAATGCGGATCGCAGGGACTTCGGTCGGGCCCGGCAGCAGATAGTCGGCGAAGGTCGAAGCCAGCGGCTGGCCATTCGCGTCATACGGGCTTTCCTCGTAGAGCGCGGTGCCGATGCCCTGCGCGATGCCGCCGATCGACTGGCCCTCGACCACCATCGGGTTGACCCGCCGTGCCGCAATCCTCGACCGCCACGTAGTCGAGGATCTCGACCTCGCCGACGCCGGGATCGACCGCCACCACGGCGGCATGCGACGCGTAGCTGAACGCGCCGGTGTCGCGCTTGGGCTTGAACGCCACGGTCGTCTCGAGGCCGCCGAGATTGACGTCGGGCGGCAGCTCCTGCGGCCGCAGGTACCAGGCCTCCGCGATCTCCCGCAGCGGGATCGACCTTTGCGGCCCGACGATCATGCCGTTCTCGTAGCGCACGGTGCTGACCGCCGCCTGCATCAGATGCGCGCCGATCAGGACGAAGCGCGGCAGCAGCTCCTTGCAGGCATTCGCCACCGCGCCGCCCGACATCACGATGCTGCGCGACGCATAGGTGCCGGTCGAGTACGGCGTGGTGCCGGTGTCGCCGAGGATCACCCGGATATTGGCAATGTCGACGCCGGTGACCTCGTGCGCGATCTGCGCCATCGTGGTTTCCATGCCCTGGCCGTGCGAATGCACGCCGGCGCGCACTTCGAGACCGCCATCCGGCATGACCCGAACCGTCGCCTGATCGTAGCCGGGCACGATCGGCAAGCCCCAGCCGGCGAACACGCTGGTGCCGTGCGCGCTCTGCTCGCAGTAGGACGCGAAGCCGATGCCGATCAGCCGGCCGTCGGGCTCGCCCTTGCGCTGGCGTTCGCGCCAGGCGTCGAGGCCGATCTTGTCGCGCGCCGTGAGCAGCGCCTTCTGGTAGTCGCCGCTGTCGTAATGCTTCTTCGTCACATTGTCGTAAGGCATCGCCGAGGCAGGAACGAGATTGTCGTGCCGAACCTCCCATGGTTCGCGGCCGACCGCGCGCGCGATCGCATCGATCATCAATTCCATCGCGAAGCAGACGCCGGTGCGCGCCACGCCGCGGTACGGCAGGAAGCCCGGCTTGTTGGTGGCGACGCAATGCGTCTTGCAGCGGTAGCCGCGGAAGTCATAAGGCCCCGGCAGGTTGCCGGTCGCCTGCCCAGGCTCGAGCGCAACCGTGAACGGCCAGTTCGAATAGGCGCCGCCGTCGATGGTGATTTCCGCATCGAGCGCCAGCAGCCGGCCGCGCTCGTCCGCGTGCGCGGTGAGCCGGTAATGATGCTGACGCGCATTGGCGCCGGCGACCAGATGCTCGCGCCGGTCCTCGATGTAACGGAACGGCCGGCGGTATTTCAGCGCAAGCCACGCGACGCACAATTCTTCGGGATGCACGATGACCTTGTAGCCGAAGCCGCCGCCGACGTCGGGTGAGATCACCCGCACCTTGCCCTGGTCGATGCCGAGGAACTGCGCGAGGCCGACGCGGACGACATGCGGCACCTGCGTCGAATAGTAGACGACGAGCTGGTCGCTGCGCTCGTCCCAGTGCGCGAGGATCGCCTTGCCCTCCATCGGCACCATCGCCTGACGGTTGAGCGACACCTCCCGTTTGACGACGATCGGGGCATTTTTGGCGTTGGCGTCATAGCCATTGTCGACGTTCAGCGTGAGGAAGGAGTTGTCGCTCCACTCTTCGTGCACGCGGACGTCTTCTCCGCGCGTGCAGCCAGCGCGTCGATCAGCACCGGCAGTTCGTCGAACTCGACCTCGATCTGCTCGGTCAAATCCTCGGCTTCTGCCCGCGTCGGGGCAACGCACATGGCGATTGCTTCGCCGACAAAGCGCACCTTGTCGTGCGCCAGCGGATGCGTTTCGGAAAGCTTGTAGCCCGGCACGGTGGTCGGAGCGACAATGGCCGCCGCGCCCGCGAGATCGGAGCGCACGAACACGCGACCCTCGCTCTCCGGCGGCTTCACGATGCGCCGGATGCGGCCGTGCGCGATCGGGCTGCGCAGGAAGGCGACCTCGCTCTGGCCCGGCAGCACCATGTCGGAGACATAGCTGCCGCGCCCGCGCATGAAGCGCGAATCCTCCTTGCGGAGGACGCTCGCCCCGACGCCTTGTCCTGTGACCTCCGTCATCGATCTGTCCCGGAATCATGAAGGCGCGGCGATGATCTCGCCGCGCCTGGAATCATCGGCTTCAGCGCGGCTGCGCCGACATGGCGAAGCGGTAATTGTCGAGCGAGTTCTCGGCGACGCGGAACCACAGGTTGGAGTCGACGATGAACTTCTGCCAGGACTCGTAGATCGTCTTGAAGTCCGGATTCTTGGCGGCGAGTTCCTCGTTCACCTCCTGGGTCGCCTTGTAGCAGGCGTCGAGGACCGGACGCGGGAACGCCTTCACCTGCGTGCCCGCGGCCACCAGCCGCCGCAGCGCCTCGGGATTCTTGGCGTCGTATTTCGCCATCATCAGAACGGTGGTCTCGTTGCAGGCGCATTCGAGCGCGGCCTGGAACGCCGGCGGCAGCGCCTCCCAATGCTTGAGATTGACGAACAGGGTGTTCTGCGCGCTGCCTTCCCACCAGCCCGGGTAGTAGTAGTAACGCGCAACCTTGTACAGCCCGAGCTTCTCGTCGTCATACGGCCCGATCCATTCGGCGGCGTCGATCGTTCCACGTTCCAGCGACTGATAGATGTCGCCCGGCGCGATCTGCTGCGGCACGACACCGAGCTTCGACAGGATGAGTCCGCCTACGCCGCCGATGCGGAACTTGAGGCCTTTGAGATCGTCGACGCTGTTGATTTCCTTGCGGTAGAAGCCGCCCATCTGCACGCCGACATTGCCGCACGGGATCGAGAGCAGGTCGTACTTCTTGTACATGGCGTTGACGAGCTCGCGACCGCCGCCCGCGTTCATCCACGCCTGTTGCTGGCGGGTATTGAGGCCGAAGGCGAGGCCGGCATCAAATGCCGCCGCGGTGTTCTTGCCGATATAGAACGACGCCAGCGTATGGCCGGCCTCGACCGTGCCGTTCTGAACCGCGTCCCAGACCTGCAGCGGCGGCACGATCTCGCCAGCCGCAAAGCACTGCACCTGGAACTTGTTGTCGGTGAGCTGGCCGATGCGCTGGCACATCTGCTCGACACCGCCTTGGATGGTGTCGAGGCTCTTGGGCCAACTGGTGGTGAGCCGCCAGCGCACCGTCGCGGTCTGCGCGATCGCGGGAGCCGCCAATGCGCTGGCCGCGATGCCGGCAGTCGCCTGTTTGAGAAACGCACGCCTCTTCATGTCGATTCTTCCTCTCGAGTTATCCCGGAGTTGATCTGCGATGCGCGTGGCCCCTGGCGCACGTTCTTGATTTGCGTTGTCGCGCAACGATATCAAAAGCCTAGCATAGCCGCACCCGCGCGCAAGACACGGCGCCGCATGGCAAGTGCGCCGACCTGCCGCATGGCCCGGCGCGGGCAAGCCATTTGTTTGAGGGCGCGCGCGACGTTGAGTTGTACCCACCATCTCGTCCGCCTGGCCGACGAATTCCTCCGGCTTCCGGGCGATCCACAAAAGTGCCAGTATCAACTCTTCAAGGGAGCCCGGGCTAAAGCGGCTTCCATCGGATAATCGACAATTAGGGAGAATTGCCGTGCTCCGATTTATGATCTTATGTCTTTCGGCTTCGGTTGCGGTCATCGGCGGCGCGCGCGCCGAAACCCCGCTCGAGCGCGGCCAATATCTCGTCAACGCCATCATGGCCTGCGACGGCTGTCATACGCCGCGGCCCGGCGGCGGCGCATTCGACATGACCAAGCGGTTCTCCGGCGGATCGCAAACCTGGGACGAGCCTGCTTATCTGATCAAGGGCTCCAATATCTCGTCCGATCGCGAGCGCGGCATCGGCGGCTGGAGCGATGCCGATTTCAAGCGGCTGATGTCCGAAGGCATGCGGCCGAGCGGCGTGAAAGTCGCCCCGCAGATGCCGTTTGCCTTCTACAAGATTCTCACCCCGCGCGACCTCGAGGCCGTCACCGCCTATATCCGTTCGGCCGCACCGCAGAGCAACCAAGTGCAGCCGCCGGTCTACAGGACGCCCATGCACTACGCGGACATCCCGGGCGGCGAAAAGCCGTTCACCGATGAAGCGCTGAACGATCCGCTCAAGCGCGGGTTCTACATCGCCACCATTGCCCATTGCATGGAGTGCCACGCCCGGCATCCGGACGGCTCGCCGGGTTACAGCGACTCGTGGGGCAAAGGCGGCCATGTCATGAAAGGCCCCTATGGCGAGGTCACGGTGTCGAATATCACCTCGCACCCGACCAAAGGCATCGGCGCGATGAGCGACGCCGAGATCAAGCGGGCGCTCACGCAAGGCATCGGGCGCGACGGCCGCAAGCTCAAGGCGCCGATGGCGCGCCAGGATTATTTCAGCAAGATGACGGAACCGGATCTCAATGCGCTCGTCGCCTGGGTGCGGACCATCCCGGCGATGGAATGATCGATCTGGATCCGACAAGGTGCGGCGCGTGAATTTTCGGCCGGGCATCAGAGCGGCAACCGCTCTGTGCGTGTTGCTCGGGCTGCCCATCGAATCGATTGCGGCCGGCGAAGCCGAGTTCCTGGCCGGCACGACGCGTTCCTGTCCGAACTGCGCGCTCGAGGGCGCTTCGCTCAAGCGCCGTGACCTCACCGGGGCCGATTTGTCCGGCGCCAATCTCGCCCGCGCGGTGCTGCACCGGGCGCGGATGCCGCGGGTGACGCTGTCCGGCGCCGACCTCCGGGAAGCGAACCTCAACAAGACCGACCTGAAATATGCCGCCGCCTCGGGGGCAAAGCTTCCATCCGCGATGCTGTACGAAGCAGACCTCGGGCTTGCCGACTTGACCCGCGCCGACCTGTCCGGCGCCAAGATGGGCCGCGCCAGACTGGTCCGCGCCAAGCTGGACGGCGCGCAGTTGCCCGAAGCGATCCTCACGGGCGCGCGCCTCGACGACGCGTCGTTGCGCGGCGCTCAGTTGCCGCGCGCGAACCTGGTCGGCAGTTCGTTGCGGCGGGCCGATCTCGAAGGCGCCAATCTCGACAATGCCGGACTTCCGGACGCGGTGCTCACCGGCGCCAACCTGAAGGGCGCAAATCTTTCGGAAGCAGACCTGATGGGCGCCGACCTGACGGGCGCCAATCTCACCGGCGCGGACTTGTCCGGCGCCCGGCTGACCGGCGCCGTTCTCACCGACGCCGTGCTCGATGGCGTGAAGCTGACCGGCGCGCTGATGCCGGACGGCAGCATTCACGATTGAAGCGAGACACCTATGGCTTGGGCCGGAACTGGTTGCAGGCGCGGGCGCCGCTGCCGTATGCGTCTTCGCATTCCTCGAGCGTGATGGCGCCGCGGCCGATCACCTTCGCGAGCAGATAGTCGGCGACCGCAGCAGCCTCGCGCGGTTGCAAGGTCGAGCCGGGCGGCAGCGACGGCACCTGGGGGCCGAGGTCTGCTTCGGTCATGCCGTAGCAACGCTTGTCGGTGTAGGCGGCCTCGTCGAAACGCGGCATCGGCGTTCCCGGCCGGCCGCACAGCATGACGACGATCAGTTCCTCGCGATTGAGGCCGCTCTGCCGCAGATTCGCGGCGCCGCCGTTCGACTGCGGCTCGCCGGCGCCGTCACCCGCCCAGCCGTGACAGAACGCACATTGCGCCTTGTCGAGATAGAGCCGCCGGCCATAGGCGAAATCGTCGGCGGACGCCGGGACCAGCAGCAGCACGAAGCAGCAGCGGGACCGCACCGGCGGCAATCCGCAACGAGACTTCCATCAATCGACCTGCCATGAACGCGCACCGCTCCGCCTTCTTTTGAATCGTTCGGGAAGCTATATCATCCATTGTTCGAATCCACCTCACCGGATCAAGCTCCACGACCATGCCGCGTGCCGTGACAATCGCAATGCTGGGATGTCTCGTCGCCGTGGCGGCGGGCTCCGCCCTGGCGCAGCAGCGGCCGAACCGCAGCGAGGTCTGGGACCTCAAGCTTGGAACGCCCGCCGAGGCCATGCCCGGCGATTTCGCCGAGCATGCCTGCGGCACCAACGGCGGCCCGCCGTCTGCGCCGCTCACCGGCTGGACGGATTTCCGCCGCTGCCGGCCCGAGCCGGGCGGACTGCGCGAAGTCTATTTCCGCTATGACGACGAGCTCGAATACTGGGCCAAGGCCAACAATTTCACCACCGAGATCGAGAAATTCTCGGGCACCAAGGTCTACAATTTTCCGGTCATTCTGTCGGCGCTGTTCGACGACGCCGGGATGCTGGCCGGTCTGCGCATCGTCAGCGACCCGCGCGACACGTCGCGGCGGCGCGAGGAAGCCTACACACTGCGGAACTTCCTGATGGCGCGCTTCGACCGCGACGGCTGGGATTGCGGCGATCTGCCGCCCGAGGACGGCGAGACCCCGGTCATTCGGACCTTCGTGAAGCAGGTCTGCCGCAAGATCGATCGCCGGCCTCGGCACCGCAACGATGCGAACGAACTTCTTTCGCAAGAAGGGCCAAAGCCAGTTCGACCCCCGCACCCAGCGCGAAACCACGGATCAGTTCGAAAGCACCGTCCGCTTCGAACTGACCCGCTGAGAGAACGCGCCCTCGTTACAAGCCGAACACGAAGATCATGGTCGCCTGCGAGTGATTGCGCATCTCCGGCGAACGCGTGAGCTTGTTCTTGGCGTTGCGCCACAGCCCGGACGCGATCGCGATGTATTGCTTGCCGTCGACCGAGTAGGTCATCGGCGGCGCGTTGAAGCCGGTGCCGACGTTGATCTTCCACAACTCGTCGAGCGACTGATCGTCGAGCGCGACGATGGTGCCGTCGAGCAGCGCGGTGATCGCAACGCCGCCCGCCGTCGTCAGCACGCCGGCGGAGTTGGGATACGGCATGTCCTTGCGGCCCTTCTGTTCGCCGGTCGCCGGATCGACCAGGACGATGCTCGAGGTCAGCCGCTCGGGATTGACGTAGGTGCCGCCCGCGAACTTGCCCTTCACGTGCGCGGCGTGGTCGGGCGTGATGTCGGAGCAGCCCTCCACGCTCGGCACATAGAGCAGCTTGGTTTTTGGGCTGTAGGACGACGGCCAGAAATTGTTGCCGCCGGACTGGTCCGGGCAGACCCGCCGGGTCACCTTGTTGTCGTTGACGTTGGCGGGCTCGGCATAGATCTGCAGGTCCTTGCTCGGATCGTAGTCGAGCGGCCTGCCGGTCTTCGGGTCGAGGCCCTTGGTCCAGGTGACCTTGCCGACGTACTGGCCGGACTTGAGGAACTGGCCGTTCAGGCGGTCGAAGGTGTAGTTGAAGCCGTTACGGCCCGGATGCGTGACGATCTTGCGGGGCTCGCCGTTCACCACCGTGTCGATCAAAATGTGCGTGCCGGTCTCGTCGTAGTCGCGGCTGTCGTTCGGCGTGTACTGGAAGTACCAGTCCATCTTGCCGTTCGCGACATTGAAGGCGATCACGCTGCTGGTGAACAGGTTGTCGCCGGGGCGATAGAACGCGTCATAGCCGGGCACCGGATTGCCCGAGCCCCAATAGGTGAGGTTGGTCGCCGGGTCGTAGGAGCCGGTGACGTAGAACGCGCCGCCGCCGGTCTGCCAGGCGTTGTTCTTGTCCTTCCAGGTTTCGCTGCCCGGCTCGCCCGGCGCCGGAATGGCGAACGTCTTCCACTTCAGGTTCCCGGTCTTCGGGTCGAGCGAGACGATCCAGTCGCGCACGCCCTGATCGCCGCCGGACGCGCCGACGATGATGTCGTCCTTCAGCGCGAGCGGCGCCGACGACAGCTCGACCTCGGGCTGGTCGCGCAGGTTCTTGTCCCAGACGATCTTGCCGGTCTCGCGGTCGGTCGCGATCACGCGGCCGTCCTTGCCGGTCGTGGAGATCACCAGGTTGTTCCAGAGCGCGACGCCGCGATGGCGGCCGTAGCGCTCCTGGCCCGGATCCATCTTCCACAGGATGCGTCCCTGGGTACCGGAGCGCACGTCGATCTTGTAGACCGCACCCCAGCCGTCGACGACGTACATGAAGCCGTCGTCCACCAGCGGCGTCACTTCCAGCGCTTCGTTCGGCGAGGTCCCGCCGATCGCGATGGCGAACTTCAGCTTCAGGTTCTTGACGTTCGACTTGTCGATCTGATCGAGCGGCGAATGGCGCTGGGCGCCGTAGTCGCGATGCACCATCAGCCAGTTGTGCGGCTCGGGGTTGAGCAGCCGCTCGTAGGTCACGTCCGCGGCGCGCGCCGGGCAAGCGCTTGCCAGCAGCGCGCCCGCGAGGACGCTCAGGGCGGTCATTCTTTCGGTGTTCACGTATCGCCTCCCATTGTCGTTTTATGTTTTATCGCGGCTGTTCCGGTCACAGCCCGAATACGAACAGCACCGTCGCATTCGACAGCGTGCGCATCTCCGGCGAGCGGGCGAGCTTGGCGCGCGCCACCACGCCGATGCCGGACGCAATCGCGATGTATTGCTTGCCGCCGACCGAATAGGTCATCGGCGGCGCCACGAAGCCGACGCCCATATTGACCTTCCACAGCTCTTCCAGCGTCTGGTCGTCGTACGCGACGACGGTGCCGTCGAGCAGAGCGGTGACCACCACGCCGCCCGCCGTCGTCAGCACGCCGCTGTGGTTGGCGTACGGCAGATCCTTCCGCATCTTCAGCACGCCGGTCTCCGGATCGACGACCGACAGCGAGCTGGTGATGCGCTCTTCGTTGGCGTAGTTGCCGCCGCCGAACTTGCCCTTCACGTGGGCGGTCGGGTCGGGCGTGATGTTGGCGCAGCCTTCGTTGCCGGCGATGTAGAGGAGCCGCGTCTTCTGGCTGTAGGCCGGCGGCCAGAAATTGGTGCCGCCGTGAACGTCCGGGCAGGCGCCCTTGAGCACGTCGGCCCCGCCCTTCCACGGCAGCGCGAAATTCTGCACGTCCTTTGCCGGATCGTAGTCGACCGGCTTGCCGGTCTTCGGATCGATGCCCTTGGTCCAGGTGACCTTGGCGGAATACTGCACCGCCTTGAGGAACTGGCCGTTGAGCCGGTCCAGCGCGTAGTGGAAGCCGTTGCGATTGGCGTGGATCAGGAGCTTGCGGTCTTCGCCGTTGACCTTGCCGTCGATGATGATCTGCGGCCCGCTCGAATCGTAGTCGCGGTTATCGTTGGCGGTGTGCTGGAAGTACCATTGCATCTTGCCGGTCTTGGCGTCGAACGCGATGGTGCTGTTGGTGAACAGGTTGTCGCCCGGCCGATATGCCGAATCGTAGCGCGGCGCCGGATTGCCCGAGCCCCAATAGGTCAGGTTGGTCGCCGGATCGTAGGAGCCGGTGACGTAGAACGCGCCGCCGCCGGTCTGCCAGGCGTTGGCCTTGTCCTTCCAGGTTTCGCTGCCGGGCTCGCCCGGCGCCGGGACCGCGAATGTCTTCCATTGCAGTTCGCCGGTCTTCGGATCGAGCGAGGCGAGCCAGCAGCGCACGCCATTGTCGCCGCCGGAGCCGCCGATGATCACCGAGTCCTTGAGCGCGAGCGGCGCCGCGCTGATCTCCATCCCCTCCTGATCGAGCAGGTTCTTGTCCCAGACGATCTTGCCGGTCTCCTTGTCGGTCGCGATCACGCGGCCGTCGAGGCCCGTCACCGAGATGACCAGATTGTTCCAGAGCGCCACGCCGCGATTGCGATCGGGCTTCTGCTGGCCGGGATCCATCTTCCAGACGATCCGGCCATTCTCTCCGGAGCGCACGTCGATCTTGTAGACCACGCCCCACACGTCGGTGATGTACATGAAGCCGTCGTCGACCAGCGGTGTCGCTTCGATGTATTCGTTCGGCGACGTCCCGCCGAGCGCGACCGCGAAGGCAAGCTTGAGGTTCTTCACGTTGGTCTTGTCGATTGCGGTCAGCGGCGAGAACCGCTGCGAGCCGAAGTCGCCATGATTCATCAGCCAGTTGTGCGCCTCGGGCTTGAGCAGGCGCTCGAAGGTCACGTCGGCCGCAGACAGGTGGGATGCGCTGCCGATCAGGGCCGTTCCGGCGAGCAGCGCGATCGCCCATCGATGTTTGCGAGGCGCGGCGATATCTGAAAGTGACGACGCGGTCCCTTGGACGAACGACGGCTGCTGCGAACTAGTCGAACTCATATGGCGTCTCCCATGCCGCTCACTTCTGCGATCGGGCTCGCGTTGAGCGGTCTGTTTCAAGGTTAGGCGGTATTCATTGCGTCATCCAGTGGGTCGCCGACGCACGAGCCACTCCCGGCTAGCGCGTCAGTTGCTGCTTCAGCCAGGCGACGATCATGACCATGATCTCGTCGGCGGGCATGCCGGGAGTCCGGCCCATATGGTAGCCCTCCGGATAGATGCGCGCCGACTTCGGGTTGCCGTGCTCCAGCAGCAGATAGATATCCTGGACCGGGGCCTGGTCGTCGAGCTTGCCGTTGACGCCGAGAAGCGGCGCCGACGGCTTGTCGAGCAGGCCCATGGTCTTGAGCGAGAAGCGCGGCGCGACCTCCAGGAACTCGTCCAGAGTCTTCGTCCCCATCGCCCGGCCGCGCGCGTCGAGCAGGCTCGCGGCGCCGAACAGATAGGTCGCGCCACCCGTCGTGAACGCCGGCACCAGCCACTCCCGCTGGAAGCCGTAATGGATATTGCCGCCGTGGAAGACCGCGCCCTTGATCCGTTCCGCCGCGACGAAGGCGAGCCGCGCAGCCCAATAGGCGCCGAAACTGCCGCCCCAGACGCCGACGCGGCGGCCGTCGAGATCGGAGCGCTGCACGAGATGATCCAGCCACGTGAAATAAGTGCGTTCGGCGGCGGGATCGCTGTAGAGCACCGGGTTCTCGCCGCTGCCCGGCATGTCGATGGTGAGCGACGCCAGGCCGGCCCGCAGCGCGCATGCCGCGATGTGCAGGCGATCCTCCTTCCAGCCATCGACCCCGCCCCAATGCATGACGACGGGCGGCTTCACCACACCGGGCGGCAGTTGCAGGTAGCCGACCAGCTTCTTGCCTTCGAACGGCACTTCGACGATTTGGAGCGCCGGATCGAAATGGACCGCCGCCTTGCGGAACATGCGCAGCGAATGATGGTAGGCCGCGAGCTTGCCGGGTGAGCTGGGCGTCGGGTAGCGGCCGACGCGACACGCATCGAAACCGAGCATGTAGCTTTCAGCAAGCTCGGCCGCGCCGGCGCCCGCCTTGGCTTGCGCGTCACCCTTCGCCTCGTAGGCGAGGCCGACCTTGCACCACTCCTCGGCCCAATGATCGCGATCGAGGCTGGTCAGCGCATTCATCACCCGTTCGGCATCCTCGCGGCGGATGTCTTCGAACGGGTTGAGCCGCCCGGCGCGCCGCATGAACTCCGTCTTGACCTCCTCCAGCGTGCGCTCGCGGGATCCTGTGGGCCGCGTCGACGATTCCTGGACGTTCACGTTTCACTCCCTCGATCGGGCTGCTGTGCGCCTGCGGTGATTAGCAGAGAGTCGCGCCTCCCCGCCACCCGGGCGGACCGAAGCCGGAGGACAGGCTACGATCCGGTCGATTTGCTAGTGTTGCAGCCACGGGCAACGGGGGCTTGTTCAGGAATGAACGAAGAATGGGATTTGATCGCGGTCGGCGCCGGCCTTGCCGGCCTCACCGCCGCAAACCGCTCGCTTGAGCTCGGCCGCCGCGCGCTGGTGCTGGAGAAGTCAGTCGATCCCCGCCATGCTTGTGCGTCGCGTGCCAACGGGGGCGTCTTTCACGTCGGCTTCAGGAGCGTGACGACCGATGCCGACGAACTCGTTGGCGTGATCGGCAAAGCGACCGGAAACTTCGTCGAGGCCTCGGTCGCCCGCGCGCTTGCCGGCAATACCCTGCGCGCAATCCAATGGCTGCAAAGCTTCGGCACCGCATTCGTGCCGATGGAGCCGACCGACGGCTGGAAGGACTACACGCTGTCGCCGCTCGGCTTCCACAACAAGACCACCATGGAATGGAAAGGGCTCGGCGCCGACCGGCTGATCGATCGTCTGGAGCAACGGGTCAGAACGCTGGGCGGCGAAAGCCTGCGCGGCGTGACGGTCGACGGGCTGATCGTCGAGGATGGCGCGGTCAAAGGCGTCACCGCAAAATCCCCGAACGGCGCAAAATCCTATCGCGCACGCGCCGTCGTGCTGGCGGATGGCGGCTTCGAGAGCAACACGGACATGCTTCGCCGCTACATCGCGCCGAAGCCCGAAAACATCCAGATGCGCGCACCCAAATCCGGCAACGGCGACGGCATGCGGCTCGGCGAGGCCGCCGGCGGAAAATTGATCGGGATGGAGGCGTTCTACGGTCACATCCTCAGTGCCGACAGCCTTCATCGTGACGGTTTGAGCCCCTTCCCCTTCCTGGAGTTTCTCGCCGCGACCGGGATGATGGTGGATTTCAACGGCGAGCGTTTCGTCGACGAGACCGCGGGCGGCCATTTCACCTCGAATGCATTGGCTCGTCACGGCAACAGCCTCGCCTACGTAATCTTCGACGATGCGATGTGGAATACGATCGGACGGCATTTCTTCTGTCCGCCAAATCCGAACCTCGTGCAGGCCGGCGGCACACTGCACAAAGCCGGCGACATCGAAACGCTGGCGCGGATGATCGAGCTGCCGCCGGAGCGATTGCGCCGCCTGGTCGATGCACACAACGAAAAGGTGGCGGCCAATCGCCAGCAAGATGAGACGTCGGCGGCCGCTCGCGCGGCGATGCCCTCCTATGCCAAGGGCAAGCACACCTCGCAGCCGTTCAATACGCCGCCCTATTACGCGGCCCCTGCCTGTCCGGCCATGACCTGCACGCTGGGCGGCCTCGCCATCGATGCGCATGCGCGGGTGCTGCGCACGAGCGGGGGAACAATCCCAGGTCTCTATGCCGCGGGTTCGACCACCGGAGGCATCGAAGGCGGTCCCGAGGTGGGATATCTCGGTGGATTGATCAAGGCGCTGGTCTTTGGGCTGCTCGCCGCCGAGCACCAGGCGGCGCATTGAGAGCGAGGACCGGCCCGCAAATTGCAGCCCCGCGCCGTCGAAATGCCCGGAGCAGCCATGACCTGCGGCGCATGGAACCCGCCGCCGTTTTCAGCTACATTGCCTGCAAGTTTTGGGCACCAAGGTCCAACACATTCAAGACAAGCCGGGCGAGGAAACATCAATGACATCCAGCAACAGCGAACTGGTCGTGCGCGAATGTGCCCACGACATCATGAAGATCGTCGAAAAGCACGGCGACGACAACGCGCAACTGATCCAAGCCCTCCAGGCTCCGCTGAAGCGCATCGCCGCACAGCCCGATTTGCTCTCGCTCGGCGTCAAGCGGCAAGGCAACCACATCGATAATTCGAAATATCTCTATTACGACGGGCAGCTCGTCATCACGCTCGACGAATTCCCCAAGGGCAAGCGCATCCCGCCGCACGACCACGGCGTCTGGGAAGCGCTCACGGTCTACAAGGGCAGCTTCGAGCACACCGTGTACGAGCGCAAAGACGACGGCACCAAGGAAGGCTACGCCGACCTCGAGGTTGTCGACGATCGCCGCCTGCAGCCGGGCGATGTCGCGATCGTGGCGCAGCCCGCCGAAATTCACACCTTCGTCGCGCTCGAGGAAGGCACCTATTCGGTCACCGTCGTCGGCGGGCACTACGCCGAAACCCGGCACTATTTCAAACCGGAAGAAAAGACCTGCGTGGCCCGCAAGCCGAAGGTCGTCACCTGATCGTCTGGGCCTTCGTTCGATCGCGGTGTTGCCGCGACGGCTCGTGACAATGAACGCTCGGTCTTGGCGCCGGGCGTTTTGCCCCGCCCACATCGCACCGGGACAACGTCAGGGGGAAAGATGAGATCCTTGTTGCTCGGCGTTCTGCTGGCGCTCGCCCTCCCCGGCCCGGCTTCAGCCCAGACCGCCTATCCCGACCGCGCGATCCGCTTCATCGTTTCCGCCTCCGCGGGCGGCGGCACCGACATCATCGCGCGAATGGTCGGCCAGCAGCTCAACGCGCTGTGGGGCCAGCCGGTCGTGGTCGAGAACAAGACCGGAGCCGCCGGCAATATTTCGGCGCAGCTCGTCGCGCGCTCGCCGCCCGACGGCTACACGCTGTTCGTGACATTCGGCGGCGTCCTGACGATCAATCCGTTCCTGTTCAAGGACATGGGCTTCGATCCCGAAAAGGATTTCATCCCGATCACGGTCCTGGCCTCGGCCCCCTACATCATGGCCGTCAATCCGAGCGTCCCGGCCCGGAGCGTCAAGGAATTCATCGCCTACGCCAAATCCAAGCAGCCGGCGAAGCTCAATTGGGGATCGACCAACAAGGGCAGTCCCGATCATCTTGCCGGCGAGTTGTTCAGCATCATGTCCGGCATCCCGATGAACCACATTCCGTATCGCGGCGCGGCGGATGCGCTGCTCGACGTCCTGGGTGATCGTCTGCCGCTCGGCTATTTCTCGATTCCGTCGTCGCTCACCCATTTCAGGGCTGGCAAGCTGGTGGCGCTCGGCGTCAGCGACAACGCCCGCTCGCCGCTCCTGCCCGAGGTGCCGACCATTTCGGAGTCCGGCCTGCCGGGCTACGAGATGCAGACTTGGTTCGGCGTCTGGGCGCCGGCCGGAACGCCGCCGGCCGTGGTGGACAAGATCTACGCCGGCATCTCGACTGTGCTGCAGACCGAGAACGTGCGGCAGCGGCTGATCGAGAACGGCTACAAGCCCGGAGGCGCAACGCCGGCCGCGTTCCGGACCTTCGTGAAGGACGAGACCGCCAAGTATGGCAAGATCATCCAGACGATCGGTCTGGAGAAGAACTAGCCCCGATGACCAAGCCGCTCAGAGGCGCCGACATCGTTGCGCAGTCGCTCGCTCGTCTTGGCTGCCGGCGGGTCTTTACGCTCTCGGGCAATCACATCATGTCGATCTTCGATGCCGCGCTGGAGACGAACCTCGATCTCGTCCATGTGCGCCACGAGGCCGCGGCGGTTCACATGGCCGATGCCTGGGGACGTCTCACCGGCGAGGCCGGCATCGCCCTGGTCACCGGCGGGCCCGGCCATGCGAACGCGGTCGGCGCGCTGTTCACGGCGCTCGGCGCCGAGTCGCCGATGGTGCTGCTGTCGGGACATGCGGCGACATGGGAACTCGGCCGTGGCGGCTTCCAGGAGATCCGGCAGGCCGAGATGGCGGCGCCCGTGACGAAGGCATCCTGGATGGCGACCTCCGCCGCCAACCTGGGTGACGATCTCGGCAAGGCGATCCGCATCGCCACGACCGGGCGGCCTGGCCCGGTGCATCTGAGCCTGCCGTCGGACATTCTCGACGAGCGGGTCGAAAGCAACGCCATCGTCTGGCCGGATACCCAGAGAAACGGCGCGAGCGTGCCGGCGCTCGCGGCGGCGGTGGCCGACGCGGTCCTTGCCGCCATCGCCGGCGCCGAACGGCCGGTCATCCTCGCCGGCCCGTCGCTGTCGAACGTCGGCGGACGCGCGCTCCTGACCAGATTGGAAGCCGCGACCAAGACCCCGGCCGTCATCATGGAGAGCCCGCGCGGCATCGCGGATGCGACGCTTGGGGCTTTCGCAGATCTTGCCCGGCGCGTCGATCTGGTCGTGCTTCTCGGCAAGGCGCTCGACTTCACGAGCAAGTGGGCGTCCTCGCCCGCATTCGATCCCGGCGTCCGGCTGATTGCGATCGATCCCGAAGCCGCGCTGGTCGAGCGCGCGGCCAAGGAGAAGGGCAACCGGTTGCTGCTGGGCTGCATCGCCGATGTCCGGACCGCCGCCGAGACGCTGATCGCGCGCGCCGCGCTGGGCAAGACGCGCAAGGACGACTGGCTGATCGAAGCGCGCACGGCGCTCGACCACCGGCCCGGCACATGGGCGACTGTCGTCGCCGACACCGCAGGCCGGTTGCACCCGGCCGAAGTCTTTCGCGCGCTACGTCCGTATGTCGAACGCCACCCCGATACGGTTCTGATTTGCGATGGCGGCGAATTCGCGCAATGGGGCCAGAGCATGCTGCCGGTGCGCCGGCGCCTTGTGAACGGCGTTGCCGGCGCCATCGGCGGCTCGCTGTCGTTTGCACTCGCGGCCCGCCTGCTCGAGCCCGACGCGCCGATCTTTGCCGTGCTGGGCGACGGCACGATCGGTTTCCACCTGTCGGAGTTCGAGACCGCCGTTCGGCGGCGGCTGCCGTTCGTCGCCGTGCTCGGCAACGACGCACGCTGGAACGCCGAGAGCCAGATCCAGCTCAGGGACTACGGCCGCGATCGCATGCACGGCTGCGATCTTCTTCCGGCCCGCTACGACCAGGTGGTCGCGGCGTTCGGCGGCCACGGCGAATTTGTCGACAACGCCGCCGATCTGCCGGGCGCGATCGAGCGCTCGCTCGCAAGCGGAAAGCCTGCCTGCATCAACATCATGGTGGAGAGCATCGCTGCGCCGGCGGTGCGCTGGCCCGGCTGACGCGTCGCCAGCAGGAGCCGGAGCGCCGCGCGAGCGCCGGGCCTTGTCGACACCATCGAATATTGTCAGGCTGGCCGCGCCAACAACCGGCCGCTCGTGCATGCCGGCTGACGGCCGCAACAGTGCCTGAAGGCATGTCGCATCTAAACACAAAAGGGAGGACACAATGATCCGCAAGGCATTTTTGTCGATCGCGACCTTGGCTGTTGGCGTGCTCGACCGGCTCGGCAGCCGACATTCGCCGTGTCGTGACCGGACTCGACGCCAACAACAAGGCTGTCGCCCAGTTCGACAGCGTCCTGACTCTCCGTCCCGGAAAATCCGGCATCCCGGCGGCCAATCTGTGGATCACGGATTCGTCGCCGCCCGGATTCTCGTTCAAGGACGACAGCGCCACCAAGCCGATCGGCCTGTCGCCGCCCGACAATGGCACGGCGATCCGCGTGGTCGAATTTCCGCCGCTCGATCCCGCCGCCGTGGCGAAGATGGATCCGAATTTCATGATGAAGGTGGTCGGCGATCACGCCCCGGCCCGCGGCCTTCCCGTGACGCATCCGCTGATGCATCGCACGCGGACCGTCGACTACGCCATCATCATGTCCGGCGAGATCGACATGATGCTCGACGACACGGTCGTGCACGTCAAAGCCGGCGATGTGGTGATCCAGCAGGCGACCAACCACGCCTGGATCAATCGCGGCACGCAACCCTGCCGCATTCTGTTTGTGCTGATGGATTCCAAGGTGCCCTGACCGGAGCGGCCTCCGCACCCGCCATTGCGCCGTTCGCTTCGACGAGCGGCGCAATTACTCCGCTGTCGCGCCCGCAAGCTTGACGAGTTCCGCCCATTTCGGCAGATCGCCGCGCAGGAAGACGGCGAAATCCTGCACGGTCCCGGCTTTCGCAATCGAGCTGAACCGCGCCAGGTTCTCCGTCATCTCCGCCGAGCGCAGGCCCTCATTGATCGCCCGGTTGAGCATGTTGACCACGTCGGCCGGCGTGCCGGCAGGCGCGACAACGCCGGTCCACGCATCGAGCGTGAAATTGGGGAACCCGCTTTCGACCAGCGTCGGCACCTGCGGCAGGTCGGGCCATCGTTCGGCGCGCGCGATGCCCAAGGCGCGCACCTTGCCCTGCTTGATGAGCGGATAGAGACCGAGCAAGCCATCGATCGTGAAATGGGTTTGCCCGGCCAGGAGATCGGTGATCGACGCCGCCGATCCCTTGTACGGAATGTAGGTGACGTCGATTCCAGCCTCGACCTTGAGCAGCGTGCTCAAGAGATGCGGCGGCGTGCCGAGGCCCGCGCCATAGTTGAGCTTGCCCGGATTGGCCTTGGCGTAGGCGATGAATTCCTGCACGGTCGTCACCGGCACGGATGGCCCCACCACGAACACGTGCGGCAGCAACGAGACCGAGGCAACCGGCGTGAACGCCTTGAGCGGATCGATGTTGAGCTTCGGATAAAGCGCGGGGGCGACGGCGAGCGAGCCGGACGACCCGAACAACAGCGTGTAGCCGTCGGGCTCGGCGGCCGCGGCTGCCTTCAGGCCCAGCGTGGAGCCTGCTCCCGGCCGATTGTCGACGATGACCTCTTGCCCGAGCCTGGTCGACACCTGATGCGCGACCAGCCGCGCCATGATGTCGATCGGGCCGCCCGGCGGAAACGGCACGATCATCTTGATGACGCGGTTCGGATAGGCTTGTGCCGCCGCGAGGCTCGCGGTGCAGAAACCAATCCCGGCGACGACCAGTGCGCCGAGAACAAATCGCCTCGTCATCATCGTCGCGCTCGCCCGGCTGAATGGCGACACCTGGCGGCCTGAAGAAGCTCCGGCCGCCATATCGCAATCTATACCAACCTGCTGAGTTTGCTGCTAGTTGTCGAAATCCGAGCACGGCCTGGGTGACCGCCCAAATCCGATCCCAATTGCGCCGACCGCGCGCCGCGCCCAACAGCCCGACAACAAGGTATCGCCCATGAATAGAGAGTCGAATGTCGCAAGGATATTGAGCTTGGGCTGGATACCTTTGGCGACATCACCGCCGGTCCCGATGGCCGCTTGCTTCGCATGCGCAGGTCATCCGCGACGTCATCGACGAGGCGGTACTGGCCGATCGACATGGGCATCCATTTCTTCGGCGTCGGCGAGCACCATCGCGCGGATTTCGCCGTGTCGGCGCCCGACGTGGTGCTCGCCGCGATCGCCGGGCGCACCAGCCGGATTCGGCTCGGCTCCGCCGTCACAGTGCTGAGCTCGGACGATCCCATTCGCGTGTTTCAGCGTTTCTCGACGCTGGACGCTGCATCGAACGGGCGAGCCGAAGTCATCCTCGGCCGCGGCTCGTTCACCGAATCCTTCCCCCTGTTCGGCTACGAACTCAGCCAGTACGAGGAACTGTTCGAAGAGAAGCTCGATCTGTTCGCGGCGCTGCTGCGGCAGGAGAGCGTGACCTGGCAGGGCCGAACGCGCCCCGCCCTGACCAATCAGCGCGTGTTTCCGCCGATCGAGAAAGGTTCGCTGAAGACCTGGATCGGCGTCGGCGGCAGCCCGGAATCGGTCATCCGCGCCGCGCAATACGACATGCCGCTGATGCTCGCCATTATCGGCGGCGATCCCAACCGGTTCAGGCCGTATGTCGACCTCTACCACCGCGCGCTGCGGGAACTTGGCAAGTCCGTGCAGCCGATCGGCGTCCACTCGCACGGCTATGTCGCAGACACGGACGAGCAGGCGCGCGCGGAACTGTGGCCCGACTACAAGCAGATGCGTGACCGGATCGGCGCCGAGCGCGGCTGGCCGCCGATGAGCACGCGCAGAGTTCGACCGGGAAGCCGATCAAGGCTCGCTCTATGTCGGCGCCCCGGAAACGGTCGCGCGCAGGATCGCCACCACCATGAAGGCTCTCGACGTGACCCGCTTCGACATGAAGTACAGCGCCGGACACCTGTCGCACGAGAAGATCATGCGCTGCATCGAGCTGTACGGCAGCAAGGTCATCCCGCTGGTGCGGGACATGCTCGCGTGAGATAGGCGGGTTAGTTCAGCTCTGGGCAGGTGTTCGTCGGGGCCATTCTCAATACAATGCCGGCCAAACTCAGAACGTCAGCGGGAGGAAACGCCATGCGGCTCACGACATTGCTTCTGACCTTGGTCGTCTTGTGCTTTCCGCAGTCCGGCTGGGCGCAGCGCGGCGAAACGTGGGTGGTGAGCTGGGCCGCTTCGGTGCAGGGCCCCTACCCGGTCGGCAATCCCTCGGCGCAGCCGGATCAGAAGTTCGCATTCCCGCAGCCCGCGACCGGCGCGAACAACCAGACCTTCCGCCTGATCGTGCGGCCGGACCTATGGGGACCGCAGGCGCGGCTGCGCCTGAGCAACGTGCTCGGCACCCAGCCCGTCACCTTCGACGGCGTGTACGTCGGCATGCAGCTTGGCGGCCCGGCGGTGATGCCCGGCACGAACCAGCCGGTGAAGTTTGCCGGCAAGGACAGCGTCACCGTGCAGGCCGGACAATCGGTGTGGAGCGACCCGGTTGCATTGCCCTTCGTCCGCGATCCGTCCGAGCCGATGCTCGCCGGCCGCAAGCTCGCCATCAGCTTCCACGTCGCCGGCGAGAGCGGCCCGATGACCTGGCACGCCAAGGCGTTGCAGACATCCTACGTCAGTCCGCCCGGCAGCGGCTCGCTCGGCAAGTCGGAGGACGAAGCCGCGTTCCCCTACAGCACCGCGTCGTGGTTCTTCCTCGATGCCGTCGAGATGATGGCGCCGTCCGGAAGCTTCGCGATCGTGGCGTTCGGCGACTCGATCACCGACGGCACCGCCTCCACGATGAACGGCGACGATCGCTGGCCGGACGTGCTGTCGCGGCGGCTGCGCGCGGTCCACGGCAACCGGATCGCGGTCGTCAACGCCGGCATCGGCGGCAACCAGGTCGCGGGTCCGCCGGCCTATGGCGCGGACAAGCCGTTCCCCGGCGGGCCGTCGGCCAAGGCGCGCATCGATCGCGACGTGCTCGACCTTTCCGGCGTCTCGACCCTGATCTGGCTCGAAGGCATCAACGACTTCAGCAAGAACGGCAACGCCCCGGTCGAAAAGGTGACCGACGGCATGAAGGAGATCGTCGGCCATATCCGCGCCAAGCGGCCCGGTCTGCGCATCATCGGCGCGACCGTCACCACCGCGCTCGGCGCCACCAACGCGGCGCACGGTTTCCCGGAACAGGACGAGAAGCGAAAGGCCCTCAACCAGTTCATTCGCACGTCCGGGCTGTTCGACGGCGTGATCGACTTCGACAAGGCGACGCTCGATCCCGCCACCGGTTCGCTCAAACCGGAGTTCGTGCCCGACAGCACCGTCGGCTCGCCGGGCGACAAGCTGCATCCCAACCGCGCCGGCTATCTGGCGATGGGAACCGCGATCGATCTCGACCTGTTCAAGACGACCACGCCCGCGCCGCGGTAGCGCGCGTTCGCGGAATTCTAGGCGGACGCGCCGCTCAGAAGGCGCCCGAGCCGGCGCGGATCGAGCCGGTCGAGATTTCGCGACATCGCGACGATCTCGGCGCACACGCTCTCCGGCACGCGGCTCGACAGCTCCTGGGTGAAGCGCGCCTCGTGCTCTGCACCGGTGAACGGCTGCGACGGGCTGCCTTTTGGCGCTCGCACGAGCGTGGAGAGCTCGCGGCCATCGCGCAGCGTCACGCTGACCCGCGCCGCGGTCGAAAGCTCGTTGCTCGCGGCCTCGACCTCGTCATCGAGCGCAATCGTGGTGCGCTCTTCGATCGCATGCAGGCTGCGATCGGAAAGCCCGGCCTCGAAATCCGTGACGCCGAGCGTGGGAATACGGCCAGGCGACAGCGCGATCTTCGACGCAATCGCAACGCTGAACGGCAGGCACATCTGCGCCGCCTGCAAGTCCACCGGGTGCGGATTGGTCAGCCGCCCCTGGATGATGCGCGGGATGCCGAGCGCCATGCTGGCGATATCGTCGCCGGAAAATCCGTGCTGCGCGCGCAGCGCCAGCATGCCGTCGATGCCCGCGGCGACGCGCGCCGCTGCGGCGTGCGACTTCACCAGCACGTCCATCAGGTGGAAGCGTTGGCCAAGCCCGTCTTCGATCACCGCGGGATTGAAGCCGTCCGCGTAGGCGCGGGCAAAGCCGCCGGCGCCTTCGATGATGTCGGCCGGGCCGCTATAGCCCTGCTCGGCGAGCAGCGCGGCCGCCACGCCGCTCTCGGCCGAATGCGCGGCCTGGATGCGCTTGGCCGACGCGCCGGAATAGTAGAACTGCGCGACACCGCCGGCATAGCCGCCGGCCAGACCCATGGCCTCGGCGATGCGGCGCGCGGCGTCCTGGCCGCGGAACAGCAGCCGCCCGGCAGCCGCCGCCGTGCCGAAGCCGTCGCAGGTGCCGGTGCTCTGGAAGCCGCGCTTGAAGTGGCTCGGCTGAATTGCGAGCCCGATCCGGATGGTGATCTCGTAGCCGGCCACGACCGCAGCCAGCACGTCCGGCCCTGATCGCGCCGGTGTACTCCCCGATCGCCAGCGCCGCCGACCAGGCCGCGACGCCGGGATGCAGCATGGCGCCGACATGGGTGTCGTCGGCGTCGAAGCTCGAGCCGAAGGTCGTGTTGAGGAATGTCGCGTGCTGCGGATTGACCGTCTCCGGCGAGAACAGCACATGCGCCGTGCCCGGCTTGCCGACCAGGCCGACATAGCGGCGCGACCAGTCGCTCCAGGGCAGCCGGGCGCCGATCGAGCAGACCCGCAGATAATCGAGCAGCAGCCAGCCGAGCTTCTGCCGCACGTCGCCCGGCAGCGTGGCCGGATCGAACGTGGCGGCAAACGTCGCCAGCGCCATGGTGGACCTGTGTTCCGCCATCGGCCGATCACCTCGCCCCTTTGAAGATGTCCGACATCTTGCCGTACTTTGCGTAATCGCCTTCGATCTGCCGCCGAAATTCCTCGGGCGTGCTGACGACGATCTCGGCGCCGCCGGCGGTGAGATTGTCGATCACGGCCTTTTCGTGCATCGCGGATTTGACCGCAGCCAGCAGCCGGTCGATCGCCGCCGGCGGCGTGCCGGCCGGCGCGACCATTCCGATCCAGGACGTCGCCTCGTAGCCGGGCACGCCCGCTTCCGCGATCGTCGGCACGTCCGGCAGAGCCGGCGAACGCTCGCCGCTGCCGACCGCGAGCGCCCGCAGGGCGCCCGAACGGATATGCGGGATCAGGCCGGCGGTGAACCCCCACATGGCGCCGACCTGGTTGGCGACGACCGCCTGGAGCGCCAGACCGGTGCCCTGGAACGGCACATGGGTCACTTGAATGCCGGCCATGCGGTTGAACATCTCGCCCGCGAGATGGTTCGGCCCGCCGACACCGGACGATGCATAGAACATCTCGCCGGGCTTGGCGCGCGCGAGCGCCATGTAGTCCTGCAGCGTCGCGGCCGGCACCGACGGATGCACGACCAGCATGACGGTGTTGCGCGTGAGCAGCGAGACCGGCGCGAAATCCTTGAGCGGGTCGTAGCCGATGGCCTGGCCGATGTGCGGCGCGATCACCAGCGAGGATTCGGTCGAGACCAACAGCGTGTGGCCGTCCGGATCGGATTTGGCCACCAGGGCGGTGCCGATCCGTCCGGCGGCGCCGGTCCGGTTCTCCACGATCACCGACTGGCCGAGCAGATGTTGCAGATACGGCGACATCAGCCGCGACACGATGTCGGCCCCGCCGCCCGGCGCGAACGGCACGATGATACGGACAACATGGGTCGGATAGTTCGCCTGCGCCGATGCGCAGACGGGCCACAGCGCCGCGCCGCAGGCGAGGACGCCGGCGACGACCATGCGCCGGGTCTTCACCCGGCCGCCCTCGCGCGCGACGCCCCAGCCTGCTCGATGAACGCAAGCGCGTGCTGCGCGCACAGATCGGGCTCGACCGCCGCGATGTGATAGCTGTCGCCCGGCAGAACGATCACGCGCGAATTCGGAATCCGGCTGGCGTAGCGTTCGACCGCCGCGACCGATTGCAGTCCGCTCTCCTGCGTCGTCACGATCAGCGTCGGCGCCGTGATGCGCGGCAGCTCATCCTCGAGCTCCATGTCGATGCGCGACGCCGAGGCACTGTAGGCCGCGCGCGCCGCGGTCTTGCCCATCAGCTCGTCGGTCCACCATGTCACCTGCGCGTCCGAAGCCGCGCTGCCGAGCCGCGACCGCATGGTGTCGGCGGCCCATTGCCGGACGCCTTTGGCGCGGATCAGGTCGGCATTGCCGCTGCCGCTGCCGCGAACCGGCGAGCCGAACAGGCATAGCGACGACAGGCGATGCGGCTGGTCGATCGCGAGCCGCATGCAGGCCGAGCCGCCATACTTGGCGCCGATCAGGTGGCAGGTGTCGATCTTGAGCGCGTCCAGAAACAGGGCGATGTCGGCCGCCAGCTCGGCAGCGCTCCAGCCGTATCCGGCCGGCTCCGGCGACAAGCCGAAGCCCGGCAGATCCGGACGCACCACGCGATACTTGCGCGCGAGGTGCGGAACCCAGCAGGTCCAGGCGCGGGAGGATTCGGAGTTGCCGTGCACCATCACCACGGTCTCCGGAACGGTCCACGGCTCGCCGAACCAGTGGTCCTCATAGGCCATCGACACTCCGGGCCGGATTTCCACCTTGGGCATGCCGTCACCGCGCTCCTGCGCTGCGGAACTCTGCCATTCTTTGGTCGCCGGGTGGAAGGGAGAGCACGAGGTGCGGCGCTACGGCCCCAAGGAATACGCTACGCCTTCCGCTGCGCGTTCCGATATCGGCGCCACACGGTTCTGGCGGCAACCGCCTCCACGTTGATGGAGCCGGTTCGATGGAGGTAGCTTCGCAATTCCTGCCACGTCTCGAGGTCGGGAAATGACCGGTCGGCCTTTGCAGCCGCGATGAAATCTCCCTCAGGCGTGTTTTCCGCAGGCAAGGCGCGCAAGAATGCCCGGAAGGGCTTCGAGGCGCGGGAACGGCGTGCTGGTACCATGGGCACATTCTACGCAACCCGCGCCCGTCCTTCCAGTCTCAAGATGATCACCGGTCCCGCAACTCTGACGCGCGCCATCGTCCAGTGCGGACCGGCGCTATATGTCCGCGGCGGCCCGAGCTTCGGGACGATCATCGTCTAGTTTGCGGACCGGGGGCGCATTCCATTCCCCTGCGCCGACACGGCGTCCACTTCCGCGCCGATGGCATCGAGCAGCGCCTCGACCCAGCGTGGCGGGATGCGGCGGGTGATGAAAACCATTCGGCTGCGCCGATCGTCCGACGGCCAGCGCTCGAGCCACGCGGGCGCATGGAAGACGTGCTGCACGCCGTGAACGACGGCCGGCCGTTCCGGGCTCTCGGCGATGTTCACGAGCCCCTTGAGGCGCAGCAGATCGGCGCCGCAGTGCTCGGCCAGCGCTTCGAGAAAGAGCGTCAAGGCGACCGCGCGGATCGGCTCCGTGCGCACGATCGTATAAGCCTTGATCGCGGCGTCGTGGTGATCGTGCGTGTGTTCGTCCGCCTCCGCCAGCCAAGACATGACGTCGAGCGACTTGCCCTTCGCATTGTAAGGCGTGGCGCCGAACAGGCTGGCGGCCTCGACACGGCCGTGCGCGGCGCGCAACCTCGGCGCTCCGGGATTGAGCCCGGCAAGGCGGTCGAGCAGCGCCGCCGAGGCCTCGCCCGCAAGATCGAGCTTGGTCAGCACGACCGTGTCGGCGACCGCGACCTGCTTCTGCGAGACCGCCTCGCGTTCGAGCGTGCCGTGACCGGTCACGGCATCGATCGTCGTCACCACGCTGCCGAGCACCAGGCGGCCGGCAATGCCGGCGTCCGTCATCAGTGTCTGGAGGATCGGCGCCGGGTCGGCGAGCCCGCTGGTTTCGATCACGATGCGATCGAAGCGCGTGCACGTCCCCTCGTCGCGCCGCCGCAGCAGGTCCTGCAGAGTCTCCGCCAGGTCGGTGCGCACCTTGCAGCAGAGGCAGCCGGTGGTGAGCGCAATGACGCTGTCGTCGCTCGCCTCGATCAGCTCATGATCGAGTCCGATCTCGCCGAACTCGTTGATCACGACGGCGGTGCGGGAGAACTCCGGCTGGCGCAGCAGATGCCCGAGCACGGTGGTCTTGCCGCTGCCGAGAAAGCCGGTCAGCACCGAGACCGGAATCGGGTCTGCGGCCATCATGACGGCGCCAGCGGCGCGACCGTGACGCGCACCCGGTTCGCCGCGTAACCCGGATCGAGCGCCTCCCGGACCTGCCGAAGAACGGCCAGGACCGAGATCGCGGGGCGCTTGCGTCCGCCGATCGTGACCATCCACCGGAACATCGAATCCTCGGCAGCGGGCTCGATCCGGATGTCGCTCATTCGCCTTGATCGCGATGGCGCCGTCGCTCGTCCGCTCGACTTGGCCGGCCACGCCCCAGCAAGCGAGGCTTTGCGTCAGCAGCTCGCACACGAGCCCGGACCGGCGCGCCGCTCACAGCGCCGCTCCGCTCAAGGTTCGGGACGAGATCTTGCGCTTGAGGTAGCGGCCGTCGCCGGGCGCGCCAAAGTACTGGCCGTTCTCCACCATCACCTTGCCGCGCAGGATCGTCGCGACCGGCCAGGCGAAGATGTCGTGGCCCTCCCACGGCGAATAATCGGTCTCGTGCAGGTCGGCGGCCCGCACCTTGCCGCGCCGGCTCGGATCGAGGATCGCGATGTCGGCATCGCTGCCGACCGCGATCGCGCCTTTCTTCGGATAGAGCCCCATGATCTTGGCCGCATTGGACGAGACCAGGTCGACATACTGCGAGAGCGAATAGCCGCGCCGCGTCACCATCTCGGTGTACATCACGCCGAGCCGCGGCTCGACGCCGGAATTGCCGCCGGTGGTGTCGTCGATCCGGTTGCCGACGGTCTTGTCCTTGAGCGTGCAGCACAGCTCGTCGGTCGCGATGCAGTGAATCGTGTCGTTGGCGGTGCCGTGCCACAGCGCCTTCTGGTCCTCGGCCGACTTGAGCGACGGATAGGTGTGGTAGATCTGCCCGTTCGGGCGTTTGTAGTCGTCCTGCGAATAGAGCAGATACTGGTGCAGCGTCTCGCCGTAGATCGGCAGCCCCTTGCCGCGCGCCTCGGCGATCGCGGCGACGCCGGTGCCGGCCGAGACATGCATCATGTAGAGCGCGGTGCCGGGCACGCTTTGGGCGAGCCGCAGGATGCGGCGGAAGCTCAAATCCTCCGACAGCTGGTTGTGCACCTCCGCAAGATTCTCGAATCCGACCCGGCCCTCGCGGATGAGCTTGGCGTACATGTGCATGACGATGTCGTTGTCTTCCGCATGGATGACGCCGAGCCCGCCCTCCTTCGCCAGCACCTGGAACGCCTCCCAGATGTCGCCGAAATCGATCATGCGGCCGCTGCGCGACGGCAGGATGTTGGTGGTGAAGATCTTGAGCGTCGGATAGCCGGCCTGGATCGCCTCCGCGAGCTGGCCGGCAAATTCGGGCGGCGGCTCGGAGTGCAGCATGATGTGGTAGGCCCAGTCGCACGGGCTCTTCCCGACAAAATCCTGGTCGCGCGTCTCGACCGCCTGCCGCGCGGAAACGCCGTCGCGCCAATAGGCAAAGTCGATGAAGGTGGTGGTGCCGCCGTAGCAGCGCCGCGCGCCCGACCTGCTCGGGCCCGGCCGTGACGAGCGGCGTGCCGTCGGGCTTGGTCCACACGTGATGCAGATGGACGTGCGGATCGATGCCGCCGGGCATGACGATGTGTCCGGTCGCGTCGATCACGCGCTTGGCCGGTTCGGCCGACAGGGCGCCGGCGGCCGCGATCGCCGCGATCGTTTCGCCCGCAACGGCGACATCGGCGCGGATCACGCCCTGAGGCGTCACCACGTCACCGCCGCGAATGATGAGATCGAACATCGCGCCTCCTTGTGCCCGGGTTCGCCCGCGCTGCGCCTAGCAAAGGCTCTGTTCTACGCAGTCTTCATAGCTGTGCATGCTGGAAATGAACCCGCCGGACCTGAGACTGTCCGCCAGCCGGACAAAGCCCGGCCGCGACACCTCGGGCGTGCGGGCCCACAAGCCGGCGTCGCGATAGCGTCGAAGCGAGGAGGCAAGGATATCTCGCGGAACGTCCGGGTAGAATGGCGCGACCGCATCGGCCAATGCCTCGCCGCCGTGCTCCGTCGACCCAGGCGAGCGTGCGGCGGGTGGCGCGCACCATCGCCTCGAACGCCGCGCGGTTGCGGCGAATGCTGTCCCGCGACGCGAGGAACGTCGTGTAGACGGTGGGGCCGCGCTCGCTGGCGGCATAGAGGACGTCGCCCGCGCCCGCCTGCAAGGCCATCGAGACATACGGCTCGAACATCTGCACCACGTCGAGCTCACCCTTGCGCAAGCGCCTCCAGATTGTCTCCCATCGTCCGATCCGTGACGCGATCGATCCGCGCCGGATCGATGCCCTGCTCGCGCAGGTCGTGCTGGAGACAGAGCCACGGTGTCGGCACTTCCGACACGGTCGCAACCTTCAATCCGGGCAGATCGGCCAGCCGGAAGCCGGAACGGCCGCGCTTCCCGACCAGAAAGAACGGATCGCGCGCGGCGACCTCGCAAAAGCACAGCAGCGGCGAAGCGGGATCGAGATCGCGCGCCTTCATCACCCGCATCGGCCCGCCCCATGAGAGGTCGATCGACCCGTCGAGCAGGCCCGCGGCGGCGGCGGCCGGCGCCGGCGAGTTGAGCAATTCAACCTCGACACCCTCGCCGGTGTAGAACCCGAGCGCGTGCGTGGCATAGAATGGCGCGTAGAACACCGCGCGAAAATTCTCAGAGAGCTTGACGTGCATGGACGACGATACTCCCGGCGTGCAGCGAAGCGCGATTCGCAGGTGGATTGGAGCGGAGTTAGGGACCGGCCGATGAAGAGCTTGCAAACATTTCTACTCGTTGTCACGGCTGTTGTCTTCGCTCAGCCGGACATGGCGCGGGCGCAAGGAAGCTACCCGAACCGTCCGATCCAGCTCGTCGTCACCGTTCCGCCGGGCGGCGCCGCCGATTTCGTTGGCCCGGCTGATCGGGGCGAAGCTCGCCGACGCGCTGGGGCAACCGGTCGTCATCAGCAATCGCGGCGGCGCCGGCGGCACGACCGCGGCCGCCGCGGTCGCCAAATCGGACCCGGATGGCTACACGCTGCTGTTGAACACGATCGCGACCCACGGCATCGGGCCGCACATCTACGCAAACCTGCCGTACGATCCGGTCAAGGACTTCGCGCCGGTGATCCTGATCGTGAAGCTTCCGCTGATCATGGCGGTCAACGCGGACGTCCCCGCCCAGTCCGTCAAGGACGTGATCGCGCAGGCGAAAGCGCGGCCCGGCGAGCTGAGCTTCTGCTCGGCCGGCACCGGAGGCGCGCCGCACCTTGCCGGCGAGCTGTTCAAGAGCGCTGACCGGGACCGACCTGCTGCACGTCCCCTACCGGGGCAGCGGCCCGGCGGTGGTCGATCTGGTCGCCGGGCGGATCACGATGATGTTCGATGCGACGCCGTCGCTGCTGCCGTTCATCACGGCGGGAAAGCTCCGCGCGCTGGCGGCCGCGAGCCCGCAACGCCATCGCCTGCTGCCGGACGTCCCGTCCTTCGCCGAACTGGGCTATCCCGGAATGGACATCGCGCTTTGGTACGGCGTCGCCGCTCCCGCCGGTACGCCGGCGCCGATCGTGCAGCGGCTCAATGCCGAGCTCGTCAAAATCCTGGCCATGCCCGACATCCGCAAGAGCCTGACCGAACAGGGTGCGGACGTCCAAGGCGGCACGCCCGAAGACTTCGGCGCCTTCATGCGCAACGAATCCGCCCGCTGGGGCGCCGTGGTGAAGCAGGCCGGGATCAAGCCGGAGTGACAGGCGGTCGCGGCAGGCCTGCGCCGCGCACATCGGGAACCTCTCGCCTATACTTGAGTGTAATGTCTTCGATGGGCCCATGAGTCAGCACCATGAAAATTGCGAGCGTTGAATGTCTTCCCGTCTACGCCGGCTGGCGGAAGAACTTTGTGTTCGTTCGTGTCGAAACCGACTCCGGCTTGGTCGGATGGGGCGAAGCCTACAGCCAATACGATCGTGACACCGCGATCGCGGCGCAGGTTACGGAGCTCGGCCGCTATCTGGTCGGACGCAATCCATTCCATATCCGTCACATCTTGCAGATGGCGTTCGACGATTACGCCCAGCGGCGCGGCTCGCTGGAGTTCTACTGCGCGACGTCAGGCATCGAACAGGCGCTCTGGGACATCGTCGGCAAGGAAACACAGCAGCCGGTCTACAACCTGCTGGGCGGCCCGGTCCGCTCCAAAATTCGCGTCTACGCCAACGGCTGGAGCTACAAGCTGAGCAAGCCGGAGGATTTCGCGCGCGCCGCCGCGGCGGTGGTGAAGCGGGGATTCAGCGCAATCAAATACGACCCCGTGCCGGGTCCCTGGCGGACATTCATTCCGAAGGAGCACATCAGGCACGCGGTGAAGGTGATGCGGGCGGTGCGCGATGCGGTCGGCCCTGACGTCGATCTTCTGCTCGATATCCACCGCCGGCTGGCGCCGATGCATGCCATCGAGCTTGCCAACGCACTGGCGGAGTTCGGACCATACTGGTTCGAAGAGCCCTGCCAGTCGGAAAACGTCGAAGCGCTGGCCGAGGTGCGGCGCGCAAGCCGAATTCCGGTCGTGACCGGTGAGGCGCTCTACGCGCGCTCCGGTTTTCGCCCGATCTTCCGCCAGCGCGCCGTCGACATCATCAATCCGGACGTGTCGAATTGCGGCGGCATCCTCGAGCTGACGCTGATTGCCGCGGCGGCGGAAACCGAGGCCATCGCGGTTTCGCCCCACAACTACAATTCGACGACGATGTCGCTGTCGGCGACCGTGCATGCGGCCGCCTGCATGCCCAATTTCATCATCACCGAGTATTTCCTCCCGTTCGAGGAAATCAGTCAGCGGCTGTGTCCGGACGTGCTCAAACCGGTGAATGGACATATTGCTCTCCCCGAGGGCCCCGGGCTCGGCCTGACGGTCAACGAACAGGTCGTCCGCGCGGAGAAGAGCCAGCAGTTTCCGGCCCGGACCTTCCGGCCGCTTACGGAGGAAGGCCCGTAGCAGTCATGAAGCGGTCGACCACGCCGGATACGCGCCGACCCTTGGAAACATCATGAGACTTCCGCGTCGCGAGTTTCTTGGTCTTGGGCTGACCACGATCGCTTTGTCGGCGACGCCGTGCGCGGCTTGGGCGCAAACCTATCCGGCGCGGCCGGTGCGAATGATCGTGCCGTTCGGACCCGGCGGCGGGACCGACATCGTTGCGCGCCTGATCGGACAGTGGCTGACGGAGCGGCTTGGGCAGACATTCGTCATCGAGAACCGTCCAGGCGCCGGCGGCAACCTTGGCACCGAGGCGGTCGTTCGCGCGCCGCCCGACGGCTATACGCTGGCCCTGATCGGCGCACCGAGCGCGATCAACGCGACGCTCTACGACAACCTGACGTTCAATTTCATTCGCGACATTGCGCCGGTCGCGATCATCGTCCGCTTCCCCAATCTCATGGTCGTGAACCCGTCGGTTCCGGCCAAGACCGTTCCCGAGTTCATCGCCTATGCCAAGGCCAACCCGGGCAAACTCAACATGGCTTCGCCGGGGAGCGGCAGCACGCCCCATGCGGCCGGCGAACTGTTCAAGATGATGACCGGCACAAACATGGTGCACGTGCCCTATCGCAGCGTCGCGGCCGGCATGACCGACCTGGTGAGTGGACAGGTACAGGTGACCTTCGGCACCACCGCATCGACGATCGAATTCGTCAGGGCTGGCACGCTGCGCGCACTCGCCGTGACGGCCGCGACGCGCTCGGAGGCGCTGCCGGATCTGCCGACGATTTCCGAATTCGTGCCCGGCTATGAGGCGACGGCCTGGTTTGGCGCCGGCGCGCCCCGGAACACGCCGGTCGAAATCATCGGCAAGCTCAACACCGAAATCAACGCGTGCCTTGCCGATCCCAGATTGAAGGCGCGAATCGCCGAGCTGGGCGGCATCGCGATCACGGGCTCGCCTGCCGACTTCGGAACGCTGATCGCTGAAGAAACCGAAAAGTGGGCCAAGGTGATCAAATTTTCCGGTGCCAAGGCGGAATAATTCCGTCATTATCAGACCGTCTACGTCATTCGCGTCGCCGTCATCGAAAGGGTGAGCCATGGGCTACGAATCCTTCGAGGTCACGCCGGTCACGCCTCGCATCGGCGCCAACATTGCAGGCCTCACGCTATCCAAGCCGCTCAGCAACCGTCAGGTGGAAGAGCTGCATCAGGCGCTCGCGGAGCACCAGGTCCTGTTCTTTCGCGATCAGCCCCTGGACGTGGAATCCCACAAGCGGTTCGGCCGATATTTCGGTGAATTGCACATTCACCCCAGCACGCCCGGGCCGGAAGGACATCCCGAGATCCTGCCGATCCATGCCGACGCCAAATCCCGGCGCATCAATGGCGAGTACTGGCACTCGGACGTCTCCTGCGACGAAGAGCCCCCGGCGGCCAGCATCCTCTACCTCCACACCGTGCCGCCCTGCGGTGGAGACACGCTGTTCGCCAGCCAGTACGCAGCCTATGAGGCGCTTTCACCGCAGATGAAGACCTATCTGGAAGGAATGACCGCGACGCATTCCGGCGACCACATCTATCGCCGGAACAATGCGCTGATGGGCCTGAAAGAAACCGGCAAGACCTACCCGAAGGCGTCGCATCCGATCGTTCGCACGCATCCGGTGTCGAAGCGGAAGGCGCTGTATGTCAACGGCGAATTCACCACCCATATCGACGGGTTACCGAGAGAAGAGGGCCGCGCGATCCTGGACTTTCTGTGTGAGTTCAGCACGCGGGAGGAATTCCAGGTGCGGTTCCGCTGGCAGCCCCATTCGATCGCCTTCTGGGACAACCGTTGCGCTCAGCATCAAGCGCTCTGGGACTACTACCCGCAGACCCGTTCCGGCCGCCGCGTGACGATCAAAGGCGAACGGCCGGTCTGATTTATCGCCGACCCTGGCCAATTCCGTATTCTCCGCTCGGCATCGGATACGGTTTGCTCAACGAAAATGCTGAGCGGAGGAGACACCAATGAACGATTTCGAGATCGCGAAGGACCGGTCGGCGTGGCGGACGTTCATGGCCGTGGTGCTGCTCGCAGCACCCATGACGTTGGCCGCCGGCGGCAGCAACCGCACAGGAGACCGTCAAGATCGGGCTCATTCTGCCGATGACCGGGCCGTTCACATCGACGGGAAAGCAGGTCGAGGCCGGCGTGCGCTTCTACATGCAGCAGAATGGCGCAACGGTTGCCGGCAAGAAGATCGAGATCGTGCTTCGCGACGACGGCGGCGTTCCCGACAACAGCAGGCGCATCGCCCAGGAATTGCTCGTCCATGAGAAGGTGAACATCCTGGCGGGCTTCGGGCTCACGCCGATTGCGCTCGCCGTGGCGCCGCTCGCGACCGAGACCAAGACCCCCATGATCGTCATGGCGGCCGCCACCGCGATCGTGACCGAGCGCTCGCCCTATATCGTGCGCACGAGCTTTGCTCAGGCGCAGAATGTCGTGATCATTGCGGATTGGGAGGCCAAGCAAGGCCTCAAGAAGGCGGTGTCGGTCGTCTCCGATTTCGCCCCGGGCTACGATTCCGAGACCTATTTCAAGGAACGCTTTACCCAGGCCGGCGGGCAAGTCGCGCTGTCGATCCGGGTGCCGATGCTCAATCCGGATTTCGCGCCGTTCCTGCAGCGTGCGCGGGACGCCGAGCCGGAGGGTCTCTACGTGTTCATTCCGGCCGGTCAGGCGGCGACGTTCATGCGGCAGTTCCGAGAGCGCGGTCTGGACAAGTCGGGCATCAAACTGTTCGGCGCCGGCGACATCACCGACGATGACCTGCTGAACAGCATGGGCGACCCCATGCTGGGTATCGTGACCGCCTATTTCTACTCGGCGGCCCATCCGTCCGAGAAGAACAAGGCCTTCGTCGCCGGGATGAAGCAGGCGAACAACGGCATGCGCGCCAACTTCTTTGGCGTATCCGGCTACGACGGCATGCACCTGATCTATGAAACGATCAAAAAGACCGGCGGCAAGACCGACGGCGACAGCTTCGTCAACGCGGCAAAGGGCATGTCGTGGGAAAGCCCGCGCGGGCCGATGACGATCGATCCTGAAACCCGCGACGTCATTCACAACATCTACATGCGCAAGGTCGAGAAGGTGAATGGCGAGCTCTGGAACATCGAGTTTGCCACCATCGAGAACGTCAAGGACCCGGTGAAAGCGGCGCGGAAGTAACCGCCGGCGTCGTGCTCACGCCTGGCCGGAGATGCCGGGCGCCCGCCGCATCGTCACTTGCCTGCCGGCCGCCCGTGTTTGGGATCCTGCGCCGGATCCGTCGAGGATGGCAATTTCGGGCAGTCGCACCGTCCGCAAGTGCCCGGCACCGCGCAAGGCGTGCCGCTGCGGTCGGCGTCATCGAAGCGGAAACCTTGCTCCAAAACTTCGGGCTTTCCCGGAGTCGAGGGCTTGCCGGCGTCCGATGACTGACCGGTCTGCGCCCACGCGAGCGTAGGCAGCACGAGTAGCACAATGGCGAAACGAACGACAGAACGGCAGATGGTCATTTGTCGCCCTTAACGACGTCGTCGGCCGTATGGATATAACAAGCCGAAATACGACTGTCGCAGTCGATTTTGAACCTTACCTAACGCAGGAGGGTTGCCAGAACACCGGCCGCGGATTGGCGCCGGGCGTAAACTGCTTGAGAAACTCGGCACGGGCGGCGCTTACGTCAAGCGCGCACGTGGCTTCGAGCACCATCTCGCGCGTCCAGCCGGGGCCGGAGATGTCAATGCGGGAGCGGACCTTAACGACGATCTCCGTCGTCCCGCCAGGCGCAAGGACCTGGTCGATGAAGGCGCGCCAGACGAGCGGCGGACTGAATTCGGCCAGAAACATAGTCTCGCGCGGCTGGCTCGATCGTCCGCCGGGGAGGTTCGTCACCCCAACCGATTCCTTGGTGCACAGCCAATCGCCGGCACAGCCTTCCTCACGCCGGATATCGACCACGTAGGTCCAGACGTAGCGGTATGACGCGGAACCGATCTGCAGGTCCAGCTCTTCGCGGCGCAGGCTCGCCGGGACGGCACCCTGGTCGCGTCGATTGTAGACGACATTCATCGCCGTCACGGTGAGCTGCGACTCGATCCAATCGGTCGGCGCGTCGCGTGCCAGGAGATCCGCGGGCGGGCCGCGTCCCGGCCGGAGATGCACTTTTTCGATCGGCAGCAGGACGATGTCCGCCATCGGCGCAGCCGGCCGCCACAGCATGACGCCGGCGAGCGCCGCCGCCGACAGCAAGACCGCCGCAATCGCAACCGCGAGACACGCCCGGCAAGTGCCGCTGATTTGGCGGGAGCGGTCCACCGTCGCGGCGATCTCGGCCGCCAGGCTGCCCTTGGGCGTGATCGCGTTGACGGAGCGGAGGTAGACCGGAAGCTCCGACGGCTTGAGTCCGGGGTCGATCAAAACGGGTAAGACGCGGCCTGAAGGGACCGGCCACTTCGCTTTGGCGAATTCGATCTCCGTCAGCATGTATTTGCCGGGCTCGATCGAGGTCCGTCCGATCAAGAACAGACAGCGGTCGGCGAGCCTTAGCGCGCTGCGGATGCGCTCGTTGTATTCTTCGCCCGGCGGCAGGCTGTCCTTGTCGA
Source organism: uncultured Alphaproteobacteria bacterium (assembly GCA_963749815.1). GTDB lineage: Bacteria > Pseudomonadota > Alphaproteobacteria > Rhizobiales > Xanthobacteraceae > VAZQ01. The sequence continues at coordinate 7,962 of CAVVON010000028.1, read as the reverse complement.
AGAAGACGTCGTGGCCTTCGTTCTTCAGGGTCTGCGCGATCTCGTCCGCCAGCGGGCGGTGCTCGGACGAGTAGCTGATGAAGATGCGCAGCCGGGTGCAGGCGGCGGGCAGCCAATTGATGCTCATGCGCGCCTGGTCCCGATATTCGCCGCAGCCGTGAGGCAATGAGTGGCACGCACGGTCAGCGCCCCTGCCCGCCCTCGCCGACCAGCACGAAAGCAGCCCAAAACGACGGGTGCAGCCGCGTCAGCCGGGTTGCTTCGTCGCCCGCGCGCTTTGCGTCGTCGAGCATCCCGCTCATGGCGACGCGCAAGGCTTCCGCGCGGCCGATGCGGCCATCCGATGCGATGACCTTGAGGGCGCGCGTCGTCAGATCGACCGCCGCGTTGGTGATGACCTCCCAATGGGAAACCAGGATGGCATGCGCGCCCGCATAGAAGAATGCGCGGGCGAGCCCCGACAGCGCCTCTTCACCGTCGCCGGCGCCGGCGGCGGTGTTGCAGGCTGAAAGGATCACCCAGTCGGCGTCGAGATGGAGCTGCGCCACCTCCGAGACCCCGAGATAGCCGTCGTCCTCTTCGCTCTCCTGTCCGTCCGCCGGCGGAGTGAGGATCAGACCGGGTTCGTTGAATTGCCAGGCTGCATTGGCCACGGCGCCGTGGGTCGCGAAATGGATGATCCGGTAGTCCTGCAGCTCGGAACGCGCGGCGCCGGGCGCGAGCGCTCCGAGCCGCTTGATCTCGGATTCGCGCAGCCTCTCGGCCAACAGGATCGTGTCGTCGACCTCCTTCGTCGGAACCTGCAGCCGGCGCGCAATCGCGCAGACCTCGCAGGCCGTTTGCGGTATTGGCGGCCAGCTGCGCAATCGGCTGGCCTAAATCGGCGGGCCGCTGGTGGCGCCGGGAAATTGCGCGCATCCTTCGAAAGTGATCTCGGAGCAGCGGTGCCACGCTTCCGCCGCGCGCTTGCGCGCGCGATGGCGGTCGTCGCCTTCGTCTCCGGTCAGCAACGGATTGGCAAAGCCGATATACGGCTTGGTCGCCTTGCTTTGCTGCGCCGTCCTGGCGTCGCGCCCGCGCAGCGAGATGAGGCTCGACACGGCCGGCAACACCGACAGCGACTTGACCCGATGGCTGGTGCCGAGCCATTCGGCCGTGCTCAGGCATTCGACCGTCAGCGCCTCGCAGGCGGGCGGCTTGGTCAGCAGCACATTCAACGGCAGCGTCGCCAGCGGGCCGGTCGGAACGACCAGCACGTGCTTGCCGGCGATGAGATCCTCGACCTCCCCGAACAGCGCCTGGTAGAGCGCGTGCGCGCGCTTGAGATCGAACGGCAGCAGACTCTCATTCGGGAGCGTCCTGGCGATCTGACCCGTGAGCTCCTGGCACTTGGCGTAGCGGGCAAGCTGCTCGCTCTTGCGCTTCTTCAGAGCCGCCGGTGTCGTCCAGCCACGTGCTGGTATCATCTTTGCTGGTGTGGTCGAGGCCGCACCGCAGGGCATCGACGTGGGTCTTGAGCGTCTTCGCCCCGGCCCCGCTCCTTACCCAGCGCGCCGTCGGTCTTGGTGACCGCCCACACGAATGTCTCTTCGGGCGACGACCAGCCGGCAGCCGTCACCAGGAAGAAGATCAGAACTTCGTCGTCGCCAAGCCGCGCTTGCACAGCGTCAATCGCCAACGGCTCGGGACGCGCGAGCACCGAATAGTCCGGAAAGTCGCGCGCCAGCGTGCGATCAATCTCCGCGATACGGGCGTCGATCGCCGACAGCCGGGCCGCGAGCGCCTGCTCGAGCCTGGCGTTGCGTTGCCCCGCAGGCTCAGAGCGAGCGGACACGAGCTGGTGGTCCTTGGTCTGCCATTCGGCAACCAAGTCCTGCCGCTCGCGGACGAAGCGAGCCAGCGAACCGTCGCCCTTGGCCGAGCGCACCGCCGTTTGCGCAAGCGCAGCGGCAGCCTCGGACCCCTGCGCCCACTGCGCTGTCTGGAACACGGCAGCGGCGAGGTTCAGGATCGCGATTCTGCTCCCAGGCAGGCAGCCGGTAGCTCACTTTGACCAGCTTGCTGAAACGGCTGCTGGCCCGCTCGGCCTCGCTCTTCGCCTTGCCGGTGAGCGCGCGCCCGACCGTCTCGCCGCCGCGGCGCGTGCTGCGCACGACGATGTCGCTGCTGCGCTGCCAATAGGAAGCGGCCTCGCTCCACTTGCCCTGGCGCTCGTATTAGGTCGCCAAGCTCGCTGAGATCGTTGCTGACGGAGGAGTGGTCCGGGCCGAATGCCTTTTGGTGGATTGCGAGCGCGCGCAGGAAAAGCGGCTCCGCCTCGGCATAGCGCCGCTGCATGCGATAGACCCAGCCCAAATTCGAAGCGCTGTCGGCCACGTAATAATGATCGGGGCCTGAAAGCCTTCTCTCGGATCGCCATCGCCCGTCGGTAGAAGCTCTCCGCCTCGGCGGGCCCTTTCCAATAGTAGTAGACGTCGCCGAGCTGACCGAGCACGAAGGCGGTGTCCGGATGATCCTCACCGACCGACTTTTCACAGATTTCGAGTCGCCGCTTGTACAGTGGCTCGGCCTCGGCATAGCGGCCTTGGCTGTAATAGATGTAGGCGAGACCGCCGAGACTGAGCAAGCAGCTGCGGGCTGTCGGGGCTCGACACCTTCTCCAAAATCGCGAGCGCGCGCCTGTAATACGCCTCGGCTGTAACTCTTGTCTTCGCGCGACAGGAGGTCGGCGAGATCATTGAGGCTATGACCGATGTCTGGATGATTCTCCGGCAGCGCCTTTTCGCGAATGGCGAGCGCCCGCTTGAGCAAGGGCTCCGCCTCGGCGTAGTTGCCTTGCCACATTCGGAATTTGGCGAGCAAGGTCAATCCGACCACGAGTTCGGGATCGCCAGGCCCGAGTTTCTTTTCCTGAATGGCCACACCACGCAAAATGACGGGTTCCGCCTCTGCAAAGCGATTTTGCCAGGTGTAATACGTTCCGAGACTCAGCAACGTTTTCGCGGTGTCGAGGTGTTCGGGACCTAGCACCCTTTCGCGAAGTTCGAGTGCCTTTAGAAACAGCGGTTCTGCTTCGGCATACCGCCCTCGCCTGTGCAAATGCTCCGCCAAACGATTGATGCTGAAAATCGTGCTGCGATGCTCGGCGCCTAGGACGTTCTCTCGCACGGCGAGCGCCTGGCGCAGCAGCGGCTCAGCCTCTCGCATGTTTCCTTGCTCTTCCAGCATCCAGGCCAGCTGATTGAGCGAATTTGCAGTGTTGCGGTCATTGAGCCCGAGCGTCTTTTCGCGGAGCGCGAGCGCGCGCCGCGACAGCGGTACGGATTCCGCGTAGCGCCGCATTGCGGCGAGCGTGTCGGCGAGATCCTGCAGTGACTGGGCCGTCAGGCTGCGCTCGCCGAGCTTGGCTTCGCGGATGACGAGCGCGCGCCGATAATGCGCTACGGCATCGGGATAGCGGAGCCAGTAATAATAGACGTCGCCGAGATCCTTCAGCGTGCTCGCGACGCCGAGATCGTCGGGACCAAGCGCCTGCTCGCGGATCGCCAGCAGGCGCTTGTAGACCGCTTCAGCGTCGGCATAGCGCTCTTGCCAGTAGTGAGTGGTGCCGAGGTCGTTCAGAGTGACGGCGAGATTGATGTGGTTTCGCCCGAACGCCTTTTCCCGAATCGCCAGTGCGCGCTTGTATGCCGGTTCGGCCTGATCGTAGCGATCGAGCCAGTAATAGATGTCGCCGAGGTCGCTGAGCGACTCGGCGACCTGGAGATGCTCGCGGCCGAACCGGCGCTCGCGCAGCGCGAGGGCCCGCTCAGCCGGCGGAATGGCGTCGGCGTACTTTCCGGCGCGCTTGAGTTCGGCGACCTGCGCCACCAGTTGATCGATCGATTGGGCCGCCGCGCGTCCCGGCCCCAGGACCCCGAACGCTAGAAGCAAGGCCAGACCAACGCTTAAATGCCAGCGCCCCATCTGGGCCCTCGCTGATGCCCCGTTCGTACGGCACGAACTGTGCGACAGCGGTCAGGTCGGAGCAAGCGTTGTTCGTTCCGCAGATCGGCTCGACGCAGTGAAATCTCAAAACAATCTAAAGCGCCGGATTTCCTAGACAAATCAAAATTTTGGCGAACGCCGCCTCGGCCCGGATTAATCAGCGCGTGTCCAGGCCTATGCTCGCGCGATTCATTCCTGCGGCAAGCCGGCGCTTCGGATCACCTTGCCCCACAACTGCCGCTGGTCTTCGACGAAGCGCTTGGTTTCGGCCACGCCGCCACCCCCGACCAGGACCTGCAGATCGCGAAAGCGCGAGATGACGTCCGGGTTCTTCAACGCTTCGTTGATCGCCAGATTGAGCTTGGCGACGATCGGCGCCGGCGTCTTCGGCGGAGCGCTGATCGCATTCCAGGTTTCCGACACGACCTCGGGAAAGCCAGCCTCCGCCATGGTCGGAATATCCGGCAAGGTTTCCATGCGCTCGGGCGTGGCCGCCGCGAGCACGCGCACCTTGCCGGCCTGCTGAAGCTCGTGCACCGCCGAATATTGGATGAAGCTCAAATCCAGATGACCCGCCACGATGTCGGTGAGCACGGCCGGCGTGTTGCCCTTGTAGGGGACATGGATGAGCTTGAGGCCGGTCAGTGTCATGAACAGTTCGGCAGTGAGATGCGACGCGGTCCCGATTCCCTGGGATCCGAAATTGAGCTTGCCGGGATTGGCCTTTGCGTAGGCGACCAGTTCCTGAACCGTCTTGGCGGGAAGATCCGGCCGGACCACGAGCAGGTTCGGGATCCGCGACATGATCGCGACCGGCTCGAACCCCGCGGGATCGAAGTTGAGCTTCTTGTAGAGCCAGCCGTTGATCGCGAGCGGTGACGGGGAAGACGCCAACAGCGTGTAGCCGTCGGGCGTGGCGTGGAACGCCGCCTCGGCGCCGATATTGCCGCCGGCTCCCGGGCGGTTCTCGACCACGACCGGCTGGCCGAACCGCGCGTGCAGCTTCTCAGCGACGATCCGCGCCGCCGTGTCGACGCCGCCGCCGGGCGCGACATTGACGACGATCTTGATCGGCTTGCTGGGGTAATCCTGTGCGGCGGCAGGCGAGGCCGCCGCCAGCAGCAGCATCCAGACGACGAAAGCCCGGTCCATCGGTGCCGCCCTCAATTGGCCTTGAGGCCCGCATTCTTTGCGATCTTGGCGTTGGTGGCGACTTCGTTCTGCACCAGCTTGGCGAATTCGGGCGCACTCAGCATCATCGGATCGGCGCCAAGCTTGGACAGCCGCTCCCGCACGGCGGCGTGCTGCACCGCCTTGAGCACTTCCGGGTAGAGCTTGTCGAGAACCGACGAAGGCGTCTTCGAAGGCGCAAACAGTCCGACCCAGAAATTGTATTCCGAGTTCGGATAGCCGGCTTCCACCGTGGTGGGGACGTCCGGCAGCGCGGCGGCGCGCTGCGATCCGCTCACGGCCAGTGCCTGGACCTTGCCTTCCTTGAGAAACGGCAGCGCGACGATCAGCGGCGAGAAGAAGAAGTCGACACGGTCCGCCAGGACTTCGGTGAGCGCTTCGGGCGCTCCCTTGCTCGGCACATGCACCGCCTCGAAACCGGCGGCCATCCGGAAGACTTCGCTGGCGAAATGCGAGAAGTTGCCGGCGCCGGCGGTCGAATAGTTCATCGCGCCGGCCTTGGCCTTGGCGGCGGCGACGAAATCCTTCAGCGACTTGTAGCCCTTCGACGGCGACACCACCAATACGGTCGGCATGTTGCCGAGCGGCATGATCGGCGCGAAGTCTCGCAACGTATCGAAAGGAAGGCTGGCATAGGTGACGGGCACGATCGTGTGCGAGGACGAATTGACCAGAAGTGTGTAACCGTCCGGCTCGGAACGCGCGGCCGCCGCCATGCCGATGGTATTTCCCGCGCCGGGCCGGTTCTCGACGACGACCGGTTGACCGAGCTGCGCGGACAATTGCTCGAGCACGGACCGCCCGATCATGTCGGTCGCGCTGCCCGCGGTCAGCGGCACAATGGCGCGGATGGTCTTGGCCGGCCACTCCTGTGCGACGGACGCGCCGCCCGACAGCGCCGCCGCCAGCAGCGCCGGTAAACATGAGCGCCCAAAGCCGGCGATTGCGGCGAGTGTTCTTTGCAACGTGTCCTCCCGGAGCATTTTGAACAATTGTTTAGTCGACCTTAGCGATTTTAAACAGCCGTGCAAATTCGTCTGCGACGCAATGCCTCGCAAGCGCAACGCACTCCAATTCTGAACGCGATCGGATTCGCTTATCGCCGCTTGCGTGCCCGGCGATGAGTCGCCGGCGCCTGAAAGGCCCGCGTCATGAACGGCACGAGTTCCTGGATGACCGCCTCGGTATCGGAGGGATCGCAGCGCCCATTGGAGAATGCAAAAATTCGATGGGGACCGGCGGCCGTGTAATAGATCGTGCCCAGCAGGAAGTGGAAACGCCAGCAGACATCCGTTCTGGTCAAGTGCGGCAGGCATTTGCACAGCACGTCGATGAAGGCCGTGCTCGATTCGTCGAAATTCTGCGCGACGAGCTTCTCCAGCAGTTCGGAATTCTCGCCGGACAGAACCGCCCGAAGCCGGATGAAGGTCTCGCCGTCTTCCGCCTTCACCTGCCGGAGCGCCGGACGAATGAACGCTTCGATGATGGCCGCGATCCTGGCCTCGCCGCGAAGCTTCGATGACGCCGCAAGCCCGCGCAACCGCTCCTCGATCATCGGCCCGCAGTGGCGGCGGTAGACTTCGGACAGAAGCCCTTCCTTGTTGTCGAAATGGTAGCCGACGCTGGCGACGTTGACCCCCGCCGCCAGCGCGAGTTCCCGCAGCGACACCCCGTTGAAGCCACGCTCCGCGAACAGCCGCTCGGCCGTGCGCAGGATGCGGTCCCGGGTCCCGTCCTCTGCTTCGGCCGCAACGGTCTTGGCGATCGCTCGCGGCGTGGCGCGCTTTGCCGTGTCCATGACATTCATCGTTTCAATACAACCTCTTAGCCGCACACCGCGCCCGAAATGTCAATCCGATGCGCGCTGGCGGAAGGTCCACGCCGCGCGATCGCAGAAATTTAAACGCTTGTTTACATCGGTTCGCGTGTCCAGTAACCTGAGACAACAAGAAATCCCGAGGAGACACCCATGGCGGCCACGACCGCGAAGACCCTGGTGGTTCGCAACGGCACCCTGATCGACGGTTCCGGCAAGGCCGCCGCACGCAACGACGCGATCGTCATCGAGGGCAACCGCATCAAGAGCGTCGGCGCGCTGCCGCCCGACGTTCACCTCGAGGATCGCCGCAACGTCGAGGTGATCGACGCCGGCGGTCAGTGGATCATGCCCGGCCTGATCGACGCCCACTGTCACGTCTCCTACGGCTATCCGGTCATCAAGGGCGAAGGCAAAGGCAAGGGCACGACCCGGCCGGAGTTCTCGACGCTGAAATCGGCGCGCAGCGTCCAAAGGGTGCTGCGCTCCGGCGTCACCGGCATTTCGGTGCCTGGCGGGACCTGGTTCACCGATGTCGGCATCCGCGATGCGATCAAGCTCGGCCTCATGGTCGGGCCGCGCATGTTCGTCGCCGGCCGCATGATCGTGACCTACGGCTGCATCGAGGACGACGAGCCGTCGTGGGAAGGCACGCCCGACCATTCGATCGGCAAGCTCTGCAATTCGGCCGACGAGATGGTCACCGAGGTGCGCCGGCAGGGCAAGCACGGCGTCAATTTCATCAAGATGGCCGACAGCCGCGGCGGCGAATTGCAAATGCTCGCCAAGGAAGAGATTTCCGCCGTTGTCGGCGAAGCGCATCGGCGCAATCTGCGCGTCGGCATCCACTCGCGCGGCGCCGGTTCGACCCGCGCGGCGGCCGAAGCCGGCGTCGACTGGATCATCCACGCCGATCTCGCCACCGATCGCGATCTCGAGGCCGTCGCCAAGGGCGGGATGCCGATCAT
>CAVVON010000027.1:0-186052 GCA_963749815.1 uncultured Alphaproteobacteria bacterium | reverse complement strand
CCCATGATGGAAGATGCTATGGGGCGGCGGCGAAGATATTGCATTCCATCGTCGCTGATGTGAACCGATGGAGCGCCCCATGCAGAAGTTGAACGACCTGAGCCGATCCCTCACCGCCCTCGAACCGGACGGCACGCTGATCGCGGTCATTGAGATGAGCCTGTCGAGCTGGCTGGTTGCCGGTATCGTGCCTGGCGTCGAGCGCCAGCCGTTGAAAAAGCTCGCGGTCGACGAGAGCGCATTGCTGAAGCTGCTGCATCGATGGCGAGAGGAAGCGGAGAAAGCAGGACGCAGGATCGAGCGCACTGCAGTCGCCTTCGAGGCTGGCCGTGACGGCTTCTGGCTGGCGCGCTGGCTCAAGGCGCGCGGCATCGACGCCTACGTCATTCACGCATCGAGTGTGGCGGTGTCTCGCGAGCATCGGCGCGCCAAGACTGACCGTCTCGACACCGAGCTGCTCAAACGCTCCTTTCTCGGCTGGCTGCGCGGCGAACGTGATCACTGCAAGATGGTCGAGATCCCGACAATGAAGGACGAGGATGCCAAGCGGCCCAACCGCGAGCATGCCAGCCTCATCGGAGAGCGAAGTCGGATCGTCAACCGAATGAAGGCAGCGTTGGTTCGGCTCGGCATCCGCGGCTTCAATCCCAAGCTGAAAAGGGCCACCACGCGCCTTGACGGCTTGCGCACGCCTGAGGACGAGCCAATCCCGCCCAACGCGCTGGCTGAGTTGCGTCGCGACATGGAGCGCCGACGGCTCGTCAATAATCAAATCCGGCAGATTGAGGAGGAGCGCCTGGAGCGTATCGGACAAGCGCCCTGTGACGGACCGCACGTCATGGTGCGCCTGTTAGCGCGCGTGATGGGGGTCGGCATAGAGACAGCCGACATGCTGGTGCACGAGGTGCTGGCGCGAAACATGCGCGACCGACGGGCCGTAGCGCGTTATGCCGGCCTCACTGGTTCACCCGACGAGAGCGGAAGGAAACGCCGAGAGAAGGGGCTGGCCCGCTCGGGCAATGCCCGGGTCCGACGCGGCATGATTCAATTGGCGTGGCGGTTCCTTCTACACCAGAAGAACAGCGCCTTGACGAAGTGGTTTCGATCCCGCACCGAGAACGCTCGCGGTACTCGAAAGCCCATGATCGTGGCCTTGGCGCGCAAGCTACTGATCGCCCTGTGGCGGCTCGTGCGGGAGGGCATTGTCCCGGATGGCGTTGTTTTGCGTCCGGCACAATGAACGGAGGACGCTGAAGGCACCACGACAGTTTCGGCCTTGTCCGTACGCTTGTGACGGGACGCCGATGACGGTTCGAGGTGGCGGAATCCCGAGACGCCCCTTGGCTTTCACGCCGAATGGAAGAATGGGTCCGCCGCTTCGGAGCTTCGCTGCCGATGCGCATGACTGCATCATGGTTCGGGTCCTTGGACCTACCGAATACAAGGTTGTGGCGCGATTGAACCGCGCCCGAAAGCGGGCTCCCCTCTGATCGTCATCGCGACCGCATTGAGCGGTGCCGTCGTGCTCGAAGCCGTCAAGGTATGGCCTGGCAAGGGCGAAGCATGCCGCAAGGTTGGTGCGACGACCAACCTTGACAGCTTCTGCGCGCATCGACGTCCGCTATGCGCGGGTCGGGACGAATTCCTTGACAACGAAAGCCCCATACAAGGGCCTTGGTGCCGATTCCGGAGAGAAGCACGAGCCCGTGAGCGACATCGACACCGTGGTGGTGGATAGCCTGAAAGCGCTTGACCCCAAACGGCCGATTAGAGAAGCAGACTAAAAGTCAGGGCATCGGCATGTGTCGCGATGAGCCAACAAGAGATGCTCCCACAGCGGTTGGCGCAAACGCCTTGTCGCGGGCGATGCTCGCTCGAATCGCGGAATCGCTTTTTGACTGTTGCTCGTTCGTCACAGTGGGGCGTACTTGCGAGCGAGCCATGTGGAAATGCGGCGAACTGCGGTCATTTACGCCTCGTTAACTGTGAGATGTTGCCTCGCGGTTACAGCGGAAATCGCGAACGTGCGCTAACGTCAAAAGTATCGGCGCGCTGGGGCGCTAACTTTAGATCGGGGAATAGGGGAAGTGTCATGAGAAAATTGCTTCTCGGAGGCGCGGCACTCGCAGCGCTGGTTGCGGGCGGTGCCGCCAACGCGGCGGACATGCCCGTCTACAAGGCGGCGCATGTCGAGGTCTTCTCGTGGACCGGCTGCTATATCGGCGGGCACGTCGGTTACGGCTGGAAGAAGGAGCAGCGCACGACCGTCACCGGCGAACACTAACTTCGCGGCTGGCTATGCGCTCCAAGACAAAACTTGAACGGGGCCGTCTGGGGCGGACAGCTTGGATGTAACTACCAGTTCGACCAGCTGGGTGATCGGCCTCGAAGGCGAATATTCCGGGACATCCATCTCGGGCAGTTCCTCGGAGCCCGCTGCGCTGCGTCCCGACTTTTAACGTGACCGGCTAACACAACGAGCGTTGGCTTGCGACCGGTGCCCTGCGTCTCGGTTATGCCGTCGACCGCACTCTCTTCTACGTGAAGGGTGGCGGCGCGTGGACAAAGGTCGACGCGAGCGCCTGCACGTTCAATGCCGGCCGACGTCGTCGTCGGTTGCAGCGTCGGTTCTGACAAGCGTTCGGGGTATCTGGTTGGCCTGGGCATTGAACAGGCCGTGGCGCACCACCTGACGGTCAAGCTTGAGGCGGACTACATCAATTACGGCTCAATCGACGCGTCTCGGCTGGTCGTGACCGGCACCAACACTGGCGATGTCCACGTGCGCACCGATCAAGCTCGACGAGTTCATCGTCAAGGTCGGCATGAACTGGAAGTTCGACAGCTGGGGCAAAGGCAAAGGCGTCGTAGCGGCGTACTGATCGTCCATCAAGGCTCCCTGCTCAAACAGGCGATCCAAAGGAGTCCCGGGAGGCAACCCTCCCGGGACTTTTTTCTTGTTCGCTAGGGTTGCAGGTGGGCTGGCTGCGTGCTGCGTCGCAACGGCGTCTCGAGGCAAGCCGTCGAGATGGGTCATTCGCGACATGCTCGCCGCGAACCTAAATGTGTCCCCTTTTGCGAATACGCTCGCAATCCGCTGTTCGGCGGAGCATCCCTTGGCGAGAAGGTTCGTCTGTCGGCGGCCTATCGCCAGAGATCGACCACCCCGTCCAACTAGTTTATTGCGGTAGCTTCTGGTCAACGGATGGTCCGATAAGAGGATACCCCTAAGTGGTCTGCCCCCTGAGAAGTGGTCCTCCTTGATGTATGGCTTATGGCCTGATGAAGGTTCCGCGAAGCACCCGAAGAGCTCCTAGGTTCAGCTTTAATGGGTACGACGACTGGGTTGCCCTTGAGGGCAATCTACCTATAACTGCAGTAATATCAATACGTAGTTGGCGGAGAGGATGGGATTCGAACCCATGATACGGCTTTAGGCCGTATAACGGTTTAGCAAACCGCCGCCTTCAGCCACTCGGCCACCTCTCCGGTGGCCGAAATCCTTATAGTTTCAGCACTTCCCGGTCAAATCGGCCTCGATTCGCCTGAGAATCAGCCCGCTTTGAGCCAGGCGCGCGCCGCCCGCTGAGCTTCCGCGATCTCCTGCTCGGACATCTGATCGGCGATCTCCCGGCGCAGCCGCACCGCGTCGGCGTTGCCCCGCATCGCCGCCAGATTGAACCACTTGTGCGCGGAGACGTAATCGACCGCGACGCTGCGTCCGACCGAATACATCATGCCGAGTTCGAAGAACGCTTCCGCCCCGGCGGGCGCCTCACCGAGCGTCGCGTGCGCGACGTCGGCCATCTCGAAACGAGCCATGCTGGCCTCCCCTATTCCGCGCGTCCATCGAGTGCGAACTTCACGCGGACCAACGCTCAACCCCCCGGCCGAGCAATTGCGACTATCGGGGAGAAATTTGAATCGTGCTTTAAGCGTCGCGATGAATCCTTTCTGAACGCTGGCGGCGCGCGGTGGCCGCGAACCTCCGTCCGGAGAGAATCGCCATGGACTTCGGCTGTTTCCGCCCGCAATCGGCGGCAGCGCGCTGCGCGCCTTTAAGCCCGGATAACCATGCCGAAAAGGAGCCGCAATCGGCTTCCGCCGCAGCCGGCGGGCGAACCACCGGCGTTGTCCAATCCACCACCGCGGTCTATGCCTTGACCGCGTCCGCCCCATCGCCGGCGACGAGGAACAGAACCGATGTCCACCAACGCTTTGCGCGCGGCAACGATCGGCACTTTGCTGGCTGCCGCCCTGCTCGCCCCCGCATCCGCCGCCGAGATCACGGGCAACTGGCTGACCGAGGAAGGCAAGGCGACCGTCGCGAATCGCCGACTGCGGCGGCGCGCTGTGCGGCACCATCGTCGCGCTCAAGGAGCCCAACGACCCGGCCACCGGCCAGCCCAAGACCGACAAGAACAATGCCGATCCGGCCATGCGCAGCCGCCCGATCATCGGCGTCGCGATCGTGCTCGGCATGAAGCCCGCCGGCGCGGATCAATGGAAGGGCCGCGTCTACAATGCCGAGGACGGCAAGACCTATACCGGCTCGCTCATTCTGCAGAACGCCAACACCCTCAAGCTGCAGGGCTGCATGCTGGGCGGCGTGATCTGCAAGTCGAGCATCTGGACGCGTGCGAGCTAGCGTCTTTCGGCGTCGGCGCTACCGCGCGCGCTGACCGAACAACAGCGCCCGCACCGCCGGATCCTGCACGTCGACCCGGCTCGCCTCCTCCACCCGCAGATGGATGCCGCGGTCGACCGCAGGGCGCGCCAGCATGGTCTCGAACCAGCGCTTGAGCTCCGGGAAATCGTCAAGGTTCTGGCCGAGCCTCTTATAGAGGCGCACCCAGCCGACGCAGGCCATGTCGGCGATCGAATATTTGCCGGCGAGAAACTGCCGGTCCGCCAGGCGCCGGTTCATCACGCCGAAGATGCGGTTGACCTCGTTGGTGAAGCGGTCGATGGCATATTGCTGCTTCTCGGCCGCGGCATAGTGGCGGAAATGGTTGGCCTCGCCCGCCTTCGGCCCGAGATTGGCCATCTGCCAGTAGAGCCACTGCTCGACCTCGACGCGGCCGCGTTCGTCCTTGGGATAGAACTGTCCGGTCTTGCGCCCGAGATATTGCAGGATCGCTCCCGACTCGAACACCGAGATCGGCCGGCCGCCCGGCCCGTCGTGATCGACGATCGCCGGCATGCGGTTGTTGGGTGAGATCGCCAGGAATTCCGGCGCGAACTGCTCGCCCTTGGAAATGTCCACCGGGATCATGGTGTAGGGGAGCGCGCACTCCTCCAGCATGATCGAAATCTTGAAGCCGTTCGGCGTCGGCCAGTAATAGAGATCGATCGGCTTTTTGGGGGATGGGCGCCGTGTGGGGGATGGGCGCCGCCCGCGGGCGGCAACCGGCGCCTTGCGCGCGCGGCGCGTCGTACCGGTGCGCCCTGGCCTTTTGGATGTGCGGGCCATCGCTCAGGGCCGGAAAAACACCGAGGGCGTCGGCGAGAGCCGAAGTCCGAGCCCGGCGGCAGATCGCTCTGCCGGCAGTGGAGTGCGGAACCCGTCCGCTCTCCGCTTCACCTCTCTCCGCCTGGCGGCGTTACGATCGGTGAAGCTCGAACCCCTGTCTCGCCGACGCCCTCTGTCGTCGACTGGAACCGGCGCTTTCGAAGGCGACAGCATCACGCTGATCGCGTCTCGATCACGCCGGTCCGTTTGACGCAGTCATCGACATCGTTCGACATCGAAGACCGTTAGACGGCGTCAGACCTACCGCTTCTTCCTGCGCTTGGTCTTCGCCTTCTTTGCCGTCTTCGCTTTGCGCTTCTTCGCCATGCTGCCCTCCAGTGATTGAGTGAGTGGCGTTAGTCAGATCAGTGTCCGCGGGGATCGCGAACACTGCATCCGGATTACACGAGCAAGCGAAAAATTAAAGCGGATTCGCACGATGGAGCGTCCGCGCGCCGCAAACGACACCAGATGTTGCGCGCAAACGAGCGCGCAGCGCGCGCTGATCGAGTCAAGAGGCAAATGCGCACGAGTGTTTTCGGCGATATTCGCCGACAACGCAGAAATGCCGATGACACAGGGCTTTCTGTGAAATCGCTCGCACGTCGCGCTGGCAATCACATTTGCGCGCGCGTCAGGCGCGAGCGCGCGCAAATCCCGCGCTAAGGCCGCGAAAAAATAACTGTTAAGCATGTGAAAAATTTTTCGCGCATAACCTCTGCAAAGCCGCCTCAAACGGACGAATCCGGCGCGATTTGAGCGAATCGGTCGCGTAAGTGATTCGCGTGATGCAGCTGCGACAGAGATGCTTTTGCCTCGCCGAAGCGACACGCCGCGGCGGATATATTGCGCCGCGGCGGCAGCCACCGGCGCGCTTGCGTCCGCGTTCTCCGAAAGTGGGTGCGCCGCACCCAGACCGCGGTCAGACGCCGAGCTTGCGCTTGAGCAGGTCGTTCACCGCCTGCGGATTGGCCTTGCCGCCCGACGCCTTCATCGCCTGGCCGACGAACCAGCCGAGCAGCTTGGGGTTCGCCTTCGCCTGCGCGACCTTGTCGGGGTTCTGCGCGACGATGTCGTCGACCACCTTCTCGATCGCCGAGAGGTCGGTCACCTGCGTCATGCCGCGCGCCGCGACGATCGCAGCCGGGTCGCCGCCCTCGGTCCAGACGATCTCGAACAGATCCTTGGCGATCTTGCCCGAGATGGTCCCGCCCGCGATCAGGTCGAGGATCGAGCCGAGCTGCGCGGCAGAGACCGGCGAGGCCGAAATGTCCCCGCCCTCCTTGTTGAGGCGGCCGGCGAGCTCGTTGATCACCCAGTTGGCGGCCGCCTTGGCGTCGCGGCCCTTGGCGACCTCCTCGAAGAACGTCGCGGTCTCGCGCTCGGCCGCCAGCACGTTGGCGTCATAGGCCGAGAGCCCGTAGTCGCGCACGAACCGCGCCTTCTTCTCGTCCGGCAGTTCCGGCAGATCCGCCTTCAGGGCGTCGACCTCAGCCTGCGTCAGTTCGAGCGGCAACAGATCCGGATCGGGGAAATAGCGGTAGTCGTGCGCTTCTTCCTTGCTGCGCATCGAGCGCGTCTCGCGCCTGTTCGGGTCGTAGAGCCGCGTCTCCTGCTTGATCGTGCCGCCGTCCTCGATGATCTCGATCTGGCGCCGCGCCTCGTGCTCGATTGCGTCGCCGATGAAGGTGATCGAGTTCATGTTCTTGATCTCGCAGCGGGTGCCGAGCTGCGCCGCCGGGCTTGCGCACCGAGACGTTCACGTCGGCGCGCAGGCTGCCCTTCTCCATGTCGCCGTCGCAGGTGCCGAGGTAGCGCAGGATGGTGCGCAGCTTCGACACATAGGCCTTGGCCTCGTCGGACGAGCGCAGATCCGGCTTCGACACGATCTCCATCAGCGCCACGCCCGAGCGGTTGAGATCGACATAGGACATGGTCGGGTGCTGGTCGTGCAGCGACTTGCCGGCGTCCTGCTCGAGGTGCAGCCGCTCGATGCCGACCGTGACGCTCTCGCCGCCGGGGAGATCGACCTGCACCGCCCCCTCGCCCACGATCGGCGACTTGTACTGGCTGATCTGATAGCCCTGCGGCAGGTCGGGATAGAAATAGTTCTTCCGGTCGAACACCGATTTCAGATTGATCTTGGCGTTGAGCCCGAGCCCGGTGCGGACCGCCTGCCGCACGCACTCCTCGTTGATCACCGGCAGCATGCCGGGCATGGCGGCGTCGACCAGCGAGACCTGGGTGTTCGGCTCGGCGCCGAAGGCGGTGGCGGCGCCGGAGAACAGCTTGGCGTTGGAGGTCACCTGGGCATGGATTTCCAGGCCGATGACGACCTCCCAGTCGCCCGTTGCACCCTTGATCAAATTTGACGGCTTGGTGGCGCCCATGGCTCGAACCTTATCCCGCCGAAAGCGTTCTCCGTCAGGCATTATCGGAGGCCGCCATGGCTGACAACCCGCAGCCCCAGGGCTCGCAAGGCGAAGGCTCACTGGGCATCATTCTCGGCGCGATCGTGGCATTTGCCTTGGTGATCTTCCTGGCCGGCGGCGGCGAGCATTTCGGCAAGACGACCGTGGCCGGCGACGAGGACCTGCCGCCGGTCGCGACCGGCCTGCCCGTTCCGCCTCCCGAAACGACCGGTGGCCCGGTTCTGCCTGCGCCGACGCGCCCGATTGTGATGCCGCCCCCGGCGCGATAGCCTTCCCTCCCAACAAGATGACGCGCGGTCAAGCGCGCGCTTCGGCTCGAAGCCGAAGCGATCGGGAGGATGACGCCGATGCCGCTCGCGACCGGCCACGCGCAGCCTCATGTTCCGGGATCGACCGGCAACCTCCGCGCTCACTCGCAGCCCCAACCGCGACATCATCGCCGTCCGATCGGCAAAGGTCAGGTAGTGGCGGACCGCGGCGCGCGCTAAAGTCGAGCCGCCGGGTTCGCGATCTCAAGACAGAGAGCCACCATGATCACCCGCCGCCGCTTCGCCGCCCTTGCCGCCGCATCCGCACTCGGCCCCAGCATCCGCACCCGCTCCGCGTCCGCCCAGGCGTGGCCGTCCCGGCCGGTGCGCCTGCTGGTGCCGTTCGCGGCCGGCGGACCGACCGACGCCATCGCCCGCATCGTCGCGGACCCGTTGTCCAAGGCCTGGGGCCACCAGGTGGTGATCGAGAACCGGCCCGGCGGCGGCGGCAACATCGCCAACGAGATGGTCGCGCGCTCCGAGCCCGACGGCCACACCGTGCTGATGGGCGGCTCGTCGCAGGCGACCGCCGCGAGCCTCTATCGTTCGCTCAGCTACAATCCCGTGACCGACTTCGCACCGGTCGCCTTCATCTGCAGCTATTCGTTCTTCATGTTCGTGCCGAACACGGTGCCGGCGAAGTCGGTCAAGGAATTCATCGCCTACGCCAAGGAGAACAAGGGCAAGCTCACGCTTGCCTCTCCCGGCACCGGATCGTCGCCGCATCTGTGCGGCGAGCTGTTCAAGACCATGGCCGGGCTCGACATGATCCACGTGCCGTATCGCGGCGCCGGGCCGGCGATGAACGACCTGATCCCCGGCCGCGTCCATCTCCTGTTCTCGGGCGGCGCGACGCTCGGCAACGCCAAGTCCGGACAGGTGCAGGTGCTCGGCTATACCGGCGCGAAGCGCGCCGCGATCGCACCCGAGGTGCCGACGCTGGCGGAGGACGGCGTTCCGGGCTTCAACGTGGCCTCATGGTACGGCTTCTTCGTGCCGGCCAAGACTCCGCCCGAGATCGTCAAGAAGATGCATGCCGACACCGTCGCGGCGTGCGCGGACCCGGCCGTGCTGGGGCGGTTCACGCCGCTCGGCTACGAGACGCGGCCCGACACGTCCCGAGCAGGTCGGGGCATTCCTGCGGTCGGAGGTCGACATGTGGACCAAGGTCGTCAAGACCGCGGGCATCTCCGTCCAGGAATGAACTCATCACACTGCGCGCAACCATGATCACACGCCGCCGCTTCGCCGCTCTCGCCGCCGCTTCCGGATTGATGCCGGCGATTGCGTCCGGCGAGGCGAACGCGCAGCCGGCGGCGCCGGCCTGGCCGACGCGCTTCGTCAAGCTCGTGGTGCCGTTCACGCCGGGCGGCGGCATCGACGGGCTTGGCCGCATCGTCGGCGCCAGGCTTTCCGAGAAGTGGGGCCAGCAGGTCGTGGTCGAGAACAAGCCCGGCGCCGGCGGCAACATCGCCTCGGACTACGTCGCGCGCTCGGCGCCTGACGGCTACACCATGTACATCACGGCGACCGGGCTCGCGGTCAACCAGTACCTGTTCGCCTCGATCAACTACGATCCGGTCGCCGACTTCGCGCCGGTCACCCTGCTCTGCTATTTCCCCAATCTGCTGATCGTTCCCGCGTCCTCGCCGTTCCATTCGGTCGGCGACCTGCTGGCGGAAGCCAGAAAGAATCCCGGCAAGGTGACGTTCGCGACGCCCGGCCATGGCAGTTCGCCGCACATGAGCGGCGAGCTGTTCAAATATCTGGCCAAGGTCGACCTCACGCATGTGCCGTATCGCGGCGCCTCGCCCGCCTACACCGACCTGCTCGCCGGGCGGGTCGATTGCACCTTCGCGGTGATGGCCTCCGGGCTGCCGCTGGCGCAGAGCGGCAAGGTGCGCCCGCTCGGCGTGACCACCCCCGAGCGGGCCAAGCAGGCGCCGGACGTGCCGACCATCGCCGAAGCCGGCGTGCCCGGCTACGAAGCCTCGTCGTGGTTCGCCTTCTTCGTGCCGGCCAAGACCCCGCCGGAGATCGTCCGCAAGATGCACGACGACACCGTCGCGGCGCTCGCCGAGCCCGCGACCCGCGACAAGCTCGATCAACTGGGCCTCATTCCCGCGGGCTCGACGCCCGAGGCGCTCGGCGCCCTGCTCAGGCGCGAGATGGAAAAGTGGGCGCCGGTGATCAAGGCCGCCAACATCAAGGTCAACGAATGATCGGCCGCCGCCGCTTCCTCAGGCTCGCTGCCGGGACGGCGCTCGCGCCGCCCGCGATCGGCCGCGCGCTGGCGCAGAACGGCGTGCAGACCTGGCCGGCACGTTTCGTCCGTCTGATCGTCCCATTCCCGCCGGGCGGCGGCACCGACAGCATCGCGCGCGTGGTCGCCGCCAAGCTCTCGGAGATCTGGGGCCAGCAGATGGTGGTGGAGAACCGCGGCGGCGGCGCCACCAATATCGGCACCGAGGCGGTCGTGCGCGCCGATCCGGACGGCTATACGGTTCTGCTGCAGTCGATGCCGCTCGCGGTCAATCGATTCCTGTTTTCGTCGATCAATTACGATCCGATCGCCGATCTCGCGCCGGTCACGCTGATCTGCGACTATCCCAACATCATGGCGGTGCCGGTTTCCTCGCCGGCGCACTCGGTGCAGGAGTTCATCGACTACGCCAAGGCCAACCGCGGCAAGGTCACGTTCGCGTCGTCCGGCCACGGCACCTCGGTGCATCTTTCGGGCGAACTGTTCAAGCGCATGGCCGGCATCGAGATGCTGCACGTGCCCTATCGCGGGGCGGGGCCGGCGCTCAACGATCTGATCCCCGGCCGGGTCGACGTCATGTTCAACAATACCGGCGCGGTGCTGCCGCTGATCCAGGGCGGCAAGCTGCGCGGCCTCGCCGTGACCAGCGCCAAGCGCGCGGCCGCGATCCCCGAACTGCCGACCATTGCGGAATCGGGCGTGCCGGGCTTCGACGTGTCGTCGTGGTACGCATTCCTGGTGCCGGCGAAAACGCCGCCGGGCATCATCCGGCAAATGCATTCCGATACGGTTGCGGCGCTGAACGATCCCGATACCAAGCTCAAGCTCGAGCAGAACCTCGGCGTCACGGTGGTCGGCTCGTCGCCGCAGGAATTGGCCGCCTTCCTGAAGGCGGAGATGGACAAATGGGGACCCGTGATCAAGGAGGCGGGAATCCGAGGCGACCAATAAGCCCGGACAACGGGCGCTTCACCCAAGGGAGGAACTGGAAATGATCAGCCGCCGGACACTGATTGCGTTGTCTGCCGCATCCGCGCTCACCCCGGCGCTCGCCGCGCCGCGCGCCCACGCGCAGCAGGCGTGGCCCAACCGCTTCGTGCGGCTGGTGGTGCCGTTCCCCGCCGGCGGCGGCGCCGACTCGATTGCGCGCATCGTCGCCCAGCGGCTGTCGGAGGTGTGGGGCCAGCAGGTCACGATCGAGAACCGCGGCGGCGCCAGCGGCAATCTCGCGGCCGAGAACGTCGCCCATTCGCCGCCCGACGGCTACACCATGTTCCTCGCCGGCGACTTCCAGGCGGTCAACGTGTTCCTGCATTCGAAGCTGAGCTACGACCCGGTCGCTGATTTCGCACCGGTTTCGCAGGTCGTCCAATACCTGAATGCCATTGCCGTGCCGAACTCCTCACCCGCACACACCATGAAAGAGTTCATCGCCTACGCCAAGACCAAGCAGCTCAACTACGCTTCGCCGGGACTTGGCGTATCCGGCCATCTGGCGGCGCTGCTGCTGATGCGAGACGCAAAGATCAAGTTCAACGTCATCCCCTACCGCGGCGCCGCTCCGGCAATTCAGGACCTCATTCCCGGGACGCGTCGACCTGTTCTTCAACAACCTGTCGCCGTTCATCGCGCTGATGGAACAAAAGCAATTGCGGGTTCTGGGCGTCACCACCGCGAAACGCTCGCCCGCGGCGCCGGATATCCCGACCTTCGCGGAGTCCGGGCTGCCCGGATTCGACGTGCCCGGCTGGTACTCGCTGTTCGTGCCGGCCAAGACACCGCCCGAGATCGTGCGCAAGATGTACACCGACACGGCCGCCGTGCTGGCCGAACCCGCGGTCAAGAAGAAGCTCGAAGACCTCGGCCTGTTCGTGATCGGCTCGACCCCCGAGCAACTCGGGCAGATTCTGAAGACCGACATGGAGAAGTGGGGACCGATCATCAAGGAAGCGGGCCTGAGCGTGAGCGACTAGCAACGCCGCGAGATCGACACCTAGGGACAGTTCATGATCGACCGCCGCAAACTGATGGCGCTCTCGGCCGCTTCCGCAATCGTGCCGGTGCTGCGCTCCGGCACCGCCCGCGCACAGGCCTGGCCGACCCGCTTTGTCCGGATGATCGTGCCGTACCCGGCCGGCGGCGGCGCCGACACCATCGCCCGGATCGTCTCGGCACGACTGTCCGAAGTCTGGGGCCAACAGGTGACGATCGAGAACCGGGGCGGCGCCGGCGGCAATCTTGCGTCGGAGCAAGCCGCGCGCGCCGCGCCCGACGGCTACACCGTCTATCTCGCGGGCGAATTCCAGTCCACCAACCGGTTCATCTATCCGCGCTTGAACTACGATCCGGTCGCCGACTTCAAGCCGGTCACGCTGGTCGTGCAGTACCCGACTGCGATCGCGGTCTCGGCATCCTCGCCGGCGCGCACATTGCAGGAATTCATCGCGCTGGCCAAGGCGAGTGGCAAACTCACTTTCGCATCCCCGGGCCACGGGACCGGTCCGCATCTCGCCGGCGAGCTGTTCAAGCGCGTCGCCGGCATCGACCTTCAGCATGTGCCCTATCGCGGCGCGGCGCCCGGCATCCAGGACCTCATTCCGGGCCGCGTCGATTGCATGTTCAACAACATCGCTCCGTTCGTGCCGCTGATGAAAGAGGGCCAGATTCGCGGCCTGGCGGTCACCACCGCGAAACGAACTCCAGCGGTGCCGGCATTGCCAACGGTCGCCGAGTCGGGGCTGCCGGGCTTCGACGTTTCCGGCTGGTACGCCTTGTTCGTACCGGCAAAGACGCCCGACGACATCGTGAAGAAGATGCACGCCGATGCGACCGCGATACTGGCCGAACCTGCGATCAAGGGCCGCCTGGAAGACCTCGGCCTGTTCGTGATCGGCTCGACCCCGGCCGCGCTTGCGCAATTCCTCACGGCCGAAATGGACAAATGGGGTCCGGTGATCAGGGACGCTGGAATCAAGGTCAGCGAGTGACCGGCTGCGCCAGCGCCGGACATTTCGATCGACCAATCAAAAAAGTCCAAGGGAGAATGCCATGAGATGGCCGACCATGCTGACCTGCGCCGCGATGCTGGTGGCCGCGGTCTCGGCAGTGCAGGCCCAGACCGCCGACACCGTGATGATCAACGGCAAGATTGTCACGGTCGACGATCGCTTCAGCATCGGGCAGGCCCTCGCGATCCGAGGCCAGCGCATTCTCGCGGTCGGCAGCACGGCCGACATCGAGAAATTGCAGGGGCCTTCAACGCGGGTGATCGATCTTGCCGGGCGCACCGTCATTCCCGGGCTGATCGACAACCACTCGCACTGGGTGCGCGCCGCCGAGCACGACGAACTGCGCTTCGACGGGGTCACCTCGCGCGCGCAGGCGCTCAAGATGCTCGCCGAGCGCGTCCAGGCGTCCAAGCCCGGCGAGTGGATCGCGGTGCTCGGCGGCTGGGCGGAAGAGCAGTTCACCGACGACCCCAGGGGCTTTTCGCTTGAAGAGCTGGACCGCATCGCGCCCAACAATCCGGTGGTGCTGCAGGCGGTCTATATCCACAGCTACCTCAACAGCACCGCCCTGATCGCAACCAAGATCGACGTGACGACGCCCAATCCGCCGGGCGGCACGATCGAAAAGGACGCCAGCGGCCGGCCGACCGGATTCGTGCGCGGCGCGGGCGGCGTGGCCTATGTGGCGGCGCGGATCCCGCTCGAAACGCAGGAGGCTTGGCTCGCCAACACCCGCAAGCTCGTCGCCTACCTCAACGGGCTCGGCGTCACCGCCTGGCTCGATGCCGGCGGCCGCGGCATGGGGTCCAAGCATTACCTGCCCTACAAGCATCTCGCCGACCGCGGCGAACTCAATGTCCGCCTGTTCTGGACCACGATCCGGCAGCCCGCGACGCCGGCCCAGGCCGATGCCGTGATCGGCGAAATCCGCGAACTGAAACCGTTCCAGGGCAACGACTATTTCGACCACGTCGGATGGGGCGAATTGGTCTATGCGCCGCTGACCACCCAATTGCTGCGGCCAGGCGGCAACACCAAGCCGGAAGACATGGCGCAGATGCAGCGCATTTTGTCGGTGCTGGCCGAGCGCGGCATCTACGTCAATTCGCATGTCGAGATGGTCGACGTCATTGACGCCTTCCTCGACCAATACGAGGCGATCAACCAGGAACATCCGATCAAGGGCCTGCGCTGGTCGCTCTCGCACCTCGACCAGGTCACCGAGGCGCAGCTCGAACGCATGAAGCGGCTCGGCATGACCGCGCAAATTCACAGCCGCCCCCTCATCCAGGGCGCATTGATGCACAAGGCGCACGGCGACAAGGCCTGGGACATGCCGCCGTTCCGGCGCATCCAGGATTCGGGCATCCATTGGGGTCTCGGCTCCGACGCGACCGCGGTGACCACGTCCAATCCGTTCTTCACGCTCTGGTTCGCGGTCACCGGCAAGATGGTCGGCGGGCGGCAGGTCAACCGCCAGTCGATCACGCGCGAGGAGGCGCTGATCGCGCACACCCGCTCGAACGCGCTGTTCCTGTTCCAGGAGGGCAATCTCGGTTCGCTGGCGGCCGGCAAATACGCCGACCTCCTGGTGCTCGACCGCGACTACCTCACGGTGCCGGCCGACGAGATCAAGGATATCCGGCCGCTCGTCACCATGGTGGGCGGCAAGATCGTGCACGATGTCCGGCCGAACTGATCGGCCGGCGGTATAAGACTGATTCAGAACTGCAAAAAAAGAGGGAGGATCCCATGCAATCGACACTCATCATCGCCACCGCGTGTGCGCTTTCGGTATCGACGATGGCCTCGGCCGCCGACATCAAGGTGATTTCCACCCAGGCCACCGAGGAAGCCTACAAGGAGCTGGTGCCGCAATTCGAGAAGACATCCGGCCACAAGGTCACGACCGTGTTCAGCGGCACGCTCGACGTCAACAAGCGGCTCGCGGCCGGCGAGAGCTACGACCTGATCATCATGGCGGCCAACGCGATCGAGGACCACATCAAGGCCGGCAAGATCGTGACGGGAAGCCGGGTCGACCTCGCCAAGTCCGGTGTCGGCGCGGCGGTGAAGGCGGGCGCGCCCAAGCTCGATATCCGCACCGTCGACGCGCTCAAGAGCACGCTGCTCGCCGTGAAATCGATCGGCTATTCGACCGGACCGAGCGGCGTCTACATGGTGAGCCTGTTCCAGAAGCTCGGCGTCGCCGACGCGGTGAAGCCGAAGCTCAAGCAGACGCCGACCGGCGTGTTCGTCGGCACCATCATCGCCAATGGCGAGGCCGAGATCGGCTTCCAGCAGGTCAGCGAGCTCTCGCAGTTCAAGGGCGTCGACTATGTCGGGCCGCTGCCGGCCGAGGTGCAGCAGTTCACCAGCTTCTCGAGCGGCATCCAGACCGGCGCCAAGGAAGCCGACGCCGCCAAGGCGCTGGTGAAATTCCTCACCTCGCCCGAGGCGGCTGCGGCCTTCAAGAAGCGCGGCATGGAGCCGGGCTGACCGAAGGAAACGGCGCGCCTAGCTGACCTCGATCCAGCGGCCGAGCGCCTGTTCGACGAGGTCGAAGCTGTTCGCGAACTCGCGGAACTCGATCAGCTTGCCGTTGCGGAAGCGCAGGAAGTTGGCGAGCTGCGTGCTCACCGTGCGCCCGGTCGATCGCTGCTGGAAGGCGACGTCCGACATCACCGCCGCGCGGTCGCCCTCGACGATGATGACGCGCGGCTCATAGCGCTCGAGCAGATAATCTTGCGCGATGCCGCCGAGCGCTTCGAGCACGGCAATGCGGCCGCGCCGCTGGCCCGCGAACGGAAACACCTGCACCGGCCCGTAGATGATCCAGTCGATGTCGTCGTCGATGATCGCCGCGAAGCGCTCGAAGTCGCGGCGCGCATAGGCATCGTAGAGTTCGGTGACGGCGGCGCGTGTCGTGGTCACAGCCAATGCTTCCCGTGCGTCCACCCATATTCATTAAGGCACGATTCTCCGGCGCTTTCATCAGCGATGATCGCGGCGCTGTGACAAAGTGCTCGCGGCGTCGCAACCCGCACTCTTTCCGAATGCCATTCTTGATTGGTCCGGAATGCGCGGTACAGCCCCCGCGCGTATCACGATCGGTTATGGGCCGAGCAACGCGCTTGCGATCGCGCGCCATTCCACGCGCAACTCGCCGGTCGCAATAGGCTTGGCAGCCTGCCGGTACCAGTAACCTGCGTTATCGAGATCGCCTTCGACGCGATGGAGATAGGCGTGCACCCACGCACTCGCCTGGCTGTCGTCGTTCATGACGATCTCGTGGGCCTTGTCCCAATTGTCCTTGCCGGCCCACCACAGCGCCGCGAGCGCCGGCGCGAGCTTGGGCGGCGGCTTGGTGTCGGACAGGCTGCGTTTGAATTCGGCGAGGGTCATGCTCGCCGCGCTCCTACCACCACCGCTGCGGCGAAAACCGCCCGGCCGCCTGCTCGATCACGTGGCCGAGCGAGAACAGCGTCTCCTCGTCGAACGGCCGGCCGATCAGCTGCAATCCGAGCGGCAACCCCTCCGCCGACAGTCCGCCCGGCACCGAAATGCCCGGCAGCCCCGCCATGTTCACCGTCACGGTGAACACGTCGTTGAGATACATCTCGACCGGATCGGCGCCGCCCTTCTCGCCGATGCCGAACGCGGCCGACGGCGTCGACGGCGTCAGGATCGCGTCGACGCCGGCGGCGAAGCAGTCCTCGAAATCCTTCTTGATCAGCGTGCGCACCTTCTGCGCGCGCAGATAATAGGCATCGTAGTAGCCGGCGGAGAGCACATAGGTGCCGATCAGGATGCGCCGGCGCACCTCCTTGCCGAAGCCCTCGCCGCGCGTCTTCTGGTACATGTCGGCAATGTCGCGGCCTTCGCGCGCGCAAGCCGTAGCGCACGCCGTCATAGCGCGCGAGGTTGGACGAGGCTTCCGCCGGATTGACGATGTAGTAGGCCGCCAGCGCGTACTTGGTGTGCGGCAGCGAGATCTCCACCACCTCGGCGCCGGCATCCTTGAGCCACTGCGCGCCCTGCTGCCCACAGCGTGTCGATCTCGGCCGCCATGCCGTCGACGCGGTACTCCTTCGGGATGCCGATCTTCATGCCCTTGACCGGCTTGCCGAGCGCCGCCTCGTAATCGGGCACCGGCCGGTCGACCGAGGTGGTGTCCTTGGGATCGTGCCCGGCCATCGAGCGCATCAGGATCGCGGTGTCGCGCACGGTGCGCGCGAACGGCCCGGCCTGATCGAGCGAGGACGCGAACGCCACGATGCCCCAGCGCGAGCAGCGGCCATAGGTCGGCTTGATGCCGACGATGCCGGCGAACGCCGCGGGCTGGCGGATCGAGCCGCCGGTGTCGGTTCCGGTCGCGCCGAGGCAGAGCCCGGCCGCCACCGCCGACGCCGAGCCGCCCGAGGAGCCGCCCGGCACCAAAGGCGTGTTCGAGCCCTTGCGCCGCCACGGCGAGATCACCGGCCCGAAGAACGAGGTCTCGTTCGACGAGCCCATGGCGAACTCGTCGTTGTTGAGCTTGCCGAGCATCACGGCGCCGTCGCGCCAGAGGTTGGCGCTCACGGTCGACTCGTAGGTCGGCACGAAATTATCGAGGATGTGCGAGCAGGCGGTCGAGCGCACGCCCTTGGTGCAGAACATGTCCTTGATGCCGAGCGCGATGCCTTCGAGCGGGCCGCCCTCCCCGCGCGCCAGCCGCGCATCCGACGCCTTCGCCATGGCGCGCGCCTGATCGGGCGTCTCCAGGACGTAGGCGTTGAGCGAGCGGGCGCGCTCGATCGCGGCGAGATGCGCGTCCGCGAGCTCGGTCGCCGAGATGTCCTTCTTGCGCAGCCGGTCGCGGGCCTCCGCAAGCGTCAGCGACGTCAGCTCGGTCATTCGTCGGCCGGGCTGTCGCACACGAAGGCATTCTGCGCGCGCTTCGATGGCGCTTTCTGGCGATAGATCACCGTGCCGTCCGGCTCGGTCGTGATCTCGATCTCGCCCGGCTGCGGCAGGCCCATATTGGTCAGGTCCTGCGCGGTCAGGCCTTCCGGCATCTCGCCGCGCGCGATCTGATCGACGAGCTGCAGGCGGAAGAAATTGTCGCCCTCTTCACAGGCCATGCACATCGCTATTCCACCACTTTCGGAACCAGGAAAAACCCGTCCTCGGTCGCCGGCGCATTCTTCAGCACGTCGTCGCGGATGCCGCCGTCGGTGACGACGTCGGCGCGCTTCTTCATCGCCATCGGCGTCACCGAGGTCATCGGCTCGACCCCCGTCGACGTCGACCTCCTGCAACTGCTCGACGAAGGCCAGCATGGCGTTGAGCTCGCCCTTGAGGTGCTCGACCTCCTCCTCGGCGACCGCAATCCGCGCCAGATGCGCAATTCGGCGGACGGTGTCGGCATCGACGGACATGGCAGCCCCAGCGGCCTCCGGGCCGCGCTTTCGCGCCCCTATAGCAGACCAGCATTTGGGGCGGCAACCAAGCCACATGACGGTTGCGCCGGCCACCGGGCGAGCCAATATATCCCCCATGGACGCCCCCAATCCCTCCGCCACCCCCACCTTCGCGAGCCGCACCCCGCTGCATATCGGCGCGGTCGCTCTCAAGGTCCGCGATCTCGATCGCCTCACCGCCTATTACCGCGACGCCATCGGGCTCGCGGTGCTGGAGCACGGCCAGGGCCGCGCCACGCTCGGCGCCGGCGGCGTCCCGCTCCTGCATCTCGACCATGCCCCGGCCGCCAAGCCCGACGACACCCGCACCGCCGGGCTCTATCACACGGCATTCCTGGTCCCGGCGCGGGCCGACCTGGCGCGCTGGCTGCTCGACGTGGCGCAGAAGCGCGTGCCGCTCACCGGCGCCTCCGACCACGCGGTGAGCGAGGCGATCTATCTCGACGACCCGGAAGGCAACGGCATCGAGGTCTATCGCGACCGCCGGCCCGAGGAATGGCAGTGGCAGGGCGACATGGTGACGATGACCACCAACGCGCTCGACCTCGACGACCTGGTGCGCGCGGCCGGCAGCGAGACCTGGACCGGCGCGCCGGACGGCATGCGCATCGGCCACGTGCATCTGCGCGTCGGCAATGTCGAACAGGCCGAGGCATTCTATCGTGACGTGATCGGGCTCGACGTGATGCGCCGCCGTGGCGGCGCCTCCTTCATGTCGTCGGGGCGCTACCACCACCACGTTGCCGGCAATGTCTGGCACAGCCAGGGCGCCGGGGCGCGCGACCAGGACCGGGCCGGGCTCGGCTGGTTCTCGTTCGAAGCGGCCGATCAGTCGGCGTTCGACGCCGTGAAGGCGCGCCTTGCGCAAGCCGGCGCACCGCTCAAGGAAACGCCGACCGGCATCGAGACCGCCGATCCGTGGGGCACGGCGGTGCGCATCGACCGCGCCTAGAATTGTTCGCGGATCCTCGATAGCGCTAGCGGCCCGCCAGACTCGCCATCCGTTCCAGCGCCTCGGCCGCGAGCGTCCGGGTCAATTCGCCGGCCGGCATGGCGCGCCCGAGCCCGGCCGCCTGCCCCGCCCACATCGGCGAGAAATCGCCCGAGCCTTGCGCCTCGGCCTTGGCGCGCAGCGGCGCCAGCGCGCCGCCGGCGAGCGGAAAATCCGGCGCCACGTCGGAGACCGGCCCGATCTCGCGCATCACCCGGTTGACGATGCCGCGCGCGGCACGCCCGGTCATCAGGTTGGTGAGAGCGGTGCCATTGTCACGCACCGTCTCCACCGCCTTGCGGTGCGGCGCGGAAATCTTCGCCTCCGGCGTCCACAGATAGGCGCTGCCGATCTGCACGCCGGCGGCGCCCAGCGCAAAGGCCGCCGCGATGCCGCGCGCGTCGGTCACCCCGCCGGCCGCGATCACCGGCACCTTCACGGCATCGGCCACCTGCGGCACCAGCGCGAAGGTCCCGACCTGCTCCGAAAGATTGTCGGTGAGAAACATGCCGCGATGGCCGCCGGCCTCGTTGCCCTGCGCGACCACCGCGTCGGCGCCGTGCTCGACCAGCCAGCGCGCCTCGGCGGTCGTCGTCGCCGAACTGATCACGATGCAGCCCGCGGCCTTCACCCGGTCGAGCAGCCGCGGCTCGGGCAGGCCGAAATGAAAGCTCGCCACCTCGGGCCTGGTCTCTTCGACGACCTCGCACATCGCGTCGTCGAAGGCGGTGCGGTTGCTCGACGGTACCGGCGCGGCCGGATCGATCGCGAACTCGCGGTAATAGGGGGCAAGCCGCTCGCGCCAGCGCACCTCGCGCGCATTATTCAGCGCCGGCGGTTTGTGACAGAAGAACGCGAGACCGACCGGCTTGTTCGTGCGGGCGCGAATGTTCGCCATCTGGTCGCGCGTCTGGTCTGCATTGAGCATCGCGCATGGCAGCGTTCCGAGCGCGCCGGCCTCGGCCGCCGCGACGGTAAGGTCGTAGTCCATGGCGCCCGCGATCGGCGCCTGGATGATGGGAAGCTCGATTTTCAGAAGATCGATGAGGCGGCGATCCGGCCACATGGCGGTGCTTCCTTCACGGCAATTTGAGGAGATACGCCTGTATTTCGTTAAACGGCCGACAGGCGGCTCCTGGCATCATGCTCCGGACCTTATTCGGCGCATCGGAGACCGTCATGGAACGTCTCACGTTCGTCTGTCCGACGACAGGAAAAAACGTCGACGCCGGCTTTGAATGTGAAATAGCGACCCTTCTCCAAATCCGAACGCGCCATGTGCGGGCGAACTGCCCGGCGTGCGGCGGGCAGCACGAGTGGCCGGTGCGCGACGCCGGCCTGCAAAGTCCGGTGGCGATCGAGCCGCTTTGATCAACGCATCGTCTGGCCCATGCCGCGGATGCGGCGCGCCATCGCGCCCATGATGTAGAGCGCGAAGTTCGGCACCTCGTCGATCATGAAGCGGAACTTGCGCTGATCGATCAGCGACAGCTCGCACGCTTCCTTGACGCGGGCGGTCGAGCTGCGCGTCGCGCTGTCGATCATCGACATGAAGCCGATCGCCTCGTTCGGTCCGCACACCTCGATCACCGTGTCGCCGATCACCATCTCGATCATGCCGGACTGCACGACGTACATGCAGTTGCCGGGGTCGCCCTTGTTGAACACGATGCTGCCGGCCGGGAACGAAATGCTGGCTCCGGCGCGCTGCGCAAACATGCGCATGTCAATGTCGTTTCCGTCCATAATGCTTGACCCAATCCTAGCCCGTGTTGTCCCCCCGACCGCTTGTTATGCCAAAATTCCCCCCGCCTGCGCCAGTGTCCACTCGACACTTGGGCCATTTGCTTTCATCCTCAGGCCTTCCTGACCTGGCCGCCCGAGCCGGGCATGGCAACAACCGATCGAGCCGGAGGAAGCACATGGACGCCGTGGCAACCGCAGAGCAACGACCGGCCGAGCGGCCGCTGGATGCGCCCCGCGCCCGGGTCGGCCTGATCATCCCTTCGGTCAACAGCATGAGCGAGCCGCAATTCAATCACTACGCACCGCCCGGAATGGGCATCCATATCGCGCGCGCCCGCGTCGCCGGCCCGTGGAAGCGGCCGCTGCCGCAGATGGCGGACGAGATCACCCTGTCGGCACAGCTCCTCTCCGACGTCGGGCCGGACCTGATCGTCTTCCATTGCACCGACACCTCGATGACCCAGGGCCCGCAGGGCGAAGGCCGCATCCTCGACCTCGTCAAGGGCGCGACCGGCATCGACGCGGTGGCGACCAGCCGGCTGGTGGTCGAGGCCCTCCAGGCGCTGAAGATGAAGAAGCTCGTGCTGCTCACGCCCTACGCCAGCAACAAGGCCGTGGTCGACTATCTCGTCGCCACCGGCCACGAGGTGCTCGCCGATGTCGCGCTTGGGCTGAAGGCCCAGGAATTCGCCGATGTGACGCCGCGGGAATGGGTCGAGCTCGCGCACCAGCACGACCGGCCGGACGCCGACGGCATTTTCTTGAGCTGCACCAACACCACCCAGATCGACGCCATCGCCGAGATCGAACGCACGCTCGGCAAGCCGGTGGTCAACAGCAACCAGGCGGTGCTGTGGGGCTGCATGCGGCGGCTCGGCGGTAGGCTTGGCGCGCCGCCCGCGATGCCGCAGCTCGGCCGGCTGATGCAGCATCTCAACTAGGCGGAGGCGATGATGCGTATTTCCAGCATGCGCGGCGCGCTGGTCGCAGCCGTTCTCGCGCTCCTGACGCAGGCGGCGTCCGCCCAAAGCTATCCGAACCGCCCGATCACCCTGATCGTCCCGTTCGCGCCCGGCGGCCCGGCGGATCTTCTTGGCCGCCTGATCGGCCAGAAGATGGGCGAGGACCTCGGCCAGCAGGTCGTCATCGACAATCGCGCCGGCGCCAACACCATCATCGGCGCGCAGGTCGTCGCCAAGGCCAGCCCGGACGGCTACACGCTGCTGATGGCGATCGACGGCACGCTGGTGATGAACCCGTTCCTCTACAGCAAGCTCGCCTACGATCCGTTCAAGGATTTTGCGCCGGTGTCGCTGGTCGCGCTGGTGCCATCGGCGGTGGTCGGGAACATCAACGTCCCGGCCAATTCGATCCGCGAACTGGTCGATCAGGAAAAGGCCAAGCCCGGCACCTTCCAGATCGGCATCAGCACGCCGACCTCGCAGGTCAATGTCGGCCTCCTCAATCAGATGGCCGGCACCAATTTCCAGATGGTGCCCTACCGCGGCGGCACCACGCAGATCACCGGCATCCTGGCCGGCGACATTCCGTTCGGCATGGAGAGCGTCAACGTCGCGCTGCCGCTGTGGCGGGACAAGAAGGTGAAGATCCTCGGTCTGGTCAGCGCGCAGCGGCTGTCGCTGGCGCCCGAGATCCCGACCATCGCCGAGACCTTCCCGGGCTACGACCTCGGCATCTGGCAGAGCATCGTGGCGCCCGCCGGCACGCCGCGCGACGTGATCGGGAAGCTGCACGCCTCGATCAGCAAGGTGCTGGCGATGAAGGATGTGCGCGACAAGCTCCTCACCGCCGGCATCGAGCCGGCCGGCAGCAAATCGCCCGAGGAGTTCGCCGAATTCATCCGCACCCAAGCGGAGACTCGCGCCAAGGTGATCAAGGCGGTGGGGCTCAAGCTCGACTGAGCGCGGCTTCGCGCGACGCCGCGTCGGCGGGCCGCGTCTTGAACAGGCGGCCCGGGCCGGTTCCGGCAAGGCCCAGCCGCGAAACGGTGTCCCAGACCACCGCCTGGTTGCTGGTGACGACCGGCCGGCCGAGGCGCGCTTCCAGCGCCTCGACGACGCCGAACACCGAGATGTTCGCGCAACTGATGAGATAGGCGTCGGCATCGGGCCGCGCCGCCTCGATGGCGCGGTCGCGCCAGAACGTTGCGGGCGTCCCGCAATAGGCATCGCTGCCGGCCAATGCGAAGCCTTTCGCGAAAATCACCTCGTAGCCGGATTGCCGCAGGAACGCCGCCTCGTGCTCGGTCGTTTCTGCGCTGTAGGGCGTGATCAGCACGATCCGCCGCGCGCCGAGCGCGTCGAATGCGCGCTGGATCGCCGTGATGGTGGTCGTCGCATGCAGGCGCCCGCACCGCGCGAGCGCGGCCAAGATGCGCGCCTCGCCGGCCTTGCCGCCCTCCATGGAATTGGCGGTGCAGTGGAACGCGACCGCGTCGCAGCGGGCATCGACCAGCGCGCGCGCCGCCTCCTCGGCGCGCGGCAACAGGTCGTCGAACGCCAGATGATTGGCGCCGGTCATGCGCAGCCGCGTGACATGCGCCTGGACGCCTTCCGGAAACGCCGGAACCATCTCCTGCTCGACCATCCGGTTCGAGGACGGGATGATCAGCCCGACGCGCGCGGTCACGGGTCCCACCTCAACGCTTCTCCCGCAGCCCGATGCGCTCGAGCCGCGGCAGCACCTCGTCGCAGAAGAACGGCAGCTCGTTGACGTAGTTCACCAGCGAGATCCCGATGCCGGTGAGCCCGGCCTTGCTCAGATCGGCGAGCGCCGCCGCCACGTCGTCGGGATCGCCGACCATCGGCAGCCCGCCCATGCCCTGGGCATAGCCGTTGCGGATCTGCTGGAATTTCTTCGGCTCGGTGTTCTGCGCGGTGATGTTCTTGAGTCCCAGGATGCTGTCGACCGCCGACCAGTCGGCGTGCTCGACGATGCAGTGGTGGAAGTAGTCCTGCGCTTCCTTGCGGGTCGGCTTGCAGGTGACGACGCCGACCGTATAGACGCCGAGCTCGCGGCCGTGCTGCTTGGCCTCGGTCTTGGCGCGCTCGACCGATTGCGCGGTCTCGTCGAGCGAGGTGCGCGAGGCCTGCAGGAAGAACGCATCGCAGTTGCGGATCGCGAACGCCTGCCCGACCGGCGAGGCGCCGGCATTCATGATCACCGGCTGCGCGCCGCCATAGGGCTTGGGCTTGCCGCGGATCTTCTTCATGTGCAGGTACCTGCCGTCGTAGTCGAAATCCTCCGTGTCCGACCAGATCAGCTTGATCACGTCGATCCATTCCTGGGCGTATTCGTAGCGCTGCTCGTGGTCGCGCTGCTGGACGCCGAACATCTCGAACTCGCCCTCGTTCCAGCCGACCACGATGTTGAGGCCGAAACGGCCCTCGCCGACATGGTCGGCGGTGACCATCTCCTTGGCGGCGATCACCGGATTGAACAGCGGCGCGTGCACGGTGCCGAACACGGTGATGCGCTTGGTCGAGGCGAGCAGCCCGGTCGCCCAGGTGATGGTTTCGAGCGTCGCGCCCTGGTAGTCGGTGTCGCCGCCATAGCCCTTCCAGCGGCCGATCGGCAGCATGAAGTCGATGCCGGCCTCGTCCGCCATGCGGGCGAGCTTGAGATTGTCGGCCCAGTTGCCCGACCAGCGCTCCGGCACCAGGGTCACGGCCCGGCCCGACGAGCAGTTCGCTCCGAACAAGCCGATCTTGAGCTTGTTGGCGTTGTACATCGACCTGCGGTCGCGCGCGGAGATGTTGGGGGCGAGCACGATCCCCTCCCTTTCGTCATTGCGGTCAGAACAGCGGCGGAAACGATAGCCCAACCATCCTGCGGTTTGAATGCCCGCATTAATTGGTTGCCAGCGCAAATTCGAATGGCGAGAATTGATGCAAATCAATGAGCGACGGCGGGAGGACGCCATGAGCTGGGAAGTTGGCCGCGCCAGTGCGCGCGCCCTGTCGGCCGTGCTCGCCATCCTGGCCTGTGCGCCCGCGGCTGCGCAGACCGACCTCTATCCCAGTCGCCCGATCCACATCGTGGTGCCCTTCCCGGCCGGCGGCCCGGCGGACCTCGTCTCGCGCCTGATCGCGCAGAAGATGAGCGAGGACTGGGGCCAGCCGGTCGTGGTCGACAACCGGCCGGGCGGCAACACCGTCATCGGCGCGCAGGCCGTGGCGCGGGCGCCGCCCGACGGCTACACGCTGCTGATGGCGATCGACTCGACGCTGGTGATGAACCAGTTCCTCTACAAGAGCCTGCCCTACGACCCGCTCAATGACTTCGCGCCGATCACGCTGACGACGAAATCGCTCTCCGTGCTCGCCGTGCCGGCCGCGACCGGCCCGAAAAGCGTGCAGGAGCTGATCGCGCGCGCCAAGGCCGAGCCCGGGCAAGCTCAACTACGGCGCCGGCACCATCACCGCGCAGCTCATGGGGCATCTCTTCCACAAGGCCGCCGGCCTCGACATCGTCTACGTGCCGTTCAAGGGCACCGCCGAGACCGCGCAAGGGCTGCTCACCGGCTCGGTGCAGCTCATCTATGGCGCGACCCCGGTGGTCGGCCCGCTGGTCGAGAGCGGCCAGGTGCGCGCGCTCGCCAAGCTCGACAGCCGCACCGTCCCGGCGGTGGCCGGGCTGCCGACGCTGGCGGAAGCCGCTGGCCTTACGAATTTCGAGGACATGTCGGTCTGGCTCGGGCTGGTGGCGCCGAAGGGTACGCCGCGGCCGATCATCGACAAGCTCCAGCGCGAGGTCGCAAAGATCCTCAACGACCCGGCCGTGCAGGAGCGCTCGGCGCGCACCGGGAATTTCCCGGCGAGCTCGACGCCCGAGGAGTTCGCCCTCTTCATCCGCAAGGAAGCCGACCGCTGGGGCAAGGCGCTGAAGGAACTCGGCCTCAGATCCGACTGACGGGAGAACGCCATGAACCGCCTGTGCCTCGCCCTGATCGCAACCGCCATCGCCGCCGTCCCGGCCGGCGCGCAGGACCGGCCGGACGGTTATCCGAACCGCTCGATCAAGATCGTCGTGCCGTTCCCGGCCGGCGGGCCATCCGACGTGCTCGCCCGCATGATCGGCCAGAAGATGAGCGAGGACTGGGGCCAGCCGGTGGTGATCGAGAACCGGGTCGGCGCCAATACGGTGCTCGGCGCCCAGCAGGTCGTGAAGGCCGCGCCCGACGGCTACACGCTGCTGATGGCGATCGATTCCACGCTGACGATGAACCAGTACCTCTATCGCACGCCGCCCTACGATCCGTTCGTCGATTTCGTTCCGATCACGCTCGCCGCCAAGAGCATGGTCTACATGTTCGTCAACGCGGCGAGCAATTTCCACAGCGTGGCCGACGTCATCAAGGCCGCGAAGGCCGAGCCGGGCAAGCTCAACTACGGCGCCGGCACCATCACCACCCAGCTGATGGGCTACCTGTTCGACAAGGCGGCGCAGACCAAGACCGTGCTGGTCAAATACAACGGCAGCGCCCAGGTGGCGCAGGGGCTCGCGACCAAGAGCGTCGACTTCACGCTCGACGGCTCGTCGGCCTCGATGCCGCTGGTGCTGTCCGGCCAGTTCCGCGCGCTCGCCAAGTTCGACGCCCGGCCGTTCCCGCCGCTTCCCAATCTTGCCGACCATCACCGCGGACCTGCCGGGCTTCGACGACATCGCGGTCTGGCTCGGGCTGGTTGCGCCGAAGGGAACGCCGGCGCCGATCGTCGACGCACTGGCGCGCGAGGTCGCGAAAATTCTGGCCGATCCCGCGATCAAGGCCAAGGCGGACGCCGCCGGGCTCTTCCCTGCGACCAGCACGCCGGCCGAATTCGCCGCCTTGATCCGCAAGGAGGCGCAGCGCTGGTCGGCGGTCGTGAAGGAAACCGGACTGCAATACGATTGAGACGGCCAGGCAGGAGCATCTCCGGTGCGGCACATTCGAACAGCCATGCTTGCGCTCGCCGCGACGCTTGCGGCAACGGCCGTTAGCGCGCAGACCGCCGACCCGGCACAGACCTATCCCAACCGCCCGGTGAAGATGATCGTGCCGTTTCCGGCCGGCGGGCCGACCGACATTCTGGCGCGCGTGGTGAGCCAGCGCCTGAGCGAGGTCTGGGGCCAGCCGGTGGTGGTCGAAAATCTGCCCGGCGCCAACACGGCGATCGCGGCGGCGCGCGTCGCCAAGCTGCCGCCCGACGGCTACACGCTGCTCGCCGCCATGGACGTCACCATGGTGCTCAACCCGCTCGCCAGCAAGACGCTCGCCTACGACCCGCTGAAGGATTTTTCCTTCATCACCCTCGGCGCCAAGAACACCTCGCTGCTCACCGTGCGCGCGGCCGACGGCCCGAAGACGGTCGCCGAACTGATCGCGCGCGCCAAGGCCAATCCGGGCAAGCTCAACTACGGCGCCGGCATCGTCACCACGCGGCTCGCCGGCTACCTGTTCAACCGCGAGGCCGGGCTCGACGTGCAATACATTCCGTTCAACGGCAGCGCGCCGACCGTGCAGGGCCTGATGACCGGCGCGGTCGACTACATCGTCGACGGCATCGCCTCGCACATCGCGCTCGTCAATTCCGGCCAGTTGCGCGCGCTCGCCAAGCTCAACAACCGCCCGCTCACCGCCCTGCCCGATGTCAAATCGCTCGCAATCGAGAGCGGCTTTCCCGCGCTCGAGGACATTTCGACCTGGATCGGCTTCGTCGCGCCCGCCGGCCTGCCGCGCCCGATCGCCGAAAAAATCCAGCGCGAGATCGTGGCCATGTATGCCGAGGCGGCGATCGCGGAGCGGCTGGAAAAATCGGGCATCGCGCCGGTCACCTCGACGCCGGAAGAATTCGACGCCTTCGTGCGCAAGGAAACCGAGCGCTGGGGCAAGGTCTTCAAGGACAGCGGCATTCAGCTCAATTGAACCCGGCCGGACGTCTCTTCGCTATTGACAATTTCCGTCAATAGGAATAAATACCCGAAACTACTCGTCGCCAAACGCCAACCGGTGGCGTTCGGCTGGCGAACAGGCGGGCGGCGCGGTTACGCCGTCCGGTGGAGCGACGGGGAGGCGCCGCTCTTGGCCAACCAAGGGCGCGCGTCTTCGCCGGACGCGCGGCATCCCGATCGCAAGGGATGCCAAAGGGTGCGTGTGAGCGCACGCGCCCGAGGCGCCTCCCCGGCGCTCCATCCTCTATTCCGAGGACGGAAAAAGGGACGGGCGAACCCTTCGCCCACCAAACAATAAGGGCGGCGCAGCGTGTGGCTACGGCCAGCGCCGCAGCGCTTATCCCTCCCCCTCGCCAGGCGGCGAGGATGGCTGCGAGCGGCGGGTCGAGCGAGCGACCGCCGAGAGAGCGAATCTGCCTTCGTTCGCAAGGCTCCCTGCTCCCTGCGGGGAGGGCTGGCACCGAGCGTCCGCGGCCGCGCATCCGACATGACCCGCATCATTGCCCTGTCGCGGCGGCGCCATTAGCCTCCGCGCCATCTCGCCGCCCCACCTCACGGAGCCTGCATGTCCAAGCCGAAAATCCTGATCTTCGCCCAGCGCGAGGAGCCGCCCGAGACCATCCGGGCGCTGGAGGGGCTCGGCTGCGAGATCGTCTGGGGCGACCCGGCCTGGCAGCTGCCGAAGGGCAGCGCGCAGGACAAGGAAGACGTGATGGTCGAGCGCGCCCGCGACGCGGTCGCACTGATGGGCACCTCGATCCGCCACGCCCCGATCACGCGGCGCATCATGCAGGCCTCGCAGCGGCTGCGGGTGGTGGCGAAGTACAGCGTCGGCGTCGACGACGTCGACACCGAGGCCGCGACCGAGCTCGGCGTCATGGTCTGCCACGCCCCGACCGAGTCCAACTGCTTCGGCGTCGCCGAGACCACCATCACCTTCATGCTGTCGCTGCTCAAGAAGGTCGCCGAGCGCGACGCCGACGTGCGCGCCGGAAAATGGCGCACCAAGGAGAACTTCGCCTACTACGTCGGCAGCCGCACCTCCGACGGATTTGCCGGCCAGACCATCGGGCTGGTCGGCCTCGGCCGCATCGGCACGCGCGTGGCGCAACTGCTGGCGCCGTGGCGGGCGCGGCTGATTGCGTATGACCCCTACGTGCCGCCGGCGCACTTTCTGACCCACGGCGTGCAGTCGGTCGACTACGAGACGCTGCTGCGCACCGCCGACGTGATCTCGTTCCACGTCGTGCTCAACAAGGAGACGCGCTACATGTTCGGCGCGCGCGAGATGGCGATGGTGAAACCCAACGCCATCGTGCTCAACACCGCCCGCGGCCGGGTGCTCGACGAGAAGGCGCTGGCCGCTGCCATCGGCGAGGGCCGCATCCGCGGCGCCGCCATCGACGCCTTCGAGGAGGAACCGCTGCCGATGGATTCGCCCCTGCGCAAGCTCGGCGAGCGGGTGATCCTGTCGCCCCATTCGGCCTCCTACACCGAGGGCGGCGAACTCGCGCAGGGGGTGGCCTGGGCCACCCGGTCGGTGGTGACCGCACTCAAGGGTGGCGTGCCGGACAACGTCTACAACCGGGACGTGATCTCGCGCTGGAAGGAACGCTTCGGCGGCGCCAGCATCGGCGCCTGATTCCCCGGCCGGCGGACGCCGCCAAGTCCCTTAGATAGCGTGATTTATGCCCGATCCGCGGCCTGCGATTTTCGGCCGCGAATGCTGCCTTACATGTGAATAAACAATGACTTAAGATATGCAATTATTGCATGACTGCAGCGCAGCATGAAACCTTTTGCAGTGCAGCAGAGACGACTATTTACAGGGTCGAGATTGATTCCGGCCGAAGCCGGAGTCGGAAAGGAAACTACAATGCTCGTCGCAATCATCAACTTCCTCCAGTCCTGGAGGCGCTACAACGAAAGCCTTCGGGAGCTCTATCAGCTGGGCGACCGGGAACTGGCCGATATCGGCATCAGCCGGTCGGACATCCCCCGGGTGGCCTGGGACGCGGCTCACAGCAACTGATCAGGTTGCCTAGCCGGCCAAAAGCGCCCGCCTCGCGCGGGCGCTTTTGCTTTTTGGGGAGCCGCCAGCTCGTGGACTGCGGCCGCCCCTACTCCGCCATCCACTTCTCGAGCGGCATGACGTCGGGCTTGTCCCCGTATTTTCGGGTCCAGTTGTCGAACGCCCATTTCTGGCCGCCCTTGCTCTCCCGCAGCACCGCGGTGGCGTGCGGGCCGCGGCCGTCGATGAGGAAACCGCGCGCCACCGGCGCCTCGACCTGGTGGAAGCGCAGCAGCTTCAGCTGATCCAGCACGATCAGCAAGGTCGTGGTGTTGCGGCTGGTGTCGATGCAGTCCATCTGGCCGGGACCGCTCTTGGTGAAGGCGCTGGCGCGGGCGATCCGGTTGACCGTCCCGGCCTGCGGACCGACCCGCTTGTCGAACCAGGCGACCGCCGGCCGCGACCGCAGTGCGCTCGGCCGCCGACGACGCCTTGCCCGGCGCCATCAGGGCTGCAAGCTTGCCGTGGTCGCCCTTGCCGAGACCGATTTCGGTGCGGCGGTCGCAGCCGAAGCCGTGACAGATGATGACGCTCGCCGGGGTCGGAACGCTCAGCGAATAATAATTATAAGCATGCGTGATCGACGCATCGTAGGCGTGCGATGGCGGCATTCCCCAGAGCGTGACCGCCAGTGCGGCCAGGAGCGTGCGCG
This sequence comes from uncultured Alphaproteobacteria bacterium, assembly GCA_963749815.1. GTDB lineage: Bacteria > Pseudomonadota > Alphaproteobacteria > Rhizobiales > Xanthobacteraceae > VAZQ01. Next base: position 154,656 of record CAVVON010000027.1, on the reverse strand, counting down.
TGTTCATGGAACCAATACGACCAATTCGCCGGCAATTCGGCCCAATTCCATTGTCGCCCCCCCGTGACAAGGGTATTCCTCTCCCATGAGCGTGACAGCGTTGCAAGCCGTCCACATTGTCGGCGGCGGATTATCCGGCAGCTGAGGCCGCCTGGCAACTCGCGGCCCGCGGGGTCCCGGCGGTCCTGCACGAAATGCGGCCTTCGAATACCACCGCCGCCCACAAGACCGATTCGCTGGCCGAACTCGTCTGCTCGAACTCGTTCCGCTCCGACGATGCGGAGCACAACGCCGTTGGCCTCCTGCACGCCGAAATGCGCCGGCTCGGCTCGCTGATCATGCGCTGCGCCGACGCCAACCAGGTGCCGGCCGGCGGCGCGCTCGCGGTCGACCGCGACGGCTTTGCCGAAGCGGTGACGGCCGCGATCGAGGCGCATCCGCTGATCGAGATCCGCCGCGAGGAGATCGACGGGCTGCCGCCGGACGCCTGGGACAGCGTCATTATCGCCACCGGTCCGCTCACCTCGCCGGCGCTGGCTGCGGCGGTCGCGGCGCGGACCGGGCAGGATGCGCTCGCCTTCTTCGACGCCATCGCGCCGATCGTGCATCGCGACTCGATCGACATGTCGGTCGCCTGGCTGCAATCGCGCTACGACAAAGTGGGGCCCGGCGGCACTGGCGCCGACTACATCAACTGCCCGCTGACGCGCGCGCAATACGACGCCTTCGTCGATGCGCTCGTCGCCGCCGACAAGGTCGCCTTCCACGAATTCGAAGCGAGCACGCCCTATTTCGACGGCTGCCTGCCGGTCGAGGTGATGGCCGAGCGCGGCCCCGAGACGCTGCGCCACGGCCCGATGAAGCCGTTCGGCCTCACCAACGAACACGCGCCGGACGTGAAGGCCTATGCGGTCGTGCAGCTGCGCCAGGACAATCGGCTGGGCACGCTGTTCAACATGGTGGGCTTCCAGACCAAGCTCAAGCACGGCGAGCAGACGCGCATCTTCCGCACCATTCCGGGGCTGGAGCGCGCGGAGTTCGCGCGGCTCGGCGGCGTCCACCGCAACACCTTCCTCAACTCGCCGAAGCTGCTCGACGCAGACGCTGCGGCTCAAGGCCGAGCCGCGGCTGCGCTTCGCCGGCCAGATCACCGGCTGCGAAGGCTATGTGGAGTCGGCCGCGATCGGACTGCTGGCCGGCCGCTTCGCCGCCGCCGAACGGCTCGGCGAGCCGCTGATCGCGCCGCCGCCGACCACCGCGCACGGCGCGCTGCTCGCGCCACATCACCGGCGGGCACGTCGAGACCATCGATGCCGGCCCGCGCTCCTTCCAGCCGATGAACGTCAACTTCGGGCTGTTTCCGCCGCTCGCCGCAGGCGCCGTCCCGCGACGCCGACGGCCAGCGCCTGCGCGGCACCGACAAGACCCTGGCGAAGAAGCAGGCGCTGTCCCGCCGCGCGCTCGACGACCTGGAGCACTGGCTCGGCGCCCGCGCGGTCGCGGCCGAATAGCGCGTCGCTACGAAAATCCGCGCAGGCCGCCGCGATGCCCGCCAGATCAGCCATTGCCGGCGCCATTGCGGGATGTCGACCGGCACAAACGGATCGTAGTCCGGCCGATCCATGCGATCGAGCGTCGGGCCGACCAGCGCAACGGGCAGCAGCGCGGGCAGGAACTGCGGCGGCGCGCCGTCGATCAAGCCGCGTCCCCAGGTCAGCAGATCGCGCACGGTCGCCCGCATCTCGGCGAGCGCCGCCCGCAGCGGCGGCGCGGCCGGGCCGGACAGCGCAGCGATCCGGTCGGCGCCATGGCGTTGCAGCACCTCGACCGGCACATAAAGCTGGCCGCGCGCGGCATGCGCGGGGAACGCTTTCAGCAGCCCCGCAATCGCATAGGCACGGCCGGCCGCGGTGGCCAGCGCATTGGACGTGTGGCCGGCATCGAGAATGAGCGCGGCCAGGCTGACCAGATTGCTCGAGACGCCGTCGGCATAGCGCATCGAGATCGGCGAGCGTCGCCATCGGCTCGTCGTAAAGATCGAACCGCGCGCGCGTCCACCAGGTCCCGCAGGCAACGGACCGAGAGGCCGTAGCGCTCCACCGTCGCCGAGCAGCGCCGCCGCAACCGGATTGGCGTCCGCGTCGCCGCGGGCCTCGCCACTGAGCGCATCGCTCCACCATTGCAGCCTGATCTCGCCCGCCACCGGATCGCGCACCGCCTCGCGCACGCGGGCGATCTCGATATTGAAGGCATAGAGCGCAAACAGCCCCGGGCGGCGATCGGCGGGCGCGAACAAGGTCGACAGAAAGCGGTCCTTGTCGGCCGCCCGCACCAGCGCCTCGCAATGGGCGAATGCATCCTGCATCGGTCAGGCCGGGCGCGGCGCAAAAGGCCGCGGCATTCCGCTACGGGCGGGCCATCCGCTCGGCCGCCGCCTGCTTGTTCTCTTTGCCCATCACGCCGGCGCCGAGATAGATCAGGATCGGCGCGGCGATGAACACCGACGTGTAGGTGCCGACCAGCACCACGCCGAAGATCATGGTGGCGGTGAAGCTGTGGATCGCATGGCCGCCGAAGAACAGCAGCGCCAGCAACGCCAGCGTGACGGTCAGGTGGGTGATGATCGAGCGCGACAGCGTCGAGTTGATCGAGGAGTCGAGCAGGTCCGAGATCGGCTCGTTGCCCTTGTAGGAATGCAGGTTCTCGCGGATGCGGTCGTAGATCACCACCGTGTCGTTGAGCGAGTAGCCGAGAATGGTCAGCAGCGCCGCGATGCTGGCGAGGTCGAAGTCGATCTGCGTCAGCGACATGTAGCCGATCGTCAGCACGAGATCGTGCACGTTGGCGATCATGGCGCCGAGCGCGAACTGCCATTCGAACCGGAACCAGAGATAGACCAGGATCGACAGGATCGCGAGCCCGAGACCGATGGTGCTGTAGGCCAAGAGCTCGGTCGACACGCGCGGTCCCACCACCTCGATGCGGCGATAGTCGACGTCGGTGCCGAGCGCCTCGCGCACCTTGGTGATCGCCGCCTGCTGCGCCTGCTCGCCGCCCGGCTGCTGCGCGACGCGGATCAGCACGTCGGTCGGGGCGCCGAACTGCTGCAATTGCACGTCGCCGAGGCCGAGCCCGCCCAGGGTCGTGCGCATCTTGGCGAGATCGGCGGGCCCGGTCTTCGACTGCACCTCGATCAGCGTGCCGCCGATGAAGTCGATGCCGAAATTCAGCCCGTGAAAGAAGAACAGCAGGATCGCCGCGATCGACAGCACGGCCGAGATCGGAAAGCTGATGCGCCGGAAGCGCATGAACCCGAACTTGGTGTCGTCCTTGATGATGCGAACGAGCGGAATGGAGGGATGCAAGCGCACGGTGCCGCCTTATGAAATCGCGAGCTGTTTCGGGCGCGTGGTTCTCTCCCACTTCTCCACCATCAGCCGCGTCAGCGTGAACGCGGTGAAAACCGTGGTGACGATGCCGATGCCGAGCGTCACCGCGAAACCGCGCACGGGCCCGGTACCGATGAAGAACAGCACCGCCGCCGCGATGAAGGTCGTGATGTTGGAGTCCAGGATGGTCGCGAGCGCCCGGTCGAAGCCGGCCTTGATGGCGTTATGCGGGATGTCGTCGGCGCGCCCGCGGGAGCGGCTGCTGACCTCTTTCTCGCGGATGCGCACCTCTTCGCGGATGCGCTCGTAGATCAGCACGTTGCTGTCGACCGCGATGCCGATGGTCAGCACCACGCCGATGATGCCCGGCAGGGTCAGCGTAGCGTTGAGCAGCGACAGGATGCCGAAGATCATGCCGACGTTGATGCCGACCGCGATGCTGGCGAACACGCCGAACAGGCCGTAGGTCACGACCATGAAGACGACCACCAGCGCGGCGCCGAAATAGGACGCCTGGCGGCCCTTCTCGATCGAGTCCTGGCCGAGACCCGCGCCGACCACGCGCTGCTCGATGACGGTCAGCTTGGCCGGCAGCGCGCCGGCGCGCAGCAGGATCGCCAGATTGGTCGCCGACTCGACCGTGAAGTTGCCGGAAATCTGGCCGGAGCCCTGGGTGATGGCGTCGCGGATGACCGGTGCGGAAATGACCTCGTTGTCGAGCACGATGGCGAACGGACGGCCGATATTGTCGCGCGTCACCTGCGCGAACTTGCGCGCGCCGGACGCATTGAAGCGGAAGGTCACGATCGGCTCGCTGGTGCGCTGGTCGAAGCCCGGCTGCGCGTCGACCAGTTCTTCGCCGGTGACGATTTCGCGCTTTTCGAGCAGATAGAACGGCACGCCGTCGGCCTTCGAGCCTTTGACGATCTCGGATTCCGGCGGCGGGCGCGTCTGCTGCGCCTGTTCCGCCGACATCGACTGGTCGACCAGACGGAAGGACAGCTTGGCCGTCGTGCCGATCAGCTTGATGAGCTCCTGCGGGTCGCCGAGGCCCGGCACCTGCACCAGAATGCGGTCGACGCCTTGGCGCTGGATCGACGGCTCGACCAGGCCGAGCTGATTGACGCGCTTCTCGATGATCTCGATCGACTGGTCGACCACCTGGCGGGTGCGCTCGATCAGCGCCGGCTCGGTGACGGTGAGCTGGATCAGCCCGCCGCCCGCATTGACGATGTCGAGCGCGCGGGCGCCGGTCGAACCGAGGAAGCCGCCCAGCGGCTGCGACAGATCGCGCAGCTTCGGCAGCGCCGCCGCCACGTCGACCTCGCGCACGCGCACGTCGATGGTATTGCCGCGGATCGCCGGCGCGCCGGCGAGCGTGATGCGCGCGTCGCGCAGCACCCGGCGGATGTCGTCGCGCAAGGTCTCGAGCTTCTGCCGGCGCACGTCGCTGGCGTCGACCTCGAGCAGGATGTGCGAGCCGCCTTGCAGGTCGAGGCCCAGCACGACGTGGCGCTGCGCCCATTTCGGCCAGCTCTGCACCGTCTTTTCGGGAAGGAAATTCGGAACGGCGAACAGGCACACCACCAGCGCGGTGAGCAGGATCGCGATCTCCTTACGCCGCCGCACGATCGCGCGCATGGAAGCGCCGGTGGCATTGCCGAGCCCGCGCCGCGCCGCCGACTTCAGCTCAGATAAGTTGACCATGCCGCTCGAATTCCCGTGCCGCCGCGATCAGCTGGCGGCTTCGTCCTTGACCGGCTCGCCCTTGGCGCGGACGCCCGTCACCATCGAGCGCACCTGGCGCACCCGCACCCCGTCGGCGATTTCGACTTCGATCTGCTCGTCGTCGACCACCTTGGTGACCTTGCCGACGAGGCCACCTGAGGTAATGACCGTGTCGCCACGGCGCAAGTTCTTGATCAGCTCCTGATGCTCCTTCGCCCGCCGCTGCTGCGGCCGCAGGATCAGGAAATACATGATGACGAAGATCAGGACGAACGGCAGCAGCTGCAGCAGCATGCTGTCGCCGCCCAGGAGGTTGCTGGCCTGGGCAAAAGCCGGCGTCACGAACATCGTTTGTCCCCTATGATCCTCGGGCGGGTGGGTTTTTAGAGCCTCCCTCGCGTTTGGGCCGGGGCGGCTGAAATCGGCGCGGACTATAGCGGGGAGTGGCCCAATTGCAACGCTGCTCTGGCCGTGGCCGGGCTCGGATATGCTCGTGAAAAGGCCCGATCTTGCGGCCCTGCCGCCGCCTCGCTAAGGGACTGGCGCAACTCAGGGAACCCCATGGCCAAACGCGTCAAAAAGCCCTCGTCCGCGGCCGTCCAGCGCCCGCCCAAGGCGGTCCCTGCGCCAATCCCCGCGGACGCCTCGGAGCGGATCGCCGCGGCGCTGGAGCGGCTGGCGCCGAGCGCGGCGGTCGCGCCCGACTTTACCGCCGCCGACGCCTTCGTCTGGTACCCCGATCGGCGGACGGCTGGTGCCGGTGCCGCGGGTCAATCGCGTCGAGATGTCGCTGCTCAAGGGCATCGACCGCATGCGCGACGTGCTGGTCGAGAACACCGAGCGCTTCGCCAAGGGCCTGCCGGCCAACAACGCGCTGCTCTGGGGCGCGCGCGGCATGGGCAAGTCCTCGCTGGTCAAGGCGGTGCATGCCTCGGTCAACGCCGCGCATGCGCGCGGCAAGGCGGGCACCGGTCCGCTCAAGCTGATCGAGATCCACCGCGAGGACATCGAGAGCCTGCCCGACCTGATGGCGCTGACCTGCGCGGCGCGCCCTACCGCTTCATCGTGTTCTGCGACGACCTCTCCTTCGAGGTCGAGGACACGAGCTACAAGTCGCTCAAGGCCGTGCTCGAAGGCGGCATCGAAGGCCGGCCCGACAATGTCGTGTTCTATGCCACCTCGAACCGCCGCCACCTGATGGCGCGCGACATGGTCGAGAACGAGCGCTCGACCGCGATCAATCCGGGCGAGGCGGTCGAGGAGAAGGTCTCGCTGTCCGACCGCTTCGGGCTGTGGCTCGGCTTCCACCGCTGCAGCCAGGACGAATATCTCGCGATGGTCGAGGGCTATGTCGCGCATTTCCAGCATTCCGGTCGAAGCGCGACACGCTGCGCGCGCGAAGCGCTCGAATGGGCGACCACGCGCGGCGCGCGTTCCGGCCGCGTGGCGTGGCAATACGTGCAGGATCTGGCGGGACGGCTCGGCGTGAAGCTCGAGCGTGAAGCTGAGCAAGCACGTTACGCGCCCTTGAGGAAGCGCATCGGGTCGAGCGGGGTCGCGCCCTTGCGGATCTCGAAGTGCAACTGCGGCGCGTTGACGTTGCCGGTCTGGCCGGACTTGCGCGATCACCTGCCCGCGCTTGACCTGATCGCCGCGCTTGACCATCAGTTCCTTGGCGTGCGCGTAGGCGGTGACGTAGCCGTTGGGATGGCGCACCAGCACCAGATTGCCGTAGCCCTTGAGCTCGTTGCCGGCATAGGCGACGACGCCGTCCTCGGCGGCCTTCACCGGCGTGCCCTCGGGCACGGCGAGGTTGATGCCGTCGTTCTGCGAGCCGTTCGGCGAGGAGCCGAAGCCCGCGATGATCGCGGCCCTGCGCCGGCCAGCGGAACGCCGGCAGCCCGCCGGTCGCCTCCGCGGTCTTCACGCTGTCCTTCGCGCTCTCCGGCGCCGGCGACGCGATGACTGATGCTGCTGTGGGGCCGGCTCGGCCGACGGCTCATTCGGCACCTGGGCCTGCGCAACCGCGGTGCCTTTCTTGGACGTCACGCGGACGCCCGGAATGACCAGGCGCTCGCCGATCCGCAGCGCCGAGTTCGGCTGCAGGCTGTTGGCCTTGGCAATCTCGACGACCGACTTGCCGTAGAGCCGCGCGATCTTGCTCAGCGTCTCGCCCTGCGCCACCACGTGCACGCCCGGATTGCCGGCGGGTGCGGCCGCGACGACCGGCCGGGCCGGCGCCGCCGGAGTGACGGGAGCGGCGACACGCGTGGCGGGTGCGCCGGTGGTCGCGACCGGCGATGCATTGCTCTGGTAGCGCGGGATGACGAGTTGCTGGCCGGCATAGAGGATCGCCGGCGGAACCAGGTTGTTGGCCTGCATGATGGCGGATGCGGGCACGCCGTATTTGCGCGAGATGGCGTCGACCGTGTCGCCCTGCGCGACCGTGACCGCGGTGCCGCCGTCCCAGTTCCAGCTTCCGGATGGCGCTGCGGGCTTGACCGCCGGAACCGATCCGGTGACGTCGGGCGACGCCGGACGCGGCGCGGCATGCGCGGGCGGCGGCGTGTACGACGCCATCCCCTTGCCGCCGCCGACAGTGCCGGCGCCGGTGGCGACCGTCGCGGGCTGGCTGGCGACCGGCTGCTGCTGCGCGGTTGCGGGCGGCAGCGGCCGGCTCTCGATGCGGCCGGCAGGCGCTGCCTGCTGCTGTTGAATCGATCCGGTGGCCTCGGGATTGCCGGCGTAGGGATTGCTGTTGAAGCGGGTCGCTTCTCCGCTGCACCCGGCTACGCCGAAAGCACCAGCGCCAACACGGACGCCGACGGCAAAAACCGCGAGCGCAATCGCTCGACCACGCCAACCATTGCCCCACCACTCTTACGCAACACACGCGCAATCCACGCAGGGCCGAGTTAACACGTGGCGGGTAAATAAGACTTTAAGCGATTACTTTGCCTCAACCTTACCCAATTGATGGTCAAATTCATTACAATTCGCGAGCCTGGCCGGGCAGCAGCGGCACGAAGCGCACCCCGATCAGCTCCTCCTGCTTGAGGCCGCCCTCCGCCCTTCGTCACTTTGACGAGCCGCTGCACGCCGCCGTGCGGCCCGAGCGGCAGGATCATCACACCACCGTCGGCGAGCTGCGTCACCAGCGCATCCGGGATCGTCTCGGCCGCGGCCGTCACGATGATGCGGTCGAAGGGCGCGTGCTCGGGCACGCCGGCCAGACCGTCGCCGTGGCGGACCTCGACATTGCTGTAGCCGAGCGTCGCGAGACGGCTGCGCGCGGTCTCCGCCAGCGTCCGGTAGCGCTCGATGCTGACCACCTCGCGGGCGAGCCGCGACAGCACCGCCGCCTGATAGCCCGAGCCGGTGCCGACCTCGAGCACGCGGTGCTCCGGCTTCACGCCGAGCTGCTCGGTCATGTAGGCGACCACATAGGGCTGGCTGATGGTCTGCCCGCAGGCGATCGGCAGCGCCTGGTCGGCATAGGCGCTTTCCGTCAGGGAGGCTTCGACGAAATGCTCGCGCGGCACCTCGTCCATGGCGCGCAGCACGGCCTGCATCGCTGATCCCGCGCCGGCGCAGGTCGAGCAGGAACTGCATGCGGCCGACGCTGGCGGGCGTATCGCTGGACACGGACTTGCCCCCTGTGCGACTGGACATGGCCCGGATATGGCCGCCGGACGGGCGTGGATCCAACGGCCGGTGCGGAACAATCCGGGGCCTCTAGCCGTTACTCAGGACCGGATGCTACCACGCACGAGGCCACAGCGCGGCGGGTCGATCGGCAGAAATTTGCTGTCGGCGCGGAGGGCGCATGACACAGCCGGATGCAACGCCCGCCCGGGCCAAGCGCATCTTCGTCGTCGAGGACGAGATGATGATCCGCATGCTGCTGGAAGACATGCTGGAGGAGCTCGGCTACACCGTGGTCGGCGCAGGCCGGCCGCATCGACGAAGCGATGGAGGCGGCCAAGACCGCCGAGTTCGACCTCGCCATCCTCGACGTCAATCTCAACGGCGACGCCGATCTCGCCGGTCGCCGACGTGCTGGCCGCGCGCGGCACGCCGTTCGTGTTCGCGACCGGCTACGGCGAGCACGGGCTGCCCGAGCCGCACCGCGGACCGGCCGACCCTGCAGAAGCCGTTCCAGCTCGACGCGCTGCGGCAGATGCTCAAGCAGGCGCTGGATGGCGGGCACGGCGTAGCGCGCGAGCCGAGCCTCACTCCCCGAACAGCTCCGCGAGCTTGGTCATGAACGGCTCGTCGGTCATGTCGAGCCGCAGCGGCGTCACCGCGATGCGGTTGTCGGCGAGCGCCGAGATGTCGGTGCCGTCGATCGGCGGCTGCGCGCGGGTGCGCACATAGGTGATCCAGTAATAGGAATTGCCGCGACCGTCCTGGCGGCCCTCGATCTGCAGCCGCTCCTGGCGGTTGCGGCCCTGCGCCGACACCGCGATGCCCTTGACGTCGTCCGGCGGGCAATTCGGGAAAGTTGACGTTGATCAGCACGTCGTGCGGAATGCCGGCCTTGAGCACGCGGCGGATGATGTCGGGGCCGTGCTTGATCGCCGTCTCCCAGTACGGCGGCTGGCGCGCTGCGCGACAGTGTAGGACTGCGACAGCGCGATCGACGGAATGCCGAGAATCGTGCCCTCGACCGCGCCCGCGACGGTGCCGGAATAGATCACGTCCTCGCCGGCGTTGCGGCCGCGGTTGACGCCGGACAGCACGAGGTCGGGCGGGCGGTCCTTGAGGATGTGCGCGCGCGCCCATGATCACGCAGTCGGTCGGCGTGCCCTTGACGGCGAAGCGGCGCTCGTCGACCTGGCGCAGCCGCAGCGGATCGTTGAGCGAGAGCGAATGCGAGACGCCGGACTGGTCGAACTCCGGCGCGACCACCCAGACGTCGTCGGACAGCGCGCGGCCGATCTCGGCGCAGACGTCGAGCCCCTCCGCATGGATGCCGTCGTCGTTGGTGACCAGGATGCGCATCAGTGTTTTTCGATCGTTTTCATGCCGCCCATGTAGCCCTGCAGCGCGTCCGGCACCGCGATCGAGCCGTCCGCCTGCTGATAGGTCTCCATCACGGCGATCAGCGCGCGGCCGACCGCGACGCCGGAGCCGTTGAGCGTGTGGACGTGGCGCACTGCGCGCTCCTTGGTGCGATAGCGCGCGTTCATGCGCCGCGCCTGGAAGTCGCCGCAGACCGAGCAGGACGAAATCTCGCGATACATGTTCTGGCCCGGCAGCCAGACCTCGATGTCGTAGGTCTTCTGCGAGGCAAAGCCCATGTCGCCGGTGCAGAGCGTGACCACGCGGTAGTGCAGATCGAGCCGGCGCAAAATTTCCTCGGCGCAGGACAGCATGCGCTCGTGCTCGTCCTTGGACTGCTCGGGCGTGGTGATGGAGACCAGCTCGACCTTGGTGAACTGGTGCTGGCGGATCATGCCGCGGGTGTCCTTGCCGGCGGCGCCGGCCTCGGCGCGGAAGCACGGCGTGCAGGCGGTGAGCCGCATCGGCAGCTGCGGCTTCGTCGACGATGGATTCGCGCACGAGATTGGTGAGCGGGACTTCGGCGGTGGGGATGAGCCAGAGACGCTTCATCAGTGCGAGCTGCTGCTCGAGCGTCCGCATCGACGAGCGCCTCGAGACTCGATCTTCCGTCGTCGGAATCCTGCTCCGATCCGGCATCGCTCGCATACTTCAGAGCATCGATCAGCATGTCGGCGCGTGTAATCGTTCGCGTCGCGAGAAATTGATCATCGCGAAACTTCGGCAGTTGCGCCGTCCCGAACATCACATCGTCGCGCACCAGCAGCGGCGGCGCGACCTCGGTGTAGCCATGCTCGCCCGTATGCACGTCGAGCATGAACTGCCCGAGCGCGCGCTCCATCCGCGCGAGCCCGCTCTTCAGCACCACGAACCGCGCGCCCGACAGCTTCGCGGCCGTCTCGAAATCCATCTGGCCGAGCGCTTCGCCCAGCTCGAAATGCTGCTTGGGCGCGAAGCCGTAGTTCGCGCTTCGCGCCCGAAATGATGATGCTCGACGTTGCCGTGTCTCGTCCGTGCCGTCCGGCACCTCGTCGAGCGGCAGGTTCGGAATGGTCGCGAGCGCGTCCTCCAGTTCCTTGACGACCGCCTTCTCCTCGGCCTCGAGCTTCGGCATCGTCGTCCTTGAGCCGCGCCACTTCGGCCATCAGCTTCTGCGCGGTCTCCTCCTCGCCGCTCTTCTTGGCGGCGCCGATCTCCTTGGAGGCCTGCGTTGCGGCGCGCCTGCGCGGCCTCCGCCTTCTGGATCGCGGCGCGGCGGCGCTCGTCGATCGCCAAGAGCCGGTCGGCCTCGGGAGGCAGCCCGCGCCGCGTCAGGCCGCGGTCGAACGCGTCCTTGTTCTCGCGAATCCATTTGATGTCGTGCATGGGAACCGGCTCGGTCGAGGAATCAGCGCCGTCTTATAGCAGCGCCCGCGCGGCATTCTTAACCCTCTCGCCGAAGGGCCGCCACCGGCCAGAGCGACCAATATCCGAACCCAGGGATGCAACGACGACCCGCGCCGGAGCCGGCCGCGTCAGCCGAGCGACATCTTGAGGAACGGCTTGAGTTCGGGCGGGAGATCCGGCCGCTTGGCGACCGCCTCGGCCAGCGTCTTGTCGCGCCGGGCGCCGTCGACCAGCCTGACGAAACCCATTTCGGACAGCCGCGCGCCCTGATTGGCCAGCACGCGCTGGGCGACATCGGCGTTGCCGCGTTCGACCAGAACGTCGGTCACCGGCTCGTTGACCTGCGCGCGGGCGGCGATCGCCGAAAGATGATCCTGGCTTTTGACCTTGGCGACGTCGATCAGGTTCTCATCGGTCAGGACGGTGGATTTCTCCAGCACCGGCCCGGCGATGGTGATGTCGTCGTTGCGCGACAACTGGCCGATGACGGACGCCGGCGCATTCCCGATCGTCGCCAGTTGCCGGCTGACGTCGAGCAGCGAGCGAGCGATCGGTGTTCTTCATCAGGCGCACCATGACGCTGTTGAAGATCTCCAGCTGCCGTTCGGAACAGGATGCCGCGCCGCGCAGAAACAGCGCGGTGAACTCGCGCAGGATCGTGACGTGCTGCGCCGCCGGCGCTCGCGCGAGCGCCGTGTCGAGCTGATCGATCAGCGACTGCGCATGTGGCGTCATTTCGGTCGGTCCTGACCGACGAAGTGCAATCCCGGTTCAATAGCCGTCCAGCGTCGTCCAGATCGGCAAAATAACCATTAACCGGACGTTGAATTTTCAATAACTTATGTTGGCGATGTATGTTGGCGATACCGCTCTTCACCACTGCGGATTGAAACGGCCGGCAGAGCGCAATCGCGCGCTCACTCGGCCGGCTTGGCAGCCGCCTCCGCCGCCTGCTTGGCCTTGTCGGCCGCGGCGCTCTTCTCGACCAGCTTCACCGACCAGATCGAGCCTTCGTAGAGCAGCATCAGCGGGATCGCGAGCGAGAGCTGGCTCAGCACGTCCGGCGGCGTCAGCACCGCCGCCAGCACGAATGCGCCGACGATGAAGTAGCGCCGCTTGGCCTTGAGCTGGTCGGAGGTGAGAAAGCCGACCCGGCCGAGCAGGGTCAGGATCACCGGCAGCTGGAACGCGATGCCGAACGCGAAGATGAGCCGCATCAGCAGCGCGAGATAGTCCTCGACCTTGGGCAGCAACTCGATCGCCGCCTGCCCGTCGCTGCCGGCCTGCTGCATGCTCAGCGAAAACCGCGCCAGCATCGGCCAGACCAGGAAATAGACCACCATCGAGCCGAGGAAGAAGAAGATCGGCGTCGCGATCAGGTACGGCAGGAACGCCTGCCGCTCCTGCCGGTAGAGGCCCGGCGCGACGAACATGTAGATCTGGGTCGCGGCGATCGGGAACGAGATGAAGGCGGCGCCGAACATCGCGAGCTTGAGCTGCACCATGAAATATTCGAGCAGCCCGGTGTAGATGAACTTCGAGCTTTCCGGCCCCGCCACCCAGACATAGGGCCAGGTCAGCACGTTGAAGATGGTCTTGGCGAAGAAGAAGCAGCCGATGAAGCAGATCACGAATGCGATCAGCGCCTTGATCAGCCGCGAGCGCAGCTCGATCAGGTGATCCATCAGCGGCGCTTTGGTCGCCTCGATGTCCTCGTGGGTCATCCGGACCCCGTATTGCGCTTGGGACCGAGCGGTTCCTTGAAGCTCGCGGGCACCGGCCAGTCGTCCTCATCCAGCACGACGGCCGCCACGGCAGGCTTGGCGGGTGCAGGCGGCGGCGTTGGCGCAGGTTCGGGCGCGGGCGGCGCCACGGCCTCGACGATCGGAGCCGGCGCGGCAACGGTCTCGACGGGAGGCGGTGCGGCAACGGTCTCGACGACGGGAGCGGGCGCGGCGATGGTCTCGACGCGGAGGCGGTGCGGCAGCGGCCGGCGCCGGAGGCGCGGCGAAGTCGCCGCCCGCGTCAGGCACAGGCATTTCGGCGTTGAGTTCGGCCACGGCCCGCATCGCGCTTTCGACCGCCGCATCGGCGGGCGTGCGCCCCGTTATCGCGGGCTCGGACGCGATGGTCTCGACCGGCGGCGTCTCGGCCATCGCCGCGGCCTCGGCCGGCTGCTCGGTCACGGCCGTTGCCGCTTCCGCCGGCTTGTCGGCCATCGTCTTCTCGATCTCCTTCTGCACGTCGGCGAGCGGATCGAAATGGGTGTAGCTCTTCGCCTGCGTGGCGAGGTCGTCGACCTCCTTCTTGAGGTCGGCCATCTCGGCTTCGCGGATCGCTTCCTGGAACTGGCCCTGGAACTCGTTGGCCATGCGGCGCAACTTGGTCATCCACTGTCCGACCGTGCGCAGCACGGCGGGCAGTTCCTTCGGACCGATGACGATCAGGGCGACCACGCCGATCAGCAGCAGCTCGCCCCAACTGATGTCGAACATGGAAGCGTCAACTCCAAGGGGCGCGAACCTGGTCCGGCGCCCCTTCCCCGCTCATCGCCGCCGGATGGCCTCGCCGAATATCAACTGGCCTTGCGCGGCTCGGTCTGCGGCTGCTGGCTCGCCTGGGCAGCCTGGTGATCGATGATTTTGCCGGGCTCGGTCTTGGCGGGCTCGACCTTGGCGGTGTCGTCCTCGGTCATGCCCTTCTTGAAGGCCTTGATGCCCTCGGCGAAGTCGCCCATCAGCGACGAAATCTTTCCGCGGCCGCCGAACATCAGGAGGACGATCACCGCCACCACGATCCAGTGCCACAAGCTGAACGAGCCCATACCAAATCCTCCTGAACGACGGCGGCCCATCCCGTGTCTGGGCGTTTGGCGAGAAACTAGGCTCGAAGTGCCGCAAAAACAAGGACTGCAGCCGCCCCGCCGACCGCGCAATCGCGGCCAAAGCCTGGCTGCAAGTGCTTGGAACGGCTGGTTTAGCGGCCTTTGGCCGCATTAACCGAAATTGCGGCCGAGGACGCCCTTCAATCTTCCGCGACCCGCTCCGCAGGCGGCGCGAGCCCCAGATCGAGATCGCCCGGCTCGAGCGGGTCCTCGTCCTCGCGCAACGCCGGATCGTCGGACGGCATCGGCACCGCGAAGCCCGGCGGCAGCCGCCCATCGAGCAGGCCGGAGCCTTTGAGTTCCTCCAGCCCCGGCAGATCGCCGACCGCGTCGAGCCCGAAATGCGACAGGAACTCGGGCGTCGTGCCATAGGTCAGCGGGCGGCCCGGCCCCTTGCGCCGTCCGCGCGGCTTGATCCAGCCGGTCTCCAGCAGCACGTCGACCGAGCCTTTCGACGTGGTCACGCCGCGGATGTCCTCGATCTCCGCACGCGTCACCGGCTGGTGATAGGCGATGATGGCGAGCGTCTCGATCGCGGCGCGCGAAAGCTTGCGCGTCTCGACCGTCTCCTTGCTGAGCAGCCAGGACAGATCGTTGGCGGTGCGGAAGGTCCACTTGCCGCCGACCCGCATCAGGTTGACGCCGCGCGCCGCGTAATCCTGCTGCAGCCGCACCAGCGCCGCGCGCACGTCGATGCCCTGCGGCAGCCGCGCGGCCAGCTCCTTCTCGTCGAGCGGCGCCGCCGAGGCGAACAGCATCGCCTCCAGGAGGCGCAATTCCTCGGCCCGCTTTTCCGGCACGTTGTCCTCGGGAACGCTGTCAACTTCGTCTTGCGACATGACCACTTTCAATTTCGGCATAGCCTCAAGGCCTCCTCATCCCTCGCCGCTCCCAGGCGCCGCCACGCCTGGATCGGGTCCCCCGCTTACGGCGCTCTGGCGCTTGCGCACATAGATCGGCGCAAACGCCTCGTGCTGGTTCACCTCCATCACGCCCTCGCGCACCATTTCCAGCGTCGAAGCAAAGCTCGATGCCAGGACGGTCGAACGCAGCGAGGGCTCGACCACATACGACAGCAGGAATTCGTCGAGACAGGTCCAGTCCGTGGTCTGGCCGATCAGGCGCTCCAGCGCCTCGCGCGCCTCGGCGAGCGACCAGACCGTGCGCTTGGCGAACCGCACCCGCGCGAGCGCAGTCTGCTGGCGCTGCCGCGAATAGGCGGTGAGCAGGTCGTAGAGCGTCGCCGACCATTGCGGGTGCTTGATGTGGGCGATCGGCTCCGGATTGCCCCGGCGAAACACGTCGCGGTCGAGCTGCGGGCGGCCGAACAATTGCTGCGCCACCTCGCGGATCGCTTCCAGCCGCTTGAGCCGCAGCGCCAGCGCCAGTCGCCATGTCTTCGGCGCTCTGGCCTTCCGGCGCGTTCAGATCGGGCAAGAGCAGGCGCGACTTGAGGTAGGCGAGCCAGGCCGCCATCACCAGGTAATCGGCGGCGAGCTCGAGGCGAAGCTTGCGCGCCTCCTCGATGAAGGTGAGATACTGGTCGGCGAGCGCCAGGATCGAGATCTTCGCGAGGTCGACCTTCTGCTGGCGCGCCAGCGCGAGCAGCAGATCGAGCGGACCTTCGAAGCCCTCGACATCGACCACCAGCGCCTGCTCGCCGGTGGCGAGATCGGCCTCGAGGTCGGCTTCGAATTTTGCTTCGTCCGCGCTCATGTCGTCATCCGTGCCGAGGCATGCTCGGCGGCGATGAGGCCCGCGAAGGTCTTGCGAGCCTGCGCCTCGTCGATCGGATCCGGGCGCCGGCGGCAAGCGAGCGCCGCCTCGGCCCGCCGCAACGCCTCGCCCGCGAGCCGCGGCGATGCGGCGGCGACCTCGGTCATCTCGTCGAGCTTGCCGTTGCAGTGCAGGACGAGATCGCAACCCGCCGCCAGCGCCGCGCGCGTGCGCTCGGCGAGCGAACCCGAAAGCGCCCCCATGGAGAGGTCGTCGCTCATCAACAGCCCCCGAAACCCGATCGAATCGCGAATCACTTGCCCTATCATTGTGACCGAAGTCGTGGCCGGCGCGAGGGGATCGTAGGCGGTAAACACGACGTGGGCGGTCATTCCGAGCGGTAATCCACAAAGCGGACGAAACGCCGCGAAATCAGTGGCTTCGAGGGTGGCCCGGTCGGTCTCGACGACCGGCAGCTTGAGATGGCTGTCGGCCGCGGCCCGGCCGTGGCCCGGCAGATGCTTGAGGACCGGCAGGACGCCGCCATCCATCAGCCCGGCGGCCACCGCGGCGGCCACCGCCGCCACCTGCTCGGGCGTGTCGCCATAGGCGCGGTCGCCGATCACCGGATCGGCGGCGGCGACCGGGACATCGGCGAGCGGCAGGCAGTCGACGTCGATGCCGAGCGCGATCAGATCGTGCGCGATCAGCCGGGCGCCGAGCCGCGCAGCCGCAAGCCCGCTGGCGCGGTCGCGCTGGTAGAGCCGGCCATAAACCGCGCCGGGCGGATAGCTCGGCCAATGCGGCGGACCGAGCCGCTGCACGCGGCCGCCCTCCTGGTCGATCAGCACCGGCGCCGCATACCCAAGTGCAGCGCGGCCATCCTCGACCAGCCGGCGCACCTGCTCCGGCGTCTCGACGTTGCGCTTGAACAGGATCAGCCCCCAGGGCTGCGCGTCACGCAGGAACGCGCGTTCCTGCGGCGTGATCGCCGCTCCGGAAAGTCCTGCGATGAAGGCGTGAGCGGCCATGCGCGCGCATTAACGTGCGCAGGCCGCGAGCGTCAAGCGGCTGCGCTTAGTTGTTGGGGACGATGCACTGTCCGCCGGCGGCCTTGTAGCTTGCACAGAACTGCTGCGCTTCGCCGGCCGATGCGAACGGCCCGACATTGGCGCGATAGACCACGCCCTTGGCGCCGAGATCGGCCCGCCGGACGATGAGCTGACGGCCGCCGAGCTCGTTCGGGAACTTGTCCTGGAGCGCCCGGAACGAAGCCTGCGCCTCGGCCTCGGTCTTCTGCGAGGAAAGCTGCACCACGTAACTGCTGCCGGACGAAGCCGCGCCGACGGCGGGCTCGCGTGCCGCGGTCCGGGCGCGCGGGGCGCTGTCCGCCGGCTGGCCCTGCGGGCTGAGCGAAAGCGGCGCGTTGCCGTTTTTGTGCGGCGGCGCGGCGGCGCGCGGCGCCGACGGTGTGGTCTGAGAATTTGCGTTGCCGCTGACCGGACGGCCGCTGGGGTCGTTTCCATCCGGACGAATGGTCACCGTGCGCACCTTCTTGGGCGCTCCCTCCGGCGTCGTTGCGGACGACTGAGCACTGGCCGCAGGCGGGTTCGTGCTGGCGGGCGGCACCGGCGACGGCAGCACCACGCGCGCGGCGCCGGCGGCGTCACCGGCTCGGGCAGCGCGACCGGCTCCTCCTGGCGCGATACCAGATTGTCCGGGCTCGCCGCATTGGCGAAGCGCTCGCTGATCGACTTGCCGGCTTGCGGATCCGCCTGCGGGGCAGCCGCCAGCTTGGTCGGCGTCTGGTCCGCGACGATGACCGGTGGCGATTCTTTCGTGCCGGAAGGAACCGAATAGCTGCGATAGGCATAGGCGCCGGCCGTGCCCAGCAACGCGCAACCGACCAGCGCCAGCGCAGTCGCCAGACCGCCACGGCGGCGCGCGCGCGGCGCGTCGTCGTAGACCTGGTCGTCGTTCGGGTCGAGCGGGGCCTCATCCTGGTAGTAGGCCTCGTCCGCTACCTCCTCGTGCCCATGGGCCTGCTGCTCAGGCGCGGGGATGCGGTCGTCCGTGTAAGCGGCGAACTGCTGATCGGCCTCGTAGCGCGGAGCCGACCGCGGCTGCGGCTGGATCTCGGCGCGCCGGGCCTCGGCGCGGGCGGCGAGCACGGCGAGCGGGCTGTCGAATTCCTCGGCGACCGGCGCATAGACATCCCGGCTCGCGGGGCGTGGCTCGGCGTATTGCGGCGAGGCGAACGCCGGTGCGGAGGTCTGCGGCGGCCACTGCGGCGCGCGCTCGCGCGGCGTAACGCTCGACGGTTGCGGCTCCGCGGCGTCCGAAATCACCCATGGGATCGTTCTGACCGATCAGCCTGGCGAGTTCCGCCAGCGGATCGGTGCCCGCCGGCTCGCGCGCAGGCTCAGGCGCACGCCGGTACGGGTCATTTGACCGATAGGATTTAAGCCTGTTGTCGTCCGCCATACTCATCCCGTTTCCGGTACTGGCGTCGCACTCGGTCGGTTCTTGGACGGATCACAAACGACCAAGTCCAGCGTGCCAATGGCACCGAGCGAGACTAACGCATCTCCTCAGGCGCCTCGACGCCGAGCAAAGTTAGCCCAGAGGCGAGAACGGTGACAACAGCCTGCACAAGTGCAAGCCGGGCCACGGTTATTTCTGGATCATTCTGGATAATGAAGCGTAAATATGACGCATCCTTCCCGCGATTCCAGTGTGAGTGGAATTCGCTAGCAAGATCATACAGATAGAATGCCACCCGGTGCGGTTCATGGGCCGTTGCCGCGGATTCGATCAAGCGCGGATAAAGCGCCAGTTGCCGCATCAGGGCGATTTCCCCGGGATCGGTCAGCCGGTCGAGCTTCGCGGTGGCGAGCAGCTTGGCGCGCCCCTCCGCGCCGGCCGGCAGGTCCGGGAAGGCGTCGCGGGCCTGGCGGAACACCGACTGGCCGCGGGCATGACCGTACTGAACGTAGAACACCGGGTTGTCGCGCGACTGCTCCTTGACCTTGGCGAGGTCGAAATCCAGCACCGCGTCGTTCTTGCGATAGAGCATCATGAAGCGCACCGAGTCGCGGCCGACTTCGTCCACCACCTCGCGCAACGTCACCAACTCGCCCGATCGCTTCGACATCTTCACCAGTTCGCCGGCGCGGAACAGCTTCACCATCTGGACCAGCTTGACGTCGAGCTCGGCCTTGCCGCCGCTCACCGCCTTCACCGCCGCCTGCATGCGCTTGACGTAACCGCCGTGATCGGCGCCCCAAACGTCGATCATCGACGTAAAACCGCGCTCGAACTTGTTTCGATGATAGGCAATATCGGAGGCAAAGTACGTGTAACCGCCGTCGGACTTGATGAGCGGCCGGTCGACATCGTCGCCGACGTCGGTCGACCGGAACAAGGTCTGCTCGCGGTCCTCCCAGTCCTCCACCGGCGCGCCCTTGGGCGGCTGCAGGCGTCCCGTGTAGACGTAACCTTGCGCCCGCAACTGCTCGATCGTGGCGGCGACCTGGTCGACCGGCTCCTTCTTAGGCTTCGGCTCGATCGCCTGGATCGATCTGGCCGGGTTCGAGCGCGGCGAACGGATCGAAGAACTCGACCGCGCCTTCGACCAGCGAGCGCTCGGAAAAATAGACATCGGGCACGACATTGAGCCGTGCGAGATCGGTGCGAATCTCCGCCATCATCATGTTGACCGCCCGCTCGCGCACCACCGGCAGCCAGCGCTCGGGGGGCCAGTTCAGCAGGTCGTGTCCGTAGTCGGTGGCGAGTTCGGCGCCGCACTCCTTGAGATAGTCGCCGGGATAGAGCCCCTCCGGGATCGGCCCGATGTCCTCGCCCAGCGCCTCGCGGTAGCGCAGGAACGCCGAACGCGCGAGCACGTCGACCTGCGCGCCGGCGTCGTTGATGTAGTACTCGCGCGTGACCGCAAAGCCGGTGAAGGCGAGCAGGTTGGCGAGCGCGTCGCCGAACACCGCGCCGCGGCAGTGTCCGACATGCATCGGCCCGGTCGGATTGGCGGAGACGTATTCGACGTTGATCTTGCTCCCCTGCCCGACATTGCTCCGGCCATAGTCCTGGCCTTCCGCCAGCACGGTGCGCAGCGCATCGATCCAGGCGGCGCTCTTGAGCGCGAGATTGATAAAGCCCGGCCCCGCCACGTCGACCTTCTCGATCGACGGATCGGCGCGAAGTTTCGCCGCGATGGCCTCGGCCAGTTCGCGCGGCTTTCGCCCGGCGTCCTTCGCCAGCACCATGGCCGCGTTGGTCGCCATGTCGCCGTGCGCGGCCTCGCGCGGCGGCTCGACCACGACGCGCGCAAGGTCGATGCCGGCCGGCAGCATGCCGTCGGCGGCGAGCGCGCGGGCCGCCGCATGCACCTTGTCCAGCACTTGCGCGAAGATATTCATGGCGTTCCGGTGGATTCGGACAGTCGAAAAACTGGCGCGCCGTAACGCAATTCGGCGGGCGAGTCAAAAGCGCTTGGCGCACCGGTCTTTCGGGGCGATCTGCCGCAGTTCTGCGGCCGCAATCGCCGCCGAAGACCTTCCGGGCTCGGGGCCGGGCCGCTATCCTGACGGCCAAGGCCGCACGCAAAAACAACGTGGCCGCCGGAGGAAGCCCATGATCGCCCATCGATGGCGCTTCAGGCACGCCTGGCTCGCAGCGCCTCATGCTCGTCGCCGCCGCTGCCGGCGCAGGCGCAGGACTATCCGAACCGGCCGGTGAAGATCATCACCAACTCGGCGCCGGGCAGCGCGATCGACGTGATCCTGCGCATCATCTCCGACAAGCTGACCCAGCTCTGGGGCCAGCAGGTGCTCGCCGCCAACCAGCCGGGCGGCGGCGGCGCGATCGCGACGCGCATGGCGGCAAGCTCGCCGCCCGACGGCTACACCCTGTTCATTCCCGCGCTCTCCGCCTTCGTGGCGCCGCCCGGCTCGGCTGCCAATCTGCCGATCCAGGTGCCGCGCGATTTCGCTCCGGTCGGCTATTTCGGCGGCGCGCCGATGTTCGTCTCGGTCGCGCCCTCGCTCGGCGTGAACTCGCTCGCCGACCTGGTCGCGCTCGCGAAGCAGCGCCCCGGCGAACTGGCCTACGGTACCAACGGCCCCGGCCGTCTCACGCACCTCACCGGCGAATTGCTGCAGAACCGCACCGGTATCAAGCTGCTGATGGTGCCCTATTCGGGCGGCACCGCGCAGGTACTCAACGACATCATGGGCGGACGCCTGCAGCTCGTGCTCGACGCCTATTCGGGCGTCGCCGGCGCGCTCGCGGCCGGCACCGTCAAGGCGCTCGCCGTCGCCTCGCCTGCGCGGCTGCCCGAATTCCCCGACCTGCCGACCGTGGCGGAGACGGTGCCCGGATTCCAGGCGCTCGGCTGGCAGGTGCTGGTCGCGCCGGCCGGCACGCCCGAACCGATCGTGCAGAAAATCAACGCCGACCTGATCAAGGCGATCGGCGACCCGGAGGTGCAGAAGCGGCTTGCGCAGTTCGGACGCGACGCGCGCGCGCTGACGCCTGCGCAGACGACCGAGTTCATTCAGGGCGAGCAGCGGACCTGGGCGCCGATCCTCGCGCAGATCGGGCAGACCAAATAGCGCGCGGGCAAGAAGAACGAAAACGGAGGACGGTCGATGAGACGGCATCCATGGCTTGCGACCTTTACCTGCATGGCCGCGCTCGCCGCAGCCGCCGGCGCCACGGCGCAGACCGCCGACGATTTTCCGAACCGTCCGATCCGCATCATCGTGCCGCAGGCGGCCGGCTCCGGCATCGACCTGCAGGCGCGCACGCTCGCGCAGAAGATGGGCGAGCTGTGGGGGCAACAGGGCGTGGTGGAGAACCGCCCCGGCGCCAACGCCATCATCGGCATGGAAGCCACCGCCAAAGCGAAACCCGACGGCTATACGCTGGTCTATGCGCCGATCAGCTCGGTGGCGACCAACCAGTTCATCTACAAGAAACTGTCCTACGATCCGGTGCGCGACTTCGCCCCGATCACCCAGACCACCACCAATCCGCTCGGCGCGATCGTCAGTCCCGCCTCCGGAATCAAGTCGATCAAGGATCTGGTCGAGCGTGCGAAGGCCAATCCAGGCCAGGTCAACTACGGCTCGTTCGGCATCGGCAACATGACCCATCTGATGGGCGTGCTGCTGTCGCTCGCCGCCGACATCAAGATGACGCACGTGCCCTACAAGGGTCAGACGCCGGAGATCACCGATATCCTGTCCGGGCAGATTCCGCTGGGCTTCACCACCACGGCCGGCGTGAGCGACCTGGTCGAATCGGGCAAGCTCAATCTGCTGGCGACGTTCGGCGCGCAGCGCGACGAGCAGTTCCCCAATACCCCGACCCCGACCGAGGCCGGCTATCCGAGCGTGGTCGTGGTCGGCTGGAGCGGGCTGTTGGCGCCGGCCGGCGTGCCGCCGGAGATCGTCGCCAAGCTGCACGCCGGCATGGTGAAGGCGCTGGCCATGCCCGACGTCAAGGAAGCGATCTTCAAGCAAGGCTCGAAGGCCGTGAGCAGCGCGAGCCCCGAAGCCTTCGCCCGTTTCATCAAGGCGGAGGCGGACAAGTTCCACCCCGTCATCAAGGCCGCCGGGCTCGAAGGCACGCAGTGAACGAATGTCCTACGTCAAGAAGACCCATCGCTTCGGCCTGCTGACCCCATCTTCAAACTC
Source organism: uncultured Alphaproteobacteria bacterium (assembly GCA_963749815.1). Classification (GTDB taxonomy): domain Bacteria; phylum Pseudomonadota; class Alphaproteobacteria; order Rhizobiales; family Xanthobacteraceae; genus VAZQ01. Next base: position 131,776 of record CAVVON010000027.1, on the reverse strand, counting down.
CGTGCAGGAGCCGGAGTTCTCCGCGGTGCTGCCGCCGGAGGTGTCGCTGCATACCGGCCGCGTCACCTACCGCGACATCACGCCGGAAGAACAAATGCGCTGCGTGCTCGAGCTCGAAGCCGAGAGCCGCAAGCTTGCCGACGCCGAGGTCGACGGCATCGTGTTCGCGGCGACCGCGCCGACGCTGGCCAAGGGCAAGGGCTACGATCGCGAGCTGATCAAGCGCATGGAGGATGCCTCGGGCCGCCCCGCCACCACGGCGGCGACCGCGTTCGTCGAGGCGCTCGACCGGCTCGGCGCGAAGAAGATCGCGATCGGCGCGCCGTGGAGCAAGACCATGGACAAGCCGATGGTCGAGTTCATGCAGGCGAGCGGCTTTCAGGTGATCAACAGCGAAGTGGTGGGCTTCGTCCACTCGATCGAGCTTGGCCGCAGCGCACCGGAGGCAGCCTACGAGCTCGGCCGCCGCGTCGACCGGCCGGACGCCGACGCGATCATCATGCCGGGCGGCAACTGGCCCTGCCTGAGCATCGTCGATCGGCTGGAGGAGGACGTCGGCAAGCCGGTGATCTCCAACAACACGGTCAGCATCTGGGCCGGGCTGCGGCTGATGAAGCGCTACGGCAGCATTCCGGGCTACGGCCGTCTGCTGCGCGATCATCTGGTGGCATAAATTCTGCACGCCAGCACAACATGGCTCTTCCTCTCCCCGTTTTTACGGGAGAGAGGGTAATCACCGCAAATCCGGCGTGCTCGGAAACAGCCGCGCGTGCTCGATCAGCGCGTAGCGGTCGGTCATGCCGGCGATGAAATCGGCGATGCCGCGCAGCCGCTGCGGCTCGCCGGAAGCGTCGGCGCGCTCCGCCCATTCCGGCGGCAGATCGCCCGCCCGGCCCGCGTAGCGCGCAAACAGATCGCTCACCACGCCCTCGGCCTCGCCCATGATGCGCATGATGTGCGCGTGGCGATACATGCGCGGGAACAGGAACCCCTTGATGGCGCGGTCGGCCTCGGCCATCGCCGGCGAGAACGCACCGACGGCGCTCGCGGCCTGACGGACGTCGTCGGCCGAGCGCGGGGCGAGCGCCAGCGAGGCTGCTTTCCGGTCTCCGCGATCACGTCCTCGATCATGCGCGTGATCAGGCGGCGGACCAGTTCGTGCGCGATCCGCACGGCGTCGAGGTTGGAATGCTGCGCGCGGATGCCGGCCAGCACGTCGCCGACGAACGGCACGCCGGCGAGATCATCGAGCGTGAACAGCCCGGCGCGCAGCCCATCGTCGATGTCGTGCGCGTCATAGGCGATGTCGTCGGCGAGCGCGGCGACCTGCGCCTCGGCGCTGGCGAAGCTCCACAGCTCCAGATCCTGTGTCTTCTGGTAGGCCGCAATGCCGTGCGGAACGCCGTGCGCACGGTAGCGCCCGAGCGGGCTGCCGTCGCGATCGGTGAGCGGGCCGTTGTGCTTGACCAGGCCTTCGAGCGTCTCCCAGGTCAGGTTGAGGCCGTCGAAGGCGGCATAGCGGCGCTCCAGCGCGGTGACGACCCGCAGCGTCTGCGCGTTATGGTCGAAGCCGCCGCAGGCGGCGAGGCAGCGGTCGAGCGCGCGCTCGCCGGCATGGCCGAACGGCGGATGGCCGAGGTCGTGGCCGAGCGCCAGCGCCTCGGCGAGGTCCTCGTCGAGGCCGAGCGCGCGCGCCAGCGAGCGGGCGATCTGGGTCACTTCCAAGGTATGAGTTAGTCGCGTTCGAAAGTGATCGCCCTCGTGGAACACGAACACCTGGGTCTTGTGGGCGAGCCGCCGGAAGGCGGTGGAATGGATGATGCGGTCGCAGTCGCGGCGGAAGTCGTTGCGGGTCGCGCTCCTGGGCTCCGGATGGAGCCGTCCCCGGCTCCTGTCCGGATCGGACGCATAGGGCGCGCGCGCCATGCTTGCTGCAATCGCCATGGGCTCCGGGACGGCGCGGGAGCCGCCCTTGGCTCGGTTGACCAAAGGGTCCACCGTACTTAACTATCGCTCAGAGCCGCCGGCAATCAAGGCAAGGTTCCACGATGGACGGCATTACGGTCACAGAACGGGCGGCGCGCCGGATCGGCGAGATTCTCGGCCGCGAGCCGCCGGGCACCATGCTGCGCGTGAGCGTGGAAGGCGGCGGCTGTTCGGGCTTCCAGTACAAATTCGACATGGAGCGGGCGCGCGCGGACGACGACTTCGTCATCGACCGCGACGGCGCGACCGTGCTGGTCGACGCGGTGTCGCTCAACTATCTGGCGGGCTCGGAGATCGACTTCGTCGACGACCTGATCGGCGCCTCGTTCAAGATCAACAATCCGAAGGCGACCGCGTCCTGCGGCTGCGGCACGAGCTTTTCGCTCTGAGGCGGCCGAGGCGGCACGGGCCGTACCATCCGGCAGCCTAACGGCCGCCGCCTTCTATTGCGGCTTGATGCCCGCGATCTTCACAACCTTGTCCCACTTCGCCGCCTCGGCGGCGATGTAGGCCCTGAACGCAGCGGCGCTCAGCACCATCGGAACCGTGCCGACGTCGGCGAACCGCGCCCTGATGTCGGACCGCGCCAGTCCGGCATTCACCTCGCGATTGAGCCGCTCGATGATCTCCTGTGGTGTCCCTCGCGGCACCCCAATCCCGGCCCAGGTGCTCGCCTCGTATCCGGGCAATGTTTCGGCGACGGCCTGCACGTCCGGCAATAGGTCAAATCGCTTGGCGCCCAAGACCGCGCGCAGCTTGCCGCTGCGGACTTGCGGCAGATGTCGCGACCTGAACGCACCGGCGCGACATGATCATCGGATAGCTGACGATGCCGGCTGCTGGATCGATGTCGCGCTGGATGTCGAATGGCAGGTTGGCAAAGAGGCTGGCGTTCACCACCGAGGACATGCCGTGCCACAGCATCGTGTAGCCGTCGGGCGGCGCGTTGACCACGGCCTGGACCGCAATGATTGGTCGAAGCGCCCGACCGGTTTTCGATGATCACCGGTTGACCGAGTTGCCTCGACAGCCACGGTTCCATGATACGGGCCACCGTGTCGGCGCCGCCGCCTGCCGGAAAGCCGACGATCCAGCGGATCGGTTTGGTCGGGTAGGCCTGTGCACTCGTCATCGCTGCGCCGTCGCGCTCGGGGGATGTGCAACATGTCGAGGCGAAGGGGGCTACGCCGGTTTGATTGCGGTGCATGGTTAGAGCCCAACCGGCAGTGGTTAACAGCGCGCATCTGCGATCCCGGCAGTTAGCCTCGTCGCAGGCTTCCGCTTGCGTCGGTTCTTCGGGTGCGACTAAGAAAGAAGATCAGGCAGACGGTTTGCGTGGTCTTCGGCCAATGAATTTCTACGCCACTCCCGAGTATCTCGACGTCATTTCCGAGGTCTATTTCAAAGGTAAACGCGCCAGCGTTGAGGATGTCCGGATCGGTGAGGACGTGTTGCGCCTGCTCGTGGTTAACGGCAGCCGCGTCGTCATCAACGCGCAGTTTCTCGATTACCACGAGCCGCTCAAGGAAGCCGAGGCGGCGCTGAGCTCGCGCACCTATCCGTACAGCAATTTTGTGGTCCGCGATTTCGTCAACCCGGCCCGGTGGGAGGAATGCCTCCACAACGGCTTTGAGCTCGCACCCTACGTCGACTGGTCGATGTTCCCGACCTTCGAGCACTACACGGCCTTCATCCTGAACCGCAGACGGAGCCTGATTCGGGAATATCAACGCCTTGGCCGCCGGCTTGCGGATCAGATCGGGCCGGTCGCTTTCCGGATGAATGACGATCATGACGACGTTCTCGAGCTGGCCCGGTTGTGGAAGAAACGCCAGCTTCGCAAGTCCGGCGAGACCGATTATTTCGCCGATCCGAGGACGATGGAATCTCTCGAACTGTTTCGCCAAAGGGGACTTCTGACGGCCTCGACGCTGCGCGCGGCCGGGCGGCTCGTCTCGGTGCACCTCGGCTTCGTGCACGAGGGCGTCTGGGGAGGCTGGGTATTTGCCTACGATCCCGAGTTTCGAAAATTCTCATGTGGCCATCAGCTCATGAGCGCAATGCTCGAGGAGAGCCATAGGCTCGGGCATCGCCAGTTTGACTTTTCGATCGGAAGCGAACCGTACAAATTGGTCTACGCCACGCATGCCCGCGTATTGGGAACGATCGGGCGCCCTCCGCTTCGCCAGCGCGTGGTCGTGCGCTTGAAACGCGAGCTCAAGGGGAGAAATCCCGATCTTTTGGAAACGGCCAGGGAACTGAAAAGAGAGCTGCGCAGAAAAAAAAGCATCTATGTATCGTGGCTACGCGGCACCGAAATCCTCGCCGGATAGACGGAGAGCTTCTGCACTGTCGATTGTGAGGGCGGGCGCGTATGGTTCAACTGGCAAAATTATGAACAGAGGAGAGCGCATAGGCGTCCGTCCCAAGGCTGCGGCGCCGATTGCGAGCGTGGGCGAGGGAGCAATTGACTCAGACTTGGCGCCGGCCGTCTTCGACACCGCACCGCCATATCACCCGATCGGGCTTCGACGGGTGAAAGCCGCCGTGTCCGGAGCGGCTTCGGCCGTTCTTCTTCCAGTCGTGCAGCGGTTCGCGAGCGACCAGATCAGCGGCAACACCGTCGACGACGCGATGGCTGTCGCCCGGCGCCTTGCAACGCCGGGCACGGCCAGCATCCTGGGCTTCTGGGACACGGCGGACTATTCCGGCCGGGAGGTCGTCGATATCTATCTCGCCACCATCGAACGGTTGAGCGGAAGCAGTCTCGACAGCTACGTGTCGCTCAAGGCGCCCGCGCTGCGGTTTGATCTCGGTGCCGCCCGCGAAATCGCGGCCGCTGCACAGGCGTCGAATGTCTGCTGCCATTTCGATTCGCATGGGCCGGAGGCCGTCGACGCCTCGCACGCCATGGCGCGGGCGATGGTCGACACGCTGGGGGCACAACGCATCGGCACGACCGTTCCGGGGCGCTGGACGCGCAGCGCGGCGGATGTCGAATGGGCGATCGAACACGGTTTGAGTATCCGCGTCGTGAAGGGACAGTGGCCGGACCCGTCGGGCTCAATGCGTGACACGCGAGCGGGATTTCTCGACATGATCGACCGGCTCGCCGGCCGGGCCCGCCGCGTCGCGGTGGCGACCCATGACATGCCCCTGGCAGCGAAAGCGATCGCCCGGCTGCGCGCGGCCGGCACGCCATGTGAACTCGAGCAGATTCTCGGGATGACCACGGCCCGTTCCGCGGCGCTTGCCGTTGCGAATGGGATCGCGGCCAGGATCTACGTCCCGTTCGGCCGGGGATATGTCCCGAACGCGTTGGCTACGCTTCGGCGCAATCCGAGACTGGCCTGGAGGCTCACCAAACAGCTTTTGACACCGCGAACGCAGTAACAATCGACGGCGCGGAAAAAGCCGCGCGAGCTCAATTCGGCTTCAGACCGGCGGCCTTGGCGAACGCGACATTGCTGACGAACTCCCGCTTCACCTGGGCGTCGAACTCCGCCGTCGTCAACGGCATCGGCTCGACGCTCAGCCCCGCGAGCTTGGCCTTGACCGCCGGCGCATCGAGCGCCTTGCGCATCTCCTGATAGAACTTCGCGACGATCTCGGGCGGCGTGCGCGCCGGCATGAACACGCCCATCCAGAACATGTAGTCGGAATTCGGATAGCCGGATTCGAGCGTCGTCGGCACATCCGGCAAGGCCGAGGCGCGCGCCGGGCTGCTGACCGCGAGGCCGGCGAGCGCGCCGCCCTGGATATGCGGCAGCGCGGTCGCGATCGGACAGAAATAGTAGTCGACGCGCCCGGCGATGATCTCGGTGAGCGCCTCGGCGCCGCCCTTGAACGGGATGTGCACCGCGTCGAAACCCGCGCTGATGCGGAACCGCTCCGCGCTCAATTGCACCGCCGAGCCGACCCCGAGCGAGGCGTAGTTCGCCGCGCCGGGATGCGACTTCGCCCAGGCGACGTAGTCCTGGACGGTCTTGAAGCCTCGCGACGGCGCGATGATCATGACATTCGGGACGTTGCCGATCGCCCCTACCGTCACGAAATCCCGCGCCGGATCGAACGACAGGTTCGGATAGATCGACGGCGTGATGGTGTGCGCCGACGAATGCACCAGGATGGTCAGGCCGTCGGGCTCGGACTTGGCGACCATCGCGGCGCCGATCGTGCCGCCGGCCCCGCCGCGGTTCTCGACCACGATCGACTGGCCGAGTTGCGCCGACATCTGCTCGAACACGACGCGCGGCACCACGTCGATGGCGCTGCCGGGGCCGAACGGAATGATGGCGCGGATCGGCCGCGCCGGCCAACTCTGCGCCGATGCATCCGCGCAAAGTGCGGCTAGAGCGATGAGAGTGAACAGCACGCGATGATGCATCTTGCGCTCCGGTCCTGTTTCCAGGACCGGAAATGCAAGTGTCGTGCCGGACGCGGAGCCCGCCCTACTCCGCCGCCACCACGGTCGGCCGCTCGGGATGCTCGGGCACTTCCTGCAGTTGCGGCTCGAGCCTGGTCTTGAGCATGCGGTCGATGCGGTCGAGATAGATGTAGATCACCGGCGTGATGTAGAGGGTGAGAAGCTGCGAGACGCACAGGCCGCCGACCACCGCGACGCCGAGCGGCTGGCGCAGTTCCGCGCCCGCGCCGGTGCCGAGCGCGATCGGCAGCGTGCCGAAGATCGCCGCGAACGTCGTCATCATGATCGGCCGGAAGCGCAGCAGGCAGGCCTCGCGGATCGCGGCCTCGGCGGATAGGCCGACGCGTCTGCGTTCGATCGCAAAGTCGATCATCATGATCGCGTTCTTCTTGACGATGCCGACCAGCATGACGATGCCGATCATGGCGATCACCGACAGGTCCATGCCGAACGCCATCAGCACCAGCAGCGCGCCGACGCCCGCCGACGGCAGGCCCGAGATGATGGTGATCGGGTGAATGAAGCTCTCGTACAACACGCCGAGCACCACGTAGGCGGCGAAGATCGCCGCCAGCACCAGCACGCCCTGCCCCTTCAGCGATTGCTGGAATACCTGCGCCGAGCCCTGGAAGCCGGTGCTGATGGTGAGCGGCAGCTTGGAGTCGATCTCGATCTGGCGGATCGCGTCGACCGCCTGGCCGAGCGAATAGCCGGGCGCGAGATTGAATGAAATCGTGACCGCCGGCTGGTTGCCCTGATGGTTGACCTGCAACGGCCCGACCGTGGGCGTCATCTTGGTCACCAGCGACAACGGGATCGAGGTCCCCGATGGCACGCCGTTTCCGGCGACCCCCGAGCCCGGCCCTGCGGGTCCGCCGGTGCCGATCGCGCCGGCGACGTTGGTCTTCACGAAGATATTGGACAGTTGCGAGGGATCGGCCTGGAACCGCGGCTGGCTTTCGAGGATGACCTGGTAATCGTTGGTCGGCGTGTAGATCGTCGCCACCTGGCGCGCGCCGAACGCGTTGAACAGCTCTTGCCGGATCTGGTCGATGGTGACGCCATAGACCGACGCCTTCTCGCGATCGACGTCGATCGTCATCTGCGGCGTGCGGATGTAAAGGTCCATCGTGACATCGCGCAGCCCATCGATCTTGGCCACCTTGTCCTTCAGGACCGGAGCCATCTCGTACAGGAGTTGCGAGTCACTCGACTGCATCGTGTACTGAAATTCGCTCTTCGAGATGCGGCCGGTGATGTTGATGTTCTGCACCGCCTGGAAGTACACGGCCATGCCGGGCACGGTATTGGCGGTCCGGCGCAGGCGCTGAATGACATCGGTCGCGCTCTCGCCGCGATCCTTTTTGGGCTTGAGCGCGATGAACAGGCGGCCGATGTTCATCGTCGGATTGGGGCCGCCGGCGCCGACCGTCGAGTTGACGTAGTCGACGGCCTTGTCGTTGCGCACGAGCTCGGCGACCTGCCGCTGCAGCTTGACCATCTGACTGAAGGAAACGTCCGCGTTACCCTCGGTCGAGGCCGCAATGAAGCCGGTGTCCTCGGTCGGGAAGAAGCCCTTCGGGATGATGACGTAGAGATAGACGGTCGCAAAAAGGGTTGCGATCGTGACCGCAAGCATGACCGACTTGTGGGCGATGACCCTGTCGAGGGTCCATTCGTATGCCTTGAGCCAGCCGTTGAACATGGCCTCGAAGGCGCGCAGCAAGAAATTCTGCTTCCGGTTCTCGTGATGGGAGCGCAGCACGCGCGCGCACAGCATCGGCGTGAGCGTGAGCGACACGAAACCCGACACGATGATGGCCACCGCGACCGTTACCGCGAATTCGCGGAACACGCGCCCGACCATGCCGCCCATCAGCAGCACCGGGATGAACACCGCGATCAGCGAGAACGTGATCGATACGATGGTGAAGCCGATCTCGCGCGAGCCCTTGAGGGCGGCCTCGAATGGCCGCATGCCGCCCTCGATGTGGCGCACGATATTCTCCAGCATGACGATCGCGTCGTCGACCACGAAGCCGACCGACAACGTCAACGCCAGCAACGTCATGTTGTTGATGGAGAAGCCGAACACGTACATCGCCGCGCAGGTGCCGATCAGCGACACCGGCACGGCGAGGGCTGGAATGAAGGTGGCCGAGAACGTCCGCAGGAACAGGAAGATGACGAAAATCACCAGGCCGACGGCGATCGCCAGCGTCTCCTGCACGTCCGCCACCGACTCGCGCACCGAGATCGACCGGTCGTTGAGCACCTCCAACCGGACCGACGGGGGTACGGCCGCGCGGAATTGCGGCAACCGGCTTCTCACCGCATCGACGACTGCCACCGTGTTGGCGTCGGGCTGCCGCTGGATCGCCAGGACCACCGCGCGGTCAGCGTTGAACCAACTCGCGATCTTGTCGTTCTCGACGCTGTCGATAACCCGGGCCACCTGATCGAGATAGACGGGTGCGCCGTTGCGGTAGGCAACGACGACCTTGCGGTATTCCTCCGCCTTGGTCATTGCGCTCGACGCGGTCAGCGTCACCGTCTGGTTCGGGCCATTGAGGGTGCCGACCGGGGTATTGGAATTGGCCTTCGAAACGACGGTGCGGATATCGTCCAGCGAGATATTGCGCTGCGCCGCGGCCACCGGATCGACTTGGACGCGCACGGCGAACTTCTGCGCGCCATAGACCAGCACCTGGGCAATGCCGGGCAACTGCGAGATCTGCTGCGCGAGAGTAATCTCGCCGTATTCATCGACGACGTGCAGCGGCAGGGTCTGCGACACCAGGCTGATGTAGAGAATCGGGAAGTCGCCGGGATTGACCTTGCGGAAGAACGGCGGCGTCGTCATCTCGACCGGAAGCCGGCGCGCGGCGACCGACAGCGCGGTCTGCACGTCGAGCGCGGCGCCGTCGATGTTGCGGGTGAGATCGAACTGAATCGTAATCGAGGTGATGCCGAGCGAGGACGACGAGGTCAGCGAAGTGATGCCGGCGATGGTGGACAGTTGCCGCTCGATCGGCGCCGCCACCGAGGCCGCCATGGTCTCGGCGCTCGCGCCGGGAAGCTGCGCGGTGATGGCGATGGTCGGGAAGTCGACCGCCGGAAGCGCCGCGACCGACAGCAGACGGTAGCCGAAGATCCCCAGCACGATGATCGACGCCGTCACCAGCGTCGTCAGGACCGGACGGCGGATACAGGTTTCAGAAATCTGCATGGCCTACGATCCCGCCTTGCTGGCGCGAATTGTCACCTTGCTCCCGTCGGCGAGCAGGAGCTGCCCGTTGGTGACGACCGTTTCGCCGCCGTCCAAGCCGCTTTCCAGAACCGACTGGTCGTCGAGCACGCGCGTAACCTTGACCGGCCGCAATTTGGCGGCGCCATTCTCGACAATGAAAACATAGGTGCCGGTCTGACTGATCTGGATCGCCGTGCTCGGCACGACGACGGCCTCTTCCTCGCGGAAGGTGAGCTGCACGGTCACCAGCGTTCCGGGCCAGAGCAGTTCGTCGGTATTGGGCATGGTGGCGCGAACCGGAACCGTGCCGGTCGGCGAGTCGACGGTGTTCTCGACCATGGTGACTTGGCCGCTGCCGCGCCGCGTGTCGCCTGGAATGAGCGCCTCGATCGTAGCCGACTCATTCTGCAAGGACAGGCGCAGCTCCGGCAGATAGTTCTGCGGCAACGAGAACGTGACGTAGACCGGCGCGGTCTGGATGATGGTGGCGAGCGGCGTCAGGTCGGCCTGGCGCACGAAGTTTCCGATCTTGACCGCGGCCATGCTGGCGCGGCCGCTGATCGGCGCGCGGATCGTGCAATAGCCGAGCTGGATGTTCAAGTTTTCCAATTGACCGGCGTTTGATTCGACGGCGGCTGTCCAGATTCGAACTTGCGTACGCGCGTTGTTGAGCGTCACTTGCGTCGTGGCATTCTTGGAAAATAGCTCGACATAGCGCGCGACGTCCTGCTGCGCTTGGTCAAGCTGAGCCTTGGCGCCGGCCAGCAGACCCTGGACCTGCTTGATCTGCGCGTCGATCGCACGCGAATCGAGCGTGAACAGGACATCGCCCTGCCGGACCATCGCGCCGTCGCGGAAATGCACACCGACGATCTCGGTATCGACACGCGACTTGACCGCCACATTGGCAATCGGCGTCACGCTGCCGAGCGTCTCTATTCGCACCGGGACTTTGGCTTTGACCGCTTGTGCCACCTCGACCGGGATCTCCCGGACGACCGCCTGCCGAGGCGCCTGAGCGACCGCGCCACCGGGATACCAGCGAAATGCTATCGCCACCCCTGCCGCAACAAGTACGGCAGCCAGTCCCAACACCAATGTCCGTTTTTTCATTACCTCGTCGAGCCGGTTCTCAAAGCCCCCACCCGGGCTCCCTTTTCGTCCTGGATAGTCCCGCGTCAGCCGATTCTTTTTTCTTTTGCCCGGACGGTCTTCTAACATATTCCTTCGGGCGGCGCACGCGCCACATGGTGCCGCACCTGCAAATTCACCACCATGGTGGACGCATCCCAAGATGCTGTAGTTACGCTATTTTTACGCCGCGATAGGGCCCCATGCGCATCGCCACCTGGAACGTCAATTCGGTCAAGCAAAGGATCGAGAACCTGACCGCCTGGCTCGCGGAACGGCGGCCGGACATCGTCTGCCTGCAGGAGACCAAGTGCGTGGACGAGGCCTTCCCGCGCGAGCCGATCGAGGCGCTCGGCTACAATCTGGCCGTGCACGGCCAGAAGACCTTCAACGGCGTCGCCGTGCTGTCGAAGCAGCGATTCGACGAGGTGACCCCCCGCCTGCCCGGCGACGACATGGACGACCACGCCCGGTTCATCGAGGCGGTGGTCTCGACCGCGCGCGGCCCGGTGCGGATCGCCTCGATCTACCTGCCCAACGGCAATCCCCCGGACACCGACAAATACACCTACAAGCTCGCGCTGGCTGGAGCGGCTGAGCCGGTATGTCGAGGACCGCCTGGCGCTGGAGGAGCCGCTGATCCTGGCCGGCGACTTCAACGTCATCCCGGCCGCCCACGACGCCCGCAATCCCGCCGCATGGACGGGCGACGCGCTGTTCCTGCCGCAGACCCGGGAGAAATTCCGATCGCTGTGCAATCTCGGCCTGACCGACGCGATCCGCGCCACCAGCGACGCGCCCGGCCTCTACACCTTCTGGGATTACCAGGCCGGCGCCTGGCAGAAGAACAACGGCATCCGCATCGATCATCTGCTGCTGTCGCCGCAGGCCGCCGACCGGCTCACCGCCGCCGGCATCGACAAGCACGTGCGCGGCTGGGAGAAGCCGTCCGACCACGTTCCGGTCTGGATCGATCTGGCGACCGACTAGCGCGCGCCCGCAAAACCGGGCGCCGGTGTTCCCATCAGGATATGCGAAAGAGAAAAAGCGCGACGGCTCAGCGCTTGCCCGTAAAGAAGCCGTCAAGAATGTTCCACGGCAGCTTGTAGTTCACGCCGACGCGCAGCGTATGATCGTCGGGCTTGATCCGCTGGTCCGTCAAGAACTGGCTCGGCGCCGGGCTGAAATACGATTTGTCCTGCAGCCCGACGTAGAGATATTCGACCTTGGCCGACAGATCGCTGCTGACTTTCCATTCGACGCCGGCGCCCGCCGTCCAGCCCCAATACCAGCGCGCGTCGGGGCCCGCAGTCCCGGGCGAGACCGCATTCTGCTGCATGTTCGACAAGGCGCCGCCGGCGGTCGCATAGAACAGCCAGTTGTCCTGCGCGATGCCGACGCGGCCGCGATAGGTCGAGAGCCAGCGTTCCTTGCTCTCGCCGTTCCAGCCCATGTTGGGGGTCAGGGCGCCGCTCTGCTTGACCGAGACGTCGGTCTCGTAGCCATGCACCCACTTGCCGTCCTGCAGGTTCAGGCCGCTGGTCACGCCAACGGAGTTGCCGCCGAGGTTGAACGCCGGCGACCCGGCGATGCCGGTCGTGCTGTCTTGCGTCGCGGCCGGACCCCAGACACCGCTACCGAAGTTCGTGGTGTAGGAGCCGCCCCAAGTCTCGGCTTGGCCGGCAGGAGAATTGTAGATCGGCGCAACGCTGAGGTCGGCAGCAGTCGCAGGGGCCAGCATCGCTGCCAGCACCGCTATGCTCGCGCACAGCATTTTCTGCATCAATGACCTCGGGGCGTGTTTGCGCACTTGGGTCCAAATATACGTGCCGAATGAGTTGCCTTCTATAATCCGGAAGGCATCGAGCGCCGATTGTCGGGCGACTGTGTCCCGCTGGTCACAGTCGGGCTATTCGCGGCGGCTTTTCACCCAGTTTTCCAGGTACTTGAGTGCCAAAGCGCGCTCCGCGTCGGTGGCCTGGGCATTGGCGCTGGCATAGGTCTCGGCGATCCAGTTTTCTTCCGGCCCGACCGCGCTGTCCTTGGCGACGATCAGCCAGAACAAGCCGAGTGCGGCTTGCCGCGAAACTTCCTGGCCGGTGAACAGCATGCTGCCGAGCAGTGCCTGCGCGCGGTGTTCGCCCTTGTTGGCCGCAAGCCGCAACCAGCGCGCGGCCTGGATCGCGTCTTTCGGCGCACCGCGGCCGTTGAGATAGAGCCGGCCGAGATTGTATTGCGCCTCCGAGTTGGCGAAGTACGACGCCGCGTAACGGAACATGCGATACGCGATCTCCGGATCGGGATCCGTGGCTCCGGGAATGCCTTCGAGATAGTACTGCCCCAGCGTCACGAACGCATTCGCGACGATGCGCGCTTGCGGCGTGCCCACGCTGTCGTCGGCCTGCGGGTGGTTGGTGAGGCGCCGGAAATATTCGAACGCGCGCGCCTTGTTCTTCGGCACGCCCTCGCCGTCCGCATACATCCGTCCGAGCTTCCAGATCGCCCAGGGGACATTCTGCTTCGCGGCCAGTTCGAGTTCGGCTACGCCCTGCTCGACCCGTCCTTCGCGCAAGGACTGCTGCCCGGAGCGGAAGGCTTCGATTCCGGTGGCCGGCGGCTGGCGCTGCGGCAATCCGAGCGCTCCGGGAGGCGCGAGCGCGCCCGCGGGCGGCACCGGCGCGAGCGGCGTGGCGCCGCCGATGGCGTTCCGGCTTGGACCGGGCAGCGGCGTCGAGACCGTCGCGGCTTCCGGCGTGCGGGTGCCGTCGAAGCTCACCGCCGGCGTCAGGCCGAAGGCGACGGCGACGACTGCGGCGCTCAGACCCGCCGTGAGGATGAGATCAGATGTCCGCATAGGACACCTTTTCGGCTTTGCCGCCCGGATGGGTCACGGCGCCATCGCGCGCGGGCCCGACCTGCTCGGCGTATTTCCACAGATAGCCCGAGGTGCACTCGGACTTGCGCGGCTTCCACGCCTTGGCGCGCTTCTCGAGCTCGGCCTTGTCGAGCTTGACGTCGAGCGTGCCCTTGACGGCGTCGATCGAAATGATGTCGCCATCGCGCACGTGCGCGATCGGCCCGCCGACGGCGGCTTCGGGTCCGACATGACCGATGCAGAATCCGCGGGTCGCGCCGGAGAAGCGCCCGTCGGTGATGAGTGCGACCTTGCCGCCCATGCCCTGTCCGTACAGAGCCGCGGTGGTCGCCAACATCTCGCGCATCCCGGGGCCGCCTCTGGGCCCCTCGTAACGGATCACGAGCACTTCGCCTTCCCTGTACTTCTTATTCTTGACGGCCGCGAAGCAGGCTTCCTCCCCGTCGAAGCATCGCGCCGGACCGGTAAACTTCAAGTCCGCCATCCCGGCAACCTTCACGATCGCACCTTCCGGCGCGAGGTTGCCACGCAACCCGACGACACCCCCGGTAGCGGTGAGAGGCTTGTCGGCGGGGTGGACCACGTCCTGGTCCTTGTTCCACTTCACCTTCTTGAGGTTCTCGGCGATCGTACGCCCTGTCACGGTCACGCACTCGCCATGGAGGTAGCCATGGTCGAGGAGCGTCCTCATCAGCAGCGGAACGCCCCCTGCCTCAAACATATCTTTGGCAACATAACGGCCGCCGGGCTTCAAATCGGCGATATATGGCGTCCTTTTGAAGACCGCGGCCACATCGAACAGATCGAACTTGATGCCGCATTCGTGCGCGATCGCCGGCAGGTGCAGGGCCGCGTTGGTGGAGCCGCCCGAGGCCGAGACCACCGTGGCGGCGTTCTCCAGGGCCTTCCGGGTGACGATATCGCGCGGCCGCAGGCCCATTTTGATGAGATCGAGGATCTGCTCGCCGGCCGCCATGCAGAACTGGTCGCGGAATTCATACGGCGCCGGGGCGCCCGCCGAGTACGGCAGCGCCAGCCCGATCGCCTCCGACACGGTCGCCATGGTGTTGGCGGTGAACTGGGCGCCGCATGCTCCGGCCGACGGGCAGGCATGCTGCTCCAGGGTCTCGAGATCGGCGTCCGACATTTGCCCGACCGAGTGCTTGCCGACCGCCTCGAACACGTCCTGAATGGTGACCGGCTTGCCCTTGAAGGTGCCCGGCAGGATCGAACCGCCGTAGATGAAGATCGACGGCACGTTGAGCCGGCACATCACCATCATCATGCCCGGCAGCGACTTGTCGCAGCCGGCGATCCCGACCAGCGCATCGTAACCGTGGCCGCGCATGGTGAGCTCGACCGAGTCGGCAATCACCTCGCGCGAGGGCAGCGACGAGTACATGCCCGCATGCCCCATCGCGATACCGTCGGTGACCGTGATGGTGCAGAACTCGCGCGGCGTGCCGCCGGCCGCCGCGACGCCCTTCTTCACCGCCTGCGCCTGGCGCATCAGCGAGATGTTGCAGGGGGCGGCCTCGTTCCAGCAGGAGGCGACGCCGATGAACGGCTGGTGGATCTGCTCGGTGGTCAGACCCATGGCGTAATAGTACGAGCGGTGCGGCGCGCGCTCCGGCCCTTCCGTCACGTGACGGCTGGGAAGTTTGCCCTTGAGCGGAGTCTTCGCGTCCATCGTCTTCCTTGGCCCCTCGCGGCTTCCGGCGCCGCCGATGCGAGCCACCAAATTTATTCGGCCGCTCGCACGGCTATCGATCTCGGCGAGGCGTATGGCCCAAATGGGGCGCGAAACCCTTGAGAGATCACTATGTTCCGAGCCTGTTGCACCAGAGCCACATCGTTAATGAGTGGTTAATAAAAAATGCAACACTTTCGAATCAGGTGTGTCGGAAGCGCGAATTGATTGCGTCGAATATGCGCCTGGGATGCCCGTCGCGGCGCGCCGTCACGTCAGCCGGAAGTGGGGATCGAATCCGAGTTCGGCAACCGCCTTGGCGATCGACACCGCGCCGTCATCGTCGGCGATGTTGTAGACGCCGGGCTTGCCGCGCGTGAGCGCCAGCAGCGCCGCTTGCGCCGCGGCATCGACATGCAGCGCGGGCTTGCGCGCCGGCCCATTCGGCGACCAGGAGTGCGGCCCATACAGCAGTCCGTACCGCAGCAGGATCCCGTCGATGCCGCAGGAGAGCACCTGCTGCTCCATGTCGGCCGTGCCCTTTACCGTCACCGAACGCGCGGGATCGGCGAGATTGAGCGGGTCGGTCTCCGGGTGCGGCTCCCCGCCCGGCGCATACGCAAACGCGATGCTCTGCACGATCAGCCGGCGCACGCCGGCGGCCCGGGCGGCCTCGATGAGATTGCGGGTGCCTTCGGTGCGAATCCGGGCGTTTTTCGGATACGATTCGGCGACCTTCGCCTCGTCGAATTGGCGCGGCAGGTCGGTCAACTGATGGATCAGGACCTCGGGCCGCGCCGCGGCGACCGCGGCAGTCACGGCCGGCGCATCGTAGACATCGAGAATCGCGGCCTTGGCCCCTGCCCGCTCGATCTGCTCGGCGCTGGTCTCCGAGCGCGTCGTGCCGGTGACCTCGTGACCGGCACGGACAAGCAGCCGCACCAGCGGCCGGCCGATGGCGCCCGAAGCGCCTGCAAGGAAAATACGCATTGCCGCAATCTAAGGCGGCGTCCGCCAAAGCGCAGCGCGGCCCGCCGCGGAGGCAGCCATGCGGAAATCTCAAGGACGCGCGGGGGCGTCCGACGTCAGCGTGATTTGTGCCCGCTCGGAGCTTCCCGGCCACCGGCGGCGCGCTGCTGCCGACCCCAAGAAGCCAGCCCAGCACGAAGGTCAGGGTGAAGACCACGGACCCGATCATCAGATTGCGCAGTTCGAAAAATCGCAAGGCACGCCCTCCAACTGTGGAAGGAATAGCGCGCGGCGCTGTGAGGACCGTAAATAGGACTGTCGCAATGCGACCGGATTTGCCAACCGTTGCTTAAGCAAACCGGCCGGCAAATCGCAGGCCGCCGAAGACTGTGCCCGATGGCGACATCCGCAAAATTGCGCCGGACGTTCTTTGCCCGCAGCGTTCATGAGGTCGCCCCCGACCTGATCGGCGCGACGCTCCTGTTCAAGGGCGTGGGCGGCATCATCGTCGAGGTCGAGGCCTACCACCACACCGACCCGGCGGCGCATTCCTACGGCGGCATGACCGAGCGCAACGCCGTGATGTTCGGCCCGCCGGGCTTCGTCTACGTATACCGCTCCTACGGCATCCACTGGTGCGTCAACTTCGTGTGCGAGCACGCAGGCTCGGCGAGCGCGGTGCTGATCCGCGCGCTCGAGCCGACGCAGGGGCTCGCCGCCATGCGGCGCCGGCGCGGGCTTGGCGACGAGCGGCTGCTGTGCTCGGGACCGGGACGGCTGACCGAGGCGCTCGCGATCACGCACGCGCACAATGCGCTGGCGCTCGATCGGGCGCCGTTCGCACTCTACGCGCGCACCGGACAATGTCGACGTGATCAGCGGCCCGCGCATCGGCATCAGCAAGGCGGTGGAGAAGCCATGGCGGTACGGGCTCAAGGGCTCGCGGTTTCTCAGCAAGCCGTTCCCGCGCAGCGAGGCGTTAGTCTTCCACCCCCGGCACGAACAATTCGTCCGCGCTGACCACGCGCGGCGACAGCGACTGCTCGTGCACGTAGCGGCCGATCGCCTCGAAGGTGGGGCGGTTGGGCGCAAGCCCGTAGGGCCAGAAATCCTTGCCGAGCACGCCCCAGGTCTCCTCGACGTGGTCGAGCAGCCACGGCAGCGCGACCCGCAGCGCATCGGTGTCGTAGAAGCCGTCGACCGCCAGCGCCTTGGCCCGGCCGAAGGCCTGATAGATCGATTTGGCGACCCAGGGATGCTCGGCATGAACATCCTTGCGGATCGCCACGATATGCATGATCGGAAAGATGCCGGTGCGGCGGTAGTAGTCCTGCTCGACCTGCTTGAAATTCGGAAACAGCCGCGAGATGTGCGGCGCGCCGGTGAGAAAGCTCTTCGGCACATAGATCGACAGCAGCGCGTCCAGCTTGCCGGCCTCGAACATCGCCTCCAGCGTATCGCCGGCCTTGAGGAAATCGAGCCGCACCTCTTTCGGCAGGTCGAGCGGGATCAGCGGCGGCTCGACGAAGGCGTTGAGCCCGCCGATGTGCCAGTGCATGTCTTGCGGCCGCACGCCGTAGTCGTGCTGCAGCATGCCGCGCATGAACACCAGCGCGGTCGCGCCGTATTGCGAGGTGCCGACCCGCTTGCCGCGCAGGTCCTCGGGCCGCTCGATGCCGGCGCCCTTGCGCACATAGATGCAGGAGTGGCGGAAGAACTTCGACAGCACCACCGGCACCGCCACGAACGGGCAGTCGCCGCGCCCGATCAGCGCCGCGTAGGACGCGAGCGACAGCTCGGAGACCTGGAATTCCTGCGTGTCCAGCATGCGCTGGAAGGTCACGCGCGGGCGCAGGATCTGGATGTCGAGATCGATGCCCGTCCGGCTTCACCCGGCCGTCGATCAGCGGACGGGTGCGGTCGTAGTCCCAGCAGGCGAGCGAGAGCTTGAGGTTCGGCATCGGATCGGCTTTCCGGTTTCAGGATGCGGGCGGAGGCAGGCGCGCGAGGCCCGAGCGCCATTCGAGATCGAGCAGGAGGCCTTGCGGCAGGGTCGCGAGCACCGGCGCCGTCGGCACGCCGGCGGCACTGAGCAGCCGCGCGATCCAATGATTGCACACGTTGAGCAGATGAAACGCGCCGTTCGCCCGGAAGAACAGGCTTGGCCCATAGAGCCCGGGCCCCAGGTCTTCGGGCTGGCCGGCGTCGTCGGGCGCGATCGTCGCGGCAAGCTCGCCCGCGAGGCGATCGAACCCGGCCTCGGACAACTCGATCCGCACGATATCGGAGTGCACGAACATCGCGCGCGGATCCGACTTCACGCCGACGACGTGCAACACCGAGGGATTGCCCGGGAGCAGCAATGCACGCAACGCCAGCCCGACGGTCAGCGACTCGGCCGTCGGCACCGCGCGATAGAAGCTTTCGTCGCCCCAGCCGAACTCGAGCCGCTCGTACTCGGTGAAGCGCGCCGCCAGCGCGCCGAGCCCGCGCAGGCCCTGGCGGCGTTCCTGCTCGGCGAGCGCCGCGCGCGGCAGCACGATGCCGGCATGGTAGCCGTGACTGACCACGAACACCGTGATGGTCGGCGCGTGCGGCAGCGGCGGCCACAGGCTCTTGTCGCCCCAACGCGCGGTCGCGACCGTGGCGAGAACCACGAGACCGGCCGCGATCAGCAGGCCGTAGCCAACGCGTCTGGCAGAGATCCGCGGCACGTCAGTCCCGACCAATTCCTGTGAGGCGGCGCATCGCGCGCAGTCTACACCGCCGCGGCATCGGCGCGCCGGAAAAAGCGCGCGAACGGCGGGATCAGGATCAGCGGCAACGCCGCGAGCGCCATGACCATGAAGGCATAGCGCGGGCGGCCGCCGATGTCCCAGGCGGCGCCGCTCATGACCGACATCGACCAGGCCCTCGCTGTAGCTGATGGTGAACATCGCGGCCGCCATGCGCGCCACGTCCGGCGGCGCGCTGATGAGCGCGGGCAGCGCGAAGCCGAGCGTCAGCACCACCGCGCCGACGAAGCCCAGCACGCCCGGCGTAGAACACCGTCCACCAGCTCGCGGTCGCGATGATGCCGGCGAGACAGACGAGCTGGAGCACACCGCAGGCGACGAACGGCCAGGCACGACGCTCGAGCCGGCCCGCGAGCCCGAGCAGGATGAAGGACGCCGGCAGCTGGCCGAAATTGACCGCGGTGAGAGAGGCGCTGATGAGATCGGGGCGGCCGGCATCGGTGAGGTAGCCCGGCAGGAACGCGTTGCTGCAGAAGTAGATGCTGTTGGGCGCACCGATCAGGAACGCGCATTGCCAGATCAGCTTGTTCGACCAGTCCGGCCACCAGCTCCGGCCGGTCGCGGCCGCGACTGGCGCGGCCGTGTCGGCGCGCGGCGCGAACACGGCGCACAGGACCGCGATCGCGATCAGCGGCACGCCCCACACGACCAGCCCCCATCGCCAGGATTCGTCGATCAGCGGAAAGACGAGCGGCAGCATCAGCATCACCGGCAGCGTCTCGCCGACCAACAGCCCGTTGGTGTAGAGCGCGCTGCCGAAGCCGACGCGCTGCGGCATCCAGGCCCGCACGAGCGGCGGCAGCGCCGGCTGCATGATGGCGACGCCCGCGCTCATCACGATGGTGGCCGCATAGAGCGCTGGCACGCTCAGCACCGCGCCGCGCAGCCCGGACGCGACGCCCGCGACGATCAGCCCAGCCACCAGGACGGTGAGCGCGCCGAAGCGCGCGATCAGCAACGAGCCCGGCAGCGCCGCGGCGGCGAACAGGATCATCGGCAGGCCGGAGAGGATGCCGATCTGCGTCCCCGTCAGGCCGAGGTCGGCCTGCATCAGCGCGATCACCGGCGGCACCGCCAGGATCGTCATGCGCAGGCCTGCGCCTGCGAGCCAGAGCAGGCTCGCCGCCGTCCAGAATTGTCGCATTGGAACTCCCGGCCTGCGGCTTGCGCCGTTCTGCTTATAGCAACGCGAAACAACTATCCTTCATGTCATGAGCGCGGAGCGGCGATGCACGAACCATCCCTCCCCCGCAGGGGGAGGGTGCCGAGCGAAGCGAGGCGGGTGGGGAACGTGCCGAGTGGCAAAGCTCCCCACCCGGCCGCTCGCTACGCTCGCGTCCACCCTCCCCTGCGGGGGAGGGATAAGCCCGATCGAGCTAAGCCGCGCCCTTGAGCCGCTCCAGCGCCTCGTTGAGCTTGGCGCGGCGCAGCTCCGCCTCGTCGCGCTTCTCGCGCTCGCCCTCGACCACCTCCTCGGGCGCGCGGCGCATGAAGTCGGCGTTGCCGAGCTTGGCGTCGATGCGGGCGATGTCGGAGTTGACCCGCGCCATCTCCTTGTCGAGGCGCGTGCGCTCGGCGGCGAAGTCGATCACGCCCTTGAGCGGCAGCGCCACGGTCTCGCCGCGCACGATCAGCTGCACGGCGCCCGACGGCGCGATCTCGCACCGGCGAGATGCTGGAGATGCGCGCGAGCCGCTTGAGGAACTCGCCCCAGCGCTCTGCCCTCGCCTGCGTCGCGTCCGACGCGCCGACCAGCGCGAGCGGAATGTCGGCGCTGATGTTCATCTCGGCGCGCACCGAGCGCACCGCGGTGACGAGGTCGATCACCCAGCCGATCTCGGCCTCGGCCTCGGGATCGTCGAGGCCGGACAGCGCCGGCCACTGCGTCAGCGCCAGCATGCCGGCACGTGCCGCGCCTGAGGGCGCCGTGACGCTCCACAGTTCCTCGGTGACGAACGGCATGAACGGATGCAGCAGCTTCAGGATCTCGTCGCGCACCCAGGCGGTCATGGCGCGCGTCTCGGTCTTCTGCGGCCCGTCGGCGCCGTGCAGCAGCGGCTTCGCCAGCTCCAGGTACCAGTCGCAGAAGATGTTCCAGACGAAACGGTAGAGCGCGGCCGCCGCCTCGTTGAAGCGATAGTCCGCGATTCGCCTCGGTGACCTCCTGCGCGGCCTTGCCGGTCTCGTGCGCGATCCAGCGGTTGAGCGTCTCCTTCGCCGACTTCGGATCGAAGCCCGGCACGGTCGCGCATTCGTTGATCTCGGCGAAGCGGCAGGCGTTCCAGAGCTTGGTGACGAAGTTGCGGTAGCCCTCGACGCGCTGGGTCGAGAGCTTGATGTCGCGGCCCTGCGCGGCCATCGCCGCGAGCGTGAAGCGCAGCGCGTCGGCGCCGTAGTCGTCGATCAGGTCGAGCGGATCGATGACGTTGCCCTTCGACTTCGACATCTTGGCGCCCTTCTCGTCGCGGACGAGCGGTGGATGTAGACGTCGCGGAACGGCACCTCCTTCATGAAGTGCAGGCCCATCATCATCATGCGGGCGACCCAGAAGAAGATGATGTCGAAGCCGGTGACCAGGACGTCGGTCGGGTAGTAGCGCACGAGCTCGGGCGTCTGGTCCGGCCAGCCGAGCGTCGAGAACGGCCACAGCGCCGAGGAGAACCAGGTGTCGAGCACGTCCTCGTCGCGCGTCAGCGCCGTCTCCTTGCCGTAGTGCGCGGCGGCCTGCTGCCTTCGCTTCGGCCTCGCTGAGCGCAACGAACACCTTGTCGTCGGGCCCGTACCAGGCCGGGAATCTGATGGCCCCACCAGAGCTGGCGCGAGACGCACCACGGCTGGATGTTCTCCATCCAGTCGAAATAGGTTTTTTCCCAGTTCTTCGGCACGAACACGGTCTTGCCGTCGCGCACCGCCTGGATCGCCGGCTGCGCCAAGGTCTTGGCGTCGACGTACCACTGGTCGGTCAGGTAGGGCTCGATCACC
Organism: uncultured Alphaproteobacteria bacterium; assembly: GCA_963749815.1. Classification (GTDB taxonomy): domain Bacteria; phylum Pseudomonadota; class Alphaproteobacteria; order Rhizobiales; family Xanthobacteraceae; genus VAZQ01. Next base: position 109,672 of record CAVVON010000027.1, on the reverse strand, counting down.
ACGCCTGAGCGATCGCCGTGCGGGACCATGTGCGTGTGCGGCTCGATCTTGGCGATGAGCCCCGCGCCTCCATGCGCTCGACGATCTGCTTGCGCGCGACGAAGCGGTCGATGCCGTGCAGCACCAGCGTCTCGCTCAGCTCCGGCGACGCCGGAACGCCGCGCAGGAAGTCCTCGTTCTTCCAGAGATTGAGGTTGCCCTCGGTGTCGAGCACGTTGATCAGCGGCAGCTTGTGCCGCCGGCCGACCTCGAAGTCGTTGAAGTCGTGCGCCGGCGTGATCTTGACCGCGCCGGTGCCCTTCTCCGGATCGGAATACTCGTCGGCGACGATCGGGATTTTTCGGCCGACCAGCGGCAGGATGGCGTTCTTGCCGACCAGCGCCCGGTAGCGCTCGTCGTCGGGATGCACCGCGACCGCGGTGTCGCCCAGCATCGTCTCCGGCCGCGTGGTCGCGACCGTGATGAAGGTCGAGGGATCGTCCGGATTGAAGGTCTTGCCTTCGAGCGGATAGCGGAAATGCCAGAGGTGGCCCTTGACCTCGACCTGCTGCACTTCGAGGTCGGAGATCGCGGTCAGCAGCTTCGGGTCCCAGTTGACCAGCCGCTTGTCCTTGTAGATCAGCCCGGCGCGGTAGAGCTCGACGAACACCTTCAGCACCGCGCGCGACAAGCCCTTCGTCCATGGTGAAGCGCTCGCGCGACCAGTCGCAGGAGGCGCCGAGCCGCTTGAGCTGGTTGATGATCGTGCCGCCGGACTCCGCCTTCCACGCCCACACCTTCTCGAGGAACTTCTCGCGGCCGAGGTCGCGCCGGGAGGGCTCCTGGCGCTCCATCAGCTGCCGCTCGACCACCATCTGCGTCGCGATGCCGGCATGGTCGGTGCCCGGCTGCCAGAGCACGTCGCGCCCGCGCATGCGCTCGAACCGCGCCAGCACGTCCTGCAGCGTGTTGTTGAGCGCATGGCCCATATGCAGCGAGCCGGTGACGTTCGGCGGCGGGATCACGATGCAGAACGGCTTGGCGGCGGCCCGCTCCGGCCGGCCGGCACGGAACGCGCCCGCCGCCTCCCAGAGGGCGTAAATGCGCCCCTCGACTTCGGAAGGCTGGTATGTCTTGTCAATCATCGCTGGTCCCGGAGGTTTCGCGTAAAAAGCCCGCCGCGCCGCGGACTGTCAACGCCTACCCCTGAAGCGCATCCCCCCTGCCCGCAGCAACCCTGTCAAAAGGCCCGCGTGCTCGCCCCCTCCCCGTCCGAATCCGCCAAGGTCCCGCTGCGCTCGATCGTGCTGCTCGCCTGCGCGGGCTTCGCCAGCCAGGCCATGGTGCGGGTCACCGATTCGCTGCTGCCGCAGATCGCCGCCGACTTCAACACCAGCGTCGGCGAGGCCGCCATCGTGGTCTCGGCCTATTCGCTGGCGCACGGCTCGGTCCAGCTCATCATCGGGCCGATCACCGACCGCTTCGGCAAATACAAGATGGTGGCGCTGATGTGCGCGCTCGCCTGCGTGCTGGTCGCGCTGTGCGGGCTCGTCACCACGCTGCCGCAGCTCGCGATCGCGCGCTTCTGTTCGGGCGCCGCCGCCGGCTGGATCATCCCCACGTCGATGGCCTATGTCGGCGACGTGACGCCGCGCGAGCGATTGCAGCCGGTGCTGGCGCGCTATCTGTCCGGCCAGATCATCGGCCAGCTTTCGGGACAGGCCGCCGGCGGCGTGCTCGGCGACCTGTTCGGCTGGCGCAACGTCTTCTTCGTGCTGGCTGCGATGTTCGCGCTGGCCGCGCTCGGTCTGCTGTTCGAGCTCGCCACCAACCCGCGCACCCGCGCCAGCACGCACGCGGCCGGCCCGCCGCGGTTCGTCGCGGACTACGTGGCGGTGCTGTCGAATCCCGTGGGCGCGGTTCGTGATCCTCGCGGTGTTCATCGAGGCGAGCGTCGCCTGGGGCGCGTTCGCCTATGTGGGCGCCGACCTGCACCAGCGTTTCGCCCTGAGCTTCACGGGCGTAGGCCTGATCGTCGGCGCGTTCGGCATCGGCGGGCTCATCTACGCAGGCACGGTGCAGCAACTGGTCAACCGGTTCGGCCAGCCGGGGCTGGCGATCTTCGGCGGCATCGTGCTGGGGCTCGCCTTCGTGACGCTGGCGGCGGGATTGGCCTGGTGGCTCGCGCCGCTCGCGACCGGCGCGATCGGGCTCGGCTTCTACGCGCTGCACAACACCATGCAGACGCAGGCCACCTCGATGACGCCGGAAGCGCGCGGCACCGCGGTCGGCATCTTCTCGTCCGCGATCTATCTCGGGCAGATGGTCGGCGTGACGGTCGCGGCGCTGATCTATGACCGCTTCACCGCCGTGCCGCTGTTTCTCGGCACCGCCGCCATTCTTCCGGTGCTGGCGTGGTGGTTCGCGCGCCGGCTGCGGCGGCACAGCAAGGGGCCCTAGCCTTTGTTCGCCGACCTGCCGGCGAGCCGGTCGAAATTGCGGCTCAGGACCAGTTCCGCCTCTGCGGGCGTGAGCGCATCGCGCACGAACGTCACCGGGTTCGGCACCACCAGCGGGAACGGCGCGTCGCTGCCCATCACGAAATGCTCGACCGGCACGACCGTGGTCGCAAAGCGCAGGATCGCCGGATCGAAGCACGCCGTGTCGAAATAGAGCTGGCTCAAATACTCGCCGACCGAGCGCTTGAGATGGCCGTAGGGCCGGTGCGGATTGGTGTCGATCTCGCACTGCATGCGCGCCTTCAGCACCAGGCTGAACGCTCCGGTATGCGCGAACAGGAGCTTCAGCCGCGGCCAGCGGTCGAGGAAGCCCGAGCATACGATGTTGAGGATGTTGATGGTGTTGTCGAACAGATAGCCGGCCACCACCGTGAGCTCGAATTCGCGGGTGCGGTCCTTGCCGGCCGGATCGGCGGGATGCACGAACAGCGGCACGTCGAGCTCGGTCGCGGCCTCGTAGATCGGGCGGAACCGGTCGTCATGCAGATACGTGCCGCGCACGTTCGAGGCGACATGGCCGCCGACGAAGCCGAGGTCGCGCACGCAGCGCCGCAGTTCGGCGGCGGCCGCGGCCGGGTCCTGCATCGGCAGGAACGCCCAGGCGCCGAACCGCCGCTGCTCTCCTGAGATCGAAGCCGCGAGCGCGTCGTTGAAGATGCGCGCAGCCTCGACCGCGAGCCTCTCGTCGAGATGGTAATCGATGAACGGCGTCGCCAGCGACAGGATGGTGCGGTCGATGCCCAACCGGTCAAGCCGCGCAACCTGCCGGTCGAGCTCGAAGAAGGTCGTGTTGAGGCCGAACAGGTTGCCGCGGATGCGGACGTCGACCGCCTCGCCTTGGCGCCGCTCGACCTTGACGGCGAACTCCGGCCGTCCCGCGACGAATTGCAGGAACTCGTCCGGGACGAAGTGGCAGTGCATGTCGGTGATCATGGTCGCCGGGCACCGCCCCGAGCGCGGCCTGCGCAGAGATCAGGAGCGGCCGCGGGACACCCGCTCGATCTCGGCCCGCACCAGCCGCTCGACCAGCCCCGGCAGGTTGTCGTCGAGCCAGGTCTTGAGCATCGGGCGGAGCATTTCCCGCACCAGATCCTCGAGCGTGCGGGCATTCTGCACCAGCACGGTCTGGGCGAGCGTGTTGAAGGCCGAAATCGACCGCCGCGCTGGTGGCCGAGGAGACCAGCGCCCGGTCGCTCAGTTCGGCAACCATCGGCCGCGGCGGCGGCTCGGGAGCCGGCGGCGGTGGAGGCGGCCCCTCCTCGAAAACCAGGTCCGACTGGCCGTCGATGGTGCGGAATCCCTCCGGCGCGGGCGCCGGCGCGGGCGCCGCCATCTGCTCGGTGAGATCGAGAATATCCGACGCCGGGTCGGGCAGCGGCTCCGGCCTCGCCATCACCGCATCGATCTCGTCCTGCTTGATCGTTTCCGGCGGCGGAGGCGGCGCGGCCACGCGCGGCGGCGGCGCGGCAACAGGCGACGGCTGCGGCAGGACCGGCTCGGGCGCCTTGGCCTGCGGCTTAACGCGGTCGTCGTCGGCAATGATTCTGCGGATGGAGGCGAGAATTTCCTCCATCGAGGGTTCTTGACCCTTCGCAGGCTGTGGCATCGGCAGTCATCCCCGCGCAGACCGCCCCGGGTCTGAGTTCATCACTGAGCATTCCGGCGAATCAGCAGCGATGAACCTAGCTGGCGGCATGGAGTCAGTATGGCACGGCAAGGTTCCGGCGCAAATAAGTGTTGAAGGCGCGTTCACAGGCTCGCGGCAGCGGTCAGCGGCCGTCGGGCGTACGTACGCCACCCCAGGCGTCGCGAACCTGCTGATAGTGAACCGTCGGATCGTAGGTTTCGATCTTGAGGCTGAGGATCTGCGGCGACAGCGCGCCGGTCGCCGCCAGCACCGTATAGGACGCCACCACGCGGTCGCGCTGCGCGGACACCAGCGCGACGCGGGCATTGACCAGGTCCTGCTGCGCATTGAGCACGTCGAGCGTGGTGCGCTGGCCGACGCGGGCTTCCTCGCGCACGCCGTTGAGCGCGATCTCGGAGGCGGTGACCTGCGAGGTGGTGGCGACGATCTGCGCCTTGGCGGCATCGAGCTGGCCCCAGGCCTGGGTCACGGTCTGGCGCACCGAATCGCGCGCGGTGTCGAGATCGAGCCGGCGCTGGCCGAGCGTCTCCTTGGCCTGGCGGATGGCGGCGTATTCGGAGCCGCCCTGATAGATCGGGATCGACAATTGTGCGGCGAGCGAGCCGGAGAAGGTCTGGATCGTGGTGGCGGCAGGTGGTCGAACCATTGGACTGCTGCACGGAGCCGACGGCGGAGAGCACCGGATAGAGCGCGCCCTCGGCGATCTTGACCTGATTGAGCGCGACATCGACGTTGTACATCGCCGTCGTGATCTGCGGATGCTCGGTGCGACCGCGCGCGACCGCGCCATCGAGGGTGCGCGGCGAGAGCCGGTCGACCGGCGCCGCGGCCGCAAGCTTCGCCGGCGGATCGACCCCGATCACCTGCCGGTAGGTCGCGCGCGACGTGACGTAGTTCGATTCCGCGACCGAGAGCTGCGAGCGGCCGCCCGCGAGACGCGATTCCGCCTGCGCCACGTCGGTGCGCGTCACCTCGCCGGCGGTGAAGCGGTCGCGGGTCTGGCGCAGCGTCACTTCCAGCACGTTGACGTTGCTGCGCTGGAGCTCGAGCGTGGCCGCGTCGCGCAGAAGATTCATGTAGGCGGTGGCGGCGTTGAGCAGGATCGTCTGCTCGGTCGTCCGCAAGGTCTCGCGCGCGGCAAAGACCTGGCCTTCCGCCTGCCGGACGCGGTTGGCGGTCTGGAAGCCGTTGAGCAGCGTCTGCGTGACCGTCGCGCCGTAGGTAGCCACGCCATAGTCGGCGATCGCCCGCGGATAGGTCGGTATCCCGCCGACGACGACCTTGCGTGGTGTTGTCGAGATGCTGCTGGGTCGCGGCTGGCATTACCGGTGACGCGTGGCCGATAGCCAGACAGCGCCGTCGGGACGCCCTCGTCGGTGGCGCGCGCCGAGGCGCGCTGGGCGTTGAGCTGCGGATTGTTGACGTAGGCCTCGAGGAGCGCGCGTTCCATCGTGCCGACGCCCGGCCGCCGCGCGCGTCGCCGAGCAGATCCCCTGCCCCCGCGACCGCAGCCCATCCAGAGACGGCACAGCCTGCGAGCAACGCCGCAAGCGCACCCCCGGAACTCCGACGCTGCACTCCCCGCAACATGGACGAACCCCACGACGCAACATTGCCCCGCCACCAGCGGGAGCAGCACTACCCCACGAAGTTAACCATAGTTGGGCCGACGGCCTGTGGAAGCCCAGCGGGGGAGCAAACCGAACGAAAAGCCCGCCATTGATGTTTTCCCGCCACAGCGCGTGAGGATGCGCCCCGCACATTCGGCGAGTTCTGGTTGCGAATGTCGCAGGCCGCGGGAAAAACGCGCGCTTTTGCTAGAACACGAAGCTCGGCGGCTTGACGAAGCCCGGCAGCAGCGGCGCCGCGGCGTCGAACAGCGGCCAGCCCTCGCCTTGGCCGGCCCGGTAGAGCATGGCGCATCCGGGCGGGGTTCCGGCCATGATCGCCAGGAGCCGCCCGTTTTCCTTGAGCTGCGCGCGCAGCGCCTGCGGCAGCACTTCGATCGCGCCTTCGATCAGGATCAGATCGTACGGGCCCTTGGCCGCCCAGCCTTCGGTCAGCGGACCGGTCATGATCGACACATGATGTGCCTTCACCGAAGCGAGGACCTCGCCGGCCCGCCGCGCCAGCGCCGGATCCTGCTCGAGCGCGACCACCGAATGCGCGAGCCGCCCGAGCACGGCGGACGAATAGCCGGTGGCGCAACCGACATCGAGCACGTGGTCGGTGTCGCGCACGGCTGCGGCCTGCAGCAGCTTCGCGAGCACCATCGGCTTGAGCAGCCGGCGCGGCGCCCCGCCCCCAGCGTCGCGGGCGGCGGGCACGTCGAGATCGAGGTAGGCCAGATCGGCATCGGCCGCCGCGACGAACTTTTCGCGCGGTACCTCCAGCATGGCCGAGATGATGCGCAGGTCGGTGACGTCGCTGGTGCGGACCTGGCCGTCAACCATCATGCGGCGTGCGGCGGCAAAATCGGTCATCGGCGGGTCCTGCAAGGGCGGGAAACGATCGAACCGTGGCGTCTCTTAGCTGCAACTCGCGTGCAAAGGCAAGGTCCGGCGGATTCTTGACCAGCCCTGTTATGAACTGATGACCGAGCCCGAGACCCGCGCGACCGTCCGGTAGAACGCCTCGATCTCGGCGGCGGCGCGCTCGACCGTGAACGGCGCCAGATCGTAGCGTAAACGTTCGCGCCCGTGCGCCGCCGCCAACAGTTGCGCCGCCAGTTCATCGTCGCGGCCGGGAGTGGCCCACAGGACGCGGGCATCGGCGACGAATTCGGAGGGCCCGTCCGTCCTCGTGACGACCAGCCGGCAGCCCGCCGCCATCGCCTCGACGATCGCCAGCCCGAACGGCTCGAACCGGGCGGCGCTCACGAACACGTCGAAGGCGCGATAGAACGGTGCGATGTCGTCCTGGTGGCCGGCGAAGACGATGCGCTCGTCACCGCCCGCGAGCCGCTCCAGGTCGCTGCGCGCCTCGCCGTCGCCGACCAGCACCAGCCGCACCGCGGCCTTGCCGTCCGCGAACGCGGACCTGAAGGCGCGGATGAGCACGTCCATGCCCTTCGCGCCGGTGAGACGGCCGACGCTGCCGAACACGATTGCGTCGTCTTCGGCGCGCCAGCGCCGGCGCAGGTCCGCGACCTCAGGCCCCGTGACCCGCATCAGCGCATCCGCGACACGCGACGGCAGCCAGTTCCACACCACCGTCACCGCCCCGGCATATCCCGGCGCGATGCGCGCGCGCTGGCGCGCCGACAGCGCGATCAGCCCGTCGATTGCGGCATGCTCGTTCGGGTCATAATCAAGGTGCAATGTCAGGACGTGGGGGATGCCGAGCCTCTGCGCCGGTCCGCCGACGCGGCGCGCCGCCGGATTGAGGTGGCTGTGCACCACGTCCGGGGCGAACCGCCGCAGCAGGATCCCCGCCGCCGGCCGCTGCAGCCAGTTGGGCAAGGCGCGCGGCAGGATCACGATCCGCAGCGTGCCCGCGAACGCGCCCGCGCTTTCGGCGAGCGCCACCGACCGGTGGAATTGCCGCGCGCAATCGGATGCCCGGTCACGGATCAGAACGGCAACGTCGTGGCCCGCGCGCGCCTGCGCGATCGCGAGATCGATGCAATATCGCTCGCTGCCGTAAAAGCCGTCCGAGAGCACGGCATGAAGAATGCGCAAGCGTTCGGGTTCCCGCCGTGCTGGTTCGCCAAATTCAGCCGCCGCCAGCCATCATAAGCCGCCCGCGCGGCAATTGCCTAACCGGCTGATGTTCGCTAATGATCCGGCCCGTGAGGCCACGTGGCGGAGTGGTTACGCAACGGTCTGCAAAACCGTGTACTCCGGTTCAATTCCGGACGTGGCCTCCAACCCTTTCCCGGCAATGACTTCGGCGATTTGCGCGCCACCGGCGCGCCGGTCGGCCTATTTGAGCTCGAACACGCCGATGTTGTGGAACTTCCACTCGTATTCGGCTTCGGCATCGTTGCGCACGATGAAGCCGACCGAGCTCACGCCCGCCGGCGCCTGTCCCTTGAACTCCTGCAGCTTGGTGCCGTTGACGTAGAGTTCGGCGCTATTCTGCTTGACGCGGACCTCGAGCTGATTGATCTCGCCCGCCCCCTGCTTGATCGCGTCGGAATTCTGCTTGGCGACCACCAGCGCCCAATTGTTGTCGATCAGGCGGCGCACCGCGTAGCTGCCGTCGGGAACGATTTCGAACGCGTACAGATTGCGATCGTCCGCAGCCCAGAACGCCATGCCCGCGGTGGAGTCGGTCGGCCCCTTGATCTCCGCCGGCGATTGGACGGTCCCGCAGATGGCCGCGGATTTGAAGATGAGTGAGGGATAGACGATGGTGCGGCCACGCTTGGGAGCCGGCTTCATGACCAGGCGGCTGTCGGCAAAATAGACATTGCTGCCGGTATCGCGCGTGCCGAGCCCGCGGCTCCAGCCGGCGTCCGGCGCGTGGAAATCGTCCTCGAAGGCGGCCGTGCCGACGCACCTGCTGCCCGGCGGGGTCGCGAGCTTCGCGGTCGGCTGCACGGCGGCGACCTGGGGCTGCTTGGTCGGGGCCGGCGGTTGCGCGGCGACCGGCGGCTGCGCCGGTGCAGGTGGTTGCGCGGGCGTCGGCGGTTGAGCCGGCTTGACCGCGGCATTCAGCGTGCTCGCCGGCGGTTGCGTCGTGACCGCGGGCGGTGGCGTCCGCGGCGGGCGCGGACCGGCGCATTGGTATGCGCGGCGGTGGCGGTCGAAGCCGGACTGCTGGCCGCGCTCAATTGCGCGCCACTCGCCTTCTGGTCCGAGACCAGCGCGACCGGCGCGCGCACCTGGTTCTGGAAAAGCCAGTTTCCGGCCGCGCCCGCGGCCACGGCCGCACAAACTCCGGCGCCGACCGCGGCCCACTTCACCACCGGGCGCATCCCGGACTTGGCGGCCTCCGCCTCGACTCCGAATTTCGACTTCATGTGCAGCACACGGTCGAGCGAACGGATCAGCCGCTCCATGTGCTGGTGGAAATCCTGTCCGCATCGACGATCGCGCCGTTGTGGAACGAGAAATTGCGCAGCGTCGGCGGCAACTCGTCGGGCTTGGGCATGGTCGCGCCGTTGACCAGCACCGGCACCACCGGGATGCCGCGCTGCAGCGCGGTCTCGACCTCGACCCGCACCGGATCGTTCTCGTCGTTGATGCGGGCGCGGCCGCCCCTGCCGGGGCCGCGCCACTTCGGCCCGACCACGACGATCAGGACGTCGTTCTTGGCCAGCTCGTTGCGGATCTGCTCGCGAAAATCGATACCGACCGGAATGCTGTCGATATCCATGAACAGCGAGTTCTTGGCCGTAATAGTCGGCGAGCTTGTCGCGGATGCGCCCCGACATGGCATCCGAGTCAGCCCGGCGATAGGAGATCGTGATATGCGGCATTCATGGTCTCGCTGGCGCACATGCGCCCGGGGCCTGGTGCGGGCGCGCGACCGGAGCGCTCCGCCGGCCGTTAAGCTATCGAATTTTTCTGTGGCTTTCCAATGGGTCTCGGCATGGCCTGCGAACAGGCCTAACGGGCCCCGAGCGGGCCGGCAGCCGTAAAGGGCCGATTTCGCGGGGTTTTTGACGCCCGAAGGCTGCGGAAAGCCCCGAAATGCTTTGGGCTTTGCAACGCAGGCGCCCTTTGTTATAGCCGGGCGCACTCGCTGCTCCGTTCCGCGGTAGCTCAGTGGTAGAGCAGCCGGCTGTTAACCGGCTGGTCGTAGGTTCGAATCCTACCCGCGGAGCCAATTTTCGCACCATCGCGCCACGTCTGCAGCGGACCGTTGTCGGGATGCGGCGGGCCCGATTCGCGTCACGGCGCAAACCGCACCGTCCCCGCCTCCGCCACGTCATACCCGCCGAGTTCGCCGGCACGCTGCTTGAGCGCCGGCGTGCGCAGGAAGGTCAGCGAACGCCTGCATCGGCGGACGGAAATAATGCCGCTGCCGGACCACGAGGTCGAAGCGCTCCCACAGCAGCGGAACGAAATCGAGGCCGGCGCTCAGCGCCACCGCGCGAAACGCAATGCCGCAATCGGCGCGCCCGGCCCGGATGGCCTGCGCGACATCGGGGCCGGTCGGGCTCGGCGGGCTGATGGTTTTCAGACGATCGAGCGCCATCCCCCGGCGGTGCAGCAGTGCCCGCAGCAGCAATTGCGCGCCGGCGCCGGCGGGGCGCACCGCCACGCGCGCCCTCTTCTGCACGACGTCGTCGATGCCGGCGATGCCGAGCGGATTGCCGGCGGCCACCACGATGCCCTGCTCGCGCCGCGCGAATGCGACCAGCACCGCGTCGTGCAGGTTCGGCCGCGTCCTGATCGCCTCGACATTGGCGTCGGCGGTTTCGTCCTCCAGCGCGTGCAGATGGATCGCCGCCGCCACCAGTTCGCCGGCGACGAACCGGGTCAAGCCGGCGTCGCTGCCCTCCGGCAGCGTGGCGAGCCCGGATGCGCTTTCGCGCAGCGCCCATTCCAGCAGCACGTCGTGGCTGCCGCCGACGATCGGCATCGGCTCGGCCGCCGCCATGCCGGCCGGCCGCACCAGGCTCTCGGCGAGCCAGCGGTCGAGCTCGTCCTTCGGAAACAGCCAGCGGCCGGTGATCTTGGTGCAGGGAATCGCGTTCTCGGACACGAGCTCGTAAAGCTTGCGCTCCTTGAGCCGCAGGTACGCCGCGGCCTCCGAGGTGGTCAGCAGGATCATGCGGCTGAGGGCATGCCGGCCGCCGCGACCTTCATTTGCCGATCAGCGGCTTGAGCCAGTCGCGCTCCTGCACCTTTTTCATCAATACCGGATCGATGAAGGGAAGAATGGTCTTGGCGAACGCGCTCTTGATCAACTCGTACTCGTCCTTGCAGTTGACCGCGCGTTCCTTCGGCAGCCAGCCGGCATCGACCATGTCCTTGAATGCCGCCGGGTTGCCGCCATAGGCCCAGCACAGCTCGTTGTAGAAGCGCTGCCCGGCGGTGCCGTGCTCGTCGGCGAACGCCTTCCAGTCGGACGGGTTGCCTTCGTTGCGCCAGAAGAACAGGTCGCCGCGGGTGATCAGCCGCGCCACCGGCGGGCTGAACTGCAACGCCAGGAAGATCGCCATCTGGTCGGCGGCATCCTCCTCGCGGCCGAACACCGGCACATGCATCATGTCGAACACCGCATGGCCGATCTCGTGCAGCAGCGTGACCACGATCTCGCCGGTCACCACCTCGTCGCGCGTGAAGCCGTCCTTGGTCTGGCCCGGCTTGGGCGCGATCTTGTCGAGCAGCTCGACGTATTCGTAGCAGAGCTTGAGCGCCCATTGGCCCGGCGAATAGAACGCGTTGGCGACGCCGCACTCCACCGTCACCATGTAGAACCGGTGCGGCAGCCGCAGCGGCGACACGAACTCCGCCAGAAATTCCAGCGTCCGGCGCTGCTTCAGGCGATCGAGGATCGCGTTGTATTTGGCGGTCTTCGGCGGAATGTAGGCGGTCTCGATCTTGGAATTGACCAGTTCCTGGGCCTGCGCCGGCGGTCCGAGCAGCGCCGGACCGGCGAGCGCGAAAGCCAGCAGTGAAATTCGGGCGATCCATGTCATGACGATTCCCGTGCGTTGATCTGTTTCGAATGATCCGGATGCGGTCATGTGCGCCGCGTCACTTTCCGGTCGACGACAGCAGCCATTGCGTCGCGCGCAGCCTGATCAGCAGGTCTGGATCGACATAGGGCATGATCCGCAGATTGAAGGCGCTGCGCACCTGCGTGTACTCGTCGCTGCAGCGGACCGCGCGGTTGCGCGGAATGATCGGATCCTTGGTCTTGTCTTCCGATTCCGCGAGATATCCGAACCGGACCGTATCGCTGCCGTAGGCCATGCACAGGAAGTTGTAGAAGCGCTGCGCCTCGGGCGAATTGACGCTGGCGAACTGGCTGCCGGTCCAGGTCTTGCCGGAGTTCTGGAAGAAGATCGCGGTGCCCACGATCAGCTGATAGGAAATGTCGGACCCCACCCCGACCATGAGGAAGCCGGCGAGCCGGTCGGCCGCGTCTCCCCGCCTGCCCCAGACCGGAACCTGCAGAATGTCGAAGATCGCCTGCGCGCTCTCGTAGAACAGCGCCTGCACGATCGTTCCGGCGAGCACCTTCTCGCGGGTATCGGCGTCGCCCTTGGCGGCGATCTTCTCGACCTGATCCACCAGTTCGTAGCAGACGGTCGCCGGCTCGCCGGCCTTGTAGTAGCGCGAGGGCCCGTTGCATTGGTCGAACTGCACGATCAGCTTCTTGGGCAGCTTGAGCGGCAGCAGGAACTGCGAAAACTCCTCCAGCACCTTGCGCTGCCGCAGGCGCTCGGCGATCGGCTTCAAGTTGGCCGCCGCCGGCTCCGCATACTTGACCTCGACCTGGGGGTTTGGCTGGCCCTGCGCCAGCGCGCTCGGCGCCGCACCGCAAAGCAGGGCGCAGGCAACCGCTACGGCGCTCATCGGTCGTTTCATCGACGAGATTCCCTTGTTGGTTCGGCTGTCTGAAAGCGGACGTTGTTGCATCGCGAGATCGAAATGCGCCGCCCGGTATCGATGGGCAAATGCTAAGTTTGGCGGTCGCCAAACGCAAGCACCGGACGCCCCGCGCATGGTCGCACGCCGGGCGTCAAAGCGGCGGCGCGGGGCCGCCGCATGACGCGCGGTTCGCGCGCCGGCGATGCTCCGTGGCGCAGCCGCGCCACCGGCACCGCCATCGGGGTCGCCGCTAAAATTTAACTGTTTCAGATACTTACGGCCTTTACCTTGAGTCCAAGCCGTGGCCGCCGAAGGATTGCATGCGCGCACAAAGCGCCCGACACTTGGTGCAATCGACCGCGATTGATTGAACCTCGGCGTTCGGTCGCGCGACTAATTCTGAGGTAGAAGACCGCCAGACCGGCGCAAACGCCGGCAGAATAACTCAAGTGCGGCCGCCCAAGTTTTCACAGGTAGGTAGAGGGCGTCATGCGAGTGCAAAGTGGGCATTGGCTCGATTACGATCCTGTTACGCTTCTGGTGCTGGTGGTGGGTATCGGCGCGGTTGCGTTGATCGCGTTCAGCATCTGACGCAACGGCGTTGCCGATGAGCAGACGCGCGGGGCGCTGAGGCCCGAGAGTTTGCCGCGCAACCTGGTCCATCCGGCTGACGCGTGATCGCCGGACATCGCCGTCCGAACATCGTCCGCTTTCAGCCCGCTTCCTCGAATAGGAAGCGCGGCGGTCAGTCGCGATAGCTCGGATCGATCTTGTCGAGCATGCGCAGATAGGCCGGCCAGTCGGCCGAGCCGCGGCCGGCATCGTGCTTGTGGTACTGCGCCACGGTCTTTTCCGCGACTTCGGGCGGAATCTCGATCAGCTTGCCGCCGGTCGCTTCCATCTTGAGCTGGATCTCGGCCGCATCCATCAGGTGCTTCATCAGGATGAAGGCTTCGCGCGCGCTCTTGCCGACCGTGAGCATGCCGTGGTTGTGCATGATCATGGCGCGGTTGTTGCCGAGATGCTGGATGATGCGCTCGCGCTCGCCGAAATCCTCGGTGATGCCCTCGTAGGGGTGATAGCCGATCGAGCCGTAGAAGCGCACCGCCTCCTGCGAGATCATGCGCAGTCCGCTCTGCAGGCCGCAGATCGCCATGCCGGTGGTGGTGTGGACGTGCACCGCGCAGTTCACATCCGGCCGCCCGCGCAGCACGCCGCCGTGCAGCGTGAAGCCCGGCCGGTTGACGCCGGCCGACTCGTCGAGGTCGTCGTGCATGTCGACCTTGACGAGATTGGAGGCGGTCACCTCGGTCCAGAGCAGCTCGTGGCGCTTCATGAGAAACTTGCGCGGCTCGCCCGGCACCCGCATCGAGCAGTGGTTGTAGATCACGTCATCCCAGCCGTGATGCGCGACGAGCCGGTAGCACGCGGCCAGATCGACGCGCGCCTCCCACTCCTCCGCCGACACGCTCTGCGCAACGCTCGATGCCTTGGTGTGGATGTTCATGGGCGAGGCTCCCGTTTCGTTCGTTGGCGGGACTGTACTGCGCTGGCAGTCTTAATCGAGTTGAAATTTCAGACCGTTTCCATCTTCCAGAGCGCTCACAGCTCCCGGCCGATCAACAGATGATCGAGCGAGATCACGCCGCCGCCGTGGATCAGGAAATACAGCACCGCCACCGTCCACATCAGCGTGTATTCGAGCCCAAGCTGGTTCCAGAAATACTTGCCGATGCCCCAGCGGTAGACATTGGTGACCAGCAGAAAAATGAGCAGCGGAATACAGGCCGCGCGCGTGAACAGCCCGACCGCCAGGAGCGGCCCGCAGATCAGCTGCGTGAGCGAGATCGCCGGCGCCCAGAGCCCGCCCGGCCGGTAGCCGTCGCGGTCGAGCTGCGCGGCAAGCTGCGTCAGGTTGTGCGACTGCACGCCGGTCTTGCCGAACAGGCCGAAGGTGTTGCGCAGCCCGTGCGGCACCATCGCGAGCCCGACCGTGGCGCGCAGCGCCGCCTCCGCCCACGGCGCCAGCAGCTCGTAGACCGCGCCGAGTTCGGCGGAGAGATAGGGTGTGGATTGATAGAGCATGCAGAGGCGCCCCGCGTTCTTGCGTCATTCCGGGGCGCGGGCGCTGGCCCGCGAACCCGGAATCCATAACCGCGGCTGCGGCGCATGGATTCCGGATCGCCGCTGCGCGGCGTCCGGAATGACGAATTGTTATAGTCTGATCTCGCCGAGATTGATGCTCGCGCCGAGGGTGGCTTCAACGGTTTTCTTTTTGCCGCCCGCCGAAACTTCCACGGAATATTTCCCCGAATTCTCGTCGAGCTTGTCGAATTTGAAATCGCCGTAATTGTCGCTCGCCGTCTCGCCGACCGTGCGGCCGTCCTTCAGAAGCCTGACGCTCGCGCCTTCGACGCAGTCGACCACGCCGTTCGCCTCCGACGACACCGAGCCGCCGATGAAGCATTTCGAATAGCGCCAGAGGTTCTTGTAATAGACGCGCGGTTTGGTGCCGGCCTCGGGCTTCATCACCTCGAGGCCCTGCTCGCGCGCCATGCGCGCCATCTCGGCGTCCTCGACCTTGACCGCGCGCATCGCGCCGGTCGGGCACGACTGCTGGCCGCGGGTCTGCTGCCAGCCCTGGTCGATCAGGTGCGCGTCGAACGGCCAGAGCTGCGGCAGTTGCAGGTCCTCGTTCCACCAGATGTGGCCGTAGGGGCAGCTCTCGACCAGGTCCTTGCGGCCCTTCGCCTTGACCGGATCGATCAGCACGATGCCGTCGTCACGCTTCTTCACCGCGTCGCCGCCCTTGGCGAGACACGGCGCGTTGTCGCAGTGATTGCAGAGCGTCGGCACATAGGCGATGTCGATCATCGTCCCCTGCCCGCGCTCCTTCTGCAGGATGTTGATCCACTTGTGCCCATGCTTTGGCATCGGCGCGGCATAGCCCGGAAAGTCGTTGCCGACATATTCGTCCATGGCCGCGAGCGTGCACAGATTGCAGTTGGTGCACTCGGCCACGTCGATGATCATGTTCCATTTTTGCATGCTGCAACTCCGAACTCCGACCGTGCGCTACCTCTCCCCGCAAGCGGGGAGAGGTAAGACGAGAAATCACTTCGCCGGCACCAGCGACGCCGCTTTGAGCGTGCGTTTGACCTCGGCGTCCTTCTCCATGCGCGCGAACGTCTCCGACATGTGCTCGATGCGCCGGTCCCACACCTCGACCTGCACCAGCGCGTTGGCGCCGGCGATCGAGTGCGTGGATTTGGTCTGCGTGCGCCCGGGCGTGAGCAGGTTGAGGCACCCGCCCCGGTCGACCGATTTTCCCGGCTCGCCCATCGGATCGTACACCGCCGACAACTCGTAGCCGTGGCACACGCCGCGCGGCAGCCGCTGCGTCGGCAGCGCCGCGCAGATCACCGCGCCGCGGTCGTTGTAGACCTTGACCAGGTCGTGCTTCTTGATGCCGCGATCCTTGGCGTCGTCGGCATTGAGCCGCATGATCCAGTAGTAGTAGCCGTCGACCTTGACCCGATGGTCCTCGATGTTGAGCAGGAAGCTGTCCTTGCCGTCGCCCTGGGTGTGGAAGCTGTATATTCGAGTGCGGCGTCAGCATCTGCAGCGGATAGCGCTCGAACATTTCGCCGGAATGCTGCCCCTCCCATGACGGCTCGTATTTGACGATCGGCGGCCGCTCGGGGTCGTTGAAGCGCTTGAGGCTGTTGCACTCGAATTCGAGCTTGCCCGACTGCGTCTGCAGCCCCTTGAGATATTCGCCCGCATAGTCGGACGGCAGCGGCTGCGCCTCCGGCACGTCCTTCTTGCGGCCCTCCCAGAACCAGCGGAAGGACACCGGCGCGCGCAGCTTTTCCTTCTCGGCCGGCACGACGTAGTAGCCGCGCTTGATGAACTTCTTCCAGGACATCACCCGCGGCATGTCGGAGGCCATGTAGAGCCGCTTCACCCAGTCGATCTCGTTGACGCCCTCGGAGAAGTAGTTGGCGAGGCCGAGCCGCTTGCAGATCTCGTTGAAGATCCAGAAATCCGACTTGGATTCGCCCAGCGGCTTGATCGCCGGCGCCTGGAACACGATGACGCGGTGGTTGAGCTGCTGCTGGCCGTGATGGCCGTAGCCGCCGAGCCCCGCCCATTCCGAGATGTCCACCCGCTCGAAATTGGTGCAGGCCGGCAGGATCACGTCGGCGAATTTCGCCTCGCCCTCGAACCAGATCGACTGGTTGACCACGAATTCGAGCGCGTCCGACTGGTACATCCGCACCCAGCGGTTGGTGTTGTTCATGGTGGCGAGCACCGAGCCGCCGTACTTGAACATCATCTTCACCGGCGCCTGGCCGGGCGCCGGATAGGCGAACTTGGCGAACTGGTGCTCGATCGACTTGCCGATCCACGGATAGCCTTCGGCCTTGCCGTCGACGATCGCCTCCGGCGTGTCAGAGCCGTGGGATGCGCTGGAAGGTCGAGGACATGGTCGGAAGCTGCGGCATGCGCTGATAGAGCGAGATCGGCAGCGCGGTGCCTTCGAGGTCGCCCGACATGCCGCCTTCCGAATAGCCCGGGAAGTAGAACTGGAAGTCGACCGGCGTACCCCACTGCAGATTGCCCATGTTGCAGCCGGGCTTGCCGAGCCCCTGCATCGCCGACAGGCACACCATCACGCGCGCCCACTGGATGCCGGTCTGGTTGCGGCAGGCGCCGCCGTGGCCGTTGCCCCAGCCGCCGGGCGCGAGATAGACGCGCTTTCTTCCCCACTCGCGCGCCAGCGCGCGCACGTCCTTGGCCGGAACGCCGGTTTCCTTCTCCTGCCACTCCGGTGTCTTGCGCGATGCCGTCTTCGTCGCCGGTGAGATAGGCCGCCCACTTGTCGAAGCCCACCGTATGGGTCTTCACGTAGTCCTTGTCGTAGAGCCCTTCCTTGATCCACACATTCGCGATCGCCATCGCCATCGCGACCGACGTGGTCGGCTTGGGCGCGAACCACTTGCCCGGCAGGAACTGCGCCGACGAATTGTAGAACGGGTCGACGTGCACGACCTTGATGCCGAGCTTCGGGTTCTTCAGCCACTGGCGCCGGATCGTTCCCTCTTGCGCGCCGTACGAACCGGAGGTGGTCTCCGGATCGGCCGCCCAGAACACGATCATGTCGCAGTTCTGCAGACAGTCCTCGACCGTGCCGTAGGTTTCCGACTGGCCGACGCGCAGCGTGTAGCCCCAGTGGTGCACCGCGCCCCAGTACCAGCCTTCCCACGAATCCGGATTGTGATGGATCTGCGTGTAGCCGACCGCGTTGCGGAAGCGGTGCAGCGCCGAGAGGTAGTAGCCGATATTGCCCCAGGTGTGGTGCGAGCCGTGCGACACCGCCATCACGCCCGGACCGTACTGGCGCTTGAGCCGCTTGATCTCGTCACCGACCAGGTCGAGCGCCTCGGCCCACGAGATGCGCACGTAACCGGACTTGCCGCGGTTGCCCGGATTGCGCTCGCCCTTCGGATCGAAGTCGACGCGCTTCATCGGATAGAGCAGCCGGTCGGGCGAATAGACGATCGACTTGGCGTTCTGCCCGTGCGGCGCAAGCGTCGTCTTGCGCGGCGGCGTGAGATCGAGCCCGCGCGCGCGGATCGTCCACGACGCGCCGTCGTCGTCGGCGAGGTCGATCGGCGTCATGCGCACGATCTTGTCGTCCTTGACGTAGACGAACACCGGCCCGCCGTTGGTCATGTTGCAGTAGCGCATCGAGCCGTCGGCCTGCGGGATGCCGATGTCGTAGCCCGCGCTCTGGCTCAGCATGATGGTCTGCGCGAACCAGTTGGTGAGGTCCTCGGTGCCGTCGACGGTGAGCTTGAAGTCCTTCTGCGCGTTGATCTGGTCGAGCCAGTTGATCGGCGGCATCAGGAGGTTCGCGCCGAGCCAGGCGGTCTTGAACGCCAGCGTCACGTCGGCGTCCGCGCGCAGCCCATGGCCCGACGTCACCTTGCCGTCGCGGATCGCGTACCAGCGGCCGATCTCCTCGTCGCGCGCCTTGATCAGCGCGACGAGATTGCGCTCCTTGAGCCGGGCTGCGAATGCCGGATAGCGCCAGGCGGTCCACTTCAGAAGCTGCGCCAATCCCCACAGGATCAGCGTGAACTTGATCGCCGAGAACGAGATGTTCGTTGAGGCCATTGGACTTCCTCCTGCGCCTACGCGCAGTTGTATTTTGTGCGGTCGCGCCCGACCGGCCCGCGAACTTAGCAAACGGTGTCTGCTTCGTCATGCCCGGCCTTGTGCCGGGCATCCCGCTTAGGGAGGCACTGTGCTCACCTAAGCGAGATGGCCGGGCCAGGCTCGGCCATGACGTGGAAAGCTCGGTGGAAAGGTTGCGCTACTGCGCCTTGATGCCGGCGTCCTTCACCACCTTCGCCCATTTCTCGATGTCCTTGCGCAGATAGGCATCGAACTCGGCGGGCGACATCGCCATCGCCACCGCGCCCTGCTTGTCCCAGGCGGCCTTCACGTCGGGGCGGTTGATCGCCCTGTTGATCGCGGCGTTGAGCTTGTCGACGATCGGCTTGGGCGTCCCCGCCGGCGCCATGATGCCGAGCCAGATGGTCGACTCGTAGCCGGGCACGCCGGCTTCGGCGATGGTCGGCACCTCAGGCATCACCGCCGAGCGCTTCGCCGCCGACGTGCCGAGCGCACGCACCTGTCCCGCCTTCACGTTCGACGCCATGGTGGTGATGGCGTCGAACATCATCTGCACGTGGCCGCCGATCACGCTGTTGCGCGCCTCGCCCGACGCCTTGTGCGGCACGTGCACGATGTCGGTGCCGCTCAGCGCTTTGAACAGCTCGCCGGCCATGTGATACGGCGTGCCGGTGCCCGACGATGCGTAGTTGAGCTGGCCGGGCTTCGACTTCGCCAGCGCGATGAACTCTTTGAGGTCCTTCGCCGCCACCGAGGGGTGAATGACCATGATCAGGTCGGAATAATTCATGCCGGCGACCGGCACGAAGTCGCGCATCAGCTGAAACGGCTTGTTCGGGACGAGCGACTCGTTGACCGTGTGGGTGTTCGACATCGCCAGCAGCGTGTAGCCGTCCGGCGCCGACTTCTGCACCTCGCTGGTGCCGATGATCGAGCCCGCGCCCGGCTTGTCCTCGACCACGACCGGCTGCTTGAGCTCCTCGGACAGATACTGCCCGACCTGGCGCGAGAACACGTCGGCCGGGCCGCCGGCGCCGAACGGCACGATGATCTTGATCGGCCTCGACGGGAACTCCTGCGCGTGGGACGCGACCGGCCACGCCAGCGCGAGAACCGGCACGGCGGCGATGAGCACGCGCTGCAAGGCAGTCATCTTGGAGTTCCTCCCTGGGTCCGGCTTGTTGGGCGGACGTATAGACAACCGGTGGGCAGGGTCAATGAGGCGGTTCGCCGCCCACGTCGCGTTCGTTCGCAGCCTGCACAGGTACTCCCTATGCACCGCGCATGCGCGCCGATAAGGTCGCGCGCAAGCGCCCGATAAGGGCGCAGGGCTCGCCCGTCGCAAGCGACGAAGGCGAGCGCCGAGGAAACGCATTGCAAGGGGGAAGACCCATGGCTGAGGCAACACCGCGTCTCTACGTACCCGCGCTCGGCGGGCTCTACGGCGCCCTGCGCCAGTTCGCCGAACCGATCCTGCGGATCGCGCTCGGCGGCGTGCTCATCCCGCACGGCTGCCAGAAACTGTTCGGCATGTTCGGCGGCATGGGGCTGACGGCGAACGGCGCGCTGTTCGAACGGCTCGGCTACACGCCCGGCATGTTCTGGGGCACGCTGGTCGGCTGCACCGAGTTGATCGGCGGCATCCTGCTGGTCATCGGGCTGTTCACGCGCTTTGCCGCCGCGGCGGTGCTGATCTTCATGATCACGGCGGTGCATTTCACCTCGGCGAAGGGCTTCTTCTGGGGCGCCGGCGGCATGGAATATCCGATCCTGATCGGAGCGGTCGCGCTCTTCTTCTTGATCCGCGGCGCGGGCCCCTGGTCGGTCGACCACAAGGTGCTCGGGCGCGAACTGTAAGGCTCGAGTCCGCTCGTCGGTCCGCTCGTCGCGCCGCGAAGGCGGGCACCCAGTTCTTATTTCACGTGCTGGGTCCCCGCCTTCGCGGGGACGAACGGAGGGAGTGCGCGGCGCGCGCTCAGCTCCACAATTCCTTGCTCGCGATCCGCGCGCCTTCGGCGAGCGCCTCGAGCTTCGCCCACATGATCGACGGGTGGACGCGGCGATAGAACGGCCCCTGCGCGAAGCCGCAGTCGGTGCCGGCGATCACGTTCTCGCGCCCGACCAGAGACGCGTAGCGCCCGATGCGCTCGGCGATCAGCTCGGGATGCTCGACCACGTTGGTGGCGTGGCTGATGACGCCCGGGATCAGCACCTTGCCGTCCGGCAGCTTGACGTCCTTCCACACCTTCCACTCGTGCTCGTGGCGCGGATTGGCGCCCTCGATCACGTAGGCGCCGGCGTTCACCTTCAGGATCAGGTCGGCGATGTCCTTGAGCGGCACGTCGGTGGTGTGCGGGCCGGGCCAGCTGCCCCAGCAGACGTGGTAGCGGATGCGGTCGGCCGGCAGCCCGGCGATGGCGTGATTGAGCACATCCATGTGCATGCCGACCCATTTGCGGTAGTCGGCGAAGCTTCCCGGCGGCACCATGCGGTCATAGGTGACGGCGGCGCGCGCGTCGTCGAGCTGCAGCACGAAGCCCGCCTCGACGATCATGCGGTACTCGGTGCGCATCGCCTCGCCGATCGCGTGCAGGCACTCCTCGTCGCTCTTGTAGTATTCGTTCTTGCGGTCCGGGATGACGCTCGCCGGCGCCGCGACCGGCATGAACGCCTCCTCGACCTTCGCCGCCTTGAGCGCCGCCTTGAAGTTGTCGATGTCGCGCTGGAGCTCGGCCTGCCCGGTATATTTGATCGGCCCGACGCAGACCGAATCCACGCGGGTCGCCGGTTCTTCCTTGGCATCGAGCTCGCCGTAGAACTCGGCAAAGCGCTCGCGGTCGGCGCCGCGCTGGAACGGATTGCCGCCGGGCTTGACCGGGCGGCGCTCGAAGCCGGAGAGCCGGTCGAGCACGTACTGCGACCAGCTGATCGATTTTCCGAACTCGCCGTCGCTGATCACGTCGATGCCGGCCTGCGCCTGACGCTTGACGATATCAGCCACCGACTCGGCGAGGCAGCGCTGGTACAGATCCTCGTTGAACGGCTTGTGCGCCTGCCTCTTGCGCAGGAAGTCCTGCAACGGCTGCGGCCTGATCAGGCTGCCCACGTGCGTGGTGAGGATGCGTTGCGTGCTGCGCTTCATTCGTCCCGTTCGATGTTGGGGTGCCCCTGGCGGCGGCCTTTAGCAGCCGCACGCGCGGGAGACAATCGCGGAATTTGAGGGCGGGCGGGCGCCCATCCGCCCCGCTTCGCGCGTTTGCACGGATCGGCCGGCGCGACAACGCGCGCGAAAGAAACGGTTGAGATCGCGAGGTTTGCCCGGCAAATTGGCACCCGCAGGCTCCCATGACAGTTCCCATCGCCAGGCTCGACGCCGCCGAACCTCTGCCCACGCGGCCCGCGATCCGCATCCGCGAGGTCTACAAGCGGTTCGGGCAGCTCACCGCCATCGACGGCGTGTCGGTCGATATCGGCCACGGCGAGTTCTTCATGATTGTCGGGCCCTCGGGCTGCGGCAAGACCACGCTGTTGCGCATTCTCGCCGGGCTCGACTCCGTGACCGCGGGCTCGATCGAGATCGAGACGCCGAATTCGGACCGCCCGGTCAATTCCATGATCTTCCAGGGCGACTCGATCTTTCCCTGGATGACGGTGTGGGACAACGCCGCCTACGGGCTGAAGATGCGCGGCGTGCCCTCCGCCACCCTCAAGGAGGTGGTCGGGCACTATCTCGCGCGCACCGGGCTCACCCGCTTCGCCAAGTACTATCCGCACCAGCTCTCCGGCGGCATGCGCCAGCGCGTCTCGATCGCGCGCGCCTTCGCCAACGACCCGGAAATCCTGCTGATGGACGAGCCGTTCTCGGCGCTCGACGCGCAGAACAAGCTCCTGCTGCAGGAAGAACTGCTGCGCATCTGGGAAGAGCACAAGAAGACCGTGGTGTTCATCACCCACTCGGTCGACGAGGCGGTTGCGCTCGGCGACCGCATCCTGGTGATGACCGCGCAGCCCGGCAAGGTGAAGGCGCTCGTGCCGGTGCCGCTCGCGCGCCCGCGCAACATCATGGAATTGCAGAAGACGCCCGAATACGGCGAGCTGATCCACCAGATCTGGTCGAGCCTGCGCGACGAGGTGCATCGCGCCCGCGCGCAAGAGAGAGGAGACGAAGTCATGAGCGTGCAGACGATCTCGACC
The DNA here is from genome assembly GCA_963749815.1 of uncultured Alphaproteobacteria bacterium. Lineage (GTDB taxonomy): Bacteria > Pseudomonadota > Alphaproteobacteria > Rhizobiales > Xanthobacteraceae > VAZQ01. The sequence goes on along the minus strand of CAVVON010000027.1, from coordinate 86,633 downwards.
GCCCCGGCGTCCGGTACGACGATGTCGGCCCGCACCCGCGACCGCCTGCTCAACGTGGTGTCGCCGCTTCTTCTGCTGCTGCTGTGGGAACTGTGCGCGCGCACCGGCTTCATCGACACCCGGTTCTTTCCGGCGCCGTCGAGCGTGATGGCGGAGATGTTCGCCATGCTCAAATCGGGCGAGCTCGTCACCCATACCGCCGTGAGCATGCAGCGGTTGCTCTACGGCACCGTCCTCGGCGCGCTGCCCGCGCTGGTGCTCGGCATCGCCATGGGGCTGAACCGGCCGATCCGGGCGCTGTTCGATCCATTGATCGCCGCGACCTACCCGGTGCCGAAGAGCGCGATCCTGCCGCTCGCGCTCCTGATCTTCGGCCTCGGCGAGGGCTCGAAAATTTTCATGGTGGCGATCGGCGTGTTCTTCCCGATGGTGATCAACACCACCACCGGCGTGCTCGAGATCAACAAGATCTATCTCGACGTCGGGCGCAATTACAAAGCCAGCCGCTGGAACACGTTCTGGACCATCGCGCTCCCCGGCGCGCTGCCGGTGATCATGACCGGCTTCAAGCTCGGCATCGGCATCGGCCTCGTGCTGATCGCGGTGGCCGAGATGGTGGGCGCAAAGAGCGGGCTCGGCTACCTGATCTGGAGCGCCTGGAGCACGTTCGCGGTCGAGCAGATGTATGTCGGCCTGTTCGTGATCGCGATCATCGGCTTCCTGCTGACGCTGGCGCTCAACGAGCTCGAGCGCGTCGTCATCCCCTGGAAGGCGGAATAGACGGCTTTCGCATGGCGGGGCGCCCGGGGCGGAGACGCGCGTGACGGCCCTTGCCGCGGCGGGCGTTGGCGCTATGCTCTGTCGACATGAAATGACAGAAACGGGAGGCGACGAATGTACGGTTGGCGTCTGACGCTCACGGCACCGGTCTTGCTCTTCACTCTGAGCATGGCGGCGCCTGCAGCCGAACTCAATCCGGCGGCGGTGATCTACAAGCTACCGGATCAAATCAAATGGAGCGAGCCGAGCGCCGCAGGAGCACAAAATGCGGTCCTCGCGGGCGATCCGTCAAAACCCGGACTTTACGTGGTCATCAATAAATGGCTGAAGGGCAATCATTTCAGCCGCCCGCACTTCCATCCGAATGACCGATTCATCACCGTCATTTCGGGCACCTGGTGGGTCGGTACGGGAACCAAATTCGATCCCGCCAACACTGTGCCGATGCCGGCCGGCAGCTTCGTCACCCATTTCGGCAAGCAGGTGCATTGGGACGGCGCCAAGGATGAGGACGCGGTACTGATCATCGTCGGCGACGGGCCCGCAACGTCGACGCGGGCCGAAGAGACGAAGTAACGGCGGGCCGCTGACGCGGGCCGTTGCGGCTTACGCCGCGCTCTTGGCGGCAGTCGCCGCGGCCAGCGCGCTCTCGTCGCGGCGGCGCAGCACCAGATCGAGCGTCGCCAGTTCGACACGATTGCGGCCGCGTTCCTTGGCGTAATAGAGCGCCTGGTCGGCCTGCCCCAGCAGTTCGGGCACGTCGAGCGGCGCGTCCTGATTGACCACGATGCCGATGCTCACGGTCGCGCCGACGGGGCGCCCGTCGACCTCGTTCGCGGCCTCGGCGAAGGCCGAACGGACGCGCTCGGCGAGCGCCACGGCCTTCTCGCGTCCGACATTGTAGAGCACGGCCGCAAACTCCTCGCCGCCGAGCCGGCCGAGAATGTCGCCCGAGCGGATGTGCGCCTTGGCGGTGTCGGCGAACACCTGCAGCACCCGGTCGCCGATCGCATGGCCGAACCGGTCGTTGATCGACTTGAAATGGTCGAGATCGAGCAGCAGCACCGCGGCCGGGCACGGCGTGGCGGCGTTGCGCTTGGTCAGCTCGTTGCCGTCGGCCAGGAACGAGCGGCGGTTGGCGATGCCGGTGAGCGGATCGACCATGGCCGCGGTCTTGTGGCGGTACTCGGTGCGCTCCTTCGCCATGGCGAGCAGGATGAAGGCGATCGCGATCGTGAACAGCAGCGCCTCGAAGCTCAGCACCGTCATCCAGACGCTGCCGATCACCTCGCTGGTCGCCGGCGACCACGGCAGCACCGCGGCGAGCGGCGTGCGCAGCAGGAACAAGGCACCATGCGCAAACAGCATGAAGATCGCGGGCCAGCGCGAGACCAGGGGCTCGCTGCGGCCGCGCCAGAATTCGTAGGCCGTGAGCCAGGTGTAGGTGGTGATGATGCCGGACGCGAGCAGGAAGCGCAGGTCGAGCGCGTCGGTGAAGGTCGGCAGGTGCGCCATGATCAGCCAGGCCACCGGCCCCGCCACCAGATACATCGGCAGCACCTTGCGGCCGTCGAACACGCGCGCGCCGGTCCAGGTGACGGCGAAGCTCAGGAACAGCAGCGCATTGGCGAGATCGAACGAGATCGCGTCCGACACCATGCCGTACATGCCGAACAGCACGACCGAGCCGGCGCGCAGCAGATGCGCCCCGCCCCACCAGGCGACTGCCCGGATCTGCGCGTTCTGGATCCACGCGAACAACAGCAGCAGGCCGAGAATCGCCTCGACATAGATGGTGACCAGAAACAGCGTATTGATGTCGAGGTTCATCGAGCCACTACCGCCTATGAACGCCTCTGGGAGGCGTGCGCTGAGAAATCCCATTCGCCCACCAAGTAGCGGCAAGCGGGCAAAAAATGCGTGAATGTTCCGGCCGGGCGAGGCCCAAACCCCGCTTATGGTTTCGACAATCTTTCGCGATTTCCGCGCATTCGACGTAAAAGCCCGCACCGCAGCCCTCGGTTAGCCATCCGGGGGCACGACAGGCGGACCGCGCGCGCTTGTACGGCCGGAAACCGTCCTTTAGGTTCGGCCCATTCTGGACATTTGTGGACGGGGCAAGATGCAGGTCAGCGACGGCATCATCGGGGCCATCGGCAACACGCCGCTGATCAAGCTCAGGCGCGCCTCCGAAGCCACCAGGTGCACCATCCTCGGCAAGGCCGAATTCATGAATCCCGGCCAGTCGGTCAAGGACCGTGCCGCCCGGCAGATGATTCTGGGGGCGGAGGAACGCGGCGAGCTCAGGCCCGGCGGGCTGGTGGTCGAATCGACCGCCGGCAATACCGGCATCGGGCTGGCGCTCGTCGCCAATGCGCGCGGCTATCGCACGCTGATCGTGATCCCGAACACCCAGAGCCAGGAAAAGAAGGACATGCTGCGGCTATGCGGCGCCGAACTGGTCGAGGTGCCCGCCGTCCCCTACTCCAATCCCGACAATTACCAGCATGTCGGCCGCCGCCTCGCCGACGAACTGCGCGCGCGCGAGAAGAACGGCGTGCTGTTTGCCGACCAGTGGAACAACCTCGACAATCGCAAGGCGCACTACGTCTCGACCGGCCCGGAAATCTGGCGGCAGACCGATGGCAGGATCGACGGCTTCATCTGCGCCATCGGCACCGGCGGCACGCTCTCGGGCACCGCGGCCTATCTGCGCGAGCAGAAGCCGGACATTGTGATCGGCGTCGCCGATCCGCGCGGCGCCGCGATGTACAATCTGTTCGCGCACGGGCAGGCCAAGGCGTCGGAGGGCGGCTCGATCACCGAAGGCATCGGGCTCGGTCGCGTCACGCCGTTGATCGAAGGCCTGAAGGTCGACAAGCCCTACCTGATCCCGGACGAGGAAGCAGTGCCGGTCATCTTCGACCTCCTGCAGCACGAAGGCCTGTGCATGGGCGGCTCGACCGGAGTGAATGTTGCAGGCGCGATCCGTCTTGCCAAAGACCTCGGTCCGGGGCACACCATCGTCACCATTCTTTGCGACTACGGCTCGCGCTATCAGTCCAAGCTGTTCAACCCGGAATTCCTGCGCGAGAAGAAGCTTCCGGTGCCGGAATGGCTCACGCACCGTTCGAGCGTGACAATACCGTTCGAGAAAGTCTGACCGTTACGACTTGGAAATCATGTCCACCGACTGCCTGTTTCGCGAAGACGCCTACCTCAAGGAATGCAGCGCCACCGTCGTCGGCTTCACCGAGGCCGGCGGCATCGTGCTCGACCGCACGGTCTTCTACGCCGCCTCCGGCGGCCAGCCCGCCGACCGCGGCGTGCTCACCACGCGGAGCGGTGACGCCATCCTGCTCGAGGGCGCGACCTACACCGACCCGGAAAAGACCCAGATCGCCCATGTGCCGGCCGCCGGCACAGCGCTGAACCTCAAGGTCGGCGAGCCGGTGCACGCGGTCATCGACTGGGACGTGCGCTATGCCCGCATGCGCATGCATACGGCGCTGCATCTCCTGTCGGCCGCACTGCCCTACCCGGTCACCGGCGGCTCGGTCGGCGACGCCGACGGGCGGCTCGACTTCGACATCCCGGAAGCCGGCCTCGACAAGGAAGAAATCGCCAAGAAGCTCGCCAAGATGATCGCCGCCGACGCCGAGGTGCGCTCGTCCTGGATCACCGACGCCGAGCTCGCCGCCAAGCCAAGCCTGATCAAGACCATGTCGGTGAAGCCGCCGATGGGCGCCGGCCGCGTGCGGCTGATCGAGATCGTCGGCTACGATCTGCAGCCTTGCGGCGGCACCCACGTGCGCTCCACCAAGGAGATCGGCGCCTTGCAGGTGACGCAGATCGAGAAGAAGGGCAAGCAGAACCGCCGCGTTCGGATTGCGTTTGCCTGAGCGCAGCTCGCCTGCCCACATCCCTTCACGCCTCCTCTGCACGAAGCCCGAAGACAATAGCTCACGACGTGAGCCAACAAGAGCACAGAGCACAACATGTCGAATGACCTCCCCTCCCGCTGGCTTGTCTCCACCGACTGGCTCGCCGAGCGCCTCGGCCAGCCCGACGTGACCGTCGTCGACGGCTCGTTCTATCTGCCCGCCCTCAAGCGCGATGCGCGCGCCGAATATCTCGCGGCCCACATCCCGGGCGCGGCATTCTTCGACATCGACGGCATCGCCGACCACTCGACATCGCTGCCGCACATGCTGCCCGACGCCGCGCAGTTCTCCCGCGACGCCGGCGCGCTGGGCATCGGCAAGGACGACACCATCGTGGTCTATGACGGCGCCGGGCTCGGCGGCGCGCCGCGGGTGTGGTGGACGTTCCGCGTCTTCGGCGCCAAGAATGTCTTCATCCTCGACGGCGGGCTGCCGAAATGGACCGCCGAAGGCCGGCCGGTCGAAGCCGGCCCCTCCAACCGCGCGCCGCGAACCTTCGACGCCGTGCTCGATCGCGCGCGCGTGGCCGCCGTGCCGGACGTGCAGGATGCGCTCGCGCAAAAATCCGCGCAGGTGGTCGACGCGCGTCCCGCCGAGCGCTTCCAGGGCGAGGCCGCCGAGCCGCGGCCCGGCATCCCGTCCGGTCACATGCCGGGCGCGAAGAACGTGCCGGTCACCGAACTGGTCGAGAACGGCCGCCTGGTCTCGCGCGAGAAGATCGCCGAGCGCTTCGCCGCCGGCGGCGTCGACCTCGACGCGCCGGTCATCACCAGTTGCGGCTCGGGCGTCACCGCCGCCACGCTCTGGTTCGCGCTCGAGGCGCTCGGCAAGGAACCGAAGGCGCTCTACGACGGCTCCTGGTCCGAATGGGGCTCGCGCGGCGACCTGCCGATCGAACCCAAACCCAAGACGTGAAGAGCGGCGCCGCGGACAACTCCGTCGCCCTTTTTAGACCGCCGTGAGAGGTCTATTCTACCGTCGGCGTCATTCAGAGAATCGCGTCTCTGCGCAGCGAGGCACGGCGATGATCTTCCGCCAGCTCTTCGACAGCGTGTCGGGCACCTACACCTACCTGCTCGCCAGCCGGCCGCGGCGGCGAGGCGCTGATCATCGATCCGGTCATCGAGAAGGTCGACCGCTACCTGCAGCTCGTCAACGAACTCGACCTCCAGCTGGTCAAGGCGGTCGACACCCATCTGCATGCCGACCACATCACCGGGCTCGGCGCGCTGCGCGACCGCACCCGCTGCATCACCGTGATGGGCGAACAGAGCCAAGGTCGACGTGGTGTCGATGCGGGTGGCCGAAGGCGACAAGCTCACCATCGAGGGGCTCGCGCTCGACGTGCTCTACACGCCCGGTCACACCGACGATTCCTACAGCTTCCTGCTGCGCGACCGCGTCTTCACCGGCGATACGCTGCTGATCCGCGGCACCGGCCGCACCGACTTCCAGAACGGCGACCCGCGCGCGCAATACGATTCGATCTTCAACAAGCTGCTCAAGCTGCCCGACGAGACGCATGGTGTTCCCGGCCCACGACTACAAAGGCGAGACGGTCTCGACCATCGGCGAGGAGAAGGCGTTCAACCCGCGTCTCCAGGTGAAATCGCTCGAGCAATATGCCGAGCTGATGAACAACCTCAACCTGCCCAATCCGAAGATGATGGACGTCGCCGTCCCGGCCAACATGCGCGTCGGGCCTCGCGCAGGAAGCAGATCGCCAGGCGCGGCTGGGCGGTGAGCGCCGCCGAGGCGATGACGCTGGTCGGCGCGCCCCGACGTCGCGCTGATCGACCTGCGCGAGAAGACCGAGCGCGACAAGCACGGCGTGATCCCGGGCTCGCTGCACGCCCCCTACCCCGACCTCGTCGCCAACGTGCGGCCGGGCGGCATGCTGCACGAACTGGCGCGCGCCACCGGCAAGCGCATCGTGTTCTACTGCGCCTTCGGCGAGCGCTCGGCGATGGCGGTGCAGGCCGCGCAGGACGCCGGCCTCGCGTCGGCCTGTCACATTCAGGGCGGGATCGACGCCTGGAAGAAGGCCTGCGGCCCGCTGGCGCGGTGAGGCCTCGCGCTGGCCGCCCCTCACCCCCGATAAGCCTCCGCCGCGGCGGCGGTGTCGAGATACGAGCGGCCGGGCGCAGGGTTGCATCCGATCACACAAGATTTTCACTCAAATGCGTGCCTCTGTATCCATCGCCGCTCAAGCTTCCAGCTGTATGCCAGATCGGCTTGGCGTATTGATGTCTGCGGTCATTCCCCGATCCGAAGGAGATACCCCGTGTCGAAACTTCCCTGGATTGTTGCGCTCGCCGTGCTCACAAGCGTGTCCGCCTCCGTGGCGCAAAACGCGATCCCCGATCTGCGCGGCACCTGGAAGGGCGAGAGCGAAACGATCATCTTCGGCGGCGGCAATCCTCACCACGCCGCGCCGGCGTCGAACACGCCCAGGCTCAACAGCGCCGCATTCACACTGACCGTCGACAAACAGGATGGCCGGCGCTTTTCCGGCACGTTCTCATCCGCGCGCGGCAACGAGACGGTCGTCGCGGTGATCTCGCGGACCGGAGCGATCTACCTGGTGGACGACGACGGCTACACCGTGGGCGCCATGACGGCGCCGAACAAGCTGGAGCTTTGCTACATGTCGCTGTCGAATGCGTCGCGCATTGCGTCTTGCACCGAGCTGACCAAGCAGCCGTAGCACTCTTTTTGCCGAACCGACAGCAAGCCGGCATCACCGCAGGATCTGGCTCAGGAACAGCTTGGTCCGCTCGTGCTGCGGATGCTCGAAGAACGCCTCGGGCTCGTTGACCTCGACGATCTGGCCCTCGTCCATCAGCACCATGCGGCTCGCGACCTGGCGGGCGAAGCCCATCTCGTGGCTCACCACCAGCATGGTCATGCCGTCGCGGGCCAGCCCCACCATGATGTCGAGCACCTCCTTGACCATTTCGGGATCGAGCGCGGAGGTGGGCTCGTCGAACAGCATGATCTTGGGCTGCATGCACAGCGCCCGCGCGATGGCGACCCGCTGCTGCTGGCCGCCGGAGAGCTGCGCCGGATATTTGTCGGCCTGTTCGGGGATGCGCACGCGCTTGAGATAATGGCGCGCGATCTCCTCGGCCTCCTTCTTCGGCATGTGGCGCACCCAGAGCGGCGCCAGCGTGCAGTTCTCCAGCACGGTGAGATGCGGAAACAGGTTGAAGCTGCTGGAACACCATGCCGACCTCGCGGCGCACCTCGTCGATCTTCTTGAGGTCGTCGGTCAGTTCCAGGCCGTCGACCACGACGCGCCCGCGCTGCCAGCTCTCGATCCGGTTGATGCAGCGAAGCAACGTCGACTTGCCGCTGCCGGAGGGTCCGCAGATCACGATGCGCTCGCCGCGCATCACCTTGAGGTCGACGTCGCGCAGCACGTGGAAGGCGCCGAACCACTTGCTCAGACCGGCGATCTCGATCGCGACCTCGTTCCGGGTCGTGCGCATGTCGGGCGCGATCCGGCCCGGCAATGCATTCGCGCGCTGCTCGTCCGTGGCCATCCGCCTACCGCGCCTGCTCGGTGTTGAGCCGCCGTTCCATGAACAAGGCATAGCGCGACATGCGCGAAGCGACACGACGAAATAGATCATGCCGGCGAAGGCAAAGCCGGTGAACAGCGTCACCGGCGTCGCCCAGTTCGGGTCGGCGAAGGCCGCCCGCATCTGGCCGAGCAGATCGAAGATCGCGACGATCAGCACCAGCGTGGTGTCCTTGAACAGCGCGATGAACGAGTTGACGATGCCCGGGAATCACGAGCTTGCAGCGCCTGCGGCAGGACCACGAGCCCCATCATGCGCCAATAGCCCAGTCCGAGCGCCATCGCGCCCTCGAACTGCCCGCGCGGGATCGCCTGCAGGCCGCCGCGGATCACCTCCGCCAGGTAGGCGGCCGAGAACAGCACGATGCCGATCAGCACGCGCAGCAGCGCATCGATCTTCCAGCTGTCCGGCAGGAAGAACGGCAGCATGTAGGTCGCGAAGAACAGCACCGTGATCAGCGGCACGCCGCGCCAGAACTCGATGAAGATGACGCGAGAACGACCGCACGATCGGCAGGCTCGAGCGGCGCCCGAGCGCCAGCAGGATGCCGAGCGGCAGCGAGCCGACGATGCCGGTGAAGGAAATCACCAGCGACACCAGAAAGCCGCCCCACAGCCGGGTCTCGACGTGCGGCAATCCGAACACGTCGCCGACCAGCAGGAAGAACGCGACCACCGGAAACACGCCGAAGAACAGCGATGGCGTTGATGCGCTTGTAAGGGACAGCGCGGAATCAGCAGCGGGACCAGCAGCATCAGGCCCAGCGCATAGGTGACGTTGACCCGCCACTGCTCGCTCTCGGGATAGAAGCCGTACATGAACTGGTTGAACTTTGCCGCGATGAACGGCCAGCAGGCGCCGACCGGCCGTCCGACTGTCTCGGCGAGGCAGGCGGTGCGGTCCGACCCGGTCCAGACCGCGTCGATCAGCAGGAATCTGACCGTCGGCCAGACCAGCGCGACCAGCAGGGTCGCGCTCAGCACCGTCAGCACCGTGTTGAGCACGCTGTCGAACAGCCGCTGCCGCAGCCAGCCGAGCGGCCCGATCATCGCCAGCGGCGGCGGTTCGGGCGCCGCCAGCGCGCTCCGGACGAAGGCCTGTTGCGCCGCGCCCGCCATCAGTGCCTCGTGCGCCCGATGCGGGAGTTGTAGAAGTTCATGCCGATGCTGGTCGTGAGCGAGATCGCGAGATAGACCGCCATGGTGATGGCGATGATCTCGATCGCCTGGCCGGTCTGGTTGAGCGCGGTGCCGGCGAACACCGCGAACAGGTCGGGATAGCCGATCGCGACCGCGAGCGAGGAGTTCTTGGTCAGGTTGAGATACTGGTTGGTCAGCGGCGGCACGATCACCCGCAGCGCCTGCGGGATGACGATCAGCCGCAGCGTCAGGCCGCGCCGCAGGCCGAGCGCCAGCGCCGCCTCGGTCTGCCCGCGCGACACCGCAAGAATGCCCGCCCGCACGATCTCGGCGATGAAGGCCGCCGTATAGGTCGTCAGCGCGAACAGCAGCGCGACGAACTCGGGAATGAGCCGCAGGCCGCCGACGAAATTGAAGCCGCGCAGCTCGGGCTTCTCGAACGTGACCGGAAAGCCGGTCGCGACCAAGGCGGCGAGCGGCAGGCCGACGATCAGCGCCAGCGACGGCCACAGCAGCGGAAACGGCAAGCCGGTCGCGTTCCTGCCGCCGCCTCGCCCAGATGCGCAGCACGATCGCCGCCGCGATCCCGGCGAGCAAGGCGAGCCCGACAGCGCCCGCCCCTGCGCCCAGCACCGGCGCCGGCACGATGATGCCGCGGTTGTTGAGGAAGGCCTGACCGAACAGCGAGAAGCTTTGCCGCGGTCCCGGCAAGCGTGCCGAGCACGGCGAGATACCAGAACAGGATCTGGAACAGGAGCGGCAGGTTGCGGATCAGCTCGACATAGCCGCCGCCGATGCGCGCGACCAGCCAGTTCGGCGACAGCCGCGCGATCCCGACCACGAAGCCGAGCACGGTCGCGAACACGATGCCGACCGCCGAGACCAGCAGCGTGTTGAGGAGGCCGACCACGAACACCCGGCCATAGGTGTCGGATCTCCTGGTAGGGGATGAGCGACTGGTTGACGTTGAAGCCCGCGGTGTTCTCGAGAAAGCCGAAGCCGCTGGTGATCTTCTGCGCCGCGAGATTGGCTCGCGCGCATTGAGCGCGAACTCGTAGCCGAGCCAGAGGACGACAGCGAGCAGCACAAGCTGGTAGGCGGCGCGCGGACTTTTGGGTTGTTGTAGAAGACGACCCGCGGCGGCAGCGCGTGATCGGCTTCACCGCTCAAGTGATCCTCCGTCTCACCGCGTCGGCGGTGCGCTCCCTCTCCCCGCTTCGCGGGGCGAGGGAGAGAAGCGCTCACCGGATCGGCGGCGCGTACTGGATGCCGCCCTTGGTCCACAGCCGGTTGATGCCGCGGCTGATGCCGAGCTTGGAGCCGGTGCCGACGTTGCGCTCGAACACCTCGCCGTAGTTGCCGACGTGCTTGACGATGCGCACCACCCAATCCTTGGTGAGGCCGAGCTGCTCGCCGAAATTGCCTTCGGTGCCGAGCAGCCGCTTGATCTCCGGCTGCGTCGACTTCATCGCCTCGTCGAGCGTTCTTCTGCGACACGCCGAGTTCCTCGGCGTTGAGCATCGCGAACAGCGTCCACTTGACGACATCGAACCACTGGTCGTCGCCATGACGAACCAACGGGCCGAGCGGCTCCTTGGAGATGATCTCCGGCAGGATGACGTGGTCGGCCGCGTTGGCGAGCTTGAGCTTCTCGGCATAGAGCTGCGACACGTCGGTGGTGAAGGCGTCGCAGCGGCCCGCCTCATAGGCCTTGATGGTCTCATCGGCGGTCGCGAACGCGATCACCTCGTACTTCATGTTGTTGGCGCGGAAGATAGTCGGAGAGATTGAGCTCGGTGGTGGTGCCGGTCTGGGTGCAGACCGAGGCGTCGTTGAGTTCGAGCGCCGAATTGACCTTCAGCGCCTTGCGCACCATGAAGCCCTGGCCGTCGTAATAGGTGACGCCGGTGAAATTGCCGTAGGAGACGTCGCGCGACAGCGTCCAGGTGGTATTGCGCGAGAGCACGTCGATGTCGCCGGATTTCAGCGGCTCGAACCGGTCCTTGGCGGAGAGCGGGCTGTACTTGACCTTGCTGACGTCGTTGAAGATCGCCGCCGCGATCGCCTGGCAGAAATCGACGTCGAAGCCGGTCCAGTTGCCCTTGTCGTCCGGGTTGGAGAAGCCCATCAGGCCCTGGCTCACACCGCATTGCAGCGCGCCGCGGTCCTTCACCGCCTTGAGCGTCTGCGCGGACGCCGCAGCGACCGAGCACCCGAGCACGACGGCCACGCCGAGAAGAAGTCTTGCGCGTTTCATGGGACAGCCTTTGTCAAAAGCGTTTGCTCGCATCTTGGATGGGATTGTGCCGCTTTTTTGGATGGTTTGCGCTTGTGCCGCAAACCCCTGCGGCCCGGCGTGCGCGCCCTCCCAGAGCGTCGTTTCCGGTCCGCTTTGCGGTCTTCGGGGCCAGTTTGCGAACGATCGGGTATGCCGGTCAAGGGGTTGACGGTTGCGCCGCATCTCGCCATCAGGCTTTTGGCCGTGTTTCCCGCCTTGCCGGCACCGGCGATGAAGCCGCAGCCACGACAGGCCAAGAAGGGCCCAAGCGCCATGACCAAGAAAAGCGACGCCGACCCCACGCAACGGCCGCTCAAGCCGGCGACGCAGCTCGTCACCGGGGGGCGCGACCCCGCCGCCCATCACGGTTTCGTCAATACGCCCGTTTATCACGCCTCCACGGTGCTTTATCCGACCGCGGAGGATTTCCGCGCCCGCCGCGCCCGCTACCGCTACGGCCGCCACGGCACACCCACGTCGGAAGCGCTCGAAACCGCGCTGCGCGAACTCGAAGGTCCGGCCTGCGCCGGCGTCACGCTGGCGCCGTCAGGGCTCGCCGCGATCTCGGTCGCGCTGCTGTCGGTGCTCAAGACCGGCGACCACGTGCTGGTGACCGACAGCGTCTACCTGCCCACCCGCAAGTTCTGCGAGGGCGTACTCAAGCGTTACGGCGTGACCACGAGCTATTACGACCCGCTGATCGGCGCCGGCATCGCCGCGCTGATGCAGCCCAACACCCGGGCGGTGTTCACCGAGGCGCCGGGCTCGCTGTCGTTCGAGATGCAGGACATCCCGGCGATCGCCAAGGCCGCGCACGCCAAGGGCGCGCTGGTGCTGACGGACAACACCTGGGCCACTCCGCTCTATTTCCGCGCGCTCGACAAAGGCGTCGACCTGTCGATCCAGGCCGGCACCAAATATATCGGCGGCCACTCCGACATCATGTTCGGCACGGTCTCGGCCAACAAGACGACGTGGGACGCGCTCAACGACACCGCGCATGCGCTCGGCATCTGCGTCGGACCGGACGACGTCAATCTCGCGCAGCGCGGCTTGCGCACCATGGGGGTAAGACTCGCTCACCAACATCAATCAGGGCTCAAGGTCGCGCGCTGGCTGGGCGCGCGCCCCGAGGTGCTGCGCGTCCTGCATCCTGCGCTCGACAGCGATCCCGGCCACGCGCTGTGGCAGCGCGATTTTTCCGGCGCGTCGAGCCTGTTCAGCATCGTGCTCAAGCCGGTGCGCGAAGAGGCGGTCAACGCCTTCCTCAACGAGCTCACGCTGTTCGGCATGGGCGCGTCCTGGGGCGGCTACGAAAGCCTTGCCGACGCCGTTCGACTGCGCGAGCTTCCGCACCGCAACCAAGTGGGCGCCGGGTGGCCCGTGCGTGCGCTTCCACATCGGCTTGGAAGATGTGGACGATCTGACCGGCGATCTCGAGCGGGGATTTGCCGCGATGGCGGCGGCGCTGTAGGGCGCGACCGCGAAGCCGATTGCGAACCGTTTGATCCAGCAGAGCACCAGAATACCGGGATAGAGGAGATGAATTTCCTCTTTTATTCACCGTTTGCGCCATTTTTGTTCTAAATGATCCATCAGTATTTATGGGCCACAAAAATCCGTTACCCCCTGCGCCCCGAACCCGGCCGGCGCCGCTTCGGCTGATCTCCGGTGGTGCTGGCCGGGCCGGGCGTGCCGGCGGACTTCGGCGCCACGGCCGCCAGGAGCGTCGGCAGGAAATCGGCGAGGCGCCTCAGATTAAGGCCTTGCCGGGCGAAAACGCCTGTTTCCACCAGCGGAAGCTTCGGCAGAAATCCGTCATCGGCCACCTGCAACCCGGGAACCATGGTTCGCTCGAAATTCGGATAGACACCCACGCCGGCTTCCACCGCCGCCGTACGCAAGGCCGGGCTGGGGCTCGAGAAGGCAATCCGGAAATCGATCCCGTGCTCGCGCAACAACGGCGCGGCGATCCGGTCCGGCAGGGTTCCGGGCCACGACACGTACGGGAGCGGCGCATCCGGGATCAGCACGAGCTTCGGTGACTTGATCCAGCAAAGCGGCTCCATCCACCGTGCGACCGACTGCGCCGGCACCATGTCGATGTTGCAGAGGAAGGCCAGGTCGAGCTTTCCGGCCACCAGATCCCGCGCGAGCGCCTGCATGAGTTCGCTGCGGAAGACGATAGCCTCGCCGGTCGGAGCGGCGTGAAACCGCGCCAACAGGTCACCAACGGCGGGGTACGAGAACCAGTAGGGAATCCCGATGGTCAGCGCACGCGGCGCGGAGCTTTGGCCGACGTCGGCCATGAGATGTTCGCTCTGCGCCAGAATGCGCCGCGCGTGCTCAAGCACCACCTCGCCGCGGCGCGTCAACTCGGTGCCGTCCGCGAAAATGTCGCCGCCGACATGTTCGCCGAGCCGCTTGATCTGCGCGCTGACGCCGGCCTGCGTGAGACCCAGCGTCTTGCCGGCCTGGGTGAAGCTGCCGTCGTCGACGATGGCGACAAACGTCCTGAGCAGCGCGATGGGCGGGTCTTTCCTGCCGACATTCCGAAACATTGGCCGACTGTGCCCCGCCGTGCGTGCTTGAGTTATTTGGCCACGAGAAGGTCGACGTGCCCGGCGATCTGCTGCGCCGAGAAGTCGGCAGGGACGAATTTGAACTGCCTGGCCTGCTCGATGCTGAGCTCGATGCCCTTGGCGACGCCGGTCTCGGTCGCCTCGCGGGGCAGATACGCGCTCAACGCGCGGCGCATCTGCTCGACCGACAGGCCATGGGCCTCGCCGTACCAGGCGAGCGCCTTTGGATCGTCGTACATCGCCGCGCGCGCCTCGTTGTAGGCCTGCACGTAGCGCGTCAGCACCGGCCGCTTCGTCTCCAGGATGGCGCGGGTGGTCACCATGCCGCGCACGGTCTGATTGCGAAGGGCGGGAACGTCCGCCGCGCGCGCCACAACGCGGATGGTCCCGGCCTCGGCGGCGCTCGAGATAGAAGGGAACCGAGGACACGCCGATATCGATCTGGCCGGACATGACGTTGGTATAGATCGTCGGTATCCCTCCCGCGACCAGCGTCTTGGCATTGACCTTGTGGAAGTCGAGCAAGGCCAGCGCCGCCAGATGGCTCGACGAGCCGGTCCCGGTGACGCCGATGGTCTTGCCCTCGGCATCCTTGAAGCTTCTGATCGGCGAGTTCTGCGGCACATACAAGAAGAGATCGGTCGAGCCGGTGAGGCTCGATCCGACGAACACGAGCGGCGCGCCCTTCGCGACCGCGCCCATGAATGACAGCATACCGAGCCCGGTGGCGAGATCGACGCTGCCGGCGAGCACCGCCTGCAACTGCTCGCCGGTGCCCTGGGTGTGGAGCAGTTCCAGTTCGACGCCGTGCTTTTGAAACAGGCCGGCGCGCAGGCCGAATTCCTGGACCGACGGCTCCCACAGGCCGCGGCTGACGACCACGACCTTCAGCGGTTCGGCGATGCCGGCCGTCAACGGCGCCACCGCCAACACCATGGCGGTTAGAAACCCTGCAAGAAATCGCATGGTCAGATCTCCGCGCCCAGTCTCCCCGGGCCTGCGCGCCGGCGCGCGCGTTCGGTGGAAAAAGAGGCCGCACTCGCCTTTTAGTATGTGCTGATCCCGGCCAGCAAGGCGCAAAGCATCGCAGGCATAGACAAGCGCGAGCGTCATGAAAAGCCGAAGAGATTGGCTGGATTATCGACCAGTATCTTTCTGCGGATGCCCTCGTCGGGCGCAAATTCCGCCAGCATGTCAACGAGATCGCCGTCATTGGGGGTCTGGCCGGGCTGGTAGCGCTGGGTGTGCGGCCAGTCCGATCCCCAGATCATCCGGTCCGGCGCGGCGTCGATCAGAGCCCGCGCCAGCGCGACGATATCGTCGAACGGCGTTCCCTTCAGGAGCATCCGGTCGGCGCCGAACATCTTCACCCAGAAATTGCCCCGGCGAAGGAGGCCGAGCACCGTGTCGCAGGCCGGATCGCCGAGGCCGCTGAGATGCGCGAATTGGTCGAAGATGACCGGCAGGCGGATCTCTCGAAGGATCCGCGCATGCTCTGCGACGAAATCGGAATCGATGTGCAATTCGACCGCCCATCCGAGAAAGGATACGCGCCGCACCACCTGACCCAGGAGGTCGCCGTTGAACGTGCCCAGCGCCGCGCGCGTGAAATTGAGCCGCATGCCGCGCACGCCACGCTCATGCAAGCGCTCCAGATCGGACGGGCCAAGCTCCGGGTCACCCACATCCGCGGTGATGATGGCGCGCATGCCGCGCAGCTTGTGCTTCGCAAAATCCATCGCCCCGAGCGTCGCCCGGTAGTCGCAGCCATAGACGCGAAGCGGGTGCACGATGACGGCGCGCTCGATGCCGAGGACCTCCGCCACCGCCAGATAATGCTCGATCGGCGACACCGACGGATTGTAGCCGCGGGTCGGCGAATACGGATAAAGGCCGGGCGGCGCGAACACATGGAAATGCGTGTCGCACGCGCCGCGCGGCAGCGACAGGCGGGGCTTCCTCGGATTCGGGTCGGGAGGAAAGATGGTCCGGAGTTTCTGTTCCATGAGCCTTCGGTCCGCTTCCTGGCGCGGGGCGAGCCCGTGGCCCGCCCTCAGAAAAATCCGAGCGACTCGCAACCGACGCCCGCCTGGAAACTCCGCTTGGCGCGCCGGTTCGGAATATCGATGACATGCACCGAACCGTCGCCCTGGCAGGCTACGAACAGTTCGTCGCCGTGAAACGCCATGTCCATCGGCTGGCTGCCGACCTTGATCGCGGTCTGCTCGCGGAACGACGGATCGATCAGGCTCACCGTACCGCTGTTGAGGCTGGTGACACCGATCATGCTGTTGTCGGGCGCGTAGCGCGCGATCTGCGCGGCCTTCGGTACGCCCTCGAGCCGCACCTCGTCGCGGACGCGGCCGGCCTGCGTGTCGATCAGGAACAGCGCCGGCTCGGCATCGTCGACCGCCACCACGGTGCGGCCGTCGGCCGAGATCGCGATGCCGGCGAGCGGGCGCGGCGTTTCGATCTTGCCCACAAGTTTGCGGTTCGGCAGATCGATCACCGACACGGTGGCGTCCTCCTCGTTCTCGGTATAGAGCCGCTGCCCGTCGGGCGCGATGATCAGGCGGTGGCCATTGGTCGAACCGGAGCCGATCGCGTCCACGACCTTGTTGGTCGCCGGATCGATCACCGCCACCACCGCGCTGTTCTCGCAGGTGATGTAGATCAGGCCGTCCGGCCCGAGCTTCAAGCGTATGCGGTGCGATATAGGGCCGCAGGTCGATGTCGCCGACATGGGCGCGCTTCTCGAGATCGAAGATGCAAAGCGTATGGCCTGGATTCGGGTTGCGGCCATGAATCCCGTCGCCGAAAATCGGCACATAGGCGAGCCCGCTTTCCGGCACCATCAGCAATTCATGCACGGTGCGCTGAAAACCCTCGAGCACGATCTCGGTCGCGTAGGTCTCGGGATTGAGGAACAGGACCTTCCCGCCCATCTTGTCGACGGCGATGATACCGCGTGCGTTGGCCATCGGTTGTTACTCCGCCGCGAAGGCTATGCGGCCGCCGCTTTGCGCCGGTCCCGCAGCTCGAAATACAGATTGCGCGCATAGACGAACACGCCGAACCCCTGCCCCAGGATGAACACGGGATCGCGGATATAGAGCGCGTAGCCGAACAGCATGATCCCGCCGCCGATCGAAAAAAACCAGAACGCGATCGGCATCACCATCTTGCCGGCGCGCTCGGAGGCGATCCACTGCACCACGAAGCGCATGGTGAACATGATCTGCGCGACATAGCCGAGCAGCACCCACCACTGGAACTTGACGATGAACACGTCGTGCAGGTAGCTGCCGACCGAGTTGACGAGATCAATCAGCATTGCGCGTCACCTCCTGCACCTCCGGCACCTTGCGCCGGCGGCGGATCAGCCACCACACGCCGGCGAGATCGAGGATCCCGATCCACAGCCGGTCGAAGAAGCCGTAGTTCGACGTGCCGTAGAGTCTCGGCCGGTCGACCACGTCGACATAGGCGACGTCGAAGCCCTCGCGCCGCACCAGCGCCGGCAGGAAGCGGTGCAGCCCGTCGAAATACGGCAGCGCCAGAAACACGTCGCGCCGGATCGCCTTGAGGCCGCAGCCGGTGTCGCGGGTGCCGTCGCGCAGGATCGCGCCGCGCACCGCGTTGGCGAAGCGCGACTGGAATTTCTTGAAGCCCGACGCCTTGCGGCCGGTGCGCTGGCCGGCGACCAGGCCGACGCGCGGCGCGCCCGCCGCGAACGCCTTCAGCAGCGCCGGAATGAAGGACGGGTCGTTCTGGCCGTCGCCGTCGAGCGTAACGACGATCGGCGCGCGGGCAAAGCGCGCGCCGGTGCGCAGCGAGGCCGACTGGCCGCACGAGGTCGCGTGCTTGATGTGGCGCAGCCACGGCCGGCCCGCCATCAGCAAGGTCAGCTCGGCCTCGGTGTTGTCGGTGGAACCGTCGTTGACGATGATGACCTCGAAGCTGAGGTTCTTTCCGAGCGCGTCGGCGATCTCGCTCAACAGCGGCGTGATGTTGCCGGCCTCGTTCTTGGCCGCGATCACGACGGAGACGGCGGGTGGTGTCCCGTTTTGACGCGTGTCGCTCATGATACCGGCCCGGCGCCACCGGCGCGGACGTTTGGTTCCCCTTGCAATTGCGCAGCCTTCTTATTGGGCGGCAAGCTGGCGGGCAACCCTCTTGATGCGCCCGAACGACGGTCCCGGCAGCGCTCGGACACCGCCCTCCCCGTCCGGCACCAGGCCGAGGTTCCGCATGGCAAACCAGTCGCGGACCATCAGCGCGCCGACGGCCCCGCAAACCGCGCCGGCCAGCACGTCGCTCGGATGATGCGCCGTCACGATCACCCGGCTGACGAAGATGACGAGCGCATAGGCCCAGAACAGCGGCCGTCCGCGCGGCCACAGCACGCCGAGCGCGACCGCCACCGCCGCCACGTTGGTGGCGTGGCCGGACGGCAGGCTCGCATATTCGACGCTCCAGCCGAGCGGCCGGAACAGGAATGGATCGATGTGGCCCTCGACCAGCGGCCGGGCGCGGCCGATCAGCCGCTTGCCGATGGTGACGACCAGGCCCGGAAATCCGGTCGCGAGGAACACGAATGCGAGCCGCAGCGCGATCGTGGTCAGCACCAGCCTGGACAGGCGCGGCAGCGACGGCGCCGCGAGCACGGCAATGGCCGCGAGCGCGACGCCGGTGGGCACCAGGACCCAAGCCGACTTGCCGAAGTCGGTGATCTCGTTGAACGAGTTCAGCACCCAGACCGGCACCGTCTTGGCCTGCGCGATCGCCCAGGCGTCGACGAACTCCATCGTCAGCAGGACTGCGATGACCGTAACGATCGCGCCGACCCCGATGCGCATCATTGGCGTCCGCCACGCGAAATTGACGCCAGGCGCGGCGCGCGGCGCGCGCACCAACAAGCCGAGGAAGCCCAGCACATTGGCGCGCAGCCATTGCGGGCGCGACATCGCCGGGCCGGCCGCGGCCTTGAGGCTTAGGCTCATGGTCCGCCCTGCGAGCGGAACACCGCGATGGTGATCGGACCGCCGCCGCCGATATTGATGGCGTCGAAGCGCGGGCCCGCGGTGTAGCGCAGGCCGATCGCCTCGGCGCGCTGGATGAAGCCTCTTTCCTGCCGTGCCTCGACGAAGGCAAAGCGGCACTCGCCGCCGCGCAGGAAATTGGCCGCGCCGGCGCCGTCGGTCAGCGCCGTCCCGGTGCCGGCGAGAAACACGAGGCTCGGTTCATGATAGCCGGCGGCGGCCGCAACCGGCTGCGCGCAGCCGCTGTCGCGCAGCACGCGCGCCAGCGTCACGCTCGGAAACAGTTGCGTGAGCGACGGCAGCACCACGCCGAAGGCCGCGATCGCAAGCAGGATCGCAGCCGCCACTCCGCGCAAGAGCGCGTGCTCGGCCCCCTCGTCATAGTAGCGCCACGCCAGGAACCCGAGCGCGGCCGACGCGCCGAGCAGCGGCCAGGCGACGAGCCCGAGATGGCGGCCGATGACCATTGTACCGACGATCAGCACGAGCCCGGCCAGTGTCGGAATGATGAAGAACCAGAGCGCGCCCCGCACCAGTAAGGGCTTGCGCGACAGCGTACCGGCCTCGACCGCGCCCGCGATCAGGATGGCGATCGCCGGATAGAGCGGCAGCACGTAGTGCGGCAGCTTGGTGATGACGAGCTCGAACACGATCCAGGCCGGCACGATCCAGGCGAGCAGGAATTTCACCGCAGGCTCGCGCCGCGCCGCGAACGCGCCGGGCGCGGTGAGCCCGGCGAGCGCTGCGCCCGGCCAGAACGTCACCCAGAACAGCACGAAGTAGAACCCGGGCGGCGCGCCGTGGCCCTCCGCGCTGCCGATAATCTTCGACAGCATGTCGTTTCCGGCGGATTCGGCGATGAAGGTCGTGCCCGCGACCGACAGAATGACCACGAACCACGGCAGCACCAGCAGCGCGAACCAGATCAGGCCCGGCAGCGGCTTGAGCGCCGCAAGCCAGCGCGCGGAGCGGTCGACGATGGCCAGTGTCACCACGGCCAGCCCGACGAACAGCAGGATCACCGGCCCCTTGAGCAGGACGCCCGCCGCCAGCGCGGTCCAGAAGATCGCGGCCAGCATCCAGCGCTCGCGCTCCGTGAGCCTGCCCTGCGACAGATAGCAGCGTGCCAGCGCCCCCATGGCGGCGACGATCGTCATGAGCAGGACCGCGTCGGTCTTGGCGAGACGGGCCTCGACGCTGAGCAGGATCGAGGTCGCCAGCATCAGGCCGGCGAGCACGGCCGCGCGCCGCGACACGAAGGCGAGCGCGGCCCAATAGGTCAGCAGCACCGCGCCGATGGCGCCGAACAGCGACGGCAGGCGGTAGAGCGAGATCGTGGTCATCGCGCGCTCGAACCCGAGCGCGCTTGCGGCGTTCACCCAGATCGTCTGCAGCCAATAGATGCCGACCGGCTTCTTGTAGCGGACCTCGTCCTGGAAGCGGATGTCGTAGTAGTTGCCGGTCTCGACCATCTGCTTGCTCGCCTGCGCGAAGCGCGCCTCGTCGCGGTCGAGCGGCGGGGTGGCGAAGAAGCCCGGCAGGAAGGTGAGCAGCGCCACGACGATCAGCACGGCCGCGGCGCGCGCGTGCGAGCGCGTCGCGAAGTCGACGATCGCACCGGGACGAAGCGCGGAGGCAGCGCGTGGCCTTGCGCCGCCGGCTGTGACCGACATCGGGCTGTCCTACTAAATGCCTGCCGATAATAGGGAATTCAGCGCGCGAAAGCAAAAACGCGGAGGCACGCGTCCGTTTCCCGGGTGCGGCAGAGCACGAAGTGAGGGGGAGTTCAGGTCTTATAGCTCGGGTCGCGGCGGTCGAGCATGCGCTTGAGCGCCGGCCATTCCATCGAGCCGTGCGGTTGCCGCTTACCCTTGGCGTCGGGCGACGGCATGATGGTGAGCTGCGCATTCGAACGCGCGATCACCTCCTGCGGCGGGAGGGTCATCTCGCTGTTGCAGGCCATCGCCAGCAGCTGGGTCTGGCAGGCGCGCTCGAGCCGGTAGATGTTGTTGAACGCCTGCCCGATGGTCTGCCCGACCGCCAACAGCCCGTGATTGCGCAGGATCAGCACCTCGCAGTCGCCGAGATTGTCGACCAGCCGCTTCTGCTCGCTGAGGTCGACCACCACGCCTTCGAAATCGTGATACGCGACCTTGCCCCAGCGCATCGCGGTCTGCGTCAGCGGCAACAATCCGCACTTGAGCACCGATACCGCCATGCCGGCATTGGTGTGGGTGTGCAGCACGCACTGGACATCGTGGCGCGCGCCGTGGATCGCGCTGTGGATCACGTAACCCGGCAGGTTGATGCCGTAGTTGGGATTGGTATTCGACGATGATGTTGCCCTTGAGATCGATCTTGATCAGCGACGACGCGGTGATCTCCTCGTACAGCATCCCGAACGGATTGATCAGGAAGTGCTCGTCCTTGCCAGGCACCCGCGCCGAGATGTGGTTGAGGTGCAGATCGGTCATGCCGTAGAGATCGACCAGCCGGTAGGCGGCCGCGAGATCGACGCGCGTGTCCCATTCCAGCGGGTCCATGCCGGGCGGCGGTGCGGGCTGGGCGGTCGCCTGGTCGATCTTCGGAACGGTGTTCATGCGTCTCTCCTGAATCCTTCAATTCGGTTGAATGTTAGCGTCGGTGATGATCTTGCGCCAGACCGCGACGTCGCCTTCGTAGATCCTTTGCAGATCCTCCGGCGTGCCGGTGCGCGGCTCCATGATCAGTTCGCGGAACCGCTTCTGGATCTCGGGCGTCGCGATCGCCGCGTTGATCTCCCGGTTGAGGCGCAGGATGATGTCACGCGGCGTCTTCGCCGGCACCACGATGCCGTTCCACGAATAGGTGCGGTAGCCCGGCACGCCGCTCTCGGCGATGGTCGGAACGTCCGGCAGGAACGGCACCCGCTTGTCCGACGACACCGCGATGGCGCGCAGCGTGCCGGCGTTGATCTGGCCGATGACGCCGGGAATAGTCTCGAACGCCGCCTGCACGTTGCCCGACGCGAGCGCGGTCACGACCTCGCCGGTGGCGCGAAACGGAACGGTCGGCACCTTGAGGCCGGCCATCGCCACGAAGTTCAGGGTCGAGAGATTCTGCGCCGTGCCGACCGCGATCGAGCCGAAATTGAACTTGTCGGGATTGCTCTTGGCGGCATCGATCACGTCCTTCACGGTCTTGAGCGGGCTGTCCTTGTGGACGAACAGCACGAAATCGAACACCGACATCGGCCCGACGGTGGCGAAGTCGCGCGACCAGTCGTAGGGCAGCGATTTGAACATCGACGGCGCGATGGCGTTCTGGCTGCTCGCCCACAGCATGGTGTGGCCGTCGGGCGCCGCACGCGCCAGCGCCAGCGCCGCGGTCGCGCCGCCCGCGCCCGGCAGATTCTCGATCACCACCGGCTGGCCGATCGACTGCGTCAGCACCTGGCCGATGGAACGTCCGGCGATATCGGCAAGCCCGCCCGGACCGAATCCCATGACCAGCTTGAGCGGCCGCGACGGAAACTCCTGCGCGGCGGCCGCGCCCGCCAATCCGAGGCACACAACGCCGGCCGCGAGCCAGCACCAGACACGCCGTCCAATCACGCTGGCTCTCCCTGTGCTTTCTTGGGTCACCGGCGCAGCTAGCGCTTGATCGGCGCGAACGGCGCCGGCGACATCAGCTTGGATTCCTGGCTGATGAGATAGCCGTGCTCGGCGTTCTTCTCGATATAGGCCTGCCAGTCCGGATCGGCATACATGGCGGCGCGCTTGCGGTTGCGGTCCTCGGCGTCCTGGTAGACCCAGATGTGGACGTAGGAATTGACGTCGCCCGACTCCGACACGAGCCAGGCGAGCGGCTCGCCGAAATGCTTCTTCTGCACCGCCAGCCCGTATTTCTCGTACAGCGCCATCTGCTTGCGCAACGTGCCCGGGCGGCACTTGTAGGTGCGGTGATCGACCAGCATGAGACCTCTCGCGGTTTGAGCGTTTCCGCGCGGAGCCTACATGGCCGATGCGTGAATGGAAACGGCCCGCGCATTGTCGCGCGCGTTGCAGCGATGCGCCTACTGCAGCCGCACCAGAACGCTGTCGGTCGCGCCCTTGGCGTCCATGACGGTGAGCCGCACGAAGCCCGGCCCCTCGGGCTCGAAGAACAACGTGCGGCGGCCCTGTGCGGTCTCGACCGGCATGCCGTTGACCATCACGGTCAGTTCGCCGCTGCCGCCCGTGACCTTGAGCGCAACCGGATCGGGCTTGCCGTCGCTGCCGTTGGCGAGCTCGAGCCGCGCGCCGTTCGGCGGGAACATGATGCGCAGCGGCGGCTCGGTGCTCTCGCCGGCGAGACCGGTCGGACGGAAACGTTGCAGCGTCGGCGGCAGCTTGGCGGTCGCCGCCGCCAGCGTGCCCGCGGGCGCGGCCGGCAGCGGCGCGATCAGCTTGCCGGTGCGCGCGAACGCGTCGAACAGGATCGGCGCCGCGGCCGTGCGCCCGACCAGGCCCGGCACCGGCGCGCCGTCCGGCCGGCCGACCCAGACGCCGATGGTGCGCTTGCCGTCGAAGCCGACCGACCAGGCGTCGCGATAGCCGTAGGAGGTGCCGGTCTTGAACGCGATGCGCCCGCCCGCGGCGTTCTCGGGCGGCGGCGTGCCGATCAGGATGTTGCCGACGTACCAGGCGGCGACCGGATCCATCAGCCGGCGCGGCGCGGGCGCCTCGGCGTTATCGGCGAAGCGCTCGGTCAGCGGCACGACGGTGCCGAGCCGCGCGATGCCGGCATAGAGCGCAGTCAGATCCAACAGGCTGACGCCGACGCCGCCGAGCCCCATCGCCAGGCCCGGCGCCTCGCCCTTCGGCAGCACCAGCGCGCCGCCCGCCTGCCCGAGCCGCGCGGTGAAACGGCTGGCGCCGACCTTGTCGAGCACCGCGATCGCCGGGACATTGAGCGAGAGTTGCAACGCACGGCGGATCGTCACCGTGCCCTGGAAGGTGAGGTCGAAATTCTCCGGCGCGTAGCCGCCGAAGCGAGTCGGGCGATCCTCGATCAGCGACTCGGGATGGATGAGCCCATCCTCGAAGCCGAGCCCGTAGATGAACGGCTTGAGCGTGGAGCCCGGCGAGCGCACCGCCTGGGTCATGTCGACCTGGCCGGAACGGCGCGCATCGAAATAGTCGGAGGACGCGACGCGCGCGAGAACCTCTCCGGTCGCATGATCGACCGCCACGATCGCGACCGAGACATCCGGCCCGAGCGCGCGGGCGCGATCGCGGGCCAGATCCTCCAGGCTCTTCTGCAAGGTCGCGTCGATGGTCAGGCGATGGATGCTGCGGTCGGGCACGTCGGCGACCACCGCGTCGGCCGATTGCGGCGCCAGCATCGGCATCGGCTTGCGGCCCAACGGCACCGGTTCGAGCTTGGCACGCGCGATCTCGTCGAGCGGCGCCGCGCCCGCCGCCGCGACGCGGTCGAGCACGCGGTCGCGCGCGTTGCGGGCGGCTTCCACCGAACGATCGGGCCGGCGAACCTCGGGCGATTGCGGCAGCGCCACCAGCAGCGCCGATTCACCGAGCGTGAGCCGGCGCGGCTCCTTGCCGAAATAGGCGAGCGAGGCGGCACGGATGCCTTCGAGATTGCCGCCATAGGGCGCGAGCGACGAGATAGAGCGCGAGGATCTGGTCCTTGGTGAGTTGCCGCTCGATCTCGACCGCGCGCACCATCTGCCGGAATTTTGCGAAGTAGGATCGTTCCGCCCGCGGCTCGAGCAAGCGCGCGACCTGCATGGTCAGGGTCGAGGCGCCGGACACGATGCGGCCGTTCACCGCAAGCTGCGACACGGCGCGGCCGAGCGCGACCATGTCGATGCCGTGATGGGTCGCGAACCGCTTGTCCTCGTAGGCGAACAGCATCGCCAGCATGCGCGGATCGACATCCGCGCGCGTCGCCGGCAGCCGCCAGCGGCCCTCGATGGTGGTGTACGGCCGCAGCAGCCGGCCTTCGCGATCGAGCACCAGCGTCGAGTAGGTGAGATGCTCGCCGAGCGGCGCCGGACCGAGAGAGACGATCCAGGTTATTGCCGCTGCAAACGCGATAGCGCATGCAGCCGAAACACCGACGAGGCTCTTGCGCAACCGTCGGTGCATCGGCGGTCGGTTCCCTCCCCGCTTGTGGGAAGGGGTATCCACCGAGTTCGCGTGATCGCTCATGTCACTGCGCCGCGGTCACCTCGATTGCACCCGTCGCCGTGCGGCCGAAGCGATCCGGCCGGTACATGTCTTCCACGAACGCCTGCGGCTGCACGTAGCGGCCGGGCGAAACCGCGCGCACCACGTAGGCGACGGTGAACACCGCCGGATCGCCCGCCTTGCGGTCGAACGCCGCGCTGAAGCGGTCGTCGCGGAACTCGGCGTTGACCGGCTCCTGCACGTCCTCGATCCAGGCCATCCGTCCGGTGTCGCCGGACGAGACCAGCCGCGGATTGTCGATCTCGAAGCCGGCCGGCAGATAGTCGGCGACGATGACGCGGCCGTACTGCGGCTGCGGCTCGGTCATGCGCAGCACCACCACGAAGCGGTCGTTCTGCTTCGCCTTGGTCGGCGTCGACCGGCTTGCCCTGCAGCGTGTAGTACTTGCGCTCGATCTTGAAGCCGCGCTCGGCCGCCGGCTCGGGCGACGTCGGCGCACCCGAGACCGTCAGCACCGTCTGCACGGTCGACTCGCCGAGATTCGTCAGCTTGAACGGCTGCGCGAGATCGGCCGGACGGAAGCCGCGGTTGAACGCGCCCTGCGTCTTCTCGCCGTTGGCGTCGAGCGAGACCGCCTGCGCGTCCTTGGCAAGCGCGCGGGCGGCGAGCACCATCCAGGCGTTCTCCTGCGTCGAGGTGTAGAAGCTCTGGCCGCGCGCAGCCTCGACGCGGAGCACCGCGTTCGAGATGGTCGCGCCCGGCGCACCGCCTTCGGACGCCAGCGTGACCAGCGCCGCCGCGTCGCGCAGCGTCGAGCCGTAGTCGCTGCGGCCCTCGCCTGCCACCGGCATGGCGAGCGAGGCGAGCGCCGCGGCGTAGACCCGCTCGGCGCGCGCGCGGTCACCGAGCAGCGCGAGCGCAGCCGCGAGCTGCGCCTTGGCGATCGGCGTCGTGAACGAGTCGAGCTTGGTGTCGGCGTAGTAGCGCAGGTCGCCGACCGGCGCGGCGCCGTTCCTCGCCAGCACGTAGAGCGCATAGGCGAGGTTGCGGCCGCCGTCCTTGTCGGGGTCCTGGGCGTTGTTGACGAAGTTGCGCAGCCGCTCGATCGCGAGCTTGAACGCCGAGTCGGACACCGGGAAGCTCTTCTCACGTGCCCGCGTGAGGAAGTCGCTCACATAGGAGTCGAGCCAGACGTCGTCGCCGCCCGCCGACCACAGGCCGAACGAGCCGTTCGAGCCCTGGCGCGCCAGCAGCCGGTCGATCGATTCGCGGATGCGCTGATCGGCCGCGCCGTCGAGCGCGAGGTGCGCCGCCGAGGCGAGGTCGTTGACGTAGAGCAGCGGCAGCGCCCGGCTGGTGATCTGCTCCGAGCAGCCGAACGGATAGCGGTCGAGCGCCGCGAGCAGCGCGGCGGCATCGAGCGCCGACGACAGGCCGACCGAGAGCGCAAGCCGCCCGGTCCCCGGCACCAGGTCGGCGAACAGGTCGTTCGACAACGTGATGCTCTCGCCTTTCGCCAGCGGCTTGACGGTGCGGCGCGCCAGGATCTGCGTCGCGGGCTTCACCGCGAGCGCGTATTGCCGTTCGATCGCGAAGCCGCCCGGCCCGCTGAGGCGGACGCTGACATTGGCGGTGCCGGCGCCGGCCGCCGACAGCGGCACGGTGACCGCGCTGCGCTGCTTGGCGGCGAGCTTGAGCGTCTGCGGCGCCGCATTGCCGGTGACGCCGATGCCCTCGCTCTTCACCTCCAGCCGGTAGTCGCCGGCCGGCCCCTCGACGTTGTCGAAGTCGAGGTGCATCGAGGCGTGATCGCCGTTGAGCATGAAGCGCGGCAGCGTCGCGGTCAGCACCACCGGATCGCGCACCGTCACGTCGCCGGTAGCGCGCCCGACCTTGTCCCGGCTCCACGCCACCGCCATCACGCGGGCGGTGCCGGCGAAGTCCGGGATGTCGAACACGATTTCCGCAGTGCCGTCGGCTTTGACCGGAACGATGCCGGAATAAAGCGCGAGCGGCTTCTGGGCGGGCGGCGAGCCCTGCAGCGCGACGCCGGCGATATCGCCGCCGGTCCTGATCTGCCCGCGCGTGCCCTGCATGCCGTCGATCAGTTGCCCGTAGAGATCGCGGACATCGGCGGTGAGCCGGCGCTGGCCGAGATAGTAGTCGTCGGGCGCCGGCGGCTTGTAGTTGGTCAGATTGAGGATGCCGACATCGACCGCGGCCACCACGATGCGCGCCTCTTCGCCGGGCGTGAGCCCGTCGACCTTGACCGGCACGCGCAACGCCGTGTTCGGGCGCAGCACCATCGGCAGGTTCAGGTCGAGCGCGAGCGTGCGTGCCTTGCGGTTGATCGCAAACCACTGCACGCCGATGGCGCGTCCCGGCATGCGCTCGGCCTGCGTATCGAGCGGGCGGCGCAAGGTCGCGACCACATAGGCGCCGCTGCCCCAGTCGTTGCCGACCGGAACGCGCACATTCGCCACGCCCGCCGGCACGTCCTGCGTGACGGTGCTGATCAGCCGGTCGCCCACCACGTTGAGCGTGAGCTTGCCGGCGGTGCGCGCCGTGACCGCGACCGTGACGGCCTCGCCCGGAGCGTATTCGGGCTTGTCGAGCGCGACCTCGAGAAGGTCCGGCGTATCGGCGGTCGCCTCGGCGTACCAGCCGGCGTCGAACCCGACCGACGTCGTCGGACCGGTGCGGTCCGTGCTCGAGACTTCCAGCCGATAGCGTCCCCACTGCACCGGCAGCGAGATGCGTCCCGGCTTGTCGGCAGTGATATTGACCTGGCCGTTGGCGACGCGCTTGGTGGTCTTGACCGGCTCGAAGCCCCAGGTGTTGTCGCGGCGATACCACTGGTAGCGCGTCTCGACCTTGAGCAGTTCATAGCGCAGTCCCTGGCGCGCCAGCATGGCGCCGTCGGGCGCGGCAACGATCACGTCGAAGGTGGCGTTTTCGCCCTCCCCGATCGAGCGGCCGGTGAACAGCGGCTTGACGCCGATCATCGGTCCCGATGGCGCGACCGGCAGCACCAGCTTGCGCTCGACCGCGCGGCCGCCCGGCTCGTTCATGCGCAGCGTGACCTGCGCCTCGAGCGGGCGCGTCGTCACCGGCTGCTTGTCGAGGTTGAGCGTGAAGCGCGCCTTGCCGTTCGTGTCGGTCAGCGGCAGATTTTCAAGCGGCTGCCGGCTGATCTCGACATCCTCGTCGGTGAGCCCGAACTGGAACTTCGCAAAGCCCGGGCGCTCGGCCGCAGGCCGCACGATCGCCTCGCCTTCGAGCTCGAGATTGGCGGCTGCGGCGCCATAGAGGTACCGGCCGTCGACGGTGATCTCGGCCGGCGCGGTCCTGGAGACCGCCTTGGCGACCGAGGCGAGCGTGAATTCGAGCCGGTCGGGGACGTAGTCCTCGACCATGAAGCTCGTCTCGCCCACCGCCGGACGCTTCGGATCGGTGAACGCGCGCACCCGCCAGGTGCCGGTCGGCGCGGACGCCACCAGCGGCACCGCCAGTGCGTGCCCGCCGACGCCCTGGTCGGGCACGAGCGTGCGGCGGTATTCGACGCCGTCCGGACGCTCGACCACCATGGTGAGCGGCGTGCCGACCGACGCGATCCCCTGCCCGTCGCGCAGCAGCGCGGTGACCTGCACGGTCTCGCCGGAGCGATAGACGCCGCGCTCGGCGTAGACGAAGGCATCGAGCCCGGCCGGCACGGCCCGGCCGGAGACGCCGCGGTCGCTCAGATCGAAGGCCGGGGCCTTCAGGCTGAGGAACGCGTAGTCGCCCTTGTTGTCGTTGACCGCCAGCACCGCCGGCGCCATCGCGCCCTCGCCGCGCGCCAGCCCGGTCTCGAACAGGACGTGGCCGGTGTCGCTGGTGCGGCGCGTCGCCAGCACCTCGTTGCCGCGCGACAGCAGGCGCACCTGCACGGTGCTCTTGGGCTGCGTCGTCTCCAGCGAATTGACGAAGACGTGGATGCCGTCGTTGCCGGAGAACGCGGTCAGCCCGAGATCGGAGACGATGAACCACTGGGTGGCGAGATCGTCATAGCGGTCGGACGGCGCGTTAGCGACCTCTGCCACCATCACGTAGACGCCGGAGGCGAGATTGGGAATCGCCTCACCGACCGGGAACGCGGTGGTGACGTCGGAATTGAGCGTCTGCTCGACCTTGAGCTCGCCCTTCCAGACCTGCGCCGCGCGCTCCTTGGTCATCCGCTCGACGTCGTAGCGGTCGAGCGTGCGCTGGAAATCGCGCCCGGCGACGGTCTCGACCAGATTGCGGTCGCCGATCCGGTAGATCTCGATTGCGAGCGCCGAGGTGTTGACGCTGACCACCGGAATGCCGCGCTGGCCGACGCGCGGCAGCACGTAGGACTTGCCGGTGAAATGCACGATCGGCTTGCGATCGCGGACGTAGATATTGTACTCGGCGGTCTTTGCCAGCGTCTCCTTCACCACCGAAGGGATGCCGGCGCGCAGCGTGATGCGGTAGCGCTCGCC
This sequence comes from uncultured Alphaproteobacteria bacterium, assembly GCA_963749815.1. Taxonomy (GTDB): domain Bacteria; phylum Pseudomonadota; class Alphaproteobacteria; order Rhizobiales; family Xanthobacteraceae; genus VAZQ01. Next base: position 56,612 of record CAVVON010000027.1, on the reverse strand, counting down.
GTGCTTGAGGCCTTCGACGCAGAGCTGACGGTCCTGCACCGTGATCGCCGGCCGGTCCTGGCCCTCGACCGCGACGAACGGCGAGAAATCGGTGCGCTTGGCCGGCAGGTCCTCGGAGAACTGGAAGCACGCCCGCGGCGAAGCGGAATCGGAATCGACCGTATAGTCGAGCAGCCGGAAGCCGTTCTCCTCGCGCATCTTCTCGTAGCTCTGCCGCACCTCGGCGACCTCGCGCAGCTCGAGCGAAATGCGCAGCGCATCGAGCGCCGGCCGCCAGATCGAGCGGTCCGCGTAAGTGCGCGCGATCACCACCAGCGCGTCGGCTTCTTCCCCCGCATTGCCGGTCGAGCGCTGGTAGGCGATGTAGGCGGCCGTGGCCGCGCGCTCCAGCAGCAGCGAGCGCTCGCGGTCGTTGCTCGGCCGGATCTGCAGCACCGCCTTGGACAGCCGCAGCCAGTTCGCGCTGTCGGTCGGCGCCACCACCACGATCTGCCCGAGGATCTGCATGCCGGAGCGGAAGTCGTTGCGCGCAAATGCCGCGTCCGCCTCGCGGCGCAGCGCGACCGGGGTCTTGGTGACCTGGCCGGCTTCGGACTTGATCTGGGCTTCGAGCTTGATCGCCGCGTCGGCGAGATCGTCTCGTTTGTAGGGTTTGTCGGCGGCGAAGGCGGAATTGGCGAACAACAGGACGAGCGCAGCGGCGAAAACACCGCGGGCGAACGCGAGCATGGGGCAACCTCCGGGGAGCCGCTGCCGTCGGGGAAAACGGCGCGGGCAAATCGCAGATCACCGCCAAAACATGTCGAGGTCGTGGCCGAGCAGCCCCCTGCCTCGATGCGGCATAGCCGCCAAAGGCCGCATCGAGGCCCGATCTAACGCCCTGGAATTGCGGAATTTACCGCCGCGCGGCCGAATCGGCTGCGGCTGCGACGGCGGCGCCGGCCGCCGCTGGCGGGCAAACGCGATCCTGGGCTAAAAGCTTGGCCTCACGACCCCGTAGCTCAGGTGGATGAGAGCAGCCGCCTTCTAAGCGGCAGGTCGCTGGTTCGAGTCCAGCCGGGGTCGCCAAGCTGATGGCAGCGGTTCATCGCAGCGTCATGTTCGCTGACGCAAATGGGCTGATGAATTCCAGCATCATCGCCGATGACCAATTGGCGGCGGAGCTCGGCCGATCCGCCCGGCGACCACCGGCACGACATCGGCTGTCCTGGCGCGCGACGGCGGCGATCGTGCTGCTGATCGCGGCGGGATTCGCGCTCACCGTGCTGGTGTTCCAGCCAGGCTTTGCGACCGAGGACGCGCGCTACGTCTACGAGGTCAGCCGGACTTGGGAGTTCGGCGACTGGCAGTCGCCGGTGATGGCGCTGCTGTGGTGGCTGATCGACCCGATCGCGCCCGGCACGCTGAGCATGTTCCTTCTGGTCGCCACGCTCTACTGGGCGGGATTCGGGCTGCTCGCCTTGATCGCGGCGCGGCGCTCGCCGGCGATCGGGTTCGCGACGCCGTTCGTTGCGCTCGCGCCGCCGGCGTTCTTCTTCATCGGCATCATCTGGCGCGACGTCCTGTTCGGCGCGATCTGGCTCATCGCCGCCGTCCTTGCATTCGCCGTGGCGGAGCGGCCGGCGCGCATCCGCTGGCCGGTGCAAGCGCTATCTCTGGTCCTGATCGCACTCGGCTTTCTGCTGCGGCCGAACGCCCTGTTCGCTGCGCCGATTCTCGCAGCCTACGTGCTGTGGCCGGCGCGCTTCGACGTCAGGCGCGCCGCCTTGGTCTTCCTGCCGGCGGCTCTTGCGTTCTACGCGCTGGTGCCGGCGGTCTACTACGGCGCGCTGCACGCCAAGCGGCACCACGTGATCCAGACGATCATGGTCTACGATCTGGGTGGCATCACGCACTTCACCGGCCAGAATCAGTTCCCGGTCGAATGGAGTGCGGAAGAAACCGCGTTGTTGACCTCCCGGTGCTACAGCCCGGCGGTCTGGGACGTGTATTGGACCCTGCCGCCCTGCGACTTCGTGATGCTTCGATTGGAGCGCAGGACGATCCGATTTTTGGCACGCGGCGCCTGCCGCAGGCGTGGCAAAAGGCGGTGATCGCGCATCCGCTGGCGTATCTTCAGCACCGCGCGGCGTTCACGTGGAATTTCCTGGCGCGGCCAAATCTCGTGCTGCCCTATTTCGATTCGGCCGGACCGGAAGGATTGGCCTACATCAGCCGTCCGCAATTCCAGCCGCTCTATTCCCTCTACGGCAAGCTGCAGCCGACCATCCTGTTCCGGGCGGGGCTGTGGCTCGTGCTCGCGAGCCTGGTCTGCGCCGCCGCCTGGCGGATCCGCGCGACGCCGGCCGGCGCGTTCGCGGTCGCGGTCACCGCCTCGGGGGTGGCTTACGTCACGACTTTTTTCGCGGTGGGGGTGTCGTCGGACTTCCGCTACGCCTACTGGTGCGTGCTGGCGACGCTCGCCGGCGCGGTTGCGGCACTGCTGGGATGGCGGGAGCGGCCAGCGCTGCCTTGACCCGGCCTGCGGCGTGCAGGCGCCGCTGGTTCTCCAACAGGCGCTTGCACACGCGGCCGGCCTCCTTGACCACGCTGTCGACGATCCTTTGGCCAAGCTCCGGCGTTGCCAGATGCGCCGCACCGATCACGCCGTCGCGCGCCAGCCGCGGGTCGTCGCTGCGCCAGGGAAAGCTCGCGCCGCGGTCGAAGATCAGCGCCTCGACGGCCGCCCGATCGAGGGGCTCGGTGGCGCGCGCGATGGCTTCGCGGCGCACCAGATGCGGCGCCAGCGCGAGCATCACCGCGGTCTCGCTCTCCCCGCCATGGACATCGACACCGGCCGACCTGACCTTCACCTTGGACAGATCGAACGGATGGATCGCGCAGGCGTTCAGCGACAAGTCCCCGGCAAAATCCCGCAGCAGGTTGTCGAGCACGCCGCGATTGCCGCCATGCCCGTTGACGATGACGAGATTGCGCGCCGGCAAGGCGCGCACGGCCTCACGCGCGATCTGCCGGATCAGCGTCACGAACTGCTCGATCGAAAGGCAAAGCGTGCCAGGCGCCCAGTCGTGCTCGCGCGACACGCCGATCGAGACCGTCGGCAGTTGCCAAAGATCGAGTTCGTCGCCCCAGCGCGCCACGATGCGGCGGGAGAGTTCTTCCGCCACGATCGCGTCGGTGTTGAGCGGCAGATGCGGCCCGTGCTGCTCGAACGCGCCGAGCGGCAACAGCAGCACCGAGGTGGATTTGAGCCGGAGCCCGACGTCCGGGAACGTCAGCTCCCCGAGGATGCGGCTCTCCTTGCGCGCCATGGCGGCGCTCAGCTCCCGCTCAGCATGCGCATCAGGACGCGGTCCTTGCGCACGAAATGATGGTACAGCGCCGCGCCGATATGCATGGCCACGACGATTGCGATCAGGATTCCGAGCCAGCGATGCAGCACGAACAGCTGCTCCGACAGCGCGCGATCGGCGGGCCAGATCTTCGGCAGCTCGAACAGCCCGAAGAACGGGATCGGCGCCGGATAGGCCGAGGTGCCGATCCAGCCGACGAGCGGCTGCACGATGATCAAGGTATAGAGCGCCCAGTGCGTGGCATGCGCGGCGAGCCGCTGGACCGGCGCAATGTCCGACGGCAGCGGCGCGGGCGGATGGACGAAGCGGTAGATCAGCCGCAGCAGCGCGAGCGGCAGGAGCGTGGCGCCGAGCGACTTGTGCAGGTTGTAAAGCCGCTGGTGCGTCTGCTCCGGGATGCCCCAATCGTTGGCGGCGACGAAGCCGAGCGGAATCAGTGCGAGCACGATCGCGGCGGTGAGCCAATGCAATGACCGCGCCGCGACCGTATAGGCGGGCCGAACGAGCGCGGACGTGGTGTCAGGCATTGCGCCCCCGAGTTGAAATGCTCGGGGGCAGTTTAGGCCGCTTCAGGACGCCTTGCCACTGCCGGCCGGCTGGCGCGGCGGCGGATCGGTGGCTTCCGCGAGCGCCCCCAGCACGTGATCGAGCTGGTGGCCGGCGCGCGTCGCCTTGGCGGTGAGATAGCGCCGGTTGTCCGGGTTGATCGGCCCGTGCAACGGCACGCGGCCCGACACGTCGATGCCGGCGAGCGCCAGCCCTTCGAGCTTGGCCGGATTGTTGGTGAGGAGCCGCACCCGCGTGCAGCCGATCATCTGCAGCATGCGCACCGCGACGCCGTAGTCGCGCTCGTCGTCGTCGAAGCCGAGCACCGTGTTGGCGTCGACGGTGTCGAGGCCGTGGTCCTGCAGCTGGTAGGTGCGGATCTTGTTGGCGAGCCCCAGGCCGCGGCCCTCCTGCTCGAGATAGAGGATCACGCCGCCGCCGTGCTGCGCCAGCTGCGACAGCGCCATGCGCAACTGGTCCCCGCAATCGCAGCGGCGCGAGCCGAACACGTCGCCGGTCAGGCAGGCCGAGTGCAGCCGCACTGCGACCGGCTCGGCGAAGTTCGGCTGTCCGACCACGACCGCGGTCGGGCTGCCGCCGATGCCGTCACGGAAGATCACGAAGCGCGCCTGGATACCACTGGCGAGCGGAATGTTGGTCTCCGCCGCCAACGTCAACGAACTGATCGCCTCGGCGCGGAACTGATTGATCGCACCGACGCCGACGGTCATGAGGGGAGGCGTGCAAGCGGCAATGCCCTGCCCTTTCGCATCGGCGACCAGCAAGGCCGGCAGCCGGTGCGCGAGCTTGGCGAGTTCGATGGCCGCGCCGGCCCGCTCGCCGACCGGAAGAACTTCGAGGTGACGCGTGACCTGGGTGTCCGAGGACAGCGCGAAGATCGCGGCCGCCTTGTGCAGATCGCCGATCGCCAGCCCGACCGGCCCTTTGCCGTCGATGCCGAGCGCACGTGCGCGCCGGTTGGTGATGACCAGATGCGGCCGCTCCGGCGCGCAAATCGCCCTGAAAGACCCGAGACTTCTCGTCGGTCAGGCCGTCGACCGGCATGGCCGCAAGGGCCCCTGCTGGCGATGTGATGACGACTGGCCGCCCGGATCGAAATTCCGCAAGTGCACGCTCAACTGCGACCTGCTCAGGCTTGCCAAACAGGTCGGACTTCCCATTCACGCTCATGTCACCCCACAAGTAACTGGCTTTGCTTTAGCGGATGCCAAAGGCTGGTCGGGACGATTCCTCGGTTGCATTAATGGCTGGGCGAAGATGAATGCAGCCTGAAGGGCCCATTCCTGCTTATTTCATTTTAACGACATACGTTTTTCAGTCAGAGCCGTATGCAGAAGCGATCCGCAAAAATATCATGGCACGACCAAGGCACGTTCGGAAAGCAGGTATTGCACCATGACGGCTGGACGACACCGCCCGTCAGCCCCCCCCGGCAGCTCGAGGGGCGATCCGCCGGACGCCGCCGGTGACAACTCTCCCGATTGGGCCCCGGTTCCGGACCTATTTCGGAATTCCAGCCTCTCGCTGCCCCCGCCCTGGGAAGAGCGGTTTGGACCGCTCCGGCGGGGCGTAATCGACGATCTGGTGGTGGTGGGGCAAAGCGGCCAGTCCATCGACGCTCGGATCGCTACGCCGACCGGACATTCCCATTACATCAATGGCGCGGCCGGGCTTGCCCACCTGCATCGCCTGCGAGCCCTGGTCGACGCGGTCCTCGTCGGCGTGGGCACGGCGATTGCCGACGATCCGCAGCTGACGGTCCGGCGGGTCGCCGGACCGAACCCGGCCCGGGTCATACTCGACCCGAATGGCCGATTACCCGCGACCGCGCGCGCTTTGGCAGCCGACGGGGTGCGCCGCCTGGCGATCATGCGGGAGGGCGCAAATTCGTCATATCCGCCCGGCGTCGAACTCATAACGCTGAAGGCAGCGGCCGACGGCAAGATAGCACCGGAGGCCATCCTCGCCGCGCTCAGAGAACGGGGCCTGCGCCGCATCCTGGTGGAAGGCGGCGCCAACACCGTCTCGCACTTCCTGGCCGTGGGCTGCCTCGACCGGCTGCATATCGTGGTCGCCCCGCTGATCCTCGGCTCCGGGCCGCCGAGCCTCAGCCTGCCGCCGATCGAGCGGGTCGAGCAGGCGGTGCGTGCACCGATCAGAGCGCATCTCCTCGGCGACGAGGTGCTGCTCGACTGCGACCTGACGGGTCAGCGGCGGCCGGTCGGGCGGGCGAACAGGTCGACATGACCCACGGTCATGGCCGAGCGGCCGCGTCGATGAATTCCATGCGCCGCCTTAGCCAGGCGGCGATCTCGGCGGCCGGCAGGCCGCCCAGTTCCTGGGCGGCGGCGGCCCAGCCGGCCAGCGTCTGTCGCTGGATTTCCTGGTCGTCCGGCCCAAACCGCCAGTCCGAGCGGCCCTCGATCGACCGTATAGCCGACCGCCTCGAACGCCCGTTTCGCCGCCGCGGCCGCCGCCGGCCCGAGCGCCGGGCCAAAACCCTTGTCGGTACGCTGGTGGCGGTTTACCGCTTCGACGATACGGCCGTCGAACGGATCGGCCGGATCGAGCATAGCCTCGCCGTTGTAGGTCAGCGCCGCATAGACCGGCAGATTTCGAGCCGCCAATTCGACGGCGAGCCGCTCCAACCACGGCGTCGAAACCAGATCGAACAACGCCGAAGTGGTGACGAGTTCGAGGGGCCCCTCGAGAGCAAGTTCGAGGTCGCGGGCGAGGTCGACCGGCCGCGCCGTGACGGTCAGCCGCGGCGGATCGCCGAGCGCCGACGCCCGGGCGAGCAGGCTCAGGTCGTTGTCGATCAGCCGCCAGTTCTGGCGCTGCGGCAGCCGCGGCGCCACCGACCGCATGGTCGAGCCGGTGCCGCAGGCGAGATCGACCACCGCGATCGCGCTCTGCCCGGAAAAATGCGCGCTGACCGCATCGAGCACCTGGGCATTGCGGGCGGCCCGGTCGTAGGGCTCGCGCAGCGCGAGCCAGTCGGCGGAAAAGCTCATGCGACCTCGTCCAGAATGCGTGCGAACCGCGCGGCTTGCTCGGCCCAGCCCGGGAAGTGCGCCGCCCGGGCGCCGGCGGCAAGCCGCTCGCGCTCCGCCGGATCGGCGATCAGACGGCGCAGCACCGCGGCGAGCGCTTCGACGTCGTCGGGCGGCACCAAGATACCAGCCTGCGGCGGCACGGTGTCGGGGATGGCGCCCGCATTGGTGCCGATCACCGGCAGGCCGTGGGCCATCGCCTCGGCATAGGCCATGCCGTAGCCTTCGAAGCGCGACGGCAGCACGAACAGATCGGCCGCGGCATAAAGCATGGCGAGCCGCTCGGTCGTCACCGCGCCGGCGACCTCGATCCGGTCCGAGAGGCCAAGCCGCGCGATCTGATCGACGAGTGCGCGCGCGGTGTCCGGGCTGCGGGTGGCGTCACCGGCGATCGTCAGCCGCCACGGCAAATCCTTCACCGTCGCAAGCGCCGCGGCCAGCAGGTCGTAGCCCTTGCGCGGCACCACCGCGCCGACCGCGAGCAGCGAGACCACGCCGTTGCGCGCGGGCCGTTCGACCGCGGCCCGGTCGGTGCCCGGCTCGATCACCGCGACGCGGTCCTGCGCCACGCCGTAGTCGGCCGTCAGCAGCCGCGCGGTCGCGGCGCTGGTTGCGATCACGCGGCAGGCAAAGGCGAGCGCATCACGCTCGGTCCGCTGCAACACGTCCGCCGCCGCTGCGCTCAGTCCCGATTCCAGCGCCAGCGGGTGATGCACCAGCGCGACGAGCCGCTGCCCGATCGCCTGCGCGCCTTCCGGCAGCACGCCGAGCGCAAGACCGTCGACCACCACCGGTACGCCCGCCGGCAAGGCCGCGAGCCGCGCGTTCGCCGCCGCGCGCGTGGTGACGTCGGGCTTCGGAAATCCGTCGCCGAGCGAGAGCACATTGGCCTGCCAGCCGAGCGCGGCCAGTTCGGCGATCATGCGACGGTCGTAGGCATAACCGCCGGTCGGGGTCGCCAGATCGCCGGGCACCGCGAACACGAACGTCTTCACGGGGTCACAACGGCGCTTCGTACCAGGCGCGCGCCACCGGCGATTCCGAAACCGTGACACGGATCGACTTCAGGTCGCCGCTGGCGCGGCCGAGCGTGCCGGAGCGCGCCGCGCCGGCCAGGTGATCGAACAGATGCTTGGTCAACCACTCGGTCGTGGTGTTGACGCCCTTGAGCTGCGGCAGTTCGTCGAGATTCTGGTAATTGAGCGGCTTGAGCGCGTCCTTGAGCACCTCGTGCGCGCGGGCGATGTCGACCACGATGCCGTGCTGGTCGAGCTTCTCCGCATAGAACGCCACCCGGATGACGAAGGTCGCGCCATGGACCTTCTGCGCGGGGCCAAAAATTTCGCCGCGGAACGAATGCGCGATCATGATCTGGTCGGAGACTTCGACAGCGTACACGGAAGGTCCTTTCGGGTTGCAGGAGATCAATCGGCGCCAGCATAGCGGATCAACTGGCAGACCGCTTTCGATTGCGGGCTGAACACCGCCGGCAATTGCGCCGGCAGATCGTCGAACGCAATGGCGGGCGCAAGCAGAACGTCGAGCGCGGGATCCTTCAGCAGCGCGAGCGCGGCGGCGAGCCTGCGCTGGTAGCTCCAGCGCGGCCGATGCGACGGCGCGACCTGACCGACCTGGCTCGACACGAGCCGCAGCCGCCGGCTGTGGAACGCTTCGCCGAACGGAGCCGCGATGTCGCCTGCCCCGTACCAGCTCAGTTCGACGACCGTCGCCTCCATGCCCGCCGCGCGCAGCGCCGTCGACAGTCCGGCCTGCGACGCACTGGTGTGAAAGACCAGATCGCAGTCGCTCGGACCAGAATCCGGCGTCGCGAACGAAGCGCCGAGCGTCCGCGCCAGCGCCGCACGCGACGGATCGATGTCGATCACGGTCACGTCGGCGCCCGGCAGACGCGCGCAAAGATACGCGACCAGCAGCCCGAGCAATCCGCCGCCGACGACCGCGATGCGGTCGGCCGGCCCGGGCGCACCGTCCCACACCGCGTTCAGCGCGGTCTCCATGTTGGCGGCGAGCACCGCGCGCGCGGGCGTGACGCCATCCGGCAGCGGGATCGCGGCCTGGGCCGGCAGATTGAAACGGCTCTGGTGCGGATGGAGCGTGAACACGGTGCGGCCCAACAACTCCGCCGGTCCGGCTTCCACCCGTCCGACGGTCGCGTAGCCGTATTTGACGGGGAACGGAAATGAACCGGCCATGAATGGCGCACGCATGCGCTTGAATTCGCTTTCCGGCACGCGCCCGGAAAACACCAGCCGCTCGGTGCCGCGGCTGAGCGCACCATAGAGCGCGCGCACAGCGGCCTCGCCGGAAACCGGCGCGCCGACCGTCTCGGGCCGGATTTCGGCGCAGCCCGCCCCGACATACCAGAGCGCATGCGCTTCGTTTGCCTGCTTGTCCGTCACGTTCAGACCCGGTTCAGCCCCGGTTTGGAATCTAGTTCGACCCTGTCGCTATATCCTTGAATTGCCGGAAAGGACACGCCAAACCTTATGGCCATGCTCGAACGCAGCTTCCCCGCGCCGATGACTGCCGCCACGCCTTCCCTCTCCGCCATCGCCCGGCAGACGATCTATTTCTCCCTGGTCGGCCTGACCATGGCGGGCATGATCTGGCTTGCGGTGGTGGCGCTCTCGCCCGGCGGCTTCGGCCTCGTCGACCTCGTCCTGGTCGTGCTGTTTACCGTGACGCTGCCCTGGTACGTGATCGCGTTCTGGAATGCGACCATCGGGCTCATCATCATGCGGTTCGCGCGCGACCCGGTGGCGGCGGTGACGCCGGTCGCCGGTCTCGTGCGCGGCGACGAAGCCGATCATCGCCTCGACCGCAATCGCGCTCTGCATCCGCAACGAGATGACCGACGACGTGATCCGTCATCTCGAGCCGTTGATGGAAGGTCTCACAGCGCGCGGCGTCGGCGAGCGCTTCCACGTCTATGTGCTGAGCGACACCGACAACAAGGCGACCGCCGCCGAAGAGGACCGCGCCTTCGCGGCGCTCGCCGCCAAGTGGAACGGCAGGCTCGCCGTCACCTATCGCCGCCGCACCGAGAACACCGCCTACAAGGCCGGCAATGTCCGCGACTTCTGCGAGCGCTGGGGCAGGAATCACGAGTTCGCCGTCATGCTCGACGCCGACAGCGTGATGACGGCGGACGCGGTGCTGCGGCTGGTGCGCGTCATGCAGATCGACCCGCGCATCGGCATCGTGCAGAGCCTGGTGATCGGCATGCCGTCGGCGAGCGCGTTCGCGCGCATCTTCCAGTTCGGCATGCGGCTCGGCATGCGCTCCTACACGCTCGGCGCCGCCTGGTGGCAGGACGATTGCGGACCCTATTGGGGCCACAACGCGATCCTGCGCATTGCTCCTTTCGTCCAACACTGCAACCTGCCGCGGCTCGCCGACGGCTCGCTGGTCGGCGGCCATGTGATGAGCCACGACCAGGTCGAAGCGGTGCTGATGCGGCGCGCCGGCTACGAGGTCCGCATGGTGGCGGACGAAGGCACGAGCTTCGAATCCAATCCGCCGACGCTGGTCGAGTTCATCCGCCGCGACCTGCGCTGGTGCCAGGGCAACATGCAGTACTGGCACTTCCTGCGCATGCCGGGGCTCAAGCCGATGAGCCGCTACCAGCTTGCCTTCGCGATGCTGATGTTCATCGGCTCGCCGGCCTGGATCGCGATGCTGATGATCGGCGCCGTCATGGCGGCGATCTCGCCGCAGGAATTCATGCGCTTCGACGCCGGCATCGCGCTCGCGCTGCTGGTCTGGGCGGCGTGGTTTGCACCGAACATCGCGACCGCGTTCGACGTGCTCTCCAAGCCCGAGCTGCGGCGCCTGTTCGGCGGCGGCGTGCGCTTCCTCGCGAGCTTTCTGTTGACGATCGTGTTCGTCATGCTGCTCTCGCCGATGCAGTGGGCAAGCCACTGCATCTTCCTCGTCAGCCTGCTGTTCGGCCGCACCGTCGGCTGGAGCGCGCAGTCGCGCAGCGACCACGCGGTGCCGTGGAGTCACGCCGCCCGGCAGTTCTGGCCGCAGACGCTGCTCGGGCTCGCGCCCCTCGTGCTGCTCGCGTTCACGGCCCCGGCCGCCATTCCCTACGCGCTCCTGATCGCGGGCGGCCCGCTGTTGGCGATTCCGCTGGCGGTGATCACGGCGCAGCCCGAGGTCGGGCGCGCGCTGATCGCGCTCGGGATCGACCGGCTGCCGGAGGAAACCGCGCCGCCGCCCGAACTGCTGGCGCTGCGACTGCCCGCACTCGAGCTCGCCGGACACCAATCCGGCCGCTAGCCTCGCCGACCGAAAGGTCCGACGGGATCCGGCATTTTCCGCGCCTTCGGCGCCGCCCGTTCGGCGGTGCGAAACACATAGTTAATCAATTTAGATCAAGTCTTTTGACCGGGCCGATCGGGGCCAGGCGACGAATTTGACGGCCGCCATGAGTGAATTGGACACGAAGGCGTCGGCCGCCGGCCCCAAAGCGGGGACGTCCGCGACCGCGGAGGCCGCCCCCGTGCCGGTCTGCTTCGTGGTCGACGAAGACGGCAGCATCCGGCATTTCCTGTCGCTCATCCTGCACGGCGCCGGCGTCGACACCGAAGAATTCGCCGACGGCAAGAGTTTCAGCCAGGCGATCGTCAGACGGCTTCCCGACCTCGCCTTCATCAACGTGGGGCTGGAGTCGACGGAGGCGATCGAGGCGATCATCAATCTCGCCAAGCGCGGTCATTTCGGCTTCGTGCAGCTGATGAGCGGCCGCGGCTCGGCCGTGCTCGAACACGTCAAGAGCGTCGGCGAACAGCACCGGCTGCAAATGCTGCCGGTGCTCAAGAAGCCATTCGATACCTCCGTCATCGTCAAGATCATGCGGGAGCTCAAGCTCGGCCACGGCGCGCCGATGGCGGCACGCATCGACCTCGACGAGGCGATCAGGCAGCGCTGGATCGAGTTCTGGTATCAGCCGAAGATCGACCTGCGGAAAAAGCAGCTCGCCGGCGTCGAGGCGTTCGCGCGCGCGCGCCATCCGCAATACGGCGTGCTGCAACCGGCCGCGTTCATGCCGGGCGCAACCGCGCCCGAGCTGCAGACGCTGTCGGAGCTCGCGCTCGCCGCGGCGCTGAAGACATCGCAGACCTTCTCGAACCTCGGGATCAACCTGCGCTTTGCGGTCAATGTCCCGATCGGCGCGCTCACCAAGCTGCCGATCCCCGACATCGTGAACCCGTACCGCCTGAAGATCGACGGCTGGCCGGGGCTGATGATCGACGTCACCGAAGAGCAGATCGTCACCGATCTCAAGCTCGCCGGCGAGCTCGCCAAGCGGCTCGCGAGCATCAACGTCAAGCTTGCGATCGACGACTTCGGCCGCGGCCATTCCTCGCTGGCGAAGCTCAAGGAGCTGCCGTTCGCCGAGCTCAAGCTCGACCGCACCTTCGTCAACGATTGCGGGAGCGACAAGGTGAACGCGCCGATCTGCAAGACGGTGATCGACCTGGCGCACAATTTCGGCAGCCTCGCCGTCGCCATCGGCATCGAGAAGGCGGCCGACGCGATGGCGCTGACCAGCATGGGCTGCGACCTCGGGCAGGGTTTCCTGCTCGGCCAGCCGATGCCGGAGGACCGGTTCGTGTCGCTGCTGCGCCAGCGCGGCGCGGGCCAGAGCAAGCCGGCGGCCGCGGACGCGCGCTAGCGGCGGCCGCGCACGCCAAGCGGCGCTCAGTGCGTCCAGGGCTCCGCGCGCCGGAAGGCGAAATTGTCCGAATAGGAGATGACGCGGCGCGCGCCGGCTTGCTTGCCTCGGACAGCTGGTAGGCGATGCCGTGGCGCTCGCAATAGGCGACCGCCTCCGCGGCGGTGTCGAAACTGATCCGCAACTGCGAGCGCATGTCGCCGGAACTGGTCCAGCCCATCAGCGGCTCGATCTCGCGCGGCTGCTCGGGCTCGTATTCGAGCACCCATTCCTTGGTCTTGGCGGTGCCCGATTGCATGGCGGTCTTCGCCGGCCGGTAGATGCGTGCCGTCATGGTCCCGCTCGTTCCAAAATCATCCGCGGCGTCGGGGCAGCAGGATTTGAACCTGCGACCTGAAGTACCCAAAACTTCCGCGCTACCAGGCTGCGCCATACCCCGGACGCCGCGGTGGCCACTCGATACACCGTCCGGATTTGAGCGCGCACAAGGCTGACGCAGACCGGCGACGGCCTAGTTCCCCTTGAAGATCGGATGCGCGACCTGGTCGCCCGCCGCGATGCCGAGCTTGCGGGCGGTGCCGGCGATCACTTCGAGCACCGCGCGCACCGGCCCGTTGGAGGGCACCAGCGCTTCCGACATCGGCACGGTGTTGGTGGCGATGCGGTGGATGCGGCCGTCGGAGCGGATGAAGATCATGTCGAGCGAGATGAAGGTGTTCTTCATCCAGAACGACGGTCTCCTGATCGCGCTTGAAGTCGAACAGCATGCCCTGCCCTTCCGGCAGCTCCTTGCGGAACATCAGCCCCTGCGCCTGCTGCTCGGGCGTCAGCGCCAGTCTCGACCGCGAAGGTGTGCACGCCGTTGCGGGTGACGATCTCCAGCGGCTGCAGTTCGGCGGCGGTGACGCGGCCGGGGATGGCGAGCAGCGCGATCAGGGGGAGCAGGGAGAAACGGAGCGTACGGCGTGGCATTGCGGGCCTCGATTGACGAACCGCAATCCTAGCAGATTTGCCGCACCGGCTGTCGAGCCGCCAAACGCGCCGATGCCCGGCAAAGCCGGGCATCCAGTCGCCACGATCCGGGATCGATGAGCCGTCAGTGCGACGCAGGCCCAGTCGGGGCGCCCTCGGGGCGCACCTCGGCGGCCATCAGGCCCTTGGGGCCGGGTCCGAAGCGGACCATCACGAACTGGCCCGGCCGCAGCTCGGTGATGCCGAAGCGCCGCAGCGTCTCCATGTGGACGAAGATGTCCGGCGAGCCATCGCCGCGGGTGAGGAACCCGAAGCCGCGCAGCCGGTTGAACCACTTGACCTGGGCGCGTTCGAACCCGCCCGACGGCGTCACCGTGACGTGGGTGCGCGGCGGCGGCATCTGCGCGGGGTGGATCGCGGTCGACTCGTCCATCGAGAGCACGCGGAAGGCCTGCAGCCCGCGCGGGCGCTGCAGCACCTCGACCACGACGCGCGCGCCCTCGTAGGCGACCTGGAACCCGTCGCGGCGCAAGCACGTGACGTGCAACAGGATGTCCGCCGCCCCGTTGTCGGGGACGATGAAGCCGTAGCCTTTGGACACGTCGAACCACTTGATGACGCCGGTGAGCTCGATAACGCTCGCGGCCTCGTCACCAATATCGCCGGCGGTCTTGGGGTCGAACCCCAATCCGCCGCCTGGCCCCTTCGGTCCCATCTGGTCCGACGTCATGACGCCCCAAACGCCGCCGCGTAATCCCTGGCGCTTCTTCCGAGCGCTTCATCCGAATCTTTCCCGACACAAAGACTAGTGCACTCGACCGCGATCAGGAAAGACCAAAATGCTTCTGCACAGCGAAAGCTGGCAAGCCTGTGCAAATCTCGCCCAGGTTTCCGAATCAGTGGGCGATGAAGGGCGCGAGCACCGTTCCGATGTCTTCGTGCACGACAAGGTCGGCAATTTCATCAAATTCGGTGGCTTCTCGATTGATTATCACCAGACGCGCGCCATTTCGTTTTGCCATCAGCGGAAATCCGGCCGCCGGCCAGACGACAAGAGACGAACCGACTGCGAGAAAAAGATCACAGTCAAGCGTCATCGCCTCGGCGCGTTTCATCTCGCGCTCCGGCATCGCCTGACCGAACGAGACGGTCGCGGTCTTGATCGGTCCGCCGCACTGCCGTGCAGTCCGGCGCGCAACCATTGCCGCTGTCGAGCCGCGACTTGACCCAGCCGAGCTCGTAGCGCTTGGCGCAGTCGAGGCAGGTTGCGTAAGTGTTGTTGCCATGCAGCTCGATCACGTGTTCGGCTGAGATTCCCGAGATTTGATGCAGGTTATCGATGTTCTGGGTGATGACGCCCGGCGACTTTCCGGTGCGGTAGAGGCTGGCGAGCGCGAGGTGTCCGCGGCCCGGCCGTGCGCCGGCGAAGTGCTGCTCCATGGCGAAGCGCCGGCGCCATGCTTCGTTGCGCATCTCCTGGCTGGCGAGGAATTCGTCGAACGGAATCGGCTTGTTTTTGGTCCACAGACCGCCCGGGGAACGGAAGTCCGGAATGCCACACTCGGTGGAAATTCCGGCGCCGGTGAATGGAACGACGACGCGCGCCTGCTCCACCAGCTCCTGCAGCGTGTCGATGGCTGTCTCCAGGTCCGGCGCGATCATGTATGCTGGCTCCCGAACAAAGTTTCCATCCAACCGATGCAAAGAGGACACACCCCGATGCGATATCTGCACACCATGCTGCGCGTGCGCAACCTGGATCAGGCGCTCGACTTCTATGTGAACAAGCTCGGCCTCAAGGAGGCGCGCCGCCGGGTCGACGACAAGAACCGCTACACGCTGGTGTTCCTGGCCGCGGCGGAGGACGAAGGCCTGGTCGAGGACAGCAAGCGCACCGGCCGCGACGCGCCGCTGGTGGAACTGACCTACAACTGGGACAGCGAGGACTACGGCGAGGCGCGCCACTTCGGCCACCTCGCCTACGAGGTCGACGACATTTACGCGCTCTGCGACAAGCTGATGAAGGCCGGCGTCACCATCAACCGGCCGCCGCGCGACGGCGTGATGGCGTTCGTGCGCTCGCCCGACAAGCACTCGATCGAGCTTTTGCAGAAGGGCGCGCCCAAGCCGCCGCAGGAGCCGTGGAAGTCGATGCCCAACACCGGCAAGTGGTGAGGAACATTCTTCCGTCATTCCGGGGCGCGAACGAAGCTCGCGAGGGCGGAATCCATCATCCGGAATCGGGGTCATGATTCGGCCCTCGCCGCTGGCGCGGCTCGGCCGGAATGGCGGGCGGCGGTTGCTTGCCGTCCCGCGCAAACGCCTTTATATGTCCCGCGCTTCCCGCGCCCTTCGTCTAGTGGCCTAGGACACCGCCCTTTCACGGCGGTAACAGGGGTTCGAGTCCCCTAGGGCGCGCCAATGATATCAATGACTTAGAGACCAGTCTCTAGCCAGCCGACCGCAGAAATGTAACAGAAATGTAAAATAGAATTCGCCGCCGGGAGCCCCAAGAGGAACGGGGTGCGAGCATGCTGAAAGGCTGGTCGCACTGGACCCCGAGGGGCACTTTTTGGATCGAGCCGGGCGGTCCTTGGCGGCTCGATCTTTGCCGAGCTGTGGCTCGATGACAGGACGGCTCGCCACCTACTCCGTCACCCGACCGATGCCGCCGCCAGCGTCGCGGCCGGCGACGACGACGAGTGCTCGGCTTCGCCGGCGTGCCGGTCGCTCGACGGTGGAGCGCAGCACGACCTGCAACGGCTGGCTGAGATAGCCAGCCATCGCCGACAGCAGGATCGCGCTGCGCTCATCGATCAGCGAGGTCGACCATCTGCCCGCCGACCTCGACGGTGACGATGTGCGTTGCCGGCAGCGCCGCCGAGCGCGAGCACGCCGGCGGCGCAGGGTCGGATCGAGAGCACGCGCGCCGGGACCATCAGAACACCGTCACCCCGTCGCGGACCAATCCGACCGCGATGACGTCGAGGCCGGCGCGATTCCAGTCGCGCGACCGTCCTTGGCGCCATGCGCAGCTGCTTGGCGATGAACTCAAGATCGCGATCGAGCGAGCGGGTGAGCGCCACGAGACCGACCGCCTTGGCGAGCTGCGGGGTCTTCGACAGATAGCGCCCCGGCCAGGCGATCGCGATTTCCATGGTCGCGATCTCGCGCGCTGTCGGTTGAATGCGGGTGCGGTTCTTCATCTGCTCGATCTCTTCGAGGCGCTCGAGATCCGCCGTCCGTTGCGCGAGCAGGTCCTCCCAATCGGCGATATAGGAAGGCCATGCCGATCCGTACTTTTTCGGTCCCTTGGCGACCGGGACACGGCGCAGGATGGCGAATGTCTCAATCAATCGTTTGCCGACGTGGGGACCGTCCCAGGCAAAGGGGACGAATTGCGAATGATCGGTGTCGACGTTTTCATTGAGCGGCGTCCAGCCCCGCAGGAGCTTGCTGCCCGTCATGCCGCCACTCCGAATACCCGCCCCACCAAGCCCGGCCCGAGATCGGGCTGCCCGCGCCAGCCGCCGTTGGCGAGGATGATGCGCCGCAGCTCGCCGAGTGCCGCCTGATAAGTCATGAAGCGACCGCCGGCCGCCTTGACGCGATAGTCGCGGTAAGCGCTGTTGAAAAACTTCAGAGCACCGCGTCGCTGTGCCTCGGCGAGCTGCGCATCGAGATGCGCGATCGCCGCCCGGGTGCGCGTCAGCGCAGCCGTGTTGTCGGTGAGCACGACACCGAGCTGGCGAGCGGCGGTGATGATGGCCTCGCGGGCCGCCTCAGGACTGGCATCAAGGTCGGGCCCAGCACGGTCGACCACCACCTCGGCCTCGGCCTGGCCGTGCGCCCACCAGATGTCCGTGATGGCCGAGCGGCGGCGGTGAGCCAGACCGCAGGCGACCAGCGATCGCCGGATCGGCACAGATGCGAGCGAGATTGCGGATGCGCCGAAGCTCGACAGGAAAACCAGCTCGTCCTTATTCGGCACGGCGATCATTTACCCGCTCGCCTTGTGGTGCGAGGTGAAGCTCGATAAAACGGCTTTGGGTAAATTCGCTTCTTTGACGCCTCGGGATCAAAGCCGGGGCGTCTTTTTTTTGTTGGGCGAGGTGTCGCTCAAACCGGCGCAATTAGCAAGAGAGGCTCGCCCATCGTCGAAGGCGGCGAGCAGCAATGATGGGGTCCGCCGCTAAGCGATAGAAGGTCCGCTCCTACCCCAACACCGGACATCGGTGAGCGCGACTTCCATGTCCGAGATGGGCCAAGAAGCGACATCCGATCTGCGGTGGGTGCTTGAAACGATGACGGGCGGCCCCAAAGGGCCGCCCGCTCAGTCATTACTGGGAGTCCGTCGCGCCGGTCATTTGCTCGGGTTCTGCGTTACCCATCTTCTTGACCTGTTCCAGAACCTGAACGAGGTTGTAAGTCTCCGGATCCTGCAGCGGCGGGAACGCGATGTAGGACTCGAGCTCCTGCAGCCACAACTGCTGCCCGACGGGCAGCATGTTCCAGTTGTAGATGTACGCGGTGCTCGGAGAGGCAAGCGTGCCGCCCATGGACATCACGGACTTCTGGTCTCCGCCCACGGCCTGCTCGAAGGGATCGCGCCTGATGTTCTGGACCTGGGCCCAACCGTACTGCTGCGGACCCAAGAGCGCAGAGGCACCGCTCGACCCTTCCATCGTGAAATAGATCTTCCAGTTCTTGTACCGCACCGCCGATGGTGTGGCACCGGTGTAATAGAAGAAAGTGTCGCGTGCCGATTTCTCCGACTTGCCGGTCAGATAGTCGAGCTGGTTCACCCCATCGAGCTTCGTCTTGACGATCCCGGGATATTTGCCCTCCTCGATCTGCTTGTTCAGGTCGTTGCCCTTGGGGCCACCGGCGATTTCGACGAATGTCGGCAACCAATCGAGCGACGCGAATATCTCGGTCTTCAGCGTTCCCGGCTTGATTTGGCCAGGCCAGCGGATGACCAGCGGAACCCGCATGCCGCCTTCCCAGGTGGTGAGCTTGTTGGCCTTGAATGGCGTGATGCCACCGTCTGGGAAGGTCTGGGTCTGCGGGCCGTTGTCGGTGGTGAAGACGATGATGGTGTTGTCGAGCTGACCCATGTCCTCCAGCTTCTTCATCACATAGCCGATGTTGTCGTCCATCTGCTTCATGCCGGCTTCCTGGATGCCCCAGTCTTTGCCGCCTTCCTCACCCAGCATCGCCAGGTACTTCGGTGACAGCATTGTCGTGACGTGCATGCGCGCCGGATTGTACCAGACGAAGAAGGGCTTGTTGGTCCGCCGGGGGTCGTTGCGGTCGAGGAAGTCGATGACCTTGGCGGAGATTTCCTCATCCACTGTCTCTGAGCGCTTTAGCGTCAGGGGACCTTCGTCGCTGCACCTCTGGTTTCTCGCGGTGCCGTCCGAGGACTTGCACGAAAGGACCGGACGTGGCGGCGTCAGGCAGGTTGTCGTTTTCGGATCCACAGAACCGGGAACCTCGGGGATGCCAGGGATCAATGTGGCCTTGCACGGCGGGGCAAAACCCTGCTGGGTCGGGCTCTTGTTGATGTCGGGGAAACTTACCTGTTGCATCGCGTCCAGATGATAGAGGTAGCCCCAGTACTCCTGGAAGCCGTGCGCAGTTGGCAGCGCATCGACGTGGTCACCGAGGTGGTTCTTGCCGAACTCGCCTGTGTTGTAGCCTTGATCAAGCAGGAACTTTGCGAGCGCCGGAGTGCCGGGCCGCAGGTACGATGGGCTACCCGGCAGTTGCGGTGGGATCATTCCCGTGCGCAGCGGATTCATTCCGGTGAAGAAGGCGTTACGTCCGGCCGTGCAACTCTGCTCGGCGTAGTAGGACATAAATCGAGCGCCCTCATTGGCAATGCGGTCAAGGTTGGGAGTTTCGCCAACCCCTAGACCTTGTTGATAGCTGCCCAACTGCATCCATCCGATGTCGTCTCCCATAATGAACAGGATGTTGGGCTTCCGTTGTTGCTGTTGTGCGGTCGCAGGCGTGCTCACCATCATCGCGGCGGTGAACAATGCCAACAAACCGAGCCAGATGTGTCCGGCCATTCTCATACTATTTCCTTTGGTCGTGACTGCCAGAGACGGGCAGGCAATCTATGCCCAATTGAATCCGCGCCGATGTCGGCGCGGGTGCGTACAGCTATGGGAAGGTGAAAGTTCCCGACGTTGATATAGATCAATAAACCAGACCAGTCACAACTGCGTGTTGCTGTTTGTCCAATTGGTAGGCATCACCTTAGAGTAATCTTTGATCGGGATGTCGCTTCAAGGTCATTCGCGTCGTTTCGCGCGAATTGTCCGCGCTTCCGCTTCACTTCCAGACCCGGACATCGACCGCTGCTGTTCAGAGGTCCGAGTCGGGCCCGCAACCCGACGTCACGCCGACGAAGTCCCTTGCCCTCGAATTTCGCTTCGCGCTTAATTGGTGAATGCACGGAAAGGTGATCTCGATGACGAAGACAAAGATCGTATCAGCATTCGTTATTGGACTTTTGTTGGTCAGCCAATCGGCCTCCGCCCAGAATGCCGCTCCCCAAACATCGAGGGAGCTGGCCAATCAAACCGTCTACCGACGCGCCGTGGACGCCGTGATCTGGGGCATACCCCTGGTGAGCGAGGACGCCATGCGGCAGGCGTATTTCCGCGACGCCAAGGCGAAGTACAACGACATCATCTGGTGGCCCAAAGGGTCTGGTTGGAAGAACCAGTCGCTCACCGTTAACACCAGCGTCCGTTATATGTACTTCTTCTGCAATACCCGTGAGGACGGCCCAATAGTTGTGGACCTGCCGCCAGCCGTCGCCGGGGCAAGCTTTTACGGAACCATAGAAGACGCGTGGTTTGTGCCACTCGTTGACATCGGCTTCGAAGGCAAGGGCGGCAAGTACCTCGTGCTGCCACCCGACTACACAGGCGACGTACCAGCTGGCTACATCCCTGTGCGTCCCAAGACCTATAACACTATGACGCTCGTGCGTTCGATTGTGGCATCTACCTCAGCAGATGATGTGCGCGCCGGTGACGCGTTGGTGCAGCAGGTCAAAATCTATCCGTTGGCCAAAGCCAACCCGCCCGCGCAACGGTTCGTGGACATGACTGACATCATGTACGACGGGCTCGTGCGCTATGACGAAACTTTCTACAGCAGTCTAGCGCGTGTCCTCAACGAGGAGCCGGTACAGCCCCGCGACCTTCAAATGATGGGTATGCTTCTTCCGCTCGGCATCGAGAGGGGCAAAGATTTCAAGCCCGATGCTGCAACCGCCGCTCAGTTGAAGCGGGCGGCAGCCGAAGCATTCGCTTGGTTGATCGAGCAGCGTGTCACATTCATCACCCAGTGGTGGCCCAACAGCCAATGGAGTGTCCCCGCTGGGCCAATCGCCACCAAAACAGAGTTCCTTTGGGAGGTCCCCAACTACTTCGACGTGGACTCGCGCGCCATCGCCCTGGCCGCCTTTTTCGCCCCTACGGCAAAGCTTGGCAGCGGCAGCTTTTATTTCGGGACTTACACCGACAGCAAAGGCCGCCCGCTAATGGGCGAGAATACCTACCGACTGCACGTTTCCGCGAATGTTCCGGTGCGCGAGTTCTGGGCGTTCACCGTGTACAGCCAAGAAACTGCCGCCCTGTTTCGGGACTCGCCACGTCTTACCATCGACTCGCTCGACAAAGGTGTGCGTAAGAACGCCGACGGATCGGTGGACATCTACATTGGCCCGAAGCCGCCCGCAGGACAGGAGGCCAACTGGGTTTACACACCGGCTGGGAAGCAATGGTTCCCGTGGTTTCGAACATATGGCCCCGAAAAGGCGATCTTGGATAAAAGTTGGACGTTGCAGGACATTGAACAAGTCAACTGAACGTCGGTTTAGGGTCAAGAGCGGAAATACTCACCGCGAGCAAATGATGTCCGTTGTTCACCCAGAAGCGGACATCGGGCGCAGCTTTCGGCACGTCCGCTTTGGGCCGATTTTGTTGCGGAAGTCGCCGGGACGAAAATAAGGTCTGCATTGGCGCCGATCTGCCACACGCTTAGTTGGGTGGAGTGACCATACTGACTGACGCCGCAACGCTACCTGAAGCTCACGCTGCGTATGGGATTGGCAGCGGTGGCGGTCTGGAGACGAGCTTGGCGAGCCTGCGGAGGTTCTGCGCGATCGCTGCCAGCGTGAACTCAAACTGGGCACCGCGCGGCCCACGCAATCGCAGACGGCCGAGCCGAAAAATACGCTTCAGATGTGCGAACAGCATCTCAACGCGCTTTCTGTCGCGGCGGGACTGCTCGAACTCTTTGGTTCTAGCCAGTGCCCGGGCAACGTCACGAGCCTCCTCGTGGATACTACGCGGGATCCTGCGGAAGGGCATCTTTGGACAGCATCGCGCCTTGAGTGAGCAGTTCCGGCAGTCGCGCCTGCTGGCGACATAAAGCAGCGTCTCGCCATCATTGACCAACTTGCCCGTCGTCGTGAGGGTCTTGTTGGCTGGGCAGGTGTAGACGTTGCGCTCCTTGTCGAACGTGAAGTCCTCCCGGCTAAAGGTCCCATCCTGGCGCTTCGACTTGTCGATCACCGGAATGTGCGGCGCGATATCCTTGTCTTTGACAAGCCAGTTGAGGTTTGGACCTGACCCGTAGGCCGTATCGGCCGCGAGCAGCTCGGGCTTGATATCGAAGCGCTCCTCGGTACGCTCGATCATGATCTTGGCCGCGCAGACCTCGGCCTGGCGGATAGCGCGCGAGGCTTCGACATCCATGATGACGCCAAACTTCACGTCGATCAGATAGTTGTCCGAGTAGGCAAAGAACGCTGCTCCTCGCAGGGCCCCCGTCCATTGCGCCGCGGGATCAGAGGGCGACACGAACTTCGGGGTGGTGTCGCTCGCCGCACCAAAGGCGGCATCATCAAGGGTTGCCAAATACTCCTGCATGGCCCGGCTCGCACGCTCCAAGGCACGGTTCTTGTTCCAATCTTTGCCCGGGATCGACCGTTGCTTGTTCGCGTCCGCCGCAATCAGGCTCGCATCGACCGCAAACCCCTCACCGCCGACCAGCCCGGCCGTAATACAGGCCTCAACAACACGCTCAAATATGCCCCGGAAGATATCGCTGTCACGGAACCGTTCGTTACGCGCACGCGAGAAGGCCGAATGATCTGGAAGCGTGTCCTCAATTGAGAGACCACAAAACCAGCGATAGGCTAGGTTCACCTGTACTTCACGGCACAGCGCTCGTTCCGAGCGGATCGCGAACACGTAACCGACGATGAGCATCCGGATCATCAGCGCCGGATCGATTGAAGGCCGGCCGAGCCGCGAGTAGTACGGCGCAAGCTCGCCGTAGACCCACGACAGATCAAGCACGGCGGCAATCGCGCGGACCAAGTGATCGTCTGGCACAGCCTCTTCAAGACAGAATGAATAGAACAGTTGCTCCTGCTCGTGATTGAGCCGCCCCATCATCGCTCATCTCCGGCGCAAATCGCGTCAGAGCGACCGAATCACCATTCGTAGAAACCGGCAACAGACTTCTGCAACAAAATCGGCCATGAACGGACTCATGCACTGCAACAAAAACGTCAGCGTGGCCCCCTTCCGTCGGCTCGCAAACTTGATGTAACATTTCCTTTCAGTTGCCCACGGGACGTGCCGAATCCCAATCATTGCAACGGCGGCAAGGGTGCCATCGGCGGGCCTGCCCATCTTTATCCGCGCACATATTGAGCGTCGAAGCGTGCATTGCGCAACGACGTTGGGAGGAGTTCTATGAAACTTCCCCGTCACAAATGTTGGAATCAAGATGATCTGCTGACAAGGAGGTTCTGCATGGTTCGGCTACAGCCCCTCGGCCTATTCGCGCTGATTATATTGTCCGTTCTTTTTATCCCGCTGAAATCCGTCCGCTCCGAGGAACAATCCATTAGAGATGCCGTGGTGGGGGCCTGGGATCTTGTGTCCCTATATGACGAAGACGACAGCGGCCTGGAGGTACTAACCTTCGGTCGCCATCCGAGGGGCCGCCTGATGTTGGATTTCGAGGGCAATTTTCATTTCAGGTCGTCAACGACATGTATCTGTCCATGTCGGATTGCAGCTCGACCAACTTAATCGTCACATGCGCATCGGCCGGTCTCGCGACGCTGGCGTATTTCGGCCGATATGCTGTCGATTCCAAAAGTGTGATTCATTTTTTGGTCGATCGCGGGATTGCTTCAACAGTAGACGCTTCCGAGCGAACCGCCGAAGTCACGATCTTCAATGGATACATGGATTTCGTTTCGTCGTTCACGATATCACCAACCGGCTCCAGTTCGAGTCACTCGGTCTGGAGACGCGTGAGGTGATGCCAGTTTTAGAGCGGCAAATTGGGTTGACAGAGTAGCGAATGGCTGGGAGTGACCAATGAAACTTCCCCATCGAAGACAATTTCTGCATCTGGCCGCGGGTACTGCGGCTCTTCCTTTGGCATCGCGAGTTGCGCGCGCGCAAGCATATCCGGCACGTCCGATCACACTGGCCGTGCCCTTCTCCGCTGGAGGCGGCTCGGACATCACGGCGCGTGTCGTTGCCGAGAAGATGAGCAAAACATTGGGCCAGCAGATCATCGTAGAAAACCGGCCGGGCGCGGGCGGCACGGTCGCAGTGCGACAAGTCGCGAAGAGCGCACCGGATGGCTATACGTTGGCACTTGGCAACCCCGGAACGCTCGCCGTCGCTCCCTCAATTTACCCCAACCTTGGCTACGATCCCCGCAAGGACTTCGCGCCTGTTGGCTTCATCGGCTGGACGCCGTTCTCCTTGATCGTGCATCCGTCGCTGCCCGCGCGGTCCGTACAGGAACTGATCGCGATCGCCAAGACATCGCCCGGTACAGTAGATTTCGGCTCGGCTGGCACTGGCAGCGGGACACATCTGACAGGCGAATTGTTCGCAAGCATGGCCGGGATCAAGATCATGCACATCCCCTATAAAGGGGTTGCGCCTGCTATCAACGATCTACTGGGCGGACATGTGAAGATGGTCGTGACCGGGCTGCCGCCGGTGATTGGCCATGTCAAGGATGGAGCGTTGCACGCACTGGCGGTCACAAGTGTGACGCGCTCCAGTATCTTCCCGAATGTTCCAACGGTCTCAGAATCCGGGCTTCCGGGATACGAGTTAGTCCAAACGTTTGGCCTGTTGGCTGCAAAAGGAACACCGCGCGTGATTATCGACAAGCTTAATGCGGCATTACGCGAGGCCCTCGATCTGGAGGAGGTAAAGACCAAGCTGTCAGTCGACGGGACGGTGCCACAACCCGGCACGCCCGAGGACTACGCCGCCGCTATCGACCGCGAAGAAACCAAGTGGTCGAAAATTATCAAACAGATAGGATTGAAAATTAATTGAAACACCGCCGATCGTTTGCCGAACGGAAGCGGATATGGGATATTTCATTTCAGGTTTTTGCTGATTGCTCTGTTGCAGCATAAACAGGCTTGGTCCCGGGAACCGGTGAAAATAAGAATCCTCCCCGCGCCAGAACCGCCTCACGCCCACCGAGTGCCGCGAGGCGCGTCTCCTGATCAGCGAATGCTTGGCGATCGGCTGCTTCAGGATCGACGACTCTTCGAAGGGCCGCTTCGCAGTCCTTCAGCACCCCGCGATAGTCAGCATTCTGGCCGAGGTCATTGGTCTCCTGCGGATCGGCATCAAGATCGAAAAGCTGCGGTGGCATGCCGACGTAGTGCACATACTTGAAACGACCTTTGCGGATCATGAAGACCCCGGTTGCCGCGCCGGATGCATGATATTCACTCATGACCGTTCGGCGCTGTCCTGCCCCACGCACGATGTCGAACAAAGAGGTGCCGGGCAAATCGACATCGTCCTTCTGTTTTTTTTGTCCGACGCAATCGAGAATAGTCGGGAAGCAGTCGACGAGCGTTACAGGTTCCTGGAACACGATGCCCTCCGCCACTTCGGGTCCAGCCATGATCATCGGAACCCCGGCCGATTCCTCATACATTGTCGACTTGCCCCAGAGCCCCCGCGTTCCAAGGTTGTCCCCGTGGTCGCTCGTGTAGATCACGCGAGTCTCGGTGGTCAGGTGCGTCTCCTCCAGGGCGTTGAGCAAGCGGCCAACATTGTGATCAACAAAGCTCACTAGACCGAAGTAGGCAGTGATGGCCTTTCGCAGCTTTTGTTCATCGAAGCCCTTGTCGTAAATCTGGCATTCGCGGATGGCGGCCACGTAAGGATGATCCGAACGATCCGCGGCATCATAAAGTGCTGGTCGTGGCACCTTGTTCTCGTCATAGAGGTCGTACCATTCGGGACGTGCAATCAGCGGGAAATGCGGGCAGACGAGCGAAACGAACAGCACCCATGGTTTATCAGTCTTGACTGAACCTTGTTGGCGCAGCCAATTCTCGGCGGCTGCGGTGATATTATCGTCGTAACGCTGATAGTCAGAATCACCACGGCCCGCATCGTTTGCCAACTTCATGGCAGCCTTACGCACCGGCAACGGTCGGCGAATCATACCAAGAGCATCGCCGACCCCATCGACCACATGCAACGGCATGATTTCTTCAGAGAAGCCGTTGTTGTCGTCCGTAGAACGGAAATGCAATTTTCCAATCGATGTTGCGTGGTGCCCACCCTGAGTCAAACGATGACCCCACGACGGGATACTGCCGTCATATGGCATACCGTTATCCCAAAACCGGTTCTGATGAGGGTAACGACCCGTATGAAAGCTGGCACGTGACGGTACGCAGATCGGTGAGTTGCAATAGGCATCGGTGAACCTAACGCCACGAGCGGCCAACCCGTCGAGGTTGGGAGTTTTGATCATGGTATGGCCGTAGCAGCCTAGAACGCGACGGCTGTGCTCGTCGGACATGATGAACAGCAGATTTCTTGGTTTCATTATTTCGCCCTCAATTGCACGAATTGTCTTGTCGGAGAGAAGCACTAACTTATTCAATTTATTCTGCAACTCATGCCGATCAGATCCGCCACGTATTTTGATCGCGACGGTAATTTCTGCACCGTGCGGGGCACCTAGGCAGCAAAGCTCGATCGCAGCTGTGCAGCCCAATGTTGGTCGATGGAACTGACGACCCATATAGAGCGATACCGACCCAATACTGAACCGTCAGCGCGGTACCGGCTGAATTGAACGTCAAGGTGTACCTTGTCTGAACAGGCACTGATCGGATTACGAAAATCCCAAGCGCTGTGGTGCCATTCATCACCTGCGCGCGCGTAAAAATCCTGCAAATAGGTTTCCGGGCGCGCCCATATTTGCATGCGCCCGCCAGCCAAACGGTAATGTGGGAAGTGAAGCGTCTGCGCCAGAGCTACTGCATCACCTGAATTAAGTGCCACAAGGTGTCGATCGAGCACGCCCATAGCTGCAGCAATTGCTTCCGGGTGATCGAAAGAAGGGACCTCCATATGCCATCTTCTCGATTGCTGGATTTGCCCCAAAGGAACCTACGGTCTTAGTCCACCTGAAGCCCGTTCGACTTAATTGGGCCCGCCCATCTTGCGATTTCATCGACGACAAACTTGGCGAGGTATTCCGGCGATCTGCGCTCGGGCGCGACACCCGTAACCCCGATTTCGTGCATCCGGCTCTTAATCGCCGGAGTATCCATGGCCTGGCCCGTAGCGTCGTTGAGCTTCTTGACGATCTCCAGGGACGCGCCTTTTGGAAGAAAAAAGGCATTCCAGGTGACAACGTCGAAATCGACAAGCCCCTGCTCGTGCGCGGTTGGCAGCTCCGGTAGGAGCTGCGAGCGACTGCGCGACAGCGTCGCGATAGCCTTTACCTGCTTGCCCGTGATCAGGGGGGCCGCAGCGCCCATGTTAGCGCACATGTAATCGATCTGCCCTCCAATCAAATCATTCGCGGCTGGCCCCCCGCCGCGATAGGGAACATGCGTGACGTTTGCGCCGATAGCTGCGTTGAGCAACGCGCAGCCAAGATGCGTCGTCGTGCCGGCTCCTGCTGAACCGAATTGTAGCTTCGCACTATTTGCCTTCACGTAGTCGATGAACTCCGGAAGGTTATTGGCCGGAAAATCCCTGCGTGCATCAAGCACCATGGGTTGATCGGCGAAGAGGGCGACCGGAGTGAAATCAGTGACTGCGTCGTAGCGCGGCTTCTTATAGATGGTCTGATTATAGGCATGCGTGCCGATGCTGCCGAAAAGCAACGTATAGCCGTCTGGCGGAGCATTCACGACGCGGTTTACACCAATGATGCCTGCGGCACCGGTGATGTTCTCAATGATCATCTGTTGGCCCAGAATTTGACCCATCCGAGCCCCAAGGATTCGACCCATGACGTCGAATGCGCCTCCGGCGGAAAACGGGACCACCATAGTGATCGGTCGCGTCGGATAGGTTTGTGCATGCGCCCCAAATGGCCACGCAGCCGCCGCCCCGCCGAGAATGGTAATGAACTCGCGCCGTCTCATGTTCGCCTCCGAGCTAAGGCGACGGCATCTTAGCGGCTCAAACGAGTACTTCCATAGGGGCTAAGACAGGCTTCGCTACTGCAACATGCAATGCTGACCAAATGACGCGATGGGTCATGAGCGACAAAACTCAAAGTGAGCATAACGAGTTCGCTTTAGGGGGTATAGCGACTACGTTACGACACGCGCCGCATTCGTTTTTTGCTATGACCGCCATGGCCACTATGACCGCTGGCCACGGTGGTCACCGTGACCCGGCATTGTGGCACCCACCGCGGCGGCGGCCAGGGCGATGCCGCGATAGACGCTACGCCGCTCACCTCCCTCGCGCGTTCGGATCTTCCGAATGGCCGGAAACGCCGCTTTCAGATTGCGACCGAACAGCGCCTGAGACAGCTTGTCCTGCTCATTATCCTCGGCCCAGACTTTGAAAGCGGCGTATAGGTCATCGACGCTGATTTCATTGCCGTCCACGAACTCGCACTCCTGGCGGACGAACGCGGCGACCGGGCTCGCAAGGTCGCGCATCAAATCGACGGCTTCCTCGGAGGACGGCACTCGCGTGAAATTGGCGTTGAGGGTCAGGCGCTCGAGACCGGCCAGCGACCAGTTCAGAATGCCCGGCAACTCACCGTGCAGGCGGGCCTCGAGTTCGATGTCCTCCCGACCGAGCCACGATTCCGACAGCGTCAGCAGCACGACGCGACCGACGACTGCGGCCGAGGCATCGCCGAGTTTCGGGAGTTCGTTGCTGATGATGTACAGGCGGGTCGGCAACTTGCCGGTCCACATCTCCTTACATTTTCGGTTCACGGTCAGGGTATCCTCGCCACTGATCGTGAGAAGCCGCTCGACCATGATGCCGGGGTTTTTGCCGCTGAAGCGCGCATCCGAAATGATCGCGAGCGGTTTGCCAATCAGTGGCTGCAGCCCGAACTCGCCGCCGAGGCTGCTCAAAGTCGGACCGACGATATTCTTTCGGCCGATAAGGGCCGTCAGCACGCGCGCGATGGCACCCTTGCCGCCGCGGGTCGGACCGACCGTCATCAAGATTTTGTGCAGATCGAGCCGGCCGCTAATAACGTAGCCGAACCACTCGCCGACGACCGCGATCGCTTCAGGTTCGCGCGGCCACAGCTTTTGCAGAAACGTAATCCACTCTGCGGGCTCGGGCGCACCGGCATCGTACTTGAATGGCACGCTGGTCTGATTAAAAAACCACGGCGTGTGCGGAAGCAGCCGCCGCCGCTCGACATCGAGCAACCCGTTCTCAACCGCAACAATGACGCCGCTAGCCCGCTGGTCCAGCCAGCATGGTTGGTCATGCTCTTCTGGAAAGAAGACGACTGCTGCGAGCGCATCAAGCAGATCACCGATTTTCTTTCGGTTCGGGGCCCAATCGAGAATTTCTCCTTTTTTGGGATCGAGATACGTGGCGTTTTCGGTGAGCCTATAAAGCAGAGAGCGCACCCATTTGTTGTCGACCTCGCGCCAATGCGAATTGCGCCAGCCCCACCAGCCACCGCGCCAGTGCAACAGCGTCTTTCCGCCGTCACGGGTGCAGAATTGCGTGACAAACTCGCGGGCAACCTGCATTGGCTGCGACGGCGGCGGCAACAGTGGGGCCTCGCCGTCACCGCGCGCACATTCCTCCTCGCCGTTTGCCGAAAACTCCTTGGCCGTCACCTGACGCATTTTAACGCCCGCTTTTTTGATTAGCGTTCAGCTCGACCGTACAGGTGATCGAGCGGGATCATCCTCAGCGCGCGCCTAATTCGATTTCCCGCCTAGTCGGCGAAACTTGGCGTGTTCAATCATCGCGGTGTGATGCTGCCGGCCCTTAATCAGAGCCGACTGAGCGTGAAGCCAACACAAACAGGTCGGCCTGGATTTGGTGGGAAGGCGCATGATTGCTTGCTCGACGCAGTCGGGCTCGCAGCAGCGCTCCTTGAGCGTCTCCATGGTCAATCTCCCTGGCGAGGCGACATCGAAGCCTCGCGCCAAACGGGGGCGACCTCTAGCGACCGGCGATTGCACCGCTCGTGCCATAAACCATTGATTTTACAGGGCATTATGCCCTACATACCTACCCGTGTGACGGGAAGGGGCGTAAGCGCGGATCGGCTCAGGCGCGACGAGACGCGCGATATCCGCGAAGGTGCTGCCGAATGACGGCAGACAAATCACTGGCGGAAATAGCAGCGGAAAAGGAACGGGAGGCCGTGCATCCGGCCCGCGGGAGACGCTGGATCAGATCATGGCGGACTTTCCCCGGCTTACGCTGGCTCGCTATCGAGCGCCGCATCGTCCAATCGGATGGCTTGGCGTTCCTCCGCAGGCACGTACCGAGAAGAGTGCGGAATATGAAGAACCGCGATCTGAGATGATGGTCGCGCTGGTCCATCCCCTTCGCTAGCAAGGTGCGTAGTATTGATATCTTGCATTGAGCCGCGCCCCTCAGTCTTTCGATATATGGAAATGTAGGGTGGTAGCCATCCATAATCTTGTGCACGAGCGACTATTCGTTGAGCGTTGGCGATAGGCATTGTTGTGTGGTTGCACTCGATGCTCGTTTGGCCTGCTCGCAAACCTGCTTGCAGACGGTTGTTTAGCCAGTGGAGATATAAACGTTCGCAGTACCCGGCATATTGAGGCCCAAATGGTGGTGGCGGGCGGCGGACCGGCATGAGGCTCGCAGCCCGCACGATGGCCGGCGCACACAACAGCGAAGCGGTAGCACCAATAAAGATGTCCCTGCGCGTTGTTAGGCTGTTGTGATGGTGATTTGGAACTGGCGCCGTCATAGAACCCTCCTGTCACGGCGAGGGCTGGCGTCACTCTGCTACGTTTGCCGCTGAAAACGGCCACATCCCACCTTCGTGGAAACCACCTTGCCGCAGTGTGGCAGGTTGGTGAGGGCGCCAGCCCTCGTCGCGATGCATTGCTAATTTAGGGTCAATTTCGGAGGTTACAAGCTACGCCTCGGTAGCTTGGAGCAGTTCGCCATGAATGCGCGGCGCGGCCCACAATCGATTGTCCCGGCTTATCCGCCGGATCAGCGCTCGCAACTCCGAATCGATCTGAGGCCGTCGGCCAAGAGAACGAGATTTCCATCGCCAGTACTGGCGAAAGCCGGCTCGATGCCAGCGAACGAGCGTCGCGGGCCGGATGATCGTGACCGCCTGCAAGACCGAGGGAAACCATCGATACAGCTGGGTCAAGAACAAGCGATCGCCGCTCGTGAGTTGCACACGCCCCCTCGCCATCCGCCGTAACACGGCAAGCTGACGCTGGAGCGCAGTGTTCTCTGCCGCAAGCCGGCTCTTCGATTTGAATTGCGCGGGCGAGCAGCGCCGGCAGGAAGCTTAACAGACCGATCATCGTCCATGACGTTAAGCGATTCGTTCACCGGATCAATACGGATGGAGTTTCCGGTACACACACCCTTGCGCCGAGCCAATTCACCTATTTTGGGAAGCAAGTTGCAGCGGCGCGTCCGCGGCTGCCTCCACGTACAGGGTAGACAGCCGCACCAAGCCAGACGAGGAGTTGTCGAAATCTACCTTGTGCTAGCCTGACCTCTGCGACCCGAATGCGTGGATCAAGTTACGAGAACGCACCGGCGGGCCTGTACCAATGCACTGGCCGGCTTCACATTTCAGATAATGGGCTGCGTCCGTTCATTGATACGAACGCAGTGTGCGTCATTGGCGCGCCTTCAACCGCAAGACTTCTGCTTCGAGCGTGTCGATGCGGTTTTGCATGCTGCCGACACGGCCCATGAGTGCCCCGACGTTGAAAAATGCCTCTTGCTCGGCCGGTGCCGTTAGCATTCCGGCATAGCCGAGCCAGCTCGGCTCGTAGATTTTGACGTTGCTGAAGCCAAGAGCGCGCATCACGGTTGCGGTCTGCGCCGCCCGTACCCCACTCTGGCAGTACACGATCGTTTCCTTGTTCGGATCGAGGTTTGCGTAAATCTTCTTCAGCTGATCCAGCGGCTTAAGAGCCATACCGTCCCGGCTCTCGACTTCCTTGCGCCGGAGCCTGCCAGCGGCGGCCGGGTCGACCCAGTTCTGTTCATAGGGAATGTTGACCGCGCGCGGGATGTGGCCGCCGCGGATGGCACGAATATCGTTGCCTGCATATTCGCCCGTCGTGCGCACGTCGACAATCTGCACACTGCCGTCCCGCACCTTTGCGACCATCTCGTCGTTCCAGATCACCACGCCGTCGACGGGAGCAAGCTTGAGCGCCATTGGCACGATGGGGGTTGGTTCGGTCGTTACAGGCCGTCCGGCTGCTCTCCAAGCCTCGAGGCCGCCGTGATAGACCTTCCCGTCTTGAGCGCCGAAATAGCGTAACGTACTGAGGCCAAAATACGCAGACGTATCGCCGGTGTGGCTGTAGACGATCACTTCCTTTGCGGGATCAATGCCCGCACTGCCGAGGATTGTCTCCAACTGCGCGACGGGCAGCCAGTCCTCGGTGTTTGGGTTTCGTAAGACGGCAGCGATGTCGCCAACGTTGCGCGCGCCCGGGATATGGCCTTCGAGGTAAGTCTTAACACTGCGCGCGTCCCAGACGATGGCGCCGCGTTTGAGCGCATCTGCAACGTAACCGGTATCGACAATTTCTCCGGCAACCCCAAAGCCTTGCAACGAGAGAAGCGCTAGGCTCGCAGCGGCGAATTGGATAGCTTTTTGGATCATTTCTTATCTCGCGTCAGGAGATTATTTCTACACTCATTGTTCAGGCGGGCTAGGACGATAGCCAAGCCGACGGGCGAGTTATTTTGGCGGAATTGGCATCCGCACAAGATTTGCAATCTGCCCATCGGTGAGTGACCGGGACATGAACTTAGCCAGCAGGAAGCTAACAGGCCAATCATCGCCCATGACGTTCACCAGATCAATACGGATGGAGTTTTCGGTACACACAGGTAGTGGATTCGTGCTGCCGTCGGAATTCAAAGTTGCCGGCGTCTCTTGTATCTTGTATCGGCCTCAACGGCGGTCCCGCGTTCAAACATAGCGAAGCCTTCTCGTTCCAGATCGCCACTGACGATTAATCCGAAACCGACCGGTGCCGAGCCTCACGACCTGCGCGCGCGGGCGCATCAGGGTGGGTCCATCCCGTGCGCCATCAGGACGGGCTTCGCCCCTTCCGAGGCGAGAAACGCCACGAATCCTCGCGCCACCGCCGGATTCCGCGCGGTCGAACCGACCGCCGCCGCGAACACGGTTGTGTGCTGAATTTCAGGCGGTAACGGGCCAACCAGCTCGGTGCCAGGCACTGCAACAATCTCCGCAATCTGCTGGATGCCCAGTTCCGCCTCGCCCTTGGCGACCGCCGCGCAGACCACGACCGGGCTGCCTTCCACGGCTCCGACCAGACGCGTCTTCGGCTGCAACTCTGCGGTCAATCCAAGCCGATCGAAAAGCTCCACGAGGTAAAGCCCGCTGGCTGTGCCGAACGCGGGATCGGCGCACGCAATCGATTTGGCCGCGCGCAACGCGGCGACGAAAGCCGCGACCGAACCGATGTCGGGTTTCGGCTGCCCTGCCCTCACCGCAACGCCGATGCCGGACCGCGCCAGGGCGGCGGCGCTGCCGGGAATGACCTTGTCCGCCTTCGCCAGCTCCTCGATGCGCGATTGCGTCGTAATGACGACGTCGAACGCCTCGCCGGCGCGAATGCGATCGCGGACGAGTGGAGAACGGGTGAATTCGCTCGACAGTTTGACGCCCGTGCCGCGCCTATAGGCCTCGCCGAGGTCGAGAACAATCTCGCGCATTGCCGCCGAGGACAAAATCCGGAGTTCGACCGCAGCGCCGGAATCAACGGCCATCGCGGCGGCGCTCAACGCTTCTTCTTCGATCGCGGCTTCGCCTCGCGTTCCTTGACGCTGCGGACCTCGGTATTCATCTTCAGATCCTTGCGCCGGCGCGCCTTCAGAAGCTTCCCGGTCTCGAAATAGTCGCCGCGGGTCGCGCGCTCGGCCGCCTCGTCGAGCTCTGCCGACCATTCGCCGAGCGAATAGCCGAACCACGGCGCCTCGGGCTTGAGCGCCGGCAGGCCCAGTTCCTCCCAGATTACCTTGGCGCGCTCCATGTAGGGCCGCTTCGGCAACGAGATCGGCGGGAAGCTCTCCTTGAGCGTGGCGTCGATCAGCACCGACGCATCCTCCCCGCCATTGCGCTGGCTGCGCGGACCGTGGCCCTGGTCGCGATGCGGCAGGATGTGAAAATCGAGCGTCGGATTGGCGCGATAGGACATCGCCCACAGGATGGCGTCCGCATTATCCGGATCGATATCGTCGTTCACGGCGATGACGTATTTGCCGGCGGCACGATGCAGTACGGCAGCCCCGTAGAGCGCGCGCCAGATTTCCGTTCTCGGCATGTCGCGGTCGCAGATCAGCGCGATCACCTTGCGGATGTTGGTGAGTGGCTCATGCATCGATACGCGCTTGATCCCCTTTACGCCGAGGGTATCGCGCAGGAAATTCAGGAACAGCGGCTCCATGCCGATGCGCTTGATCAGGCTCGATTCCGACGGCGTTACCTGGGAGATGATCGAGGTGAGGATGGCGTCGCGCCGCCGCGTAATAGCGGTCACGTCCATGAAGGCGTTGAACTCCTGCAAGTTGACGTGGCCGTGCGATTCGCCGAACGGCGCTTCCGGCTCGAGATATTCCGTGTCGATGAAACCCTCGATGACGATCTCGGCCTCGGCCGGGACGAGCAGATCGACGGTCTTCGCCTTCACGACGTTGATGGGCGCGCCGACAAGCGCCCCTGCGACGTACAACTCGTCCACGCTTTCGGGCAATTTCTGCACCGAGGCAAACGTGATGCAGGGCGGCGCTCCCAGCACCACGGCGCAAGGCAGCTTCTTGAAGCCCCGCGAGCGCAGCTTTTCCCAGTGGTTGTAGATGCCGGGCCGCAATTCGAGCGACGGATTCATCCCGAGGCGCCGCCGCGCCTTCACCTGGCCGCGGTAGTTGCCCATGTTCTGGATCCCGGTGTCGGGATCCTTGGTGATGTACTGCGACAGCGTCGCGTACGGCGCGACATCCCAGCCGGGCGTGGAGATCGGCAGCGGAATTCCGTCCAGGCCGTTGTTGGGCTTGTCCAGCGCCGCACCGGTGATCACGATCTCATGGCACGGCGCGTCGCTGACGATGCGAGGCGCGATCGGGTGGCGCGCCGCCTCGACCCAGCGGGCATCGATTTCGTCGAACGGGCAGCCGATGCCGATGCGATAGATTTCCCGGTTGGCGGCAAGTCCACCGACAAGGACCGGGATGTCGTATTTGCGGCCTTTGCTGTCGACCACGTTGGTGAACAGAAACGCCTTGCGATCCTTCTCCTCCAGGCCGCCGCGAAACTGCCAGCGCACCAGCGGATGCATCTCGGTGTCTTTGTTGATCGGACGGTCGACGGTGATCAGCAGCCCGGCCTTGTCGAGGGCGCGCACGTGGTCGTGCAGATCGGGATAGCGCCGATCGGACACACGGGAGGCGTTCCGCTTCGGCTTGGTTATGGCGTCCATCTAACCGTCTTCCTTATCAGCAATGCGCGGCCCTGCCGACGAATATGCGGACCTGCTGACGAATATTAGGACACCGGCCAGCGCAATTGTACCATTTCGTCCAGTTTCAGATGCCTGCCAAAGCGGGAGACCGCCACTGGCACTTCGTCATAGAGCTTGGCTTCGTCGATCCTGGTCATTCGGCCGCCATCCACGACGTGCTCGCCGGCGACGAACACGTCGCGCACGGAATCGCCGGTCGCGCTGTAGACCAGATTGGCGACAGGATTGATCAACGGCTGCCATTCCGGCCGTCTGGTATCGAACAGAACGATATCGGCCTCCTTGCCGACTTCGATGCTGCCGATGCGGTCGCTCATCAGCGCGGCCTTGGCGCCGTTGATCGTCGCCATTTCAAGTCCGGTCTCCGGCGGCATGACGCGCGGATTGATCCGCGTCTCCTTGTAGCAACAGCAGGCGAGCCGCATCTCCTGGGACATATCGACGATACCGGAGCTGGCGTGATCCGAACCGATCGTCACATTGACGCCAAGCGCCAGCAGTTCCGGCAGCTTGCCGAACAGGAAATTGCCGTAGCCGTTGTGCAGGCTCGAACTCGGCGCGCAGACCAGCGACGGCTTGCGCCGCGCCAGGATCGCGACCTCTTCCGGCTCGAGCCAGCCGGAATGGACGATCAGCATGCGCTCGTCGATGACGCCGAGCTTTTCCAGCCGCTCGATTTCCGCCATGCCGGTACGCGCGACGCTGGAATCGTGGGTCGAATAGCTGAAGCAGGCGTGAGTTTGCAACAGAGTGCCGTATTTCTGGGAGAGATTGTGCAGGCCGGCGATCAGCTCGTCCGAAGCATTGTTGAGGCCGCGGAACGAAGCGCTGGCGCCGAGGCGCGGATTGCCGGATTTGGCATAGCGTTCCAGGACCGCCTCGGCGCGCTCCAGCGCGACCGCCGTCGACTCGATCATGCGTTCGGGGAGGATACCCAGCACCGATTTCGTCAGATCGAACGATGAGCGGGAAACGATGCAGCGGATCCCGGTCGACATCACGCCTTCGACCGACGCCGCCGGATGATAATTGCCGGGATCGATGAAGCAGGTCACGCCGTGCTTGA
Source organism: uncultured Alphaproteobacteria bacterium (assembly GCA_963749815.1). Lineage (GTDB taxonomy): Bacteria > Pseudomonadota > Alphaproteobacteria > Rhizobiales > Xanthobacteraceae > VAZQ01. Next base: position 19,804 of record CAVVON010000027.1, on the reverse strand, counting down.
GCAGTTCGGTTCCGGCGAGCGTCGCCGAAACGCGAACATCATCGCCCTCAAGCGCCGCCTCGTACGGATACATACGGTCAAACAGAAACGACTGCGCGTTCGCTTCGTCCGCCAGCCCGCGCGACAACTGGAACGACGCGTGCAGGTGACAATCGACGAACCCCGGCGTGGCGACCGTGTGTCGGCCATCGACCTGGCGCGACCCGGTATACGTCTTGGCAATCTCGTCCGATTTGCCGATGGCAACGATCTTGCCCGCATCCACCGCAACCGCCGCATCGCGGATGATGCGCCGGCTCGGATCAACAGTGATGAGCCAGCCGATGCCAGCGATCACCAGGTCGACGGATTGCATTCCCTCCCCCACTGATTTGCGCCCATCCGCGCAGGGCTGGGGCATTATTCTTGCTATCGTAGCCTGGGACCCGTTGATTCCGACCGGCGGATTTGGCCTCCGGACGATTGGTCGGCTGGCGATCGAGAGCTAATCGCGATCAGCATAGCACGTCCGCGCTTGCCGCAGGATTGAGCGGGCATGCGGCCAGTAGGGCCATAGCCTTTCGCCGAATAGTTCACTACTACGGTTGCAAAACAGCGAGCCAGGGAGATCCGCCATGCCTTACAACTTGAACGAGTTCATCGCCGACTGCCGCGCCGCGCTCAAGAGTGATCCTGGTCCGGCAGGCCGCGAGCAGGTCCGCGTCAAGCTGGAGCGGCTGCTGCAAAACAAGGACTTCGTGGAGGAACACTGCGGCCCGGACGTCGAGCGCGGCCTGACGGTGCTCTACGAAGATCCCGAGCTCAAATTCCAGATTCTCGCTCACATCAATGACAAAGCGCGTGTCTCGGCGCCGCACGACCACGGCGAGTCGTGGGCGATTTACGGCCAGGCGGCGCTCTATACCGACATGACCGAATATGGCGCGTGAGGACGACGGGACTGATCCAAAGCACGCCAAGCTCAAAGTGCTGAAGAAGTACCGGCTGGCGCCGGGACAGGCCGGAATCTATCAGAACGGCGCGATCCATGCGATCGACTACCCGGATAAATCGCGCTTCGTGCGCGTGACCGGCACCAATCTGGACCAGATCAATCGCATCAGAATCGATCTGACCACCGGAGAGGTTCATCAGATGACACCGCAGATGGCGTCATGACCACGGTCCGGTAGCCCGCCCGGTGCACACTGGTCGCCTTGTTGACCGCTCGACCGCGCAAATTCGCCGCGGCCACTGGCGCGCCGAAGCGGACCGCGCGACCGCGGGACTATAAAGCCGCCGCCGCATCAAGGAAAACACCATGGCTCAGCAGGTTGCCCCGCCCAGCACACCCTATGGCGCGCCGATCTCGATCGACGACGCCAGAAAGGCAATGGCCGCCGCCGAAGCCGAAGCCACCAAGAACAACTGGGGTGTCGCGATCGCCATCGTCGATTCCGGCGCCAACCTCGTCATGCTGCATCGGCTCGACAACGCGCAACTGTCGTCGGTCCGCATCGCCGAAGCCAAGGCGCGCACCGCGGCCGAGTTCCGCCGCTCCACCAAGGTGTTCGAAGACGCCGTCGCGGGCGGCGGTATCGGATTTCGCGTGCTCACCTTTGGCGCGGTCGTGGCCGAAGGCGGCGTGCCGATCATCTCCGGCGGCAAGGTGATCGGCGCCATCGGCGTATCAGGCGTGCAGTCGCACCAGGACGCGCAGGTCGCCCAGGCCGGCGCCGACGCACTCAGATAGCGTTCGCCCTATTCAGAGCGAAGCGCTCTCCCCGAGCGTCGCGAGATTCGATGGTACCGAGTTCGTTGAGCACAATCCGCGCACGCCACTGATCCCGATGACGTCATCATGATCCTCGAGCCGCCTCCACCGTTCAAGCTCGACCTACGTCATCTGTTCGGTGCGTTGCGCGGCATCTATCTCGTCAATGCCGTCGTAGCAATTCTGTTTGCGATCACTGCTCCGGTCGCGATCGTCCTGACGATCGGCCAGCAGGGCAAGCTGTCGGAAGCGGATATCGCGTCCTGGATGTTTGGTGCGTTCTTCGTCAACGGGGCGATCTCGCTCGTCTTCTGTCTGCTGTATCGGCAGCCCCTGCTCTTCCTTTGGACCATCCCCGGCACGATTCTGGTCGGCCAGGCGCTCGACCATTTCAGTCTCGCGCAGGTCGTCGGGACATTTTTCGCGACCGGCCTGCTGATGCTGCTGCTCGGGCTGAGCGGCTGGATGCGAAAATGCATGAGCCGCATCCCGATGCCGATCATCATGGCGATGGTGGCAGGTGTCTTTCTCCAATTCGGGTTGAATCTGATCTTTGCGATTCGCGACGGCCTCATGATCGCCGCGCCGATGGTCGCGGCGTTCCTCCTGCTCTCGGCGCTTCCCGGGCTTGCGCGCTTTCTGCCGCCGCCGATCGGCGCGCTGATCGCTGGGGCCATCTCGATTGCCCTTTCGGGCGCGTTTGATCTGCATGCGCCCGTGGCGCTCACTCTGGTCAGACCGAATATCTATCAACCTGAATTCTCGTGGGCTGCGATGGTCGAACTGGTCTTTCCGCTCGCCATCACGGTCCTCGCTGCGCAGAACGCCCAGGGATTCGCGGTCCTCGAGGTCGCCGGCCACAAGCCGCCGGTCAACGTGATCACGGCCGTGTGCGGACTGGCGTCCTTGATCACCGCGTCATTCGGCGCGGTCTCGACCTGCTTCACCGGGCCGGCCAACGCAATCCTGGTCAGCGGCGGCGATCCGGACAGGCATTATGCGGCCGGCGTCATGGCGTCCCTGCTGGCGATCTTCTTCGGCTTGTTCTCGCCCGCCTTCACGCAACTGATGCTCGCGACCCCCAAGGTCTTCGTCGTGACGCTCGCGGGCCTGGCCTTTCTGAAGGTCCTGGAGCGCGCCTTCGTGGTCTCATTCAGCGGGGCATTCACGTTCGGCGCCGCGGTCTCGTTCCTGGTGACCGTGGCCAACGTCCCGATTTTCTCGATCGGCGCACCGTTCTGGGCCCTGGTCGCCGGCTTTGCCGTATCTTGGCTGCTGGAGCGGAAGGACTTCGCAAGACTCGCCACGTCATGAGCTGGCATCGCCGGCCGGCGTGAGTTCAGCGTCTTGGCTGCGCGATCGGCCTGACGGGCGGACTATCCGGACTCACAGCCTACAATTGTGCCGCTCCCGCAGAGGGATGCGAGTGTGCGCGGCCTTATGACGCGCGAGCGGCCCGCTATGGAACTGCGGCCGCTCATGACCTAACCTTGAAGCAAGGCAATCAGCCGTACGTAAAAGCAAAAGCCGGCCCGTCGAAGCGGTGACAGGGCCGGACGAAACAAACGGGAGGTTCGCTGTGGGCAGCAAAGTCATCGGCCTTCGCAATCTTGGCTTCGCCTGTCTGACGGCGCTCGCGTGCTGCGCACCTGCGGCGGCGCAGGAATGGCCCACACGCTTCATCACCATGATCGTGCCGTTCGGAACGGGCAGCGCGTCGGACACCGTCGCGCGTATCTTCGCACCGCAACTGTCGGAGATTCTCGGCCAGCAGGTCGTGATCGAGAACGTCGGCGGCGCCGGCGGTACCATCGGCAGCAGCCGTGCCGCGAAGGCGGCGCCCGACGGCTACACGATGGTGATGGGCGCGATCGACACGTTTGCGCAGAGCCAGTCGCTGTTCAAGAACCCGCCCTACAACTCCGTCACCGATTTCGTGCCGGCCGGCCTGCTGGTCGAGCAGCCGCTGCTGCTCACCACCAGAAAGGACTTGCCGGCCGACAACCTGAAGGACTTCGCGGCCTACGTAAAAGCCCATGCGGCGACGATGCAGTTCGCCTCGGCCGGCGTGGGATCGGCCGCGCACCTCGCCTGCTTTCAGCTCACCGCCGCGATCGGCGTGACCGTCACGCACGTCCCCTACCGCAGTTCCGCACCGGCGCTGCAGGATCTGATCGGTGGCCGCATCGACTTCTATTGTCCGCTGGCCCCGGCAGGCATGCCCCTCATGCAGAACAAGACAGCGAAGACGCTGGCGGTGTTGACCCAGGAGCGGTCGCCGCTGCTGGCCGACCTGCCGACGGCGAAGGAGCAGGGCTTTGACGGCATCGACGGCTATTACTGGATGGCCTTCTTCTTTCCCAAAGGAGTGCCGGAGCCGATCGTGAAGAAGGTGAACGAAGCAATCAACACTGCCCTGGAGTCGCCGCTCGTGCAGGAGCGGCTGCGGCCACTGCTGACCACGGTCGTTTCCCGCGACCGCCGCTCGCCTGCCTATCTGCGGACCTATCTGGAGAGCGAAATCAAGAAATGGGCTGCTACGATGAAGGCCGGGGGCGTCGAGCCGCAGTGACGGGCGGCAAGGCGCAAGCGCAACCGAACCATGACGTCGCCGAAATTCATCGGACAGCCGATCCCGCGGATCGAGGACAAGGCGCTGATCACGGGCGCCGGGCGTTTCGTTGACGATATCCATCTGCCGGGAATGCTCGAAGCGGCGTTCGTGCGCAGCACGCTCGCGCATGCCAGGATCGGATCGATCGACGTATCGGCCGCGCGCGCCGCGCCGGGCGTGCACGCGGTCCTGACCTATGCGGATATCAGGCCGCTGCTGACGCAGGACCGGTTGCCGCTGGAATTGCGGCTCGAGCCGTTGCCGCCGAATATCACGCCCTACCCGCTGGCCAAGGACGAGGTGGTCTTTGTCGGGGAGGCGATCGTCGTGGTGATCGCCGACAGCCGGTATCTGGCGGAGGACGCCGCGACGCTGGTCGAGGTCGAATACGACCCGCTGCCGGCGGTGTCGGATTGTGCGCGCGCCATCGAGCCCGGCGCGCCGCGCGCCGACACGCGCAAGGCCTCGAACATCGTCAAGGAGTTCCGCCAGACCTATGGCAACGTCGATGCCGCCTTCAACGGCGCGCCGCACCGGGCCGCGTTGCGGCTCAAAACCCACCGCGGCGTCGGCCATGCGATCGAAGGCCGCGCCGTGCTCGCCAACTACGACGCGATCGAAGATCGGCTCACCGTCTGGGATTCGACGCAGGAATCCCATGACGTGCGCGGCCTGCTCATGACCCTGCTCGACCTCAACGAAAACCAGATCCGGGTGATCGCCCCGGATGTGGGCGGCGGATTCGGCGCCAAGCACCTGATGTATCCGGAAGAGGTCGTCATTGCGGCGGTAAGCCGGAAGCTGCGCCGTCCGGTGAAATGGATCGAAGACCGGCGCGAGCATTTCCTGTCGTCGATCCACGAACGCGACCAGTACTGGGACATGGACATCGCCTTCGACGACGACGGCCGGCTGCTCGGGCATGCGCGGGCGCATGATCCACGACCAAGGTGCGTATACGCCGCGCGGAACCAATCTGCCGACCAACGCATCGACGGCGCTGCCGGGGCCTTATCTCGTTCCCGCTCTCGACCTCCAGGTGATCGTGGCGGAAACCAACAAGGTCGCGACCATTCCGATTCGCGGTGCGGGCTACCCGTCGGCGAATTTCGCCATGGAGCGCTCGCTCGACTGCATCGCGCGCGCTCTCAAGCTCGATCGCGCCGAAGTGCGCCGGCGCAATCTTATCCCGCCGGAGAAGATGCCGTACAATACCGGGCTGGCCGCCCGCTCCGGCTCGCCGATCGTCTATGACAGCGGCGACTACCCCGCGATGATGGCGAAGTGCCTGCAGGCGATCGACTATGCGGGGTTTGCCGAGCGCCAGCGACGCGCCCGCGCCAATGGCCGGCTGCTCGGAATCGGCATGGGCATGGGGCTTAAGGGCACTGGCCGCGGGCCGTTCGAATCGGCGACCGTGCGCATCGACCGCTCCGGCAAGGTGTCGGTCTTCACCGGCGCGGTCGGGATCGGACAAGGACTCAAGACCGTGCTGGCACAGATCTGCGCCGAACAGCTCGGCGTCGATCCGAGCGCCATCGCCGTCATCGCCGGCGATACCGCCGCGATCTCGCTGGGGCTTGGCGCGTTTGCGAGCCGGCAGACCGTGATGGCCGGCTCGGCGGTCCATGTTGCCGCCGTCGCGGTCCGCGACAAGGCGCTCGCGGCGGCCGCCGACATGCTGGAAGTCGGCGTCGACGACCTCGAACTGCGCGACGGTCGGGTCGAAGTCAAAGGCGTTCGCGATCTTGGGCGTGAGCTTTCAGGAGCTCGGCATCACCATGGCCGGGGTGCCGGGCTACAAGCTTCCGGGGAGCGCGACGCCGGGGCTCGAGCATTCGCACAATTTCCTCAACACCAGCCTCACCTATTCGGGCGCATCGATTGCGGTCGAGCTCGAAGTCGACGCCGACACCGGCCACGTCGCGCTCCTCAACATCGCCGTGGTCAACGACAGCGGCCGCGTGATCAATCCCTTGACGGTGCGCGGCCAGGTGATCGGCAGCGTCGTGCATACGCTCGGCAACACCCTGTTCGAAAAGATGATCTACGACGAGCAGGCCCAGCCGCTGACCACGACCTTCGCCGAATATCTTCTACCGACCGCGCCCGAAATTCCCAATATCGATGTGACGCTGCTCGAATATCCGGGCGCCAACAATCCGCTCGGCGTCAAGGGCGCGGGCGAAACCGCGTGCATTGCGGTACCGGGCGCGATCGTCTCGGCGATCGAGAATGCGCTGGAGCCGCTCGGCGTCGAGCTCAACGAATTTCCGCTCTCGCCGGCGCGGCTATTCGAACTCATTCAGCAGGCGAAAGCGGTGGCTGCGCACGATCCACGTCGCTGAAGAAAGCGCACGCACGGCATCGTTGAAGACCTTCGGCTGTCTCGATATTCGAGATATGGCCGGCGCCTGTCGATCTCGACGAAGCGCGAGTCCTTGATCGCAGCCTGCATCTCGCCGGGTGTTCTCCGGCGGCGCGCCATGATCCTCGCTGCCGCAGATCAACAATGTCGGGGCGTGGATTTCGCCAAGCCGGTGACCGTAGTTGAGCCGCGCCAGCGCCGCCGCGCAGCCGCGATAGCCCTCGGCGGAGGTCCGCCGGATCATCGTCCGCATGCGTGCGACGATTGCCGGACTGCGTTCGGCGAGGCCCGCGCTCGACCAGCGGTCGACAGTCGACTGCACGATCGCCTCGACGCCACCGGTGCGCACCGCCTCGGCGCGCTCGAGCCATGCCGCGGTGAAATCCGGCCGCGTGGTATGCCGCGAGTCCGCGATCACGGCGCTTCTCACCCGCTTCGGATGATCGAGCAGCAGGCCGAGCCCGACCATGCCGCCCATGGAAAGGCCGCCGAAGTGCGCTTGCCGGATGCCGAGCGAATCGAGAATACCGACCGCATCGGCGACCAGCATGTCGAGCGAATAATCGCCCGCGGTCGCAGGCGACCCGCCGTGGCCGCGCGCATCGTAGCGAAGCACGCGATAGCGGTCGCTTGAGCGCATCGGTGAGTTCGTCCCACATGGTCAGATCGGTCGCCAGGCCGTGGCTGAGCAACACCCAAGGGCCGCTGATTGCCGTCGATCCGGCAATGAAAGGTCGATCCGTTGCTTTCAATCTGCATGGACTGGTCCGGCTTCCCTCTGCGGCAATGCAGCGGCCGCAGTCCAGTCGTGTCTCACACGCAGGCGCGGCTTTCCACTATAATCCTCGGTCGCACGAACCGCGGAGAAGAACAAATGTTGTTTGGCGGCTGCAACTGCATTCCCGGGATGACGTCGCTCGCTGCCTCCGGCGCATTCGGCGCCGAGAGCGTCGGCTTCGTGACCGCCATGATCGGCGCCATGATCGCCAACGCGCGAACCGGACCGGCTCGCGCCCTCGGACCCTCGGTTCCGGAGGTCGACCGGCTCGCGGTCCGGATGATCACCGACAACATCGTCATCCAATTCGTCCAGAGCGAAAAGCGCGACGGGCTTACCGTCGAACGCAAGAGCGGCAACACGACGCCTGACGCACCGCCGCGCACCGTCCTGCACGGCGAGTGGGGTCTTTCCATGCACGCCGAATCCCACCGTGGCGCCGAATCGCGCAACGTCCTCGTCGATTTCGGCTACACGCCGGAAACGCTGCTCAACAACATGAGCATCCTCAAGATCGACCCGTCGATTTTCGACGCGCTCGTTCTCAGCCACGGTCACTACGACCATTTCGGTGGCATGGTCGGATTCCTGCGGGCGAGCCACGGAAAACTGAAGAGCAAGATGCCGTTCTTTGTCGGCGGTGAAGATTGCTTCTGCGTGCGCCGCAACGCAGGGGGCAACTTCGGCGCGCTCGACCGTACGGCCATCCTGGAAGCCGATCTGTCGCTGATGATGGCCGAGGGACCGGCCCTGGTGGCCGATCACGCCTTCACCACCGGCCGGATCGGCCAGCGCTCGTTTGAGAAGCCGCTCCAGCCCACGATGGAAATCGTCGGACTGTTCGACGGCTTCGGCTGCCACCCCGAGAAGATGCCGGCGGCGAAGAATGTCGGCGCCTACATCCCGGACGACTTCGATCACGAGATCGCCACCAACTATCTCGTCAAAGGCAAGGGATTGGTGGTGCTGACTTCGTGCAGCCACCGCGGCGTCATCAACGCGATCAAGCAGGCGCAGGAAGTGTCGGGAATCGGCAAGGTCCATGCCGTGATCGGCGGCTTCCATATCGTCCCGCCACTGGGCGACGACTACATCCGGCAAACCATCGAGGCGTTCAAGGAGATCGGTCCAGACTACCTGATCCCGGCGCACTGCACCGGGGACCGCTTCTACGACCTCGCCCGCATCGCGATGCCGGACAAGGTCATTCATTCCGCAGTCGGAAGCCGTTTTATTTTTGAAGCCTAGCCACAACTTCGGCGGGAGCGCGCCGATCGTCCCATCCTGTTGCCTTGCGCAACGGCGATCCCTATCGTCACGCAACAAAAAGGGGAGAAACGACCGTGAAAATCGTCATTCCTGATGACTATCAGGACATGGTTCACAAGCTATCCGCGTTCTCGCTGATCCGCCATCATGACGTCGTGCGCTATCGTGAGCCGGCGCGCGACCTCGACCAACTGGTCGAGCGGCTCGCCGACGCCGACATTGTCGTGTCGATCCGCGAGCGTGTCGAATTTTCACGGGCGCTGCTGCAGCGGCTGCCGAAGCTCAAGCTGATCGCGCTGGTCGGGCGCAATTCGCACATGCTGGACTTCGCCGCCGCCACCGAGCTCGGCATCCCGGTCTCGACCGGCGTGAGTAATTCGCCGGTCGCGCCGGCGGAGCTCACGCTTGCGCTCATCGTCGCCTCGCGCCGCAACATCGCGCTGGAGGCCGAGCGGATGAAGCGCGGCGATTGGCCATGCACCTTGTCGCACCGGCTGCGCGGCTCGACGCTCGGCATTTTCGGGCTCGGCTCCATCGGCGCGCTGGTGGCCGAAGGCGGCAAGGGCCTCGGCATGAAGGTTCTGGTGTTCGGCCAGGCGAAGTCGCTGGAGAAAGCGAAGGCCGCCGGATACGAAACCGCGAACAGCAAGGCCGATCTGTTCGAGCGCTCGGATATTCTCTCGATCAGCGTGCGGCTCAGCAAGGAAACGCGGGGCATCGTCGGCCCCGAGGATTTCGCCCGCATGAAGCCGACCGCCCTGTTCGTCAACGTGGCGCGCGCCGAACTGGTGCAGCCGGGTGCGCTACTGGCGGCCCTGAAGGCCGGCCGACCCGGCTACGCGGCGGTCGACGTCTACGAGAAGGAGCCGATCGTCAACGGCGACCATCCGTTCTTGAAGATGCCGAACGTTTTGTGCACGCCGCATCTCGGCTGGGCCGAATGGGACAATTTCGAGCTCTATTTCCACGAGTGTTTCGAGCAGATCGTGAAATTCGAGAAGGGCGAGCCGCTGCGCCTCGGCAATCCGACCGTCAAACCGCGCAGCCTAACCGGCCACCCGGCTTAGCCGGGCCGTCGGGATACAATCGACGGCAACGCCAATAATAAAAGGAAGACCGCCGCCATGAACGCGCAACTCTACATCGCCACCAATGGGCTCGGCGTCTGGTACAGCGACGACCTCGGCGAAAACCTGATCCGGATGAACAGCCGCATGGGGATGTACAGCGGCAATCACATCTGGGCGCTGGCGAGCGATCCGTCCGACCCGAACATTCTGCTCGCCGGCACCAACGGCGGGCTGTTCCGTCTCGATCGCGCGAACAACCAATGGACGCACCTTCCCTCGCCCATGGACGAGCGCTCCAAGATCACCGCGATCGCCTTCTCGCCGCACAATCCGGACGTCATCCTGGCGGGCACGCAATTCGCCGCGATGTTCCGTTCCGAGGACCACGGCAAGACCTGGCGGCAGCTCGATCTCGACATCGTCGAGATCTGCTCCAACAAGAACGAATCGCGCTTCACCCAGATCGTGTTCGACCCGGTCGATCCGCGGCTGGCCTGGGCCGGCGTCGAACTCGACAGCGCATGGCGGAGCACCGACGGCGGCAAGACCTGGCACAAGGTGCGCAAGGGAATGGAAACGGAAGACATTCACGGTCTTGCCGTCAGCAACAATGGCAGCCGGCGCGTGTTTGCCGCCACCGACCGCGGCCTCTATACCAGCGATGACGACGGCGAGAGCTGGGAGAAGCGTTCGATCGATTCACCCTCCGACTACACGCGCGCCGTCGTGCCGCGCGCCGACCACCATGGCACCGTGTTCCTGACCAACGGCGACGGACCTCCCGGCTCCTGGGGACGCCTGATGCGCAGCAGCGACAACGGCGGCCATTGGCAGCAGGTCAAGCTGCCGGGCGAAATTCAAAGCTCGATGTGGTCGGTCGCGACTCACCCGGCCGATCCAAAGCTACTGTTCGCATCGTCCTGCCTTGGCCAGATCTATCGCAGCGACGACGGCGGCGAGACGTGGAGCGCGCTCAAGCGCCGTCTCGGAGAAATCCGTCACGTAATCTGGCTGCCGAAGTGAACGCGCAGGCCGGGAAGCAGGCGAACGCCTTACCTGCGCGCGCGGCTAAATTTGCACGCTGTCGTTCCCGAAATTCCATTGTCCGTACCGATTCCGCGAATGAGATGACGAATTTCCAATGGTGTCTTCGGCCGGCCACCACCGCGTGCTCTCGATTTCTAGCGCCAATAGGCTCGGAAGCCGGCGCTAGCGCGCCTGCCAGCAACCTGAGAATCGATCATCAATTACGAACATCGCCCGATTCGCAGCGGCCCGCTAAACGTCCAAGCCTCAACCGCTGTATTTTCTGTCAATGGCGCTGGTAACGCCAAGCCCCGACTCATTGTATTTTTGCACTTTCTTATCGAGTTTCGCCTGCATTCCGCAGCTGCCAAGTTTGTGGTACATAGTGTTGAATTTTGTAGGGTGGCCTCTTATGGAGCGAGCGATGAAGCAGCGCAGAGGACCAGTACATCCCACGCCCCAAATGCCGGATATGACCGGTCGCGACGGCGCCCTTGATCACATCGCCAAGGCCAGCACCATGGAGGCTGCCTTCGATTACGATCACTTCGCCCATGTTTTGGGTTGCGCGCTGATCGAGGCCTGGAGCGGCCTACCGCAAGCAATTCAAGAACGCCTATTTGAGCGGGCCGTCGTAATCGGCCACAAGGCCGAGCGCGATGAAATGCTAAGGGAGCAGTTAGCGAAGTTCTTGCACGACCGCCACGACCGCACTGTGCGGTAGATTTACAAAATACGGCTCATCTGATCTGTCGTTGCCCGATAGGCGAGTAACCGCCCGTAGATGTCGCGAGCGGTCCCGTAGAAAAATTGTCGGAGACCGTAGACTTCAGCGATTTAGAGGAGAAGGAGTCGCCGTTTCAACTCTCAACTTCTTGGGCTCGGTGATCCACACCGACAGCATGTATGCGACCCACAGAAACAGAAAATAAAGCGTCAGGAACACGATCAAACTAACTTGCGATCCCCATTCGTACTCGACAGCGAGCCCGATAAAATATGCGGCCAAATCGCCTATCAACATGAAGAGCACGTACCAAGCTATAAGTACCATGACGCCGTTCCTCCTGGCGTCGCCCTACCCTCCAGACTACACCTTATTGTGTCTCCGAACATAACGATTCGGAGAGGGAACCTTTGCCTCATGCTCGCTTCACCAGATGAAGCAGTTTTGAGAGACAACGAAATTGAGGCCACCGGGTCGTGTAGCCCATGGTGGCTCTAACAAGGAACGCATCGGCATCGACCCAGATCGTCACATGCCAGGCGCATTCCTAAGGGGCAACGGCCCCACCTTCGGCAGTGAACCACCTCGGCCGGACGGAGGGGTTCGGTTATGGCGCGAATGGTGGCGGTTCCTCTCCAGGTCATGGCCTCAGCTGCCAGCGATCCCGCCAACAAGATTGATGCGGTCGTAGTGACAGTGGCTAGTCACCTTATGCATCGGCCATCTCCTCGGATTGTGACGGTATCGGATACCGTCGCGCCTGCGTACGCCGCTTCGGTCGGGTCTGACCCGAAGCCCGGCATGCGGCGGCGCTTCATTTGATCATCTCGTGCGCGTACGCGAGTACCAGTAGAAAAACGTTGCAGAGGTCAGCCGCGCGTTTGGACGCACGGCTGCCTCAAAGGTATCGCTCGGGCGGACGCAACGCGCCAAGACAAAGGGCGGTCCGGTTCTTGCCCTACTCCGGTTGGATGCCGGCGTCCTTGACCATTTTTTCCCATTTGTCGAGTTGGACCTTGATGAAGTCGTCCAGCTCCTTCGGCGAGCTGGAGAATGCCTCGAAGCCGACATGGGCAAGCGTCGTTTTGATGGCTGGGCTGTCGATGATAGGCCGCAGCGTATTGTTGAGTTTCGTCACGATTTCCGGCGGGGTATGGGCGGGTGCGACGATGCCAGCCCAGGAAATCCATGTCGAAGCCCTCGACCCCTGCCTCGTCCATGGTGGGCAACTCGGGGAACAGTGAACTGCGATGAATACGCGTCACCGCCAGCGCACGCAGCGCGCCCGATTTGACATGCGGCAATCCGGTCGTGAGGTCCGTGAACATCATCGACACCCGGCCGGCAATCAAGTCTTGGAGGGCGGCGGGTGGGCTCTTGTAGGGAACGTGGAGCATGTCGATGCCGGCCCAGTGGTTGAGCGTCTCGCCAGCGACAATGCCGGAGGTGTTGGCGCTGGCAAACGACAGCTTCCCAGGATTGGCCTTGGCATAGGCGATCAGCTCCTTGACGTTTTTAGCGGGAATGCTCGGATGCACGACCAGCATCAGCGTGAAGCTTCCCATCCGCGTGATCGGCGTGAAGTCCTTCACCGCGTCATAGCTGGGGTGCTTCATCATGAATGGCACAGCGGAAAGCGGGGAGTTGGTACCCATCAGCAGCGTGTAACCATCCGGTGCTGCGCGCGCGACGTACATGGCGGCAAGCGCGCCGTTCGCGCCGGGGCGGTTCTCCACCACCACGGTCGTCTTTAGCGCTTCGCCAAGAGGCTGGCCGACCAGCCGGCATATCGTATCGCTGGCGCTGCCCGGACCGAAAACGGCGACAAGGGTGATCGGCCTGCTCGGATAGTCATCGGCGTAAAGTGCCGGACTGAACGATACCATCCCGACGGCCACAAGAATAAGAAGCAGCTCTTTCGTGCGTGATCCATCGCCTGGCTGTAGCAAGTTTGAGTCGAGGACGCTTGGGCCCCGCCGAAACATACGCTTGTGCACGTTCGCAAACGTGGCGAGTACGATCGCCCGCGCCACGGCGAATGACAGTGCTCTCATCGGTTCCTCCCAGATCGATGTGCTGTCGCCCACACAACGATGACGTGACGCGCCAAGAACAAAAAGTCAGCAATGTTGTCCCGACTGCCAAGATGCCCCAGGACACAGCGTCGCACTCTTGCGGCATTGCAGCGACTTGACGTTGGTCGCCTTTCTAAGTCTCGATCATTCTCATCCCGGGATCTGTGATGACGGCGCAGTCCGCTTTACGGCACGGCGCCGAGTCGACACCGCTCACCCGCGCCGAGTACCGTTCGGGAGGATGCCATGACTCGATATTTTTCGATGTTATTCCGGTTGGCTTCGTTCGTGCTGCTGGCTGCGTCGATCGATGGTGCAACGCAGGCACAGGCCCAGAGCTATCCGACAAAGCCAGTAAGGATTATTTCGGATTCGGCGCCAGGCAGCGCCGTGGACACAAGCCTGCGCATCATCGCCGAGGGGCTGAGCCAGCAGTGGGATCAGCAAGTTGTGGTAGAGAATCGTCCGGGTGCTGGCGGCGCCATTTCGGCGACGGTCGCAGCGGAGGCGGCACCGGACGGCTACACGATTTATGCACCGGCCTTGTCGGTCTTTCTTACGATCTCGGGGAAAGCGCCTAATCTTCCGGTCCAGTTGCCGCGCGATTTCGTCGCCATCGGACTCACGGCTGAACAACCGATGTCAATCGGGGTCAATCCCAATCTCGGCATCAACACGCTGCCTGAGCTGATCGCGCAGGCGAAGAAGCAACCCGGCAACGTTTCCTATGCGGTCACGGGCGTCGGCAGATTGACCCACCTAACCGGCGAATTGCTGCAGATTCGCAGCAACATCAAGCTGCAAATGGTGCCTTACAGCGGCGGCTCCGCTCAGGCACTCGCCGACATCATCGCTGGACGCGTCTCGCTGGTGATTGAAGGTTACGCAGGATTGGCTGGGGCCTATCAGTCAGGCCAACTCAAGGCGCTGGCGGTCGCATCGCCGAAGCGTCTACCTGATCTCCCCAACCTGCCGACCGTAGCGGAAACACTGCCAGGCTTTGTCGCCGTCGGCTGGCAATGTGTGGTGGCACCGGTCGGAACGCCGCAAGCGATCGTGCGCAAGATCAGCGATGACCTGCGCGCGGTGTTGGTCAAACCGGAGATCAAGGACAAGCTTGCCGAACGCGGCGGCTATGTGCACCCGGCCAATCCTGCCGAAGCCGAGGCGTTTGTGCGCAGCCAGCAGGAGCTGTGGAAGCCAGCGCTGGACCAGGTGGCCCTGCAATTCAAGAAGAAATAGCGCTTCAACACGTCGGAAAGGCATGTCGGCAACGCGGATCGCTCGGTTATCGTCTGCTTTCGTCTACGGGGGCAGCGCACGAACAATTAATCAATTTTGATGCCTACCGTCTTGATAACGGCACCCCATTTAGCAATTTCCGATTTGAGCAGCTTTTCAAGCGCCTCAGGCGACGAGCCCCCAGCCAAATAGCCATTTTTCGTCAGCTTGTCTTTCATCTCCGGATCCGCGAGAGCTGTCTTGGTGTCGTCACTCACCTTGCGGACGATCTCAGCCGGCGTTTTGGCCGGTACGAACAGCGCCTGCCACGCCGTCACTTGGTAACCTGGGACCCCAGCCTCTGCGATGGTCGGCACGTCCGGAGCTGCAGCGTCTCGTTTTGGTCCGGTGGTCGCCAAAAGGCGAACCTGTCCAGACCGCGAGTAGGAAAGCAATGTCCCGCTGCCGAAATAGCAATCCACGCGACCTGGTATAAGGTCTGTGAAGGCGGGCGAAGCGCCGCGATAGGGAACATGCGTCATCTTGATGTCGGCCATCTGCAAGAACAACATTTCGGCCAAAAACGGTGCGCTGCCGGTGCCAGGCGATGCCATTGTCAGCTGGCCAGGACGGGATCTGGCATAGTCCACAAAAGCTCCCATTGAGTGGGCCGGAGAGGAGTTTGGCACAAACACGAAATAGGCAAGCTCGGTGACAAGCGAGACTGGCGCAAAATCTGTAATCGGATCGTAGCTCAGCGAACGGTAGAGGCTGGCATTCACCGCAAGGGATGACGTGGCAAACAAGATCGTGTAGCCGTCGGGATCCGACCGAGCGACGTATTCGTTGCCGATGTTGGTGCCAGCGCCTCCCTTGTTCTCGATGAAGACCTGCTGACCCCACATCTTTGAAAGCTTGTCTGCGAGCATGCGCGCGACAATATCGGTCGGGCCGCCGGCAGCGACCGGTACAATGATGCGCACAGGTCTGTTTGGGAAATCCGCCTTCGGAGGCCCCGCGCGCGCCACCTGAACGAAAAGGTTCGGCGCAAATGCCTGCGCGGCCGACAAGGCAATCAAGTGACGACGGGTGAGCATGTCGTTACCCACGCTGTCTCGATATCTACAATCTATCCCTCAACCAGGGCCTGACATACTTGACGAAACGTCGCGCTTGCCGATCGATGTGAGCAAGTACCTGCAGGTTTTGAAGTAAGTCGCCAAAACTCCCCTTCCAGCGAAGCCGAACGCGTTGCCTTGGAAAGGAGCCAATGCATCAAACTCTACCTCCTCCACGCCGACAAGTTATCTGCTGCATGCGTGCAGTCCGTTCGTGGCCCGAAGCAGCGATGCTGGCATGTCCGCTCCGCGGTCGCCATTAGGGCGCAAACCTGAGCATGCCGCAGACACGCGGGCATTGACCTCTACCGACATATGCCTGACGCGCGCCAATCCGCTAGCCTAACGAAGCCGCAACGTTTTGGGAGGGACGCATGTCTCGTCCGACGTCGGCCTCAAGTCGACCATCTCGAAGCTGAAACATCTTATCGAACCGGTCAAAGATTTTTTCGTCGTGGGTCACCGCGATAATTGCGGCTTTCTGCTCAATGGCTATTTTGCGAAGGAGATCCATCACGATTCCGCTGCGATGCGAGTCGAGTGCGGCAGTAGGTTCGTCGGCAAGAATGATGCGCGGCCGATTGGCGAGTGCGCGCGCAATCGCGACCCGCTGCGCTTCGCCGCCGGACAGCTTCGACGGCATCGAATGCTTTCGGTGCCCCACTTCGAGGTAGTCGAGTAGCTCGATTGCACGAACCCGGGCTGCTGCAGCGTCGAATCCGGCGAGCTGGAGCGCGATAGCGACGTTATCTAAGCTATCGAGAAACGGAAGCAGATTGTGGAACTGGAAGATGAAGCCGATCTTCTCGAGGCGAAGCCTTCGCAAATTGGATCGAAGCCAACGATCGTCATAGACAACTTCGCCATCCAGCGTAATTCGTCCATTGCTCGGTTCGAGAATGCAACCGATGCAGTTGAGCAAGGTCGTCTTTCCGGAACCGCTGGGACCAAGTAGAGCGACGACCTGACGGGGGTGAATCTTGAGACTTACGTCGCGCAATGCATCGACCCGGCTCTCCCCGTCACCAAAATGCTTGGAAACACGTTCGACCTTCACGAGAACGGTCTGTTCGTCCGCAGAAATCATGGAGCTATCCTCCGAGCGCGGTCGCAGGATCAACCTTGACCGCCACTCGCACTCCAAGGCTGCTGGCGAACAGACACACTGTGAGCACGATCGCGAATAAGCCAAGAATATCGTCCGGGAGGAGTATGACCCTTCGGGGAAGATATCCTTTGAAGGTCGCGACGAGCATAAGTCCGATCAGGAAACCCATGACCCCCATTGATAATGCCTGTTGGACGATCAGCCCGATAATGGTGCGATCCGGTGCCCCGACGAGCTTCAACGTAGCAATGGACCTCAGTTTGTCCATGGTCAGCGTGTAGATGATCAAGGAGATGATAACCGCCGACACGATCACCAGCAGCACCGTAAATATCGCAATCAGCTTCCTTTGCTTCTCAATTACAAAGCGAGATACCAGCGTCTCCTGTTGTTGCTAGTAGCGCGGCCAGATGCTTCCACCGGGCCACTGCCGTAGCGACATCGGTCGCCGTAACGTACGGCGACACCTTGGCGACGACGGCATTAATGAGATCGCTGCTCGCCGCAGCGCCGCGGCGTGCGGTCTCGCGCCTCTCCACAGGTGGCGCCAACTCAAACTGGAGCGCCTGAGCATCGCGCAGCGTGACGTATGCGACAGGGTCCCCGGCCGACGTGACCTCGTTGCCCAGGAGTTCAGGCCGACGACGGTGAATTTGTGTCCGCGCGTACCCAGCGGCACTTCGTCGCCCAGCTTGAGACCTGAGGAGTTGTCCGCAATCATCTCGTAGCGGCTGCGCAAGATTTCGCGTCCGGCGATGATCGCGCGGGGACCGCCGGGACGCCCCAACTCGAAGCCAACAACGAAAAGCCGCAGTGGCACGCCTGCTACATCAGTCTGGGCTGACTGGTAGGTAACCGAACCAGCGCGTTCGACGCCGTAGACCCTGGCAACCATTTCCCGTGTGTCGCCGGCAATGCGAGAACCCTCGGCAAACGGCCCGTTCGTGCCCGGCTTCGACGATCCAGAGGTCGGGACTTGTTGCACGAACGAGCCTAACCGCATCGTCGAGGGCGCCTCGATAAATTCCTGTCATCGTAATCACGATACCGAGCAACAGGCTCAGACCGATGCAGGTCAGCACAAACCGCAGCAAGTTGTGCCTGATATCCCGGTAGGCCAAATTCATCGAGATTGGCTTTCCACGACCGTTGCCGATCGCCCGATCCGCAGATTGCCATTCAATTTGCCAGTGATGCCCGCTCCGTCCGGTATGCCGCCGACAATTTCTAGCCTTCCATCGAGCGTTTCGGTCGCCAAAGTGACTTCACGTTGCTCAAGCCGTCCGTCATGAACAACCCAAACGGTTCCGCGACCTTGGTTTCGCCTAACCAGAGCTGACCCATTCGGGAACGAGGATGGCGTTTTGAAGCCGAAGCGTCGTGATGTAGACCTCAGCCTGTTTCTCCGAGATGGAAATCCTCCGGTATTTGATCAAAGGCGACCTGCACGCGGCGCTCCTCGTTCACACGGTCGCCTTCGGGCTCAATGCGAGCGACTCGGCCTGTAAATCGTCGACCAGGCAGCGATCGCAGGACGATCTCCGCCGGATTGCCTACCTAAATCTCCCCGGCCTTGCTTTCGTCGATATAGGACAGCACCCACACCAAGCGTGGGTCGATCGTCGTGAACACGGCCTCATTCGCTCCGAGAGCTGAGCCGAGCTCCTTGTGTCGGGTGATGATCATGGCGTCGTACGGCGCCGACAGGGTATGAAAGTCGAGGGTCGCCGCTTCAAGTTGTTTCTGCGCCTTGGCGTCGTTGATCGCGGCGCGCGCCACCGCAACATCACCGGACGCAAGGCTCACGTCTGCGAGTGTGGCGTCGTGGACCGCCTTCGCGGTCTGAGCCGCTTCCACGGTTGTGTTATTACCCTGGAGCAACGATTGCCGTCGCTCGTTGATGGTCTTGGCATTTGCATAATTGGCTTGAGCCTTTTCCGAAGCATTTCGCGGTCGCTCTCAGTAGAGTCGCTTCGGCTTGATCAATAGCTGCCTTGGCCCTGCCCATGCGTGCGGTTTGTTCGCGGTCGTCAAGCCGAGCTAGGACCGCGCCTCGCGATACCCGATCTCCGACATCCGCCTGAAGATCGACAAGGATACCAGCTACCTTAAATCCGACTTTCGATGTGACGCGCGCTTCGACTGTTCCGAGGCCGAACACCTGGACCGCCGCATCGCGCTCGGAACTGACGACTTCAACCGCAATTGGCCGCAAAAAGTAGGCCCAAGCGCCAAGACCGAA
Organism: uncultured Alphaproteobacteria bacterium; assembly: GCA_963749815.1. Taxonomy (GTDB): domain Bacteria; phylum Pseudomonadota; class Alphaproteobacteria; order Rhizobiales; family Xanthobacteraceae; genus VAZQ01. The sequence continues at coordinate 435 of CAVVON010000027.1, read as the reverse complement.
GCCCCCGACCAACGCGAGCGCGATGACGAGCAGTAAAAGGTGTTTACGGCTCATATGGCCGGCTACTCATGGTTGGAGTGGATAGCAACTCAGAATACTGTCGATAGGCCGATCGTCTTTGATCGAGATCAACGGATTGGCTCAAGCACCGCGGCAAGTTCGTCTAGCTTGTGCGTGCGATAGCGGGGCGATCGTCCCGAAAGTTCCAGACTGAGGGCCCCCGGCGTCGGCCGTTGCGTTCTCCCGTACTTGCGGCCGGCTTACGAATACTCTTTGCCTGATTCAGGATTTGGTCATGCCATTTCCTTTATCGGGGTAGAACGACTGGAGCGCAGTCCCCTCGTCGGCCTGTTGCTGAGGACAATTTCACCGCCGTGAGCCTGCACGATCGAAAGGGCGATAGCCAATCCTAGACCCACCCGCCGGTCTCTGGGC